>JAFLCK010000017.1:0-107602 GCA_017303615.1 Obscuribacter phosphatis (SeqCode)
GAAGCTTCCAGCCCATGATTTGATTGAGGCAAAGGATGTTTCGCTTGATCAATTGATTCGCGCTCTAACTGAACTGGAACTAGATAAACGTGCTGCTGATTCCAACTCTGCTTTGCTTATCATTCAAGGAGCATGAGCGAATTGGCATTCAGAACAGAGGCATGGCAAAAATTCTTGGCACGGCAAACACTTAGCTAAAAGAGAGCGTGTAGTCTTGTTTATCTGTTAGGTTCGTTTATTTTTGCACTCAATATCTCTTGATTGGAAGCATTAATTCCTAGGCTGCTTTTTGTGGCTTTGAGAAAGCCGCAGACAGCAACTCAGGGCTATTGACAGCCTTTATGTGTTTTGAGCCAACATAGCTCCTTTCCAAGCACAACTTAAGTAAGGTGTTGTCTTCGCTCCGCCCCCTTTCACTTTGTAGAATGGTCTCGCACTTTATCAAAGAGAGATAAAGTTGAAGATACTTGCGACTTACTCCTCCAAAAATGCGTTTGATGCCGACTTTGAAGCTTGTTACATGCGCGATTAAACTTTTGGCTCGCGCCTCTGAAGTTCTTCCAGCGCATTTTTCAATCAGGCAGCTGTGAAACTTGTTTGCATGGAAGAAACTAGAAAGCTTACAGTCTCTTCGTTCATCTTGATTTTTATTCGCGCAAGTCTCATTAAACAGAGTCTGACTGCTCATCATCGACCCGTTGCCGCCAGCCAGTATCTGGATTCTTCCAAGAAGCTCCAGAAGGGAGAGCGCGACGTTAAGACGAGATACATCCCATCTCGTTTTCTTGGGAAGATCTTCGATGGACATATCCTTTCTCTTGAGCAGGTTGAGAATAAGGCGCCCATCCGGAGATAGCTGTTCGCCGTGGATAGTCTTTTTATCCTTTTTCGACGCAGCCTCTCTCTTACTAGCACCACGACTTTTCGTTGCGTTTTTCTTTGAGGCGGGTTCCTGACAGTTGGCGCCAGAGTTTTTGATGTCGTTGCTCTGTGTATAGCTGTCTTGCATTTCTGCTTTATTTGAATTAGAGGCTTTCTCTTCTTTAGCTTTCCTCTTGTCGTAGATTTCGATTTCTTCCGAGATTGGCTTGCAGAGCTTTGAAGTTAGTATGCTTCTTTTTCTAATTATATCGAAGAAGTGAATTGACGAAACCTCACAAGTTTTACTCGTTCGTGTTTCGGCAAGCACGCACATAATGCTCTTATTTATATGTTGAGCGGAGGAACTGGCAATACCGGTGATATCTGCAAGAAAGCAGGAATTTATGATAATGCTGTGATCTGCGAGCCAAATTGCTGCATACCAAGCCCATAGTTTGCGCACTCTCGAGAAGAAAGTATTGGACGTTATGCTTCCGTCTATCTTACATAGAGGGCAGCTGTATTTTCTTTTGGATATAGCAAACTTTAGGTCTGTCCCATAGCAGTTTCTACAGTAAAGCAGATCGTCCTTTTGCAGCTGATTGACTAGGTCATTCCAGCAAGCTTTATCATTTGGGAAATTCGTCTTGAAGTCTAGCCAGACTCTTTTGAATCTAGCTCTCTCTTCCTTGTCTGCAAACCTGTTATTTATTGCAGCTTGCTCGATGATTCTTTTCTGCTTCATTTTTTCAAGCCTCTCGTCCCTCTTATAAGAAGACGTAATTTGGCGTGAAAAAGTTCAAGAGTTTGTGATTAAAAACCTTTGACCGATATCGGTTTAAGGTTTTCAATCACCCGCAAGCCTTGAATTTTTGAGTGTTTACGAGCCTCTCGCCGATTGATTAATTAATTGCCTCGGAGGTCTCTGGCAGATGTGTCGCAAAGCCCATTTGTGCTTGTTGATATGCAGTCTTAAGATGGGCTCTTGAAACGTGGGTATATAACTGGGTTGTCACTAGATTTGAGTGTCCAAGAAGTTCCTGCACCGCTCTCAAGTCCGCTCCATTTTCAAGCAAATGCGTAGCAAAGCTGTGTCTTAGCGTGTGAGGCGAAATATCCTTTTTGATGCCTGCCTTTAGTGCCAGCCTCTTTATAAGTTGCCATACTATTAGTCTGGAAAGCTGCTTTCCCTCGCCATCGATGAATAAGAATTCTTCTGTGTTTCCTTTGCTTGGTTTGGTTGATTTTCTTCTGGGCCTTCCCACTTTGTTCTTTGGAGGGGCTTGACCCCCTTGCTTTTCCTTTCTAGCTCGTAAGTGCTCGTTGAGAGCCCTTATGGCTTCCATACCTATAGGAACAATCCGTTCTTTATTGCCTTTACCTAAGCAGTGCACATAATTTTGCTTTAAATTGAGATCCTTGACCCGAAGTCCGACAAGTTCAGATACTCGCAGCCCTGCTCCATAGAGAAGTTCCAATATGGCTTTGTCTCTTGATTCAACTGCCGCTTCGATCAAGCATTGCATTTCTTGCGTGGTCAGCACTTGCGGAAGCTTCTTCTGTTTATGCGGCGACTCAAAGGTTTCAAGAGGATCTTCGCTTGTTCTGCCGGTGGTAACCAACCAAGCAAACCAGCCTCTCAAGCTAGCTAGCTTTCTTGCCAGGCTAGCGGTCGCTTGGCCTTCTCTCTTGAGTATTGCAAGAAAGCGAGTGACGTCTCCACGTGAAGGTAATTCTTTGCCGACGTTGATATTGTCGCTTTCGAACCAAAGGCAGAAGGCTTCGAGATCTCTGCTATACGCCCAGAGTGTATTTTCGGACAAAGATCTTTCTGATTTGACATAGAGCAGATAGGGCTTCAACCATCTCCTCAATGATGCCTTATTTGAGGTGGCACTCTCTTGAACTCGACTCTTAGCTTGCTTGCCTGTTGCTGATAAAGATTGCTTGTCGTTTGTGATACTTGGTTGCGCCGCAACTTTGAGATGCTGCGGCAGGCTAGTCTGCGGAAGCTTGTTTGAGCTGCCTTGCGGCAGCCCTTGAAAACTATTCGGTTTCTGAATCATGAATATATAGTACACATATCTCCCTCAATAGCAAGGGGGAGATATTGCCGGTGGTGCCTGCTAGAGACCAGGAACGGGGTGGGCGCTGGCTGCCTGTTTGTTCGGTAGAAAGCGGAAAGACTTCTCGATAGATTTGGCAATCTGTTTGGCGTCTTGAGCCGGTGCCTGAACCTTGAAGCTGAAAGCTCTTGGTTTATCTGACGCAATGTCTCCGATAATTGGTAGCGATGGAAGGTTTTCCAGGGCACCAAAGGTGACTTTACTCAAGATACCGGATACGGTGATATTTCTACTGAGTCTACCAAGAGTGCCGCCCAGAAAACTCTCGGTGACGCGCGGCAGAGTGCCTGCAATCTCGATGTCTACTGTGTTTTCTGTCAAGTCAGCCGCCCCTGCTCCCCATAGACGCAGATCGTCACCAGAGAAGCGCAATTCCTTGAGGGCTAAGGCGCCTTTATAAATATGGAAGCGGCTAGTGAGTTCATTAAACTCTCCGCTCCGCACCGGCGCCACCGACTGCAAAAGATTGTTGAGATTGAAACCTAATATCCCTTGCGATAGCAAGTTTGCTTGTGTCAACTTCGTCTGCAGCTGACCAAAGCGAGCAACGATTCCCTTTTCTATATTTATGCTGCCGGTGCCTTCCAGATTTGTCAGCATTTCTTTGTCGCTTGTTCCTCGCGTGGTTAGGTGCAATTCACCGTCTAGTGCACCGGTCATTTCGTCTGGTGCATCAAAGACGCGGTCCACTATCTCTTCCATGTGAATCTTAGAAAGGTAAGCATTGAATGCGGTGGCATTTCTAGCTAGATCGAATGAGCCGTCCATCTTGATGTGCCCACCTGCGGCACGGGCAGTCACATCTTTTAAATGAATTTTGGGCGGATTGGTTGTGCCGTCTTTGCCGGTTGTGCCGGCGCTTAGCACCTCGACTACGCCACCGATGTCATTGACGCGCAGCTTGCGATATCTTAGACGGTCTATGTCCACGCGGGCAACAGAGATTGCATCTGGTGAGTTCTTCACTGCCGAGATGTTCTCGGTGGCTATGGTGCCGTTGACGTCATAAATTTCATAGTCTTTATTGCCGACTCTATCTAATGATAGTTTGCCGCTCAGCTTAGGTTGTCTGATTGTTCCCTCTACGGCAATAGAACCATCAATGGTGCCAAGCATATTGGCTGTATTGAGATTTGGGTCGACTAGTCCAATAATTGTCTTGGCTGGTACCGGGTTTGGTGACAAAACAGTGAGATTGATTGAGTCGTCGATCCACCTATAGCCGCCTTGTGCCTTAAGTCCGGCTTCACCGACCAACAAGTTTGTGCTATGCAAAGTCATGCCGTTCTTGTCTAGACTGACTGAACCGTCGAGGTTCAGTTCGTCTCCTTTGGGTTGGTTTATGGTGAAAAGCGGTGTGGAAATTCTCAGATCGTTATTGGCATCTGCATGGCAGTTGAAAATCATGCTGTTGTTCTCAGGATTACCCTGTACCTGGGCTTTGATCAGCAGCGGACCTTTTGAAAGCACTTCCATCTTGCCTGAGGTAAGGCTTTTTGTGATGTGCGGAACCAAGTCTAAAAACTCATTTGGAGCAAATGTCAGTCTCAGGTCGGTCTTCCAGCTGGGTGTTTTCGATTTATAATCTTTGACCGTACCGTTTAACTGGAACTCTGATGAACGGATGCTGCCGGAAAGATCTTGAATTAGTAGTTCGTTGCCCGATGCGGCAATGATACCGGCAATTTTCTCTAGAGGCAGCTCTAGTTCGTTCTTTTGACCGACCAAGGCGCCTACGGAATAGCAGCCGATTACACCTTCAATATCGGCATCGCCGCGGTCTCTTGGTTCCACAACCAAGTCGCCGTAGATTCGTCCATGCAGATTCTTGATCTTGTAAACATTGAGAAAATCGCGGTATTGCTTTCTTAGCGGCGCAGGCAAAACTGGAGAGGTCAGGTAATAGTCTATATCGGCTATATCGATACCATCCGACTTGAGATGCAAGTTAGATAAGCCCGCCTTGCCGCTTAAGTCTGAAATAGTGAGCGAAGTGGTCAGCTTCATACCATGCGTCACAATATCTACATCGGAAAGAGTGATTTTGTCGTTAGCAAAGACGATTGAACCGGACACGGCATTTAGTGAGCGGCTTAGACCTGGCGGTTGGTAGGAAATGTCCTCGGGCGCGGCGCTGAGAAAGACTTGGGGCTTTTTGGGATTGCCTGAGATCTTGATCGAAAGCTCTTTGACTCGACCAGTCAAATGGCCTTCGGTAATTGCCGGAAAGGCAAATCCAAAGAGAGACATGACCTTGCCTAAATTATCGAATTCGATATTGTTTCCATAAAAGGAAATGTCTGACTGGGGCAGGGCGCCGAGCACATTCTTGATATTACCGGTGAGAGTGAATCTGCCGGTTTTGCCGAATTTGCCTTCGATAGACTTGAGCGCAAGATTGCCGTCTTTCAGGTCAAGTTTGCCGAGTATATCGCTAGTGGTCAGGCTGCGATCTTTTGCCCCAAAGGAACCGCCCTTAAGCTCAGTGGTCATTGTCATCTCTGGATAGGAACGACTGCGCATCTTGCGGACAGTGCCGTTTGCCTTAATCAATCCTTCCACCAGCAGATCTTTGGGGGCTTTGCCTTCTAGATGCGAGGTCAAAAACTTAACAGTCTCTTTTGAGTCAAGCGCCTTGGTCCAAACTTTTTTGAGGGAGAGCTGATCAAGGTTGAACTTCAGATCCATTTCGTCTCGCAAGAGGTCGAGCTCGCCTTCTAGCTTAATCAGCGAGTCCGGCACCGATATCTGTCCGCTATTGATTTTCAGTTTTCGCCCGGGATGGCTCTCGATATGTCCCTTTACTTTGGTTTCGCGGGTAACACCAGCCAGGGCTAGATAGGGTGCCGATTCCGGAGAAATACTCTCCACCAATTCTCCTATCGGCAGACCTTCCAATTCCATCTTAGTGATGAGTTTTGCCTGTTTGGCAAGTCCTTCTACGTTGATTTGAAAGAAGGCTTTGCCACTGAGTTTGCGAGTTAGGTCTTTTATGGCATCGTTATCTTTATCTTTTTTCAGCTTGGTTAAATCAAGAGCTTTGCCGACTTTGGTCAGGTCGGCAATATTGCTTTCGACATCGACTTTATAGCTTGGTTCTTTGCCCTGCCAATCGTTGAGGTTGCCCTTGGAACTAATGGCGATGCCGCCAATATTGAGTGAAAGGTCTTTCCATTTCAATTCATTTTTATCTAGGCTGATGGCGCCCTGTGATTTCACATCATTGGTTTTGATTTCACCGATGTTTCGACCCTTAAGCGAGAGGTCTTTGAATTCTGTCGATATGGTTGAATTGAAGCCCTTGTTGACGTCGCCGTTCAGATCCATTTTGAAACTAACTAGAGCATCCAAATCAGAGACCGGGCGTTTTTGTTTGTCTCCACTGCCTGCTAGAGTCGCCTTCTGTTCTTTATCGTCTAAGGCGATAGCCAAGAGTTTGCGCAGGTCGTCGCTGTGCATATCGCTGGCGCTGAGGTTGAGGCTCAGGGCTGTGTCAATCAAGCCTTTCTTGCTACCCGTGGTAAAGCCTTCGACACGCAAATAATTTCTTGCTTTGGCATTGTCGGAACTCGGCAGGGCCAGGCTCAAATAAATAGGCAGCTTCTGATCGGGGCGCGGCCAGTTGAATTTGAAAGTAACGTCTTCCAAGTTCACTGCTTCTTTGACCACCGCATCTTTGCTTTCGTCCTTGACCAAGACTTTGCCGCCGTCCACCTGGATAAAGTGCACTTCTGTTGAATCGACAAGTAGGTCTTCAAAATTCCAGCCGCCCGGCTTGAGCTTGACTGCGTGAAATTCAGGATGATCAAATTTGAGATGTTTCAAGACTACTTTGCCGGTGAGCAAAGCTCTCGTCGAGAGACCGAGGTTGATGCTGCGTGCCTTCAGAAATGGGTCGCCATTTTTCTCTTCGACAATGATATTGCGGGTGGTGATGGTAATTCCGTTCAGACCAAGGTACCAGCGCAAATGTCCGAGCTTAACTGGTCTGTGCAGCGCTTCTGCCATTACTTCTTGCATTTTCGGACGAGCCCAATCAATATTGATCATGAGCGCGACGCCAACTAATATGATGATTGAAAAGATCCAGCCCACCAAGAAGCGCAAAATCAGCCAAGACGTGTTCACCGTGCTTGACTGGGTTTTGATTTCAACTTTGGTTTCTGTTTCCAATTGGCTCACAAAACCACAAAATCATCTAAAGTATTACTGAGTCAGCAGGCACACTTGAGACGAAGTCCAAAAAAACAAAACAGGAAACTTACAGATAGATGTCCGCATTTTCCGGCAAGTTTAACCGTTTAGCGATGAAAGCCTCCCTTTTCATCTTACTGCTCCTTGAAAGTATGTATTTTCCGGCAAGTGAGCCTGTTTTAGCAAGCAACAAAGGCAAGCCCGCAAATAATTGTCATGGGGGCGCTAAATGCAAACCTCCTGCTCTGCTAAAGCCCCTCAAGCCTAGTCTGGCAGTACCGGCAGATATAGGCTCTGTCCAGCTTGATAGTTCTAAAGAGTCAGAGTCAAGCAGCTCCAGTTCGTTAGAAAAGAGAGAAGAAGAATTGCTGCAAGCTGCTTTCAAGTATTTGAAGGAAGACAATTTGTCGCTCTCTCTCGAGTATTTGCGAAAGCTCAAAGAAAGTTATCCTGAAAACAGCGACTATGCTCTTTTTTATTCTATGGCCCTGAAAAGGCAAGATGGCGAAGGTTGGTACCGCTTTCAAAAATGGAGTGAGGAGGGCAGTCACAAAGGCGAAGGCGGCTCCCGCGCCCAAAGTAATGAAAAGTCATTGTTGCAGCCTGACTTTGCTGGTAACGCACTCAAGCAAGAGACCTGGTTATTGTTGGCAAAGCCCAGTGCCAATAGTCTTAGACGGGTCACCCGCACAACCAGCGGCAAAATACGCGACTGAGTTTGCCGCTAGAGCTCTAACCTATTTATGAGTTTATGAGAGATGGTTCTCATAGGCATAGCGCACCAGAGCAGCTCTGGTGCTCAAATTGAGCTTTTTGCGCAGCCTAGAAACGTGCACTTCGGTGGTGCCTTCGGTAATGTGCAGTTCTTCGGCAATTTCTTTGTTCGAGAGACCTTGAGCAACTTTTTTGAGAACTTCAATCTCTCTTGATGAGAGCTTGATTCTTACTTTCTCTCGGCTTTCAGTGCGCTCGGTCAGCTCTTTCGTACTGTCAACGACTTTGTTGAGTTGGGCGCAAAGCTCGGTTAGTTTGTCTATTGATGAGCTTTGTGCATTAACCAACTGATAGAGCTTGGCTTGGTAAAGACCTATGCTCAACTGATTGGCCATTCGATTGAGTATATTGATGTCTCGCGCATTCCAAAGGCGTGAATCACGGTCTTCGTCGAGGTGCAAAAGCCCTGTCAGTCTTCCCCTGTAGACAAGCGGCAGCATCACCATCGACTTGATGCGATAGTTGAGCATCTCGCCCCTGACATCGGTGGCAAATGGAAAAGTGTCATCTTGCATGACCACCAGCGGGCGTCTTTCGCCCACATCTAGAAGCATGTCGTGATATCGGCTAAATATTGGTGAGCGGTCTGAAACAGGCAACATTTCGTTGCGGGTGCGCTGTCTGGCAATGCGCATTTCATTGTCGGGCTCTTTGATCAAACAGATGATCGCTCGAGCGGCGTTGAATTCTTCCAGAAGGCTTTCGGTGGCTCGGTCCAAGATATCCTGAATATCGAGGGAACCATGGATGTTAACTACGAAGCGGTTGAGAAGAGCCTCATCTCTTGAGGACTGTTCCACTTTCTCGTACATTTCTTTGAGATTTTCGATGATGATGGCGCGCTGCAGATTGGTGGTGATTGTGCGGGGAAGAAAACGTTGAAATTCACCGAACTTTGGCAAGTAGTCACTGGCCCCGGAAAGGAGCAACTTCAAAGCCAGATCTGGTGAATCTTGTCGGGTTACAACTATGACCGGCGAGAAGGGCAGGCAGACATTCAAACCCTTGAGAAGATCTTCGAAGGGGTAGCCGTTCAGTTCGTTGGCGGCAACCACCACATCGAATGCAGTCGACCTGGCTAAGTTGAGCGCTTCTTCGGCGCTGGTCACGGCAAAAACGTCAAAAATCGGCGACTGCATCAAAATAGCCGACCGCATCAGTTGTCTATCTTTCTCATCAGGCTCGACTAAAAGTACTTTGCGTTCTCTGACCGGCGCATTGGTGCTTTCTGTCTTACTAGATTCGGTGCCATTCTCTGCGGCGCTACCGGGCTGAGGTCTTTCTCTGGAGAAAGACTCGCCGTCATCGGTTGAATCCAGGTGGGCTAACGGGTCGCTGTTCAAGTTAATGTCCTGAGCCTTGGTCTTCTTATTACCACCCTAACATAAGAAATCCAATAGAGAATTATTGTCCTTCCTATACTAAATGCCCTCTTTGCGACTGCTATAACTTAGATATGAATGGTTCCGACCCTCACCAAGCCCCCAGCTATGAAAAGGAACCATCTTTTAGAAAGAAACAAAAACAGCGGCTTCCCCTCCAGCCGCTGTTTTTATTTATGCTCTTTTCTATTTATCGTATTTGCTCTTAGGAGGCCTGACCGCTCATTAGTACCGGTTGACGACCTCTTTGCACATAGACATTCTTGAGCTTCTTGTGATCTTTGCCGGCTTCGCCTAAGTCGGCGCTGTAGGGCAATGCCTGAGGATTGAACTCGACCTTTGTGGTCAGTTCACCAGAAGGAGCATGGAATGCACCGGAGATTTCATAATCACCGTCTCTGAATGTCTCAATCTTGGGATCTTGAAAGTAGCCGACGTGCACGCCTGCAGGTGTATATATGTTTACTTTCAACTCAAACCTCTTTTATCTTTTGAAAGCTTCCAACACTAGTAATTATTCACCAAAGGCGCCGCCTGCGTCATGCATAAGTAAGTAATTGTTTTTCTAGCTTTTTGTTTTCAAAGATTATTCAGAATTACTACGCTCATTAGCGGGCAAAATGTGTTAAGAATTAGGGAGTTGGTTCGGTGTGACCGGACAAGCTTTCTCAGTAAATATCGGTTAGCTGTCCCTTTCCGATAGGCGCTGAAAAGGCAATAGATATAAAGGTCTTGTCCCCTGGCTTACTAAAGATATATCTGTAAGGAGTTTGCTGATGGCTTACACAATTGTTGCTGACATATGCGAAGGCATTGCCGATTGCATTCCGGTTTGTCCCGTTGAGTGCATTCATTGGGCCGAGGGTAAAACCAATACCAAAGGCACCAAGTATACCTATATAGACGACAGCACCTGCATCGATTGCGGCGCTTGCTTGTCTGTTTGCCCGATCGAAGGCGCCATTCTCGACGAGTGGAAGCCTGAACTTCAGAAACCCTAATCAACAGGGAATCTGTAGATATTTGAGAGAGCCTTTCATTAGAGAGGCTCTCTCTTTTAATAACCTAAACATTTATAATTTTCGCCATCAATAGAGGCTCAGCCAGACAGGCTAGTTGCCTTCCTTGCCTTCTATTTTAAGACTCATGCGGCTTTTGCCAGTTACAGACAAATTTTATCGACTGTAAAGAAATCAAGCAGGTGCAAAGGGTTACTGCATCGCCATGTGCCGCTTATGATATTATCTACCAACGCCGAATATCGTAAGAATATCAATAGTTGATGGAAAGAAGTAATGGCACTTTTAGCAGAACGTAAGCAAGAGATAATTTCAAACAACCAAAACCACACCAAGGACACTGGTTCTCCTGAAGTTCAGGTGGCGATGCTGACCGAACGCATCAATCAGTTGACCGAACATTTGAAGACCCATTCCAAAGATTTTCATAGCCGTCGCGGTTTGCTCATGATGGTAGGTAAGAGACGCAGATTGCTCCAATACCTCATGAAAGAAGATAATGAGCGTTATCGCAAGCTTATTGAGAAACTGGGACTGAGACGCTAAATTTCGTTTTTAAGGGCGAGCCCCCGGGCTCGCCTTTTTGTTTGTTGCGCCTGCTTGGCAAATCGAATTAATTTCAAGGGATGGCAAGACCTGGCAAGAGTCGGCGAACTCTGACGAGACGAAGCCAGCAGCTTAATCGAACCTTGTTCGACTTTAGAAAGCAGAGCAAAACCAAAGTTTAGAAGTTAGAAAAGCAAAAAAATGGATGGTTCAAGGTAGAACCGTCCTGAGTATATCGAGGTAGAGAACGTGCAAGTAGAGAATTGTTCAGTGGTTCGTCAGACCGAAATTGAGTTGGACGGAAAAACGATTGTTGTCAAGACTGGTCGGATGGCGAAACAAGCCCACGGCGCTGTAGAAGTCTATTGTGGAGACACAATGGTTTTGGTTACTTGCACAGAGAGCAAGAATCCCAGGGAAGGTATCGATTATTTCCCTCTTCTTGTCGACTACGAAGAAAAGCTCTATGCCGTCGGTCGTGTACCAGGCAGCTTTGGCCGTCGCGAAGGTAAAGCCCCAGATAAAGCCATTCTGACCAGCCGCTTGATTGATAGACCAATTCGCCCTCTATTTAAGGAAGGCTATCGCAATGATGTCCAGATTGTCGCCACATGTATGAGTGCCGATCAGGAAACACCTCCCGATACCCTTGCCATGCTGGGTGCTTCTTTCGCCATCGAACTAGCTGGTCTGCCTTTCGCTGGTCCGGTTGGAGCCGTCCGGGTTTCTCGTGTCAACGGTAACTTGGTTGGTAATCCTTCTTATGAACAGTTGGAAGAGTCTGATTTGGACATTGTCGTTGCCGGTACCGAAAACTCGATCATGATGGTGGAAGCCGGTTGCAAACTGGTTAGCGAGAGAGATGTGCTGGCTGCAATCGACTACGGTCACCAATTGATCAAGAAGCAGATTGAAGCCCAAAGGCAATTGATTAAGGCTCTCGGCATTGAGAAGAAAGAATTAGCTGCTCCTCAGCCCAATCAGCGTTTGCGCCAGATCATCGAAGAGAAAGCCACCGATAAGCTGAAAGCTTCGATGGCATCCGTTACCGACAAAGTCGTTAGACAGACCTTGGTTGATGAAGCCAAGGCAGCTGTTGATGCTGCCATCGCCGCCCTTGCCGAAGATGACGAATTGAGATCTCTTTCCAATGGTGCCATCAAAGAAGCGTTGGAATATTATGAAGCCGAACTGATGCGTTTCCAAGTGCTGGATACCGGCGTCAGAGCGGACGGACGCCGTTGCGACGAAATTAGACCGATAACGGTTGAAACTTCAGTTCTTCCTCGCGCACACGGAACCGGCTTGTTCACCCGCGGCACCACCCAGGTTCTTTCGGTTGCCACACTGGGCATCGGCTCCGATGCTCAGAAGCTGGATTCAATCGATCCTCAAACCGAAAAGCGCTATATGCACCACTACAACTTCCCCGGTTTCTCTGTCGGTGAAGTCAAGCCCATGCGTGGACCGGGTCGTCGCGAAATCGGTCACGGAGCCCTGGCAGAAAGAGCAATTATTCCGGCTCTGCCCACCCATGAAGAGTTCCCTTACACAATCAGGGTTGTTTCTGAAGTTCTCGAATCCAATGGTTCCACTTCAATGGCTTCCACCTGTGGTTCTTCCTTGGCCTTGATGGATGCCGGCGTGCCGATGAAGACGACAATCGGCGGTATCGCCATGGGTCTTATCTTGGAAGGCGACCGTTTTGCCATTCTCTCCGATATTCAGGGTCTTGAAGACTTCCTCGGCGACATGGACTTCAAAGTAACCGGCTCGAGAGACGGTATCACCGCCTTGCAGATGGATATCAAGATTGAAGGTATTTCAATCGAAATTATGCGGGTCGCCCTCGACCAAGCTAGAAGAGGTCGTATCCACATTATCGACAAGATGGAAGCAGCCTTGCCTGGTCCGAGAAAAGAACTTTCCACCTGGGCGCCGCGTATCCTTACAGTCTCGATTCCTCAAGAAGATATCGGCACTGTTATTGGACCCGGCGGCAAGATGATTCGTCGGATAATCGAAGAAACCGGTGCCACCATTGATATCGAAGACGATGGTACCGTTCGTATCGGTTCGGTCGATTCGGCTGGTGGCGAAGCCGCTCGCGACTGGATTTTGCGTTTGGTCAAGAAAGTCACAGTCGGCGGAGTTTATGTCGGCAAAGTGACGCGCATTATTCCAGCTGGTGCCTTTGTCGAAATCTTGCCCGGAAAAGAAGGTCTGGTGCATATTTCACAATTGGAAAATCGCCGGGTTGAAAAGGTAGAAGATGTTGTTTCTATCGGGCAGAAAGTAATAGTCAAGGTGAAAGAGATTGACGAGAAAAATCGTGTCAATTTGACCATGAAAGCAGTCAGCCCGGAAGAACGCGAAGCCTGTGAGAAAAACGGCTAATTCAACTGCAAGCAATGAAAGAAGGAGCTGGCAATTTCGCTGGCTCCTTTCTTTGCTTGTTGTTCTTTTTCTTTCGCCTCTGCTAAATGCAGCACCGGCCCAGGCTAGAAAGAAGACAAGCGCTCACAAAACAGCGACAACTTCTAGTAAGCGCAAAGTGGTCTCCAACAAGAGATATTCTTCTAGAAAGAGCAAAGCTCATGTCGGTAAGGTGAGCCGCTCTAGAACTGCCGGGGCTTCACGCTCTTCTAGAAAAGCAGTTGGCCGTGCCGTCAGGGCACCAGAGGTCGGTATATCGCCGCCGGACTATGACATGGAACCCAGGCGTCGAAACTATGCACTTTTGCAGGACGGTTATCGTCTTTATGATCAAGGCTTGAGTGAGAGAATCAAGGGCAATTATGGCTCGGCTATCGATAAGCTCACCGAAGCATCCAACTTGTTAGACCAAGCCCGCTCTCATCAGCGAGACGGCAAGGCGTCCACACTCGAGTCTATGGTTTTCTTCGAACTAGGCCTCTGCGCCGAGGAAGACAATGATCTTTCCTTGGCTAGAGATAGCTACGCCAAGGCTTTCAGAGCAAATCCCCGCTATGTTGAAGCTTATCTGCGCGGCGCTTGTTTGCAAGCTGAAAATGGCAATAGACCCCTCGCTCTCTCAATTATCAAAGAGGGTCTCCAGAATGTTTCAGACCCCCGTCTCGATACAATGCTTGAACTGCTTGATGGTGCAGAAGGTCTCAATTAAGAAGCGCGATAGAGTGTCCCCAAAAAAGGCGCTTCACAGCGTTCCAAAACAAAAGAGGCGCTTTATAGCGCCTCTTTTATTTTGGTTACAAGCTACTGTAATTATTTGCTGCGGTCTACAGTATCTTTGAACTCTTTGCCAGGCTGGAAGGCAGGTACGCGCTTGGCGGGTACTTTGATCTTTTCGCCGGGTTTTTGCGGGTTGTTGGTTTCACGAGCTTGTCTTTGACGGGGCAAGAAGGTGCCGAAGCCAACCAGGGTAACGCGATCACCTTTGGCGACTGTTTCAGTAACTACATCGGTGAATGCGGCAAGCATTTCTTCGACAGACTTCTTGGTTGTATTGGTACGTGCAGCGATTTCGGCAGCCAATTCTGCTTTGTTCACAGGGGTTCCTCCTACTCAGGTCCTATTTTTCACGAGAACAACATGCTTAGTGTACTCTTGGCGGTTCAATAACCACGTGAGATGAGAGAATACAGCACCCCAGGGGCTGAAACAAGGGTTCTGGAATAAAATGTGGTTCTTGATAATCGTTCTTTTTTAGAACTGATGCAAAGTCTATGCTGGTCGATATTGATTAGACTGGTAAAATTGGCATTCTAGGCATATTTTTAATAGTGTGATTTTTGAGCAACAAAAAATGGAAAACCGTGAAAAGCTGGCTGATTTAGAGAAAGCAGAAGGAGAGTCGTTAAGAGAGCAAAGAGATACAAGCGACGCTAGGCTGGCAGCCTACGCCGCCGCCAATGCTTGTGAAGAGAAAAAGGCAAAATCTGTAGTAGTGCTGGATGTCAGCAAGGTTACCTTGCTTGCCGATTACTTTGTCATTGCCGGAGCCGAGTCGGCCGCCCAAGTGCGAGCTATTGTTGACAATGTAGACGACAAGTTGAGAGGTTTGGGCTCAAAGCCCAAATCTATAGAAGGAAAGGGCGAGGGACGCTGGGTTCTACTTGATTTCGGTCATGTTATCGTGCATGTTCTGCAAGAAAAAGAACGCAGTTTCTACAAGATTGAACAATTTTGGAACCATGCCCTGATTGTAGACAGGCAAGATTGGGTACAAGACTAGAAGCATAACTTTGTACTTCTCTGGATGTAGTTGGTTTTCGAGGACAATTTGCTATGAGTTTCAGGACCAGGTTGCAAGGATTTGTAGATTCCAGGCAGAAGATACTAATCTGGTACGGCATGGGTTGTCATAATACGGTTACTGGTCGGGTTCTCACCGTCGACCATGACCATATTGATGTCGAATCTTATATTCATGAAAGCGACGGGCAGATTCATGTTCGCCGTTTTCTCATCCCGCTCCATCTCATTTTGCATATTGATATAACCTCGGCTGAGATCAACGAAGAGGAAGAAGGCAGCTTCTCGGCGGAGAAAGAAGGCAAAGCCAATAGCAGCGGCGTGGTCGACTTGCCGGATGCCCCACGCGGTTATGCCGTCAGGGTACTGTCTCAGCTCAATTCGGCTTTCTCCAATCGCTTTTCCCGCATGACCGCCGGTCCCGGAGGCATCTACTTCTCTTGTGACGGCTCGGTTTGGTTCATCGATGGCAACGGCACTCTCAGCGAGTATGCTCGCATTCGTGGCAACAGCACCATCTCGGGTCTGCGGTTTGACCGTAAAGGTGTTCTCTACGTAGCCACTATTCAAGGCACGGTCTACAAAATCGACCCCAACAAGTCCGGTCGAATCCTCGCACAGCTCGACGGTAACCTCACCGGAGGCGGTACTTTCCTTTCCGATTTGGCAATTGGAGCGAGAGAAGAAGTCTATGTCTCGAACTTCCCCTCTAATACCGGCGGCATTTTCAAAATAGACAAGGGCGGCGAATCTGAAGTCTTATTGGGTGGACCAGGGCATGGCACCCAGGGTTTGCTTCTTGACCCGGATGGTTTCCTCTGGTGTTTAGAACATGCCACAGGTTCGGTGGTGAAGCGCTCTCTCGATGGGCGAGAGGTCACCCGCATTCAAGTGGCTGAGTCGGAATGTTTCAATTTTGCCGACGGTTATGACGGCAATCTGGCTATGGACAGCCTTGGTCGGCTTTATGTCACTGCTGGTCGCGCCGGCATGGTTATCCGCATCAACCGCGAAGGGCGCACCGAGACCTTCCTCTCTGGCTTGGTCAATCCTACCGGTGTAGCTTTCAGTTCTGATGGCGCGCTCTTCGTTCTCGAAGCTGGACGCTCCAGAGTATTGAAGGTTGCGGCTCTAGATAAGGCTGACCGCACAGCCTCGGCTACGGCTCTCTCTTAGAGCCCTTAGCCCTGCAGCTAGAGTAAAGTAAGAAGAAAAGGGTCTTTGTTCTAAAGACCCTTTTCTCTTTCTAGTTCTGGAAATTCTTGCTTTGCTATCTCATTGCCACTTTGTGATCGCTCGATTCTTCGTGCTTATACATCGATTCAATAATGTCTTGGTAGTTCTTGGCTACGACATTACGCTTGATCTTGAGTGTAGCAGTCAATTCACCAGCTTCCACCGAAAGGTCCGAGGCTAAGATGGTGAAGCGCTTCACTTGCTCGTAATCGGCGAGAGTGCGACTGCGTGCCGCTATCTCTTTGCGCAGGTGCGAAACGAAGTCGGGATGTTTGCTCAGGTCGAAGTAAGAATTGAAATCTAGATTCAACTCGCGACCTAGATCCATAGCCGCTTGCTCTTCAAGTGTAAGCAGGGCTACCAGATGTTTTTGTTTGTCTCCAAAGACTACCGCTTGGGCTACGGTTGGCACCGTCTTTAGTATCGCCTCGATTTTTTGAGGAGCAATATTTTTGCCGGCTGAGTTGACGATCAGGTCTTTCTTGCGATCGGTTATGCGCAGATAGCCCATTTCATCAAATTCGCCGATATCACCAGTTCTGAACCACTCTCCGTCAAAGGCTTCGCGGGTCGCTTCTTCGTTTTTGTAATAGCCTTTGAAGATTGAAGGACCTTTGACCAGAATTTCGCCGTCTTCGGCTATTTTCTGACTGAGGGAGGGCAGGCAGGGACCTACTGTTCCCATCCGTACACAGCTCACCAGGTTGACATTAGAAGGAGCCGCTGTCTCTGTCAGCCCGTAGCCTTCCAAGGTGCTAATGCCAATCGAGTTAAAAAAGCGCAGTGTTTCTTTGGTGGCAGGTGCACCGCCTGAAACCACTAGGCGCAAATTGGGACCAATCTTTTCTCTTAGTTTAGATAGGGCAAGCTTGTCGGCAATAAGATGCTTGAGCAGGAGGATAGGTCCAACGGCTCGTTTCTCCGCCTGTCTATCAACCATTTCTTCTCCGACTGTGAGCGCCCATTCAATCAGAGCTTTTTTCTTGCCGGAGGCTCCTTCGATGCCTGCCTTGACCTTGGCATAGATGCGGTCTAGCACTCTAGGCACCACCAATATCATGCTCGGATCTGATTCAGCCATATTGCGAGCCATGGTTTCAATTCCTTCGGCAAAGGCACAAGTGCCGCCTCTGGCTAACCAATAGAACTCGCCGCAAATACGTTCGAAAACATGAGAGAGGGGTAGGTAAGAGAGATAAACATCATTTTCGTCTATGGGCAAAATCGGTCTGATATCTTCCAAAACCGAGATGATATTGCCGTGGGTGAGGGGGACGCCTTTTGGTACACCGGTGGTGCCTGATGTATATATGATGGTGGCAATGCTATCAAAGCTGGTGCCTTTCATTCTGTCTTCTAAAATCTTTAGATGAGCTGTATCAAGGCTGCCGCCCAGTTTTCTCAATGATTCGACATCGGTGATCAAACCTCTCGGCTGATTGTGTTTTTCAGCTAGATCCTCACCGCTCTTGATGCCTTCCGGCAGATGAAAGACCACAATTTTGTGGATATTCAGCTCGTCTTTTACCGCTAGAAGCTTCTTTAGCAAAGCTTCGTTTTGAACAAAGATGATGCGGGCTTGCGAATTATCAACAATGTACTTGATATCGGAAGCCGATGAAGTGGGATAAATCGGCACCGAGACTGCGCCATTAGATATGGTGGCGAGGTCGGCAGCCACCCACCAATGGGTGGTAGACGAAAAAATGGCAGCCTTTTCGTCTGGCTTGAGACCGAGGGTCATGAGACCAAGCGCTGTCTCTCTGACCAGGCGGCTGAATTCGCGCCAGCTCATGTCCCGATAGGGCTCTTTCTTATCTTTGTACTTGATAGCCGGGTGCTCAGCCAGACCTTTGGCCCTGGTGTAGAAAACAGCAGCAAGATTGCGCTCAGTGATGCGATCGGAATGAAGTTGTTCCAAAACCATCTGAATTTCCCTGTCAATTTTTCTGATAATAAACGCCAGGGTAATTATAGTAAGTTTTCAGTATGAAGATTGCCGGCTAAATTATTTCTTGGCAAAGGAGAGTTGCTTAAGAGCTTCTCATTTGCTGCTGAACCAGTAAATATTTGTTGGAAAAATCAACCGACGGTTTGTCTTTGTTTGGTAGTTTCGATCATCCAGGCTGTCACCATTTCCACCAGTTCATCCAGAACCGGGTCGAACATCAAATCATGCCAGGCTTCCTCGAAGCGATGCTGGGTTTTGCGCGGTGCATTGAGCCTTTCAAAGACCATGCGGTTGACTTCATTATCGACAATCTTTTCTTTGCCCGAGGTCAACATGAGCACTGGGCAAGGAACTTTACGCACTGAAGACTTTACTTCCTGACTGAGCTTGAGCAGTTCTAAAAGCATGCGAGCCGGTAGCTTTTCGCGCTTATCTGGGTCGTTTTTGAGCCAGTTGCGCACAGTTTCTTCCCTGGTGATGTCGTCATATGTATAAGGAAGATTCAGTTCTTCATCAGGGTCGAATAGGGCCTTGAAGACTGCTTTGGCTTTGTAAGTCAAGCGGAAAGTTTCGGGATGACCGTCAAAACCTGGTGAGAAAAGAACCAGCCCCGCCGGACGGTCGATTTCAGGCAGTTTATTTAGTTCACTGGCTGCTTTCAAGCTCAAAAGGGCGCCCATACTATTGCCCATGATGAAAATGGGCTTGTCGCCAACCGTTTCTCGCAAATATTCGTAGGCCGCCCTGATATCATCCAGCCATTGTTGTTTCATCATCAAGGTCTGACTTCGTCTTTTGCCAAAGCCCACTTGATCGTAAGCTAGTGAAAAGAAACGTTTGACGCGCAGCCGGCGTCCGAGGGCTTCATACCAGCCGCTGTGGGCACCCAGCCCGTGCACTAGCAGGGCAGCGGCGCGGCATTCGCTAGCCGTCCCCCAAGTACGCCCTGGAATTATTTCTATATTGGAGCGTTCATCTTGAGATTTTCCAATCTCAACGAGCGACCCGGTTGGTGTCAGGTTAATATCTGATTGCATAAGTGGAGGATATTATAGCTTCATGAGCGAAGCGAGCACAGATATTTCTAGTGAGAAAAAGGGCGTCAAGAAGTGGATTCTGGCTGTCTTTGCCCTTGCTCTGCTTTGCGGTACTGTTTACATAGTCTTTACTCCGCGCCAGACGCCACTTGATAAGGCGGTTGCCTTGATTCGCTCTTCTCGTTCGGCCTCTGCCGTTCCCCTGTTGGAAGAGTTGCAGAAACAGAATCCTTCGGATCCAGCTGTTTATCCCTGGTTGGCCCAGGGCTATCTAGCCACAGATCGCGTGGCAGAGGGACGCACTGCCCTCGATACGGCTTTTCGCTTTGGCGTCAAATCTGATTCTCATGAGTCTATGGCGGCGGTGGTGGAAAGCTTTTCGCTTTACTACCAGAACCGCGGTCATTATGAAGAAGCTGAGAGACTCTGTCGGGCGGCTGCTCCCCATGTTGAGAGCGATAAGTTGGCTAAGATTCTTGCTGACCTCTATTTTCGTTGGGCTGAAAACTTGATGCAGGCCGGCAATCTAGAGCAGGCGGTGGAGAAATTGACTGCCTTGAAGAATTATGCCGGTTACTTGGATGACCCGCAGAAAGGACAAGTGCCGCATAAACTAGCCCGGTGTTACCGCGAAATGGCAGCCCGGGCTGAGACTGTAGACAAAGATGTTGACCATGCCGTTTTGCTCTATGAAAAGAGTCTAGCGGCTTGTGATGAGCCTTCCACCCGTATAGCCTTGGCTGCGATATACGCCCAGAAAAACAATAAGAAGAAGGCAGTTGAGAACTATGAGGCGGTGGCTGCGGTAGATGCCAACAATCTAGAAGTACGTCATCGCCTGGTTGAACTCTTTCTTGATCTTGATGATATCGAAAAGGCTCAAGTTGCCCTCAGCGAGTTGGTTGATAAAGAACGCAGTTTTGAAAACTATGAACTATTGGCCGGTCTCAATCTTAAGTTGAACAACTATGCAGGCGCCGTGCGCGCTTTGGAAGAAGCTTGCTCGCTCAAGCCCACGGCGGCACTTTTGCGTCAGCTGATTGCCACACTTAACAAGTGGAGCGCTCGTTTGCAGCAGGAAAGTAAAACCCAGGAAGCTCTTTCGGTGAAAGGTCATGCCGAAAGGGTCACTGAAAAGTTGGAAGCTCTTTTGAAAGAAGAGAGGAAGAACGAACCACGCCCCGAAGCGGCTAAATCTGTATGGAATCCTGGATCTCCGCCGGTGAGCATTATCTCTTCCCGCAACTGGCTGGTTCGAGGTAGTCTCACACCCGAAGGAGAAATCAAGATCAAAAATATTTCGGGTGCAGCCGTTCAGGATCTCACTTTGACAGCAGTATTCTGGGACAATACCAAAAGACAGAATAAAGGTTCGGTGGTTTTGCCGGTTGCCTCCCCTACTTCTAATGCTTTTGCACCCGGCGCCGAAAAGACACTTTATTTCTCCTGTCCCAATATAGTCGCCGAAGACCATCATCTAGCCGTTATGATTTTATGGAAGGGTAAGTTTTTGAAGGAATTTCCTGTAGTTAAGCAACGCTAGTTATGCAAGAACCAACGCCTGAAAACTTGAAGAATAATTGTCGCCATGAATATGTGCGCATTTACCAACGCCGTCTTAAGGGGCTGGAGCGCCGCTTAGTCTCAACCCGAGCCTATCTGCCTACCGGCTTTAAGCTGGGCGATTTTTCCCACCTTTCGGAAGGCAGCTATTGTTTTTGCACAAAGTGCCGCACTCGGCTCTTCCCCAAGCGCACCAATGCTGAGCGGGCCCAGGCAAGACTTTTAGCAGCCCAAGGCAAAGCTCTGGAGGCGGAGCTTTTGGAGGCGCAGGAGTTGGCTGATGCTTTAGAAAATCAAGAGTCTCAAGAACTGGCTGAAATGCAGGACAATCAAGATAGCGGTGTCGACGTCAATGTCGATGAACTTCTCAGCGAGTCTGTAGATGCTCAAGATATTGCAGCTGACGGAGTGAAAATCAACGAGGAGGAAAGTAGCTGTGAACTTTTGGAAGAAGAAGGCTAAAAAGCGCTTTGGATTTTTTGATCTGGTGGATAAGCTTATGCTTTTGAGTGTGATTATTCCGCCTGGTTATATCGTATTGAGATTTCTCAAATGGTATGTAGATAGTTCCAGATATGATGAGGTTCTGGAAGAGACATAAATGCTTCCATACATATTGAGAGTGCTGCGTGCCATGCTGGTCAGCTCGCTGGGCTTCGGCGGCGGTATAGGTCTGCTTGTCTTAATTGTCATTTTGACCAGTCGCAACGAACCTAATGCCTTCTGGTACGGTATCAATGTCGGTCTTTCTCTCGGTGCCATGTTTGCTGTATTTATGGTGGCAGTGCTTTTGCCCTTAGACTTGAGCCGGCATATTTTTCTCAGCAAGGGAGATAAGAAGCAGCTCTGGGAGCTAGAGCAAACAAGAGAACTGGAAGTGACCGGTTCGGCTAAGCAGGTTCTGAATGCCTGCCGTCAGGCACTGCTGGTGGTACCTTATGTCAATAGTGTTTCAGACGATGTCGAAAATTTGATTACCAGAGCCACCGCCTCGGTCAGTTGGCGGTCGGCCGGCGAAGATATGGAAGTGGAGATTACGCCCAAGGCGCCCAATCAGTGGTTGGTAAAAGTGGTTAGTAAGCCGCGCAATAAGAAAGTGGTTTTTGACTATGCCAAAAATTTTGAGAATGTAGAGACCTTTGTTTCGCAGTTCACCGAGATACTCGGTGCCGACCACGTGGTATCTGGTAATGCCTGATTTGCAGCCTGCTCTATTAATTGGCAAGCTCTATTTTGTCTTGCTTTCAATGATTGGTTTTGTTACTTCCTTGGTGGTGCTCAAGGTTTTTCGCCCTGATATGAGCTGGCGCGCTGCTATGGTCTCGCTTTCAGCCGTGATTCTGATTTTTGGCATTCTCAAAGCGGGAGATCTCTTTTCGGTAGAGCCATTGCCGGGAGTGCCCATCTACCATGGTTTGAAAGAGGCAGCCTGGCTCGCTCTCGGTGTCTTGTTCGGTATGGGGCGGGGTGACTTTATTATCAATTACCTTGATAAGCGCGATTTGGAGCATTATCAGAAGACCAAAGCCGAGAAATTGGAGATTGCTGAAAGCACCGAGAAATCGGCAGCGAAATCTGAAGATTAAGGCAAATAATAAAGGGCTTTTCTTTTGAAAAGCCCTTTATTGATCTAGCTTGCTTTGATCTAGCTTGCTTTGCTCTAGAGTCCGAGGAAGTCGGGACCACTGCCTTGCGAAGTGGGTTTCACTCTCAAGTTGACTTCAGGACAGACTATCTCACAGGTGCGGCAATGGATGCAGTTTTCCAGCGACATGCCGTGCTTTCTCAGGTCGTCGATGATGTCGATGCGGTGCACTTCGGCTGTACAGTCGGCTACGCAAGGTGTGGTTTTTCCTAGACCTTCGTACTTGGAGATGCACTTGACGCAGGTATCAGAGTTGAATTCATCGATATGCTCATTGCCTTCATGATATTTAGTGGAGGCAAAGAAAACGGCATCGGGCCTGCTGTAGATAGTTGCTTTATCGTAGGGCGGCTCATCATATTTAGGGGCGGTAAAGTTAGGCACTATGTGCTTGCAATCGGCTTCGTATTTGATCGGTCCGATATCTCTGGTGCCTTCGATGAGCGAGAGCGATGTAACGCCGTCGACCGGAGCCCCGAAAGGATTTTTGAAGCCGACTTTGAGCATACCGACCCAAGCATTAGTCTTATCGACACTCTTGGCGATATCAGGCAGGTACTGACCGAGCAATTTGGGATTGCTCATGAAAGCCCAGCGGAAATAGCGATTCTTGTAAGCTTCTTTGATGACAAAGCCGCTTTCCAGTTCTTTCTGATAGGGAGCCAAGGCTGCTTCAGATGTATCGCCTTTGACCAGGGCGTCGTGCAAAACTTTTGCCGCCACATAGCCGCATTCCATCGAGCGATCGATGCCGGCTAGGTTTTTCACGTCCAATACACCCAGAGCATCACCTAAGAGGATAGCGCCAGGCACATAGAATTTCTTGGGCAGGCTGTAGTATCCGCCTTCAGGCAAGAGAGCGGCACCATATTTGAGAAGCTTACCGCCCTTGATCATTTCTTGAATGAAGGGATGCTTCTTGTAGTCTTGCAGCTTTTGCTGCGGATTCATATTGGGGTCTTTGCTGTCGAGACTGATCACCATACCGATGGTGAGGCGCTTGTCTTTCATGCCATAGACAAAGCCGCCGCCGAAGGTGCCGTCCAAAAGCGGATAGCCCAGGGTGTGCCAGACTTTACCGGCATAGTCTTCATTAACTTGCCAGACTTCTTTGACGCCGACCGACCAAATTTGAGGATTGTCGCGCAGCTTGTAGTGATCGATGACTTCGCGAGAAATGAAACCTTTGTCGCCAAAGCAAGTGACTTTACCGTAGACGAAATCTTCTTCCGATTTGGCGTCTTCGCTAACTGCCACACCAACTACCTTGCCGTCTTCAAAGACTACTTTGTGGGCGGCAAAACCGTTAAACAGGTCGATGGTGACATTGGGAACGTCTTTTGCTTTTTCTTGCAGTTTGAAAGCCATCCAGGCAACAACATTGGAAAGGCTAAGTACTACATAGCCGGTTTTGTCTAAAGACTTGGGATACAACTTGGAAGGGACATCCCATTTCTTGTTGACACCGAGAACCGAAAAATAGGAGTCGGTGCAGGTGGCTTCGATAGGGAAGCCGCTTTCTTTGTAATCGGGGAAGAGTTTGGCAATCACGTGGGGATTGGATACGGCGCCGCTCATAACATGTGAGCCGAACTCTTTTCCTTTTTCCAATATGGCCATGGTAAATTCCTTGCCGCTTTCTTTGGCAAGTTCCAAGAAACGATTGGCCAATGCCAGGTTGGAGGGACTACCACCAACCAGGAGTAGATCATATTCAATGCGATCCGACAACTTCCTTTACCCCCCGACCAGACTGCACTTCTTTAAACTGTTTGATCATCTCAGGGATGATCTGATAGATATCGCCGACGATACCATGATGAGCAAATTTGAAAATGGGCGAGTCGGGATCTTTATTGATCGCGATGATGGTGCCCGATTTAGACATGCCGACTCGGTGCTGAATGGCACCGGAAATACCGCAGGCTATATAAAGTTTGGGACGCACTGTTTTGCCGGTTTGACCAACTTGGTGCTGATAGGGTATCCAGCCCAAATCAACAACTTTTCTGGAAGCTCCCAAGGCGGAGTTTTCAAAAGTGGCAGCTAGATCTTTGAGCATGTCGAAGCCGTCGGCACAACCCAGTCCGTAACCGCCGGCTACGATTACATCAGCCTCAGTCAGTTTAACGCCTTTCGAGACTTCTCTGACAATATCAACCACTACTAGTCTGTGGTCTTCCGGTTTTAAATCAACTTTGATTTTGGCTATTTTGCCTTGGCGATTACCATCAGGCTTGAGCGGCGTCATCACACCCGGTCTCGTGGTGGCCATCTGCGGATTCTTCCAGGGTCCAAGAATTCTCGCTTTCAAACTTTCGCCGAAGCTAGGACGGATAGCATACAAGCAGTTCGGATAGAGACCGATTTTGGTAGGGTCTACCTTGCTCTTGTGTTCGTAAGGTCCGATATCTAGTTCGGTACAGTCAGCTGTCAGTCCGGTATCGAAATGGGCGGCAATGCGCGGTGCCAAGTCTCTACCGGTTGTGGTCGAGCCCAAAAGGCAGGTATGGGGAGGTTCGGGCAAAGACTCTAAGAAGTCGCAGACTACTCTTCTGTAGGGCAGGGTTCTGTATTTTTCCAAGTCGGGATGTTCGGCAACATAGACTTCATCGGCGCCGTATTCCACCAATTTTTGGGGAATGTCGCCAAGGTTGTGACCCATGACCAAACACTTGAGGTTGCGTTCCATTTTGTCGGCGAGAAGGCGTCCGGCCCCCAAAAGTTCCAGGGTGACAGGCTGCAACTCGCCGAGAATATGTTCGGCAATGACCAGCACATCGCCCTTAGGGCTGAAGCTGGAGACATCTACTACTTGTTCTTCTGACATGATTATCAACCTTGAAACTTAAGAAGCAATGAGGAACTGATTGAGCTGAGATTCTTTGATGACGTCTTGAACCAGTGTTTCCACCGACTGTCCTTCGTGCATCTTGCAGCTTCCACCCAGTTCTCCGACCTTCTCGGTGGCGGCTACGATGGTCGGCGAGCCCTTGAGACCGGTGCGGTCCGGCTCTGCTCCGACCAAGTCAAGATCGATTGTGTGAATGAACTTCTTCAGCTCTTCTTCGTTACGAGCCAGTCTCTGAACTTTCCAGGCTCCTCTGAACGACTTATATTCAAGGGGGTGATAAGAGTTAGCTACAGTGACGAGTAGCGGCATTTCAGAGACCACCTTCTGATAGCCTCCTTCGATGATCCGTCGACCGTGCACTTTGCCATCGACGACGCTGAAATCTTCGCAATAGGTGATTTGAGGCAGACCCATACGTTCAGCCAGCTGGGGACCAACCTGGGCGGTGTCGCCGTCTGTGGTCTGAAGACCGCAGAAAACCAGGTCTGGTTTTCCGACATAGTTGACAGTCTTGAAAAGAGCGTAAGCGGTAGCCAGGGTGTCTGAGGCAGCCAAGCGTCTGTCCGAAAGAAGGAAGGCTTCGTCTACGCCATGTTCTAGACATTCGAGCAAGACTTCTACAGCCGGGGGCGGACCCATTGATATGGCAGTCACCTTGCCGCCGTATGACTTCTTAGCGTGCAAGGCCGCTTGCAGTGCATAGCGGTCAAAAGGATTGAGCATGCGCTTGGCTTTTGCTCTATCTATGGTGCCATCTGGATTAAGACCAGCTTTTGAACCCTGGTCCGGCACTTGCTTGACAAGTACGAAAATGTTTAGACTGCCCGACATATGACCTTTTGGATACCCTCGCGACACGTACTTCCAAATTCTACATAGATAAGATGCTGGATTGCCAGATTGTTACTAAGTAGCTTCAAGGAACATGCAATTCGTAATTTGACTTCTTATTTTCATGCTTTTGCTGTTCCGTAATTGTTTCTTTATTTGCTGAAAGCTATAAACTGAACATCTCTAAATTGCGAACCCCTTGACGGGTTGAAGCTTCGCCGTTAGCCGCCCGATATCAAGGGGATACTTAAATGAGAAAAAATTTGCAAAAACATTCGCTTTTGTCTGGAAAGAAAGTTATCGCCCTCGCTCTTTCTACGCTTGCTTTGGCAACTTACTCCAATCTTTCGCTTGGCCAAGCCGTGTTGGCTAAAACTAACAATGCAAAGGCAAAGGCTAATAAAGCATTCGAAGGCAAAGCTGGTCAAAATGCTTATGTCGAAGAGTATTTCAGCCATGTTTTCAGGGTTTCACCAAGCTGGGCCACTGCAGTCGGCTTTCATCAATATGATAGGCTGCTGGAAGATCTCAGACCCCAGGCGATCAAAAGCAATTTAGCCGCCAATAAGGCTTTTCTACGGCGCTTTCAGGCAATAGAGGCAGACAAAAACAGTAAGCTCAACCTTGATGAAAAGCTTGACCTGCAAATGCTCATTGCCTTTACCGAAGGGCAAATATTCGAACAAGAGCAGTTGCGTTGGCTGGAGCGCGATCCAGACCGCTATCCTTCCTTGCTAGCAGATTCGGTCTTTTCGCTGGCAAAGCGCAATTTTGCACCAGCCTCAGAGCGGTTGCTCAGTGTTTGTGAGAGGTTGGAGCAGGCTCCGGAGAAAATCTTTCAGGCTGCCAGGCTTAATATCAAACCGGCAGCAGTGCCGCCCATTTATGCTCAAGTGGCTCTAGAGCAACTTAAGGGCAGCCGTTCTATGATCGAAAGCACCATACCCGAAGCTTTCCAATCGGTGCAAGATAAAGCCTTGTTGGCACGCTACAAGAGAGCCTCGGGGCGAGTATTGCAAGAGCTTGATTTGTATGAAAAGTTCTTGAAAGCAAAAGTTCTGCCCCGAGCTAAAGGACAGTTCGCCATCGGTGAGGCAAACTATAGGCGTAAATTGCACTGCGATGAGATGGTTGACGAAGACCTGAACAGTCTGCTCAAGCGAGGCTATAGCGAACTGAGGCGCTTGCAGGCACGCTTTATTGAGCTTGGTCGTTTGATTGATAAAGAGCGCAGTCCCGAAGCCATCTTTGAAGATATTGCCCGGGAGCATCCAAACTCAGAGCAACTGGTCGCTTCCACCCAGAATTGTCTTGATAAACTTTGCTCTTATCTCTTGGAAAACAATATAGTGAGTTTGCCCAGCCAAGACAGAGTGACTGTGGCAGAGAGTCCATCTTATTTGCGCGCTCTTACTTTTGCCTCGATGGATACACCTGGACCCTACGAGTACAAAGCCAAAGAGGCTTTCTATTATGTGACGCCGGCTGAGAAGAATTGGGACGCCAAACGGATTGAAGAACATCTGCGCTTCTTTAGCTATGCCGATATCATCAATACTTCGGTGCACGAAGCTTACCCTGGTCACTATGTTCAATTTCTTTGGGTGAAGAAGGCCCCATCCAAGGTGCGTAAGCTCTTGGGTTGCAGCTCTAATGCCGAGGGTTGGGCTCATTATTGTGAAGAAATGATGGTCGATGACGGTCTCAGACAAGACGGCTCTCGTACCCAGGCTGGAAGTAAACCTGATTACAAGTTGGCAATGGTGCAGGTGCACGATGCTTTACTGCGGGTTTGTCGCTATATCGTGGGCATACAGATGCATACCCGGGGCATGACTTTTCAGCAGGGCAAGCAGTTCTTTGTCAAAGAAGGCTATATGGAACCGGCCAATGCCGAAAGAGAAACTCGCCGCGGCACCAAAGACCCCACTTATCTTGTCTATACTCTCGGCAAATTAGAGATTCTCAAAATGAAGGAAGAATACAAACAACTTAAGGGCGAAAATTTCTCCTTGAAGGAGTTTCACGACAGTTTCCTGGCTCAGGGTTTTCCACCCCTAAAAATTGTCAGAGCCAAGTTGTTTAGCCAAGCCAGCCCCTAAATCTGTAAAAAGAATCTGTAAAATTAGATTGCTTAAATCAAAATATCCGAAACAACCAGGTGGTTGTCGCGTCAATCTCTTGGTGAGGTAACTGCTATGCGAAAAATTTCTCCAAAAGTGCCGGTCTTGGCATTCTCTGCCGCTATTATGCTTGGTCTCGGCTTGACCGGGGCGGTCTTTACTTATACCGACTTACATTCAGCTTGCGCTCAGACATCAGAGGCTCAAACTGAAAAATCTCAGTCTGAAGAGACTAAGTCTGCTGAAAAAGACAAAAAAGAGGCTGTGAATTGGTTCAATGATTATGAAAAAGCCAAGGCTGAGAGCGCTCGCACAGGCAAGCCTATTTTTGCCGACTTTTATACCGATTGGTGTTATTGGTGCCAGGTCTTAGACAAAAAGACTTTTGTCGACAAAGACTTTGCCATCTTCTTGAACAAAAATTTTGTGCCCCTGAAAATCAACGCCGAAGCCAGTCAGGCAAACGAAGCGCTTGCTGAGAAGCTGGGCGTTGATTCATATCCTAGGGGGGTTGTTTTTTCACCGAGCGGCCAGGTGCTCAGTCAGATTAGAGGCTTCAAAGAAGCGCCTGACTATCAAGAAACCCTCAGCGAGTTCTTGCAAAAATAGCACCGTCATCATTGCAGATGCATAACTGTGTACATCGTTTCTAGGGCTCCGGTGCCGCCGCCGCAATTGTTTATAAAGTCGCGGGCCAGTTCTTTTATGCAATTTAGGTCTTTGAGATTGGGCAAGAACCCGGCATTGCTTGCCTTCGACTGCGAGATGATGTGTCTGACAAAGCGCAGTCCGGCATCTGTGATTGGTCCATTTTCCGGACCGCCACTACCCATGATGATGGCATCAACCACGGTGGCTTCTACCAGTGAAGACGGCGGTGTGTAATCGAAGTAATCAGATGTATCTGTAATTTCGACAAATTCAAAGAAATCGCTGCTCTCGTGTGAAGCCGGATCGAAATTCATTTAGTTATTCCCCTTATAAAACCCGCTTAATACCGCCACTAAACATAAAGATATTGTTGAGGTGTGACCTCACTTTATGTGCGTCATTCGTTCTTGGCAACTAAAGAAACGCTAAGGCTCTATATCTTGAGTCTATAAGGGTTTTAGCTGAGTTATTTGTCATGTCTTTTCACGGCTTGAGCAATTGGCTCTTTGTGAAGTAAATTTGCATGGTTTCAATAATTTAGTCAGTCTTCAGGGAGAGCAAGGTGTATGGGCATTGTGGCTGACGGCGCGACAAGCACAAGTGATGCGGGTTTGACACAGAGGGGCAAAGACAATTTGATGAAGTGTCTGGTTAAAGAAGACCTTGATAAAGATGGTCTCACTTTTGTCAAAGACCATAAATCTCCGGTCTGCAGATTGGACGAGGTTAAGATTCGGGTTCTGGCCACAGCTGTATGCGGCACAGATAAAAGTATTTACACCAGTGCCCAGAGTGAAGGCATTCGCAATGAGATGCGTCGTTATGTGGAAGATGGAAAGTATGCACCTATAGTAGTAGGTCATGAATTTTGCGGCATAGTGGAAGAGGTGGGTGAGGCGGCTGCGGCAGCCAGTCATTCCGCCCCCGAGCATATGCGCATTCAGAAAGGCGATTATGTCACGGCAGAGATGCATTTATCTTGCGGGCATTGTTTGCTTTGTCGCAGCGGCAATGAACACATTTGTACTTCGGTAAAAGTGAAGGGTGTGCACCTCGACGGTTGCTTTGCCGATTCGGTGACCTTACCTTACAAAAATGTGATTATGCTCGGAAAAGGCGGCGACACCTCCCAACTGCCTCCCAAAATTGGTGCTCTTCTCGATGCCTTCGGCAATGCCGTCCACACAGTCTCTGAAGCCGATGTGCGCGGCAAGTCGGTGGCCATTTTGGGCGCTGGTCCCCTTGGCCTGATGGCTGCACTTCTGTGTCGTGATTTTGGTGCCGCTCGCATTTATCTGACCGAAGCCGCCGATGTGGAAAGACGCTTTAGTTTGGCTGAAGAATTTGGTGTGAAGTATTGCTTTGATGTCGGTAAAGGCACCGGTGAACTATACAAGGCCGTTGAGAAGAATGAGACCGGCGCCAATGGAGTGGACGTGGTTCTAGAGATGTCCGGCTCTCCCAGTGCTTATACCGATGCATTCAAAATCGTGCGCAATGGCGGCACCGTTATTTTGCTAGGTATTGCCAGAAAACCTCTCAATAACTTTGATATCGCCAATGGTGTAATTTGGAAGGGTGTGACGGTGAAAGGCATCTTCGGTCGCAAGATGTTTGACACTTGGGAGACCATGTTGCAACTGCTCAAGACGAATCACAATGGCTTGCAGGAGCGCATGGACAGAATCATATGTTCTAAGACCTGGGCTTTGGAAGATTACAGCACAGCCTTTGATCTTTTGGTGAGCGGGCAAGAGATGAAACTGGTCTTTACGCCCTAGTTTGATAAATTCAAGAATTGTAAGAGGTGAACTCATGAGTCAGAACAGCACCGCCGCAAAGAAAATGGCACCCAAGGCTCTTTACAAGAGTCTGGAAGAAGAGCTGAACCGTTCAAAAGAAGCCAAAACCTATAAATTGGAAGTGCCGGTAGATAGCCATCAAGGCGGTGTTGTCCAGGCGGCTGGTCGCAGCCAGGTGATGCTTGCTTCCAACAATTATCTTGGTTTGGCAAACCATCCCCGCATTCAAGAGGCGGCCAAGAAAGGGCTTGAGAAATATGGTTATGGTCTAGCTTCGGTGCGCTTTATCTGCGGCACCCAGAAAATACATCTTGAGTTGGAAGAGAGGATCGCCCGCTTTCTGGGAGTCGAGTCGGCTATTCTTCACTCTTCTTGTTTTGCGGCCAACGAGGCGTTTTTTGCTGCTTTAGTCGGTTCAGACCTGGGTATGAAAGACTATCGCGACGTCATTTATTCCGATGCCCTCAATCATGCCAGTATCATCGATGGTATCAGGCTCTCGCGCATTGCCGTCAAGACCACAGATTTGCGGGCTTACAAACACAATGACATGGAACAGCTTAAAGCTTTCATTGCAGAGGATAAGGCGAAAGATTACAGGCTTTCGGTCATTGCCACTGATGGTGTCTTCAGCATGGAAGGTGAGTACGCGCCGCTCAAAGAGTTTGTCGAATTAGCCAAGGCCAACGATGCCTTACTATTTGTAGATGAATCTCATTCTACAGGTGTGCTTGGCGCCACCGGTCGCGGCACTCCAGAGCACTGCGGCGTGCATGGCAAGATTGATGTGATCACCGGTACACTCGGCAAAGCTCTGGGTGGTGCCGCCGGTGGTTTCATTGCCGGTAAGAAAGTCTTGATCGACTATATGAGGCAAAAATCGAGACCTTACACCTTCTCTAATTCTTTGCCTCCCACCATTGTCTGCGCCGCTATCGAGGCTCTCAATATTTTGGAAGAAGACAGCGCTTTGGTGGAGAAACTGCATCAAAACACCGACTATTTTAGAAAGGAAGTGCAGCGCATCGGCTTCACTATCTTGCCCGGCGTTCACCCCATAGTGCCTGTCATGGTCGGCGAAGCTTCCATTGCCCAAGATATGTCCAACCTTCTATTAGATGAAGGAGTCTACGTCAGAGGTCTCTGGTATCCTGTCGTTCCCAAGGGCGAAGCCAGACTGCGCGTGCAAATCTCGGCCGCCCATAGTGTAGAAGACCTCGATAGAGCGCTCACCGCTTTTGCCAAAGTCGGAAAGAAACTGGGCGTGATCTAGATTTAGTTGAGTATTTCGGCTTTCAGTTGTTTATTTCAGCGACTATCTAACTATTTCAGGTTCTATTTAACTATTTCAGGCTCTATTTAACTATTTCAGGCTCTATTTAACTATTTCAGCCATCCAGGCCCCACCGCCGTTTGTCTTGCCTTCTAAGCGTGGTCCCTGGTATTCGGCCTCGTTCACCACCGAGACCGTGCCTCTGAATTCCAGTTTGCGTTCAGGCTTGTTCTTGCCCTTGGGGCCTTTGACGGCATTATATTTAAGTACAAACCTAATGTCGGGAAATTTGTAATTTCCCTGTAGGCTAAAGGTTTCCTTTGAATTTTTATCTATGCCGTGACCAACAAGCTTGGGTCCGTCTTGCTCTAAATAAAGGCTTGAATGTACTGTCTTGAATTCGAACTCATAGCCGGCATCCCATTTGCCTGACAGATGGGGGGCTTTTCCGGTGTTAACCGGCTGTGGCGGCGGGTTATCCGCCGGTGCCGGTGCCGCGCTGGTGGCGGCCCCTTCTTTTTGTCCGTCCCACTTGCCGCCAATATTGCTACCGGCTTTGGCGAGGTTATAAGTGCCGGACATATAAGGACCGCTATAAGTCTCGGTTTTTGCCATTTCAAAGCTGCCTTGATAAACAATCGGGGGCAGATTGGGATTCTCGTCGACATGGTAACGCTTGTGAAAGCTAATATGGTTGCCTGTGATCACACCTTTAGAAACGACGAAATTTTGCCCGTCGTGGTCGTCTGTGCCAGTTCCTTCAAAAGTATTGCCCGTCTGCACGAGGTTAAGGTGGGCAGACCTTGGCTCTTGATTGACTTCGTATGAAATTTGCCAGGGACCGCTCACATCGGTGGAGGTTTGCGCCGCGCCTCCGCCTTGACCTGAGCTTGCAGTGCTTGTGGAGCCTGCCCCGGCTTTGTCGCTCAGCTTTATGGTCTGGCAAGCGCTCAAAAGGGGTATCAGGCATAGCGAGAGCGAGATAAGCATTATCAATCTCGACCATCCCATATTGCGGCTCATTTCATCCCCCTGAGTGCGATTCCATACTACTGGTTATCTGGATACTGGACTAGATAGTGGCCTTATAGTGCCAGTTACTTATAGGATTTTATAACCAGTTTGCCTGAACTGGGTGGGCGATGGGAAAAATACGAAATCAAGAAGATGAAATTGTGTTGACAAGTGGCGCTAGGGCGGGCAGAATAACAACAATTACTAGGCTCTGCCCTGCCCCACCTTTGGTTGTTTCGAAAATTTAGAAGAATCACCTGGCGGACAGGGTTATTGGAGTTTGCTTTAGATGGCCGATGCACCTCAAGCTAAAGATAAAGTAGAAGATCCAGCTAAAAAGCCTGGAGCAGATAAGGCTGTCGAGCCATCTAAGGAGAACGCAGACGCTTCGGCTAAGTTGGCTCAAGAGGCGGCAGCGCCGGCCAAGCCTGCCGATGGTGGCGAAAAGAAAGCTGATGAAAATGCTAGTAAGCCAGAGGCTGATAAGAAAGCCTCTGGTGAAACCAAGCCTGAAGGTGAAAAGAAGCCTGAGGAGAAAGCCGAAGGCGACAAGAAAGCTGAAAAGCCAGAAGATAAAGATGAGCGCAGCGGCATAGAGAGAATGTGCGATGAAGCATATGACTCACTCAAAAAGGCTTGCATAGATAAGTACAAAGCTGCACGCGAAGGTGCCAAAGGTATCTTGGGTGTGGCCGTGCCTGCCGAATTGGCTTTAGCCGGCAAACCAATAGAGTTCAAAAATGGCTCTGACCAACTGGCTTCGGCCGGTACTCTCAATTTCAATCCAACTACTCCACTTTTCCAGCCTGATGCCACTAATGCTGTGGTCAAAAAAGCTGCAGACACCAAAGGTGGCGACAATCCAGAAGCAGCTGTAGCCTCTGAAGCGAGCGCCGACAAGAAAGTCGAGAACGGCGGCGGCATTCTTTCCACGATTAGCAATGCCTATGACTCTGCATTGAATTTCGTTGGGCTCGGATCTTCCAATCAATCTATTGATGCTAAATCTGGTGATGCTAAATCTGCTGATGCTGCCAAGCCAGCCGAGGTTAAAGCGGCAGCCGAACCAGTCAAGGCTGGCGCCGACCCTGCCAAAGCCGGCGATAATCCTACTGCTGGTCAGACTGCCGATAGTGAAAGTTCTAGTTGGGATTCACTTAAGTGGTTCGCCGGTAAGGCTTATGAATACTCCGGGGCCAAAGCAGTTGTAGACTTTGGCAAAAATATCTATACGTCCTTATATAACGAATACGACACCAAGTATGCTACAGCCATGAAAGGCGCCGGCTCAGTTGCCGACGTCTCCAATAAGCTCAAGGGCGAGCAGGGTGCTTCTATTGAAACTGTTTCTTTCAAGGACGGCACGCCCGAGTCTGCGGCAGTCAAGTCTGAGCAAGGCGAAGCGCGGCTGAGCAAGCACAAGTTTGAATACACAACCGACGATGGCATGAAAGTCGTCAGAGAAGGACGCACCACAACCGCTACCAGCCCTGAGCTGGGAGAACTGAAGGTGACGAAAACCAAAGAAGGTCTTGATCAGACTTGGACCCAGAAAAATGGTGACACCGTGCGCCGTTTGCCGGATGGCAGCTATGAGCTTTTCAACAAGGCCGAAAATATCGTAACCAAAGTAAAAGGCAGTCAGACTCTTGAGAAAGAGTATGGCGGCATCTTCAACTTGTCGGTCGACCTCTCAAAGACAGCCCGTGATGAACGTAAGCGTTTAATCGATGCTTGTAAGCCCGAATCAACCCAGTGCACCATCGGTGATAATCCCTCTTTGGCAACCGTTAGAGAGGTTGACGGCGCCAAGGCAGTCGATACAGCTAAATCTATCGCCTTAGCATCTGAAGACGGACGCATCGACATTTTCAATAAAGACGGCCGCAGCCGCATGGAATTGGTTGATGGTCAGATCAAGGTTCTTGATGCCCAAGGCAAACCGGTTGAAGGCATGACCATGTCGGCCCAAGAATTCATTAAGCGTCACGGTGGACGCTTCGGTGACTTCAAGTTGGTTGAAGAAAACGGAGTAATTCGGGCCGAATCGGTGGATGGTAAGGCTAGAGTTGGATTGAATGAGGCCGGCACAGCCATAGATGCCAGTCAGACCATGACCGAAGGTCCTGATAAAGGCAAGAAATTAGAAAGCGTGGCAGATGCCAGCGGCAAAGACGTTGTCACCTACCGGGCAGCAAACGGCGAAGAGATTCAGAAGACTGAAATTACCGAGAAGGGCTTCACCGATACAACTCGTGGTGTGGAAGGCACCCAGGCTTTTGACTGGTCTGACCCCAACAATATTACCTTTGCCAGCTTTGACCAGTTTGGTAATCAGCAAGCATTTATGGACGCTGATAAGACCATCTGGGATGACGGTTTGTTTGACTGGGACAGCGACACTATTTCTTTCTCCGACGGGTTGGGTGGTTACACCATCGCTTACGACGGCTCCGATGAGGCTTATGAAAGCAGTACAGGGAAGGCCAGTACGGCATCCAGCTATGGCTCTTCTATTGCTACTCAGGTTTCGGCTGCCGCCTCGAGCGGCAATATCACCTCAGGCGCCTATCAAAGTCTAGCTATCAATGCCATCGGCTCGGTCGATTCGGCTATCGATGCCTGCGTATCGAGCGGTAACTTCGACGGTTTGGGCAGCCTAATCGCTACCAAGTCTAGACTGGTGGAAGCCCTCAATAAGTATAACGATTGCCAGAATCGTTTCGAAGAAGCTTCCAAACAGGGACTTTCGGCCGGACAAGCGATGAAAGTGGCTGATAATAGAGGACAGAGCCTCTATACCTCTATCGAGCTCGTGCAACAGCAAGACAATATTGGTCGCAAAAGACCCAACTGGGACTCTGTTTGAGGTTACAATTGAGCCTCTATTGGGAATGTGACTCGATAGATTGTTGCGGTTTGCGTTAGGAGCTTCACATTGGCTATTCCTATGAACACCCCAGTCACCGTTCTATTAATGAGCGGAGAGCAGGTGGACGGCGAAGTTGCCATGATCGACCAAAGTACTTATTTGTGTTTGCGTCGAGAAGGTGAAACTTTATATCTGCCTTGGTCAGCCATCAAATGCGTGCGAGGGCCGGCCCTGCCTGAGCGTGGAGTGGGCTCCAGTCTACCCCAGGGCAATAGATATACGCCGACCACTTGAGAAAGCCTTGACCGGACAATAGATTAAGTTCAAAACTGGAATTTTCCGGCCATCGCATTTGCTTCCATCCACTGTCTTATGCGAAGACAGGTCCTTGCTCTTCTAAAATCTTCCAAAGCCTTTATACGTTCTTCGCTCTTTAGAATTACTTTGAAAGAATCCCATATATGCGGGCTTTCAAAAGCCATATCAAGAATTTTGCGCAAATTCTCGTCTTCCAGCCCTTTCTGAAAGTCTTTCAGATCGTTCTTGAGCTGATTCGCATCTGGTTTAGGTAGGTACAAATATCTTTCTTTGTTCTTTTCCAATTCATCAGTCAGCTCTCTTAGGTCATAGAGATTTTGATTGACCAGTTTCAGTGCACCACTTGCGGTATCAAAGTAATAGAGGTTGTCAGCGCTGGGATCTTGCCAAGCAAGAATCAAGGCTTCTATATTGAAGCTATTGGAAATAGTGCTCAATCTGTTCTCGACCGCGGAGTTCTCGTCTTCATCTTCGTCTTCGAAGTCGTCATCGTCATCTATAAAACCCATTCTGTTCCTCCAGATCTTTCAGATCTTTTGCGCTTGTTCACTAGCGATTTAAGATTCTAAGCCAATCGCTGCTCATCGATACCACCGCCCCTGTTTCGTCCACTGCCATTGCGTTAATATCAAGTGCAGCTTGGTCTTTCTTCAGCCTGATCTCAATTGGTCGATCTGTCATAGCGATCTGACTATCAATCAATTTGCCGTTTGTCGCTCTTATATCAATGCGAATGCGCTTTGGTGCACCGCCATTTTTAGACTGTTTGGTTCGTCCGACGAGGGTGACCGAGCCGATACTTCTATATAAATCTAGATAAGGAATTGATTCAGGATAACGGAAATACTTACCGACAAAAACAGGTTTATAGCTATTTTTTGGGATGACTTGCAATTTGAGATTGTCTTTTAGAGCGGCAGCATTTAGTGATCTAATGTCTTCTATTTTGACTCGGCTGTTCTTGGCAAAGCCAAGCACCAAGTCAGTAATATAGCCTTGGCTAAGCCAGCCGAAATGTCGCAAATTGAACTCTACGTTCTTCTCACATTCTGCACTGCTGCTGCGACTGTCGGCCCATTTATCGAAACGATTTGTCAGCCAGTGCATATCGCAAGCAATGCCAGCCTTATCCGGCCTTTCCATTGAACACTTAAGGGCGATACCCTGAGTTTCAAGGGGATTGAGAAACAAGCGGCTCAGCCCGAAAGCAGGAGTTTGACCTTTCAGTATTACAGTCTGGTCGTAGTATTCGGCGTTATCACCAAGATGATCAAAAGGCGGACTCATGGCATCTTTGATTGTCTTGCCGTCATAGTGCAAGGCTTCACTCTGTTTCAGTTGCAAGTCTACCGGCACTATACTGGAAAAGGAGCGATCATAGCGATAGAGATAACGGTTCTGTCTGCCGGGAGGTCTAGTGAAATCTTGTTCGATGACATCGACCAAGGCTCCGGTGCCGCTCATTTCCGCCGACAAGAGACCGGTTCTTCCGTCGAAGATAGAAAGTTCATTACCGATAAGGGGAAGAAGCGAAATCGCCTGAGGTGTATCTGCTACAACAACATAAGGTAGATTATTCTGCTTGGCCAGGGCTTTAATCTGTTTTTGAAAAGCCTGGTAGCCTTTGCCCAAAGACCTGGCGGCCAGTCCGGCGTCAAAGGCGGTGTACAAGATTATAGCTAGACTTGGCAGTACTATAGCCAGACCATAGAACTCTCTATAGAGGTTGAGTCTGATGCGCATTTCTAAAGAGAATTTCTCTTCCTTGAAGGTTTTGTCGAAGAGAGCTAAGGTCGGCAAGACTTGCAGCAAAGCAAGAAGCGGCATGATGCTGTAAAAGTAACGAGAACCTGCAAAAGCCGCTGAGTTTTCGGCATTGGCTGCCATGGGATAGAACAAGATAGGAAGGGCTATTGGAGCGGCGCAGAACAAAAAGACTTTGGCAAATTCTTTTCTGATAAAGCCCAAGACTAGACCAGTAAGAAAAACCACTATTGAAACGGCATCTAGGGCAAGCAGGCTGTTCTTTAGTATCGGCATTGGTGCCGGGGCCAGCACCAAAAGCAGTGACGATAAGTTGCGCAATCGAATATTTCTAAAGACGGCTAAGTCTTGCAAGAGTAAGAAGATAAGAATGAGAAGGATGCCGATAGCTGCCAGTCGAGCTAGCTTCTTTTTTTCTTTCGAGAAGAGGGCTAGTAGGCTTAAAGATGTCAGACTTAGTCCGCTCAGTAAGGTTGAGGTGAAGAGAGCGGCTATGATTTGTGCCTGACCTTTATTTTTGCTGATCGAAAGTGCCCCAATCAAAGCTAAGGTGGTGCCCAGGACCACATGGAAAGAAGGAAGGTAAGAGACTGCTTCTACGGCAAGGGGAGAGGTAAGAAAGAGAAAGGCTGCAAAACCGGAACCGGCTTTGGCCCCGGTTGGAGCTATTTGTAGATGTTCTTGCAGCACTATTTTGCTTACTCGGTAGAACAATAAGGCATTGAGGCTATGCAAGCCCACCAGCAAGAATTGCATAATGGAAGCGTTGAAAAACGAGACTGTGGCAAAGGGCAGAAAAACAATGTTCTCAAAAAAGTGAAAGCCAGTCTCTTGCGAACTGCCGACTAGAAATGCCGGTAAGTCTTTCAAGTGTGCAAAAAGATGGGCGGCATAGGCTAATTTGAAATGTTCATCGAGCAGGTTATAGCTCAACAAAACCGGAATATAAAAGACCAAGCCGAAAAGCAAAAGAAAAACTTCCAGCTTGGTCGGTAATTTAGCGGACAAATCTTTCATATGCTGCTTTTATGTCTTTATCGTTCGGATTTTGCTCATAGGCTGTTTTGATTTCTTGCTCGCCGGCTTTGCGTTGCCCAAACTTTTCAATTAAAAGCATGCCCAAGCGATAATGGGCGTCTGAATCAGCGTAATTAGTTCTGGTAGACTGCTCCAGCAGCTCTTTTGCTTTCTTGTGATCTTTGAATTCAGATGAAAGCAAGCCTGCCAAGGCAGTTGTATAGGTAGAGGTCTTAGGGTCGAGAGCGCAAGCTTTTTCAAGATCTGCCTTTGCTTCATTGAGTTTTTTTTCTGCCTTGAATTTCTGCCAGTTGATTAGTCCCAGGTGATAGAGCGCCGGAGCATAGCCAGGATCAGCTGCCAGAGCTAGTTTGTAAGATTCTCTCGCATCTCCGAGTTTGCCTTGAAATTTTTCTTGCACTTGGCCAAGGGCGTCGTGGGCGGCGGCAAACTTAGGATTGATTGCCAAGGCTGCTCTAAGCTCGGCTTCGGCACCATGCGGATCTTTGAACAAGCGCTCTTTGATTGTCGCTAAACCAAAGTGGGCTTCGGCATTCTTGGGATTTAGTTTTAGGGCTTTTTGATAGAGTTCGTTTGATTGGTCGTAGATTTTGCGGTGTTCGACCAGCAGATCTGCCAGGTCGACCATGGCTTCAAAGTACTGATCATCAGCTTCTAATGCTTTTCGATATTCTCTTTCCGCCTCGTCGATGCGACCTCTTTGTCTAAGCAGAAAGTTAGCCATAAGATAGTGCGGCACGCCACGTGTATCTTGGCTGGCATTCAGCTCGATACCTTTCTTTAGTTCCTTTTCCGATTCTTCCAATCTGGCTTTGTCGGAAGCCAAAATATTGCCTAATTCACTATGAAGGCGGGCGTTAGCCGGTGAGAGTTCGATGGCTTTGCGAATTTCTTTTTCAGCGCCTGTATAGTCTCCCTTGATGGCATAAAGTAAGTGACCTAGAGCTCTGTGGGCTTCGGCATCGTCATCGTCTGAGGCGATTGCTTCTTTGTATAAGGCTTCTGCTTCTTTGTAATTCTCTCTGTGCCGCTCCAATAACTGTCCCAGATTTACCAGAGCACGGGTATTGAGTCGATTCAATTCCAGGGCCTTACGATATTCTTTCTCGGCTTGGTCAACTTTTGAAAACTTGAATTCGTTGATATAGCCCAAAAGATTATGCGCTTCCGAGTTGAGAGGGTCTAGAGTGATAGCCATCTGTACCTGTCTCAAGGCTTCGTCTGTATTGTTCAACCTGAGGTTGGCCATAGCCAGCACTTCTCTGCCTCTAGAGGACTCGGTGTCGTTCACCACCGCCCGTCTGGCATTGTCGAACATCTCTTTGAAGCGAGTTTGATTGTCATAAAGTTTAGCCAGGGTGATATAGCCTTCAATTGTGCCGGGATTGGCTTTTGTCGCCGCTTCGAATTCATGAATGGCGTCCCAGACTTTATTTTGCTCTACCAGTTTATTGCCCAATCTGATATGTTCGCCATAGGCGGTTAGATCTACTGCACCGCCTGTGGTGCGACTGCCGCTTGGCGTTGGGCTTGATCCTTCTGATGTGGGAGTGGTTATCGGGGCTTCGCGATTGACTAGGGGCGGTACCGATAGATTGAGATTGGGACCGGCAAAGACACCAGACATGACCGGTGTTTGCACTTCTCCTTTGTCTTTCAATACCGAAGATTGCACCTTGGCTTTCATGCTGTTGAAGACTTTATCGAGGTCGTAGTTTCCGTTGCCTTCTTTCATTGTGTCGATGAGATAGCGAGTGAAATAGCTATTCCGCAGTTCATCAGATTCCCAAGCTCTTTGGTTGGCAGTGGACGAGGTAATCACCACCGATCCTATGCCTTGCGATACAGCCTGGCTATTGATATTGGTGCGAAACATGCCTTTATGACCTTCAACACCGGCGCCGCTATAGCAGGTGTCCAATAACAAGACTAATCTTCTTGTATGCACACGCTCTTTGATCTTCTGCACCATTTCGTTCAGCTGGATGCCGGTAGCAAAGAGTTTTTTGACCTGGGTGTCGTAGGCGACTAGATAATTGACCCCTTCTATGTCGGCACCGGATGGCGAGCCATGGGTGGAAATATAGATAACCACCAAGTCTTTGGAGTCGGCAGCATGGGGTAGAAAAGAATCACCCAAAGTATCGAGAATATTGACTTTGGTAGCATCGCTATTGAGTAGGAGCTTGACGTGATCGCGATTAAACTTGCCGCCCTTGGGATCGACTAGATAGTCATAAAAGTCACGGGCATCTTTGCTGGCGAATTTGAGCTTGGGTACTTTCGGGTCGACGAAGTCTGAGATACCGATAACTACCGCCCATTTGTCTTCAATTGGGCTGGTCAAAGCCGGCAGCTTAGCCGGGGCGGCTAGGCAAGGCGCGCTGGTGAGAACTAATGAGAGCTGCAAAAGCGGGCTTACAAGGAAGCAGGCTATAAAATTGGCGAGAAATTTGGTCAGAACTCTGGCCCGGCTTTTTCTGCTTGTGCTTGAGACCAGCTTAGCTTTTGGCTCTAGTTTTGGCAGTAGTCTTTCTGTCGCCACTCTTTTCACCCTGTTGCTCCAAAGATTAATGGCTAATTTTGCCTTTTTTTTGCCAATTTGAGGTGGAGCGCGTCTAATATAGGCATTCTTAGTTCGATTATGAGTGTGATTTAGTCAAGCTTGACAACGGTAGGGCGATGAAGCTGCTTGTAGCTCCAGGGTTCAATTTTTCTTGCAGTCGCTGCGGACACTGTTGCAATAGTTATCCTGTACCCCTCACTGCTCTAGATTTAGAACGTTTGCAGTCGGCGGAAGGGGGGCAACCTATACCGGTGCGACGTCTGACATCTGAACCAGGCTTGTCGCAGTCTTTCAAAGCAGTGCTCTTGAAGGGCGACGACGGTTTTTGCAATTATTTTGAGGGCTCCGCCGGTTCCAGTCGTTGTCTCTTGCAAGATACGGCTAAACCACAGATGTGCAGACTCTTTCCCTTTACTTTTCTGCATGCACCCGATGGTATTTTATCCGGCTTGAGTTTTTCATCGACTGCAGTTTGTCTCAATTTCGGCGAACCACTTACCAGTCAGACTGACACACTTGAGCAAATGCTCGGTCTCTTTGAAGAACTGAACCCGGGGCTGGAAGATAAGACTAAAGCTGAGTTTAGCCGACTTACTTTGGCGGCGGGCTTACCTTTGTCCTTTGACCTATATTTGCCTCTGCAGAAAACTATGGAAGAAGAGCTCTGGCAGATAATGGGCCGTAAGCAGCGGGCTATAGCACTGCAGGCCTTAGCCTTGCTTTTTGGTAATCTCAGGGAAATGGCAGATAATTATGGCGGTGTTGCCCCTCAGCCTGGTGAAGTTTGGTTTGATCTAGCTCTTATCGAGACTTATCTCGCTTGTTTCTTTAGCGAAAGAGAGGAGGGCTCACTCTCACTGGAGGAGCAGTTAATCAACCAACTGACAATATTTTCGCAAGAGAGGCAGTTGCCTATGCCTTTGACCGCTCGGTTGCAGTCTGCTTCTTTAGATTTGCCTGCCTCTGTTTTACTGGAAGATCTTTTTGCACGTTTTGCTTGTATGCGTCTATTTGCGAGGCTCTACTTTGGTCCTGGTTTTTCCGGCTTGTCACTTACTGCTGGTCTGGGGCATCTCTTTCTAATGCTACTTGTCGCCTATCTGAGGGTAAAACTAGACTATATGGAAGCCCTGGAGAACGGTATCGAGATGTCTGAAGAGGCTTTGTTTGAGACGGCGGTGAGAAGAATTCGTCAGGTGGAAGGTAAGTGGACATCGCTGCGATACGGCAGCCGCGAGGCAGTCAATATGCTTGAGCTTGCTTTTCTTGATGGCTTAAGACCTCTCAGGCTCTTGGACCTGGCCCTTTAGAGAAAGTGTTGTAAAATTCTAGACATGCCTGAAATTCCTGATAATGTGCCCATCTATATCGCCTCCGATCATGAAGATGATCAAGATGATGATCGCGGAGACTCTAATAAAGAAGCTCGGACAGAGCTTTATACAGAGAAAACTAAGTCTGCCGGCGGCGAGAAGCAAACCAAGAGAGCCAGCAAAGATGATGCGGATAAGCGCAAGTCTTTGATGGAAGATCGCCCTGCGGGTAATTGGCAGCCATATACTAAAGAGATTGTATCGGCAGAGATTACATCGGCAGAGAACACACAAGCTGCCGGCGATTCAACCTCTGCTGCAAAAAAGGCAGAAGGTTCTTCTTCTTTTTCTAAGGGTGACACCTTACAGATCAAGCGTAAGACCATGCAGATATTGCTCGGTATAACTGCGTTGAATTCGCTTGCCGTCGGTCTTTGGGCTGGTAATCAGATTATCCCGCATGCACCTGTGACATCAAGTATTGATCCTGTGCTTGGTAATCTTTTCGATACCTCAAGTAAGGTTGCCCCTGCCAATATCATTGCCGACATCGTGCAAAAGGCCAGTCCCAGTGTCGTCACTATTGATATCAGGGTTGTGCCTAAACTGGCTGCCACACCTGAAACTGCCGATCAGTTCAATAATCCTAGCTCGGAGATGCTGCCCAATCAGGCTACCGGAGTGATTGTTCGTTCCGACGGCTACATTCTTACCTGTGCCCATGCTTTCAAAACCTTCGAAAGTATTGATGTCACCTTTGATAATCACAAGACTGTGGAAGCTAAGCTTATTGGCAAAGATGACTTTACTGACTTGGCTCTAATCAAGGTTGAAGCCCAGAATTTGCCAGTGCTCAAATTTTCAGAGGCAAGCCTGGTCAAACCTGGTGATTGGGTTGTCGCCATTGGTTCTCCGGTGGGACTAGATCATACTGTCACAACCGGTGTGGTTAGTTCGGCCAGGCGATCGCTTGAAGAGGTCAACAATAACAGGGTGGAGTTGATTCAACATGATGCTCTTCTCTATATTGGCAGTTCCGGCGGTCCGCTCTTAAATATCAAGGGAGAGGTTATCGGCATTAATGCTGCGGTGCGTGGTGGTACGCCCGGAATAAGTTTTTCGGTGCCGGCTGATGTAGCAGCCGAAGTCTCAAAGGAATTGATGACCAGTGGCAGAATTGCTCGCCCCTATATGGGCATGGTGATGGAAGATGTTGATCCGAATATGACAAGATCTTTGACATTGCCATCATCTTCGGTGGCGGTACGTGTCACTCGTGTCGAAGCCAAGGGTCCGGCTGAAGCGGCTGGTATCAAGGCTGGTGACATTGTTTTGAAGGTTAAAGGTGTGATGGTGCGCCGCTCTCAGGAAGTGCGCACCCTGACTAGGGACGATAAGCCCGGTGTGGTCCTAGATTTGGTGTTGAAGCGCGATGGGCAGGAGATACCAGTGAAGCTACAGCTAGGCGATTTTGCCAAATACCGGCCCCACGGCTAATTTATATAGACAGACCTATATAAATCAGGTTTTTAGAAAAACACTGCAGTCAAATACTATTTGGAAAAAGACACTATGGATAATGCTTTTCAGAGCTTAGCGCAATTGGCTGCCTGTCAGTGCGATTGCCGTCAATTGTCGGCTTTGTCGGACCAAGAAAAAGAGTCATATTTGACGCTTCTGCCTGGCTTTGTGATTTCACCTCAGGGCTATCTTGAGCGCAGCATCAAGACTAATGACTTTCTTTCTTCTTTTGCTTTGGCGCAGAAGATTGTTCCTCTTGCTGAGGAATTAGGTCATCATCCCGACCTGACAATAAAGTATGGATCGCTTGAGATAGTGATATTCACTCATTCGATCAAAGCCTTGAGTCTGTCCGACTTTGTACTTGCCGCCAGGCTGGCAGCAATTTTGAAGCTTTGATCAATTTTGAATCTTAGCTCAGTGCGGACGCATGTATAAATAGTAGCCGACACAGGCCATGATTACGATCAAGATGACGCCTACCATCCAGGCTGGAGTGGAGGGCATATTGTACATCTCCGCCTTGCTGGGCGAAGGGCGTAGATGATTTTCGCTTTTCGGTCTTGGTGTGGGCAAGGGAGGGGGCGGACCATCCGGCCGAGGCGGGCGTTCAACCATCTCCATTTCTTTGGTCACAGCCTTGGGTGTGGGAATTGCGTCAAGGTCACCCCACTTGCTGCCTGCGGTGCTCTCTGCACCTGTGAGTGCAGGCTCGGGAGCAGCAGCCTGCAATGGAGCTGGAGCCGAAGCCGGTGCTGGAGCAGGAGCCGGTGCTGAAGCTGCTCCTGGCGTTGGTATAGAATCAAGATTGCCCCATTTGCTGCCACTTTCAGCCTGCGTTTTGGGAGCTTCGCTTAGCGCATTAGCGGGAGAGGCGGTAGCCCCTGGCGTAGGTATCGCGTCTAAGTTACCCCATTTGCCGCCACCGCTGTCGGTCTGTTGACTTGCCGCCGGTGCGGCAGCATTGGCGCCCAGACCTGATGCTCCGGGTGCTCCGGGGGTGGGAATAGAGTCGAGGTCGCCCCATTTTGAGGAGCTACTTTGGGCCTGTGGCTGAGCTTGGGCTTGAATCATCTCTTTTGCCTGAGCGGCGCCGACTTCTAAGTCAGGTCTAGGCATCTGTTGAATATTGATTTCGCCTGTGGCTTCTTGGGCTTTGGCTGCCATGGGCATAGTCGCTGGTGCCGGTGCTGGTGCCGGTGCAGGTGCTGGCTGGGCGGCCGGTCTGGCTGCAGAGCCGGGGGTTGGTATGGAGTCGAGATCGCCCCATTTAGATGAAGCTGCTTGGCTTGCTGCCGGAGTCTGAGCTTGAGCCTGAGCCGGAGCTTGAGCCTGCGCCTGAACTTGAGCTGGAGCCTGACCGGAGAGCCTGGCTACGACATTTGCTAACTGCTGTTGAACAGTTTCAGGGCGAATCAGATCGAGTGCCCCTAGGTTTAGAACTGCCCGAATCAATTCAGGACTGGGGCTATCGGCAGAGGCTATCATATTGGCTTGAGGGAAGAGATTCTTCACCTCAGAGATTAGCTCCAACCCCTTGTCTGGCTCATCCTCAAGATCGATCCAGATTAGCTTGCCGCCGACCTTAAAGGCCTGATCGACAGATCTTGCGCCATTGGTGAGTCCAACGGTGGCCAAGTATTTCATACCGGCCTGGGACTTAATTGATTTTTCCAGTAAGTCCTGTCTGGATTCTCCGCCATCACAAACCAGTAAGGTCGGTATGCTCACGGTTTACAAGCCCCTCTATTGCTTAAGACCAATTTCGATAGTTTACACCTAAGCTTGCTGAATGTTGTCATCAAGGGTGAAGCCAAGCAATCTGCCATTGGTTTCCAACATACGTTTGCGCATTTCCTCAACCGGCATATTGCCTAGTTCAAGGTCTTTATACATAGCCAAAAGTTGCATGGAAGACATCAGGCAGAGACTTTTCTTACCGGCAAATTCTTGCAAAGCCGGGGTGAAGTCTGGTTCGGTCCTCTCTCTTGGCGATTTCGAGAACCAGGTTTGGCCAATCAAGATGCCTTTGGGCTCGATTTCATATTCGTCCCAAAATGCAATTACTGATTCGGCAAGTTGGGCTATATCAGAGCGGCTAGCAACCTGAGGACTTCTTACTATTCTGGCGATTGCGTCTATCTGGTCGCCCCGCGAGAGCCAGAATTCGCCAGGATTGCTGCGCGATGGCGAGACTGTCCAACCCAATCGAGAGAGCACTTCTTGCGAGGCGCTCATAAGGGCATTTTGTTCACCGGTAAGAAGAACATGCTTGAGACCTTCGATTGCTCTAATGCGAGCATCTAGAGCTGAGATTCTCAGCTGCATCTGTCTTAACTGCTCCATCATTTGACCATGTTCGCCCTTGAGAGAATCGGCGTATGGGAAGGAGAATTCCTGGGTCCAGGATGGGGCGAGAGTAGGAGTTAGTTCTTCCATTTTGATCATTATTTCCTTGACGTATTGGGGCGCTTCTAATTCATTGCGGGAAAGAGGTTGGTCGAGAGTTTGATTTGTCAATGTCTGGTCTGGTATCGAAGCTGGTACTGCTTGCATGACCGCCGGAGCAGGGTTAACCATGGCCATGCTTGGAGCTTCCGGCAAGATCATGCTTGGGTTTGGCAGCGGAGCTGCTGGTGGCGCCGGTGGAGCATAAGTGGGTATGGAAACTTCGGCTTGCGGGGCTGCAGGCGGTGTCATAGGCGGTGTAGCTGTTTGTTGAATCTGCGGAGTCATTTCAGTGCCGCTTAGATATGGAGCCGGAGGGGCAAAGGGCGAGACCGGTTCTTGGTTTGTTTGAGCAGCAGGGACAGCAGGGACAGGCATAATTTCACTTGCTGCTTCTACTGCTCTTTGTTCTGCTGCTGGAGCTGCCAAAAGATCTGGTTGCCCCATCAGCTCTGCCTGATAGGCCGGTCTGAGAATTTCTTTGGCTACATCTAGAACCGGCAGAGACTCCTGGGTGGAAGTTTCGTCGAACTTAGCCTGTGGTTTCACACCTTCATTTAAGGCGGCCATCCAGGCTGGTTGAATTTGTGCAGGTGTCGGTACCGGGGGCGGCGCTGGCGTCGGAGTTGGCGTCGGCGTTGGCATAGACGCAGATATAGGCGCTGCCTCAGCTCTGCCAAAATCTAATCGCGGCTCTTCGCTTGGATTATTTATGGCACCGACTATCGAGCGTAAGGAACCTTTCACTTCATTAGGTTTAGCAGCAGGGGTGACGGCAAAGGCGTCGATAATTTTGCTTTCGTCATCTGAAAGAAGGCTGTCTTGCGCTGAAGCTGCTGGTTGGCTTACTGCCGGCATGGGCATCTGATCTTGACCTGCGGGTGCTGCCTCCGAATCTTCTTTGAGAAATTCAAAAGTATTTCTGAATTCGTCCATGCTCATCGAACCCAGAGGCTTGTCCGGTCTAGCCGGTTTCTCTTCTTCATGCCTAGGAGCGCTTGGGGTCGAAGGCAGTACTTCGAGAGGTTCTCTAACAACTGCAGCCTGCGGCGGTGCATCATGTAGCATGTCTTTGATCATGCCGTTTAAGAGTTGATTTTGTTCAGCCGAACTCAATACCGGTTCGGCGATGACATCGGTGATTTCTACAGTTTCCACCGGTGGCGGTGGCGCTTCCTGTTGTTTGATTATCTCTTGAATGCGTGATACCGGAGTCTGTGGCGCAGCTTTGCCAGGTTCTCTAGTCGCAGATTCTATTTCGTTGGCTTGTTGAACCAATTGGCGGGCGGTTTCGGCAAACTCGCTAAGATCCATATCCAGAGTTGCTTTCTTCAGCTCGACTCCGGCAATCTCGGTACTTTCGCCAGCCGGTGATACTTTGAGTTCAACTACTTCGGGCTGTACAACTACTTCGGGCTGTACAGCTACTTCAGGCTGTACAACTACTTCAGGCTGTACATCAATAAGTTGTGGTGCGATTTGCACTGCTTCCAGATCTTGGGTGGCGAATTGATCTTCGGAATCTATCTTTTGTGACAATTCCATCGAGGCTTGAATGATTTGTTCCAGGTCTAACTCAGGCTCTTTAGCCGGCTCAAGAGCGGTTTCAAGAGTAGTCTCAAGAGTAGGTTCAAGAGCAGGTTCAGGCGTTGGTTCTGGTGCAGGCTCTGCCGTGCTCTCCGGTGCTGTCTCAATCTTAGGCTGCGGCTGAGCTTCTAAATATGGTTCGGGTTCGGATAACTGACCAGTATTGACAGCCGCCTCTAAACTTATCTGGGCATGAGGAGCTTCCTGCAACACTACTTCTTCAAGAACCTGGCTGCTTGCGAATTGAGGTTCTAATTGAGGTTCTAATTGAGGTTCTAATTGAGTCTCTGCTTGGCTTTCTATTTTGCTTTCTAATGCTGGTTCTATCTGGTTAATTTGGCTCAGAATATCTTCCAGAGAACCTGCAAAATCATTTGTTGGAGCCTTTGGTTCGGTCTCTTCAATTGTTTCAGGAAACTGCACTTGAGACTGTGCTTGCGTCTGTGCTTGAGCTTCTTGCATCGATTGCTCTATACGCTCAGCTTCCATCGATACTGATTTGAGGATGTCTTCTGCAGTAACTTTTACAGGAGTCGGTGTGGCCGAAACGGGGGCTTTCGCCTCTAGTTCGTCATCATCATCGAAACCATCGTCATCGAAGAGCGATTTCAAGGCTCCTCTGGGGGGTTGTTTGGCATCCGGCTTGCTTATATTGCCGGATACTGCGGATGGTGCTGGTTCTGTCAATGCTTCGGGACCTCTTGCCGTGGAATTTTCGGTGGCTGATGTCGGGCTTGAGCTTGATGCCGAGGCAATTAGCTCGTTTGGAGAAACTTCGTTTGCAATAGCTTCTAGTGTGCTGATGTTTTCCTGCTGCGGCTCAGCTTCCTCATTGCTGAGGCTCTTCAAGGTGTCTTCCGCACTAGCGACTAGGCTGGAGAGGTCCAATGAAAAACTGTTGTCGGCGCTGGCTTGAGCCATGTCTGCCGGCTTACTGAAATCAGTAGGCAGACTGAACTTGTCGCCGCCGCTTTCTGCGTACCATTTTTCCACGCCGTTCATCAAAGCCCGGTCAAAGTCTGGAGAATAAGGAGAAGGCAAGAAGATTACTTTGCCTCCCTTATCGCCTGCCCAGAACTGAGCGGCAATACATTTTTTCGGTCCGGCAGTAGCAAGCACTGAGTAGTTACTGGAGAGGAAGTCGGTTCTGATAATTGTGTTCCATTCCAGCCCTGGCAAATGCAGAAATTCAGACATCTCCGACTCTTCACCTTCATCGGTGGGTTCGATGATTCTGCCGTGGCTGACAGCGCTCATCTGGCGCGGACCACCATCGGGTGATTTTTGGGTGGGTGCGTAGACCGAGAGCCAGTCGTAGTTATCTATAGATATTGAGGGACCGGCCAGAATGAAAGGACGGCAAAGGAAATAGATAAGCAGTCCGCCTTCGGCAAGAAATGGAATGAGCTCCTCGAGACGGGCGTCGCATTCGTTGACGAGCTCTTGGATGAGGGCATCATCTGGGACATTCAGTTGATTGATGCCTTCCTGCAAGAAGGAGTTGATTCGTCTGGTGGCCTCCGGACCTTTGTCGAAAAGATGAAGGAGGCTAACCGGATTGGCGATGATTACCTTGTATTGTTCAAGTGATTTTGCCTGGCCTAGATTAAGGAAGGATTCTTCGCCATAGCCGGGGCAGTTTAATCTGAGCACCCGGTTGCTATCGATAGACATCTGGCTTTTCCTTTCAGAAGCTTGCCCTGTCTGTCTTTCTTTCAGACCGACTTTTGCCGAACCTGTAAGGGGGATCTGTCAGGGGGGATTTCCCAAACTTTTATACCCAGTATTCAAAAGGCAAACGCTCATGGCAATTGCCAAATTTACCTGTATTGATGTCAAGGCGCAGGCGGAAGCTGAAATGTCCAAAAAAAACGGACCCATCCTAAGATAGGTCCGTTTACTTATTTATCCGACTGATTTATCGCAATAAATCGCGAAATTTATTCGAGTTCTTTGTCGAGGCTGAATGCGGCCAAAGAGAACGGCTTTTCTACCGAATTGGCGAAGGCATTTCTGCCGCCGTAGTAGAGACCTTCACCGGTGCCGACCAAAAGACCGAAGGGAAGACCGAAAACAGAACCGAATACTTTCGGCGGAATGTGGTCTTTGCCGCCCAGTTTATCGGCGAAGTTGCCGGTGTACTCGATGACGCGGTTGGAGCTTCTGCGAGCGATGGCAACAGGGATACCGACAACCAGTCCAGAGGCAACGCTGGCGGCTCTTACCGGGAAGAGCACGACATTGGCAGCCATATCTTTCGGCTCGTCAGCGAGGGCTTGTACGTTAGCTGTGGAAGCCAAGGCGAGCATGGCCAATCCGGCGCAGGTCAGGGCTTTCAATTTGTTGCGATTGTTCACGAGGAATCCTCCGTCCATAGAATCAGATTACTAGTAATGTAATTGCGACCATAATAACACTGGTTGAGCTCAATATAAGCGCATCAATCGGCATAGTTGCTAATATTGTATTGTTCGAGCTGCCAAGAATAACTGATGTCTATACAGTTGTTGTCTATTTGACTGTCTATCTGGAAACTAAGTAATGAAAAGTCCCGACTCTGAAGTGGAAGCTAAGGCTAATAAATCTGTCTATCACCGCAAAGGCTTCGGTCTTAAGGACGAGGTGGATGGCGAATTAAAAAGTGTCTATGAATCTCCTTTGGTGGAGAACCTCAAGAAGTCAGGCAATGTAATCACTCAGAACGGAATCACAGTCAGGCTTGCCGAGGCTTTTGGTTTTTGCTGGGGGGTCGACCGAGCTGTTTCATTAGCTTATGAAACCCGTAAACATTTCCCCGAGCGGCGCATCTGGATCACAAATGAAATTATTCATAATCCGGTAGTCAATTCCAATCTTAAAGAGATGGGAATTCGCTTTCTCGGCACCAAAGAGGATGGCAGTAAAGACTTCTCTTCCATTGGTGAAGGTGATGTGGTTATCTTGCCTGCTTTTGGCGCTTCAGTAGAAGAGATGAAAATTATAGAAGGTAGGAATTGCGAGATTGTCGATACCACTTGTCCATGGGTGTCAAGAGTTTGGAATCGTGTGGTCAATTACGGCAATGGCATTTTGAACAAAGAAAGCAAATTGAAGTTTCGCTATACGTCTATCATTCACGGAAAACCAGATCATGAAGAGACAATAGCTACCGCATCCCGTGCTTCCTGTTATTTGATTGTGCGCAACTTGGCAGAAGCTGAGTATGTGTCAGACTATATTATTAATGGCGGTGAAGCTGCTGCTTTTCTCAAAAAGTTCAGCCAGGCTCATTCTCTGGGCTTCGACCCAGACAAAGATCTAGATGCCATCGGCGTGGCCAATCAAACAACGATGCTCAAGGGCGAGACCGAGCAGATAGGCAAGTTGTTTGAGCGAACCATGTTGCAAAAGTTTGGTCCGCAAGAGCTTGATAAGCACTTTCTCAGCCCTGGCGATACTATCTGTGATGCTACACAAGAAAGACAAGATGCCATGCTGCAACTGGTCGATGAGAGTCTCGATTTGATGCTTGTCATCGGCGGCTTCAATTCTTCCAATACCGGGCATTTGCAAGAAATAGCCGAAAATAAAGGGCTGCCCTCTTATCACATAGACGGTCCCGATTGTATTGGACCGGGTAATCGCATACGTTTCAAGCCTTTGCATGCTTCTGGTTGTGACGAGGCTCAAGATTTCCTGCCGCCCGGAGCGGTCACTGTTGGTATTACCGCTGGTGCTTCGACTCCAGATCAAGTTGTCGGTGCGGTGCTCGAAAAGCTCTTCAGTATTCGAAACCAAAACGCTTCCTGATTATTGCCGAAGCTATAGACATGCCATGCCCAACTGAGATAGCCATGCGGGCTAGTTCACCAGATACGATGTCACCACCGGCATAAAAGTTTTCAATTCGCTTGCCCTTTTGCCTCAGACAAAAATCCGGCTCCACCATGACATGTCCATCATGGCTTATATCTACCAAGCCCTGCAAAATCTCAGTATTAGGCTTGTATCCTACTTTGGCAAAGATTCTGTCGGCGTGTAAATACACCTTCTCGCTCGCTCCGTCCTTGCTGCTAAAAGTGACTACCAGTTGCCCGGCGGCGCTCATTTTTGCACTTTCAGGTACCAAGCCTTTCAGTATTTCCACATTGGCGCGCTTGCTAAGTCTTTCCACCAGGTCGGGTCTGGCCTTCAACTTCTCACTGCGGGCTACTATATAAACTTTGCTGCAAAGGTCGGCTATATCGAGGGTATGAAGGAAGGCACTGTCTCCGCCGCCTATGACCACGGCGGTCTGCTCACTGTTTCCTTTGTTTTCAAGACCGCCGTGGTAATGGAGATATTCAGCCCCATGCTCTAGTTCAAGGCGGTTTTCTCTATAGCCTGTGGCGACAACCAGAGTCTGGCAAGACACAAGAGTGTCGGCTGTTTGCAACTCAAAGCGGTTCTCATTTTCCTGCCTTAGGGCGATCTTTTTTACTTTTACGCCTCTGCGGTATTCGAGGGTTATTTCGTCGCGCTTGGCATCTTGGGCGGCCAAGTTAAGTGCTTCCAAAAGTCGGAAAGAGGCTTCCTTTCCGTCGCGATAATGGCTGCCGGCAAAATTGATGATTTTGGATGGAATTTCGCTCAGTTGGCCGCCGGCGTATTCTCTATCGTCAAGCAAGGTTACGGGAATGCGAGCCTCGAGTAAACCAAGGGCGCAACTGACTCCAGTTAAGCCGGCGCCTACTATTACCACCGGTTCAAGGTTTGCAGGACGATTCATGATTTAGCTCCTTTCACGACTAGCCGAGCTAAGTTTGGTAAAGTTTAGATCTTATTGGTGGCTCTGGAATTGCTTGTGAACAAAAATAGCAAGACTGTTAAACGGCTTGATGACAGCCTTTTCATAAGGGCGTTGCGAGGGAAGTCTGTCGAGCGCACGCCTGTCTGGTTGATGAGACAGGCTGGGCGCTATCAAGCTTCCTATCGTGCCATACGCGAGAAAGTCGATTTTCTCACCCTCTGCCATAGCAGTGAACTGGCGGCGCAGGTGACCGTCGAGGCGGTCGATTCACTGCAAGTTGATGCCGGAATAATTTTTGCCGATATTTTGTTGCCTCTAGAGCGCATTGGTCGTTTGAGTTTTGCTCGCGGCGATGGACCGCAGTTGGCCAAACCTGTTGCTTGCAGTCAAGATGTCGACAGCCTGCCGGCAATTGATGTGGAAGGTGAACTCTCTTATGTTTTCCAGTCGGTAAGCCTGTTTTGTAAAGAGAGACCACAGGTGCCTCTAATTGGTTTTGCCGGAGCACCCTTCACTCTAGCTTCTTATTTGATAGAAGGTGGTTCATCGCGTAATTTTGAGAAGACCAAAGCCTTTATGTTCAAGGAAAGTGCCGCCTTTGCCAAATTGATGTCTTATCTCACCGATGTGACCATAGCTTATTTGAAAGGTCAGGCTGAAGCCGGCGCCCATGCCCTAATGCTTTTTGACAGCTGGGTCGGGGCTCTCAGTAGACAAGACTTTCAGCGCTTTGTTTTGCCGCATTCAAAAAAGATTTTTGCTGCCTTAGAAGAACAACCGACAATTTATTTTGGCACCGCTTGTGGTGGTATGTTAGATCTTTTCGCTGAAAGCGGAGCTGCCTGTATTGGTGTCGATTGGCGCAGCGATTTAACCAATGCTCATCGCATGATTGGTCAAGATAAAGCTTATATGGGTAATCTTGACCCTTGCGTTTTGTTTGCCGATAAAGACGAAATAGCCAGTCAGGCTGCTTATATTCTCGACCAGGCAAAGGCAGCCGGGGGCAGCCATATCTTCAATCTTGGGCATGGCATTTTGCAACATACCCAAGAAGAAAATGTGAGATTCTTGGTTGAGACCGTTAAAGAATATAGTGCCGACCGCAAGACTTAAATCGTAAGATTTGTTGATGAAGACTAGCTGAACGGAGTCGTACTCATGGCTGATAAAGCTGCCGCAGAAAGAATTGTCATTATTGGTGGTGGCATAACCGGACTAACTGCTGCTTATCGCCTGCGTCAAAAGAGCGATTGTCCACTTACCTTAATCGAGTCTAGAGATAGAATCGGCGGGGTTATAGAATCGCGCGCTCTCAAAATAAATAATTACGATTATATGATTGAAAGTGGCGCTGATTCTTTCATCACAAACAAACCCTATGCCTTAAATCTTGCCTCTGATTTAGGTATTCAATCTGAAATAGTAAGAGTGAACAGTGATGGCGGCGGCGCGCTTGTGCTCAAAGACGGAGTCTTGCACCGTGTGCCGGATGGTTTTGTCATGCTGGCGCCCTCTAAGTTTTTGCCTTTTGCCTGTAGCCCGGTCATTAGTCTGAAAGGTAAGATGCGGGCTTTGCTGGAGCCATTTCTGCCGGCAAGGCGCTCATCAGAAGAAGAGAGTCTGGCTAGTTTTGTGAGAAGGCGATTTGGCCGCGAAGTCTTAGAAGGACTTGCCCAACCCATGGTGGCCGGCGTCTATGTCGGTGATGCCGAAAAATTAAGTGCCGATGAGGTGGCCGGACGCTTTGTCGATATGGAGCGCACTAGCGGCAGTGTCATCGCCGGGCTGCTTAAAGTGCAAGAAAAATCCTCCGGGGCAAGGTATGGTCTCTTTGCCAGCTTTAAGGGCGGCCTAGGCAATCTTTGTCAGACCCTGCTCGAAAAGACTGCTGCACTAGATTTGCTTCTTTCCCGCCCGGTTACTAAAGTCGAGGGCAAGCCGGGCCGATTCATTATTCGGCTTGCTTCCGGTCAAGAAATTGAAGCCGGTCAAGTGATCTTGGCTATTCCGGCTAGACAAGCTGCTGCTCTGCTCGACACTTCTTTCCCGCAGCTGGCTCTGGCACTTGCCGAAGTCGAATCGGCTTCTTCTGCGGTAGTCAATTTTGTATTTGCCAGACAAGATCTAAAGCAATTGGAGTCAAGGGTGGGGCGCACCTTTGGTGCGGTAATTCCAGCCCGAGAAAGAGCTGAGCATAATTTGGACATTATGGCCTTTAGTTTTGCCAGCAATAAGTATCCCCACCGCGCCCCGCAGGACCATGTGGTGGTGAGGGCTTTTCTTGGCGGTGTGGGGCAGTCGCACTATCTAGACAAGAGCGATGACGAGCTGGTGCAACTGGCTTTGAAAGACCTCAGAAAGATTTTGCCCTTACCTGAAAGTAGTGGCTATATCTATAAAAGCGTGCACCGCTGGCCGGTTTCTATGCCTCAATATAATCTCGGTCACCGTTTGCGTATCGATAAGATAGAAAAACTGGCAGAAGAGGCTGGGCTTTATTTGGCTGGTGCTTCTTATGCCGGTGTGGGCATTCCTGACTGTATCAAAAGCGCTGAGGCATGCGTCAAAAAACTAATTGACTCAAATGCTAAATAAACTAATGATCAGTCACTGGCGAGCGTGTATAAATAAGTGATGGTCAACTCTAAAGCTCAGAAGCTGAAAATAGAAAAGACTCAGTCGCAAGACACCAAGCAGGGTCTGGAAAAAACGCTTGAAACAAATGTCGAGCGCACCGGCGAGCGGGCAAAAGGCTCCTGGGTTAAGGTCAAGGGTGGACCGATAGTGGCCTGTGTGGATATGGGCACTAATTCCTTCCACATGATTGTTTGTCAGGCATCACCAGACCGCGAAGGCTTTGAAGTTCTGGCCAAGATAAAGGAAGCTGTACCGTTCTTTAGACGTTCTCTGACAGCTCATTATATAGATGAACAAGCCCTGCGCTCAGCCTTGCGCATATTGCGCGATATGCTCAAGCATGCAAGAGAACATGGGGCGAGCTATACCATGGCCGTTGCCACTTCGGCAGTAAGAGAATCTAAAAATGGAGAAGAATGTCTCAGGCGTATCCGTTCTGAGTTGAAGATGGATGCCCGGATGATTTCAGGCAAGGAAGAAGCCCGTCTGATTTATCTTGGCTTCCTTTATTTTCTCAGGCAGTCTATGAAAGATCTGCATGGACGCTTTTGTATTGTCGATATCGGCGGTGGTAGCACCGAGCTGATTGTCGGAGATCGAGATGCGATTTATTTTGCTGAATCGTACAAACTAGGAGCGGCTAGATTGACCGGCCGTTTCTTTCGCAAGGGCGAGGTGACTAGAGATGCCATCGCCGCCTTGCATAATGAAGTGCGTGGTGTTTTGAGACCGGCCGCGAGCAGTATTGCCGCGACCGGCGGCTTTGAGACATTGGTGGGCACCTCGGGTACTATTCAAGCCCTGGCTAAACTGGACCGTGTTGCCAGCGGCAATCCTCATGCAGAGCTGGCCGGATGGACTATTCCTCTTACCCGCCTCGAAAAGCTGGTCAATTATCTACAAGATGCCACCTTGCGCGGTGAGAAGCCAAAAGGCGTCAGTTCAGACCGCAACGAAACCATTTTGGCCGGCTCTATAGTCTTGCTTGAAACTATGAAGGCGCTTGGTGCCGGAGAACTTAAGGTGTCAACCCATGCCCTGCGCGAGGGCGTAGTGGTTGATCGTTTCTTGCAGACCGGTTGGTTGGATGCCGGCTTGTCTATGCATCGAGATCCCCGCTCTATGAGTGTTCTCAATCTGCTCGAGAAGTATCAAGGTGGTTTCGAGCATGCTCAGCAGGTGGCATTTCTCAGTCAGCAACTCTTTACGCAAACCAGAGGCATACTGCACAATCATCCTGAAGAAGTTGGGCACTTATTGTGGTCTGCCGCCATGTTGCATGATATAGGCATGTTTGTCGGACGCAATGGGCATCATAAGCATTCCTATTACTTAATCAAGAATGGCGGCTTGCTTGGTCACTCTGAAGAAGAGGTTTCGATGATAGCCAGCATAGCCCGTTATCATCGCGGTTCAGAGCCGAAAGTAACCCATGAAGCCTGGTATAGTCTTGACTTGGAAGGGCGCAAAATCGTCCACGATTTAGCGGCCTTTTTGCGCATCGCAGAAGCGCTAGACCGTTCTCACCGGCAGGTGGTGCGTGATTTGAAAGTAATGGTCAATGCCGGTCTGAGGGATAGCCACACGATTAACTTGCTTTTGCTTTTGCATGAAGGCGAAACTGCTCAGTCTGAGATATGGGCCTTGGGCGAGAAACAGTTGTTCTTTGAGAACCACTATCAAGTGGAATTGTCTGTGCTGGTGCAGGCAGACTCGCTTACCTGAGTTAGAGTTTGAGGGAGAAAAATGGTCGTAAATATGATTATCAAAAGACTGAGCTTACTTTCTGCTTGTGCAAGCTTGTGCGTTGCTGCGGCTCAAGCGCAGCCGGCCAATATGGTGCCTATGGGTAATACCAATCTTCCCACCGGTCAATACATGATGACCAATATGAATACCGGTCAGTCTTATTATGTTTTTGTCTCAGGTACCGGTCAATTGATGGTGCAAGATCCTCGCGCCCTCAATATCTCTGTGCAGGCGCTTAATCAGGCTCCAGCTACTCCGGTCACTCCGGCTGCCGGTGCACCGGCCAACCCGCAAAATGCAACGGGCGGTAGAGGCTTCGGCAGCATACTCAAGCAAGGGCTCGATACTTTCTTGCAAACCCAGACCCAGCCTGCTCCTAGTCAATAATTATTGAGTCGGGCTGGTTTTTCCTGCCACTAGCGACTTATCAGAGCTGTGGATGTAATTGCGCAGATTTAAGTTGGAATCGCTTGAAAGTCTGGTTCCTGATTTGATTTGACTTTGATTGCTGAGACCCGAAACGATTGCGGCAGCTGATGGTCCGGCACTGAGGCGATTGGCTCTATCTCTTGCCGCTTGCTTAATGCGTTCGGCCTCTTCCTGGGCCGGTTGCATAATCGAATTGTAAGCGCGGGTCGATATGCCCACACCTGCATCCCCAGTAATTTCGCCTTTATCGTTGTAGGCATAAAGTCTTGAATTTGAGGTTTTGTGCAATTCATCAGCCTTCTGCTCAGCTTGGCTGATCAGCTGTTTGGCTTGTTTATCGGCTTCCTCGAGTATGCGTTTCTTCTCTGCTTCCACACTGGCGCGGCGCTGCGAGTCTAGTTCATCGGCTTTACGACTCATTTCTTCGTATAGCGAAGGTCGTCCTGAAACCATGGTGTTTTGCACTTCCGGGCTTATCTTCTTATTTTCAGGCAGATATGCCAGCTGAGCCAATGCTTGTTTGCAGGCGGTGGCGATATTGGCCGGCGGATTGAGGTTTAGGGCCAGTTGATATTGTCTGCGTGCCAGACCATATTCGCCTAACTTAACCAGGGTGTTGCCCAGCTGATAGTGGGCTGGGTAATAGTTTTTGTTGTGCTGAATGAAGGTGAAAAAGTGGTTGCGGGCTTCGTCCAGTTCGCCGGCTTGATAGGCTTCTACCCCCTGCTGATAGCGTTCTTGGCAGTAGGCGCTGGCTGGTCGGCAACTGATAGTGGAAATCTGTAGCATAGACAGGGCAATAGAAAGAGCAAAAACAACATGCTTGGATTTCATAGATACTCCCTAGTCTGAGCTTGTGGTCTCTAAACTGAAACTGCTGGAAAAAGATACACCCCCTTGTTGGTGATAACAAGGGGGAATTTACCATTGCTGGTTTAATCTACAAAAACTTTGCTCAAGGGCAGTCTGCCCAAAAGCTGCAGCTATTGGGGCGCTAATGGGTGTTTCTTGCTTTGGGCCAACTTGGCGTGCCTGGTTTCGGCCATTTCTTTTACGTGTTTTAATCTTGTCGCCAACTTTTTGGCGGTTATGGCGTTGACCATGCCTCTTGGAACCGGTATGCCCATATCGAGGTTAGTGGACAGATCCAGTCTGGTCTTGCCTTCTTCGATGGCGGTCAGCACCCAAGAGCCTTCCATTGCTTTGAAGCGGTCCGACTTGATTAGTTTATAGTCGATACGCTCGTTGGGCACTTCGCGGTTGTACATCTGGCAGACTGCGGTGCCAATAACCGGAATAAAAGTGAATTTCTGCTCCAGCTTGCATTCGTTTTCGCCCTGCTCGAGTATTTTACTGTAAGCCAGATCTGGGTCGCTGTTGCGTTCGTCATGCACGGCTTGCCAGACAACTTCGGGCGGTGCCTTGATTACCACCGAGCCGGAAGCCCACTGGGAGTTATCCCTGGCCTCTACCTTATTAAGCTCTCGATTTAGCTCTCGATTAAGCTCTCGGTCAAGTTCGTTATTTTTGTCTAGAGCAGTAGCGCTGACGCCTGCTGTCTTGCCTGAATTTTTTGCCTTTGAATCACGGGCTAAGGTCGGCGCCGAGGTTGCAGCTAGTAGTAGGGAGGATATAACAAAGATATGCAGAGTTTTTTTCATCGGGCACCGGCTTGTGTGTTGTAAAGATTCTAGCCTAAGCCTCTCATTTAGACTAGACACCAATTGGTATGAAACTTGGCACCAATCTTCTCCACTTCAGCTTGGCTGCATATTCCTTGTAGTTTTCACCAAAGGTCTTGATCAAGAGTTCCTCTTCGTATTTGGCGCGGTTGAGCCAGAGCGGCGCTACGACAAATACTGCCAGTCCTAAGCTCAAAGGCGAGAGGGCGGCGATTGATGCGCCGGTGAGTGATTGGATTATGCCTGAATAGGCGGGATGCATAACAAATTTCAAGAGACCAGTATCTTTGACTTTCTGCCCGTCTAAAAGTTCCGCATCGGTGGAAAAAGCTTCACCCAAAGAATACCAACCACCGATCATAAAGACGAAACCGGAGAGCATGACCAGTACGCCAAGCCAAGAAACGATGCTGAGCGCACCGGGGTCGGCTTGGGTGAGAGTGAAGAGTGGAGTGGCAAGCGGAGGGCTGATGTGATTGTTGTAAGTAAAGAAACTAATAAAAACAAGCACGATATTAAAGACTGATACTAACTGTGGTGCACGCTGAATGAGGAAGTTTGATTCGTAAAATACACCTTTGCCTCGGCGCGAAAAACCTTTAGCCAGAACTGGTGTAGAAAGGACTACTCCTACTGCGGCCAGGGCTACTACCGCCCAGGTGGGTGGATTGAAAAAATGCGCATCCATTACTGTACTTTTTCTCCCTTTATGGTGAAAACTTGATCTGATAAACCTACGTTGCCCTTGAAGCTTTTCCATCTAGAATGGCTGACAAGCTTTCCTCTTTCAAAATCCCACCATTCAAGGGGCAACTTAGTGCGCGGATGCACTGTTACTCGCTTAAAGATGTCGCTCTGGTCTTTGTCATGGTAGACCTCGAGAATATGCACTTTCTCAGTCAGCTCGTCTTCGCCGTAATCGATGGGTTCGGCTGTCACTCTGAGAGACTTGCCCTGTTTAACATAAGTTCGCAGGGCTTGGGCTAGTGAAGTCAGGTCTGATTCCACCATCGGATGCCCATTGGCCGATCGCAGAAGACCGGAATCGGGAGATAGCTCAACAACGATAAAGCCAAGACCTCCACCGGCTTTGGCCTTGATTTTGCCTTCCTTACCTCTGACTGCAATAGAACCTTTTCTAAAAGAACCGGTTTCTTCCAATCTAATTTGTTGTGGCTTTTTGAAATAGAATTTGCCTTCTTCCACTACACGACCTCTTTTGAAGGCAATCATTTGATATTCAAATAGATAATCTTCATAAGAGTCTGCACTTTTATACATCTCTTCTACAAAGTTCTGGGCGTCTATGTAATTGTCTCTGTTTTCTCTGGCCATGCCGGCTATGGCAATTCTGTTCTCTTTCTTGGGGCTGGCTGCCCAGGCGGGCAAGCTCACACCGCTCAGACAATGGGCCAAGAATAGAGAAATAAGGCTGTAGTTTCTAAAAGTTCTTAGATGCATGATTGATTAGATAAGTTCTCGTCATTTTTCCAGATTGCTTTCAGGCTGTTGGTGATTTTATCCACTGCCGGTTCAGAATAATTAGAAGTGCTCAAGTCCTCGCACTGGCGAATATTAGAAAGTTCTCCATTATCTCGGGACTGAGAGGCTTCCTCTTCCACAACCAGCAAAAGACGTCTCATCCAGATGGCGTGTCTGGTGTTGGGCTTGGCATGCAGGCGCAGCCATTCTAAACCGGTGTCTACTAGCTCTTTAGGGTATTGCTGAGGTTTGCCGGCGAAATAGGCTTCAAAAGCCGGTAAGGCTATGCGGGCAAACTGCGTGGCCGCCAGTTCAGCCGTGATGATCGCTAGCACGCCTTCGCGGGGGCTGCCAGCTTGGCAAAACTGGTCCATTGCTTTGCTCAGGTCGGCGTAAGGGCTTGTGCTCTCCCTCACTGTTCTTACTACTTGCTGCAAGTCCTCGGGGCTTAGACCAGCCAGGCGGCATTGGTTTAGATAAAGGTTCTGATAGTGTCTCTCGTCGTCGGCCAGTTGCTGTAATAACTTGAGACCAGGGGCTAGAGCTGCCACCGTTTGCGGCTCTAGAAAAGAAGCAGACAATTTGTCCTTAACAGCAGAGATATTGTCGGGCAGTCCCTTAATGAAGGGCCAGAGATTAAGGCAGATTTCTTTGCCGGCCTTAATGTCTTTGCCTACTGATGCGATGAAATTGCCATCTTCAAGGGCTGAGGCCAGTGATTCTGAAATTCTAGTCAGCTTTTCCAGGGTGCGTCTATTGAGGCTGCCCGCCTTGTCGGTCTTCTCTACTATTTGATCGTTCTGTAGCCCTGGTTTTAACATCTGTCCAAGATTATCTGCGGGGTAAAGTCTAATACTTTACTACGTCTGGGGCTTGCTTTGCCCGACGGCGCCAGCATGTTAAACTTTTCCTCAACAGTTGCTCGGCGCCTCTACTTCGGTATTTTTCTTGAAAGACCTTGTCTCCACCCCTCTGCCTTCTATTGCCGGTATACAGCAAATCGCCCCCGACTTCGTTAAGATGCGCATGTCTGATGGGGTCGAACTGGCCACCCGCATTTGGAAGGGCAAGTTGGGTCATCCGGTGGTGCTATATCTGCATGGTATAGAAGGGCATAGCCAGTGGTTCGAGAATACAGCCAGTCACCTTAATGCCTTGGGCATCAATGTAATAGCTCCAGATAGACGCGGTGCCGGGCTCAATCCCCGCGACCGAGGCAATCTGTCAAGTTACAAGGCTTACTTAGCCGATCTAGAAGTAATTTTAAGAAAAATTGCCTTTGATTTTGTTGGCCATCCGATTATTTTGCTTGGCAATTGCTGGGGCGGCAAGGCTGCATCGGTAATTGCTCAGAAAGACTATAAGCCTGTTGGTGGTGAATTAAGTCTACCGATTGCCGGCTTGGTTTTGACCTCGCCCGCGATTTTTACCAAGGTCGATTATGGTGCCGCCACCAAGTTGCAAATTGCCTATACCTCTATTTTGGGCGGTGATAATGCCGCTCACCGCAAATGGCCCATTCCAATAGAAGTGGATATGTTCACCGATAATCCTACTTTTCAAGGCTTTCTCAAGCGTGATACTTTGAGACTGACTGAAGCTACATCCAATTTTTTTGTCGAGTCTTTTAAGCTATCTAAGCTGGCTGAAAAGGCTTGTAATACTATTGAGATGCCGGTCTTGATTTTGCAATCAGGCTCAGATCGCATCGTTGATGTGGATAAATTGCAGGGTTGGTATTCTCGCATCAAGTCTCAGACAAAAGACCTCCGCATATTCCCTGATGCCCAGCATTCACTCGATTTTGACGCCAACTGGATCAAAGAATACACCCATGTTCTAGCCGACTGGATACTTGCACGCCAACCTGTAGTTACTTAGTAATAGATGCAAGTCAGTGCCGTTCATGTAAGCATAGTCAAGCTGCCTTTTCGCTTTGCATTTGGGCATGCCCTTGCCAGTCGCAGCTTTTCTGAAAATGTCATCGTCCGATTGCATCTCAGAGACGAAGCCACCGGACTGACTGCCGTAGGGCTGGGCGAATCAGTACCAAGGCAGTATGTCACCGGTGAGCGGGCGGAGGAAGCGGCGCAGTATGTGAGAGAGGTACTGGCACCACTGGTGGTGGGATGCTCCTTTCTTGATGCAGATTCTCTTCTTGCTTTTCTGAAAGAGCTCTTTGCCGAACAGGGCTTAGAGTCAAGAAAGCTTGGTGCTTCTTTCTGCGCCTTCGAACTAGCTCTTCTTGATGCCTTGGCACGCCTGGAAAAGCAGAGCATGGCACAATTTATTTGCAGGCGGCTGGCTGCAACTTCCCTGTTTAGAGGCGAGCGACATGATGCTTTCTTTCGTTATGGCGGAGTGGTGCCCTTTGGCAAGAAGCAGACTTTAGCGGCTTTGCTTGCCTTTTATAAACTTTATGGTTTTCAAACAGTAAAACTAAAGGTCGGCAAAAGCGACGAGGATGATCTAGCTAAAGTAAAGCTGGCCCGGGAAGTCTTGGGTTTTGAAACTACTTTGAGGTTGGATGCTAACTGTGCCTGGAGTTTGCCCCAGGCCGAGAAGATGATGGAAGTCTTGAGACCCTATAGCCCGGCTTCGATTGAACAGCCATTGCCTGCCGATGCCTTGGCCGACCTGGCGATTTTGCAGAGTCGCATCAAAGAAACAATTATTGTCGATGAGTCGCTCACCACTCTAGAGTCGGCTTATCGACTGATTGAAACAAAAGCTTGCCGAGGCTTTAACATTAGAATTTCTAAAGTCGGCGGCATAATGGCGGCTGTGCGCCTTACCGAACTGGCACTGGCTAACCAGATGGAAGCCCATCTGGGTGCCCAGGTTGGCGAGTCAGGCATCTTAGCTTCAGCCCAGAAACACTTGGCTCTTTCTGCTTGCCCAGAGACTTTTGCCAATGTGGAAGGGGCGATGAATTTATTTCTGCTCAGGCGTGATTTGACCAGAGAATGTCAGACTGTACCCTTTGGTGCAGTTGTCTCTTTGAAGCCGGAACCGCTGGATGGTCTTGGCGTAAGTTTGAAGGACAGTCGACAGTTGAGGACCGAACTTTGAATGAACTGCTTAACTTAGATATTCTCGCCGGTCAGTTCATCAGGCGCCATAGTCATATACGCCGTTTTTTCAATGGTTTGAAAGAGCCTAGGCGGGTGCAGGAAGCTTTCTTGCAGAACTTAATCAAAACAAACGCCGATACGAGCTTTGGCCGCGCCCACCACTTCGACAAGATAAATTCACTGGAAGATTTTAGACGGCGGGTGCCCGCTTGCGGTTATGACTATTTCGAGCCCTATATAGAGTCTTTGTGTAAGGGTGGCAAGCGGCAGTTGACCGTCGACGAGCCCTTTATGTTTGCCACTACCAGTGGTACTACGGCCAAGCCCAAGTTTGTGCCCATAAATAAGAGCCATGTGCGTGATTATACCCATGCCTTTCAGGTACATAATTATCATCTGATCAAAGATCATCCCCGCGGAGCCTTCGGCAAGTTTTTGATCATCACCTCAAACGACGAAGAAGGCAGAACTGAATGCGGCTTGCCCTATGGTGCTGTCTCAGGCATGCTCAATCGCAATCAGAGCCCGGTGATTAGAAGACATTTCGCCTTACCCTTTGAACTTTGTCAGATCAAAGATGTTGATGCTAAATATTATCTGCTTTTGCGAGCCGCCTTGGTGCAGAACGTCAGTGCCATGCTTGGCTGCAATCCATCTTCTTTTTTACTTCTGGCAGATCAATTGCGCCACCGGGCAGAAAGTCTTATCGATGATATAGCTCGGGGGACAATCAATCCTCGCTATACCGAAGGGGTGAGCAGTCGTATTCTCAATGCCTTCAGCCCCTATCTCAAGCCCGATGCCGGCCGTGCTGCTCAGTTGTCCTCCATCTTAGAGAAAGAAGGGCAGATTTTACCCAAACAAGCTTTTCCCAGTGTAGAGGTTTTCTCTTGCTGGAAAGGCGGCCCCATGGGCTTCTATCTCGAACAATTGCCTGAATTATACGGCGACCTGCAAATCAGAGATTTCGGCTATATGGCTTCGGAAGGGCGAGGAACAGTGCCTATTGATTCTAAGTCAGCCGCCGGTCCCTTGGCAGTGACATCTCATTTCTTTGAATTTGTCCATGAAGATGATATCGAAAACGCCAGTCCTCGATTTCTTCTTGCCGATGAATTGAAGAAGGGCGAACGCTACTTTATCTATTTCACCACCAGCGCCGGTTTATATCGTTACAACATCAACGACCTGATGTTGGTTGAAGATTTTCTGCATGCCACTCCGGTACTGAGCTTTGTCAGAAAAGGCGGCGGCGTCAGTTCGGTGACCGGAGAAAAAATCACCGAAGAGCAAGTTCTAGCTGCTTTGAAAGGCTCGGTGGCCAAGCTCGACCTTTCTGAAATTAAGCACTTTACCGCCGAAGTAGTACTAGACCGGCCGCCCTACTATTTGTGTTATGCCGAGGTAGATCATTCTGCTTTCGGCAACGAAGATTTTGAAAGAAAGTTCTTGCAGGAATTCGACCGCCACCTGAAAGAGAACAATCAGGAATACTGCGACAAAAGAGATAGTCGTCGCCTTGGCCCTCCGCGCTTGCAGCTTCTTAAGGCGGGCACTTATGCTCGACTGCGTCAAATGCGCGTTATGGAAGGAGCGCCGGAGGCTCAGGTCAAGATTCCTTTATTGAGTCAGGGCGGTATAGCCGATCGGATTGCTGCTTTATGACCGCATTGACTGCCAGTGACACTATTAAAGTCGGTATTACCGGCGCCACCGGTTTGGTCGGCTCAGACTTGCTTTCTTATTTATCTGACAACACTAGTAATGTAAAAGTGCGAGCCATCGCTAGGCGACCCGAAGCCATGGTCGGGCGGGAGAACATCGAGGTGGCCGGCGCCGATATTTTAGACCAAGCGGCTCTGCAAGCGGCTTTTGCCGGACTCGATATAGTTGTGCATGCGGCAGGTTTTGTCGACCCTCTGGCCGATAGGCAGAAGATTTTTGCAGTCAACCTCAAGGGCACCGAGAATGCCTATCAAGCCGCTAAAGCTTGCGGGGTGAAGCAGTTCATTCATATTAGCTCGCTATCGGTGATTACCGGGCAGCATGATCAATTTGATCTCGATGAACAAGCGCCCTTGTGTCTTTGCGGTGAAGCCTATGCCGATAGCAAGGTGGAAAGCGAGAAGTATTTACAAGGACTTATGCACGGTGGGCTGCCCATAACCATTTTGAGACCTGGTTTCATTTATGGCGAGGGTGAAAGAGCCTGGTTGAAGCGGGTGATGCAATCTGTTTTGCAAGGACAAGCCATACTTGTGGATGGCGGTACCAGAGCGACTAATGTTGTTTATGTGCGCAATTTGAGTAGCCTTATTAAGGCTTGTCTCTTGAATGAAGCCACCTATGACCAGATTTTTAATGTAACCGACCCCGAGCTGGTCAGCAAAAAGATGCTCTTTGATACCGTGGCGGATGCCCTAGGGGTGCCTCGCATCAAGAAGAATTTGCCAAGACCGGTGGTTAAAGCTCTCTTTGAAATCTTGGGTACAATCGGCTCAATATCAGGTATCTTTAACGAGAAAAGCAAAGCACAGTTTGCTCGGTTTTCACCGGGAGCCTTTCGTTTGATTGCGGTCAATCAGGGCTTCAGTATCGAGAAAGCCCGCAAAGTTCTGGGCTATCCCTTTGCCGACTGTGTTGGCTTTTCACAGGCGATGCAGGAGACAATCGGCAGAATTCAAGCGAAGTGAGGTTGTATGACTTTTCCAAGAACAGTGGTTTTGCGCAAAACCAAGAATGCGGCTTTGGGTTTTCTTAGCGACTATGCCAAGCGTCATAAACATCCTGTCAATGCTTTGTTGCACATTTTTGGCGTGCCTCTGGCTTTCTTTGGAGTTTACAAACTCTTTTCCGGAAATCTGAAAGATAAGGGTCTCGGTATTTCTTGTTTGATTCTTGGCTATTGGTTGCAGTTCATTGGTCATAGAAGTCAAGGCAATGAAGTAGGCGAAGTGCTCTTGGTGAAGAAGATCTTGAAAGCAAGCGGCTTTAAAAATCGGGAAAGCAGCTTTAATAATTTGGGCAGCAGCCGCGCCAAGCCTAGAAGAAAGCACAGGCATGAACACAGACATGAAAACTGTCCTAGTTGACGGCGCCAGCGGCTATTTAGGTCTGCATGCGGTAAATGCCTTGATTGCCAGAGGCTATGCTGTAAAGGCGCTGGTAAGACCGCAGTCGAGACCGGTGGACCGTGCCACCCTCGAAGCGCTCGGTGCCCAAGTTTGTATCGCCCAACTGAAGCTGGAAGAGTCAGATAGCAACAACGTTGCTGCTTTGAGTGCCGCTTTCGCCGGTGCCAACTATGGTTTGCATCTTATCGGCTCTATTGCTCCGCGCCGGGGTGAATCATTTGAGGGGCTGCATCCTCAGATGGCATCTGCTTTTGCCACCTATGCCGCTCAAGCCGGGCTTGAGAAAGTTGTAATGGTCACCGCCCTTGGTGCTGACAAAGATTCACAGTCGCTTTATCTTAAGAGCAAAGCTTTGGCTGAAGAGGCGACAAGGTCGATTTTGGGAGAGCGTCTTACTGTTTTGAGACCTTCTTTAATTGTCGGCCGCCAGGTGGGTACTCGCGATAGCAAGCTGGTGAAACGTTATTTAGATCTCGCCGACCAGCGTCCCTTTATACCCTTGATAGACGGCGGGCACAACCTGATCGAGCCTGTCTATGTAGGCGATCTAGCCTTGGCTATTGCTCGGTCTTTTGAGAGCGATGCACTGGCCGGGGCCACTCTTGAGCTTGGCGGGGCAGAAAAACTCTCTATGAGGAGCTTTGTGGAAAGGCTTTTGGCTGTCGTTGGCAGTGCGAAGCCTTTTTTGACTTTACCTTACAAATTGGCGGCAGTGCTTGCCACCATCAGTGAGAAAATCAGCGATGTGCCAATCTTGAGTAGCGACCAGGCCTATCTTGCCACTATAGACAATGTCACAACCTCCAACTCATTGAGCCAACTAGTGGAAGTGACGCCGCTTGGGCAAGCCTTGGCAGGTTATAGAGTATTTAGTCATAAAGGCTCGCGCTAATGCCGGTAATGGATATTTTGGTCACCGGTGCATCGGGTTTTATCGGTAAGCATCTGGTGCGAGCCCTGGCCAAGGATGGTCACAATCTAAGCCTTCTCGGTCGCAATAAACCTTCCAGCAATGGCGCATCTGTTGACAATAGCGAGTTTATCGCCTGTGATATCAGAGAGTGGCAGTCTGTCGAAAGCGCTGTCGGCGGCAGGCGCTTCGACGTTGTCTATCATCTAGCCGGCATGGTCAGCTACCGCTCAAGCGACCTTGCCGAACAGGTGCGAGTCAATGTAGAGGGCACCCGCAATATCTTGAGAGTAGCCCATGGCATGGGTGCTCGGGTAATACAGACAAGTTCAATCGCCGCCCTTGGTCTGCCCGACCAGGCAATGGTCAAAAAGGGTTGCTTCGGTGATGAGAAAATTGTCTATAACCTCGGCGGCAGAGGTCTGACTTATTGTGATACCAAGCAAGCGGCCGAGCAGGTCGCTCTTGAGTTTTTCAGACAGGGCTTGAATGTAGTCTTGCTCAATCCAGGCATCGTTTTCGGCGAGGGCGATACCCATCCTCACCATCTAGCTATTTTTCGCAGTATGAAAGCCGGTGTGCCGGCTGTCCCCCCCGGCGGTATCCCTTTTTCAGATATCGAAGATGTGGTGGCGGCTCATATCAGTGCTATTGCGAAGGGGCGAGCCGGCGAGCGCTATAACTTAGTCAGTGCCAATCTTACTTTTAGAGAAGCGGCTTGCATTTTTGCTCAAATTTACAACTGCCGCCCGCCCCTTTTCGAACTGCCGGAATGGCTGGTTCGTCTGGCAGGGGAACTTGCCGAACTGGCGGTTTTAGCAGGGGCGTCGAAAGAGAAAGTGACCCTGACTAGACAACAGGCCTTTTTGAGTTGTAAACGAATATTTTTCAAGAGCGATAAAGCTCAAGATGAATTAGGCTTCGTTGCCACCCCGTTCAGAGAGACAGTGGAGAGAACCGCACCCTATTATCTTTCCCGCCTGGCTGTCTCTTCTGGTCAATCTGCCTGAGGAAGGGTGAGTCGAGTGTGAAGTGAGCGTGAAGTATTTATGGGGTACTTTTATGTTGGTAAACAGGTGTTAGACTGGGGATTGTAGGGGTAGAATTATAATTGAGTTGGGTTGGAGAAAAACTCCAAAATCAAGAGGGAGAGAGGCAGTGGTAAGCAGCACAATGTCCGCAGGCAGTATGGACGCTCCGAAGAGCGTGTCATCAGAAAAACCCTACCCTTGGATCATTTCTCCTTTCATCGATTTTTTCTTTATTTGCGGTGGCGGCGCCCTCATATTTTTTGCCGTCAATTATCTCTATTTGGGCTGGACCATTCCCACCTCACTGACCGACCCTGCTTCTTTCTGGCTTGTTACTATCGGTTTTCTCTCTCAACATTTATTTGCCGATTCGCATAATAGCGCCACCTATTTGCGCATCTGGGGCTCGGCTGAAGACCAGGCACGCTTCAAGTTCCACCGTACCTGGCTGGCTTATTCGACAATTCCCATGTTTATTCTTGGGCTAAGTGTGCCTGGGCTGACTGGCACTTTTGTCTACATTTATCTAATCACCGTTTATTGGCACTATGTGGCGCAGACTTTTGGTATAGCGCTCATTTATTGCTACAAGCGCGGTTATTATATGACCGCCATCGAGAAAGAAATATTTCGCTGGTTCATGTTCTCTATGGTCGGCTGGACGACAATTCGCTTTCTCACATATCGCGACCTCAGTCCGCGTAATTGGTACGGTGTAGACATTCCTTTCTGGGGACCCTTGCCCGAGGTCTTCCACAATACATCCCGTTTCTTATTCTTCTTTATGGCTGTCGCCTTTGTCATTGTGCTTGTGCGCAAATACCTGCGTGAAGACAAGATCATGCCTTGGCAGTCTTTCCTTTTGATTTTCACAGTGGGCTGCCTCGGTCTTTCTAAAGATGTTGCCAACACCATGTTCTGGCTTTATGTTCCAGGATTCTTCCATGGCAGCCAGTATCTTGCTGTTTGTCTTGCTTATTATCTGAAAGAGCGCGGCATGCCTGAAGGTATGAATACCTGGGAGATATCCAAACAGGCTATGGGTGCACCCGGTATGAAGTATCTGGGCTTGGTCATACTTTCAGGCGTTTTCTTCTATGTTGGCATACCGCATTTCTTCATGCAGATTGGTTATAACTTCTCGATGATCGGTGGTCTGGTTCTTGCCTGCGTCAACTACCACCATTTCATTACCGATGCTGCTATCTGGCGGCTGCGCGACCCCTATTGCCGAAAGATACTTTTGGCCTGATTTAATAAAGAGGTAGTCCCATGGTAAGTGCAACCTTCGGCTCTGACAGCGCTCCTTTGCAACCGCGGGCGGTGGCGACATCCACCACTCCCTATGCTTGGGTGGTTAGTCCGTTGTTCGACTATCTCTTCGTCGTAGGTGGCTTCTTTTGGATTCTCTTCCTCTTGCAAGTTTACTGGTTCCACTGGGATACACTCGATCCCAAAGCTCCGGGCCTAGCCGGCACTGCTTCATATGGTCTGCTTTTCGCCCAGACTTTAGGCACTTATATCTTTGCTGATGCTCATACTGTCTCGACTTATATGCGCATCTATTCAACAGCAGAAAACCGAGAAAGGTTCAAGCTTTATGCTTATTATCTGCCTTGGATGAGTTTGCTTCTCTTTTCGCTGTGTTTGCTCTATCCGCGGGCGGCAGGCTTTTGTGTCTATCTTCATTTGATGTGGGTCTTCCAGCATTATGTCGGACAGACATTTGGAATATCACTGATTTATTGCTACAAGCGCGGCTATGTCCTAAAAAATTGGGAACGCGAGACCTATCGCTGGTTTATGCATAGCTTCTCGGCCTTTGTTATATCTAGAATTCTTTGTTACCGTGATCATTCACCCGACGATCTCTGGGGTGTGAAACTGCCTTTCTATGCCCTGCCCGAAATATTGGCTCAGGTCTGCACCGTCATTTTTGCCGCCATGTCTTGTGCCTTCATCTTTGTCTTGTTGCGCAAAGCCATACTTGAGAAACAGTATTTCCCCTTGCCATCGCTTTGTTTGGTCTTCACTGTCTTGGGCATCGGCTTGTCAACCGGTATGGCTCATGCCATTCTCTGGGTTTACGGACCGCCCTTCTTTCACGGCAGTCAATATCTTGCTGTTTCGGTCAGTTTCTTTTTGAAGGAGCAAGCACTGAAAATCTCGCGCGAACGTATGGGTGAGGTCAGCAGGCATATCTTAAGGGAATGTTTCTCGCGAGAAGGACGTTTTTATTGGGGTATGGTCATTTCAGCCGGCTTTCTCATCTATGTCTGCATTCCCAAGGTGCTTGAGAACTATGGCTTTGACTTTGTCGCCACGGCCACTATCATCCAAGCCTGCATCAACTTCCATCATTTCACCGCCGATGGCGCTATATGGCGACTTCGCGACAAAACTTGCCGCGAAGTCCTGCTTGCCTAGCGTTTGATATAATTGACCACCGGTTGGTTCTTTTGGGAAGTAATACCGGTGTCTAATTCAAAACAAACAATGGGCGTTGTGGCCGTAGTGCTGGCGGTGGTGGTCGGTCTAGCAATGTATAGCGCCAATGTCTTTCAGGAGAGAACCAAGTTCGTGCCGGCTAAGATCTTCGAGGCCGCTTTCGATGAGCCTGTCTCAAGGGCTGAGAATATGATCGGTGTCAAGGACGATAGCTATCAGTACGACGTCTATCTCAAGTTCAAGTATCCCCACAAGCCCATCCATAAGTTTCAGAGTGAGTTCAAGAAAGCCTGGAACTTGGAAGCTCGTAACTGGTTCAACGAGAAATTTCCTGATGATGAAGGTCTCAAAAAGCTAGACCACCTTGATTTTTGCAGTCGTCAGAAGAACGACCCGACCCTGGTGACCAACGAATGGATCTTGTACAACAAGCTCACCGACGATGTTTATTATCGAATTTTTGGGACATCGCGTTAAGCGAGAAAAGAGAGTGAAAAGATGAATCTTCCATTTGTTAAGCAAGCTGCCGCCCTTGGTCTTTTCGCGATTATGTCCATCGGGGTGGTCTTTGCTCAAGGCAACGATATTACTTTCCAGAGCGGAGTACGTTGTTATAAGGCCGGTGAGTACAAAAATGCTCTCAACTATTTTCAGCAGGCTGAAAAAGATGCTTCCTACGATTTTCGTCCGCTCTATTACCGAGCCATGTGCTATCAAAAAATGGGACAGATTGGTTCGGCCAGACAAGCTTTTGCTACCCTGATTAATCGCTTTCCTGATTCTGAAGGGGCTGAGCTGGCTCGAAAGGCTTTAGCCATGCCTTCCAAAAAGAACCCGCCCATGGCCGGTGCCCAGGGTTTGAGCAAGATGCAAGTGCCTCAAGATATCTTGCCCAAATCTACCCAATTGAAAGGTCAGGAAGTAGACGGACGCGTTATTGTTGCCGCCAATATCGGCGGCAAAGAAGTTTCGGTTGTACTTGATGGTGAGCGCAGCGAATCTGTCTTGGGCATGAAGGTGGCCGAGAAAAGTAATTTGTCTATGATCGCCCTTGGCGGCAGAGATGGTCGAGAAGATGGCATCTACTCTGTCTATGATGTCACTCTCGGTGGTATCAAACGGCCGCAGATGCCAATTTATCTCTCTAATAAAGATAAGGAAGTGGCTATCCTCGGTCGTGACTTCCTTGCAGGCTATAAGATTGCCTTTGATAAAGAGAAGGGTTTGGTGCGTCTAGACCAGATTGCCGGCTCTTCCAACCCTTTTGCTTCGGCCATGGCTCTCTATAACAAAGGTAAGTATAGGGAAGCTCTACCTCTTTTCCGTTTAGCCGTCACCAATCGTCCGCAGGATCCACGTCCTCTTTATTGTTTAGCCAACTGTTTGCAGCGAGCCGGTTATATAGAGCAAGCCAAAACTGCCTATAGGCAGGTGCGCAAGCGCTTTGGCAACAGTGAAGCCAGCTTTTTGGCAGGAGCAGCGCTTGAAACTTTCGACCCGGCCTTTAGAGCTGAGATGCGTGCCTTAGAAGCCTCGCAGCGCAACGACAGTGGACTGGCCAAAACAAAAGAAGACTATTTTGATGTGCCGTATGTAGTAGAAAACAGTCGTCTGCGCGTCACCGCTTATTTTGATAATGTGCCGGTGCAATGTTATTTTGAGTTCAATGAGCCGGCTTGTGTCTTTTCGACAGAACAGATCAAACAAATTGATGCCAATTATTTGATTGATCACGGCAATGTCACCACCACAAGCACAGATCCCACTGGTCAGGACAATCAACAGACGTTCACCACCACCTGGCAGGTGCGTATCAAGAGCATCAGGCTTGGCAAAGCTGAAGCCCGTGATGTGCCGGCCAATATCATCGAGTATCGTGGTTTGAACGGCATGACCGGTTGGAATACTTTTGTCAGACCGCTTCTTTGTGGTTCAGTCTTGAGAGACTATCGCTATGAAATAGAAACTACCAAAAGAGTATTGAGAATCTGGAAGAACAAGTGAGCAAGCCAGGGCATTACTTCTTATTGGCTTTGCTCCTCGTTCTCATTTTTTCTTTGCGCATGTTGGTCTCAATTTTTGCGCATCCTTTGCGAATTGGTTGGGATCCGGCTTTACACCTGCAGTGCGCCGAATTAATCACTATGGGAAAGATTCCCTATGTCGATATGTTTGATGTCAATCCACCCTTGATTTGGTATCTAGACACCATACCAGCCTATTTCTCGAAAGTCTGGCAGGTGCCGCAGACTCTCGCTTTCAACCTTTTTTTAGTTGGTCTGATGGCTGTGAGCGCCTTACTTTCTTCTTTTGTCGTCTTTAGGCGGCTGCCTGCCAAAGAAATCAAAGATCGTGAGCTCCTCTATCTCGGCTTGATTTGCGGACTCTTGTTTTTTAACTTCCATTTGCGCTATGACTTTGGCCAACGCGAAGAGATTTTTGTACTTTTCTACTTTCCTTATTTGTTGCTGCGTTATGCTCGCTATCTAGGCGCCGGTTTCAAATTAGCGGAAGCTGCCCTAATTGGTGTGTTCGGCTCTATCGGTATTTGCTTGAAGCACTATTTTGTTTTGGTGGCATTCTTTGTGGAATTGGTGCTCTTTATAGCGCTGCGCCGCCGCGGTGAAACCAAGTCTGTTTTGCTTAGCGCTGAAAATATTGCTTGTTTGGTATTTGCTCTACTTTATGCCGGTCACTTTCTTTTGGCACCGCCGGCGATGTATGACAACTACTTCCATTTTCTCATTCCAGCTTTTGCTAAGGGCTATCAGTTCTGGGATACTTGCTTGGCCAACAGTTTGGGGGCTTGCGACAAAAGAGGGGTTTTCTTCTTGCTTTGTACCGGCAGTGCGCTCTCTTTGCTCGTTATGCCTCGCTATAAAGTCTTGCTCCCGCTCACAGTTTTCTCTTTGCTGTCGGTGATACCGTATTTGATGCAGTTTAAAGGCTGGAATTATCATGACATTCCAGTTTTTGCCGGGGCTTGCATTCTTTTGACCTGTTTAGGCGGTATTATCGTTGATCGACTTGGTAAACTACCCATCAAAGATTTGCAGCCTGTCATGCCCATTTTGACTGTCTGTCTAATTGCTGGCTATAGTCTGGTCAATGCTCTAGAAGAAATAAATCAGACCAGGGCAGAGCGACAGTTTGATTTAGCAAGGCTTGGTTTTTCCACTATCTTTGGTCTAAAGCTCAGCTCACCTTATAGTGACATTGATTCGCCATTTACCGAGACACTGCTTAAATATGCCAATGCAAAAGATAATGTATTGTTTATCTCAAACGGCGTTTCTCCAGGCTATCCGCTTTTGACCCAATTGGCTCTCAGCCCTACTTCGAGACATTTGCACTGTTGTATTCTTTCTGTTTTAGCCTTTATCAAAGATACCCAGAGACCGACTGCCGAGGTGAAAAAACTTTTGGCACGAGAGCCCGAAGTGATCGCTCAGTATGCAGAAGACATCAAGAAAAATAGACCGCCGCTAATTTATATTCAGGTGGCACCGGTAAGCGCTTATCTTGAGCAATATAAATTTGTCGAAACTCATATGAAAGACTATGCCAAACTTGGCGAGGCAGCAAATTTCTATGTCTATAAGAGGGCTGACCTATAAAAGAAAAGCGCTTTACTAATCTCGAATTGGCTAGCCTTGTCTTATTGGTTGTTTTTCTAGTGAGACTAGCTCTGCATCCTCTCATTATCGAGCCGGCCACAGCGGCCCATCTCACCTGTGTGCGTATGCTTTGCACTGAGGGTCTGACACTATCGGTCAATTTCTTTGATCGAATTTGGCCCCCACTTTTTGTTTTGCTCTATCCCTTGGGCTGGCTGGCTCGGTTTACAAGCCTCAGTACAATTGCTGCTTTGAATTTTATTGTGGCTATTTTGATCACTGGGGCAGTGTATTTTTGTCTTAAACAGGCTCGACACCTTCCCTCCAGTCTTGGTTTCGATACTGCCGCCCTAAAGCTTTTGCCTCTGGTTGTTATTGCCTTTGCCAATCTCACTTTCAACAATATGTCTGCCGCCGGACAGCTATTTCCAATTTTCCTTGCCCCCTTTCTGGCTTATTTGCCCAGACTTGGGCGCCGTAGTTTTGGCGTGCCGGCTTTCTATTTGATGCTTGCTTCTTCTCTTGAACCTTGTTTGACCCTTTATTTGCTGCTTATAGTGGCTGCTACTTATCCTTATTTTGCTCATCGCAAGAAGGCTATTTTTTTGCTGTTTGGCACAGTGGTCGCCTATCCGGCTCTCTCTTTCCTGCTTTGTTTTGCCTTAGACACCGCTTCAATTGGGCGATATTTAGATACTGTCGCTTATATAGATTGGCTTGATTTCAAAAATTTCAACGACTATCTCTATTGGATGGAAAAGTCGCCCGACCTGCGCAATGCAATTTACGCGATTATAGTCATGCTTTCGCTAGCCATGGCTTTTACAATCAGGCATGGTCGGCTGAACCGCTTGCTTATCTATTCTTCCTTGCTTGGTTTTGCTTACTTTATTGCCAGTCAGATTTTGACTACACCTTTTCTCTTGCCCATGTTTTTCTTTGCCTTTCTTGGCTTTACTGCCTGTTTGAGACAGCGACGCCTGCTTGCCTTGGCTGTTCTGCCCTTGGTATTTCTCGGTTCGCTTGCCTATGTTGCCGCTCAGGAATACAATTCTCTCTTTCGCATCAAGAATGATCTGTCAATCTTTGCAGAATTCTTCAAAGACTTAAAATGCGAGCGGGTGATGATCTTGTCTTGGTATCCTCGTCCGGGCTTTCCCCTTATCGAGCAACTCAAGCTCAAGCCGGCACTTTGCACCTATGTTTATCCATTTATGGCATTTCACCATGGAACCGATAGTGAGCAAGCGAGACTGAAGCTTTTGGAGCTTGAGAATTCATTTTATAACGGGATCAACTCTGCTTTAAATTCAAAGAAGCCACCGACTCTCTTGCTTATCGAAGATGGTGATATTCGCCAGAGACTGGAAGATACTGGTGTAATGAAGTCGGTCTATGAGAAGTACGTACAGATGGCTTCGCTGTCTCCCAATAGTCAGGATGAACTAGACAAACATCCGTATTTCGAATATCCAGGATATCGTAATACTTTCTCGGCCTTTATGCTTACCAAAGAGTAGAATATAAACATCCTTCTCTTTGTGAGCAATTGAACGAGCCAATATCAATTTTGTTAGTTGAAGACCAAGAGATTGTTCGGCTTGGTCTATCTACTTGCTTGAAGCAACATTCTTTTGATATTGTCGGTGAAGCCACTGAAGGTGACGCAGCCGTGCGCAAAACGGTTGAACTGAGACCAGATTTGGCTTTGATGGATATTCTTTTGCCTGGACTGAATGGTATTGAGGCGACAAGGCAGATAAAGGCTATTGCTCCTCAGACTAGAGTCTTGATGTGCACCAATAGAGATGACCATGAGAGCCTTTATGAGGCTCTAAACGCCGGTGCGGATGGCTTTTGTTCTAAAGAAATCTCTCAAGACGAATTGGCTGCTTATGCCATGCGCGTCGCCCAGGGTCAATTTTTTATCGAGCCTCGGCTGGTGCACAAGCTTTTGTCTGAGAAAGCGCCCTCCGGTCGCGGTCGCGATATCATCGAGCTTTTGACCAGAAAGCTTACTGTCGATGAATTGGGTGCTTTGCTTGACAGCGGCACAGCCGTTAGACCAGCACGGGATAGTTCGCCCAAACTTTTGGTTGGTACTATTTTTTTAGGTAAGTACAAAGTCGAACGCTTTATTGGCCACGGTGGCATGGGTATGGTTTATCAGGCCACCCACTTGCTTATGGGCAGAAAAGTGGCGATCAAGCTTTTGCAGCATCAACTTTGCGGCGATAAAAAATGGTTGAAGCGCTTTCACGAAGAGTCTAGAGCCTTGGCATCGCTCAAGCATGCCAGTATCGTTACTGTCTATGACTATGGTTTGACCGGCGACGGTATGCCTTATCTGGTTATGGACTTTATCGAAGGAAGGGGGCTGGACGCCTTGTTGTCAGCTCGCGGACCGATACCTCTATCTGAATTTTTTGAGATTTTCGTGCAGGTTTGCGATGGTTTAGCCGAGGCCCATGAAAATGGCATCGTGCACTGTGACTTAAAGCCCGGCAATATAGTCGTTGAAGAGACAGCCAAAGGTAGACGCGTTAAGATCGTTGACTTTGGTCTATCTAAGGTGCAACCAGTTGGTAAAGGCAATCAGTTCAAATCTACCGATGCCTTTGAGATTCTTGGTAGTCCGCTCTATATGAGCCCTGAGCAGTGTCGCGGTCTGGCACTTGATTATCGCACCGATCTTTATTCTTTAGGGTTGGTTATGTATGAAGCTCTTTGCGGCGAGCCGGCATTTGCTGCGCCCACTGCCATGATGGTCTTTATGAAGCAAGTGGAAGAAGCACCGCCGCGCCTAGAGACTAAATTACCCGATGCCGAATTACCAGAGGCATTGCTTGGTGTACTAGATGTGCTTTTGCAGAAAGAACCTGCGGCGCGTTATTTGAGCGCAGCCAATATATCTATGGTTCTAAGAAGTCTAATCTAATTAGATTAGCTAGTCTTATCCGATCGCGACCGAGTTTTGGCAAGATAGATCTCTATTTCTTCTAGAAAACTGGACAAATTAGCCGAGACTGAGCCCAATAAGATTGTGGCTGTGCCGACTTTTCCTTGACGCAATTCTTCTTCCAGATCTTTCAGTAAGTGCTGCAGATGTTGGGCTTGCACTGTGGCGCAGACGCCTTTGAAGCCATGGGCACGGTCGGCAGCTAGGGCAAAGTCACCGAGTTGCAAGGCTTCCTTGATTTGTTTGGTATAGTCTCGTCCCTGCTCTTTAAATAACTGCAAGAGCTGCACATGCTCTGGTCCGTAGTTCTTTGATAACTTGGGCAAATCAAGTTGATTCTCATAGATATCGCTTGCCGTGGTGTCTTCGTTCATGACTGTGATGGACGCTAGTCTTGGTTGGGGAGGTAGATTGAAATGTCCGTCATCAAGCCATTTATTCAAGAGATTGACGACATTCTCAGATATGATCGGCTTGGGCAGAAAATCGTCCATGCCTGCTTTACTGAACTTTTCTTTGACCAGGCTAAAGGCGCTGGCGGTGACGGCTATGATTGGAGTCCAACGGCCATTTGCCGACTGCTTTGCTCTGATTTCTTTGCAGGTCTCAAAGCCGTCCATGCCAGGCATCTGGCAGTCTAAAAAGATGATGTCATAGTCTTTCTGCTCGGCTAGAGTAATGGCTTCCTGACCGCTTGCAACTGTATCGGCATCGATACCCAGTTGCATCAGTAAAAGTCTTGCCACCCTCAAGTTAATGGGGCTATCGTCTGCAATCAAAGCTAATCTTTCACCCTTTGACTGACCATAATCGCTACTAAGTTCGGGCTTTAATCCAGCTCTATCGGTCGGTGCCGGTTGCCCGGAAGAGATGGCTTGTAATTCCACTCCTTTGAGGGCCGCCAAAAGGTGGGTGAATTTCACTGGACAGGTGAGATATACACAATCGGGATGATTACTTCTGTGCAGATCTAGACTCATAATCGGGTCATTGATTATGATCACCTTCTTGAAGCGGCACTCTAGAAAGCTTTTATCTCTTAGCCATTGTTTGGGAATTTTACCCATACTAATCAGATAGGCTTCTTGCGCCTGCGTATTTTCTTCTTCTAAAAGACAACTCACTTGAGCCCAAGGTGTTGCTGTGGTTTGGGCCCTTACTTTGAGACCGACATTGCTTAGATAACGAGCCAGACGCTCGGTCATATGGCGGCTGCGACCGACTAATATGATCGTCCTGCCGAAAAGATTGCGCATATCGAGTAGCGGCGATATTGTTGAAGGTGCAGTATGTGCCGCCTTGGACAGCTTGACAGTAAAGCTGAAATCAGAGCCGTTGCCTGGTTCGCTTTCAATATCTAGAGTACCGCCCATTAGTTCAACTAGGTTTTGCGAAATACTGAGACCTAGACCGGTGCCGCTTTTGAAGCCCTCAATCGAAGTATCTTGCACAAAGGGCTCAAAGACTCTTTGTCTTATTTCTGGTGAAATTCCTATGCCCGAATCCATCACCGAGAAACGCACTGTACATGTCTTTTCGTCTTCGCTAACCATGTTGGCACTAAGGACGATGCCGCCGATTTCGGTAAACTTGATGGCATTGCTCAAAAGATTGAAGAGTACCTGCTTGGTTCTCTGTCCGTCTAACACCAAGGCTTCGGGCAGAAAGGGATCCAGATAAGTAAGAAAGAATAGCTGTTTTCCTTCCGCTTGCGGTGCGACAACATTGGCGGTGCCGTCGAGAAGTGCCTTCAGTGAATGTGGTTCTAGAATAAGTTCCAGTTTGCCCGCTTCTATCTTGGAAAAATCAAGGACATCGTTAATTACTCCAAGCAAGCTTTGTCCTGCTTCGGCAACGACGCTCAAATATTCGCGGGCTGTCTCAGGCAGATCCATAGCCAAGAGAAGCTGTGTCATACCTAGTACGCCGTTAAGAGGTGTTTTTAGCTCGTGAGAAATATTGGCTACGAAAGAAGACTTTAGTCTGGAAGCTTCTTCGGCGCTCTCTTTCGCTTTAGATAGAGCCGTCATCAAGTTGTGCTGCGATTCCATATCGGTGCAGGTCAGGCACCAATCGCTGGCTGTTTCTTGTACTGGTAAGCCTCTAATTAGATGCCAGCGAAACTGACCTTGTTTATTGCGCAGTCTCACCTCTAAGTCGAGCGGTGTTTTTTCTCTCATAGACTGCTCCCAGATTCTTTCGAATTTATCGAGATCTTCCGGGTGGACTATTTCTTGCCAAAACTTATTGCTTTCGCTAAAGCCTGCGTAGTGCTGAAAGCGCCCGTTACAATAGGCAATCTTGCCTTCGTTTGAAACTTTAGCAATTAAGTGAGGAGATGTTTCACAAACTATGCGAAAGACCTTTTCGCTTTCAGCAAGTTTGTCTTTAGACCGCTGATTTTCCTTGACCAAGTTAGACAGGGTCAGTACTTTTTGGGCCAGTTCTTCTTTTAGTTTTTTCTGAGTATTGATTTCGGTGCAGGTGCCGAACCATTTTGTAATATTGCCTTTGGGGTCGACATAGGGCAAGGCGCGGGTGAGATACCAGCGGCTATGCTGATCATAACCAGATTTGATGCGAAACTCCAACTCAAACGGATTGCCGGTAGCCACAGCTTCCAACCATGCATCCTGCACCATTTGGCGGTCTCTGATATCAACTGCGGCAAGCCAACCCGAGCCAAGTGAGGCGCTTATCTCTAGACCAGTGTATTCTGAAAAGCGCTCATTTATATAGACTGCCTCTCCCTTTTTGTCGCTGATAAAGAGAAAGGTCGGCGAGTATTCGATTAGCTTTATAAAGGGCGCGAAATTGCTTTTCAGGTCTTGCAGACTGGAATTCTCTTCTTCGGCTAAGAGCATAAGATGGACAAGGTGATTACGCAGTCCGTCGGAGAAACCGCGGTCGCGGCTCCTCTCTAGAACGTTCCAGACCGGCTTTCTCAGCAGCTTCAGTAATCTTTTGTTGAATTCAGTCATTATTTCAAGGCTTTGCTCGCTGCTCAAAGTTTCTGGCTAGACTTTCTGAAAAACTTCCTGGTTAAACTTTTAGCTTAAACTTTTTGCTCCAAATATATGCTGGCTTTGACTAGGGCTTGCGAGAGTTCATCGGCTGTCTGATAGCGGGCATAGGGATCTTTATCGATACATTTATAGACGATTTCTTCCATAACGGGCGGCACGCAGGCCATCAGTAAAGGCTCTCTAGGGGCTGTTCCTCTGATATGCATGTTCAATATTTCATAGTAGGAATCAGCTTGAAAGGGGAGTTCACCGGTCAGTGTTTCGTACATCGAGATACCCAGTGAATAAATATCGCTTCGTTCATCAAGGCTTTTGCCCATGCACTGTTCAGGGCTCATATATGAAGGCGATCCGACCACTTCTCCGGTGCAAGTCAGTTTTACCAGCCTCTCCATACCGTCGAAACTCTTGCAGAGACCAAAGTCGACCACCTTGAGATGCCCTTCATCGCTGAGAATGAGATTGCCCGGCTTAAGATCCCGATGCAATATTCCGGCTTGGTGCACCATTTTTAGTGCTTCGCAAGCCTGCAGAAAGAGCGGAATGCAATCTTTTGCCTTGAGCTTGCCACGAATACTGATTAGATTTTCTAGACTTTTGCCTTGGCAGAAGTCCATTACCATAAAGGGCTCACCTAGTTTGGTGACGCCAAAATCAAATACCGAAATCAAATTTGGATGATTGAACTGGCTCAATGTGCTGGCTTCGTGGCGGAAGCGTGCCACCACCGCTGCATCGGCCGCCAGCTCGGGATGCAAAATCTTGATTGCCACAGGGCGATTCATAAAAATATGTCGCCCCTTATAGACAATTCCCATGCCGCCGCGTCCAAGAACTTTTTCTACCTGGTAGCGCTCGCCAATAATGGTGTTCTGAGAGCCGCTGGCCATCTGTTCCTTAAGCAGTTCGCCGGCTAGGGCTTCCCTTTTGCTCGGTGTTCTTTCCGGCTCCTTAGAGGTGCTGCGCAACTCGCGAGCAATATACTTTTCACCCGCATTAACCAACTTAATAGCTGAATAAAGATCTTCGCCGGACATTTTTTTCAGACAGTAGCCATCGACACCGGCTTTGAATGCCGAGTCCATTAGGTCCACGTCTTCTGCACCAGTAAAGACGATTACTTTTGTTTTTGGCAGCGCTTCTTTGACCTTGCGGGCGGCAGTGATGCCGTCAACTTTGGGTAAGCCTATATCCATCAAAATAATGCTCGGCTTGGTAACCAGTGCTTGCAAAATAGCACTGACTCCATCTGCGCTCTCGGCCACCAGTTCCACATCGGGAAAGGTCTTGAGAGCAAATTTCATACCTAGTCTGGTTACGGCTTCATCTTCCGCAATCAGCACAGAAATGGTGTCTGAAGACATTCAGCACCGTCCTTTTGATATATGAATTTTATACCGCCGTACCTAATATCAGTATGTCATGGGCCGGTAGGTTCGTAAAGTGAATCAGTCGGTAATTTAATCGGCAAAATCGCGAAAATCTCCCCCAATTGGGTGATTTACTGCCGCACTCCATACCCCAAATTTATAACCGAAAACAGCTTCGCGCCGCCGCTGTTGCAAAATAGTGAACAATTTCGCCCTCTGTAATTGTGCTTGGTTTCTCGAAACCTTTGTCCAGATTAAATTTGAGACAGATGACCACTTTGCACTTTCGGGATTGGTAATTAGGGTTCCCGACAAACTCTATTCATACTTTTGTCAATTGCTTGGGCGATGGTTCGATAATTTTCGGCTTCTTGTATTTTCTCTTGGTCTCTCACCACCAAATAAAGATTCCAATAAATTGACGAGGCTTTGGTGCTCTTCTCTATATTGTTCTTCTTAATAATGTCCAAGCCCTGCTTTAGATAGCTTTCTGCCTTGGCAAATTCTTGATAGCGTTTGTCTTTTTCTTCAAAACCCGAACCTTTCATATAGAGCGCCATGGCCAGATTGTTTAGATCTCTGGCTATGATTGGGTCATCGGCTTTGAGATATTGTTTGTCATGATCCAAGACACTTTGGTAGACGACAATGGCTGCCTCTATTTGAAAGGCGTCTCTATGTAGGTCGCCTAGTTTACGGCTTGTCTCGGCCCAGGCATGATTATATTCATTATGTTTGAGCGGCCAGGTCTCAGCCATTTGTTGGGTCATCAGCTTCATTGCTTCGTCAAAGCGCTGGCTTTCCCAAAGACAATCGACAAGTGTATCTCTAGCCTGCCAGACATCGCTCATTTTGTGATCAGGGTCGCCCAGTACTTTATCGTAGCGCAGCTGAGCCAATTCCAGTTGATTTTTCACCTGGTCGTCGTAGCGATTGTTCTTTTGATATTCGATTGATTGATAACGACTGGGAAAAGTAGCACCAATGACGATGGCAAAGACTGCTATGACAAAAAATACTTGCATGGCAAATACTTTCTTCATGTGGCTGCACCTCCGCTAACAATGTCTGCCGCTGCTTTTGATTTATTGATGCCGAACCAATAGTCGGAAGTGCTTGTAAAAAAGGAATAAATCATCGAGACAAGCAGTGAGATGACCGGGATATAGCCCAAAACACCAAGTGGAAAGAGAAGAGGGGAAGAAATGCTGGCTGCGCGAAAAGCATCGAAACCGGCTAGCCATTTCTTATCGCCGTCATAATACATGACTTGTCCGTCAATATTTTCCAGACCAGCTTCTTCCAAGAATTCTCTGTTCTCTGGGGCTCTGGCATCTACCGGCTTGAGACGGCCGAGCATGTCCATGCGGTGCAGAAAGCCTATATATTTTACGCAGCCGAGATTGTCACTATCAAAAACCATGACATGAGGCGGACCAAATTTGGCTTCTACCCAAGCTTTTAGCTTGTTCCACATTTTGGTCATGTCTTCCGGGTCGATGAACAATATATAGGTAAACATAAAGGCCCATTCAAACATAGGCAAATTCATAAAATACTCGATGCCTAGGTGCAACAAAACACCGGTGAGCATTACCCAGTAGCGAGCCGGTTTCCACCATATGAGGTTCCAGATAATAAACTCAATAAAAAGAGTGCCCCAGGTGGATAACTGATAAAACCAGAGCTGGTCGAGAAAATGCGGAATCGGGAAGCGGATGATGTCGTCGTAACGCACGGCATAATAAACCGCCGTGCCGTCGTTCCACTTAGAGCCTTCTATTTTGCAGAGCCAGGTATGCATGTAGGCAATACTCAATTGCAGCTGAATCAGTCTCTGCGCCCAGGGGGCGCTGTAGACAGCCTGAAAGCCTGTTTTTCTCCAGTCTTGCTTGAGTGATTTGAGCAAGGCATCAATTGAAAGAGCATCACCGCAATTACTCATGGCTAAGCACATTGCTGTGATGCGAATATAGTTGTCACCGGCGTTCTGGTTTAATTCGAAATGGTGACCAAAAGACATAATCAACAGGAAAACAAGCCAGCTTGATAGACGGGTGAAAAAGCCTAAAGTCATACAGACAGCTGCGGCAATCAGTACATAAAAGCAGCCGTAAATATATTTGTCTTCGTTGGGAAAAAGGAGCAACAGATCGAACATGTGGTCGTTATGCCAATAGAGCGGAATCATGTCTCTAATTGGAATGAGATTGTTCTTGCTGTAGTAAATATCGAAATCAGGCCAAATATGTATGACCAGGTTTTCTAAAATTATCAAGCCAAAAAGTATGCGAAAGACGGCAATGGCAATCGGTGATCTCGGTTCGAACCAGAAGCGATCCCATTGCTCCAGCCAGCGCGGTCTTTGCAGTTGTTTGTCTGTCTTATTACTTGCTTGACTGGACATCATCTAATCCTGCTAGATCTTGCGCGGTAACTTTATAGGTCAGTAACAGTCCTTGGTTCGTATGTTCCGGCAGTTCATCGCGATAAACCCAGTGCTTGGGGTCGGGTGGCGGTGTGTCATGATACTGGAAGAACATTGTCACCGTATCTGGTGGATTATCTTTGTCGTAATTTGCTCTTGCGATAAAGCGGGCAATACTTGGATAGAAGGGACGACCAGAGGGCCAGGCAAAATTGTCTATAAAGAGTTTGCGCATTTTTTCTCTCTTGAATTTTGTCAGCAGATCCATTTTTTGGGTGCGCGGAAACTCATAGAGCTTGGAGGTGCCGTCGGCAAAAGTTATGAAGGCATTGCAGTGCACATTGGTGTCGCGCACATCGGGAGAGAAAAGACTCCAGCATTGCACCCAACCAGTTGAAGCCATGATGGGCCAGGTGTACTGAGTAAACTTCCATTTCTCAGGAAAGACTTTGTCGGGCAAAAGCCAGGCAATGACAACGACGAAAAAAGTCGCCAAATAAAGGCTGATAATTGTGCGCTCAAACTCGCTTGCCTTGCGAATGCGAGGAGCTGGTGCCTTCTTTGTGCTATCTGTACATTCGCTCATTGTCTTGTATTATGAGAGTGCGGGAAAGTGAGTTTCTAAGTGTAGTCTGCCTTTTGAGCTCTGATCATACCTCACTTTCTTACCCAGAAAGCAGGCGTTTCTAAAGCAATAAAGGGTTTTGTGGAAAAGGGCATTTACAATAGCGGAAACGACTCTCACGACAGTGTTGAAGGCTCTCTTGCCGCCGGCTACAGTGATTGTTTCAAAGCCGCTTCCCTCCTACCGCCGCGTCGAAAGAAACCCCAGGCCTATCAGTATTTTTCCTATAATGCCGCCCTTCTTTCATTTCTCTCTATTGCTTTTCTGATGGGGCTTTCAGAGCTGCCATTCTTTACTTATCCAGAAGGGCGCAAGATAAGAACAGTCTTTGCACCTCTCAACTTAAGGCAGTTTTGGCGGCTCTTTGGTCCAGATCTGCGCACATATAATTTCCATACACTCTTGGTTATCGAATTTGCCGACGGCACCCTCAAATATCGAGAAGTGCCTAGAATGGAGCTGCTTTCGGTACAGGAGCGCTTTATTCATGAGAAGTTACGCAGTATCTTTTCGCATTTTTTGCCGGTAGAAATAAACAAAGTCTTTTTTCCTGCGGTGGCTAGATATTATGCCCGCGCTAATTTTGATGCCGAAAATCAGCCGGTGAAAATAAGCTTCTATTTTTTGTATCACGAAACGCCGCCACCAGACACGAAGAATTGGGTCTATCGTGATCAGTCCCCCTATCACACAAGAAAAATCCTGCATTTTGTCTATAGAGTGATGCCATCAGATCTGGTGTCAAACTAGAAACTGGTTTCTCTATCTTAACCGCTCGTGGTGTCATTTCTTTTCTTTCAAGGAAGTTGGTCTTAAAGGCAAAAGCCCCGCCGAAGCGGGGCTTTTGATTTTGCTCAAGGAACCCATTGATTGGGCTCGGACTCGGACTTTGCTTATCCGCCGACAGTTCCTGGACCGGCTGGACCACTGGGACCGCCGGGACCACCGACGCCGCCTGGACCACCAGGACCGCCGGGACCGCCGGGACCACTGGGACCACCGGGACCACCAGGACCGCCGGGACCGCCGGGACCGCCGGGACCACTAGGACCACCGGGACCTAAGGGACCACCAGGACCAGCAGGACCACCGGGACCACCAGGACCACCAGGACCTAAGGGACCGCCGGGACCACTGGGACCGCCGGGACCTAAGGGACCACCGGGACCACTGGGACCACCAGGACCAAGAGGACCACCGGGACCTTGAGGACCACCGGGACCGTTAGGACCGGCAGGACCCAAGGGACCACCAGGACCGATAGGACCTGTGGGACCAGCGTCTGTGCTGCCCAGAACGCCGGTTGAACCACCGGGACCACTGGGACCACCGGGACCGCCGGGTCCACCAGGACCACCAGGTCCGCCGGGGCTACTTGTTCCTGTTGAAGCGCCGCCGGGACCAAAGGCGCCGCCCGTATTACCAAGGCTTATCGGGCCTGCTGTGTTGGTAATCGGATAAGTGTACAAGCTCTGGAATGTGATCAAACCGTTGCCTGCAGCGAGAGAACCTTGTCCGGCATTGGCTGCGTTACCGAAATTGGCTTGGAAGAACACGATTGGAGCCGGAATACGGGCAACAAGGGTAGTTCTTACCGAAACGAAAGGACCAGGAGAGCTTCCGGGACCTCCCGAACCAGGCAAAGGCACGCCTGCGACACCACCGGTTGTTGTTGTACCTATAGGTCCATTGGTACCGGTAGTTGTAGGCGAACCGTTGTTCGGTGCTATCAGATAGTCTTCATAGGTTACTAGCTCGGCTGTCAAGCTTTGGATGACCGTGCCGTCTACAGGGTGGGTGCTTAGTGATGCTTGCATAGCATCAACAGCTTGACCCACTCTTGCCATTTGACCAGCTGAACGGGCGCAGTCCTTACAGGCTCTGTCGCACATATCAGCGGCAAATATTAATACGGCGATGTTGAGGGCGAGGGCGCATATCACAATAAGGATAGACACCACGGCTCCCAACTCGATTGCTGTGATACCGCGCAGTCGCTCCTTGAGCGACTTACGACTGCGTGGTACCTCACTATGGTTTTTTACCACCTAACCTCCTCCTGAATTTTGCAAGAGCTTTTGAAAAAGACATTTGCAAGGATTGGGCACACTTACTCACATACAATTTTCCCCGGCGAGCGTGAAGTATGGGTGAAGGACAAAAAGAAACCGGTCTCATTTTTGAGACCGGTCCTTTGCTTTTCGCTATCTTAGTTAGCTTTTGGGTTAGCTTTTGGTTTAGCTTTGGTTTTAACGCTGCGACTGGGTCAGACGTCTCGCCACGGCGGCGAAAGACTGCTCAACAGTTTCGGCGCTGGCGCAGGGGAAGAACTTACCACCGTTCTTGGCGCGACCGGCTAGACCGTTCGAACCATTACCGAGGAAGACCGACTGCGCGTTCTGAAGTACCGGGTTATTGGTTACGTCCAGACCGATTGTGAATATAGCGATACCTTTGGTGCGGCAGTTGTCTGCTCTGCTCCTGCACTCGGTGGCTTCCGAGCCGGTGTCTCCACCGGTGGGCACACCGTCTGTGAAGAAGACGATGGCATGCTTGCCGGCTGGACGGCTCTCAGTGAGGCTGTCCACGTTATAGGCGCCGGCGTTGACGAACATGTTGTAGGCAGCAGTCATGGCTTCACCGCAGTCGGTTCGGTCAATCGGGCGACCATTTTCAAGTCCATTGGCGTCGGCGTTGTTGTCGAAGGCAGACCAGGCGGCGGACACACCGGCTGAAATATTGGCAGCTTTGCGGCAGCCGGTGATCGAACCGAGTGATGTGGCTTGGGCTTCGTTTTTGTTCAGAATGTGTCTGGGCAGACGGAATCCCGAACCGGAAGGTAGGGTCGTATTGTTTTCTGATGGGTTTGCCCCGTTTGATCGGTTCGGGGACGTACTGTTAGTGGGATACCCTCGCTCGATATGTCTAATGTTGTAGCCGTTGAACATCATTGAGACATAAAAGGCGCCGTAATCAGAGAAGCCTGTGCCATGGTCGCATCCCAGCGAGTTGAAAGTATAGGATGCACCCTGAGCACCGGCACGGTTGGAGAAGCCAACCAGACCGAAGCGGCAGTCGGTGAGAGTATTGATTTTCTGGAAGAAACCTCCGTCGGCACCGTCGATGGCTGTGGCGATGGGCTGAGAGAAGAGCATAGCCAGTCTTTGGTAGGCAAGCTGGTAACCTGCCTTAACATCAGATGTGGACATGCCTGTGGCCGCTGCTGTGTACGAGGGAGCCAGATAAAGGCTTGAACCACGGTCGAGCAGGGCTCTCTGGAAACGCAGGTTGGTGGAGCCGCTCTCAGGGTCGAGGTTGCCTCTAGCAGCTTCTACAAGATAAGCCAGGTTGGAGAAAGTGTAGGACTGACCTCTAATTGTGGCGTCAGGCTCTTGCGAGGGGAAGGTGTAGCTGAAGCTGACGAAAGTATTAGGACCATTGAGCGGTTGTACATAAGGATATGTACCGGGACTGGCTATGTTCACAACCATGTCGGTGATCCAGCGGTTGGCTGAGATTGTGGCAGTGTTGTTGGGGTCATAGGCAGTGTGTGGTGTGGTCGGACCCTGCATGAGGGTGGTGACATCGTTCGGGTTATAGGCAAGGGCAGTGTTGTTGGCATTGCCCGAGTCTACGCTGGGTGAACCGGCGAAAAACCGACCGTAGCCACCTATATAGTTTGGTCCAGAGAAACTAGGCTGCAGAGTGCAGTTACCCGGAGGGGTGCCATAGTCGGCTCTGTGGTGGTTGAGGAAGGCATTGCCGGAAGTGAAGGTCAAAGAGGGGTTGAAAGCCAATAGATTAACTCTCAACTTTTCGTCGAACTTGAAGTGCGGGTTAGCCTGTGAGTCTGAGTTGTCGACCAGTTGCAAGTTCATAGGCGGCAAAACGTTGACGTTCAAGCCGGTGGGGTTGGCGTTGTAGTTGTGCACCAGATAGTTCGAAAGTCTGTTGCTGTCGCCCGATACAGTGGCCGATGGCACTTCATAATAGGCCACCTGACCGCGGTTGGCGACGCCTGTACCGCTGGACATCTCCAACAGCGAGCTGGAGGCATTGGCTCCAGAAACCACAGCGCTCGGGTTCCAAGCACGGCGAACGAAAGTCACCGATGTGGCATCGTCCATAGAACCGGAATAGTCGAAAACCAGTACCGCGTCAACCTGGGGCAGACCGCCGCCGGATGCAGCGTTCAAGCCTACGGTCGAGACACCGACCATACCCATGAAGACCGGAGTATAGGTGTAGCCGGCATAAACCATGATGGCTCGCCCGTTGCGGCAAGCCGGTGAAGTCGGTGGTACACCTACATAGTTGTTTTGCGGGTCAGCCAGAGAGACCATCACTCGGCAGCTGCCGGGGGTGCCGAGCACCTTGGTGGCTGCATATGTACTGACCGTGGTGGCGCTGCTCAGGCTTGCACCCAAAAGGTTGCCCGCCTGAAACATATTTCTGGCATAGCCGGCAGCATTTTGCTGGGCTGCTAGTAATTTTGAGTCACTGGCGTCGTCGTCACTTATGTCCTGCGATGTGAGCATGGCTGTACCGGCCAACGCCGCTGCATCGCAAGTGGCGGTCAGCTCGCGCTGAGCCATCTGCAATCGGCACGTGTCAAACACGAAAAAGCCGATCATCATTATAAAAATGAATAGTGCAAGGACTAGTCCGGTGACTGCCGCTCCTTTCTGTCGCCTCAGTTTGGAATCAATCATTTAGTTTTGGTCCTTTAGAGAGTTACTCGTTTGTAGTTTTGCTTGGGGAAGACTGTCTTTTGAGACTAGCTGACTAGCTGTACTTTTTTACTGTATTGAATTAGAACTGAAGACCTGGGGGATTTTCGAACTGCGCCTGACAGGTGACGTTCATATTCATCGGGGCTGAAAGCCCTTGAATGCTGAACCATGGCACCGGTATGAGGGGATCTACCGAGCCCCTTATTGTAACCCTAATGCTGTATACAAATGAGTCAACGTCAGGAACATGACTGACGCTTTGCAAGGTAGCCGGACCAATCACCTTAAAGCCAGGTCCAGGCGAGGGAGTAACGTTTGGGATGGGCGTAACGACTATGTCTACTTCAGGGTTGATGGCACTCATGGCAAAGTTAATGCCGGGGAACATATCGCGAATTTGAGCTGCCCTCTGTTGGGCTGTGGCATAGGCACCTGGATAGGGTGTGCCGGTGGCAGTGTCCGGAACCCTGATCAGTGTGTTGAAGGTCTTGGCCTTGGCTGCCAAGACTACAGCTTGGTTGCAGGCAAACCACAAAAAGAAGGATCTTAGACAAACGGTTCCCAGGTTCAAGACTGGAAAGAATATAAAGAGGAAGAGAACATACATTGTGGCGACATACTCAGCCGCCATCGCTCCTTTTTTCTTCCGAGTGCCGCGCCTGTACTTAAACATATATATTCACCACGCTCACTTTGTTGAGGCCATTACCAAATTGCAAATACTAAAGCTAACCTATATTTTTCCCTAAATTTATCTAGGTATAACTGCTCCAGTCAGTTTTTTAGTCAAGTCAACAGAGCTTACGACCTCCCGAAAAAGATGACGTAATCTCTAAGTTAGTACTGTTACCAGGCTATCATGGCGAAAAAAACGTTGTCAAGCTGCGCCGCCTGCCTGGTTCCAGTCTTAGTTGCCGCTTGTCGGTTGGATCATGATGGGGCTTGTCTCTTGCGGTTGCGAAACCGGTTCAGATTCAGGCACCGGATTGGAAAATGTGCGCTTTGCTGCTTCTTTTAGATTATATGAACGCTGATAGAGGCTAAGAAAATATTTGCGCACCGAGGCATCTGTAGCTTTAGACAGGGCATCTTGTGATGTGCTGAAAGCTTCGTCGAACTCTCTCAGCTTGATTTGACTTCTGATTAATCCGGCCTTGGCTGCGGAGTATTCAGGGCTGAGGGTCAAGGCTTGATTGAAGCAAGACTTGGCATGGGCGGCTGCACTGGCTGAAAGATAGGCTTCGCCGAAGATATACCAGTCGAGGGGACCGGGCTGGGTAAGCTTGGCTAGGCTTTGCAGAGTTTTCAGCGCTTTCAGACTGTTGCCATTTTTGAGCTGGGCAAAGGCTAGGTAGCGTTTGGCTGAAATCGAGCTATCGTCGATGGTAACAGCTTTCTCTAGGGTTTGTTCTGCTTTCTGAAAATCACCCTTACTAAGTGATTCATAACCGGCATTAAGTAAAGGCACAATTTTTTCATTGACTAGTTTGACCGCTTTGGTGTCGCTTTCGCTTTTGCTTTGTTTGGCTTCGCCAGCGGTGTTTTCGGCTTTTGCAGTTTTTTCTGTTTTCTCTACTTTCTCTAGTTTGTCTGCTTTGGCGGCCCCAGGAGTCGGTGCACCTGCAGCGGTGGCAACGGGCGCAAGCATAAAGATTGAAGATAATGCCAGGATCAGATGTTTTTGATTCTTGTTTCTTAGGGGATGAAGATGTCTCTCAGACATTCGTTTGCTCCTTTTTACTGACCGGCCCAAGCCGCATGAGGGCAGATTTTAACATCTTTATAAGTTGGTTGGTGGTAGACCTTGTCAGTCTGGGCAAAATTATTAGGGAGGTGAATGTATTGAACCAAGCGAGCAGCCAGACAAAAAGCAATAGCAAAACAAAAAGAGGGCAGGGCCGTAGAATTATCGCCCGCACTTTTGTCACCCTGGCAGCCTTGGCCCTTGCTGCTTGGTTGGCTGTCACTGTTTATATGATCTCGCACGGCGGCATCACCACATACAACAACGATACTTTTCAATCGGAGCGACTGTTTGCTGATAAGGAAAAAGCCGAAGCTGAGGTGAATTTCGCTAGAGAAAGCGGCAAATCAGCCCTTGAACTCTCGCAGGCATTGCAGAAATTGGCGCTTTATTACCGGGAGAGCGGCAATTTTGCCGCTGCCCGAGATACGTTAATGGCCGCCGACCGAAGCGTTGCCGCCGAGCATGACGACGTTTTGCATCTAGTAAGGCGGATGCAATTGAAAAGAGAAGCGGCCATGGTCATGGCCGAATGTGGTCTCTTTCAAGAGGCGGAGCCTTTGTTTAGACAAGCAGGCCGGCTATTGAGACCCCTTGAGAAATTAGACGGCAGCGCGGCCCAGATGGCTCGTGCGGCTTTGCGCAACGATCAAGGCGTGCTCTATTACCTCTGGGGTAATGCCACTCGCGAATTACCGCTGCGATTTGAAAGACTTGAAATAGCCAGGCGTTGCTTTGCTGAAAGCTTTGCCGGGGTGAAAGGTGTTGACTCAAATGAGGCATCCTCTTTACGCAAGGCAGTGGCTCGCAATTTGAAGGTATTGTCGGAAGATCTCAAATTTGAGGTCAAGACTTACTCTTGAACTTTAACAACTTCTTTCTCTGGGAGCAGCTTTGAACGTCCCCAGAGCAAAAATCTGCGCAAGTCTTCGCTGTCAATAAATAAGACATACGAGAAAATCATGATCCATTCAAAAAGCGGAATGTTCATGTGCAAGTCGATCATCAGATGGAAAAATACTGCTAGAACAATGACGTAATAACGCAGTTCTTTAATCCAAATTAGCGAAAAGAGGGCGGCTTCGATGACCAAGGTGCCCCAGCTGAAAAACTGACAAAGCCAGAGTTGGTCGAAGATATAGGGTATTTTTACCCTGACCAGGTCTTCGATACGAGTACTGTAGTAGACGGCGGTGCCGTCCACCCAACTGTCGCCCCAGGCTTTGGCCACCACGGTATGCAAGTAGACCAAGTTGAGTTGCAGTTGAAGTAATCTCTGGGGCCAGATACTAACCGGTTTGTAGATCAGGTCGGCACTTTCTTTGCCCTTTAGCCAATTGTCCAGCGAAAGAGCTTGGCCGCTTGCCGAGAAGATAAGCCAAACGCTCATCACCCTCATATAGGTGTCGCCTGAATTGAATAAAAATGGATTTCTGTGATAGAGACTGGTGAGGCACAGATAGACTATGAAAGTAGAGAGTCTAGTTTTGTAGCCCACAGTCATCGAGACGGCGGCAAGAAAAAACAACGTAAAGAAAGCAAGCAAAAAGTCGTCATTGTCTCGATTTATATTGAGGATATTCAATCCGACAAACTGAGCGAAATTGCGGGCTGTTTGATTAGATGTAATGCCGTATTGGCCAAACCAGACAAATAGGTCGCATGTTAGAAGCAAGATAAAAAGAATGAGTATGATACCGATCAATATACGAAACACTGCCACCACTAGTGGTGAGGTTTCTGAAAACCAGAATTGATCCCAGAGTTTGATTAGGGTCTTGAGTGGCATTTCAAATCCTCTGGTTTAATTTGAATGGTGAGAAGCAGGTTGTGCTCATAGTGGGGTGGATTTGGCAACCACTTTGGATTTTTTTCTTCTTCTGATCTTGCCAGCGGATTTGGTATCGGAGCCGGTGGTATTTTGGATGAATATCTGATCAGCGAGACACTTGTCGGCGGATTACTTTCGTCTAGGAAAGAATTGCGGGCTATATATCTGGCGATGTCCGGCCAGGCGTGGGGAGCCTTGCTCCAGCAAGTGTTGTCGTCGAAGAATTTACGATAGCGCTCTTTGGGAATCTTCTCAAGAAAACCAAGTCTCTCCATTCTTGGCGATTCCCACAATATTGATGTGCCGTCGGCATAGCGCACTATGGCAATCATGTGTGGATTTTGATCTCTGGGCTTGGGGGCAAAGACGCCAAAGTCTTGATCAAGACCCATAAAGAAGTAATAGCCGTGAAAGAGCAAGTTTACCTGGGCTATAAAAGGATGATGGTTGAACATATAGCAAAAATTGAGCATGGCATGAAAGACAATAAAGAAGCTGATCAAAGGCTTCCTTATTTTTTGCCATAGCTCCGCAGGCAAAATAAGCTTACCTAGACTGAATAATAGACTAGGGCGAGGTTCTTCTTTTTTGCTTTCGGTTTGCCGAGGCATACCGGACTACCTCCGGCTCAGCCAAGTTACATCTTCTTCAGTTGTTCCTGTACGGCCTTGGCTTCTACAGTCTTACCCTGTCCAACCAAAGCTATATGCAATTGTTGCAGCGAAATTTTGCGCCATTCTTTGGAAATCAAATTTATTGGCGCACCGGCTGCTATGTTTATGCACTTTCTCCAATCTTGTTCGGCTTCCGCCCATTTTCTCTGACCGTTGTAATAGAGACCCGGATAGAGATGACAGTTGAAAAACCAATTGGGCATCGGGCGTTTTTCTTGGGGCTGTTTATAGAAAATGCGCTGGGCCAGAAGGAAATACTTCATCGACTCTTTGCACTTATCGCCGCCCTGCATCCAAAGTCCGATGCCGAGGCGGACGCAATATTGCCCTAGTTTGGTTTGGCCGGCTTGAGCTTTGACGGCATCATCTAGGTGTTTTTTCAAAATCTCGACGCCGACACCTGGTTTGTTTTGCGTAAAGATATAGGGATGCGCCTCTTTAAACTCAGCTTCAGGAAAAGCAACTTTTGTATCAGGCTCGGCATCAACATAGCGCGAAATTTCTTCGTCAGTGACAAGCGGCGGTTCTTTGGGTGCTTCAGGCTTGCTCGGTTTGCTTGATGTTTTGCCGCCGCTGGGTTCGCTGCCCCCGCTACAGGCTGTCAGAGAGGCAACTGCAATAGTAAAAATGGCGACAATAGCCAGGCTCTTTAAGCCAGCGCTTCCTATAAATACTAGAGGACCGTTTTGTACCTTGTCTTCAGCGGCTGGGGATTGCCTCATCTTGCCTACTCCGTACCATTAACTAAGAGAAACAGTAATAGATAATAAAGCAACTTACAACTATAGAACTAGGCGTCCCTATTTTTTGCCAGCAACTTTTTGATTTTTGTTCCGAAAACCACGGTTATTGGTGCCATCAACATAGAAGCAACAACCACTACAGCGCCTACGGCATTTAATTCTTTGAGGAAGTAAAGGCTAGAGACCAGGCTGAGATTCTCTTCCAGGTAGATGGCAATGAGAGCGCTCAAGAACAAGACCCCGACATTGCGAAGGCTGATAATCACTCCGCTATTGCCGCTTTGGCTCAGACCGCTAAGAAATCGCGCTTCTTCGCCGATGGCTGTGGCTCCTGTCAAAGCCGCCGAGGCATAAAGACAGAAAACTGCTAGGGAGGAACCCTTGCAGATTGCTCCAGATAGATATAGAGATAGTGATAAGAGTGACATCACCAGCCAAAGTTTCTTTATAGAGAGTCTTTGTTCTATAAAAGGAGACAACAGCGCACCAGCGGCAAAAGAAAGACTCAGTCCGGCTGCTAGCTCAGACATGGGTAGAAAGACCTGGGCTGATGTTTGCACCACCTGGCCCTGCACGGCAAATATAGAGCAAGCTGTCAGCAAGGCAATAGCAGGCAAACTCATCAGACCGACCATCAAGCCGTGTGGAAACGGATCTTTTGAACTGGAATTTTCTTTCTTTCTCTTGGCCTGAACTTGAATAGGGGTAGCGCTTTCTAATTGATTGAAAAACACAGTTATGATTGATATCAAATAGAGTATCAAGCATATATTGAGCGGCCAGCTGGCACCAAAAGTATTAGTAAGTGCCGGAGCCAATTTCAAACTAACTGCCTGACCCAAACACCAGCATGCAACAGCCGGTGCTAGATTTTTATTGAAGCTCTCTTTGTCGGCGCTCGGCAAGACTTTCTTCAATATAAACAACAAAGACCAATGAGAAGAAAGCAGAATCAAACAAAGCAATGCGGCAATGATCTCGGGGCTTAGTGTCTGGCGCAATTGGCTAGAAGTGAGAGCCAAAGCCATCGTCAAGCGAAAAAGTTTGGCTTTATCCAGTCGATTCCAGTTGCTTTTGTAATTGTTTAACGTACTTAGCTTTTCAGACAGATAACCAGTCACTGTCATAAAGAAAATGAGCGGGATGAAAATCAAAAGACTGCCTCTAATCTGGCTGTCGTAAGTAGGTCCCGGTGTAGTAAAAACGGCGAACGAGGCTAGATACAAAAGCATCGACCAGTCTGCCAAACTAGTCAGAAATATAGGCGCCAAAGCAAAGGCAAACAGCTGTCCTTTTGACCGCCCCTTACTTTCAATTAAATCCGCTTCGACTAGTGTAGAAGCGGATACTTTGAGGACTCTGTTCATCAAATTGGCTTGCCCGAATACTCGTCTAATTGTCCGCTATTACTTACCAGTCTTTTGAGAAGTGCCACAGTCCCATTTAATTCAAGCTGAGACTGCGCTTGCAAAGGGAGTTCTCTCGCTCACCCATATTAATTCCTTATAAGTTGATGGTGAGTTGAAGGCGGAGCGAGCCGCTATGCGGCGTATATTCAATCGCTAGCGGCTCTGCATTAGCATTGTGAAATTACAGAACTGGGCGCTTCTGGGACAATCAAAGAGGTATCTCGCTAGGGCTCAGGTTTTGTTTTCGTAAGGTAATCGCCCATGCACTCCGCCATGCCTTCAATATTTTCGAAAAGTCTAAGCAATCTAGGTCTTGCTTTGCTTGCTCTTTTGGTCAGTCAAACACTTTGCTTTGAAAGAGCTTGCGCCCTTGCTGCTCGGGAAGGGGCCGCTTCAGAATTAAGGGCAGGTGCAATTACCAAATTAAGTTCAGAGACCAAATTAAATTCAAAGAGTAAAGTGAGACGCGGTAATGCACCGTGTTTGAGCTGGTACGAGTCGGACAAGCCGGTCAAAGCAGTTTTTCTCTGTGTTCATGGTCTAGGGCTGCATAATGGTACTTACGAGCCTCTCGGCAAAACGCTGAGCGCACTTGGTTATCCTGTTTATGCCATCGATGTTAGAGGCTTTGGCTCATGGATGGAGGCTCGTGGACGCGAGCGCGTCGATTTTGAAGGCTGCTTGGCCGATATAAAGAGCACCCTCAAAGTCATTCGGAGAGCCCATCCGGGTAAGCCGGTTTTTTTATTGGGTGAATCTATGGGCGGTGCTATCGCCTTGCGTGCCACTGCTCTATATCCTGAACTCGTCGATGGTCTTATCTCTTCAGTGCCGGCCGGGGACCGTTTCAAGCAGGGGCGCACTTCTCTCAAAGTGGCTTGGCATTTTCTTGCCGACCCTCATAAACAGATCAATGTGGGCGAAAGTGTGATCAAGCAAGCCACAGACAAACAAGAGCTAAGAGAAGCTTGGCAGAGCGACCCGCTAGCCCGCATGAAATTGTCACCTAAAGAGCTTTTGCAGTTTCAGCTTTTTATGAATCAGAATCACGAAAGTGTCAAAGAAATCAAGAACAAGCCTGTTTTGATTGTGCAAGGGGTGCAGGATAAGTTGGTCAAGCCGACAGGAACTGTGGAACTTTTCAACGAGATGGCTACTCCCGACAAAGAGATTGCTCTCATACCCAATGGCGAGCACCTAATTTTTGAAGAGAACCAGTTTACTCAAGAGGTAATCGAAAAATTGCTTACTTGGGTAAGCAGCCATATTGAAGGTGCAAAACTTGGAGAAGATAAAGTTGAGAAATAAGATCGCATCAGGCACAGTATCTTTGCTGGCTCTATCTTTGCTCTGTCTGCAATTTAGCCAGGTTTGGGCTGGTACAGTGACTAAGCCTGCTCTGGCTGAACTGGTGAAGGCAGTGGAAAAGACCCCTGAGTCTGCTCCAGCTAGATTGGCTTTAGGCGAAGCTTATTTAAGCAGCAAAGATTTTCAGAAAGCGAAAGAAAACCTGCGACTAGCTGTGCGATTTGGTAAGGGCAATGCCATTTCTCAGAAAGCCAATAGTTTGCTTGTGGGTCTGCCAAGCGCTGTGGTCAAACCTAAGACCGGCCCTCAAACTAGAATGATTGCCTCTATGCTTGGTTTGGGGCGAGTGCGCGGTATGGAAGGTGCCAAGCCCACTGTAATCGATTTTTATGCTTCTTGGGCCCAGCCCTGCAAGCAGCTAAGCGGTGTCATGGATAAGTTTAAGACCTCATATAAAGACAAGGTCAAATTTATGCGTGTCGACGTTGATGATCCCGGCAGTGAGAGTCTGCTCGATCAATATGAAGTAAGCCCGGTACCTACCGTGGTCTTTCTCAATGAAGAAGGTGAAGTTGTCTCTTACTCAGTTGGCTTTTCGGGCGAGAATAGTGTAAAAGAAGGGCTGAATAAAATATTGAGTGCTAACGCCAAGTAAGAGAGTGTCTTGGGCTTATGTCCCAATTGAAGCAAAGTCCTTTATTTAAGCTGTTTCTTGATGCTTGCTGCAAGCATCCACAGAAGACTTTTCTGGTATTCGGCAGCCATAGTTTTAGCTATAGTGATATCCAGCGCAAAGTCTCTCAGCTGAGCGAGAAACTGGCCCAAGTCGGTCTCAGACAGGGCGATAGAGTAGCAATCTATCTCTTTAATTCGCCCGAGTTTGTCGTTTCTTTTTTAGCCCTCAATTGTTTGGGCATCACAGTGGTGCCGGTCAATCCACTGCTTAAAGAAGAAGAGATTGAGCATATTTTGTCTGACTCGCAGGCGCGGGCACTGCTTGCTCATCGCGAGACTAAGATTACTAAGTTGGCGCAGCCTCATCTGGCTTTGAATTTAGATCTAAAGCTTGAACCCGATCTTGAACTCAATCTATTTAGATTTGATTCTTTGCAAAGTGCTGATCAAGAAAGCTCAGATCAAGAAAGCTCAGAACAAGATTTAGATAGTACCGCCGCTTTGATAGTCTATACCAGCGGCACAACCGGCAAGCCCAAGGGCGCGGTCCTTAGTTATGCTAATGTGGCTTTTACAATCGAGTCCTATCCCCATCGTTTTTGTCTCAAGCAAGATGACATGCTGCTTGGCGTCTTGCCTCTCTGTCATCTCTATGGCTTATTGGTAGTGCTGGCCGGTGCTTTGAAGGCGGGCTGCGGCATAGTGCTCATGAAGCAGTTCGATGCCGCCGAGGCGATTTTGTTGCTTAGATCTGAGGCGGTGTCAGTACTGCCGGCGGTGCCGACTATGCATCAGTTTATTTTGATGGAATTAGATAAGGAAGGCAAGGAAAGTCGTCTGGAAAGTTTGCGTCTTTGCACTACTGGTGGTGCGGCTATGCCCCGAGACCTTCTCGTTGCCCTGAAAGAACGTCTGCGGGTGCCTGTATTGGAAGGCTATGCCCTCACCGAAACCACCGTAATTGCCACGCTCAACCCCGAGGGCGATGCCAGGCTGGGTAGCGTCGGTACTGCCTTCCCGGGAATCGAGATAGCGATTGAGAAAGACGGTATCAGATCTAGCCGAAGCTTTGGTGATGGAGAGAGCGAGGTCGGCGAGATCTTGCTTAAAGGTGCTTGCATAATGAAAGGTTATTTCAATAATGCTGCGGCAACTGCTGAAGTAATAAAGGACGGCTGGTTTTACACCGGAGATCTAGGTTATCTGGATGCCGATGGTTATCTATATATAGTTGGACGCTCAAAGGAATTGATAGTAAGAGGGGGCATGAACATTTATCCCCGCGAAATAGAAGAAGTCTTGCTCCGTCTGCCCGCCATCGCCGAATGTGCAGTGGTGGGTGTTCCCGATCGCTATATGGGTGAAAGAGTGAAGGCTTTCATAGTTTTGAAAAGCGGTGCTTGCCTTACAGAAGATGAAATCAAGAGTTTTTGTAAGATTCATTTGGCTGACTACAAGATGCCCCGTGCCATAGAGTTTCTTGATAAGCTGCCCCGTAATTCTACAGGCAAAGTATTGAAACGCTTGCTTTGCTGACTTGGATACAGATAATAGGCTAAGATAGTCGGTGTCTAATGTGGAGTGTGCTAAGTGAAGTGGGCTTCTTCTCTAGAGCTAACTGAAGATCTATCTGAAGAAATTCCAGAGGAAACTCTGGCGCAATTGCCTGATTGCGGGGAGGACGCCACACTGAGATCCGCCCTCAGACTTTGTCATTCCTTGGCCGGCACCTTAAGCTTTAAGCTGGGTGGTAATCCTGATCTGCTTTTGCTGTTTGTCTCGCCTGAATATCGAGAGAAACTGGAACCAATTGGTCGCTACCTAAGAGAGCGCCTTTCTCCGGCTTCTTTTATTGGCTGCACCGGCGCCGGACTGATCGGTGGCGGCGTGGAAGCTGAAAATCAGTCAGCCATTGCCTTGACCGGAGCGATTCTGCCCGGGGTGGAAATGCGCGCCTTCCACATAGTCAGTGACGCCATTCCCGACCTGGATGATCCGCCCGACAGCTGGGAAAAGCTTATGCAGGTGCAGGGACAGGAAGAACCGGTCTTTATTTTGCTTGGGGACCCTTTTAGTTTTAAGATAGAACCGTTCGTGCAGGGTCTTGACTATGCCTTTCCCCGTTCGGTCAAACTGGGCGGCTTAGCCTCGGGTGGACATAAGGCCGGTGAGATTCGCATGCTGGCTCAAGACCGGGTTTTCCGATCGGGGCTTGTGGCTCTTACCCTCAAGGGCAATATTCAGGTAGATCCTGTGCTTGTCCAGGGCTGCCGTGCTTTCGGCAAAATCAGTCGGGTTACCCGCTGCGATCGCAATCTCTTATATGAGCTTGATGGAAAACCCGCTGTTTCGGTGCTTAAGGAGGCAGTGGAAAGACTATCCGAGAAAGATCAGAAACTGGTAAAGGATCAGCTCTTTATCGGAGTGGCTATGGACGAATTCAAAGACCAACTCAAGACCGGTGATTTTTTGGTCAGATCGATAATTGGTATTGAACCCTTGAGCGGAGCACTTTTGGTCGGTGAGGTCTTGAGACCGGAAAGGACCGTGCAGTTTCATCTGCGAGATGCCGGATCTTCCGAGAAAGATTTGAACCAGCTTTTTTCACGTTATGTAGAAGATAAAGAAAGAAATGGCGAACCCCGCGGCGCCCTTTTGTTTTCTTGCTTAGGTCGGGGGCAGGGTCTCTACGGTAAACCCAATTATGACAGTGATACATTGAGGAGTTATTTGGGCGAAATTCCCATCGGAGGCTTCTTCTGTAACGGCGAAATAGGCACTGTCGGGAAGTCCACCTATTTGCACAATTACACTTCCAGTTTCGGCATTTTCAGGGAGAAATAGCTATGTTCAATGCGAAGCTTTCAGCTCAGGCACTCTTACTATCTCTGGTATTCAATCTCAGCTCCGTCTCTTTAGCCCAAGCGGCGCCTTCCCAAAGCGCCTCAGGCAAAGGCCAAAGCGCCGCCGCTAAAAATAAAGCCGGCGCAGCCTCGGCCAAGAGCGGTGCCCCCTCTCAGAGCAGTGGAGCCTCACAGGCTGCTATTCGCGCCTATTGCAATCAGACTTGGAGCAAAATAATCGGCAAATGGCTTTTGGCTGACGGCAATAATCATGTGACCATTACCTGCGAAATTAGTTCGGACGGTTCTTTGGGGGATCTGTCCGTGACCAGTTCACCGAAGAGTGCCGAAGCAGAAGCTGCTGCCATTAATGCCCTACAGGAAAGCAAGCCGCTCAATCTTTTGCCATCGGGCATGAGCCGCGCTAAGATTACAATAGTGTTCGATTCAAAGGCAGATCCTCATGGTGATTCGTCTTCTAGTGGTTCTGTTCGTTTGGATCCTATTTAGCGGCTTGAGCGGATTGAACGGAGGCCAATTGTTTCTTTTCGGACAGTCAGGGAAAAGACCTCTTAAGTTTGCCGGCACCTGGTATGACGATGAGCCATCCAGGCTGGCAGGGCAACTGCGCGACTATGAAAAACTGGCCTGGCAGCAAGCCTGCGCTAAGGGAAAAAATACCGGTGTCGGCCTAATAGCAGCCTCTAAAGAAAATACTGCGGTCAAGCCGGCAATACTAGCGGTGGTGGCACCCCATGCCGGCTATTCTTATTCGGGCAAGACTGCTGCCTTTTCTTATTTATCGGTTGGCAATCAACAAGTAAAGCGGGTCTTTCTATTAGGGCCGTCCCATTACAAAGGTTTTCACGGAGCGGCTCTGTCCTACGACAAGTCTTTCCAGACGGTTCTCGGTGAGATCGAATGTGATACTGAAGTGGTTGATGAACTGAAGGAAAATATTCTCTTTCAGGAAATGACCAGGGCTCATCATCAAGAGCATTCACTTGAGTTGCAATTGGCCTTTATCAAATCTAAGTTTCCTAAAGCCACTATCGTGCCCATCATGATTGGTACTCTCAACGATGCCTTCGAGGCTCGCTTCATTGCCCGAGAATTGGCTTCACAAATGGAAGACGGCGACTTGGTGGTGGTCAGTTCAGACTTTACCCACTATGGTCCGCGCTTTGAGTACGAACCGTTTAAGACCGAAGGCGACGAAGGTAAGTTCTTGAGTCGTCTAAAAGCCCTCGATATGGAAGCGTTGAGCTATCTAGAGAGGGTAGACTTGGAAGGGTTCATGAGTTTTTATAAGCGCACTGATGATACCATATGTGGTGTTTATGCTCTTTCTGTCTTGCTTGCGCTTTTGCCCGAAGATTGTCGCGGCATTTTGCTCAACTACCGCACCTCTCTTGAAGCGACAAAAGAAATGGGTGATTCTGTCGATTTAGACCATGACTTCAACACAGTCTCTTATATGTCTATTGCTTTTGAAAGCAAGCGAGGCGGCTGGAATGCAGTCAGAGAAAGTTTGCTTGAGCCCAAGCCCTTGACGGCTGAAGAGCGAGAGAGTTTGCTCAAGATAGCCCGGATTACTTTAGAGCAGTTTGTCAGAGAGGGGCGTGTGCCAGAGCTTGCTGCTTTGGAGAAAGCCGGCATTGTCATAAGCGAACGCATGAAGCTGCCGCACGGAGCCTTTGTTACTTTACACAAGACCGAAGCAGGTGAGCGTGATCTGCGTGGTTGTATCGGTTATATCTTCCCGGTCAAGCCGCTCTATCTCACTGTAATTGAAAATACAGTCTCTGCCGCCGCTAAAGATCCTCGTTTCAAGCCTGTTACAGCCGGCGAATTAGACTCTCTAGATGTGGAAGTGAGCGTGCTGACGCCGCCGCACAAAGTGCCTGCCTATACCGATATCAAAATTGGGCGTGATGGCGTTTTGCTAAAGTGTCGCGGCAAACAGTCGGTCTTTTTGCCCAGTGTGGCCGTCGAGTACGGCTGGACTCTTGAAGAGACGCTGGAGCAACTGGCTCTGAAAGCCGGTTTGCCTAAAGATGCCTGGAAAGATGGCAAGTTTGAAGTGTTTCGCAGCGAATCAATGCAGGAAGGGCAAGTGGGGCAAACCCATCAAGTAGACCAGTAGGTTTTGCACCATCACCTGAAAGGCGGCAAAGAGAAGGAACATGAGTGTATGGTCTTGATTGGCGAAGCGAGTTAACTCCGCTTCTACCGAAGGGGCTATGTCTTTCTCTGCCGTCTTTTGAAGATGGGTGGCAGACATAATCAGCCTGGGATTATTGCGCCAAAGTCCATAAGAGAAAACTTCCGAGCCATCATCTACTACGGCTAACTTAAGACCGGGTAGGGCTAGCTTTTGGCACTGGCTTTCCAGCATATTAGCTAGTTCAGGATTATCTTTGGCTACTTCTTCTAGAGCGAGGAATCTGGCTTTGAAATAGCGGCTTTCGGCCCAGTCTATTACCAGAGGCATGATCATGATGAACAAAACGTTCAAAGAAAGAATCATGATGGCGGCACCTCTCATGCCGACATCGTCTGTTCGCACCCAATGGGCTAGGGGAACCGTGAGCAGGAGCCCTAGAACGAAAGTAATTGAATAGTAGAGTTTAAGCGCTCTGGACGGCTTCATGAGAATGACCCGCTCTTCTAGTTTGGTTCCGACATCTACTATGTGCCCCTACAGATCTTGCGCAAAACCTGAGAAATTGCCAATAAACGCTTGACAACGGGCTCGATTAGTAGCACACTGGGGTCGTGCGAATTTATTAAATCGGTTCCTTCGCTTCGACCAATTGGTCTATTACTTTTTGCGCTTACAAAGCTTGCTTACCAATAAGCGTACTTACCAAAAGCATATTTAAAATGAAAGTGGATATGAGAGATGCCCAGGAACTCCTGGTAAAGGCCATACGTCGGCGCGAAGAAGCGTCGGTGGCAAATGATTTTGAGAAACTGCGGGCTCTTGAAGAAACACCGGACGACTATCTACTAAAGAAGGCCGCTTGGTCTCTGCTCTTTATCTCGGCTCCCATAGCTTTTCTGATACTGCCCTTGGTTATAGGACTAGCTGATAAATATCTGTCGGCACAAGCCAGCCAGATTTTATGGTTTTCGGCCAAGTCATTTATGGCAGTGGTGCTGCTCAGTTTTCTTGTTTCAATTTATCTGACTTTCAAAGAAAAGTCTTCTTACTAAAAGAGGACGACTGTTGTCGTCCTCTTTTAAATTCTTAGAAAAGCTCAGCTTACATAAGTTCTTGCATGATTTGCTTGAGCACGTCTTTGCCGGGTCTTACTACTGACTCGGGCAAAGTCGCAAGCGGAGCTTCTCCCACGCGTAGAAGCGAGGTGAAGTCAGGCTTTTCTTCATCGATATAGAGCAGACCAGTAAGGAACTGCTTATCTTTGTGGGCTTGCTTGATCGTTTTCATTGCGTTGATTGCGCAGGTTGGATCATAGTCATGATCGGTTTTCTTGAGGGTAATGCGAGAACCGTCATGCATTTCCACTTCTTGTACTGAACCCGGCTCATACTCGACGTTTATTTGTTCAAAGAAAGGAATGTAACCCAGCTCATGCAGAGGGGTTTCCATTTCTTTGGCATATTTATAGCTCTTGGTTGAACCTTCGTGGTTATTGAAGGTGACGCAGGGGCTGATGACGTCGATGACGGCTGTGCCTTTATGAGAAGCAGCAGCTTTGATCAGGGCGGTGAGCTGTTTAGGGTCGCCGGCAAAGGAGCGACCAACAAAACCGCAGCCCAGTTCGATGGCTAGACCGCATAGGTCGATGGGTGGAAGTTCGTTCAAGACACCAGACTTGAGCTTAGAGCCTAGGTCGGCGGTGGCTGAGAACTGACCTTTGGTGAGACCGTATACACCGTTGTTTTCGACGATATAAATCATCGGTACATTACGTCTGACCAAATGGCAGAACTGACCAAGACCGATTGAGGCGGTGTCGCCGTCGCCTGATACGGCAATCATGGTCAGGTTGTGATTGGCCATGCTGACGCCTGTGGCGATGGACGGCATTCTGCCGTGGACGGCGTTGAAGCCATGGGCACGGTTCAAGAAATAAGCCGGGGTCTTGGATGAACAGCCGATACCCGATAGCTTTGCTACTTGGTGCGGCTGGGTGCCGAGTTCAAAAAACGATTTGATTATTTGGCTGGTGATGGCATCGTGGCCGCAGCCGTCGCAAAGGGTCGAAGGAGAGCCTTTGTAATCGGCAAGGGTTAAACCAATGCGATTGGTTTTGGGTGCTGCTGCTGTCATTATTTTTTCTCCTCCCCTGATACAGCTTCGGTGACGAATCTGGCATTGAGGGGCAGACCGTTGTAGTGTTTGACTGAACGAAGCTTGGTGGCCTGATTGGGTAATTCCAGGGCAATCAGGTCATGCAATTGTCCGTCGCGGTTCTGTTCCACGACATAAACACGTTCATGACTTTCCACAAACTTCTTGAGCTCTTCGGTAAAAGGTAGAGCTTTTACTCTCAGATAGCTGGTCTTGATGCCGGCTTCCTTCAGTTCATCTCTAGCTTCTTCCACAGCAAAATGGCTGGAGCCGAAGGCGATGATGCCGACTTTGGCGTCTTTTTCAGTCACTACCTGTGGTTTCGGAACGAACTGACGGGCGGTGTTGAACTTCTTCTCGAGTCGATTCATCAAGTTGACATAGTCTTCAGGACGCTCGGTGTAGGTGGCTTTTTCGGTGTGACCGGAGCCGCGGGTGAAATATGCAGCCAGCGGGTGGTCGGTGCCGGGCAAGGTACGGTAAGGAATACCATCGCCATCTATGTCGGCGTAACGCTCGAATTTACCGGCTTTTTCCAAGGCTGCTGCATCGAGAACTTTACCGCGATTAATTGGTTTGGTTGGATATTCGAAAGGATCCGACATCCAGTTGTTCATACCCAGATCGAGATCGGTGAGCACAAATACTGGAGTCTGGAATTTCTCCGCCAATTCGAAGGCTTCCATGGCCATCTCATAACATTCAGTCACCGAGCCGGGCAAGAGAATAATGTGCTTGGTGTCTCCGTGAGAGAGCAGGAAGGTGGAAGTGAGATCGGCTTGTGATGTACGGGTGGGCATACCGGTGGAAGGACCGACTCTCTGCACGTCGAAGATGACGGCGGGGATTTCGGTGAAATAACCATAGCCGGCAAATTCAGACATAAGTGAGATACCGGGACCGCTGGTGGAAGTCATTGATCTGGCTCCAGCCCAGCCGGCGCCTAGGGTCATACCGATGGCTGCCAGTTCGTCTTCGGCTTGTACCACGGCAAAGCTGGCTTTACCGGTTTCTTTATCGATGCGGTGCTCTTTCAAATAGTCGATTAACTGTTCGCAAAGACTGGATGACGGTGTGATTGGATACCATGCCACCACGGTGACGCCGGCGAACATGCAACCAAGAGCAGCTGCGGCGTTGCCGTCGATGATTATTTTGCCTTGAGTTTTGTCCATGGGCTCGACAACAAAATTGTCTTCCTTGGTCAGATTCTCTTTCGCCCACTCTCTGCCGAGTTTAACGGCATTGAGGTTAAGATCGACAGCCTTGGCTTTGCCTTCAAACTGCTTGGCGATGGCGTTTTCTATTTCAGAATGAGTGATGTCGAGCAATTCGGCTACTACACCGACATAAATCATGTTGGTGAGCAGTTTGCGCAACTTCAGATTGTCACTGGCTTTAGCC
>JAFLCK010000018.1:0-105514 GCA_017303615.1 Obscuribacter phosphatis (SeqCode)
GGAAGCGCGGGCAGCGACCAGTTAGAGAGCATACAGATAATCGCCCTGGACGATGGCGGCGTATATGAAGTCGTAAAGCCTGACCAGGTAGTCTTGCAGGGGTATGTGCAGTATCAAGAAAACGAGTGGGAGGGCTTCAACAAGCTTGACCCGAAGCAGCAAAGGGAGATAATCGAAGCGTTTGGCAAGGCGTCAAACATAGCCCAGGACTCCTACAAGAGCCAGATTCAGGCGGTATCGGATTCAGTACCACAAGGCTTCTACAACGTGGGAAAGGGGCTGTATGACAGCGCAATAGTCGCCGGGACTTTTATGATAGAGGCGGTAGATAGACCGGAGAAGATACCGGAAGCGGCGCAGAAGCTGGCAGACCACCCATCAGCGGCGATCATGAGCGGGGTAAAAGTCTCGCAGGTGATAGCCGGTTACAGCCAGGAAGTGGCGCAGAGCGGAGACTACAGCCGACCGCTGAGAGACTTGCAGACAGTAATGACGCTAGCTAATGAGCGTTGGGAAGCCATGCCGCTAGAAAAGCGCACGGAGAAAGCCAGCGAGTTAGTAGCGGAAATGGGCGTAGTGTCAGTAATTGGAGCGGCTGACAGGCTGGCTAGATCGGGCAAGCTGATAGACGCCCTGGAGGACTTGGCCAAGTACGCTAGAGACTTAACAGCGCCTGGACGGAAGAAGGCAGAGCAGTCAATAGGGACGTTTCTGGATGATGTGATTCAGCCCAGAGGGCTAACGACTAATGGTTTTGAAATGCCGATACCGAAGCAGCAGCCGGACGTAGATGACCTGGCAATGCTCAGAAATAAAGGGCTTCCAGACAACGTTAAGCCGAGCGAACAAGTGACATCACGTAGAAATTTCTCACCGAGTGGCGAGCAAATTCATCAACTCAATCTTCCTGAGAAAGTGTTCAAAGCCGCCGAAGCTAGGGGCATTAGTAGACAGGTTGTACAAGAAAAACTCAACAAAGTTGCTCAAGCCTTGAGTGATTCATATTTGGATTTGGGCGATTACAACCCGAAAATTCATGGTTCAGAAAGAGCATATGGAAGTAGATTGCATGAGCTTCTAAGACGAAATCTGGGAGCCGATGACCTGATTCATACAGAAGCTAGCTACAAGAAAGGGCTACCGGTTCCTTGGGGCAAGCTTGGCTCTTCTAGGGTGGACATCGCTCTAGGAGAGCATGAAAAGCCATTCGTTAGCATGTGCTTGAAGACACTGGGAGCCGTACCATCCGCGCAGCAAGAGCGTGGGCGGTACAGGAACTTGCCACGTCTAGATGATGAGTCAGTAATTCCGCGTATCTTTTTCAAGCTAGGAAAGTGAGGCAATGAAAATGGTTTCGGATGACAGTCAACCGGTAGATATCATGCTTGAGCTGCCAGAAATATTGGAACATCCAGTTCTTATGCCTTCTGGCGAATATCTATCGATTGGTGAGTATGTAGAGCATCCAGAGTTTGGAGTAGGCAGAGTCACACGTACAGCTACTTATCATGACGATCTCGGAATAATAATTCGCGTCGAGTACCCAGATCACAAGCATAGGACGCTGGGCCTTAAGTTTGTGCATAAGGTGCTGCCAAGCGAAAAGAGCCCCGGTGGGGACTCTTTGGAATGAAACATTTTGGGCATCATCGGAATCTAGGACTTTTTACCAAGAAATTGGTGCAAAACTAGAAATGGCATCATTTGGCACACCATGATCAGGCAACCATGAATAACATCCTGGCCCAAGATCCCAGTGATTGCCGCCTTGATCGCGGTGCTCGTAAAATCTCCACTTACCAGACACAACAATTATTGCAGACACCTTATCGTTCCAATTGTCGCCTACGTAGCCCCAGGCGAGATTTGAAGGCCATTCAGGACCATCATAATTTCTATGCACGTACAGCATGCGACTGACAATCTGTTTTATGTTCATTCTCGCTCGCCCGATCTCTAGCAGCCCCAAGAAGACCGATCAAACGGGCATGGCTGACTGATGGTCGAGAGATTTCTGCTCTTCACAACGATGACCAGACACTAGCCCTAGTGTCCGCTATCGGGTTCAGTCGCAAAGTATGGTTTATGAGCAAAACACTACCGGTAGCGTCCTGCAATTATCTAAAATTCTAACGGTGTCTTCCTAGAAACGCCTAGGAAACCCCTCTATGACTGTATCGCTCCAGAGACGAAGCTATTGCTTTGGTCAAGGCTATGGGGTAATCGATACCGCTGCCGGTGCCTAACACTGCTCAAGTCGATGCCATCAAGTATCAAATGCAAAGTAGCAGGCTCAATTTCTAGCCCGGCAGAACTCACGTGCTCTAGGTCTGGAAACTGGAAGGTGCCTTTCTGGAGCACTTTGTAGAACATGGCGTAGCCACTGTTGTCCCAGAAGACGCACTTGATTCTATCTGCCCTCTTATTCTTGAACACGAAGAGATACCCGCTCAGCGGATTAAGGTGCATGGCTGATCTGATCACTGATTGCAGAGAATTAAATGACTTGCGCATGTCGGTATCCTGAGTGCAAAGAAAGACTCGCGTTTGACTTGGCAAGCTAATCACAATGCCACCTCTCGAAGAACCAGAACGATCTCTTTCAAAGACTCTCTATCGATGCCGGCAAAGATTTTTACAGTTCGTGCCGCAAGATCTAATTCAGCAACAGCTGGCTGCGAATTTGTCTCTGCGCAAATCTTCACTGGATGCTGCAGCTGAGCCACCGGCATGAAGACAGGAATACCATCGGTCTCAGTCTTCGCGCTCTTCTCCTGATCTCTCCGCCGAATAACTTTCTTCCAGGAGGAAAAAGTATTCGGATTCAGACCTTCTCTCATGCAAAAGGCTTTCTGGCTCAATCCGCTCCCAATCTGCGCAGCAAGTACCTTCTTCCAGAAAGTCTCTTTCGTTTTGTCTCTCCTCGACTTCGATTTTGCCACTAATCCTAACCCCGCTTACTCAGCTAATCGAAAGCATTTAACGACACGCCTAATTTCACTTCAAGTATGGGGTTGCTGTGACGCTCTCATATTTGCTACAGTTATTTGCACTATATTTGCATCACTTGACTGGTCAGATCACCCTTATAGTTGGGTCACCTCTAGCAGATCTCTAAGCAGAAGTCCCACTGTTACTGCGTCTATGCAATAGAGCCATACATAGGGACGCTGGGCAAATATCGTGCACTATCACAGTTGTCTTGCCAGAATCTGTAGCGTTTTTCAAGCAAAGTGACACCAGAACATCTACCTGTTGCTGGATTTCTTGATATTCATTAAATCGTGAAGCTCTTTTAGTTTCTCCGAGAATCTGGCTCCAAGCAAGCCTTGTCCCAATGGGATACTTATCAAAAACCCGGTCATTCCATTTTTCCGCTCAGAAAACAGGAATAAAGAGTAGTCTGCAGATCCATCAAAGTGGCACCCTGGTTGATTGAGAGCAGTTAGTACATTCTTCGATATCCAATTTTTTACGTCACTAAAAGACTCGTCTCCCTCGCCTACCTGCAAGGTTTTCTCGCTTACTTCTGATGTCCAGCTGGCCTGCAATACTATCTCCTTGCTGTTGGATAGTAGCCCTGGGCCATAAAAGACCCCGCTTTTGCTCGCACCGTCGAGACCTTGATCTCGCGAATTCTGAGTTGGATGCGCGTTCAAAGGGTTTCCTATGATCCATTGGCATAAGGCTCCAAGAAGCATTAGCTTAAATCGGAAGCGTGGAGTCAGTGAATTTGGCATTGCATCCTCCTCGTATTTGGCCGGCCACGGTGTAAGTTCGCATTGACTGCTCAATAATTGAACCATGACAACTTCTGTTGCCTGAAATAAAATCGTACCCTTTTCCACGGGCTGACTGTGCGAGGAGGGCTGATGGAGGCAAGTATGAGTCTCAAGGCAAGACGAGAGTTGTTGAACAGCATCAGGGAAAGGTATCGTAAAAGTTTTAGAGTTGTTTGTCGCATAAATTCTAGAACTATCTGTCACAATTGGCTATCGAACCAGTGCTGAAAAGGCAGACAGGCTGGCATAGTGACAACTAATTCTTCAAAATCCGTGCCATTTAATTCTGAAACTCACCCGAAACCCATGGAAACGACCGGAGTGATATCCGGGTTTGTTATTCAAACGTCCGAGGATGAATTCTTTCTAGGTTGCACATTAGCCTGAACGAATCCCATATGTGGCTCGCACTGCCGGCTTCGATTGCTATCTCATGACGCTGCCCATTCGACGAGGCGACGAAAAACCAAGGACTGTTGGCTCGACAAATCTTGCAAAAACTCTCACCATTTCCAGTTATCACCTTCTTATGCTCGCATTCCCGCGGACCTTCTGGCCCGTCTGACCAACCCATTTTGTCTATTTCTTGATACCGAATATAGTGCACGCCGGATGAAGACAGCCATACAATTCCCCGGGAGGTTGCCAAATACCAGGTGCTAGCATCCTCGTAAAACGCGAGTACGGGCTGTTCTTCCACATTCAAGTGCACTCGTGATTTTAAGAACCTCTGCACATCAGAATCGAATGCGGAGAACAGATGGGTCTTCTTCCTCTTCTCGGGATACTTTTCAAAGGTGAATTCCAGACGTCCAGCTCGGTATGCATCTGAACCAGTCGGCCCGCCACTCTTTATGTCCGGCTTTTGCACGTCTTCCAGCGAGCGCTGCCAACCGCCGGACAGTTGCCAAATTGAGTTTCTAACACGCGTCAGAATTTTACCGGTCTCAAGAAACGCTTCATAGCGTGTTCCAGAGTAATCAATAAAATGGAGCCAAGGACTGTAAAGTCCACAGTGCCCCTTAATATCTGGATTTCCATTCACAAAAACTAAGGTGTCCCGCGGAGAAGATGGGTCCTGCCAGGGCCAACCTTCAGGACCACTAGACGGTCCAACCTTTTTGATGTTCTCATTCCTCAGCTCATAAGACTGTTTATCAGGGTTAGTCCAGATTACACGACGAGTCGTGGTTAACAGCCAATTAGAACTCTCTTTCCAGTGCCCGAGAATTGGATGCTCCCCATCTTCAAGGTGAATTTTGGATAGAAGAGACTGTCTTCCGCCTTCATCCCATTCATCGAAAACCCTGGTCTGAGCAGTACCGGCTCCGAATTTCTGCTTTAGTCGTTGAGCTTCAGACTCCTCGGACGGCATCGTTGTCATTCTCCGCTTACAGCTCTACTCGCTAACATCTCTTCCAACTGCTCTTCAGGCAGTGCGAGTTTTGACGCAAGCAATCTTAATTTCGCCTCGATTTCTTCTGACAAATACGTTTTCCTCCTCTTTCCGTCTTGATGTGCCTCGAAGAGCAAGTGCAAAGCATGTTTGTCTTTCCCTTGCCGCTCAAAAAATCCGGCGTATTTCAAGAGAAGACTTTGCTTGCAGGCGCCATAGGTCTCGCGGGTTCCTCGTTCTACTGCTTCCTTGAGATGCTTTTCTGCGTCGATAAGATTACCTGCTCTCTCGTACAAATCCGCGATTTCCAGATGTGATGTATAGGAAAAGGAACGTTGACTTAGAGCCGAACGTTCTGCTAATAACTCTGCTGCGCGGTTCGGATCATTTCGTGCAATCTCTCTTATCTCCGCATTTTTTCTATCTCCATCTGTCGCTAGAGACAGGTGCATAAAAGAGATTCCGTGCGGCGCTGCCACATAAAAATAAGCAATCAATGAATATGGCTCGATAAGATACTGATCCCAAGTCATGGTTGGTGGCTCGGTTACATCCCGCTGCATGTATTGGATCCACTCCTCGTCGGTAAAACCATTCTCTGGAATCGGTTCCGATCTCTTGTAAGGTCCAGATGTAAAAGGACTTTTCATCAGCCTCGACTGCACCGCTTCTCTTGTGTCACTGCTGGTTATACCAAAAGGAAGTGTGCAAGAGTAAGTGCCGTAACCATGCTCTTCCGAAAAATAGATCCAGATTCCATCAAACCTTTGCTTTCCTTTGTCATATTCGAGATGCAGCCCCATGCTATGACTGAAGTACGTGGTTTGTGTTTTCGTTCCAAGCTGCTCTTTTACTACGTCGCCAGCCTTCTTTTTAAAGTGCAACCACTCGCCGGACTTCAATGATACGCCTAACAATTTCGAGGCATCGAACATCAATGGACTTCCTTATGTATCATATTCGCCGTTCCAAGGCGGATAGAAGACCAGATCACCAGGTTCCATGGTGGCGGTGTCGCCCCATTCTTCGGACGATGTGTCGACTATTCCAAAGACGCTTCCATCAATTTCAACTTTGAACAGCCGAATGGCTATATTTCCAAACTTGACCGGACCTGACCTTACCCCCAGAAGTTGAGCCGTAGCAAAGATGAATAAAACTAGCAGCTGTCTCTTAAAGGTGGCCCAAGAAATGGGGCAGCGTCAGCCTGCTCAAGCGGCAGGCGTGCAGAATCTTTGATTTGGCACGCTCCACACACCGATATACGGCCAAGAAAGCTGCCGACCCAGTCCTTGCTGAGCGTATTAAAGCCATAGCCGGCGACCGTCCAAGGTTTGGCTACAAACGGATCTGTCTGCTGATAAGAGCGGAGGGTACCAAAGTGAATCACAAGCGGGTTTACCGCATCTATCGCGACCTCAATCTGGCGGTCAGAAAGCGAGGAAGGCGCAAATATCACTGGGGCAGGCGAACTCCAAAGGAAACTCCGCTGGCGCCGAATGACAGATGGTCAATGGACTTCACCAGCGACACACTGTCAGACGGACGCAGATTTCGGACATTGAACATCATCGACGACTTCTCCCGTGAGTGTTTGGAAATTGAGGTTTCAAGAAGCATTCCAGGGAAGCGTGTCATTGCCGTTCTAGAGAGACTCCGCTGGCAGAGGGGCTTGCCGAAAGAGATTGTCGTGGACAACGGCCCAGAGTTCACTTGCATTGACATGATCATGTGGGCCTGCAACAACCGTGTGAACTTGCACTTCATCGAACCAGGTAAGCCGATCCAAAACGCCTTTGTAGAGTCGTTCAATGGCAGATTTAGAGACGAGTGCCTCAATCAATATTGGTTCACAAGCATCGAAGACGCAGCCACGCTAATCTCTAAGTGGAAACACGACTACAACGCATTGCGTCCGCACAGCGCCCTGGGCAACATGACACCGTTGCAGTTCAGACTAGCAGCCAAAGAAGCAAACCCACTTCTAAAGGAGAACAAACTGGATTTAACTGGGAATATAAAACTAGCAGCTGTCTCTTAAAGGTGGCCCAACAAATGGGGCAGCGTCATTCGCTGGAATTTCACGTGGGCAATGGCGGCGAAATTTTCATTCTTCAGTTCAAGAATGATTTAAGCCATGGAGTTGTTGGTCCTGATTTTGATGGTCTTTGCAGAAGATACTCATGCGGAGTGGAACCCACAAAGATTCTCGAAATGACCGAATCGGAAAGACATGATTATTTTGCAAGCTGCATAACCAAAATGATGCTTCAAGTTTCTGCCAAAGAAAACCTAGAAACAGAAAAAATTCGTCTTGTGGATGACCTAATTCTAAAGGAGCGAGAAAATTTAGAGGTTACTATCGCCTCTTCTAGGTTCGACAACTGGTCAATTCGAGCCGAATATCGAATTGGCGAAGATTCCTCCCTTTCTGTTATTGCAGAGAATCTTGATTCATCAAGAACATTCAAAATCTTAGACCTACCATTAGACGAATATGAAGATGCGAGGCTATTAGCAAGGACAATTAAAATCAAGAAGTCTTCAGTATCAGTTCTATCCAAACACGGAAAAGTAGCAGAACACATGCTTCGACGATATTCCGAAAGGCTGAAGATACTGGGAGTCGAATGCCGGAAGAGACATTTCGAGATACCTCTTCCCGACCCATGCAAAATATAGCAAGTGAGCAAACAATTGACGAAGCCGCTCCGATAGATTCGCAAGCTCGATTTAGCAAGACAATCACTCAAAGGACAATTGCCATTGGCGCCTCCTAGACACAAATAACAATATAAACTGAGGCGCAGTCCAAACTATAATGATCAGGGCTTGCCAGCAGCAAATAGCCCCGAATTGAAAGCTCGACTAATTGCCGACGAGAAGACTCCCTGAGTGAAGCCCATTCCTGTGGTCAGCAAAACGAACCAGAAAGGAAGCATCAGCGGCATTCGCTGGCGAAACCAGCGGCTCGAAATTAAAAGAAGTACCAACGGCAGCGCAAATATCATCAAAGTCGCTCGCAGCGGCAAATCAGGAACCTTGCCGATATATCTGACCGCAACTGACGCGAAGACTAAACAGACTACCGGATAGAACCAGAATTTAAGCGCAAACCACTGAGGCGGTTTGTCCAAGAAAAAGAAAAGGGGTTGAGGTTTCTGCATCGAGCCAGTCTCTCGCCACCGCGCTCACAACTTAAGCAATATGCCCTCAATAGTGAACTCCCTGCGAAACTGAGAACCTGAACCGATAGCGCCCCAAGCATTTTGCTAAAAGGAGAACTTGTCAGCTCCTTTTGCCCAGATCAGCATTCTAGGCGAAGCTTGGATGTACTCCTTTGACAACAAGAAAACGTCAAATTGCGCTAAGATCTTCTGTTAAATTTTCAACTTAATAGAGATACTTCATCGATGCTCATTAAATTAATGCTTTCGCTATTCTTCATAGTCACGATAACTTGTAGATGCGATGCTGCGGAAACTCAAGAAAACAGGAAGATTGCCAGACAGCATGCGGCATGCGAAGAGTGGCAGAGGGCGGTAGAAGTCTACACCAAGGAATTGTCTATCAATTCTAAAGACTCAGTTAGCCTTGCTGGAAGGGGTCTTGCGTACGCTAGACAGGGAAAGCTTGAGCAAGCGTTCGCTGATCTCTCTGCGGCAATAGACTGCGATCCCACCTGTGCGGACGCTTATGCCAATCGCAGTAGAATTTATGGCTGGCTTGGCCTAATGCAGTCAGCCAAAGAAAACGCAGAAAGAGCTCTAGCTCAGATGTCTTCCATTCCAAAAGATCCAGAGTCGCTTCTAAGACACGCGAGCCTGTTGAACTGTACTGGGAAAAGAAAAGAAGCTGAAGCCGAGTACAAGGAGGCGCTGCTCTTATGTTCGGAGCGCGACGATTTGAGCACCGTGCTCAATGCGGCTAGCGCTCAATATCATCTGGGAATGCTGAAAGACTCTCTCAAAAGTTTGACAGTCGCACAAGAATTAGAGCCCCAAAATGCATACATAAGCTACCTGAGGGCCGGTGTTTATAAAAGTATGTACGAATGGGATCTAGCCAAGGCCGAACTAAATAATCACATCGCTCTCGTTCCGGGTAATTTTATGGCTTTAAACCTTAGGGGCGACTGTTCCGCCGCGCAAGAGAAATATACAGCAGCTATTGCCGACTACAACCAGGCAATAAAGCTGGCACCATACTTCGCAAATGCGCTTCGTTGTCGTGGCTTCGTTTCTCGTCAGCTGGGCGACTATTCAAAGGCAATAGAAGATTTTACTTCTGTCATTCGACTTGATTCAGGCGACTCGTTTTGTTACGCCGAAAGAGCCTATTGCAAAAGCAAACTGAAGCAATGGACCTCTGCATTGAAAGACGCCAAAAAAGCCTCTTCGATTGATGCTAACTATGCGCCGGCCTACAGATATCAGGCACAAGCTCAAAGTAAGTTAGGTCTGTTTTCAGAAGCAAGCAAAGCTTTCGATAAATGTATTGAATTAGAGCCTAAAAACCCCGCCGGCTACTACGACAGAGGGATGTATCACCAAGCAAGAAGAAATTACAAGAGTGCCATAATAGACTTCACAGAAGCAATCGAGTTAGACCCTCGCGATGCAATAACATTCTGCGCTAGAGCCTCGTCCCTAATAAGTGACAAGCAATACGAACGAGCCATTTCGGATTGCAAGCAAGCTCTAGACTTAGACCCCAACTGCGCACCAGCTCTCTTGAGACGTGGTATTGCCTATGCTCGACTAGGGCAGCATGAGCTTGCCTTGCATGACTTCGATGAAGCAATAAGCAAAGCACCTCATCTCAAAGACGCGCTCTACGAGCGGGAGCTAGTCTACAAATCTCTAGGGAAGGGACGCCTAAAACAAAGCGAAATCAAAAGGTAAAGGCATTGAACTCTTCAGAAGTTGAGAACTCAAACTCCGGGACGGCTTACTGTAAACCAGACACCGGTTCTGTTGACTGCTCTGCGAGAAAAACAAAATGAAATTCCAAGCCGCGCGGTTTCTGGAATTGTCACTGATCCTAACCTCTTTAGTGCATGTGCTCGCCATGTTTGGCATGGCTTTATTCTTAATGCCGGCCTTACCGGGCGCAACTACTTCCGACGCAGCTAGATTAGAATACATTGCTGCTAATCCTGGGCTCTGGCACCTGGGCTGGTTGCCGTGGCACGCTTGTGCTCTCTCAGACTTGTTGCTTGCTATTGCCCTAGTCAAGACGAACTGGGTCCCGAAACTGCCTGCTACTATTACGCTCATTCTGACTATTCTGGCAGTGGCTTTAGGGCAGCCGGCTGAGCTAATGTGGAACATCCATGGGTCTGAACTTGCCTGCATCAGCCATAAAATGGGACAACCAGGGTGTTTTTTCGAATTCGAGAAAGTACTGTTAGCAACAGTTGTAGCGCTGGCAACCGTGCTTAATGCACTTATGGTTTACTGTTGGACATGGTGTTTTGCGTCGTCGAACACATGGAGTCGAGAACAGACACGTCTCTCTGTTGTCACAGGCACGCTGCTTTTGCTTGCCGGAGCAGCGCATATGCTCCCTGCCGCAATTTGTCCGCCGCAGTTCGTAATTTTCTATAGCAACGCCATAGGTTTCTGTCTCATGACACTATGGTTTATTCTAGCTAGCGAAGCTGTTTTAAGTCGCTCTCGCCCGGAAGAGCGCAATGGGCGAATGGCCCAGTGGAGACATCCGAGGCGGGACGCCTTTGGTAAAGCACTGACTGCAATTGGTAACAGTCGATTGCTTCGCTACGCATGCGAGTCTATTCCATCGATAAAAATGATCAGCGACATTGAGGACGTAGTCTATTTAAATTACCTAATAGACGCATCAAGGATAGAACCGCTTGTTCCCTGCGGGCTTGAACTCCAAAGGCTCGGACCAAACAAAACACTAACCTTGTTTTCAGTTTTGACCTATCGACATGGTCATTTTGGTCCAGCTATGCTTGGACATTTCAGGCGAATGCTGCCTTCGCCTGTTCAGAGCAACTGGCGAATCTACGTCAGAGATCAAGAAGGCGTTGCCGGCATCTACTTTCTCACAACTGCCGTGACAGCTACGACTGTCTCCCTAGGCGCCCGCATAATGGCAGAGGGATTGCCCATGCACGTTCCGCAAAGTGGCGCAGTCACCTGCAGGGAGCAGGCAGGCATTGAGATAACCCTGGTTTCAGGTGCAGGCTCTGCACCTGATTTGCAGGCAAAATTGAAAGCTTGTCAAAGACCCGAGCTTGAAGGTAATTGGAAAGACTGCTTCGATGATTTCGATTCATTTCTTGCGTACTGCGTCCCGCAAGATCGAGCAATATCTGTTCAACCCTGGTATCGGCAGTGCACCAGGCAGGAAATTGACCTAGGCATTGCTCTTACTGACTGTGAACCGATGAGTGCAGAGATTATCTCTACTGCAATAGACACAATCGCCGGAGTGGGGGAGTCCGCCGTTTGTTTCAGAGTACCGAAAGTGAGTTTTGCCTTCAAAGGTACCATTGTTTCGCCGATTAGATTGGCGTAATTCCATGGCGCTTCTTCTGCATGAGGTATGGCGAATAGACCATACAAGCGCAAGGGACACCATTCACAATGCCGCTCGCGAAAGGCTCGCTATCCATCAGAAGTCAAACTTAGATACGCCGCTTCGTGGTCCAGTGAGTCTTAGCCACCTCATCTTTTCCTAGCTTCCTAAATACAATCCTTCCTCTAGCCACCAACCGGTTCAAAGAAAAGAACAGATCACAGTCAGTAAATTGCGCTTGCGAGCGGCCAGTTACAACCTCGCCACCTCGATATTCGAAAATCTTCCTAGAACAGACCGCAGAGCCTCTGTTCTGCAGCATCGAAAGCTTATGGTAAAGGTATCAACTAGCATCCAAATCACAAAGAGCAACTGCAAAAAACACGTCGAGAACCAAGAGCCGAGCATCTTTCAAATATCTAATTGACGTCCTGAGGAGTCAATCAGGTTTACTTGCTTGCAGCTGTAAGTGACGAGGATGACTAATCAAAGCTAGAAACAAGAAACTAGGAACTAGAAAGGACCATTTATGCAAGGAAGTTTTGCTAAAGAGCTAAGCAGCCTGGCCAGAGAAGCTCGCGAAGACCGCAACGAAGACTTCAAGCGCTGGAAGAGCAAGTGTCGGCAGGCAGCCATCAAAGGTGAATACACCTGTGTGCTTATCGACAAGTTCTGGTCGAAAGAAGTGAACCAGCGACGCAATCGCTTGCTCGAAGATAACGCCGAAGCCATCGAGCTTCTGGCATGGCACGGCATCAAGGTCACGGCGCAGAGCGTCGCCTTCAAAAGAAGCGCATCGAGCCCGCCTGAACGTCAGCGCGTCCAACTGCTGGCTCATTGGAACAAGATTTAGCCCCGCACCGACCGGCGTTCACGACAAATTAATGGTGCATCAAGCGAGCGGCTCGGTGCATCAAGAGCTATGGCATAACCTCAGTAATTACTGAAGAAATGGATGAAAGGATAACTCCATGAAGCAAGAGAAAAAACTCTCGATTTCGGCTCAGATTGCACCTCTCGTTGCCGCCAATGCCGCAGCGCTTGCCGCCGGAACTCTGCGCCGGACAGAAGCAGCCCCGCGCGCATACAAGGTCAAGCCTGACAACATCAAGGCTCCCGCTATCGCTGTTGGTGCAGACGGCATCATCTTTGTGCCCGGCTATCTCAGCAACTAGTGAAGCCCCTCAAGAAGCGCAAAGAAGCAAGCAAGTAATTAAGCCAAACTATCGCAAGCAAGAGCCGCCCCCAGCTGCACCGCTTCTCTGAGCTGTACTGCGGCATTAAAGCCAAGCCCTAGACTGCTTTCTTGTTGAAGCAAGAAAGCAGTCGGGCTGGATGAACATTAAGTCTGAACCGCCTGCAAAGGATATAGCTCGGTCAACCCGCCCCAAGAGGCTAGCTCTCAAGTCATTTGATAGATGAACAGACCAAATTCAGCCAATTTCTGAGCTTTTTGGCACTTTTTCTTCTTTTTGACAGTTTTCTACTATACTACTGCATACCTGCTTGGGCGAGGGCAAGAAAAAAAAGGTTTGCCTAGTTGCTATACACGAAACTGCAAAGACAGAAGCAATAGACAATAGAGTCAGACGAAATCGAAAGACCAAAGGGACAGTTAACTAAACGACTCACTTATCAGCCAACTTATCAGCCAACTCATCAGCTAACTAAACGACCAATTAACCGACCGGGAGCCGGCAGTGTTTGGGCGCAGGAATCTATAATATTGACCGGGTAATTTCTAATCGGGTTATCATAGAGTTTTCTCGAGGTCCCATGGCAAAGATTCTCATAGTCGAAGACGAAATGGATATTTCGTTCCTCTTAAAGGTAGAGCTTGAAGCCGAAGGTTACTTGGTCGAGCTGGCCGAAGAGGGTAATCTGGCTTGGGACTTGATGAGCACCTATCAGTACGATGTGATTATTCTTGACTGGCAAGTGCCAGGCTATAACGGCATCGAACTTTGCGCAAAACTGCGTCAGCTTGAAAGCCAAAAACAAGGCAGCGCACCAACGCCGGTTTTGATGCTTACCGGACGAGGTACTATCGCCGACAAAACCTGCGGTCTTGATACAGGCGCCGACGACTACCTTACTAAGCCTTTTGACACAAGAGAAGTCGCGGCGCGCGTGCGGGCGCTGCTCAGGCGCTTTGGAGGCACAGGAACCAACCAAATCGTCAGCGCCGATATGGTCTTTGACCTCAAGTCAAAGTCTCTTTCGATAGCGGGACAAGAGGTCAAGCTTTTACCAAAAGAGTTGGCTTTGGTCGAGTTTCTAATGCGCAACCCCAACCAGGTATTCAGCCCAGAGGCTCTGCTTGAAAGAGTTTGGCATTCAGATAGCCAAGTTGCCATCGGCACGGTCTATACCACAATGAAAACCCTGCGAAAAAAGATAAGCGAAGTGAAAGAGCTTTGCCCAATCGAAACAGTGCACGGTTTAGGCTACAGGCTGAAAGGCTAGCCAGCGCCTAGCTTATAGATAGCCCCTTAACTTATAGATAGCCTTGTCTTCTCAATAACCTTATCTGAGCCCAGCCAGGCTCTGCACAGCGTAGGGCCTGGTCGCCTGCGGTTAGAGGCGATTGCTGTTGATAAATTTGCCCAGCTGAAATTAACGGCCAGGCATTTCAAGAGAATTTCAAAATTGAAGTTTATTCTCTCATTCACCGAACGGCACAAACCAACTTCAAGGGGATAAACATCATGTCTCATCTTAATAGCTTCGAAAACAGCCAGTCCGCCGAAAAGGCCGACCGAGCAATTCGGGAGAACACTTCACTCAACTATAGTGACGTGATGGCCGGTCAAAACAACCAAGCTAACAACAGAGTTTCTGACATGCACCCTAAAGCTTCCTTCGTTCCCGAACTGCAAATAGTCGACCAAAGTCGTGCCGGTTCAAGCGACACTCAAGAAGCAGCAAGATTGTCCCGAATCATTCACAGCGGCACCCTTCTGCAAGAGCTAGACGGAGCCAAGAACGGCAAACTCGATGGCAAAATAAGCAAACATGACCTCGACATTTACTTACGCATGCACCCTGAAAACACACCGCAAAGAAGAGCCGTACAAGAGATGCGCGAAGCCTGGGACAACCGCTTTCATCCAAGCCACGGCGCTGTGCAGTTGCTAAGAAAAGAACTCTCCAATGAGCGCAAAGAGCACAAAATTCCAGTCCTCGGCAATCCCGGCTACGAAGATATGCCAAGACAAAGACCGCCAATGGCTCGTCCTGACTCAATCCCCTGCGATCCACCAGAAAGAGCACCCGGTAGAGCAGAAATGCCCTCAAGAGTTGGCGAAAACAATAAAACCAGAAGCGAAGTTCCTCTAGATCTTAAAGAGGCAGGTCAAGTGAGACCCGGCGAAGGCTATTATCAGGTAGCGAAACGCATGCTGGAAACCACCGGACACAAACCCAATCACAACGAAACCATGGAATTCGTCAAGGCTCTGCAAACAGCTAACGACAACAAAAATGTCCTTACTGTGCGCGACAACCTCTCTAATTTGCTTGACAAAAACTTGCCCGGCAATCAAGGAAAAGTTCGCGACTATCTGAGAAAATCTCACTAAATCACTAAACAACTGCTCTTGATACAATAGGCAGGTCATTCATGCGGTCCGCCTATGAGTCAGCCCCCCAATCGTTCTCTCAAGAAAGAGGTGAAGAGCAAACCATCTGCCAAGAGATGGCTGATAGCATGCGACATTCTTGCCATGCTGCTGCTATTGACGATGGTCTTAAGATTAGTTCTAGATAAAACGACAGGAAATGCCGGCCAGTGGCTGGCATTTCCTGTCATTTTATTGCTTGTCTGTAGATTTATCATCAGCCAAAAAGCATCCAAGGCTGGCGAAAGCAGCGAAACGCCGTCACCATTAGAAGTGGAACACCTGCGCACTCGCGTCGCCGAACAGCAACAGACTATAGAAGAAATTTCGGACCGAACAAGACTCCTATTAGAAAACATCGGAGTCGGCATCCTCATAACAGACAGCCTCGGCACTATTCGCTTCATTGGTCTGCAAGCAGCAAGACTGACCGGCTACAGTCGCTCTGAACTGGCCGATCGCAGTCTAGAGAGCCTATTTAAAAACGGCACTCCCACATTCAGCGACCTGGTGACGCGCAATTTCCCGGCTCGTTTGATTTGCCAGGGCAAAAACGGCGAAGAGATTTGGGTTGACCTCTGGCTGGCACAGGTCATGCTTGAGAAGAAGCTCTGCTATGTAGTTTCAATGTGCGATGCAAGCGAAGCCGTAAAAGCAGTACAACGCAGACAAGAACTAATCGCCCAGATAACTCATGAGCTCCGCTCGCCGCTGACGGCTATCTATGCCTCTTTGTCCATTCTGACAAGAAAAGATAAGATGAAGCCGGAAGACGAAGCCAATATTTTGACAGTTTGCTCTCGCAATGCCCAATCAATGAAGTTGACCATTGATGAGATTCTCGACTATTCCAAACTAGAAGCCGGCAAACTGGTTGTTGAACTAAACCCGGTCAATCTGCAAGAGATTGTCTATCAGGCGACAGAAAGCGTGCGCTCTCTGGCGGAATCTAAGACATTGTCGCTAAAAGTTGAGATTGAACCCTTAGTAGTACTGGCCGACTCAAGAAGAATCATCCAAGTTCTCACCAACTTGCTTTCAAATGCAATTAAGCACAGCCCACGCAACAAAAGTTTGACCGTGGCAGCCTGGGCCAAAGGTGACCGGGTTGAAGTATCGGTGGCAGACCAAGGAGCCGGAGTCAGTGATGACGACAAGAAAAAGCTTTTCTCGAGCTTTGCTCAGGGCGATGACGCCAAAGCCATACCAGAAAGCAGCAGTGGCTTAGGTCTGGCTTTCTGCAAAGAAATAGTCAATTTGCACAAGGGTGAAATCTGGATTGACGACGCTCCCGGCGGCGGGGCGATGTTTGTCTTTAGCCTGCGCAAAGCCTAGGGCGCGGCACTGGTCGCTTCACAGCGAAAGAAGATCTGCTTGTCGTTGAAACTTGTTTTGTATTGTCTCAACCTGGTTCCATTAATTGCCGGATCGATCGGACCGACAAACAAATTAACAAGGTTGCGCTTCTGCAAAGCCTTATCTAGAAACGCCGCCTTAATGAGACACTCTGGTCCCAAGGCCAACTTTTGCAGTTTCGCAATAGACAAGAAAGTCAAAGACGTAGCAGAATCGACACCGCAGTTATTCAGCTCCAGACTGGTCAAATTAGGCATGGCGACGATTTTGGCAAAGCTGCCTGCAGAAAGTGGTGAATCTACCAAAGTCAATACCTGCAGACTCTTTGCCGCAGCCAAAGCATCAATTACAGGATCAGCCGGTAAAAGATAGTGCAAGTTCAAGTGCTCTAGCGATGAGAGGCTCTTCGCCTTAGCCATCTCCAAGCCCCAATTATTGCGAATCTCGTCGACGAAATAACACTCCACCATAGAAAGCGATTTCAAGCCGGAAAGACCGCACAGGGCTTTAACAGCCGAGCGATCAATGCTGACAGACCAGAGGTCGAGTTTTTGTAAGCCCTTGATGCCTGCGAGCTTTTCAACGAAATCGGCTGGCAAAACTAGCTGCTTAGCGCCTATTTCACTGGCTATGCGCACCGAGAACAGTGGAAGATGCTCCAGACTGAGCAGCAGTTTTGGATCGTTCAATACCGCTGACGAGGGCGAATAAGAAAATCCCGGCTCGCTCTCGGTACTAAGAAGTACTGTACCTTGCAACTCATAAACTTTACCGCTCTTGCTGGTCAAAGTGCCAAGAGAAAGTTGCCCCGGTAGAACCAACTTTTCAACTTTATCGCCGGTCGCCGCACTCTCTGCAGTCGAGAGCGTCGAGGCTGCGGGAGAAATCTCTGTACTTGTCTTTGCTGCCAGCGAAGTCTTCGGCTTGTGAGTCGGATCCCTCCTCACAATCCTAAGAATCAATACCGCAGCAGAAAGGCTAGTCAACAACAAAACAATCAACAAGCGCCTCAACAAAGCCGACTCGGTCGACTGAACGCGGCGGAAGCTTAGGCCGGTACCAGCTCCACCCTTTAATTTTGCCAAAATAGAATCAAGGGCTAGGGAGACTTCCTGCGCACTGCGCGGGCGTTCTTCCGGTCGTTTAGAAAGCATCTTTTGCAAGAGCAAATCAAGCTCGCTGGGATAGGCCTGATTGACTTTATTTTCAACAAGACCAGGATAAGCAGCATATAAATGCTGCTCTTTCAGCTCTTCGAGACTTTCGCCCACATAGGGCGCCGAACCAGTCAACACTTCATATAAAGAGCAGGCAAAGGCATACAAATCGGTACGCGGCGTCACCGGCTGTCCGGTCCATTCTTCGGGGCTCATATAACTGGGCGAGCCGACAATCAGCCCAAGGCCGGCTGAAGTTTCTGCATTGCCGACATAAGAGCGAAACTGAGCGATACCAAAATCAAGAATTTTCACCGCCGTCTTGCCGCTATCTTCGCCGTCTATATTGAACCTGGCAAGCATTACATTGGCAGGTTTTAGGTCTTTGTGCACCAACCCTTTCAGGTGAATATATGAGAGACCCTCCGCCACTTTCTTAAAAACCGTCAGGGCCTCTTCAAGAGGCAAGGGACCCAAACGCAAGAGCACATCAGCAAGAGTCTCGCCGCTAACCAATTCCATAGCGATGACCGGCCATTGACCTTTGTGAAGGGCAAAATCAAAGACAGCAGTTAGGCAAGGATGATTCAGTCCAGCCAAGCGTCGAGCTTCAGCAGCAAACAACTCCTCCTTTTCTGCCATGGCACCGTCCGCCTTCATAACTTTAAGCGCCACCATCTTGCGCAAGCGTGTGTGCTCAGCTAAATAGACATAGCTCATGCCGCCTTCCCCAAGGCGATCAACCAAGCGATAGGTACCAGCCAGGGTGCGAGCAGAATCTAGTTCCTCTTGTAATTTAGCCTTGGCTAAAGAGGCTTCGACAATAGCAGCATAAGCAGCCTTGTTGGTTCTCAGTTGGGTGGTAGAGCTAAAAAGCCCGGTGCGATTTAGCGCACCAGAGCGGCGACAACGGCAATAATCGCGGTTTTGCAAGAAAGCAGTGAGCGATGACATCGACTCATCGCCTATTTTCTTTGAGCAACGATAGCAATATGAAATATCACGTTTAGCTTTGACAGAGTTGCCAACCTTGCCCTGACAGTTGCAGAGAGGCTTGCCGAGCACGAATTGGGTCAGCGAACCGGCAACAGTCTTCTCAAATTGGTTTCCGCATTTTGGGCAAGAGACTTGGGTCATGGCACCGCGAAATCTAAAACATGCCCAGAGTATAGCATCGCCCCAAAATAAAGGTTCTATAACTGGCTGAGCAGACCGCCGCAAAACTGGTTGCCCCCAAAGGCTCAAATAGAAAGACAAACAATTCTGCTTTTGAATTTCAAGAAACTTTCAGACCGAATATCTAAATTTGAGTCAACTGAAATTCAGAACCGGGCAAATGTTTATTCGATCAACTGAGAGCAAAATGACTACTGAAAAGACTTTTACCGAAGTGAAGAACTCTGCTGCTGCCAAGGCTGACCTAAAGCCTTATGCGTATGTTGCGGAAGACCTCAAACGACACATTTTAGCCAAGCGCTACAGCAAGGATTCACCGTTGCCTTCATCAAGAACGCTTGCTCTGCAGTATGGCGTTTCTAGAAGCACCATACTCGTCGCCTTCGACCAGCTCGCTCGAGAAGGACTACTGAGAGTAAGTCAGGGACTGGCGCCAGTAGTAATTGATTGTCATGCGACTTCTCAATCTCAGCAGCAATGCCTTGAGAGTCAAATGCCTATACTTCAGAATCAAATGCCTATACTTGAGAATCAAATGCCTATAAAAATATCACCACACCTACCGGTGCAAAAATGGTTCGGCGCTATCACCAAGTTAGCTAAGAAAGCTCAAAGTAAGGGCTCATTCATTGAGCCGGCAGTTATGTTCGAACTTAAAGTCGCCCTGCGAAACTATCTCAATCGGCAGAGAAGGCTCAGCTGCCAGCTGGAGCAAATCTTCATTTTTGAAAACACTACTGCGGCTATGTGTGCAATAGCGACAGCCTTCTCGTTAAGCAGCGATCGAAGAGTGTTGATTGATGCACCTAATCTAGCTGCCAGCGCCAGGCAACTAGCACGCTTCAGCAATTATATTGAAGCCTTGAATATTGCCAGCTTAATTGAAGAACCGGTTAATGGCTCTGTCTCCTTCCAGCCTCCGGAAAGCCAAGATTCTAAACTCGGCAGCCTGCTCTACACAACGCCATCTACAAGACTGGGTTCGACTCGTTCACTAGATCAGGCCTCACGCCAAAGGCTCATAGATTGGGCAAAAGAAAACAACTGTCATATTCTTGAACATGACTATGGTCACGAGTATTGCTCAGGTCCAGCCAGCCAGCCGGCCATCTTCAGCCTCGATCGTTCAAGCAGTGTGACCTATTTGGTCGACTTCACAAGCAGTCTGTCGCCCCTGACCAATCTCTGCGCGCTAGTGCTTCCAAATGCTCTAGTGCATCTATTCAAGAGACACCACAGCATAGAACAATCAAGTTGCTCTTTATTTGAGTCGCAGACTCTCACAACTTTCCTCTCTAGTGGTTTTCTTGAGCGTCATTGCCGCAAGAGAGGCCAGCAGTGCCTGCAAAACCTAGCAGAAATGAAACGCCTAGTGACAGAACGACTCCAAGACAAGCACGTTCAAATCAAGCTAATCAAGTCTGGTAAAGACGCTATCTTAGAAGTCGAGAATGATGACTATATCGACATCTTAAAACCAGCATTCGACCAGCAGTTGATCAAGCCGAACGGGCACCTTTTTGGCGCTGAAAACAGCAGCAGAAAACTCATACTTGCCGGTGATTATTTAGACGAAGAAAACCGAGAATTGCTACTGGCTTGCTTAATGCAATATACAAGCAGGCTGAACTCATGCAAGGGCTATAGCGGTTCGGTCTATGTAAACTCGGTTCCAGCTGCTGTTTTATCTTAAGGACCTTGGAGGGGCGATTTAAAGAAAACATTTTGACTTTCAAGAAAATTTCAAAACCGGTCGATATCATCTCATCATCGGAAACAAACAAATCAAAAACGCCATAAACAAACAAAAGCCTCGATTTCCGCCCCTTCCCTATTTTCTTACTGGAGCTATCGCAATGAAAAATCCTGAAAACCTGTCGATAAATGATGGAAAGACAAGCTCGTTCAATGAGAACAACAGTCTTAATTTCCTTGATATCACAATCAATGATAAGAGCATCAACAAGTTTTTAGGCAAAAACGATACAGCGACACTCAACAAAGATTATTACCAGTTACCTGATTACTCAATTCCTTTAGATGGCAGCAAGACCAAGGCTCTGCCCGAGTTCATTGCCCTTACTCCAGAATCGAACAAGACTGGACTTGATGGCGCCTGGTCTACAATCAAAGATACAGTAGCGGGTATTTTCGGCGAACGGGACACACTGCATAGCCATGCCAGAACACTGGCTAGAGCCGGCATGACCGAAGCAGAGCGCAGCCAGCTCTTTGCTGAAGAGCAAAAGGTAAGAGAATACAACGAAAATTCCGGACCTGGTCTTTGGAAAACCGGCTTTGCCGTGCCACCCAAAACACCTATGCTTGATGAACTAGATAGACGCACAGTAGCGCTCGAAAAAAGCATTTCGCAGTCGGCTAAGAACAATATGACTCCTCTAGAAGTAGCACAGCTAGAGTCTGGCAACGCCAGCGATGCAGTCAAAGCGCATTATGCCAAGCAACTAATTGGAATAATCAATCAGTATGAAAGCAAAGGTACCGTGCCCCCTGAAGTCTACCAAAACGTGGTGAAAGCCGCCGCTCAGCAAAAGTCCGAAGATGAAAAGTCAGCATCAAGAGGTCCGTCGCTCTGTGAAATACTGCCCGATATCGATTTTGAAACCGAAGTCGGCATCATCAGAATGAACGACAAGCCGAGCAACAAAAGGCTTCAGCAATATTACATGAAAGACTCTCTGAGATAGCCGCCGGAACAGTAAATTTCGCTCAACTCCCCGCCCCACCATTATTTCTCTAGTTTCTTCATCTCGAAATAAGGATTTTTGAGATAAGGAGGCAGCTCGGTGGTGCGGGGCGGCTTGGTGAACTCAACATCTTTGAGAAGCACAGAGGGTGTAACCATGCCGATTGTAGTCGAAGATCGGTCGGTGGGATAAGAAACCGTATAAACATCGGCATCATCACTAGCCACACTCATCGACATGAGGTTCTTTTTGGCCACACTCTTGATGCGCGCACCGCGTACCAATTCTTCCTGACCCGACTTGACGTCGATGCGCACCACTTCGGCTAGCGAGCCTGGCCCATAACCACCGCCGCCGCCCAGTCTGAACATATCCATCAAGCCGTTAATGGCAAACATAATCACGTCGCCGCCGGAAGAAAGGAAATTAGGCACGATACGACGCACTATATAAACATGCTCAAGCCCATCTTCCTTACCGAGCTCAATAAGCCTTGCCTTGAGATCAGCATAGGTCTTGCCTGAATCACTCGATATAAACAAGTGCCCGGGGCTGGGCGAACCACCGCGGTTGTGACCATTACTCTCTTTTGTCACTCTGGTGGGGGTACGGGTGCTGCAAACTTCCTTAAGGACGCCTTTGCTGATTAGATTAAGCGGACGGGCTTCCACCCCTTCATAGTCGATTTTCCAACCGCTTTTGAGAATCTTACCTTTCCAGACTTTCTGCAAAGGGTCTTCGGCAACCGAAACAGAAGGATGCACTATAGCCTTGCCTAGTTTCTGGTCGTCATCATTGCCAAAGCCGCCCTCGCCTCGCGCCACCACCAGCGGCGGCAACATACCGGCCAGCAATTCACCGGCTGCCTGCTTTTCAAACAAGACAGGGCCTGAGTAGTCTTCAAAACGCTTAGACTTTACCACTCTCTCAAGCCTGGCGCAGAGAGCGCGCACTTTCTCTTCCATCACCGCTTGACTGGGTAAATCTTTCTCGTCTTCGACGGCGAAAAACTCGCCGTCGACAACCGTCATACCATCATCGTTCTGGGCTCTGGCGTTGACAAAAACGAGCACGCCATTTTCGCCAAAGCGCACCAATGTGCCGTCGCTGTTTACCAAGCGCTTTGTGCGAGCCCTCAAGTTCATGCTGACGCTCGATTCTTTGATCACTTCATACTCTTTGAAGATGGCTGAAAGAGACTTAACTGCCACTTTCCATCTCTCCAAGTCGTAGTTGAAATCAGCGCCCGGCTCTACCGAAACTACAGGCTTGGCCGATGAAAAGACGTCGGGACGGTCTTCTATCTTTAAATATTTGAGTTGAGCTCGGGCTGCGGTCAAAGACTCAACCGCCCGCTTATAAGAGCTGTCTGACTGCATCCAGAGGTCGCGGCGAATGGCATCATAGTTGTCTTCTTCGACAAGCCCGCCGCGCCCCTGATTGAAGCCGCCAGCACCCGAGGTATTGTCTAAATGCATGTCGCCCACTCTAAAAGAGACATCGCTGCTTCTGGTTTTAGAAACATCGAAGTAGTTGAGGGCGCCGAAGCTTGCGCTTATCTGGGCGAACCTTTCATCGGTTACATGATAAGAGCCGAAATACGGCAGCGGATACTCGGGCAATTTCAAGCTGGTCATGGAGCGCTTCAGCTCATCGTGCATAGCGCGCAAAACCAAATCTTGTTTGAGGGCATCTTCTTTAGCAGCCTGCGCCTCTTGAGACAAAGCCACTGCTGGTTTATTACTCTCGGTCTTTTTCTCTGCCGAATCTTTCACAGAATCTTGCTTAGACTCTTGCTTAGAAAGAGCCTCAGGCGCTTTAATCGCCTCGGTCTCGGCGGCAGCAACTCTTAAGTTGGAAGAAATGGCACCGATGATAGATAGAGTTATAGACAGTGCAAATTGTAATTTCATTTATCTACCCTCAATTGCCGGCGGGGGCAGAATCGGCGGTTGATCCTGCTGCTTGTATTCTTTTTCCAGCTCGATAGTTTTGACCAGCAAACTAGGTGAGGTCGCCGATACCGGCACCCAGCCCGACTCAGCACCACAACGCCCGTTGAAAGTGTCGTCATCTTTGGCGGCGCACAAAATGCGCTCGAGCGAGCTAAGCGGAGTGCCGACAATATTGACGCCGCGCGTCAATTCATCGGGGCGCCCATCAGCATAAACTCGTGTGACCCGCAAGGGCAATAGTGAATAAGACTGCGGCATGTAATTTTGCGTGATGGTGAAACCACCCGATATTTCGTCTATAACGAGACCATAAGGCTTATGCTGAGCTTTAGCCTCTTGAATGAGCATGGCTCTTAGTTTGGCATAGGGCACGCGTTTGGAAGAGTCGACGATTAGATTGCCCTGACGCGCCACCGGTGCAGAGCCCGGCGTGCAACGTCCGTGACCATTGGAAGCGGCGAAATTGCGAATTGGGCTGCGCCCCATCAAGAAGCCGCGCAGCACTCCTTTGTCGACCAGCTGCACTCTTTGAGCAGGCACGCCTTCATCGTCAAACTTGTAATTGCCGACCAAAGGTTTTTCGCCCATGGTATCGCGGGTAGGGTCATCATAGACAAACATAAAAGGCGGCATGATTTGCTCACCGACCTTCTGAGCAAAGGTTCTGCCTTCGCTCTCATCTTTCTGCCTGTGCCCTTCCACTCTATGACCAAGCACTTCATGGAAGAATACACCGGCAGCTTTAGAATTCAAGATAGCGGGACCAACGAAGGGCTGCGCCGGCGGTGCATTGCGCAGGTCGACCACGGCCTTGGCCAGTTTGCGCACCATGGCATCGATGGTTTCTTGGCTGGGCAATTCTTCCGGCTTGGTCGCTTCGATGCCGTCAAAAAGCCGAACAACCATTCCGTCTTTGGCGATGGCACTGGCTTCGGCAGTGATGCGCAGACTTTTCATATTGTCTTCCAGCATGCTGCCATCGGAGTTGACCATATAGCGCCGAGCCTGTTCGATGCTCAAATTCACCGATGAGTCATTGATTTCGCCGTACTCTTTGAAGATGGCGGATGACTTTCTCAGGCGGTCGGCCCAGGCTTTTCTGTCTATATCAACATTGATAGGCGGCTCAAAGTGTACCTGCTTGGTGGCCTCGGAAAAGTCGTCGCTGGCGTCTTCTTCTTCCACTCTTACGTCTTTATTGGTCTTGACCTTCATATAGTCGACTTGAGCACGCTTGAAGGCGCTGTCGGTGGCGTCCCAAAGCCGAGTACGAATAGCATCGGCGTCGTCTTCAAGGGGAAAAGAACCGCCGCCATAAGAGCCATGACCGAATGCCAGAGGCGGTGAAGCTTGCAAATGGGCGCGTAATTGGTGTGTATTGTCCAGCTTCTTGTCGCCCACTCTAAGCTCGACATAAAGGCGGCGACTGCGATCGTCTTGATCATAGGCTAGAGCACCATAGCTGCCCATCATGCTGATATTCTTGACGTCATAGACGCTATAGCTCAAAAAATAAAGCGGCGCTGCGGCGGCATGCTTGAGCTTAGCCATCGAGCGCTCTAACTCTGCTTGCATAGCCTTGATCACGGCGCTATCGGGTTCTTTCTTTGAGGCAGAATCAGCAGAAGCAACACCGTCTGAAGCTTTTGGCGCAGCGGTTTCTTTAGTGGCAGCTGCAGCAGATTTGTCAGAACCCTGACTGGGCGCCGACTGAGCGTAAGCAGCGGGAAAAACCGACAGCAGCATCACATTTGAAAGCAATGCCAAAGAGACGGAACGACAGACAAACCGCCTCACAGTTCTTTTTCTTAATTCCATACGGGTATTAATGATCCCTTTTGCTATTTTACTTTGGCAAAACTGAGCTTACAGATTTGCTTACCAATATTAGACACGAATTTGATGATACTCGATATTGAAAATTTTGCCCAAATTGGAACAAAACTAGGCACCTAATAAAGATGCGGTCCGGAGGGCAGGTAATTTTCAAGACGCCCAAAGGGGGCGCTTGTAAGAAAATGAGAGTGGCTGGTGAAGCGAGCACCACGACTTAGTAAAGAGCTTAATGCCGAGGAATTTATGCCCGGAGCCATGACGGTCACCGCCCCAGAAGCCTGCGCCGCTTCGCATTTGGCAGATTGGGCAAGAGCCAGGTCGATCATTGCCCCTTCGTCGCCTTTATCTAAATAAGCGAGAGCGCCCACCTGCCCCTGTCTCTGATAGAAATAGCCCACCGTTTGACCATGGCGGCGTACCAGCCATCCTTGCCGCCCGGGGTCTTTAGACCAATAGATATGGTCTTCAATGCGGCCGACACCTCTAATATCGCTATCAATTTCAGCGGCAGCCTGAGGTTCCAGCGGCGACAAAAGATACTGCTCAAGCGAGGCGGCTTCTGTGCGAGGTCGAGCGGCCGAATCGAGCGGCACACGCACAGTAAAAATCTGATAGCCGGGCAGCATCGACAGACGCATATAGTTTGCCACAGCCGGCAAGTCTATGCTCGCCCAGACGAAATATCGCTTAGCGCCGCGCTCTGCCGCCTCGGCAAAAGTCTTATCCAAAACTTGCCGCCCCAGACCCTGCCCCTGATAGCCGGGCAGCATCCAAAAGCCGCTCAAAAACCAAAGGTCGTCGCGCAAGACGCCATTAGCCAGTCCGACCACTTTCCCGTCCAGTTCAATGACGTTAAAAATGCCGGTGTTCAATACATGAGCATAGCCGCGCAACCAATCATCACGATCCATGGGGGTGATTGGTGCACCGTGGCGCCTTTTCAGGTCTTCGAGGCTGACCAGATAAACATCTGTCGCCGCCTCTACGTCATTTGCCTGGGCGGCTCGCACCACAGCGTTCGACATATCAATCGTTGTCAATTTCAACCGCCTTTTCTCTAAAATTTGACTGTCTAGTTCAACCTTATAGTTTGACCTATTCTAGCGGGGTTTGGGGTCAATATATTACGGTCGCAAAAATCAGCACCAAAAGAAAATCCAAGTCGCCGGTTCCGGTGCGACTTGGACTTTCTTTGCCATGCCCCTATGGCTATTCTAAAATCATTCCGGGCAACTTTATAAAGCCCTTACCTGAAGACATAGTATTGACCTCGCCTTTCTGCGAATTCAAATAGTCTTTCTTGATCTTCCAGTTGCGCAGAGTCTCGGGGTTAATCTCGGTGCCGCAGGCAATCTCGCCGCCGGCACGCTCTACACAAGTGTCTCTCGGTTTTTCAGGGGCCGGTTTGATCGGATAGGGTTTCACGGGTTCGTCATAAAACTGATCTACGCAACCTTTGGCAGTCAAGCACTTACTTTGCATTGACGACGCGGCATCAGCATAGAGAAGAGCGCTGGGCGAATCGGGCTGACTATTAAGCAGCTCGTTCCTGTCGGTTCTATCATTAGTAGCATGATTACTGCGTTCCATAATATATGTGCTCCAAGAAAAGGGATGAAATTGAGGCGGGCTATAAGCGATTTGACTGCTTTGTATTGAGAGAATAAATCGCCAAGTTGACATGAGGATGACACCCAGAAAAGTCGTCTTTTATGAATCAGACATCAGAAAAAGACCACTATAGAAACAGAAAATCCAAGTCGCGGGTTCCGGTGCGACTTGGATCTTCTGCGCCATACCCCAAATGGCTATTCTAGAGTAAGGGAGGGTAGCTTGAACTTATCTTTCCAGGTTGATAGAGCATCCACTATCTTCTGCTTAAGCAAGCGATCGCGCAGATTCTCAGGAGATAGTTCGGTACCACAGGCGATATCACCATTGGCCCGCTGCACACAAGTATCTCTCGATTCGGGCTTAGGCTTTTCCGGCATTTTAATCTCTGGAATTTTTATTTCCGGTATTTTGATTTCCGGCGATTTTATTTCTGGCAGCGGTTTATCCGGATAGTACGGCTTGTCTTCCGCAAAAAAACCACCGCAATCAAGTTTGCTCAAACATTTCTTGGCTTGCATTGACGACAAGGCATCATCCAAGAGACGAGAACTAGATGATTCAGATAGGGTATTTTGTTGATTGTTTGCATCGATTTTGTCATTAGTAGCTTGATTACTGCGTTCCATAATATTTATCTGCTCCAAGAAAAGTGATGGAATTGAGGCGGGGTGGAAACTGGGGTGAGCTGTTTTGTATCAATAGAATAGAAGGCAAAGTTGACATGAGACTGACACTCGGAAAAGAATGATTCTCAAAAAAATGATTCTCAAAAAAAATGTGAGATCAAAAGATTCTGACTGAAAGCGAAAATCCAAGCCGCAGGTCTCGCTGCGACTTGGATTTTCTTTGCCATGCCCCCACGGCTACTCTAAAACTAGACCAGGCAACTTGATGAAGCCCTTACCTGAAGGCAAAGTCTTGATCCTATCCTTCTGCGATCCGCTTTGCTCTTTCTCATTTCCGCCCCAGCGTTCTGAACCAATTCGAGAAGGTGTTTTTTTGCCGTCTCCACTATTCATATCATCCAAACAAACTGCAATAGGAGGATTCGACAATAGATATCCAACATCACGACATTCTTCGGGATTCTTAGGTTTCCCTTTGCCTCCACCCTCACCTTGATCATCTCCGCTTCCCGGTTTCTCCGGCACTGGTTTGACAAAATCAGGCTTTACAGATTCAGGCTTTATAAACTCGGGCTTGACCTGCTCTGGTTTTGTAACATCAGGCTTTATAAAATCAGGATTCGGAAAGTCAATTTTGCCTTTGCCGCCACGAATACTTTCAGGTGATATTTCTGTGCCGCAAGCTATCTCACCATTGGCGCGCTCCACGCAAGTATCTCTGGGCTTTGGCTCAATTACTATAGATGGAAGACCTGGTAAGCAGTCGCCCCTGTCACAAATCATTTTCTTATCCTGCATTCCCTTCATGACGTCGGCATATAGCTGAATATCAATCTTCTGCCTAGAATCAGCTACTTCGCCAACTACTTTGTCTTTTGTCAATTGATAGCTATTGAGTTCCATAATTTATTCTGCTCCAAAGAAAAGGGATGAAATTGCGTTGGGGTGCAAGCTGGGGTTTAGACTGGGGTTTAGACTGGTGTTTAGACTGAAGTGTTATCTAAAGTGTTAACTGGGGGAGTGCTTTATGGTGTAAGACTAATGCGCCAAATTGACATGGAGCTGACACGCAAGACCCTGAAATTTTCCTTTGCAGATGGTAAATTAACGAGGCTGTTCTCTACTCCATAAATGGCCATGGAAAAATTCAATCTAAAAGAAAAATTCGAACTCTTCAGCGATCACTGGAAACCCAAAGTGGTTGCCGCCCTCAATCAACAAGAGGTAAAACTGGTCAAGTTGCAAGGCGAATTTCCCTGGCATTATCATGAACGAGAAGACGAAATGTTCTTGGTCTGGCAAGGACATATGCGCATCGAATTTCGAGACCATATTGTGCACCTCGGTCCGGGTGATGCGTTGGTGGTGCCGCAAGGCATCGAGCATCGCAGCGCTGCCGACGAAGAATGCCAGGTCTTGGTCTTCGAACCAGCCGGCACAAGAAATACCGGCAATATAGAAGACGAGCAGTTTACAGCTTTGCAAACACCCCGCATCTGAGTACAAACAACTGATTAGTCGCGATTCTGAACTTTACCTCAAAGGAATGAAGCTCAAAGCCGAGGAAGTGGAGGCTCTGGAAGAGCTGCTGGCAGAAAACAGCAGCAACATAAAAGTGCGTGTTCAGCTAATAGCTTACTACTTTCATTCCTGCGCCCACTTTAGTGAAGAAATCGACCTGGAAGAGACAAGCAGGCGAGCTCAGACATCCCTGCAAGAGCTGATAACGAAACACTCTATACATCTAGACTGGCTTAAGACAAACAACCCAGAGCACAGCGTGCTCACCAAGCAATGGGGACAGCCCATCTCGAACCAGCCAAGCGACTAAGAAAGCAAGAGAGCCTTGGCCGCTGCTTCTGCTCCAATCCAATAGACTTAGCGCTCTGATGGACTATGAGAAAAGTGTTTTTGCACTATAGCAAAGCGATTCTCCAGCGCACCACAGACAGTATCACACAAAGTATAGATACTTTGATCGGCAATGGAATAGAAAACAAACAAGCCTTGCTTGCGCCTCGCGAGAATGCCCTGGTCGGCTAGCAAAGAGAGATGCTTACTAATATTGGCCTGGCTTGAGCCTGTCAACTGGCAAAGCTCTTGCACCGATTTCTCGCCCTGCATCAAGTGCTGCAGCAGTTCTAAGCGCGAAGCCTCACCCAGTGCTCTAAACCTTGCCGCCACAAGCTCTAACGCCTCTTTAGAGAGCGGTTCTTTTTTTAGTTCTGGACGTTCTCTATCTTTGCTATCGACACGCCTGTTATCGAGCTTGTTTTCGTTCTTGCCTTTCTTTTCAGCCATTCTTTCACCTTGAGCGTTAAGCATTAATAGGACCATAGCAATACATAACTAAACCGTCAACAAACCACTTGCCTATTTAACCAAACATCGATATACTAATCATTAACGGCGCAAAATGCCGTCAGATCTAAAGAGGAATGCAAAGATGAGTACCGCAAAGCTGGAAAAACTGCCCTGTACAGCAGTCTGTGAGGCGCTCAAAGCCCCTGAAAATATTCAAATCATAGATGTACGCACGCCGCTCGAATTCGACGGCGTCAAACTGGCTGGAGCGATCAACATTCCTCTTGATGAAATTCAAAACCGTGCCGGAGAGATAAAGAAAGACAAGAAGCTGATTTTGATCTGCAAATCGGGCATGCGCGCCGGCAGAGCAGCCGAAACATTAGGCAAGTACGGCTATGAAGCTTGCGTAATGGAAGGAGGCATGACCGCCTGGCAGAAAGCCGGTCTGCCTGTCTGTGCGGGCAAGGAAAGGCTGTCGCTGGAAAGACAGGTGCAACTAACCATTGGGCTCATGGTACTAAGCGGAGTTATCCTGGGCTTCACGGTTAACAAGCTTTTCTTTTTGATACCGGGCTTTATTGGCTGCGGACTTACCTTTGCCGGTCTAACCGGCACCTGCGCCCTTGCCCTTTTGATAGCTAAAGCCCCCTGGAATAAACTATAAAGAAGACTAGACTTTAGAGAAAACCAAACTCTAGCCAATTTAGATAGACCAAAATAAATCTAGAAGCCCAAATCTAGTGAGCTAGCGCATCAACCAAGTCGGCGAAGTCCTTCTTCTGCTGATTAGAAATGAGCACTTCTTTCAATGACTTGGTTTGCTTCATGCCGGTAGGGTACTGAAATTCTGACTCTTTGAAGGGCACCTGACTGCATTTTGTCAGGTCTAGACCATATTTGCCGGCCAATTGATTACAAGGTCTTTCAAAGCTCATCCAGGGCATTTCTTTCTCAAACTTGGCTTTTGTTACTGCTCTCTGGCTAGTATTATCGAGAGCTCTGGCTTTCAAAAATCGCACCGGCACCACGTCGGTAAGCGGCATATTGAAATAGCGACAGACCAAATGCCCAACCTGCGGCGCTGTTTTAAAATCTTCAGGCAGCCAGGTGTGATTGCCTTCGGCACTGACATAAACTTTGCAGGTCAGCCCCCGCACTCTTTCTCGCCCGCTCTCTTTGTCAGCCGACTTGTTAAAAGGCATTTTCGAAATATTGGAAAGAGAAGCCGGCGAGAAGTAATCTAAAGATCCCCGCCATTCCAGCTTATCGATAGGATTGGCACAGCTAATCGCCCACTGCGGCGCTTTCGAGACAGTGACTGTGCCTGAGGTGAGATTGACCAGCTTTACGGCATTCTTGGCCAGAAAGACTCGGTAATTGCCGGTGCCAAAATGGTTGTAGTCTAAAACCCACATGGTCTCGCCCGTTGCCCCAGCCAAGGCTGACAGGCAGGCAAAGTGACCCCAGAAGAAACCAGTCAAAAGCAAGCAACAAGCCAAGAACGAGACTGCCGCCAGCTTTAATTTAAGGGAAGAGGACTCAGCCCTCACCAAGCGCCGAACTAAGTTTATTTCGCCAAACTGCATTTGTTTCGCCAAAGACTATCTGTTTATTCAAGAATAGCAAACAAACAGAACTGAGAGTTAGGGCAACCCCGAATCAAGTCTTTAGATTCAAGCTTTTCCCGATTCAAACTCGCCAGACGACGGCTTGGGCGACTCCGCCGCGGTCACGGCATCGCCATTTTCTGCTTCAGCAATGACTTCGTCGTCGTTGCCGGTCCAAAGTGCGTCAATTTCGGTCTGCAACTTATGCAGGCTGCCTTCGCTGATAAGCCCCTCTTTCACTAGACCCCGCAAGCAATCTTTCTCCAATTCCTGCAGCCGTCTTGTTGTTTCAGACTCTTCCAAGAGCTTAATTGAGGCATCTTCTAAATGCAGATCTTCAATTTTGCGCTTAATATCGTCTCTGGCACTTTCTATCTGACCATGCAGTTTCTCAAAAAGCACGGCTGAAATGGCGCCGGTACGCGACTGCCCATCAAGATAAGCCAGGGCTCTCTTCTTAGCAATAAGCTGCGCTTTCAGCTCCTTGTATTGCACTTGCTTGGGGTCAGAAACAGCCATCTTCATAAGCTTTACTAGGGGCTCAATGGTGAGTCCGGGCAAAAGCAAAGTAAAGAGCACGACACCAAATGTGGTGATAGTGATCATCTCTTTGTAGGCATAACCATCGGGAATACTGAGAGCCAGCGCCATACAAAGCGAGCCCCGCAACGCTCCCCAGAAAAGCAGATGCCGCCAGCGCCAGGGTATCTTATGCCTGGGCGTAGAAAGAAATGGACAGAGACCATAGACCACAACGGCTCTAGCGACAAGGATAGCCGCTATACCCACACCAATTTGCAAGCCATATTTTTGCAGCAGGTCGAACTTCACTTGCAAGCCAATCAAGAGAAAGATAAGTGAGTTGACCAGAAAGGCCGTGTACTCCCAAAAAGAGTTGACCGCCATACGGGTCAAGGGCGACATACCGGTGCGGCTGCCGAAATTACCCATGACGATGCCGGCTGAAACCACACTCAAAACGGCTGAAACATGCATTTGCTCAGCCAAAAGATAAGAGCTGTAGGCAAGAATTGTGGTCAGGGTAATTTCAAGTAAGTGGTCGTCAAAAATCTTGGTTATGCGAGACGCGGCATAACCAAGCGCCGCACCTATACCGGCGCCCCCCAAGACCACCAAGAAGAACTCGCCCACAGTCTGCACCGGGGCAAAAGCACTGCCACTGAGCACTATGGCCAATACCAACTTGAAGGCGACCACCGCTGTGCCGTCATTGAACAAGCTCTCGCCCTCTAAGAGCATAGTCAAATGGCGGTTCATGCCAAGCTTGCGGAAGAGCGCCAAAACCGAAATAGGGTCGGTGGCTGCCACCATAGCCCCAAATAGATAGGCTGCACCCACCGGCACACCGGCGAATGTGTACATAAACCAAGCCACCAAAAGCATGTTGATTACTACCCCGAGGGTAGCAAGCACTGTCACAGGCTTCCAAGCCTCTTTCAATTCGCGCAGGTCAATATTCCAAGAAGCCTCAAAGAGCACCGCCGGCAGAAATATCAAGAGAATCAGTTCGGGGGTCATCTCTACTGTCGGTAAAAGATGAAAGACACCAATTATCAAGCCGACAATGACAAGAGCGATGGAATATGGCAGCCTCACCCATTTGACGGTCATTGCCACACTGGCAGTGACCATCAATAAAACAATAAATATGTCTAGGTGAAAAGACTCGTGCAAACCACACCTGCCTCAAGCAGTCCAAGGATTCTTATGGACCTTTATAAATAATACCCATAAAGATGATAGCAAAGCCTAAAAGCCAAGCTTTCAGCAATCTTACAGCCTTAGTCAGGCATTTATCAGACCCTAGCCAGCAAAGAAAAGACAGGCAATCGGCTTAACTTGGCAAGACCAGAGAAAACAAAAGACGCTTGTTGAAGGCAATTACCTTGCCAAGCACCGTCTCAAAGTAAGAAGGTCGTTAAGGCTCTGTTCAGGCATTTGATCTACCGGCAAATGCACACAACTTAAACACAATTTGGGACTAGTTTGGAATTACTGAGAGTTAAACAGCTAATCAAAAGTACGCGGAGAATCAATGCAATGACCAGTAAGACAAACAAAGAAGGTTTTGGCACACCGCGTCGATAAGACTACAGCAGCAAGCGCCCTGCCGCAGCCCGGAGGAGCTGAAATATTGAGGGCAAAGAAACAAGAGAAAGAAGAAACAAACAGCACCGTATTTGATGGCTCATCAGCAAGCAAATAGAGTTAGCTTCGGGCGAGCAACTTTATGACATTAGCCGGTGCTGGTTTGGGCTCTCACCGCCCTACCTCGGTTCTTCACTCCAACTGAGGCTAGGGCGGTATAGAGCCGCAAAGAAAAAACTAGAAAAAGAGCTAAAAGAGCCAAAGAAAGACTTACTGATTTGGGACTTCGCCTTGACAGAGAAATTAGTGATGCAGGCAAATGCTTGGTATCAGCGCTAGATTGTGCCATTGCTATCAGAGCGAGCTTTTTCAAACAATTGCATCTAGATAAATGCAGACAACTGTTAAGCAGTGGCCGCTTTGTCGCACAGCCAGAACTAAATTTACTAAAACGAAAATTACCACGAGTCTCTTACAAACAATTCAAATTTGGACGCATCATAATATAACAATCTGTTTAAGGGTAATCAGTGTGAGGAAAGAAGCAGAGATATGAAATAGATTTGTCTTGTTTGACCATGGATAACACTTAACCCGGATAACACCTAAATGGATAACGACTGGCAGAAGCCTTTCAAATTGGCTGTTGAAGCCTCTAGAGCCGGCAATCATGAATATGCTGAACTCTTACTATCGACCGCCCTTTTGGAGGCTGAAGACTTCGGCAAAGCAGACGAGCGCTATATCATCACCCTGGTCGGCTTGACCGACGTACTCACCAAGCAGTTCAAGTTCCGCAGAGCCGAAAAGACCGGTCGTCAGATCCTCGATATATTCAGAGAAATTCACGGCACCGAGCATTTGTCTTATGCTGACTCTGCCTTTAGGCTGGGTCAGATTTATCACATGCAGCAAAAGTATGGACAGGCAGAGCCACTATACAAAGCCGCTCTCAGTATCAAGACTAAACAACTGGGCGCCGATAATGCCAGTGTCTTGCAAGTCTTACATGCTTATGCCGATCTGCTCAATCAAACCCACCGCGAACTGGAAGCAGAAAATCTCAGAGCCTGCGCACAAAAAGCAGCGCAAGCTCGCCAGTCTAATAATTCACTCAATGCCGTGCAACCGACCCCGCCCCCCAGTCAAACTAACAATCAGACTGCCGCCGCCGGTGCCTCTGAACACGCCGCTTGGTCTGCCAAGGTGAGATTTGATGCAGCAGCAGCAGAAGTGCCAAACAAAGTACCGGCTCTGTCCTATGAAGAGCTAGAGGAGAAAGCCGAAGCAGCCTTCGCCAGCGGGCATTACGACAAAGCTCTGGAATTTTGGAATCAAGCCATTTCGCAGGCGGAAGGCTTTGCCGCTAAAGATGCACGCCTGGGAAAAGCGCTAGACAAAGCCGGCGAAGTGCTTTTTGCTATGGAAAAATTTGGACAAGCAGAAATGATCTGGGGTCGCTCTCTGCAACTAAAGATTTCGCTTTATGGCTCAAATCACCCCAATGTCGCCGACACCGGACATCATCTTGCCGGGTTGCACTATTTGATGGGTCGCTATACCGAAGCCGAAAACTATGCCCGCAAATGCCTGCAAGTCTATAGCATCGCCTACGGCAAGAGCCATGCTTCGGTGGCGCTCTGCCACCATAACCTAGCCACCTTGTTTCACGTGCAAGGTCGTTATGCCGAAGCCGAGACTGAATACAACCATTGCATAAATATCAGAAAAGTAGCACTGGGGCCGACCCACAAAGACACTATGCATGCCGAAAAAGGTCTAGCCGATCTGCTCAAGACTCTTGGTCGCGACAAAGAAGCCGAGCAAGTGAGCGCCAAGGCAAACGGCTTGGTGACCGGCAGTTGGAAAGCCCTAAAGCTGGACGCCAGCGAAGCACTTCAGCCGTCGCCTCCCAAAGAGCCACGCCGGCGCTGAGCTTATATAAATCGATAGCCAATATAAATCGAGAGCCTCCACAAATCAAAAGTCTCTACAGATTAAGAGCTGCTACCAACTTGGTTTCTCTCTGGTCGAAAGACCGCGGCTAAAGCCGGCCATCTGCCAGGCATACTGATTGAGACTGGGTTCTGAACCGGCGGGAATAGTCAAAATCTTCATCACTTCAGAGGCTCTTTCGATAGCTTCATTCTTAATGTCACCAATCATAGTACCATCAGAAAAGCCACCATCTTGAGCAGAAGCGGCTCGCCTAGCCCAAACCTCATGACTGGCGGCCATTTCATTTTGGTCCATTCCAGCCATCTGATCCCGCCACCCCATAGCTTCTTTACCTAAATCATAGACAGCAGGCAGAATCGCACCGGTGGCAACTTCTGCATTATATTCACTGGCGCCGTAAGAAGCCTGCAAGAGATAGTGCTCGGCATTGGCAAAATCTTGCTCGTCACCTTTTCTTAGAGTGCGCATATCAGCCCAGGCTGCCCCCATCTGCACTTCGCCGCCAAGCTCGTTATTGTGCTCTAAGGCCAGACGTGCAAGTAAAGCCACTCGCTCATTATCAACAGCCTGACTGCCGTCTTGCGGCAAAACTTTGTCTAAAAAATTCTTGAGAGCCTGGGGATTCTTCTCTTCCAGAGCCTGGGCAAAGACGCCCTTACCTTCGCTCACCAGCGCAGGCTCTATGCTGTCAACCATGTCGCTGCGACGACCAGAGCCAAATGCCTCTTTGGCGGCATCAGCCATACCGCTAAAGACTGCCACTGTGTGATTGCCTATATCTGAGACCAGGCTGCCTTTAGAAAAGGCACCGTCGACTGCCCGATCAAAGTTGTTACCCACCGAATCGACATTTGCACCAATATCTATGCTTAAAGAGGGTAAGACACCTTGCGCTTCCATCTTGTCATTCTGCTCTGCCTGCATCACTAGCGGCTTGACCAAGATATCGGCGTCAAAGTCTACTGCCGACTGCAAAGCTTCTGCAGTTTGCGGCGGCATATCGCCCTGACGATTTTTAGATTCGAAGTCTCTTTCTGCCATCTTAGTAAGTCCTGAAGAAAAACGGACAACGCCCTTGTGCAAAGAGTCTCTAATTTGGCAATGTCAAAGTTGTGTCAGAAAAATAGCTGTCTTAATTTAGGGACTAATCTAGAGAGAAATCTGGAGACAAATCTAGAGACAAATCTAGAGATAAATTTAGCGCCTGACATAAACAGTGAGAGCGTCACGCAGAAAACCATCTGAAGCTTCCCAATTTGGTATAGCCACTGTTTTCTCTTCTTTCCAGCGCTTAGCCAGCAAATTGAAAAATTTGTCGTCGCCGGTGACGCCGCCGGGACCTTCGCCGACATAGACAAAACGATTGCCGCGATAGTTTTTGAGCACGTCATAGGCAAAAGGTTCGTCGTGCGGCGGGAAGCTCATGAAAAGCGAACGATCACCATGGGGCTTTACCGCCGCGGCATCGCCCCTGGCTATATCGGTCCAAGCTTTCACCGGGCTGGCTTTATGAAAATGGTTAGCGGCAAGGTCGGTGCCATGCTTATCGAAGGCGATCACATCGGTCTTCATCGCCCGCAAAAGACTCGCCCAATAGCCTGAACCGGCGCCGGCTTCAACCACCCGACCTTCTGCGGCAATAGTGGCTAAAGCCTCTTGATTGGGCACTGCCCAGGCATATTTATTGGTCAAACCATAGCGCATTTCTCTTTGCTGGCGAAAGGCTAGCGAATATTCGCTGCTGCTCGAATCAATTCGCCCGCGCGCTATATCAATGGCACGGCGATAAGACGGGTCTTTCTGCAAAGCATTGAATTCCGCCAAATACGGATTGGGTACAGCCGCCGCCCGGCTGGTCGCCTCGCTAAGGCTAAGGGCGCGTCCACCTTCTCCGGCAGCTAACTGTTTAGGCAGGGCTTCATTTATAGCCAGCTTCTTCGCAGCTGTTTCTGTACCCGCCGATTGCAGGCCGGTTCTAGTCAAACCAGTTTCAACCAAACTAGATTTAGCCAGGGAGCCATGACCAAGCAATTGAGCAGCTTCCTCCGCCAGCTCCCTAGCCAGAGGCGCGGCAGCCCGTCCAGCGGCTTGCGCGATTTCTGCAATTTGAATGGGGTTAGGCATGAAAGAAAACCAGAGTAGATACTCTTAGTTTAGTCAGCGCCCCAATAGTGTAAATCGGGTTTCTACGAACAGACCTTAAGCCTTTTGCGGCTGGGGAGAAAGCACTTCCTTGACCAGTTCTTGGGCTTCTTTCTGAATTTGTTTGAGATGCTCTTCCGATTTGAATGATTCGGCATAAATCTTGTAAACATCTTCTGTGCCCGAAGGTCTGGCGGCAAACCAACCGTTCTCGGTAGCCACTTTCAGACCGCCGATCGCTTCGTTATTGCCTGCCGCACTGGTATATTTGCCGACTATTTTCTCTCCGGCAAATTCCGATGCCTTAACGTCTTCAGCCGAGAGCTTCTTCAGCTTGTTCTTTTCTTCCGGGGTGGCCGGCGCGTCAATGCGGGCATAGCAGGGGGCGCCGAACTCTTCGGTCAAACGAGCATAGTGCTTGGCGGGATCTTTACCGGTGACGGCGGTGATTTCGGCAGAAAGCAGAGCCAAGATAATACCGTCTTTGTCGGTAGTCCAGACAGAACCGTCTTTGCGCAAGAAAGAAGCCCCGGCACTTTCTTCGCCGCCAAAGCCAAAGGAGCCGTCAATTAGACCTTCAACGAACCATTTGAAGCCCACCGGCACTTCCACCAGTTTACGCCCTAGTTTGGCGGCAATACGGTCGATGAGCGAAGTGCTCACGACAGTCTTGCCGATGGCGGCATCTTTACGCCAATTGGTGCGATTCTGGAAGAGATAGTCGATAGCCACAGAGAGGAAATGATTGGGATTCATTAGACCGGCAGGGGTGACGATGCCGTGCCTATCGTGGTCGGTGTCGTTGGCGAAGGCTAAGTCATAGTGTTCACACATTTTGATAAGCCCGGCCATGGCATAGGGCGATGAGCAATCCATGCGAATCTTACCGTCCCAGTCAACGTGCATGAATGAGAATGATGGGTCGACTTTCTTGTTGACCACGGTGATAGGTAACTTATAGTCGGCAGTAAGGCGCTCCCAATATGCAATACCGGCGCCGCCTAGGGGGTCTACGGCAGCCTTGATGCCCGACTTGGCAATTGCTTCCATATCGATTACAGATGCCAGTTCTTTGACATAGAGCCCAACATAATCAAATCTGTGGGTAGTGGAAGCGGCCATAGCTTGTCTAAAGGGAACCCGTTTCACACCTTTCAAGCCGGCGGCAATAAGCTCATTGGCTTTCTTCTCGACCCAACCAGTGATATTGGTGTCGGCCGGTCCACCGGAGGGAGGATTGTACTTGAAGCCACCGTCTTGAGGTGGGTTATGCGAGGGAGTGATCACTATTCCGTCAGCTAAGCCGCTCTTGCGACCTTTGTTGTAATTCAAAATAGCCAGCGAAATAGCAGGAGTAGGGGTGAAGCCAAGGTCTTGGTCAATCATGACATTGACTTCATTAGCTGCCAACACTTCCAGAGCACTGGCAAAGGCAGGCTCGGAAAGAGCATGGGTATCGATGCCGAGATAAAGGGGGCCGTTGATGCCGTTTTCTTGGCGATAGAGACAAATGGCTTGGGTGATTGCCAATATGTGTTCTTCGTTGAAAGCTCGGTTGAGAGAGGAGCCGCGGTGACCGGAAGTACCAAAAGCGACTCTTTCAGAAGGCTGCGAGACGTCGGGCTTATCGGTGTAATAGGTGGTTACCAGACGGGGAACATTGACGAGCATTTCGTCGGTGGCCGGTTTACCAGCTAATGGGCTCAGCATGAGCTATCTCCTCAGTATGCAAAGCTCATATGATAAATAAAAAGAGCCCGACTGGCAAATCGTTGGTTATTTAGCCGCCACCCTGGCAAGATGAGCGCCATACCAGGCGGCAGCCTCAGTCAAGCCTTGCTCAAGACTATATTGCGGCGCCCAGCCCAAAATCTCGCGCATACGGGCAGAACTGAGATATTGGGCCTGAATCTCGCGACTGGCCTGGTTGAGCACCACCGGCTTGAGATCCTCGCGTTTGAGAGTTTTGAGAATAGACTCTACAATTTGCAATACCGAGACAGGGGCATCGTTACTAATGTTGAAAGCCATGCCGGCGATAGATTTATCGTCCAATAGTCTCTCGGCAATAGCTATATTAGCCCGGGCTGCGTCTTTGACAAAAATATAGTCACGCACCGGCGAACCGTCTGATCTTATCAGCGGCGCCTCACCGGCAAGCACAGCCTTGATTGTGCCAGGTACAATGCGGCTGAAGTTTAGGTCGCCACCGCCATAAAGATTGCCGCAACGAGTAACAGCCACCGGCAAGCAATAAGAATGGAAGTATGAGCGGGTTATCAAATCGGCGCAGCTTTTCGAAACATCATAGGGAAAACGCCCCTGCATCGGTGCATCTTCCAGATATGGCAGAACTTCTTGGTCGCCGTATGCTTTGTCTGACGAGGCCACCACCAGGGCTTCAATCTTGGCCCCCTGGTTCAGCAAAAGGCGAACAGATTCCATGAGATTCCAGGTGCCCATGATATTGGAAGCAAAGGTCGGCAGAGGATTTTCGTTGGCGACTCCCACAATGGCTTGGGCGGCCAAATGAAAAATGACCTCGATGCCTTCATCTTTTATGGTCTTGAAGAGAGCATCGTAGTGTTCGATATCTATATTTACTAACTTAAGGGAGGAATAGCGGCGCTGCACTTCGTAAATGCGAGAAGCATCTTTGTACTCTCTATCGAGACCGACAACTTGCGCACCTTTCTCGAGCAAAAGCTCACAAACCCAAGGTCCCAAAAAACCGGCACAGCCAGTCACCAGCACCCTTCTGCCAGCCAGTTTGGTTTCCATATCGCCTTTCCCAATAAAGTTGAGCAAAAACATTAATCCCAATAGCCCGTTCAAAGCGGGTTAAAGAGATTATGCCACATCCGCCGCATCACTCGAACTCCGACGCAAGTCCGTCTTCTAGATCGACCACTCTTGTCTCGCGCAAGTTTAGTGCGGGCTTGCCTTTTCGATCTTTCTTCAGTTTGGCGTAATCAATATAAGTCCAGTAAGCAAAGGGGGCTTCCATAAACGTCAGTTTTTTGAACTTAGCTATAACCGGCTCAAATATTGGTCCCACTACACAGCCATTTACTCTTAATGTTTGCAACTCAGGCAGAGCGGTCAAGACGGCAAGGTCTTCCGCAGTCAAGTCTGGCTCGGTAAACTTGAGCTGCGCCAGCTTCTTAAACTTAGTCAGAGTCTTCAAATCAGCGGCATTTATTTCTAAACCGTAAATGCTGAGACTCTCTAGGTCGGTGGCGCTCTTGATGGCATCAAGCAAACTAGCCGTGGTGGCGGAAGCGCTATATCGTAAGTGCTTGAGCTTAGCCACCCCCCGCCACTTAGCCAAAGCTTCAGGCTCGACTCGACTGCCGCTGATAGTCAAGTCATCGAGAGCGGGAAGCTGATTGAGAGTCTCACAAAGGTCATTGCGCACGTCAGTGCTTTCCAGCACCAAACGGCGCAGTTTCTTCATATGGGTAAGATGAGAAAGTGTCTCGCTATTGACCGAAAGATTACGCCTGATCTCGACAGCGACAAAGTCATCCGAGCGAAAGCGCTGGAAGAGTTTCGGATAGCGACCGATACTGGTGAAGGGCACGAATGCCAGTTCTTCATCGGCGGCAAAAACCAAGTCGCCGGCAGCATCGCTAGGCAGTCCGCTCGAATTTATGATAAAGCCTATCGAACTATCTTTGGCAAAGCTAAAGACACGACAGAGACGCCCTTCTCGCTTCTCAAGCCGAGAAAAAGGGGTGGTAGCAGAGAGATATGCATCAAGTTTGGCCATTTCATCATTGTTTTGGCGCTGCTCTGTCTGCGCCGCCTCATCTTGTTTAACTGAAATAGAGCTTGGCACAGTGGTCAGCTTCCCGGCACCGACCTTGGAGTCTCTCGTGGAATAAAAAATCAAACCAAGACTGAGCCCGGCAAGAATAAGAAAGAAGCAAGCAAGAACAGCCCATGGCATGGTCCGACCAGGGCTGAGAGAGCTGGTATACAACTGCCTTGCCTCAAGTTTATTTTGGCTGGTGCGCGGGCTTTTCTTGCTTCTTAAGATGGCGCCCTGATAGCGAAAGGGATAGAGCTCAAGATAATTCAAATCATCAAGAACTTCACCAGCCATATGATAACGGCGATCACGCTCTTTCTCTAGACAACCGGCAATCACTTTTGCCGCCGGCGAATCCTCCCCAAACTTCTCCAACAAAATCGGCACTGGGTCTTCGCCAATATGCATGCCCAGGGTGAGCATGGCCGACTCACCTTGAAAAATGCGCTGACCGGTAAGCATTTCATAAAGCACCAGACCACAAGAATAAATATCGGTGCGCTTATCAACTCTCTGACCTACGGCTTGCTCCGGACTCATATAAAGCGGACTCCCCAGCACCTCGCCGCTCTTTGTCAGAGAGATGGAATTAGAAGCTTCTCCATAAAAGCTGGCAATGCCGAAATCAACTAGCTTGACCTTGGCGCTGCCGTCGGACTGCCAAACAATCATGATATTGCCGGGCTTGATGTCTCGGTGAATAACACCACGGTTATGGGCATAGTCGAGGGCTTCCATCAACTGCCCGAATATTTGAAAGGCCAAAGACGCCGAAAGCGATCCGAGCTTGCTCAAGAGGGTTTCAAGACTTTCACCCTGCACAAGCTCCATTGAAAAGTAAGCGCACTTTCCATCAGTGGCCACATCATAGACTTTGACTATATTGCGATGAGCCAGCCGCGAAAGGGCCCTCGCCTCTTTGAGAGTACGCTGAAACTCACTGTTTGAGATATTTCCACTTACCGATTGGAATACTTTGAGAGCCATGGGCTTCTCTAAATATTTATGGACAACCTCATAGACCCGCCCCATGCCGCCGCCGCCCAAGGACCGCTTGATCTGATAGACGCCGGCAAACTCTTGCCCCGGCGCGAGTTCGGAGACCCCAAGAGCACTTGGAGAATTCTGGTAGGCAATATCAGGCTCTTGTGGCGAGCCTTGTACCTGAGTCATTCTCAATGCAGTCTTCCGTTGATAAGAAAATAAATTAGGCCAGTAATATAGAGCTTTATATATAAAAATTTCGTGAAAAGCCGACCAATCCACCCGCTATTTAAAGGCGGCTATTTCTATTCGCTTGCAGACTTGGTCACGGTTCGGTCACAGAAGAGTCACCTTTCGGTCGGCTCTGCCGATTATCTTTAGAGCATCAAATTTTCTTCGAGGACCCCGAATATGGACCGAATTACCAGCAACGATGATCTCGCTTATCGCCAACAAACCGAGAACCAAAACATCAATCGCGGTGCAGTGAGCGAACGCAGTCTCTATGAAGAACTATACACACCACAAGAATTCAGCCCTCGCGACCACGAACGCCTGAAAGACGGTGGACGAAGCGGCGGACCAGTCTACAATGAGAGCAAACTAGAGATCCTCAAAAAGATCTACAGACAGACAGATACAGGCAACAAACAAGTCGCTCCCGGGCAGATCCAACTTGATGGCTCGATTGTCTTTCATGCCCAGCCTAAAGATATGCAGCCCAGAACGAGCGCCCAAGAAGCGCAGCCAGTCGATAAGCCGCGCAACATGCAATCCCCCCCGCACGCTCAAGAAAGTCAGCCCGCTGATATGCCGCGCAACATGCAGCCCCATCCACGTGCTCAAGAAAGTCAGCCCGCTGATAAGCCGCGCAACATGCAACCTCACCCGCCCTCTCAAGAACGCCGACCGGGCGGCTCGCAAGAAGCTATCAAAGATCCAGGCTTCTTATATCCACTCTATCCAGGTAAAGAATTCTGCCCACCTGACAGAAGTGAGTTGCCTGTGCCGAAATTGCCGCAACCCAAACCACCTCAAGAAAAGCCGGAAAGAGACATGGATAAAGATATTAGAAAAGAGATGCCGCTCAGACAAGGCGCACTTAGCTGGTAAAAGTTTTGCTCGGGGTCAAACAAAAGAACTCTGCTTCTCGGCAGGGTTCTTCTGTTTTTAGCCTCATCTAAGGCTGAGCAATTGGCTAGTTCTACGAATTATTCAAGACAAGAGTCTGTGAGCGATTGCCTAGATTTGAGAGTTATTAAAGACCTGAGTCTGTGAGCATCTGCCTAGCTCAGAAAACCATCAAAATCTAAATTTGAAGAGGGTAGAGCAGTCACAGATTGGTCACAGTAAAGTCACCTCTTGGTCAAAAATTGATACTACATTAGGTGACATCGAAACACTCTTTTCTTACCAGAGGACAATAAAGATGAATATTGAAGCTTTGAGCAAACACGCCGCCCCTCAAGAAATTCAGGCTATGAAGCTGCCCCAAGACGACGCCAAAGCCAAAATGATGTCCGAAGTTTTAGACCGCCTGCAGAGCGGCAAAACCAATCTTGCCACCACCGGCGACCGCAACTTAGTGAACAGCAAAAGCGGTGCCAACACACCCGCCCAGACCGACAGTGAAGCACTAAACAACATGCAGAAGAAACCCAACAGAAGTCCATCGCAGCTTCCCGACCTGATTTTGCATTGTTCCGTCACAGGCAAAAGAATCGAGTGCGACGGTATCATACTTAATGGCGGCAAAGACGTCATTAAGCCGATGGAACCGATCAAGCCAATCAAACCGATCAAGCCCATTATGCCTACAGACCCTGGTGACAAGCCCGGCAAGCCCGAGCCACATCCGCTCAATCCCAGATACAAATAAGTAGATCGATAGAAAAGGCATGTTTGGTGGAACCAATCGAAATCAAGCGCAGTGTGAAGACTGCCTGAAGTTCAACAAGCCTCCTTCACTCTACACTGCGCGAAATCTGTAACCCACCCGGGGAATTGTTTCAATTGCCGACTTAGTCTCATCTTCATGCACATCAATCTTTTTTCTGATGCGCTTGATGGCAGTTCGCAATCCCTCGGGTGTGGCGTCTGAATCAGTTGACCAGACCCTAGAAATCAATGCTTCGGCGCTAAAGACTTGATCTTGATGCCTCATAAAAAACTCAAGCAAGGCAAAGTCGCGTGGTAAAAGATGCACTTCTGCACCGGCCACTGTCACTCTGTGTTTGCTGGCATCAAGTTCAAGGTTTCCACACTTAAATACAGTTGTCTGCAATCCTTGCGGGCGCCTCAGCAAGGCTCTTATTCTTGCCGAAAGTTCTCTGACAGCAAAAGGCTTGGTCAGATAATCATCGGCACCGGTGCCCAAGCCAGATTCTTTATCAGCAATTTCAGACTTGCCGGTGAGCATTATTATCGGCGCTAGCCCACCACCCTTGCGATATTCTTTGAGCACATCGATGCCTGCCATGCTGGGCAAATCCCAATCGAGCACCACCACATCGAAACCCGACATACGCAAAAGCTCAAGCCCGATGGCGCCGTCATTGGCCACCTCGACAGTATATTTCTCACCACTGAGCCAACTTTCCAGCATATCAGCCAGATCGAGGTCATCTTCCACCAAGAGAATTTTAGGCATTCAGTTTCTACCCAAGAATGAATCGTCAACGATGCCAGTAAATATACCAGAGACCGACAAAGGCGAAACAACTGCCTCATAACAGCAAATTAGTAACTAATTCAGAGACAAGCAAATTTGGCTGCCTGCCGGCGGATGACTTTCGGTGCTCACCTTGCGGTGGGTTATTTTCAGTGGATGATTTAAGGTTCCAGCTGCGTGGGATAAACAGGATATGAAAATCCTCAAGAGCCTGGGAACCAAGATACTGATACTAATATCAGTCCCCTTGGTTTTCCAGCTGAGCATTCTGGCGGTGGTCGCCAATTTGCAAGATCAAGCCGAGGCAGAGGCCCGGTCAGCAGATAAAGCTCGCCGCTTCTCCGATGAAGTCATGGACCTTATCAGAGACATTCTTGCCCTTAAGTCCAATTTCGGAGAGCACGACTCTATTCACCTAAACCCTGAAATGGGATCGCAATATCTCACGCTCAAAGAAAGTATAGAGGGGCATTTCGCCGCCTTGCGCGAACTAACCAAAGACAATGTAGATTTATCTAGACGGGTAAACAAGACCCTTTCTATTGTTCTTACTGCACAACACCAAATGGCTAAAGCCAGAAGAGCATATCGCCGAGCCAAATTAGCCGGAGAGGAAGCGCCGCTCGACGACTATGTCAAACTGCGCGACACGACCATGAACTTCTCGCAAGAGCTGCTCAACCTGCGCGATGCCGGTCGCAACATCGCCCAAGCCAGCCCAGAAAAACAGAGAATACTACGCACCAAAATTCAGAATTTATTGCTTGCCGGTAGCGTAGCCAACATACTCTTCACACTCGGTTTAGGCTTTCTTCTCAGTCGCAGCATTGTACACCGCTTAAATATCATCAACGAAAATAACTTCAGATTGGCATCTAATCGCCCACTGCACGAGCCTCTGCGCGGCGAAGATGAAATCGCCAAAGTAGACCACTTCTTTCATAAAATGGCAGCCGAAATTTCAAGCGCCATCAGCAAAGAAAAAATAATTCTCGAATCAGCTCACGACTGTATTGCCGCCTTTGATGAAAACTTCAAATTTCTGAGAGTAAACGCCGCCTCCCAACAAATATTCGACCTTGAAGCCGACGAAGTTCTCTCAAGCCATTTTGTCGATTTTCTTGCCAGCGAAGAAAAAGAAAAATTCAGCGCGTTCAGACAGCAATTGCGCAACGTCAACACATCCAAACCTGCTTCATTCACTATTGTTCGCCGTGATGGCAGTCAGAGACAAGTGCTCTTGTCATTGCGCAAACTGCAACAAGACACGGCAGATACGCAAGAAGCCGCAGGTCAACGCAAGAGCGACGAGTTCATTGCCGTCTTCCACGACATCACCGAACGTTACCAAGCCGAACAACTCAAGCAAGAGGTAGTGGCCATGGTCACCCATGACTTACGCTCACCCCTTATGACAATAGAAACCTTTTTGGAAATGCTCGCCCAAGGCGCATATAACGACGAAAGCGCGACAGAAAAATACAACAGACATCTAGCTGGAGCCAAGCGCAGCAGCAAGCGCATGCTTGTTCTGATCGGCGACTTGCTTGACATCGAAAAAATCAAATCAGGAATGCTCAACATCCAGCCCGAGACTTTGCAAGCAAGAGAGATTCTAGAGGCAGCTATCGAAGAAAGCTCGGGCTTTGCGGCTGAAATGGGCGTTAGCCTAAAACTGCGTCCAGGAAATGCTTCTGTCAAAGCCGACCCACAAATGCTTCCGAGAATTATCGCCAATCTTTTGTCGAATGCCATCAAATTCAGCCCGCCTGGAGGGACAGTGACACTGCAAGCTCGTACCAGCGGAAATTCGGTCATCTTCTCGGTTGAAGACCAAGGTCCCGGCCTATCGCCAGAAGACCAAAATCAGATATTTGAACGATTCCAGCAAGTCGGCAATCAAACGGCAAGAACCCGCGGCGGCTCAGGGCTAGGACTGACCATTTGCAAAGAGATGGTAGAGATTCATGGCGGCAAAATTTGGGTCGAATCATCCAAAGGAGAGGGCTCTACCTTTTTGTTCACGATGCCAAGAACAAGTTAACATAGAAACAGACCGGCAGCCCCACATCGAAAATCGAGACTTTTCCACAAGGCGCACTCCCTTACAACCATCCGGTGCCAAAGCCCCAAAACAAAGTCAACGACTATGACTGGGGGCTGCAAATCAAATAGCAAGAAATTCTCGACAATTTCTTGCTATTTCAACAAGACACAACCAGAGTTAAGCTTTCAATTTAAAAGTCCAGCCCAATAGCAAAAAATCAAAATCGGGCCACTTTTATCAAGACTTTCTTGCAGCAATAAAGGCCGTCTCATCCTCAAACAAAATCTGCCAGCCCTTCGCAGCCTGCGCCTCTTGACGAATAAATTTCGCAAGCGGAGCCTTTGGCTGCAAGATCACCCAATCGACCTTCAAAGCAGCGAGCTTTTGTTGGAACCCATTCTGGCACTCGTTTATTGCCCTATAGTTCAAGACATGCTCATCTCCGTACATGTCAAACCTGGTATCTATAAAGACCTTAGGTTTTCCAGGGCTCCTATAGATAAGAACATCACCAATCTGCGGATCATTGAAGACACGCCCCCGAAGCCTTTCATCGGCGGTGGCCAAGGTCATCGCTTTCTGACTGGGCACCTGAAAAGCAGCGGAAGAAGCGGGCAGCTCAGGCTTTACAACCCTACTGGCAATGAGCGAAACACCGGCAAGAGCGCAGAAACAAACTATCGCTAGTTCACCGGCTCCGCCGGCTTTCCATATGTCGAGCGTGTGGTGGTCAAAATTCCACCAAAAGCCTTTCAGGTGATTCTGAGACTTTATTATTGCCTCTCCTTTGTCATTCCGCTCAATCTGCGGCTTAGGCTCTTCTTCCTTGACAGCAAGTAGCCGGCGCAAGCCGCTCAAGGCAGATACCTCAGCAACAAGCATCAGAGCGACAAAAACAATAAGCCGACTGGTCTTGAATGAGTTGAAGATTCCTATCGAGCCAATCAAGAAAGAAATCAATATCTCGGTAAGCAGCCGGCGACGAAGCTCCGGCGAATTGGTCCCAGTATCGCGGCGATACCAGATTATGGTGCGGATGAAAGTAACAACGTAGAGCACTACTAGGGCGAGATATGGCCAATAGATAACTTTAGTGGGATCTAGAGGTGAAAGCTCTACGATGAACTGATTCATTCGGGAAAAGAAAAGCTCTGGAATATAGAGCCATAAACCTATTCCGTAGGGATTGATCAGACTCGCAGCTGCCATGCCAAATAATGCAATCGTGAAAAGCACTACCAAGTTTCTATTCTCAGCCTTAAAAAATATCGCGCCGCCAACAGCACCCAAAAGACAAGCCGTGACGAGACTAAATGCTGTTGTGAAGCCGGTGTGCATATTAGCCCATAACACCATAAGCGGTGCCGCTACCAGAACAATTGGAAAAAGCTTTTTACCGCCGGTGAGGTAATCAGCCCGACTATGGTGAATCAACTGCAAATAAATTGACAAAAAGACAAAGGAGAAAATCTCCGGTCGGACAAGTGTATGAAAGCTAGCACTGAGCATGCCAAGCAAAGTTGCGACTATGGCAAGAAGGAAATTCGACTCGCGCTTCACCGCCACGCTTAGAGGCAGAGACAGGTAGGCGGTGACAATGCAGCAAGCGGTGAGCATCAAAACAGCCAACAAGCCACCATAGGCGGTGACGACATAAAACAACACTTCCGAAAGCCACTGATAGAGTACGAAATTACGTCCAGGAAGAGCGCCTGAACCATGACCCAACTCAACACCAGAAAGAGCCCCGACAGCAGCAGATCCCACCCGACCCAGCTCTGCAAAAGTATAAGAAAATGGATCGGTGCTGGGAATGCTTTGCGACTCGAAGATATAGCGACCAAGCGCCATTAACCAACAAGTATCAGGGTCGTGCAAAGCCGTACCGGCCACCCAAGCGCCAGCTAGAAAAGACCAGAAGAGCAAGAGCCCGAGCAGAATGCGAGAGCAAGTGTGAGCCAACAATTCCTGTCCTGAAATGATCAGCTTAGGCGAGTCGGGATTGTTGGCTGGTCCAAACTCAAAGCCTTCATCTCTGGCATAATCGAGCCAATGCTTGCCGCCTTCTTCTTGCTTAGCCGAGGCGTCGGGTCGAGCTGAAGGCTTCTCAATCTCTCCCGAGGCTTTGCCTTGAGTTTCGTCTGAATTTGCCATTGAGCCCTATTCCCACTCGATGGTGGCCGGTGGTTTTGAGGTGATGTCATAGACTACGCGGTTGATACCAGGAACTTCGTTGACGATGCGCGATGAGATAATCGCCAATAAATCATACGGTAGTCTCGCCCAATCGGCTGTCATACCGTCTTCAGAGGTGACCGCACGCATGACTATCTGATTTTGATAAGTGCGTTGATCGCCCATCACCCCGACCGACTTGGTGGGAAGCAACACGGCAAAGACCTGCCAAATCTGACGATAAAGTCCATGCGCCTTCACCTCTTCTCTGATTATCCAATCTGCCTCGCGCAGAGTCTTCAGACGCTCTTCAGTGACTTCGCCCAAGACTCTGATAGCAAGCCCTGGCCCGGGGAAGGGATGTCGCTCTACGATACTTTCGGGCACGCCCAGCTCTTTGCCGACCAAGCGCACTTCGTCTTTGAAGAGCTTGGCAAAAGGTTCCACCAACTCAAACTTCAGATCGTCGGGCAAGCCGCCGACATTATGATGGCTCTTGATCTTAACAGCCACGGGTTTGCCGGTCTTGGGATCGACCGTGGTGCCGGCCGATTCGACGACATCAGGATAGAGAGTGCCTTGAGCTAGGAAGTCGAAAGGCCCGAGTCTCTTCGATTCTTCTTCAAAGACGCGAATAAATTCAGCCCCTATGGCTTTGCGTTTAGCTTCCGGATCGGTGACGCCCGCAAGCTTAGAGATGAAGCGCGCTCCGGCGTTGACGGCATTGACCTTGATGTGAAACTCTTTTTCAAAAGTTTCAACCAGCCACTCAGGCTCGTTCTTGCGCATAAAGCCTTGATCGATGAACATACAGGTTAGCTTATCGCCTATAGCTTTGTGCAATAGAAAGGCGAGAGTCGAGCTGTCTACACCGCCGGATAGAGCCAGCAAGACTCTCTTATCGCCGACACGTTTGGCAACCGCAGCACAGGCTTCTTCGACAAAGCGGCTCATGGTCCAGTTCTTGGGGCATTGGCAGATCTTCAGCACAAAGTTAGAAAGCAGTTCACGACCGCCGACAGTGTGCACAACTTCGGGGTGAAACTGCACTCCAAAATACTTTCGCTCATGGTCGGCGATTGCTGCAACCGGTGTATCGGCAGTACAAGCCACTGTCGAGAAGCCGTCAGGCAGCTGAACGACGCTGTCGCCGTGGCTCATCCAACTTTCCATGGTCGGGTCGAGTCCGTCAAAGAGTTCGCCGTGGTGCTGGATGGTAAGCAAGGCGCGACCATATTCGCGCACCGGGGCCGGCTCAACTTTACCGCCCAGGTCGTGGGCCATTAATTGCATGCCGTAGCAGACACCCAGAACCGGCAAGCCTAGCTTCCAAATTTCTTTGTCGAGGCGAGGGGCGTGTTCTTCATAACAGCTGTTTGGTCCGCCCGAGAGGATAATTCCTTTCGGATTCAATCTCTTGAGGTCTTGCACCGAAATGCTATGAGGCAAGAGTTCAGAGTAAACCGAAAGCTCACGCACCCTTCGGGCAATCAATTGCGAATACTGTGAACCAAAGTCAAGTATGGCTATGGCGTCCTTAAGGGCGTTCTCTTCATACTTTTGAGCAGTACCCTTGACTTGACTGGTTGTCATAAATTCCCCCTTAGTTGCCCAACCGGCTACAGGCGACTATTATCTTTCAGTGAACCGGTCCATTCCAGCGAAACTGAGGCATTTTTACTTTGTCCGTCGATTTTAATGAGCAAAATGAACTGATAGAGCATCTGCCTAACTTTCGAGTAGTTAACGAAAAGCTTTCGCGAGGCGGGCAGCCCAGCCGTGAAGGCTTCTTGAAACTAAAGAGTTTCGGTATCAAGACTGTGGTCAATCTGCGTGAAGACAGTCAGCAAGCTCTAGAAGAAGAAAAGCTTGTGCAAGTACTTGGCATGGACTATGAAAGCATCCCCATGAATCCTTTCTTCAAGCCAAAAGATAAAGACATCGAACAGTTTCTCAAATTAGCCCTCACCCGCACGCCGATTTTTGTGCACTGCTTACATGGACAAGACCGCACTGGAGCAACTGTTTGCATTTATCGCATGCTGGTTGATGGCTTTGACCATGAAAGCGCCGTCCAAGAGATGCATTCGCTGGGCTTTCATCGTGAATTTGCCCTATTGACCGAAATAGTAGAAGAATACAAGCATCGACGCCTGCAAGACGTTCTAGCCCTGGACCTCTTCAGCAATGGCCTCTAGGTTTTCAGCTCTGGTTAAAGATAGGAGCAAAGTAGAGCTCAAAGAGCTCTTCCTGCCAAAACCGGGACCGCAAGAAGTGCTTGTCAGGGTGGCGCTGGCCGGTCTTTGCCGCACAGATATCTATGCAGCCAGAGGTGAGCTGTCGACTAAAGATGACTTGATCTTGGGGCATGAACTGGCCGGCACGGTCGAAGCTGTAGGCGCCTCTGTGGATGGGCTGAAAGTTGGCGCCAGAGTGACCGTCAATCCGGTTCTGGCCTGCAAGCAGTGCAAAGGTTGCTTGAGCAGCGGTGTATGCCTCAACACAGGCTTTGTCGGCATAGATGCCGATGGTGGATTCGCCGAATTCGCCCTTCTGCCTCAAGACTCAATTATGACTTTAGACAACAGAGTCAGCTTTCTAGCAGCTGCCTACAGCGAGCCAGTGGCAGCTTCTCTGGCAGTATTAAAAAGCGGCATCAAGCCTGGTGAAAACGGCGCTATTTTTGGAAGGAACCGGTTCTCCGAACTGCTGCAGGCCATTTTGACCATCTACGGGTTTCCAGAACTGCCGGTCATCGACACATATCTGTCAGAGCCAAACAAGCCTGAGCCCGAAGGCGAGTTTGACTATGCCATTGAGACCTTTGCCTCAAGCGAAGTTATTGCCAAAATGTGCCGGGCAATTAAGCCCGGCGGCAAGCTCATTTTGAAAAGCCGGCAGCATGAACCGCTTCAGTTCAAGTTGGCTGAATTTCTCAAGCGCGAACCAGTAATTTATGTGCTCAACTATGGCGATTTCAACGAAGCCTTAGAGTTATTGTCGTCTGGAAAACTGAGAATCGACAATCTGGTGGAAGGTCTTTACCCGCTCAAGGACTTTGAGGCGGTATTTGAAAAAGCAGGCTTCGCCGAAGCCAGAAAACTCTTTTTCGACCTCAGTCTCTAAGCTGAAAAACAGGCTCAGTCGAAACTGCCAACCAAGTCGAAACTGCCAACCAAAAGAAATCGGCAGACGGACAAGCATACAGCCAGGCGGCAGCCGGGATTAGGCCGACAGAAGTAAACGAGCATGATTAACATGGGGCAGAACTAGGCGAGCATAACTAGACTCTTGCAACTTGCGCAACTTTCACTTCGAGAGACCGTATCTTTCAGCTCTTGAAACTAGCTTGGCGCAGCTAGCATGAGTGTTTACTAATAAAAGAGATAAAAGCCGCGCATTCATGACTTGCACTCAGATTAGAGCAAAAAGTAGGGTCAGATTATCCATCTAACAATCTAGTCGAGACACAAAGTCAAAACCAGCTAACCATCGCCACCGTCGAACACCCTCTCTGCATCGTCATGCAGCTGATGGAGTTCGGCATTTTTTTAACCACAAACAGAAAGAAAATCATGAATAAAGAAATGCACCAAGCTGAGCAAGGAGGGCTCAGCCTCACGCCTGTCATTGTCGAAGCCCAAGCAGTCGAAACCATCCTCGTGGTCATCGATATGCAGCCGGGCTATCCTGCCGCCCTAGACGCGGTCACCCAGTGGTTCGTCAAACAAGAAATCCAGAAGCAGATGGAGCAAAACTTGCCCGTCATCCTGGTCGAGTTCGACGCACACGAAATGGGCGAAACCCTCCAATCGCTCCGAGACCTGCTTGCCGGCTATAAGCGCCTCAAGGTCGTCTCCAAAAGCCAAAACGACGGCTCCACAGAAGTCATCGCCGCCTGCCGCATCCTCACCGGGTACGACACGCCCTTCAGGCTCCGAGTCTGCGGCGTCAATAGCGACGCTTGCGTGCTGGAGACAGTGCAAGGGTTGAGCGAAAAACTGCCGCTGACGAGCATTGTCGTCCCGCAAGACGCCTGCAACTGCCTGACCGGCAAAGAAAACGATGTCTGGGTGGAAGACTTTCCAGCTCTGCTCAATGTCGTGGTCGAACTGCATGCTCGAGGTAGCTAATGCCGAGAGCTAATTCTTCCTAAACCGCTCGGAATCAGTTGGAAAGAAAATCAGCCCAGATTTACTTTCCAACTGGTTTCGAGCTTTTCACGAGCGTTTTAACGCGGAGCATCTCATGAAACACAAGCTACAGATCAGCGAGAGGCAAAGAGCCCTCGCTCTTTATCATGCGGTTGTACAAACCCTGCGCAGTAACTTCTATGACCGCGACAGGCTCGAAAAGGCGCTGGCGGAACAGAAGCGACCGCAGTTCGGCGATGAGGAAGGCGCTCTGGCTGCCATCGACCGGCTGCTGTTCGCACTCGGCGACACCTACACCGAAAGGTTGGTGGAACCGCAAAGAGACACACAGCGCGATGCCGCTCCCAGCAAAGCCCAGCCTGAGCCGGAAGAACTTCGCGCCGTCATCGGCGGTAACGGCATCGCCTATGTGCACATTGCCAACTTCGATAAGGCCGGCTTGAGGGATCGCCTCATCGCCAAAGCCGAGAAGATCAAGGACCATCGCGGTCTCATCCTCGACCTGCGCAACAACCGCGGCGGTCGTATGGACGAAGCCCTGGCGGTGCTGGCAGTCTTCATCGAGAATGGTGTGCTGGGCACGATCAAGAACCGCATCGATGCCGATGCCGTCGAAAGTCGCAGATACTGCGTCAACGATACGCAGTTCTTCGCCGAGGTGGAAAGTTCCGGCAAAAAGCCGCGACACATCTTCTTCGACCGCCCGCCCTGCCTGCTCGGCGGTCGACCGCTGGTCATCTTGATCAACAGTCGCACTGCCAGCGCGGCTGAGATGTTGACCGCTTCACTGGTGGAGAACTCCGAGCCGGGCAAGGTCACCTTGGTCGGCAGTGGCAGCACTCCGGGCAAGGGCATCGGCCAGATCGAAATCGACGTGCACAAGTTTGGCTCTACGGTCAAACTGCGCATCACCCGCAGTCACTGGTTCACCCCTTCGGGGCAATGGCTGGGCGACTGTGGGCAGACGGTGCGCGACGGTATCGAGCCTGAAGTCGTTGTCGAAGGCGACAGCGGCATCGAAGGTCTGACAGCGGCGCGTGCGGCCCTCGACAAACTCATGACCTGACGGTCTATGAGCATTCTGGGTTGACCCCGGGAGCGAAAGCAATTTCCTCCCGGGGTTCACTCAAACCTTCTGGACTTGCCTCAACTCAAAAGAATTTTTGTTTTTCGTTTTTCTACTATTGCCTATAGCATTACATGAATTGGACCGAAGCACTCATTAGTCGAGATGCTTCGGTCATTTCGGCTATTCTCTCAAATTTATTGCCCTTTGTAGGGCCTATACATCGAGTTGAATTTCTCAGCGCCGACAATGTAATACTCGCCCGCCGGGCCGCGCATCATATAGTCACCGGCTTTACCAGTTCCGACACCTTCAAGAGTTTGAATCTGAGTGGGGAAAGTGAGGCGGCGAGCAGTGCCTAGGGCTGTCTTCATATACTCTCCGGGGCTACCAGGAACTTCACCATAGGTTTTGGCAAAGATGTCGGGTTTGACAGTCCAGTGCCCTTTACCATCACTAAGAAGCCAGTCGCCAGCCTGACCTGTCATATTGTCGCCGTTTCCAGACTGCCAGCTGCGAGCCTCGGTCAATCTCTCGGCTTTAACTGTACCTTGCTTTTGATATTGTCTAAAGTCAGTCTGATCAGCTTGCACGGCGCCTGGAATGGCTGCTACGGAATAGACGGCACCGGTAGCCAGAGCACGCGTTCCTACTCTAGAAAGTGAAACCGACTGACCGGCCGCTCTAGCAAGATTGATTTCGGCAATGGCGCCGCTGGACATGCCGTTTATGCCGCTTGAAGCAATCCGGGTCCAGAAGGCGCTTCGCTCGAATACCGGTCCGAATGCCTTGGTGACTCCGTAGCCAAGCCCATAGCCCAAACCGACGGCAGCAGCATCCATAGCCAGGTTGGTCGGGCTAAAGTTCTGGGCGGCGGCATTCTTGAGTCCGCTAGCGGGGGCGAACTGCCCCTTCTCATCATAGTAGTTGCCGCGCGAGAGCACGGTTTCTATGCTGCGACCACCCAGAGACATGGCTCCAGCCTTGAGCCCCAGATTTACGTCGGCGCCAAGCACACCGCCAACAAGTCCCTTAAAGGCGAGTCCCTTAGCCAAACCTAGACCGGCATCAATCACCTGCTCGCTGGCTCTGTCAGCCGGTTTAGCTTCGTCCGCCATATAGAGCGCTCCGGTAGCAGCCCAACCGACAGGGCCACCAACCATGATGGCACCCACCTTGACTCCGGTCGAACCATAAAAGTTGATGTCACCTTGCACACCGCGCACCCGCTGGTCTTCTTTAACCTGCTTGTCGATGTCTAGACGCATTTTCTCAACAGCTTTGAAATCACCGCGTTTAATCGCTTCCTCGGCAGTCTTGTCGAGCAACTCCAACTGAGCCAAAGACTTCTCGTCTTTTCTATAGAGATAATCGAAAGCAGTGCCAAGATAAGACTGACTTTTTTCTTGCTGTTTGTGGTCTTTGATTTCCTGCTTAAGGCTAGTGAGAGATTGCATTGCTTCCCTCGAGAGGGCGGTCGATGCATCATGTCCGCTTGTATTGTTCTGGTTTTCCCTTCCAGACTCGACAGGCTTGTCGGCGGTTTTAATCTCAGATTTTGATTCAGCCATAAGAAAATGCCTCAAATGCGCAGCAAAGCCGATACAGGGCTTATCTTGTTGCCTTACTCAGAACGGCTTTGCAATGGAGGTAGTTATTAAGGGCGCCAGTTAATTCGGGGTGTCTGCATATATACCGATGCAAAATTTTTTGGACAAAAATTTCCAGCCTTCGGCAAAATGAGCCTAACAAGAGCAAGCATAGCCGGTCTCACAATACTCGCAAGTGCCTTTGCTTTCATCCGTCGCTAAAACGGCGAAGCCATTCTGCCGGTATCTTGCCTTCTTCAATCTCATGGCTCCAAATCTGTGGACGATTGCCCGCAGAAGTCCAAAAAGTTTCACAGGCTCTGAGGTAATCTAGAACAAACTTCCTCTCACCAACTTTGAGCAAACCGTAAGCTAACTCCAGGCTCGGACCAAAAGAAGATAAAACGGGTGTGGAGCCGACTTCCGCCGCTCGCCTCAGATGCTTTCCGGCTCGATAGACCTTGTTTTGGCGCAATGCTACTAGTCCACGAACTGTTTCGCTGTGATGCTTATCGTCGCAATCTCTACCTAAACCAAGCCTGAAGGCATATCCATTTGCCTTCTGCAAATTGCCAGCTTTCAAATGCAAATAAGCCAAAGTCTCTAAGGCTTGACCGCGATGTTTGCGCTCAGACCTCTCCAGCCATTTCTCCGCCCAGGCTATGGCATCGCCGCCTTCGCAGATACGCGATAAACGCTCACACCATTCGGGATTTCGCGGTTCCAATTGATGACAATCGAGGAGGAGCGCATGGGCTGCTGGACCATCTAAAACCCTGATATATTCCGCGAAATTACCTAATACTCTTGGATCTGATGGATACTTATAAACTTGCACCTGCCAAAGTTCAACTACCTTGGCCGACTCTGCTTTGCCTAGAAGAAAGTGAGAAAAGATCAGGCGCTGGTGCAATTGACTGGTCGGCATATTTTCAATTAGCCAGCCAACATGACGCATATATGACTCTAACAAACTAGCACGTTCAGCATCACTGGCACCCACTTTCAGAAGCAACCGGTGGTAATAAGAAAGAAGCAAGCTGCGGGATAGAAGGTCCAAAGGATCGGCTAAAAGTTTGTCTTCGCTATTTCTTGCCTCCTGTTCTGTGCTGATCTCTTCTCCAAAATGATAGATCTTATTCAACTCATCAAGCTTGAGACCATTCTCTTTCCTCATCCTCTCGGTTTTAGCCTCAAGCCAATCTATAAACCAACCGAGAAGTCTCATTGCTTGACAGGGCTCCGTTAAGGCTTCCGCACTCCACCGACTGAAATCAGCAAATCAGAAGCAGTGGAAACAGACGCGAAAAACTCGCTTGAAGCTATAGTAACAGTCATTCATGACTAGTATGTACCAACTGTAGGACCTCTAGTAACTTAGCCTTTTCGCTTTCTACGACATTCTATAGTCTTCTTGCCGATAGTATTAATGGCAATACAATTTCGACTGCGAAAATGACCGCTGAAGCACAGACAAGCCGCATACCAAAGAGCGCTCATGTTTGCAATAACAACTCTCAAGAATCTGCTTTGAGCAAATCGCCATACTGCAAATAAATCTTGCCCCGGTTGCGCGCCTCATCTAATGTAAGCTCGCAGGCGCCTAAAAGTGAATTGAGATTGGTGAAATCTTCAGGAATAGAGGCGGAGGCAAAAGTAAGCGAAAGTTTACGGCCGTCCATTCCGGTCAGCGCAGTCTCGGTCAAATATTTGGTGATTTTCTTGACGAAGACCTTAGCACCGGCGGGACCGGTATCGGGCAACATTATGGCAAAGTCGTAAGCTTCATAATGCCCAACCACATCGGTATGCCTCTTCTTGGCGGTGATGCGCCTGGCGGCATCGGCTACAGCCGAACCAGGCAAGACCCTGCGTTTGACACCACCCTCGGTGACAACTTCGTCGCGCATTTCAAAGAGCACCACAGAAAGAGTACCGCGGCTTCTATAAATGCGAAAAAACTCTTCTTCTAGGAAATACAGAAAAGCAGGATAGATAAAGAGACCGGTATCTTCTCTTCTCAGGCTCATCATCACAGACTGAATGAGCGTACCGTCTATTTTCTTAGGAATTACGGTGAGTTGTTTCGGCGCCACCGAGGCAGGAGCATTAGAAATATCGACCAACTCAAAAGAAACCATGTGATAGATTGCTTCAACCAGCTTTAGCCTAGGCATTTTTGACGACTTAGCCAGATCGGCTAAAGTCTGCTTGCCATCAAGTTTGATATAAATGCCGGCCATAACCTCGGGGTCCATGGGCGCTTCATGGGCGGCAATCTGCAAGAACTGCGCCTTGGTCAAACTAGCATCGGCTCTCACAAAAGTAGAATTAGCCGACATACCATAATCTTGCAATTCCTTGACTAGATGAGCCATCTGCCGATGATTAGCGAGCAAAACTTCTGCCGGGGTCTCCACAGTGCGCTTCATACCCACTGTCGAAATACCGGTTGAAAGAGAGAAATTACCATCGCCCAAGAGAAGAATCTCAGTGAGAGCCTCATCGCCGGTCAATTCTCCAAGCATAGCTTGCAAGACTTCACCTTGGTTTAAGTAAAGCACAGCCGAAGCATCTTTAGTATCGACTCGCAGCCTGCCGCTCACTCTAGCGCCCTTATATTGCTTGAGCAACTTGATCAAAGAAATACTCTTCAAATCACCTTGTTCTGGTACTGCCGGTCTATCATCTGAAGATCGGTTATCTGCAGGTCTATCTTGAGCAGAAGCGGGTCTCTGCCCGGTCTGCTTGTCCGGTTGCGGCTGGGAAGAAGGCTGTGGCTGGGGAGCCGGCTGTGGTCTAGGAGCTTCTAGCGGTGGAGTAACCTGGCGAAAAGATTCTTGCACAGGGTTGGGGAATGGAGCTTGTGAAGGCGGCACGGCATGAGGTTGCGCCGGAGCCTGATTCGCACTCGAATTGGAGCCCGCACTAGGGCTTGGGAAAGAGTTAGAGCTAGGGACAGAGTCAGCTGGTTTCTGCGACTCTACTCGTCTTGGCCTTTCGATTTCCTTAAAATAATTCGGCGGAGGTGAATTAGCGCCAGACTGGCTCTGGTTGGGCGAGACAGCCGGACCCAGTGCTGATGATGGTCCTGATGCTGGCGCTGACCCTGGTGTCGGCGGTGGTGTCACGGACCTTTCCGGCATAACTGGAGCCGGTATTGTATTTGGCACTGGAGCTGGATTAGGAGTTGGATTTTGAGTTGTTCTGGAGTCTGGCTCAGGATCTGGTATTGGTCTAAACTCAGCCGTAACCGGTCGCTCTACCGGACGAGAAGGTCTGGCAGGCTCAATTGTCACTGCTTTGTCAGCTTTCTCAGAATTTTGAGCAGACTGACTCTGCGCTTGCAATTTATCTAGAGCGGTATTGCGAGCCTCTCTTGTACGGTTTAATCTTGAAACGTCATCAGGACGAGTAGCCGCCGATGAAGCTCCTTGCACAGCGTTCAAGACTTGGTTATAGACCATCAGAATGTCATGCCCGACACATTGGCAAAGTTCAATCTTGCGCCCGGCTTTCTCGCAGTAGAGTTGCCAAATCAGCTTGCGCTCTTTTAAGGTGCTTACCACTTCCAGCGTGATTAGCAAATTATCGGCGTTGCGCCAGCTGGCATACTGCTTCTCGCCGCCCTTCTGGACAGCCTTTGAGAGCATCTGGTGCAAGACCGGAATATCCGGCGCATTGCGTAGTTGCATGCCGCCTTTTTTGATCATAACTCTATTCCGACTTGTCTAAGATGGTGCAAGCCACTTGCACCGTGCCGGCTCTCAGCATGCCCAATTGACTTGCTGCAGCATGTGAAAGGTCGATAACTTTAGATGGAGTAAAGGGTCCTCGGTCGTTAATCACAACAACACAACTAGTGCCGTTCACCTTATTGGTCACTTTTACTTTAGTGCCGAAAGGCAAGGTGCGATGTGCCGCCGTCATTCTTTCACGGTGTAGAACATGACCCGAAGCTGTTTTCTTGCCATAAAAGCTGTGATGATAATAGTCGGCCCAACCTGTGAAATGAGGCTTTTCAATGCCTTTGACAGAGCTCTGTCCTTTGGCGGCTTGCAGAGAATTCTTGCTCTCTCTAGCCTCTAGCTGTTTCTCAGATGCTGCAGGTTTTACTGCAAAATTCGAAACTTCACTGCAATTAATTGCACCGGCCTCTTTAAATGAGAAATGCTCAGGGCCTATGGCATCGGCAAACTCTTCTGCTGTAGCCTCAATCTGCTCTATTTGCGCCTGGGCAGCAGAACAGAAATAAAAGCTCAAGCTCAAAAGAACTGCTGAGAGCCGAAGCGGCATATTCAAGCTAGGGAAACAAGGTCTTGACAAGACTCCTCCTGCTTTGCTCCCCTATACTACCTCAGATCCGTCGGAGCATTACTCCTGTAGTGTTAGATAGAGCCAAGCCAAGGCTAAAATCTCTGCTCCCGAAAAAGTGCCGAAAATCAACTGGGTTTGGCATTTCAATAGTTTCCCCTGCCAGCCGAGCCAAAGTCAGGTGAGGGAAGTAATCTTCAGGCAGGGTAAGCGGTGTATAGCCCAACTGCTTAAGCTTTTCAAAGTAGAACTGCTGCAATTCAAGAAGGGCAGGGTTAATGGCAACTGCCAAACCGACCGTGCAGGTCGCAGCATTGTGGGGTGTGGCGGCAGCAACCGAAGCCCTTTGCCCCCTCCCTGACCGCAAATAAAAATGGTCAAATTTAAGTTGAAAGATTCTATCTTTGTCTGTCCCTAATGAAAAATCCGGAAGTTCAACCGAAATATCTCCGTTTAGAACCTTCGAAATAGTAGGCCCCTGAAACTGACAGACTGTCACATGAGGCAAACAATTCGCTCCCAACAGATAGTCAGTGAATTGGTCGGCGAAGTACTGACGAGCAAATTCGGTAACCAATTCGGAAAAATCAGCCTGGCAGGGCGTGAGCACCAAATTAAAGCGGGAAGGTTGCAGGTCGATCAAGAGAATTGCCTATAACTTGCTCTTTAGTAGCATTTCAGTAACTTCCCTATGGTATTTCAGCATGGTGCAATAGAAAATACCTAAACTTCTGAACTTATCCGCCGAGATTACTATGACCGAAAATACAAGAACCAAGTTATTTAGACTAACAGTCTTTTCGCTGGCAGCAGCCTCGCTTATCGCTTGCAGCAAAAGTAGCGGCGAAACAAAAGAAGGCCAACTGTTGAGCACCAGTGCACCAGCCCAGGGCGCCCAAAGCAGCGCCGAACCGGGCAAAACTGAACCAGGTCAAATTGAACCAGGCTCTATAGTTCCTGGTCAAATCGTCCAAGGCAATCCAGAACCAGGAGGGATAATGGGCGAACCAGGCTGTTCAACTGGAGCCGAGCCCGGGGCCGCCGACTCAAGCCCTGGCTGGGCCGGTCCAGATAGCGGTACACCGCCGCCGGTCTATACTCCTCCTAGCGCTTCTGGCACCGGTCCAGATACCCCTGTTTCATCAGAGGGAACAGTCTCATCGGGAGATGCCACAGTATCTGTCGAAAACACAGGACCCCAGCATGAATGGACAAGAGAAGAAATGCTTCTCGCTAGGCCGATGCCTATGTCGAAAGAAGAACGAGACTTCGCCTTCAGTCATAAGGCACCTGAGACAATTAGAACCTGGACCCTGGGCGAGTTCCAAGAATACACAAAGAATCCGCTCGGGGCCAGAGACATGATCAGCGAGGGAACGCGCTGGATCTCGCTAAGACGTTCTCTCAGCGGTCAATTGCAGTTCAGCAAAGAGTTTCTCGGTCGCAAGAAAATCAACCCACCACCTCGCCCCAAACGCATCACCAACGCCGACGGCTCGCAGAGCCCCGACCCTGAGTTTCTCACCGACAATTCAGTCTTTGCACCAGCTCGCAGCGCTGAAACCTTTGAAAAGCTGAAGACCTGCCGCCAGGATATATCTGACTTGTGTAAAGAACTAGAGCTAATACACAACCAGGCCGCTAAGAAAGGTCGTTTACAAGCACTTGAAAATGCAATATCAAATATCGAATGGGAATAATAGATAAGTAATAGCTCGAATAAGGCACATAGATAAAAATGTCTACAGGCTCACAAGAAGCAGCCCGCACCAGCGGAGGACAGGGAGAATTCGGTCCTGGTGCCTTGATTGGGGGCTCTTACCGCCTTATCAATTTTATCGGTGCCGGCGCCATGGGCGATGTCTACAAAGCCAAACACGAGATGATGCCTCGTGAATACGCCCTCAAGATTCTCAACGAAAATCAGGTCACCGAAAATGCTTGGCGCCGCTTTCAACTAGAGGCGCAGGCTATCGCCAAGCTGAATCACAAGAGCATAGTATCGATTCACAACTTTGGTATTCACAACGGCAGTAAGCCATTCTATGTGATGGAACTGCTCGAGGGGGAATCGCTATTCGACCGACTGAACCGCTGCGAATTTCTCAAAGTGGCAGAGGCTTTGCCCATTTTCATCGAGCTTTGCGATGCCTTCGGCTATGCCCACAAACAAGGCATTATTCACCGCGATATCAAGCCACAAAACATTATCTTGCTCAACAAGCCAGAACTGGGCAGTGCCATAAGAATAGTGGATTTTGGCATTGCCAAACTAACCCAAACCACCGATCCCCAAAATCAAAATCTAACCCGCATGGGTGAAGTATTTGGATCGCCTTTCTACATGAGCCCTGAACAGACCATGGGTCAGAGGGTCGATAGTCGTTCCGACATTTATTCACTTGGCTGCACTCTCTACGAAACTCTTGTTTCTATGCCGCCTTTGCGAGGTCGCAATTCAACAGAGACAATGATCTTGCATCAAACTAAGATACCGCCCATGCTAAAAGAAGCCTCCGACGCCCAAACATTCTCAGACGGTATCGAATATTTGGTTGCGAAAATGCTGGCCAAAGCTCCATCTGATCGTTACCAAACCATGGAAGCGGTGAAGCACGACCTCGAACTTCTGCAGCAAGGCAAAGACCTAAACACTGTCAGTTATTATGCCGCTCCATCACCACGCCGCAGCACTCAGAGAATAGAAGCGCAAGTGGAAGAGCGTGGTAACTTGCGCGAAGAACTGAGCGAATCTAGTCAATATACTGTGCCACCCAGTGGTAATAGGTTGTTGCCGGTGTTCATAATAGCTGGAATAGTTTTGACTTTCGCTGCAGTCGGATTTATAGGCTATAACTATCTCATTTCTAGCAAAACAAAAACGACGTCCAAACTTCCTCAAATCAATATCTCTGAAGATGTAGAGCAACTAACCGCAACGCCGAATCCTCTGAACGACGAATCAGGGTTAGAAGTCTCGAAGTCAGATCCCTCAAGTTATCTAAAGAAGCCATTTCCATTTGCCAAAATTGTTGATTCAGAGGGAAAGAGACTAAGGGTCTTCTCCTTTCCTAAAGACCTAAGATTCGGTCACCTGAAAACAAGAGAAAACATGGGCATGACTAGGGGTGCACTGGGACAGCCGGCTGAATCAAATCCCCGATTTGAGTTCACCGACCATGTAATTCTCACACCCAGCAAAGCACTTATCGCCAATCCAGAGTTTTTAAAAGGCTTTAGAAATGGCGACATTTATGCAGTAGCTTTCTCCACCGACTTCCAGATCAAAAATGGACTTAGTCACTTTAGCAAGATTCCAGGACTCAGCGCTCTCATACTTGTGAGATACGCCGATATGGGTGCTGGGATTGTGAAGACGCTCAGAGAATTCTCCTCAATAAAAGAGCTTTGGATCAGTGATAGCAGTTTAAACCTAGGCACACTGAGCGGCTCAGATCTTCCACAATCGCTTGAGTTGCTTGCAATTTCAAATCCAGCTAAACCTTTCGTACTCTTCCCGACCAAAATTCTGGCGGGAAAGAGCCTGAAGCAGCTCAATTTCGTTGGTCTAGATTTCACCAGGCAAGACTTCAAACATTTTGGTCAAATCAAAACTCTTGAGGACTTGGAGATATCGAATAGCAGAGCCATTATGACGGGCGCTGAAATTAGGGAACTTGCCAATCTAAAGCAGCTGAAAAGGCTGACCCTAAGCCGCTCTCAACTAACGAGCGATGCAGAGAAAGAACTGGCTAAATTTAAGCAGCTTAAAAGCCTAACAGTAAGCAGTAAGCAGATCACAAGTGAACTTTATGCGAGCGCTAGAAAAGCCGGCTTCAGTATAACTAAGGAAGATGAGCCAAAACCCGAACCCGTTCAACTACCAGCAATGAACTTCTAATTTTGCACCAGCCAATTGCCGGTATTTGCTGGCATATGCGAAAGCTTGCCGGGAAACAAACCTTCAACTCCTCAACCTGACAACTCCAAAACCACAAAGACTAATTTATGATCTCCTCTCAACCGGTATTGTCCGTTTAGAATCAACACCCTAGAGAGGAAGCAACATGGTAACTCTGGAAGACGCCCGCCGCATTATTGCAGCCGCCGAAAAGAAAGCCGCTGAAATCGGTCAACCAATGAACATCGCCGTGGCTGACTGCGGCGGCAACCTGGTCGCCCATGTGCGCATGGACGGAGCATGGCTTGGCAGCATCGATATCTCGATCAAAAAAGCCTATACATCGAGAGCCTTCGACATCTCCACCAAAGACTTGGCGACGCATAGCCAATCAGGCGGACAGTTCTTCGGTATCAACGCCTCGAATGACGGCAAGATCATGATTTTTGCCGGCGGAGTGCCGCTCAAGAAAGATGGCAAAGTAGTCGGCGCTGTAGGCGTTTCAGGTGGAAGCGGCGAGCAGGATCACGCCGTAGCGGAAGCCGGCGCAGCCGCCTACTAAGCGCATGTGCGGCATATTCGCCGTCATCGATCTCAGTCCCGAACCTAAAGCAGGCTCGGCTAGAGCTATACACGGCGCGGAGGTGCTAAGTGCCCTTCGCGCCATGAGCCATAGAGGACCGGACGGACAGAAATACTGGCTTTCAGACGACGGCAGACTGGCACTCGGTCACGCCCGACTGGCTATCATCGCCGTAGCAGACGGCGACCAACCTCTAAGCTCAAGCGATGACTCAATCAAACTCGTTCTAAACGGCGAACTCTACAATCACAAGCAAGAACTAGCGCGGCTGAAAGCCCGCGGTCACCACCCCAAGAGCAGCTCAGATAGTGAGCTTGCCATTTATCACTACATAGAATCAGGCTTGCACTTTTTCAACGAGCTGAGAGGCGAATTTGCCGGCTGCCTCTATGACTCAAACAAAAACCGCCTGCTCGCTTTTCGCGACCGCTTCGGTATAAAGCCTCTTTGCTACACGGTCTTCAATAACAAGCTCTATATTGCCTCTGAAGCGAAAGCCCTCTTCGCAGCTGGTGTGCCTGCTGAAATTGATGAAGAGAGCGTCTTCCATACCCTTAACATGCAATATACTCTGCCGAACCGCACCATATTCAAGAATATCAAGCAGCTAGAGCCGGGTTCGGCTCTCATGGTCGAGAATGGCACAATCAGACACTTTAGCTATTTCGATCTCAACTATCCGCCGGCGGAAACACCCAAGGCTTTGACCCCCAAAGAAGAGCAAGCGCTTATCCAAGAGTTTAGAAACTTACTGGAAGAAGCAGTGAAACTGCGCCTGGAAGCAGAGTTTCCGGTGGTGTGCCATCTTTCGGGTGGACTTGATTCGGCTTCTGTTTTGGCATTGGCTGCCAAAAATTGCCAAGCCCCGATGAACGCCTTTACTGTTTCTTTTGCCGAAGAAGGCTATGACGAACTTGCTATAGCCAAAGAAATGGCGCAGCACTGCGGCGCCGCACTACATACGGTGCCAGTTTCAAACCTCGATCTAATAACCAACCTAGAAGACGCCTGCTACCTCTCTGAAGGACTGGCGATAAATGGACATCTCAGCGCCAAGCACTTGCTCAATAAAGCCATTCACCAGTCTGGTTTTCGCGTCTCACTCACCGGCGAAGGTTCAGACGAAGTCTTGCTCGGCTATCCACATTTGCGCAGCGATTTGCTGCTTAGCAATGAGAACAATCAAGAACAACAGACAAAAGAAAAACTGGCAAAACTACATGCTGAAAACCCCATGTCGCAGGGCATTATGCTAGCGCAGGGAGACAGCCTTTCACTCAAGGCAATAGAGCAAGCACTGGGCTTCCTACCAGCTTACCTTAAGGCTAAAGGTACCATGGGTTATAAACTTCTAGCCATGGCCGAACCCACTTTTCTAGAGCAGTTCAACAAAGCAGACGCATATAGAGACCTGATCGAGCACGTTCCCCTGGCTCAACTGCGCGGCAAGGCACCGCTCTATCAATCGCTCTACTTGTGGAGCAAGACCGCACTGGCAGGCTATATTTTGCGCACCCTGGGAGACGGCGTCGAGATGGGACAATCACTCGAGGGTCGGCTACCTTTTCTAGACAACAAACTCTTCGACTTCCTGCGCGATCTGCCCATATCTATAAAAATCAAGGGTGAAACCGAAAAATATATTCTTAAAGAAGCCCTGAAAAACGACCTCACCGAAACAATCTATAAGCGCCACAAGCATCCCTTTGTCGCCCCACCGGTTAGCCGCTTTGCAGATCAAAAGACTTTGAACTTCATAAAGGAACGCATTTCAGATCAAAGCTTCAAGTCATTGAAATTCTTTGACCAAAAGAAACTGCTGCAATTGCTGGCCAATCTCGACAGCCTCTCAAACGAAGAAAGAGCGGCTCAAGACCCTGTCTTCATGATGGCGCTTTCTTATCAAGCAATCTATTCGAGGTTCAGTTTATGAAAGATCCGAAAGCCAACTCCGACGCCTCGAACTCTTCTGATAAGTGGTGGCTTTCTTTCTATCAGGACACGCCATTCATCACCTATCTTGACACCACCCATGGTGAAGACCACGAAGACATTCTAAATTTCTTGTATAATCACTGCTTGCTGGATCGCGGCAAAAAACAGTCAATCAGTATATTTGATCAGTGCTGCGGAATAGCTTCCATTGGCTTGCCGCTTGCCAAAGAAGGCTTCAAAGTCTACGGCGCAGATATCTGCCCCCAGTTCATTCAAGAAGCAGAAAGACGAGCCGAGATGCTTAAACTGAAAGACAATTTGAGCCTTCAATTAACCGACGCTACAGTTTATCTTCCGCCCGAGAAAGTAGATTTGACCTTAAATCTCTATACCAGCTTCGGCTATGCAGATCATCAAACCAATTTGAAGATGCTGGAAAAAGCCCATCAATCGCTGAAATCAGAGGGCATTTTCCTTCTAGACTTCCCTAATTTCCATTTAGTTTTGTCGCACTTCAGAAAGTATATTGTCAGAGAGATAGGGCCAAGTGATGCGCCGATCACTGTTATTAGAGAGGCGCAATTGTCGCCCTTAGAAGGCAGGCTCAAACAAACCTGGACCTTTATCGACAATGACGGCAAACGCACAAGACAAGAAAGCAGCCTGGCTATCTATCTACCCGATAGACTATTGGCAATGCTCAAAGAAGTGGGCTTCAGTAAATTCACCGTATTTGGTGACTTCAAAACAGCCGCCGCCTACCAAACTGATTCTCCCCGCTTGATTATTCAAGCAAGGGCATAAAATGCAGTTCAAAAGCTTTATCGAAGAGTACAAGAAAATCGCTGAACAGTTCGGTGAAAGAGCAGCGGTCATCGAAGAAAGCAGTGCGATAAGCCATGCCACCCTCTATAACGAGGCTATGGCTTTAGCCGCTGCCGTAAAGCCGATAGGCGGCAAACTGGTAGTACTGGCTCTGCCAAAATCATACGACTATATTAAGGCGCTGCTTGCAGTCTGGATGGCAGGCAAAGCCTTTACCCCCCTTGATGTGAATATGCCAGAGTCTCGCATGAAAGCCATACTCAGCGAGGTAGAGCAGTTCAACGGTGAGCCGACTCTCGTAATTTCAACAAAAGAAAATTTAGCCAAACTAGAAAATTGTGCGAACCAATGCCTCTTTCTAATAGATTTAGACCGAGGTGAGGCCGACAGCCAATTGGCTAGCCCTTCTACAATCGATGCCGAAGACCTTGCCTATGTAATATTCACCTCAGGCTCAACCGGCACGCCCAAAGGCGTCTTGGTCGAACACAAAGGTTTAGTCAATCTCTTGCGGGAACAAATAAAGGCCTTCCGCCTCAATCATCTCAGTCGTTCGCTCTTCTATCTTTCTATTAGCTTTGACGCCTCGATATCAGACTTAGGCACAGCCCTACTTGCCGGAGCGGCGCTGGTAATCCTACCGCCTCAAAAACTCAGCCCCGAAAAGCTAAACGAAACTTTCACCAAATACGGTATCACCTATATAGACATCCCACCCAGTGTGCTAAAACTGCTTAACCCGCAAGAAAAGCCTGACTGCCTGCAGTCTATGGTAATCGGAGGCGAGGTCTGTCCGAGCGACATAGTGCGACAGTGGGCTCGTGCTCTTCACCTTGTTTGTGTCTACGGACCCACCGAAGCAACCATCTGCACAAGCTATACTGTCTGCGATGAAAATTGGGACAAACCGCTGATAGGTAAGCCCATAGCCAATATCAAATATCATTTGCGAGACCCGAATGATCAAAGCAAAGAACTAACTGTCGAAGCAACCCAAAAGCAAGAAGCCGAGCTCTATATCAGCGGTCTTGGACTAGCCCGCGGCTATTTATTTAGAGAGAAACTGACCGCCGAGCGCTTTATTATTGATTCCAATGGCGAGCGTCTTTATGCCACAAGAGATAGAGTGATTGCCCTAAACGACGGCAACTTCGTCTTTTGCGGTCGCATAGACAGACAGTTCAAATTGAGGGGCATGCTTATTGAGCCGGAAGAAATCGAAGCGGCGCTAATGGAAAACAGCCTAGTCAAAAGAGCAGCAGTGGGCAAACGGCGGCTTGAAACTAGAGACAGCGAGATTCTGGTTGCATATGTTGAACCAACTAAAGGCGCCGATGATTGCGCGCATTCGCTGCGTCAACTTCTATCGCAACGCCTGCCCAAGTGGATGCTACCCCACCGTTTTCTATTTGTAGAAAAGATGCCGCAGACAGCCTCAGGTAAAGTTGATCTGGCTGCGCTGGAAAAGCTTGCAATCAATAACCGCGCCCAAGAACAAGAGCAGCTAGAGACTAAGCAAGAGCAGCTAGAGACAAAGCAAGAGAAGGGTACAAAAAAAACTGTCAAGAAAATTGGTCTGACCGAGCTGGTCAAGGACTGCGCCATAGAAATATTAGGTTGTGACTGCTTTGGCGATGATGAAAACTTCTTCGAAATGGGTCTAGACTCGCTAAGCACAGTCGAATTGGCTGCGGCTGTATGTCGAGTCGGCTTGCCTGTTTCGCCTGAGACTATATTCAAAAATCCTAGCGTCAACCAACTAGTGCAGCATTTGCAGCACAGCCCAGAGTCAGGCGCCAAAGACAATCAAGCAAACGGCGAGAGCACCAAAGTCTTGCGCGCTCTCCTTGAGCAAGAACCGCTGCGGTCGCAGATTGCCTCAATAGAGAGTCTTTTGAATTCATCTTTAAGCGAAAGAGGCGACGAGCGATCAGAAAGGGGTTACAAAACCCTTATCACCGGCGCAGCGGGCTTCCTTGGCACATACTTACTGGCAGAGCTACTCTTTCAAAGCGATGCAAAATTTATCGCCTTGATTAGAGCCAAGAACGAAGCGGAAGCGCTAGACAAGCTGCTGCGCAGTGCCGAGCGCTACTCATCTAAACATCTTCAACTATTTGCCGACGCTAACGAAAGTGGCAAGTTAGAGATTTTGCTAGGAGACATCAAGGAAGAGAGACTCGGTCTCGATACATACACTTACAGCGCCCTCTGTCAAAATATCGGCCGTGTCATTCATTTAGCGGCACAGGTGAATATGGCTGCGTCACGCCAAGAACTAATGGATACAAATGTAATCGGCACCCTCAATATAGCCCGCTTAGCTGCCGCCACCCCAAGCAAAGAACTGCATTATTGTTCAACTTTGTCGGTTTTTGTGGCAACTGATAAAAACAAGGGCAGTCTTCTCGAAAGCGACGATTTAAGCAGTGAAACCACAGTCTATGGAGGCTATGCCCAGACAAAATGGCTGGCGGAAGTAGTTTTGCGCAGGCTGGGCAACTGCCGCTTGCAAAAGGCAAGCACCGGGCAAGAGCCAATCGTTGATACAGCAACGCCCAAGGGTCAGCTAGACCTGACAGTCTATCGCCTCGGGCTAATCACCGGCGACCAAGACAATGCCATGGCACCGGCCAATGACTTTCTCGGTCTTTTTATCAAAGGACTGCACAATGCCGGTATCGGCGAATTACACACCGGACAGGCGGCAGCCGCAATATCTATGGACATAAGCCCAGTTGACTATGTGGCAAAAGCCATGGCTGAACTTATTTACGGGCGCGATAAAGATCGGCAGGCAGAAAGAAAAGCCGGTTTAGGTGCGGAAAAGCAGTCACTTTCTTTGTTCAATTATCAGCCAGAACATCCGGCAAATAATGCGCTAGATGCAGAGCCCAGTCCTGAGCTAAATACTGAGCAAATTTCTCAGCCAGATCATCCGGCAGATTATCAGCCAGAAACTCCAAAAGTCCTGCCAGCCTTGCCTCTGCATCTCCAACATAGATCAACCAAGACTTTCCACATTGCCAACAACACTTCCTTAAGCCTGCAGAGGCTGGCACTTTTGATTGCTGAGGCCAGCGCAGGCAATTGCGGCAATAGTTCAAACGGTCAAGATAAAGCAACCGGTGCGCCGAGGGCAGATCTAGACTTTAAGGCTATTGCCGCAGCCAAGCTGGCGATTTGCCGACTTTATTCGCCGGAAGAATTCCAAATGCTGCGCACGATGGATCTCTTTCAAGCCACTGGTGTAGATTTCGACATGCAAAACACACGGCAAGCCTTACCCCACCTAAGCATTCCCCAGATATCTGACCGCTTGCTGAAAAAATACATTGCGGCGGCACTTGGCGGGTAAATAGAGCTTGGGTCGAGGCGAAAGTGATGCGTGGCGATTATGCGCAATGAACTTACTACTGAGAACAGGCAAGACGAAGAGAAAGCGCTCTTCACTCTTTCATATGGAACGGTGCCAACCAGCACAAAACTTGCTTTGGGTTGTTTGGTTCCTTTCTTTATTGTTCCTGTAGCCGTTGCCATTTACAAGACAATTACTGCCGGTGGTAATCCCAAGTTAGTCCTCTTTTTTATCTTAAGTACTCTACCCTACTTAGCTTTTGTCCTCTTTATCTTGCTGAAAACGTCAAAAGCAAAGATTGCCTGCAAAGAGAATGCCATAAGCTTCTCGCCGCAATGGAAAGCCAGTTTGCTTGGTCGCCTAGAAAGAGACTGGCATGATGTTCATTCAGTGCAAATCGTGGCGGACTCTAGCAATATAAAAAGCCTGCTCGCCCAGCTAAAGGGCGAACCAGGTTTATTAGCAAAGCTAAAAGTCGGACTCAGTCCAGATTCCAGCGCACAGCTCTGCATCGACTTCAAGTCTGGCGGCAGCGCCTTTGTCAGACTTTGCTTGCTCACCAAACAAGAACTGGAAGATCTCATCTTTCAATTAGACAAGCATGTAGACCCTTCGCGCTTCTCACAAGATTATATTCGCCTGCAAAAAGCACTCTACCTAGAAGACGCAGGCGCCCAACACCTCTCTTCAATCTGGGACGAGGACCTCAATCTGCGCTATATCTCGACCAACTATGTGCCACTGCAGGCGGGGGCACAACTGGCAAACTATACAGTCTTGATGGCTTTAGCCACAGGCGGCATGTCGGCAGTCTATTTAGCAAAAGACAAGCAGCGCAAAGTAGTGCTGAAAGAGCTGGTGCTCAGCCATTTAACAAGCGAAGAACAGGCGAAGGCCAAAGAGCTTTTTGACCGCGAGGCAAGCTTACTGCTCAAAATCAAGCATGACCAGATAGCCACCGTCCTAGACAAAATCACTGCAAACGGCAGACATTATCTGGTTTTGGAATACATTTCAGGACTGACCCTGCGCCAACACATCAAACAAAATGGCAAAGAAAAACCCAGTACTGCAGTCAAATTCGGGCTGCAGATGGCTAATATTCTTCAGTATCTGCACTCGCAGGTGCCTCCTATTTTGCATAGAGACTTCACCCCAGACAATCTAATCATCAAAGATAACGGCTCCCTTTGCCTCATCGACTTTGGCGCCGCCAACGAATACGTAGGCAGAGTCACCGGCACGATGATAGGCAAACAATGCTACATCGCCCCCGAACAACTGCAAGGTAAAGCCAGCCCGGCAAGCGATGTCTATGCCCTGGGCGCCACGCTCTTCTTTGTCTTGAGTGGTGAAGACCCGATTCCACTTAGTGCTTCAAAGCCCGAACTAGATACACCCGAACTAGATACAAAAAAACAGCAACTCGCAGAACTGATAGCAAGACTAACTGCCTTTGCGGAAGCAGAGCGAGTGCAGACTAGCAAAGAAGCTTTCGAAGCGCTGAGAGACCTGAGGTCGCTATAGATAGATGTTCAAAAAGAATGATGATGCCACCAATAAGCTAGCGCTGCCCGCCAAACCCGATGGTGCGAACGAACTGTACATACCGTATAGCACCACCAGAGCCATGATTCGCGACAGGCTAGATGGAAGCAAAAATCAAATCACTCTCAAGAGAGGGCTTATCTTTCTAGCCATTCTACTTTCCTATGCGGCCTTGAGCCAAGCCCCAAGAATACTTCCGCACGCCCTTGCTCTCAAGGTGATCCCCCTTCTCTATATATTTTTCTACACTATTCTTTTCTTCGTCACTATGCCGATAATTCTTGCCCCCACCAATCTGCAAGTTGGCAGACAGGGGCTGCGGCTACATTGGCTAAGCACCCTTGGATGCTATTCCAGCCCCTGGATAAAGCTGGACTGCATTAAATATGTGGATTGCTCGAATATGTCTCGCGGCTTATACAGCTCAAAAGCACTCGATATTTATCTTGACCTGAGCGATTTAGCTAAGTCGGAACAGCTGAAAGCTCGGTTCTTCACTCTGCCGATCACGAGCCTGCACCACTTCAAAGAATTGAAGTTGCGCCTTGACCTGCAAGCCATCACCTACGAAGAAGACGTAAAAAGCCTGGTCAACGCTATGGTTCAACTCTTGCCTGCCGATAAGCTCGATGAACGCGCCCTCAGTCTCACAGAAAATTTTGAAGATAGCACTTTTACCAAACTCTGGCTGGAGAACTTTGACAGTAAGAATAGCGCCGGCGAAAACTGCCTGCAAGAAGGTGACCTAGCGGCAGAAAGATACAGAGTGATCGAGCGCCTACAAGGGGGAGGGCAGGCGGCGGTCTATCTGGCTAATGACACCGCCGACGGTGAAGGCAAGCAGGTCGTGTTGAAAGAATTTGTCTTGCCGGCTAAAGGCGGCATCGAAATCAGGCGCCGCGCCCTAGAAAATGTCGAACACGAAGCCAAAATATTGAAGAAGCTAGAAGCACCAAACATAGTCAAACTGCTAGATTGCTTTGCCACTGCCCAGAGAGCTTATCTAGTTCTTGAGCATATCAAAGGCGCTTCCTTAAGAGCAATAGTCAAACGAGAAGGACCTTTGACCGTTGAAGAAGTGTCTATCTTGGCCGATAAGATGTGCGACATTCTCAATTATCTCCACAACCAGACACCACCAGTAGTGCATCGCGATTTCACTCCCGACAACTTAATGTTCTCAGGGGAAGGGCAGCTTTACCTTATCGACTTTAACGTAGCCGAAACACTAGAGTCCAACCTCACTCGCACCATGGTCGGCAAACACAGCTATGTCCCCCCGGAGCAGTTTAGAGGCAAAGCCACCACTCAAAGTGACATCTATTCTATGGGTGCGACACTCTACTTTCTTTTGACCGGCAGAGATCCTCAACCGATATCGGTATCTAATCCGTTTGCCGAAGAGAAAAACTCAAAGCAAATTGATGAGGTGGCAAGCCACATCGAAGTTACGCCCATAAGTAGCAATTCGCAAGCCCGCGAAGCCGAAATCGAACGCACAAGCACTAAAGCTAAGGGGCGCGAAGCAAACGAGGCAAAAGACGAAAACGGGGCAAACGAGGCAAAAGAAGCAAACAGGGCAAGCGAGGCAAAAGAAGCAAACAGGGCAAGCGAGGCAAAAGAAGCAAACAGGGCAAACGAGATAAGCACGACAGCCAAGACAAACGAGACAGCCAAGACGAACGAGACAGCCAAGCAAGCCTTGGGACAAATAATTGCTAAAGCCACAGCCCTAGAAACCAGCCAGCGATATCAAGACTGCCATCAACTAAAGAAAGATCTAGCGCCGCTCATCGGCGCCTGAAGCCAAGGGCAAATGACCAAGCAGAGACGCGACCTAGGCCGGCATGCGGGACAGGTCTTGCAGAGCTTGCACCAATTGATCGACATCTTCCTTGGTATTGAAAGAGCTAAAGCTAACACGAGCCAGTCCGGTTTTCTCGCTGTTAAGAACTTTGTGTGCCGAAACAGCGCAGTGCAAGCCCGCCCGAATGGCGATACCATATCCGGTATCAAGCCAATCAGCCACTCGGTCGGCGGTGAGACCACGATAACTGAAGACCACTACCGGAAGGTATTGGGGCTCGCGACTCATTTCAGAAGTCATTCTGCGTTTTTGCAACGAAGAAGAAGAAGAAGAAGAAGAAGAAGAAGTAATAGCAGTATCTGCCGCAGCTGCGCTATTGGCCGCAGCCTCTGCAGTTAAACCACTAGCTGGCGAGGCTGAGGACGGCAAGGCGCTGGATTGACTGGGTTGACTGGGTTTACTGGGTTGACTGGATTGACTGGATAGACTAGCGGCTAGAGACGAACCAGAAAGAATTGAACCAGTTTGCGCTTCACCCGGCATAAGACCGGCTGCGGTGAGACTGGCAACCAATCTATCGCGATCGACCCGACGCCCCTTAATTTCAATGGCATCTATGTCAATTGTCTTGAACAGGAAATAGTCGACCAAAGATCTAGCCCTAGCCAGCATTGCCTCTGGACCGTGGTCGAGCACATAACGAACGCCTTCAGCAAGACCGGCGGCAAGTTGTACGCCATGGGTGCCAGGTTCGAGCCGGTCCGGCAGGAAAGTCGGCATGGCGAGGCTGTCAGACCGAGAGCCAGTGCCACCACAATAAGGAGGGTCAAGCTCAAAATTCTGACTACGCACATAAAGAATGCCAATACCGGGAGGTCCGTATAGACCCTTGTGCCCCGATGCCGCAAAATAGGTCACTCCTGTCAAATGGCTCAAGTCATCGCGCACAAAGCCAGCACTCTGAGCGGCATCAATCAGCAAGGGTATATCAGCATCTTCAAGCATGCGCGAAACAGTCTCGATATCGAGAAGAGCCCCTGTGACATTACTGGCGCGAGTGAACACAGCCAGAGCCGGCTTAGGACTTTCCGAACTGATGCGCCGCAGGGCTGCGAGATCAACCAAGTTACCGTCGGGTCCAGCCGGCACCTGCACGACCTCGATACCGTCGTGGCCCTCATGACAAGCAAGACTGCGCATTACGGCATTGTGCTCAAAGCTTGTGACCAGCACCCGATCACCGGCACGCAGCTTTTGAGCGCCAATCAGACCGGTTAGAACCAAGTTTATGCTCTGCGTGCAGCCAGCAGTAAAAACCAGGCGATGTCCGTCGGCCACGCCCAAGAAATCAGCCAGGCATTCGCGCGCTTCAAATATCTGACGCGAAGAGTTATAAGCAAGGCGATGGGCGCCGCGACCGGGATTTCCAGCGCTTCTCAGTACCGAATCGCATACTTTATAGACCGATTCAGGCTTGGGGAAAGTGGTCGAGGCGTTGTCAAAGTAAATGATTTTTTCGGACATTGTCATAGATCTGTGAATGTGGGCAGCTGCGCTTTTAGCCATGCTAGCATTCTTTAGTGTCGGCAATACAAAGATATTTGGCGAAAAATGTTCAAAAAAGCAGAAAGAGCCCCCTTGTCCCAGAGCTACCTGTCAGCCAAGCAATTCAATCGAGTCAGCGACCGCGCCCAAAAGACTCTGGCTCTGAGCCTACTGCTTTCATTTTGGCCTTTGCTTGAACCGACTCTCCCCAGCTGCGAGGAAAAAGTCAATTACGGCAGCCAAGCTTTTGCTCAACGAAATCAACAGGTTCAATACTCTCAACAACCACAGCCTGCGTTCAAAGTAAGCCCAGAATATAGCCAGGTATGGAAACAACCAAGTAAAGCATTTCAGGAGGCTATGTCCGCACCTTCCCTTGACAGGCTGCGGACTTTAGCCAGTCAGAATTTTCCAGGGTTCACAAGCACTGAAAGAAAATTTGCCGCCTACGCGCTGGCATGCCAGCTTCAGAAAAGCCAATCCAAAGAAAACGCTAGAAAAGCTCTAGAGATTTTTACCGAGCTAGCAAATGAATCTCAACTCAAAACCCTCTGCCTCTGGCGATGCGCCTCTCTGTCGGCTTTGCTGGGTGACGAGACACAATTGCGCAATGTTCTTTCCTCAATTGTCAAAGCACATGAATCAGAGAGCCAAGACATTGCCAGAGCTTCCTACGAATTGGCGCAGTCTTACATTCGAGAACAAGAAATAGAGCGAGCTCTGCCCTTGCTCAATTCACTCAGACAGCGTTTCGCCAACAGCGAATACGCCAAAGGCGCCCTCTATTATCTGGGACAAATCGACCTGAACAGAGCTATTCAAGTAGTGTCGATGGCAACGGCGGCTCCCACATCAAACGCAGCCGGCGGTGCCGCCTCAAGCGCGACGGGCGACCGTCAGCTCCATCCAGACTCAGCCGTCGTTTCAGGAAACGGTGCAAGCGCTAACGGAAGCTCTATTAACGGAAGCTCTTCAAGTGGAAGCGCTGCCAGTGGAAGCGCTGCCAGTGGAAGCGCTGCCAGCGCAAATAATGGCCGAATCTCAGTCACAGATCAAGAAGCACTCACCAGCGCCCTTGCCGCTTTCCGAGAGTATATCAAATCGACCCCGACCGGTCGCTTTGCCGGCGAAATCGCAGAAAAACTACTGAACCTAAATCAGAACTGCGCAGCTGTAACCCTGACTTCCTCAGATTTTGAGAACATCGGCATGGTCTACTACCGAAAGGGTGAATACAGCAAAGCTCTCAAATACTTAGATAAAGCCGGGTCAAACGAAAGGCTCTTCCAGAAAGCGCAATGCCTGGCAAAGACCGGGCAAGCTGAAGCAGCGCTGGAAATGCTCTATCGCGCCATCGAAAGAGATCCGGCAAGCACAAATTATGACGAAATAACCGATGCCATCACCGGTCCCATGAGCAGACAAAAGACCTTAGAGGTCTGGAAGAAAATCATCACTCTCAAACCAAAACATCTAGACCATGCTCTCTGGAATGTAGCCGTACGAAGCCAGGACGAAGACGCCATCAAAATACTGGAGAGACTTCTGGCAGAGTATCCGACCTCTGAACATGCGCCCGAATCTCTCTGGTGGATCTTTTGGCACCAAACCAAATCTTTATTCCCCGACAAACTCACAGCCAGCAAAGTCAAAGCAATTTCGCTCGCCAAGTTAGCGGAAAGTGGTCTGCTGAGATATCCCAAGCATCGCAGTGCGGCACGCTTTAGCTTTTGGGCTGGAAGAATTTACGAAAGGCTAGGACAAGCTCAACAAGCCAGGTTGGCATACGAAACAGCAGCACAGAAGTATCCAACCAATTATTATGGCGGAAGAGCACGGCATCGTCTAGAGGCACTGGCCAAGCAGGTTCCAGGCAAACCCCTGCAGGACCGAGCATGGAGCACAAGTTCAGCCCGACGAGGTCCTGAAACTTGGAACTGGCCGGGACCAGGCGCTCTCTTTGACTACGATCGAGTTGCCAATCAAATTGGCGCCGTACCGGTGCTGCTCTCGCTTGTTGGTCAAACAGAAGAAGCCCTGGAAATCGCTAACGACAGACTCAACAAAGCAGGTGAAACCCTTTCAAACAAAGATCAAATTACCGGCTTCAAAACCCACCTTTATCTAAAACTCAAACAAGAAATAGAAGCGATTCGCACAGCAGGCCGTGACCTCGGCGAAATTCCATCCAAATCACCAAGATGGCAGATGCTCTATCCGTGGGCTTACGCCAAGCAAATCGCCGATGCTGCTAAAGCTTACGGGGTGGATCCCTACCTCGTACACGCTCTAATCAGAGAAGAATCGCGCTACTACGCAAGGGCTCTTAGTCGCTCTAAAGCCATCGGACTGATGCAACTACTACCCAGCACCGCCCGCGGTGTGGCTAAGACCCTCGGAATTCCAGTCGCAAGCGACGAGGACGTGTTCATTCCCGACAACAATATCAAACTCGGCACAAAGTACTTGTCTTCAGTCTTGAGCCGCAAGAACAACCACGCTATGCTGGCAGTAGCAAGCTATAACGGCGGACCAAACGCCGTCACAAAATGGTTGAATCAACACCTCGCAGCCGGCGGCACAGACCTTGATGTTTTTGTAGAAAACATCCCCTATAGAGAAACACGAGATTACGTAAGAAAAGTATTCGGAAGTTATTGGACATACGAACTCATGTATCCGCCCAAGTTGGCAGCGACAAGCGAGACTGTCAATGGCACGGGAGACCCTGGTGACGCAAACAAAAACGACGCCGCCGATTACAGCAATTAGTTCCCTCTGGCACCAGAAAAGCCATCGGAGTGATGGCGACGCTTACTATCGCTCTAGACAAGCTGTCGACTGCCGGGCTTCCTATACAAATCCCGCTTGCCGTCTTTCTGCAACGCTATCCTCTTGCACAACAAATTCAAAGATTCAGGCGCTGCAGCCGGCAACATCTCACTGAGCCACTGCGGCAAATATTGACGCAAAGCCGGCACCAACAGCTTCTCTCGCCTATCCAGTGTCTTCCAGACAGCCATAACATCTTCAGGTGAGCAATCCCTCACCTTCCGTTCCGAATGCTCCGAGTTTCCATTTCTCACACCACTTAGAAGCAAAGCCTGATCTTCACTTTTGGCGACCTTCTTCCTGCGCATCCCCTTAAGCCATAGACCTAGCAGAGCTCGCCCTACTGCGGTCTCGCCCAACAAGATCTTGCGATTTCCCAATGGACGCGACTTGATTCTACCCTTCCTTAGACGCCATCCTCTGCGCCTAGCAGTTGGACCTAATATCTGCTCGAACTCAAAGCTAGACTGACTGGCGCCAGTAATCAAATCAACGCCTCTCTCCGAGAGAAGCTCGTCTCCAAGCGAGAAAGCAATGCTCTCAGCCTTGCATTGTAGTCGAGAAGAATCTGTAGTTCTTACTGGCGCCGCGAAAGCGTTACGCTTAACACCGGCTAGACGTTCTTCAGTAACAGGCCGATTCCGAAGCCTACGAACTCGAAAAACTCCATAAGTAAGGCGCTCGAACCTGCCGCAGTTCACTGACCGAGATAAAAAAGAATCGAGTGTATTCCTATACTGCACAAGTGGCAGCAGTTCTCTTGTTGTAAAAATAGCTTCTTCAGGCAATGTCGACAAGTAGCGCCTGACATAGGCTAGGGCAATTGAGTTACGAGTACTGGATTTCCTGAAACTTTTGGAACCCGGTTTTCCTGATGCTTTCATAGAGTAACCTCCTCAAGATAGCAAGAAATTCTCGGGAATTTCTTGCTATTCAAACCAACCGAGTTATATACGTAAATTCAAGCAAAAAAGTTCAATTCACTTCAATCAGCGCAAACCCTTGCCAAGTCAGCAATCCAGAGCAAATCACAAGAAACATCCCCAAAATTTCCAGAGAACTTTAATCTTTCAAGCGACACAAGACACAAAAATGCGCTTCCAAAGAAATTAAAGCTACTTGGCAGACTCAGAGGTGATTTCTTTATATTGGTCGACCATTGCATTAAATGTGGCTTGCACTTGAATCCAATCACTTACCAATAATGACTTCTCTAACTGGCTGCACCAACCAGCCAATTCGTCATATCCAACAGAAAGACATAGGCCCTTCATTTCATGAACTGCCGACTGAACATCGCTAGTTTCCTGCTTGTGAACAGAGAGAAACAAGCGATTCATAAGTCCGGACATAGATTTGGTAAATGCTTGATGCAGTTGCGGATCCTTGACTGCATTGAGGTCATCAAAAGTCTGTTGAGAACTCTGAGAGACTTTAATAGGTAGCCATCGGGAAAGAACTTCCTGAAGGTCCAAAAGACTAAATGGTCTGACTAGAATCTCGTCCATTCCAGCCTCAAAAGCTTTTTTCCGCTCTTGAGGCATTGAGGTTGCAGTAACACCGACAATAATACTTCTAGTCTGTCGTCCCTTTTCGGATTGACGAATCAACTTGGTAGCTTCTATGCCGCCAACTTTCTCCATCTGGAGGTTCATCAAGATAACGGCGAAATGCTTTTTAGCTGCTGCATCAGCCGCTGTCTCTCCATCACTAACAGATTCGACTTCACAACCGATGGAAGCAAGCTGCTTGCAAAGCACTTCTCTGTTAACGTCGTTGTCCTCTGCTACCAAAACTTTTGAGATAGACATTCGTTGTTTTCTCTTGCTTTCTAAAATTGTTGAGTTCTAATTCTACAACTTCAAAAATCCAGAAATTAGTGAAGAAACCCCCAAACTCAAGCTGGAGCTTTGGTTCGCCCATAGCCGAAGTCCTTCCCAATCAAAGGAACTGGGACTGATAGACTTATGTAGAAGTTTATCTCACAAGTAAAAGCAAGGAAGTCAGGAAGTAGAAGTGATTAACAGGTCTAAAGCAATAGGAAATGAGATCAATGAGCTCGAGAATGCGCTGACAAACAAGAGATTCACTTTTGAATCCTTCAATATTAGAACCTTCCTTCAAAAGTCCCGGGGTCTTCGAAAGACCTTAGGACTGGCGGCGCTGCTTTCAATAATGAGCTTCTGTAGCCCTAATGCGGCGCACAGCCAAGGAGCTGTCTTTAAGCAAATTCAAGCCGGTCAGTTCAAAGCGGCGTATCCGCAAATCAAAGCAATGGCGCAAGCCAATCCTCGAGAAATGTCTTATCAATACTATCTAGGAATCTGCGCCAAAGGTGCTGGAGACAAAGCCACGGCAGAACTAGCTCTGACCAAAGTAGTAGCCGGCACTGTCGCGAGTTCTCCTTATTCAGCGAACGCAGTTCAAGCACTCAACCAGTTAAACCCTGCACTAAAACCATATTCTTGCGCGCCGGATGGAAAAACCCGCCGTTGGTCGCCAAAGGCAATGCCGCTCAAAGTCTTCATTGCAGATGGGGTGGGTCTAAATACAAATCTTGCAGGAAGAGACCTAGCCTCGACAGAAATGGTTCAAGTAATCAACTTCTTGAACTCTAACTCGCTTAAGCCAATACCGGGTTATCGACCGCACTTTAAGCGCGCCATAGCAGACGCCATGCAGGTTTTTGATTGGGCAATCAAGTCAAAGCTGGTAAACTTCGCGTTGGTCGGAAACGCAAGAAGTGCAGACGCTGTAGTACTGTTTTGCGAACAGACACAGGAAGGAGTGAACGGAGTTACCGTTTATCCGCTTGAGAGAGGACAACCGTGCCTAATTCAAATTGCACTATCGCCGGTGAGCGGCTTGCCTGACGCAGAGGCCTTTCGATTGGTGAAACAAGCTGCGGCTGTGCAGATAGGGCATCTGATCGGACTTGGCAGATCGCAAAACCAAGCCGACCTTATGTTCGAAAGCACTCAGGTGCCCGGCGGAAGAGGCGCAGAGAAACCTAGCCCTAACGACCTAGCCATGCTGAGAGCGCTCTATTCAATGCCGTGCGATATCGTGATCAAATAGAGCACCTCGTTGCTGAACTATTAGAGCAGAACCTTTTGTTGCGCTTCAGCACCTAGAGGTAGCGAACCGCCTGTCTCATGAGGCTAAAAAGGTAGACAACATACAATCATACTAAGCGTTGGAAGCAAAGTTTGTGGCATTCTCGTGACACGGGCTACGGTGAACCTTTTCGAAGGTTTGTGACATTTTTGTGGCACAGAATGACACCACCAGCAGTTACCGATTCGATGAATTAATCATCCGAGCAAGAGAGATTTTCAACAGTATAGAATCGACTAATACCCGCTCACAGAGCTGTTTTCCAGCAGCTTAAAGACCAAAAGCAAAAATGGCATTTTTGTGACCACGTAAATTCCCTCATTGCAACCACCCGATGATTATGGTTTGCTAATAGTCACCTCCCCCGAGCGACCCAATTAATCACCAAACCCCGGGTAGACCGGAACATCCTCTTAAAAGGAGTGCTTTGCTATGTCATGTGATAGACAACAACCCTGCAGACCGAGCCTGGACGAACAAATTAGAGGAGAAGGGCAAGAAATCGCCAAACTGCTCGACAGTCGCGATCCCCTTGCTGCAGCAAAGTATCTTAGCCATGACGCCTACAACATGCCGGCTGGACAATTCAACGCTGTTGTTCGCGAAGTAATGAAGAATGATCGCAAAAACAGCGGCGCTGATCTCTACATAGACACAGACGGTTCATTAGTTATAGACACACGAAACAAAACAAACGACCAGCTTGTGGTCAAACAACCTCACCAATTTGACAGGGGCGGACGCATTGCCCGAGTTGGAGACGAGCCTACCTACAGACCCGTTCCCGAACGCCAGGACCCCCGCTACGGACAAGATCCACGCTATAGCGACAGACAAGACCCCCGTCATCAGGGCAGGAACACCGCTGCTGACGCAGCAGTCGACATGGCTTTTGGTGCCTTGGCCGGTGCCGCAGTGAACGGACGCAAAGGAGCTGTGGCCGGAGGTCTGGGCGCTGGAGCCGCAAAAGTAATCGACAGCCAACTTGGGGACCAGAGCGATACAGTCAATGGCACAGCAGCCAAAGTACTTATCCCTGCCGCCATTGGTGGTCTAATCAGTGGGAAGGACGGAGCTAAGGCAGCTGGCGCAGGAGCGGCAGTGCAGGCTGCAACTGACTGGTTCAGAAAGAAAGAAAGATAAGTTTCATCGAAAAGCAAAGCAAGAAGTAAGCCATCGAAGCGAGAGCCTTGGTGGCTTTCTTCTTAAGACTAAAAAGCGCCAGAACTAAATCGGACTAACTTTTACGACTCAAATTGGGACACAAAGTAGCACTCTAACTAGAGCGAAACTCGAGTCACTCAATTTTGATAGAGTTGACTGAATTTTGATAAGCCACACAGGAAGCGCAGAAATATTAGCCCAAGGCGTGATTTTCTTGGCTCTGGTCTTTCGTTTTATTTGAACCATTCAAACCGAGCAAACGAGCAAAAGGATTGGTAAGGTTCTTGGTCTCCTTACCTTTGACGCCCTCAGCGCTCGATGCTGTTGGAATTTTCATACCGCAAGTCTGGCAAATATGCTTATTTGCCGGCATCTTAAATTGACATCTCGGACAAAGAATGTACTGCATAGCCCCTCGCTTTCTAATTCGCAGTATAACACCAGGAAATCAAGTGCGGTAGCCAATCTGTGGACCTTGTAAGGATTTACCCAATTTTTTACGTGCTCCTAACCTGATGAAGCTATCAACTGGGCAAACTTCCAAATTAGTGGCTTTTCCAGGTTATTATTTGCTGGTTCAAAAGAGCCTCTTTACAAACCGCTTTAACCTGGATTCCATTCTTGCGCATCATCATCACCTTTGAGTCGTTACAGCAAGTTCTCAAGGCTGAAAAGCTGCTTAGAGAAAGCGATAACTTCAAATGTAGGACTACGCCAACGCCGCCGGGACTCTCATCAGACATTTGCGGCATGTCCATAGAACTGTACGATCACAAATCACAAGATAGGGCATTAGCCCATCTCCAAAAGCATGGATTGGTTCCGAGTGGAGTTCACTGCTTGAGCAACAAATCAAGCCAAACAACTGGCTCGAAAAGACCGACAGCATCAGCTGGAGCGGCAACAAAAGCAGGCTCTATACAAAGGGCGGAATCGACCGACTCGCCGAGCTCAGAAAATTGGACTGGCTCGACAAAGCCGGAACAGACCCTGTTGATTTTGGCTGCCTTCCGAGCCCTAGATGCAAAGACCCGCTACATTTTGGATTTTGCGTTGGGCATGGCTGAACGTGTCTTGCTTTTGCTTCAAGAATCGGCGGACAGAAAATTTCTTGAGGATCTCGGCACTTACAGTCCAAGGTTGCAATGTGCTCTTTTAGGGGACGAATTCGGGCCACTGGTATTTGACAAAACCGATCAAGATTCCGGGAAGCCTGAACAGGTGGCGGCTGCGGAGGAAATAGCAAGAAAATCTCGAGAATTTCTTGCTATTTCATTTTCGACCAACCCAGAAAACATAAGTCTGTTTATTGGTCCAACCTGGCTGAAAAGAGCCTTACCTGAAGCTACAAACATACTGGCTGATGATGAAGGACAGCTTTCAGCGCAAGCACTGGCAAACCGGCTAAAGATTCTTGGACAAAGCAAGAATGATCAAGAAATAGAAGCATTTGCCTCTTTTGCAGTCCTTTCCTTGCCTGAAAGGCGCAGATTGCTCAAAAGGGTTTGTATTTTTGGACCGGAATCAACCGGCAAAACAACCATGTCTAAAAATCTAGCCAAGCATTTTCACACTTTATACTGCCCCGAATACGCCAGAACCCTAATGGAAAGCAGAAATAACGAGCTTTTTGAATCAGACATGATTCACTTTGCAAAAGGCATGATTGCCTCAGAAGAGGCTTTGGTTGGCTTTGCCAATAGGGCGCTGTTCTCTGACACAGACGCACTGACCACCTGCATTTGGTATGAGTTTCTCTACAAAAGAGTGCCAGTTGAACTGCGGGAACTCGCTGCCTGCCAAAAACATCACCTCTATTTGCTTCTAGATGTTGACGTGCCATGGGTTTACGACCCCCAGCGCTATCTGCCGAACGAAAGGCAGAGCTTTCTTGATCTCTGTCGAGAGTATTTGGAAAACGCCGGCAGACCTTACAAGCTGGTAAGCGGTACCTTCGAAGAGCGCACAGAGTTAGCCATCGGTGCAGTGGAAGAGCTTCTCAGTTCATGAGTTTTGAGAGCCACGATAAATAGACAATAGACTCTGACGCAAACTAATCAAAGACAATAGCTTGGTGGGCGAGCTGGTCCTCCGCTAGCTTCGCTGAGCAAGAGGTTGCCAAGATGAGCATACTTAAATGAAATGGTTGACTATTCAAGATAGACAAGAAATGTCTAAGCCAAATTAATCTTCCCCGAGTCTCTCAGCCAGTGAGACAGAAGAGAGCGTCTGCGAGCTTATAGATTTGGGTTGGAAAAGTTATCTTGCTAGCAAGAACTAACAGTAATCAATTTCTGGTCTTGCTACCACGTCCTTAAGAATTTTAGGTTTAAAGCCTTATTTAAGCTACCAAGAATTATTAAAGCACCAAATTTTTCCCCGAACTCCAAGAAAACCAGCACAGACCGTTTTAGAAGCAGAAGCTAAGGCTTTATTTCTAAGACCGTTCACACCGAGCAACCGCCCGAACTAGCTGCAGCACATAGTGGCTGGCAGTGCCTGGCAGGTGACTCTATCGTATCTATCAACGACCTATCTTCTAACCAAGGTTCAGCTATAATCCCGCAATCCGGCGAGATTCTGGCGCAACCTCCGGAGGTAACCATGAAAGCTATGTCTGCAAAATCCCCGGCTCGCACCGCCAAGAAGGCGCGAATCGGCCTCTATGACGGCACATTCAGCCCCATTCACTATGGGCACCTGATCTGTGCCGAGCGCACTCGGCAGGTCAAAAACCTCGACCGCGTGCTCTTCCTGACTTGCGGCAATCCGCCCAACAAATCGGGAGTTCTCGACGCCGAAGTGCGTCACGAGATGGTCGTTGCCACTGTCTCGGACAATCCGCACTTCGAAGCATCTCGCATCAGCATCAACCAGAAGGGCGTCGGCTACACCCTCATGGCTGTGGAACGGGTCAAGGAAGAGTACGAGAGCCGCGGCGAGGAAGTGGAACTCTTCTATCTGACCAGCTCTGAATACCTCGACCCCAAGCACAAGTGGTTCATGGGCAAATGGACCGGCGGCAAAGAGCTGTTCAAGCTTGTCACCATCCTCGTCTTCCCTCGCAACAAGGAAGAAGTGGACAAGATTCGCGAATGGGCGGGTCTCATTCCCGAAGCCCGCATCGAAGCGATCGAAGTTCCGAGTCCCGAACTCTCCAGCACGATGATCCGCGAAAGCGTGTCACGTGGACGCTCCATCTGGTATCGCCTGCCTTGGGTGACGCAGCAGATGATCGCGAAATACGGCATCTACCGCGACTCTCAGACACCTGCGGTGGCACCAGTGCGCGCCCTCGAACTGGACAACATCAAGCACGTGGGTATCTACGGTGGACAGTTCGACCCGATTCACTACGGGCACCTGCTCTTGGCTGAGTGGGCGCGTGAAGAATACGGCATGGACGTCGTCGAGTTCGTAACGTCGGCCACGCCGCCGCACAACAAGCAAGCTGCGGTTTCGGCCGAGGCTCGCCACGAGATGGTAGTGGCAGCCACTGCCGACAACCCGAACTTCCGCACATCGCGTGTCGACCTCGACAGAGGCACGACCAGCTACGCTCTGCTCACGGCCAACGACATGCGCCTCAAGTACGGCGAAGGCGTCGAGCTCTCGATGTTCATCGCCGCCGACTACCTCAATCCCAAGTTCGAATGGCGGCTCACCGAATGGATGGGCTTCCCCGAACTCGCGGGCAAGGTGCGCTTCCTGGTCTTCCCCACCGGTGAGACCAGTTATTCTCAGGCTGTGAAATGGGCCAAGCAGATGGTTCGCAAGGCGCCGGGTGCGCGCATCGAAGTCATGAATGCGCCAAGACCGAACGTCTCGAGCGGCATGATCCGCGACTGGATCTCGAAGGGTGAGTCGGCTCAGTACACCACCCCCTGGGTGGTGCAGCAGATCATCGGCAAGCGCGGACTCTACCGCCAAGCCGAGACCAGCACAGCGGCTGCAAAGCGCGGGGTTTCCCCGAAGCCCGCCCGCGGCACTGGAGCCCGCAAAACCACAAAAGCAGCCACAGGCAAGACCGGCGCTTCCGAAATCTCCGGTAAGCGCTAAGTCGCATCCCGAAAGCGACTCATGCGAGTAGCTACACCTGAATCAAACAGGTTCAGGCGTTGGCAACACTGACTAAGAGGGCTCCAGAGCAATCTGGAGCCCTCGCTTTTCATGTAAACAACGACAGACGTGAGGTACTCATGGTCTTGAACAGATTAGCTGGAAAGACACCAGCAAAGGCAGCCGGGCATGCACCGCATGCCCGGCAGGTGAAGAGTCTCAGGCGAGTCCTCGTCATGGTCAAGGAGACCTACTTCGAACAGGTTTCGAAGCGCGGAGACAAAGCCCAATTGGCTGAAATCGCCAATCAAGCCCCCGGGGTTCAGAATGTTGCCCGTTCTCACGAGCAGCATCTGCAGACCCTCAAGGTCGTGAAGGACGCACTGTCCAAACGGGGTATCCAATTCGAAGAAGTTCGCGAGATCGCAGACTTCACCGGCAAACTCGATGAAATCGACTTGATTGTTTCCGTTGGCGGCGACGGCACCTTCTTGCGAGTCTCGCACGAAGTCATCGGCAAGACGCCGGTCCTTGGTGTCAACTCAGCTCCGATAACGAGCTTTGGACACTTCTGCCGCACCGACTGCAACGGCTTTCTCAGGACGCTCGATGCCATCATCGACGGCACCATCACGCCGATTCGACTGCTGCGCCTCGAATTGACTTTGAACGGAGTACCGCTCCCCGAGTTGGTACTCAACGAAGTGTTGGTCGCCCACGCACACCCTGCCGGCACCAGTCGCTACCAAATCGAAGTTGACGGCGAGCAAGCCGAGCACAAGGGTTCGGGCTTACTGATTGCCGCACCATCCGGCAGCACCGGCTTTCTTCGCTCCGAAGGAGGCGCGGTATTACCGATCACGGCGAGAGCCTTCTCTTATCTGAAGCGCGCCCCCTTCCTCGGCTTGTTCGAGCGGGGACGACTACTCAGAGGCTCGGTGGCCGAAGGTGGAAGAATCGCCATCACGTCCAACATGCAAGCCGGCAAACTGTTTGTAGACGGTGAACACATCGAATACGACTTTCCTCGGGGCGCTCGCCTTGAGGTTCGCGTTGCCGGCGCCGATCTGGTTGCCTATGTCCATCCCGGCTGTCACAGCCCGTACCAGATGGAAGCAACTCTGCTTCGCCTGCCGCTGCCGCGCTTCATCAGCGCGCCACTGGCTGCCGTCTTTACCCGCATCAGCAAACAACTTTCCTGCATCGGAGAAAACAGATGAAAGTACGCACCTTCTCTATCGTTGCCGGCTCGATGGCATGCAACGCCAAATGTCCATTCTGCGTCGCGCACATGACACCGGCCAACGGCATCTCCTCAAAGGAGCCGGCAGTGAACTGGCGGAACTTCCGAAAGGCCTGCCAGTTTGCGCGGGACGGAGGCTGCGTCACGGCGATGATCACCTCGAAAGGGGAGCCCACCATCTTCCCCGACCAAGTCACGCGCTTCCTGAAGGAGCTGTCGACCTTCAATTTCCCAGTTCTGGAACTGCAGACCAATGGCATCCTCATCGCCGACGGTGAGACCAAAAGGGTTAGCGACGAGCACCTGCAAGCCTGGTACGACGCCGGGCTGAACATGGTCGCCATCTCGGTCTGCCACTGGGAGCGCGAAATGAACAAGCGCATCTACATGGGCGAGCAGAGCAAACGCGACTACATCGACCTGCCGGCGCTCATCGAAAAGCTGCATCGTTTCGGCTTCTCCGTTCGCCTGGCCGTGGTCATGCTCAAGGGCTTCATCGACAGCCCCGAAGCCGTGGACAAGATGATCGAGTTCGCTCGCACCCACAAGGTCGAACAGCTCACCTTCCGCCCTGTCTCCAAGCCGGACAAAAGCGAAAACGAGAAGGTCTTCCAGTGGACGAGCAGCAATCACGTGCCCGCCACGCTGGAAGCGGAGGTGAACCAACACTTGGCTTCTCGCGGCGCCGTGCTGAACAATCTCACCCACGGCGCCACTGTCTACGACGTCGACGGGCAGAACGTCTGCATGACCAACTGCCTGACCGTGCAGCCCGACAACGAAGAGATGCGTCAGATCATCTTCTTCCCTGACGGTCACCTGCGCTACGCCTGGCAGCACGCCGGCGCCATCATCTTCTAAACGCATGCAGCAGGCGGGTTCTCGTCACAGAAAACGGGAACCCGCCTCTGCTCAATTTGAGGAAGTCCTATGACACCAAGCATCCTGCTCTTAGCCGTCGCCCTATTGGTGACGGTATCTTCCGCGAGTGGAGCTTTCTTTCTGATTCACAACCTCACCCTGAGCTACTTCGCCAGCAAGAAACGTTTTCTGGGCAAGCGACCGCAGGGTGCCAAGGAAAAGCTCGCCTACGCACTGACTCTCAGCGGCGCCTTAGTTGCGGTTCTGGGAATCTCTTTCATGATTGCCTCATACGCCATCAGCACATGGGGTCGCACTCTAGGTCTCGCGGTGACTATCGGCATTTCCATCGGTATCGTGCTGAGCTATCTTGCTGATGCCAAAAGAATCTAACAGCAAATCTGCCAGTCGATATCAAGAGTCTCCAGTGAATCGAGTCCAGATTGTTTTTTCTGGACTCGATTCACTTCCTCGTTTCTCTTTTAAAACCGCCGTCTTACTATTACATTTAGTTGACTAGCACCAATTCTCAATCTTAGCTTCGCCCCCCCCTTTACAATCAAGCAAGTACAAATTTTCCAAGAAGATTCCTTTTGCCTCTAAAAACCGCAGTAGGAAAATAGCAAGAAATTCGCGCGAATTTCTTGCTATTTCCGAGGAGAACCTGAACCCAAAAGGACTATGCACAGCCACGCCATCTTGGCATCATCTATTCTGAAAAACTTCTTCCCCGGCAAAGCAGGCAAAAAGAGATATACAAGAGCCATAACGAGACAAGAAAAAGCTGCCAAATGAACACTCAACCATGGCTTTACCAAGCGCTAAGTGAATGCTTCAGCGCCCCTTCTTGATTGTCATATAGTCTCTAGATCTGCTAAGAGAACCATACTTACTTCTTTTCTTAGCTGAGCAAAACTCTTCCAATAACCTTCAGCACCCTCCTATCAACACTCATTTCGACGAAGATTTTCGACACGGTCTTTGTCAGGAGAAATATATGCTTTTGAACATTGCCTTGGCGCTTCTGGCGCTGGTAGTGCTGTTTGCCCTCTTCGCCCGCCAACGCCAATCGCGCGCCGGCGAAAATTCCGGAGTTTCCGCAGGAACCGTGGAAGCCAAGAAAAACACCCTGCGCGGCGAGATTCATTCGCTTGACCTCGGCATTCGCCAGGTGCAGGGCTATATCGACCAACTCAAGGGCGAAGAACAGGAAATCAAGGAAGCCCGCAGCGCGGCCACAGCCGAGCTCTTGAAGGCTTCCGAGTTGAAGGGCTCCATCGAAGCGGCCATCGAAACTGCATCCACTGACGCCCAGGTCGATGGTCTGGCTCTCGGTCTCGAACAGGCTCGCAGTCATGTGCGCAAAGCCCGCAGCTTGTCGTTGCACGAGACACAAGAAGAAGACGAAGACAACTAACTCGCAAAGGGAGTAACTATGAAGACTCTAATATTGCTGGCGGCTTTTATCGCTTTCTTGTATTTGCTTCGTAAACGCTCCGCATCGCAGACCAACAGCGGCGACCAAGAAACCGCAGCAGATTCTGGCGAAAAGTCTCAACAGAAGGCTTTGCCGAGCGCTGAATCGAATACTCAATCGAATACTCAATCGAATGCTCAGCCAGGCGCTCAACAAGCGGAACAACAGGCTGCAGAAGAGGCGGCGTCCGGCATGGAACCGAGATCAACCACCGTACTTCCGCAGCCGATTTCGCCTCAGCAGATGCCGCCTCAGCTTTCTGCCCACTTGCTGGATGAGATTGCCCAGGGTCTTTTGGACGAGCCGCTCGTGAAAGTGGTCCTGCTGGCTCGCCGCATCGAAAGGTCTCGCTCCAAGCTTGAAAGTCTGACAAAGTTGGACAAAGCCGAGAATGCGGCGGAGCTTCGGATAATCAAAGAGCAGCTGCGATGCGCCGCCTTCGAGAAGGACCTCTTGCTTTCGGTTTTCACCGGACATCATCCCAATCAAAGCGCCATCGACACCAACTGGTGCTTCACCGCAGCCGAACTCTATCTCAAGTTTGCAGATGAGCGGCTCAAGACATTGAACTGACACGGAATAATCATGAAGACGCTGATGAGACTCGCATGGACGGGTCTGTTGAGCTTCCTCCTGTGCATGGTCATTTCTCTCTGGAACATCAACTCCGACCCGAGCCTGAGCGGTCTCTTCTTGGGTCTGGCTTTGCCCTCGGCAGCACTCTTCTTTGGAGGAATGCTGGGGGCGCATTATCACATCGAAGAGACCGACGGTGAGAGAGCCGCACGCTGCCTTCACACCGCTCGCTGGCTGAACCGCAAGTTGCAGGACCACATGCTGGAAGGCGAAAAGCTGCAAGCAGAAGTGGACAATCTCAGCGGTAAGCTTGCTTCTAAATCGCTCGATATCGCACTTGCTCTCAAGAGCGAGCAGGATACCGAAGGTCTCAATCGCCTGCGCCTTGAATTCGCCGAAACAGCCGAGTCGATTCTCAGCTCGGCGAAAGAAGCCTACTACCTGCAAAAGCGCCTCAATGCCTATGCGGCAGAGACGGCTCGATTGAAGGTGATGGCAGATCAGGCGGAAGCAAAAATCCGCATGGCCCATATGCTCTCGAAAGGGCGCACCTGGATAGGCGGACCACCGGTCGCCGGGCAGTACATACTGGTCGGCGAGATCGAGCCGCAGAGGCTTTTGATCATCACGCATCAAGTCTTCAAGACAAAGCTCAAGCTCGCAGAAGAAGCCGGAGCCCTCCTGGCTCACAGCTCCAAGCAGGCTTCAGCCTATCTTGATGCCTTGTCGCGCACTCTCACATCCGCAAAGGTTTGAGATCGCGCATTTAATCCAAATACCCACTCAAGTACTCTCTCTAAAGGAAACCATCATGAACACCAACGACAAGAAGAGCGGCGGCTGCGGCTGCGGCGGTAAGGGCAAGGGCAACTGCGGCAAGCCCGACTGCAAGGGCAAGAAGAAGGATGCCCAGCCCGGACAGACGCCTGCCACCACCACGCCCGGCGACACCACCGGCGGCGGCAAGAAGAAGCTCGACTGCGGCTGCGGCGGCAAGAAGTAAGAGCAGTTACCGCTGAATTGCCAGAAACTGGCATGCGGCGACTGTAAACACAGCACCACCGGTCAGACCCAAAATCTGACCGGTGGTTTTTCTGCCAGCTTTCAAAATTCGGCTACTGGCAAGCCTTAGCAGCACCTATTCAGTTGAGCCCCAAAACCTAATTTTTCATTTTTGCGCAGTTTTACTATTTGTTATAATATAACATCAGATGAAAAAAGAAAGAAAAAATCATGAGGTTCTCAGGTTCATTGATAGTCAACCGCCCCCACAGAGAAAAGAAAATCCGTTCAGTCGTGTGTTTAGAAGAGAAGAGGAAGAGAAGAAGAAGAGAAGCAAAGTCGCCGTTTTTAGCGGGACCTTGCTTCTCTCCAGATAGCGCCGACATCACTGACCGAGCTTGTTTGAGCTTCGCCAGTAGCGCTTTTCGATCGCGCGAAAGTTCGGCTGGCTAGCCAAGGTCTTCAAGTAAGCGGCGAGAGACTTCAGTTCTGAGTCTTCGCTGCAGCCTTCGAAAGTACGAACATAGACGGCATTGCCAAAGTTGCGCTCGCAGTTACGCTCCAAGTCTTCGACGATGAGCACGCGCCGCAAATCAAAGCCCTTCTTCTTCACCTTGCGCAGGTCTTTGATGTAATAGACATCATGCACTTCATGGTCGAAGCGGCGTGTACAACGACGCGAACTCCAGACGAAGAGAGGTGCATTGAGACCGGCGAAGAGCTTCTCAACAGTCGGCTCGACATAATCGCTGCTGCCGGCAGACCAGACAGCCAGGTCGAAGACGTCCTGCATGGCAACGAGAAACTCGCGCAGATGCGGACGCAGATAAACATGAAAGCCGCACACCTGCAGGTCTGCAGGTCGATTAAGCGGCTTTTCCAAGGTGTGAACCAGAGTCTCGTCCAGATCAAGGACGAGCAAGGGTTTGGGATTCCCATTCATGACCGGACCTTTCATCAGGTTAGCGTTAGGTGACAAGCCTCTTCTGCTGCAAGCGCTGCACGGCAACGTTGAAGAGAAGTCATAGGCTCATGTGGCTTAGGCTGGTTAGGCTAGAAGTTCTGAAAGTCCAAAGAGAAAAGGTGTTTACAAGAGACAATAGCCAACCCTAGACCAAAGGGCTCTAAGCAGTCAACCAGAACGGTCCTACAAGTCTCCGTCAGCGACATAAAGCTTACGATAGCTGATTGATAGCGCTAACTTCGCAATCCGGCATGAAGCAACGGCAGCTTTCAAAAACAAGCTACGCGAACCTGCGCCACGTCCTTAACAAAGCACCAATCACCCGCCAGTTGTCAACAACCTCAAAACGAAGACAAAGCGAAGCAAAGCTCATGTTGCCAAGATGAAATTCAATTAGCTTATTTAGCTCATCCGCTCATGTGTATGTTTTAGTCATCTCTTTCACTCCATATCGGTCTTGTCTCTCGACTAAATCAATCCAGAAACACAAGCTCAGCTCTTACTTGTACCGATTCTCGGTGCTGGTTCCAGATTGACTGTGTTTCTGCAGCCAGCCATGCTGGTTGTCGGTTAGCAGAGACAGGTGCGGCAGAAGACTTTCGTCGGTTCAAGCCAGTTCGCTTCGCTTCGAACCTACCGCCCGGACTGTGGAAGAAGAGCAACCCTCACGTGAACTCAAACATCAGGAGTTATCTATGAAACTGAACAGCAACGGATCAGCAGTTCTGGAAAGGCTCTTCGGCATCACTGTCGGACAGCTCCAGGCTGTCATCGACTTGGCCGTCGAAGGTCATCCGGCCGCCTACTGCGACATCTACCTGCAGTCTGGCTCTTCCGAATCCCTCGGCTTCGACGAAGGCATCCTCAAGAGCACCAGCAAGTCGCTCATGAAGGGCGCCGGCGTCTACGTGGTCATGGGTGACAAGGTCGGCTACAGCTATGTCGACAACGTCAACGTCACCAACCTGAAGAAGGCGGCCAAGGTGGCTCGCGCCATCATCGCCTACAACAACGGCAACACCGTCGTGCAGGCCGACTCGCCCGAGAAAAACCCGCACAACCTGTACCCCATCGACATCTCGCCGGTGAGCGTGCCTCGCGCCGACAAGGTGGCGATGCTGCGCATGGCCGACGAAGAAGCCCGCAAGTTCGATCCCCGCATCAAGAAGGTGAGCGTCTCGCTTGCCACCGCCGACGAGACCGTGATCATCGCCAACTCCTTCGGCGACTTCGTGGTCGACCATCGTCCGATGGTGCGCTTCAACGTCTCATGCCTGGCCGAAGAAGGTGACCGTCGCGAGTCGGCCAACGCCGGCGGCGGTGGTCGTCACGAGTTCGGTCTGCTGAAAGACAACGGCAGCTTCCTGGAATTCACCCGCACTGCCGCTGCCGATGCCGTCGGTCTGCTTCGCGCCGAACCGGCTCCCGCCGGCGAGATGACCGTCGTGCTCGGCTCCGGCTGGCCCGGCGTGCTCATCCACGAGGCGGTCGGTCACGGTCTGGAAGGCGACTTCAACCGCAAGGGCATCTCGGCCTTCTCGGGCAAGATCGGCGAAAAGGTCGCCTCCGACCTCTGCACGGTCATCGACGACGGCACCATGGCTGGTCGCCGTGGCTCGCTCAACGTCGACGACGAGGGCACGCCAACCCGGCGCAACGTTCTCATCGAGAACGGCGTGCTCAAGGGCTACATGCAGGACCGCCTCAACGCCACGCTCATGGGCGTGCCGCTCACCGGCAACGGCCGCCGCGAGAACTACCGCTGCCAGCCGATGCCGCGCATGACCAACACCTTCCTCGACAACGGCGCGCACGATCCCCAAGAGATCATCGCTTCGGTCAAGCGGGGGCTGTACGCCACCACCTTCGGTGGCGGACAGGTGGACATCACCAGCGGCAGCTTCACCTTCTCCGCCACGGGTGCCTTCCTCATCGAGGACGGCAAGATCACCCGCCAGGTGAAGGGTGCAACCCTGATCGGCAACGGGCCCAAGGCTCTGCACAAGGTGACCATGGTCGGCAACGACATGGCACTGGACCGTGGCGTCGGCTCCTGCGGCAAGTCGGGTCAGAACGTGCCGGCCGGCGTCGGTCAGCCCACCATTCGTATCGAAGAAGTCGTCGTCGGCGGCTCGAAGTAATCAACGGGTAAAGGAGAACTGAATATGAAAACGTCTCAGATCAACAAGCTCAAAGATATCGCCCGCTTCGTCATCGCCGAAGCGGCTCGGCTCGGTGCCAGCCAGGCCGAAGTCTTCGTCTCCGTCGGCGACGCGGTCGAAGTGGAAGTGCGCGAAGGACAGGTGGAGAAGCTGGAGGGCGCACAGAGCGGCTCCATCTCGTTCACCGCCTTCGTCGGCAAGCGCAAGGCCAGCATGGGCAGCACCGACTTCCGTCGGCGCCCGCTCACCAAGCTGGTGCGCGAGACCATCGCCATGGCTCGCGATGCTCAGGAAGACGACTGCGCCGGTCTGCCCGACCCCAAGTACCTGGCCAAGAACGTTCAGCCCATCGCCGGCATGATGGACGAGAGCCTGGCGGCCACGCCCACCGAACGCAAGATCGAACTGGCCATCGCCCTCGAAAAGGCTGCGCTGGCAACCGATCCCCGCATCGGTGTCGGCCGCTCCACCGGCTTCTCGGACAGCGTCTCCTACCGGGTCTACGCCAACAGCCATGGCTTCCTGGAAGGCTATGGCAGCTCGTCGTGCTACATGTCCACCCAGGTGGTGGCACGCGACGAGAACGGCATGCAGACCGGTGGCTGGGCCTCTTCGAGCCGCAGCCTGGCCGGGCTGGAAAGCCCCGAGAAGGTCGGACGCATCGCCGCCCAGCGCGCTCTGCGTCAGCTCTCGCCGCGCTCGGTGCCTTCGCAGGAAGTGCCGGTGGTCTTCGACCAGTCGATGGCTGCGCGCCTCATCTCGCAGTTCATCGGCGCCACCTCCGGCGACGCCGTCTACCAGAAGCGCTCCTTCCTGATCGGCAAGGTCGGCGAGAAGGTGGCGGCGAGCGGCATCACCATCATCGATGACGGCACCATCCCCGGCGCTCCCGGCTCCCGTCCTTTCGACGGCGAAGGGCTGCCGGTCGGCAAGCGCATCCTGGTGGAAGACGGCAAGCTCAACACCTACATCGTCTCGGTCTACGCTGCCCGCAAGCTGGGTTGCGAGCCGAACGGCGGCGGCGTGAGCAACCTCTACCTGCAAGCCGGCGAACACAGCCCCGAGGCGATCATCGCTTCGGTCCAGAACGGTCTCTACCTGACCTCGGTTTCGGGACAGGGCTTCAACCCGGTCACCGGCGACTACTCGGTCGGCGCCACCGGCATCTGGATCAAGGACGGCAAGCTCGACCACGCCGTCGAGGAAATCACCGTCGCAGGCAACATCCTGCAGATGTTCGCGAACATCGAGATGGTCGGCAACGATCTGGAGTTCCGCTCCTCGATCAACGCTCCCACCATCAAGATCTCGCGCATGATGGTGGCCGGTAAGGGCAAGAACTAACTTGCCTGGCGGAAGACCGCTCCGGCGAAAGTCGGAGCGGTCTTTCTTTCAAAATCTTCTTTGAGGAGATGATTATGGCAAACAACTTCGGCGCCTTTCTGGCGCTCATCATGACCATCGTCATGGTGCCAGCCCTGCTCTGGTTGCTCATTCAAAGCCTGCGCGCCAGCCATTACAACAAGCCGGTGCGCGAGGGCATGAACCGAGCCTATCAAGGCATCCAGAACCTGAAGCTGAACGGCAGCACCACCGGCAACACCGGTCGCATGCATCTGGCCAACGCCCAGGAGCATTTCGACATGGCTCGCACAGCCATTCAGAGCAGCCGCTACAAAGAGGCGCTCACTCATGTGCAGCTCGCCGAGCTGAACATCCAGGAAGCTTCTCGTTACTACAAGATCACCGGCAATCATCCGATTCCGCCCAGCGGCAGGCTGATCACCGAAGGGTCCGGTCTGGTCTGGCTCGGCTGAGTCAGATGCGGCAGACAACTGAGAGGAAGCAGGGGTTTGAATCCCTGCTTCCTCTTCTTTTTTTGTTTTAGAAGAAACAACCGCACCAGCCAAGATTCCGTATTTTTTTTGGAACCTTGTAGCCGACCGGTCTATTTCTCTTTCTTAGAGGATAGAAAGCTCTATGCAGTAAGTCTTGCTCGCTTGTCGATCTGGCTCGCTCGAAAATGAGCTACCCTGAACAAATAAACAAACGAAAGATCTGCCCTAAACGAAATTCAAAATCTCGTCATAGCGGGCAGCAACTGCTTCAATCAGCTCAGTAGGCAACTTCTTGCCTTCGGGCTTTCCACCTTTCTCAATATCAGGCTTGAGATAATGGTAAGCGATTTCTTCATACTCAGCAGACAAGCTACTGCCATAGTGAGCCCAGACAAAGCGAATCCCTCTAGAAGCCGCTACAATACCGTCTTTAGCAAGACTGTCTCCGACAAAAAGACACTCTTGCGGATAGACTTCAAAGTCTGACAGAACTCTATCTAAGCCATGCGGGCAAGGTTTCTCCCAGTCAACCGGCAAGGTGACCAGCCGGGTCTGCAAATCACTTGTGGACTCTTGCAAAGCCTTCACTCTCTCTCTGCCATGAGCCAAGGTGATCGGTCTGTACATATCATCTTTTGGCGGTTCCACAGTCTCAAGAGAATACACAGCATCCAATAGACCATCGAAGATTTGCTTGTTCCGCACACGTGCCATATAGTCCGGAGCATCGCTCAAAGCAACGATTTTAACCCCTTTCTCTTTGAGCTCTTGCAAGGTTTCCAAAACGCGAGGAAACGGTCGCAAATAGCGAGAGCGGTTATCGTCTACAGCTTTCCAGAAGGGCTTTACGAACTCTTCCAAAAACTCCTCTGGTTGATTCTTATAATGAGCCCAGGCAAATCCTGTCTCTTCGAGCAACCAAGGATACTCATGGGTACCACGACGCTCAATCACATGACCAATATCTCGCGACAACTCCAAAGCAGGCTTGTTAGTTCTCGTGCTGACATCTTTAATAAAATCGCGAATCGCCGGCACAAAATAATCCCAAAACGAGGCTAGAGTGCCGTCCACGTCTGTAATAACCAGCTTAGTTCTAGCTTTTCCTTCAAGCTGTATAGCTTTGATAGATTGTGTGCTAAGTTTCAATTCTTGCATAAATTCCTCACTACAGGCTCATCGGAGCGAGCCACCTAGCACCACTGGCGATACCTTATAGCGGTGCCGAATCTTCCGACTCATCATTCCAGGCTAGCGGCAACAGAGCGAAAAGGCAATTAAATCGCCATTTGAGCGTTACATAAACCTTTGAAACTAAACAAAACTTTGTTTTCGATTCATTTCGGGAACAACTTTCTTAACCAATTCTTTACCGCACAAAACGCAGACTGCAAGCACAAAATTTGGATAGCTACTTCTATCAAAAGCCAGAGCACAAAAGCTTAGCTTGATGGAGTTGGTACCGCCGTGAGTATCATCAATCAACATCGAGAGCATAAATGTTACTGTCAGTAGTAAAGCGCCCCTTTTAACAACCAGAAGACACAAACAAAACAAGGCAACGCCACTAATTTGCCAAAGATTTCAAATAGCAAGATATTCGCGTGAATATCTTGCTATTTAAGAATCCAGAACGCCTTAACTGTCAGTACAAAGCCAGAAAGAATAGAGACGACCGGTCTACGACTGAATGGTCTATAATATAATGGGCGAAATAACATTTCCTGCCGTTCCAACGAATCTTGAGGTTAAAAGACTGAGTAAATGGAATATCGAATTTTTGGTAAATGCGGCCTAAAAGTTCCCGTTTTGAGCTTTGGAGCCGGCACCTTTGGCGGTGGCACTGAATTTTTTAAAGCATGGGGTGCTACCGACGTAAATGAAGCAACCATGCTAATTGATACCTGCATGGAAGCAGGAGTAAACTTTTTTGATACTGCCAACATTTATTCTCTGGGCATGGCAGAAGAGATCTTAGGTGAAGCACTGAAAGGCAGAAGAGATAAAGCCTTGATCTCAACCAAGGCAACCTTTTCGATGTCCGACGAGCCTAATGATGTGGGCTCATCCAGACACAATTTAATTAGGGCCTGCGAAGCAAGCCTAAGGCGACTAAAGACCGATTACATTGACGTCTATTTCATGCATGGGTTTGACGCACTGACGCCTATTGAAGAGGTTTTGAGCACGCTTGATTCTCTGGTCAAAAGCGGCAAAGTCAGATACATCGGCTGCTCGAATTTTTCTGGATGGCACTTGATGAAATCAATGGCTATCTCAAAAGAGTATGGGCTGAGTCCTTATGTTAGTCACCAAGCGTATTACAGCCTTATTGGTAGAGAATACGAATGGGAGCTTATGCCGCTGGCAAAAGATCAAAACATTGGCACTATGGTTTGGAGCCCGCTCGGTTGGGGCCGATTGACCGGTAAACTGGGGCGCGGAAAGACTTTACCCGAAGTTAGCCGGTTGCACAAAACTGCAGATAAGGGGCCACAAGTCGAGGAGGATTATCTTTTCAAGGTCACCGACGCCTTGGAAATAGTAGCCGGCGAAACAGGAAAAACAGTGCCACAGATAGCACTAAACTGGCTCACGCAGAGACCGACTATAAGCAATGTGGTTATCGGGGCCCGTAACGCAGAGCAGCTCAAGCAAAACCTTGGTTCTGTAGGCTGGAACATCAGTCCCGAACACATGGAACTGCTGAACAAAGCCAGCGAAGTGCCACCGATCTACCCATATTGGCACCAGAGACAGTTCCAGAATCGAAATCCTCTACCAGTCTAGCCTACACGCCTCTTTCTCTTTGATGGCGAAAGACAACCAAAGAGGCAGAGCGACCTCAAGCAGCTAATCTGAATCGCTTGCCTGCCTAAAACTCAGGTTCCGAGCTGGGCGCCAGGCTCTACTATTTCATACAGTACTTCGACAGGCAAAAAAATGGAAAAGAAACAGGAGGCGGCGGTACAGAAAAACTCCCGAAGGAATCTTCCACAGTACCGCCGCCCTGTTCAAAACGTGCCTATTGGGCACGAAACTCTGACTGGTGAGCTTCGCCTCAGTCTTCCGAATACGAACATTCGCCCTTGTCGTTCATGCGCTTGCACGCAAGACCGCGGACGAGGTGAACCTTGGCCTGAGGCGAGCAGAGAAACTCGACTTCGAGCGCCCCTTCTGCCTTCAAGTCCTTCAGCTTCTGTTCGACGGCTTCACGGATGATATAGGCCTGTCCGCGAAGATTGAGCTTTCCCTGAGTCTGCCGGTTGGGCAGAATGGGGATGGTCAGCTTGTTGCAGCCGAGCTTGATGGCTCGCGCAACAGCAATCTTGATCGCTCTGGTGATGGCTTTTCGGTCGAACTTCTCGGGGGAGCCCAGACCAAGAACCAGGATGTTCTGGGGAATACCAGGCCGCTCGAGTTCGACCGTGAAATACTTCCCGAGTTCCCCCTGGAAGCCACGTTCTTGAATCTCGGCAGAGATGATACCGCCCAAATCACCGTCCAATTCTGCGATCTGAGAACCGAGACCCATGCCCGACAAAGTGCCGAGCACAAGCATCGGGGTCTCCCGCAAGCCCAAAACCGGTTTTCCGCTGCCAGTCGTTATTGTGAAAGTGGTCATGATTTACCTCACAAACACCTGCTCTAGATCCGCTATGCAGGTGCAACGACAGTTGACATTTGCTCTGCCTTTCCAACCCCGGTGCGGATCACCGAAGCCTTCCAGACAAAGCATTCCGCTTTTGCTCCTCAAAAACCACGCATCGCCTTCCGCAACCCATTCAAGCCGTCCTTCTGCTCTTGCATGCACTCAAGCCACACCTCTTTTCAGAAGCGGGCGAGTTAGATAGATGCTGAGCACTGGCTATTTCTAAGTTACTGAATCCATGCCATGGGAAAAGAGAAGACACTACAACCTAGAGATTGCTCTACCTCGTAAACAAGCCATGTCTCTTTAATTAGGGGTAATCTTGCGGGCTGATGGTAGTCAATGCTGCTATCGAAGCTATACCGGCCAAAAGTCGAGAATGGCGCAAGAACTGGCAAAAGCCTCAAGCAATAAGGTTTTTACCCACTTACCGCCGAGCAATTGTAAGTGCAGACTCATCAAAAACTGGAAACCTCGCCCCGCTTGAAAACTCGCGCTAGCTAGTGTCAGTCTCAAGAAATCGCAACAAATCAGCCCGCATAAGTTCACTTGTTCACCCTTTCTAGTGCCCAAAACGAGACTGATCCGGCACAGACCTTTGTTTCGGGATAAAAGCCAGACAACTGCGCGGAGCTTTCCTAACCGATATCGGCAAGAGCTCATGAGAGGCTCTTTAGTTGAAAAGAGATACTAAAAATTTATAGCTTGAGTTATTCACGGCTCAACCTCCAAATCTCTTCCGAAGCAAAACCAAAACAAATCTGACTTTCAAAGCAACTGCAGAGCTTCTAGGCTCATCTGCTTTGGACTTGAGGTTTGTCGAGCCTGTGAAGAGTTCTCACTCTCCCTACGTCAAGCCGCTCTCTCGGACGGCTCAAGCGGGGAGTCACTCAACATCCAAACCGAGGTCATGTCTATGATCAAACGCCTACAGCGTACTATTCTGCTGCCGCTCCTCATGCTCGTCATGCTGGTCGGCTTCGCACCGGCGAGTTTCGCCGCGTCGACCTATATGCCCAAGTTCCAACCAGGGCAGAACGTCTACCTCGACCCGCTTCTCGACGGCGCCAGCCCCGGGGTCAACCTCGACGGACTCGAGCAGAAGCTCGACGACGCCGGACGCAAGCACAACATCGACTTCTACTTCGTCATGGCGCTCAAGGGCTCCGAAGCCAAGACGAATCAGCCGTTCTCGCAGGACCGTCTCGACGAACTCTACGGGAAGTGGTCGGGCGCCAAAGGCTTCAACGTCTCGCGGTCGGTGATCATCTATGTGGTGAGACTGGATACCGACTGGACCAAGAGCTCTTACGCCGTCAACGTCTCACCAGGGTTGGCCCAAGAAGGTCTCACCGGCAACTCGGTCTTCTCCATTCTGGACAAGTACGGCAAGAACCCCAACGGCGGCAACCCGAACGCGCTTCTGCCGCGGGCACCGCGCGACTTCGGCGCCACGATCGCCGCAGAGTCGAATGCTCTTGTCGATGCCTTCGCCGCCCGCAAGGTACGCGAAGCGGAACTGGCGAAGCAAGAAGCTGAGCGTCAGCGCCTTGCCGAAATCCAGCGTCAGAAGGATGAGGAAGCAGCCCGCCTGCGTCGCATCGAAGAAGAGAAGGCGGCTGCCGAACGCAACGCGGCCATTGCCTCTTTCGTCAAGGTCTTCGGCGGTCCCATCCTCATCATCGTCATCCTGCTCTTCATGTTCGTCCGCTTCCGCAGCGCTCAGACGAAAGCCCGAGCCATCATCAAGGAACGGAAGAGCAAGCTCGAGCCGGCCTTCAACAACTACCTGCAGCTGGAAGCCGACTACCTGAGCTTCCTGCAGAGCCTGAGCGGTAACTTCGTCGGGCGCTCCCGGCAATCGATCGACCAGGCCAAGACCGCCTATGGCACACTCAGCGCTCGCGTCCGCAAGGTCGTCGAGACCGTGGAAGGCGCCGAGAAGGAGATCGAAGCAGCCAACATGTTCTCGGTTGGTCGAATCCACGCCGCCGTGGCCAAGGTGACGACTGCGAAGCTCACGGTCACGGGCGATGACGTGCCCCTCGCTCAGCGCGACCTCTTCTCGGGCGTGGTCAGTGAATCGACCATGACTCTGGAAGAGATCTTCGCCGAGATGCAGGCACTCTTCGACACCGCCAAGAGCAACTGCGCCGACTTCATGCAGGCCTTCAAGGGTGCGGAACAGAACAAGAAGGACATCGAAGCCCTGGTGGGCAAGGTGGAAGCGCTCAAGACCGAACTGGTCAAGCGCAGCCTTGTCTTCGACCCGTTCCAGCCTCGTTACGCCGACGTCTCACGGGGCCGCGACGAGTTCATGGCCCTCATGGTCAGCGACCCGCTCACGGCCTACACCAAGTCGGAGACCGTGGAACGCGCCGTCGAAGCCATCGAAGCCGACATGCGGCGCGCCATCGAGCTCAAGGACAGCCTGGTCGAAACCGAGCGCAAAATCATCACCGCGCAAGGCAAGATCGACCAAGCCAGGGGCAAAGATGCCGACTACACCTATGTCGACGGCATCGACACCGCCGGTCGTCCGAGCAAGAACCTGCTCAACGAGAAGGGCGGCAATCCCGACGTTCCGCTGGGCGCCAGCCGCGACAAGCTGAACACCTGCCTGCAACTGCTGCTGGAAGGCAAGCTGAGCGAAGCCCTCAAGGCCAAGCAAGGCGCCGAAGCCAGTGCGGACGAAGCCGTCAGGCTGATCGACACCGTGCTCACCGCCCGCGCCTTCGTGCAGAAGGAAGTGGTCTCGGTGATCGAACGGCTGCGTAAGCTGCGCGACGAACTGCCGGCGTCCGACAACGCTCTGGCGGCTCTGCGCGGCGAATTCCTCGAAAAGAACTTCGAGGGCGAACCGGCCAAGGTCACTTTTGCGCACCGGGTGGCTGACACCACCGATGGTGAGCTGGCCAAGGTCAAGCAAGCCTTCGCCGAGCAGCGCTATCTCGCCGCACGCGCCGAACTGGAAGAATCGGGCAGCGAACTCGACATGGCCCGCAACGGCCTGGTCGAAGTAGCAAGCCGACTGGCTAAGCTGCAAGAGCTGCGCGCTCATGCTCGCGACACCGTCAAGGCGGCGGAGCAGCGTGCCAACGCACTCTCGCGCAAGATCCGCGAGAACAGCTTCACCACCAGCCAGGCCACCGACGAAGCCTTCAGCGCCATCCTGCCCCGCGTCAGCGAGCAGCGCTCGGATGTCGGCCGCGATGTCACCGACTGGGTGGCGGCGGCGGCTCAGTCCGACCGTCTCACTGCCGACCTCAAGGGTCTGGACACCGCCATCGACACCCAGCGCCAGGCCTACGACAACGCCAAGCGCCGTGCCGGTGAGGTGGTCAGCAAGGTCAACTCGGCTGCTTCCACCTTCAAACGGCAGTACGTGCGCGACGCTGCCGAGCGCAGCTACGCGCAAGTGGTCGAGCGTGCCGGTCAACTGGACGGCGCTCTCAAGGTGCAGAAGTCGGACTGGAACGCGCTGGCCGGCAAGGTGGAAAACATCGAAGCCAGCCTGCGGGAAGCGGTTCGTCAAGCCGATGCCGACCAGGCCGCAGGCGAAAGGGCTCGAGCCGACATCGAGTCTGCCGGCAGCACGGTGCGCAGCATCGACAACAAGAGCTACTACAAGAGCGCCAGCCACCGCGGTCGCAGCAACAGCTTCGGCTCCGGTGTGTCCGCCAACGTCTCTTCGGCGCGCAGCTCGCTCAGCCGTGCTGAGGCGGAGTTCCGCAACGGCAACTACGAGAACGCCAGCCGCGAAGCAGCCCGCGCTGCCGAAGCGGCTCGTGATGCCGACCGCATCGCCATTGCGGCAGTGGCAGCGGCAATCAGCTCCTGGGAAAGCTCGGTCAACTCCGAAATCAGGCGTGCCGAAGAAGCTGCCGAAGCAGCTGAACGCAGCCGGCGCAGCAGCGAAAGCAGCAGCAGCTATGGCGGCGGTTTCAGCGGCGGCGGCGGCTCGGTCGGCAGCGACTTCAGCGGCGGTGGCGGTTCGAAGGGGGGCGGCGACTTCTAAGTCGACCCGTCTTCTCAGTCGACCGTCTTCCGAAAGGGGCTCCGGCTGTAAAGCCAGCTGGAGCTCCTAGCACCGGCGCCAGTCAGCGCCAACCCCATCCATACCAATCCCCACCATTACTCCCCCGAGTAGTCAACCAAACAATGTGGGGTAGGAAGCGACCTGCTTCACACAACGGCTCTCTGAGCCATTCAACAACTCTCAACGAGGTAAATGAACATGATCAGTCTCAATCTCACGACCATCATCATCATCGCGATCGCCGGACTGGTGGTCCTCTATTTCGCCTGGCCGGCGTTCCGCCAGATGGTGCAGATCATCATGGGCAAGAAGG
>JAFLCK010000019.1:0-104830 GCA_017303615.1 Obscuribacter phosphatis (SeqCode)
AGGGGCGTTATCTAGATTTTGATGAATTCAATTTCCAGAATTTGAGGCGTATCGATGGCTGGTGAATCTGATAAGCCAAACATAGATAGGGAGCCGGAGAAGCCTAAGCCCCTGGCCCGCACTTTTTCTTGTCCCGGTTGCGGCGGTAATGTCGTGATTCGTTTTCCTGGCGCAGTCTTGTCCTGTGCTTGCGAATTCTGTCATGTGGTGATTGATGTCACCGACAGCAACTATCGCATCATCGAAGGCTTCTTCTATAAGATGAAAGGCTATGAGCCTTTTGTGCCGCTCGGTACTAGAGCCGAATTGAAAGGCAAGACTTGGGAAGTTATCGGGTACATGGTGCGCTCCGATACAGTCTCTAACTATATGTGGGAAGAGTATCTGCTCTTCAATCCTTATTACGGCTTTCGTTGGCTGACCAGAAACGGCAATCACTGGAATTTTGTCACGATGATAAAGGACAAGCCCAGTGAGAATAAGATGTTTTCAGGTGCTTATGTCACTTCTGTTTCGCTCTATGAGCGTCAGTTCAAGCTCTATTATCGCGGGCGAGCCAAGGTCGAGTTTGTCACAGGCGAGTTTTATTGGAAGGTCAAGGCTGAGAGTCGGGTGGAAATGTCCGACTTTGTTTCGCCTCCCTATATGCTTTCTTGCGAGCAAGATAGTAGTGAAAAGATTTGGAGTCTTTCAGAGTATATAGAAATCGATGAAGTGGAGGCCGCTTTTAAGCCCGAAAACCGGTTGTCTCGTCCGAGAAACTACGCGCCCAATCAACCGGTAGCAGACATCAAGGTTTCTTCCTATATTTCGCGCATACTTCTCGTCGCTTTCCTTTTACTATTAGGCTTGCAAATCTGGCAGGTTTCAATTAATCCTGCACATGTGGTTTACAACGACAGGCAGGCTTATCGACCGAACGATAAAAATGCGCCCACATATACCACCAAAACTTTCGAATTGACTCGCCCTGTATCGGGAGTGCAATTGATCTTTGGCAGTGATGTCGATAATAGCTGGCTTTATCTATCCGGCGAGATGGTCAATGATGATACCGGTGAGACTTATCCTTTCGGAGAAACTGTCGAGTATTATTCCGGCTATGACGGCGGCGAGAGCTGGAGTGAGGGTTCGCGTACCGTATCAAAGTTTATAGCGGCAGTACCCAAGGGTAAGTACTATCTCAATATAGACAGCGAAAGTGGTGACTTTCGTACGCAAGAGCCGCAGCAGTATTCCTTGGCTGTCACCGAGGGGGCGCAGGTAAACGGTAATTTTTGGTGGGTCTTGGCTGGTTTGCTGGTGGCGCCGATACTTTCTTGGATTGTTGCTTATTCAGCTGATTCGATGCGCTGGGCCGAAAGCGATTATAGTCCTTACCGATCTTCGGAGAGTTAGTAAGAAATGAGTGGTGATAGAAGGTCTCGCTTGTTTAGCGCCAAGAACGAAAGGGTGGACTTTCGTGGTAAAGTCTGGCTTTCTATGTACGCTCTCTGGGCTTTCTATTTGCTCTATTCCTTCATAATTTGCGCCGTCAATGGCGAGCAGATGATGGATGCGAGCGGTGGTAAGAAGAATAGGCCTCAGGGAAAAGGTATCTATCACAAGTAAAGCGTTGCCAAAAGGAGTAAGAGTAAAGAGATGGATCAAGTGATATCGCTTAAGTACATAGTCGCCTCGGTTGTCTATTCGGCACTGGGTATAGCAATTTTGAGCACGACATTTATGGTGTTCGACAAAATCACTCCAGGCGATATGTGGAAAGAGATTGTCCATGAAAAGAACTTGCCGCTAGCCATTGCTTTGGCTGCCATGACTTTAGCAGTAGGACAGATAGTGGCATCGGCAATACACGGTTAAGGTCTTGATCTATCCGCTCCTTATCACCGCCTTTGTCATTTCCACCTGCGGGTTGGTTTATGAGTTGATAGCCGGTACAGTAGCCAGCTATCTCTTGGGTGATTCGGTAACCCAGTTCTCCACCGTCATTGGTGTTTATCTTTTTGCCATGGGGGTTGGCTCCTTTCTCTCTCGCTATATTGAAAAGCGAGTGATCGAGACCTTTATCAAAGTAGAGCTTTTGGTTGGTTTGGTCGGCGGTTTTTCTGCTACAGCTCTCTTTGTTTTGTTTGAACATGTAGAAAACTTTCGCATCTTGCTCTATGGTTTGGTACTGCTGATAGGCATTTTAGTCGGTTTGGAAGTGCCGCTTTTAATGCGCATTTTAGAGAAGAAGCTCGACTTCAAAGAATTAGTATCGCAAGTATTTACCTTCGATTATGTGGGTGCCCTGCTCGCCTCGCTCCTCTTTCCGCTTGTTTTAGTGCCTCATTTGGGGCTTTTGCGTGTGGCTTTTCTCTTCGGCATATTCAATGTCATAGTGGCCTTTTGGTCGGTGCGTCTCTTTAAAGAAGAGCTGAAGATAAGAGAAAGCAATATCTTCAAGGGAGCTGCCGCCCTCTCGGCAATTGTTTTGGCTTGCGGCTTTGCCCTGTCAGAAAAGATAATGTCCTTTGCCGAGTCTTCGACCTTTAGCGAGCCAATTATTTTTTCAACCACTACGCCCTATCAGCGCATTGTCATCACCGGCAATGGCAGAGACATTCGCTTATATCTAAACGGCAACTTGCAGTTTTCTACCCGTGATGAGTATCGCTATCATGAGGCTCTCGTTCATCCGCTTATGGCGAGCCTGGCTAAGCCTGAAGATGTCTTGGTCTTAGGCGGCGGCGATGGCATGGCTGTGCGCGAAGTCCTCAAGTACCCAAGTGTCAAGAGTGTACAGCTCGTCGATTTGGACGAGAAAATGACCAGGCTCTTTTCAGAGCAGGCGTTTCTTACTAGGCTCAACAAGAACTCTCTCAAAGATAAGCGAGTTTCGGTACTGAACGGTGATGCTTTTGTCTGGCTGCGTGAGCTTGGCGGAAAACGACAATTTGACGCCATTATCGTCGATTTCCCCGACCCCAGCAACTTTTCTCTAGGCAAGCTTTATAGCGATACTTTCTACAAAACCCTAAGAAAGGCGCTTAAGCCAGGCGGATTAGTGGTCATTCAAAGTACTTCACCCTACTATGCCAAAAATAGTTACTGGTGTGTGGTCAATACTCTTAAAGCCAGTGGTTTTCTGACCACGCCCTATCATGCTTATGTGCCTGCTTTCGGCGATTGGGGCTATGTTATCGGTTCACTTCAGCCTTTTGATGCCCCCAGGCAATATCCCCCCGGCTTGGCCTATATCTCGCCCGAGAGCTTTGCTTGCATGCTTGAATTTCCCCATGATATGCAGCCCACCAAACTCGCCGTAAATAGGCTCAATAATCAAGAACTCGTGCATCTATTCGAAGCAGAGTGGAGCGAGTATGAGCAACACTGATAAGCTCAGCCGTAAATTGTTTTTGAAGAGTCTCGGCAGGTTCGTTTTGAGTGGCACCATAGGCGGTGCTGTAAGCGGTTGCTTGACTGCATGCAATAGACTTGGTCGAACAAATTTGAACAGTTCCACCTATTCCACCAATTTTCCGGTCAAAATGCTTGGACCATCGATGGCGGTGGGGCATCGTTTGCGCGATATGCTTGGTCGTCTCAACCCTGCCTTCGCTGCCGAAGTCAAAGCCGACTTTCGTAAAGTGGTCATCGTTGGCGGTGGCATTGCCGGGTTATCGACCGGTTGGTGGTTACAGCGCCATGGCTTCAATGACTTCACTTTATTGGAATTAGAGTCTGATTGCGGCGGCAATAGTCGCTCGGGCAAGAACAAGGTAAGTGCCTATCCCTGGGGGGCGCATTATGTTCCCTTGCCCAATCTAGAGTCGCATTATGTGCGTCTTTTTTTTGAGGAGCTTGGCATAATCGAGGGCGACTCTTCGGTTGCGGCGCCTCGCTATAACGAGCTTCATCTCTGTCATGATCCACAAGAGCGTCTTTTCAAAGATGGACAGTTTCAGGATGGCTTGGTGCCCAGGCGCGGCCTCAAGCCGGAAGATAGTCTTGAGATAAGGCGCTTTTTTGAATTAGTGCATGAGTTGAGGGATGCTGTAGGTGCAGACGGAAGACCTGCTTTTGCCATTCCCGTCGATCTCAGTTCGCAAGAGCCCAGGTTTCGAGAGCTTGATAAGATTACATTTGCCCAATGGCTAGAGCAGCGGAGTTTTCATTCTAAGCCTTTACTCTGGTATATAGATTATTGCTGTCGCGATGACTATGGTGCTCTTTCGGCAAATATTTCAGCTTGGGCCGGTCTGCATTATTTTGCCGGTCGGCGAGGGCGGGCGGCAAATGCCGAAACCAACTCGGTGGTGACGTTTCCTTCTGGCAATGGCTATTTGGCGCAGTCGCTCAAAGAGAAAATTAAGGCTCATATCATTGAGAGCGCGCCGGTGCTTAGAATTTTGCCGGGGCAGAAGCTGAGCCGAGTGATTTATGAGCAAGACGGCAAAACAAAAGCGCTGCAAGCTGAGACCGTGATCTTTGCCGCCCCTCGCTTCCTTGCTCCTTATATAGTCGCCGACTATAGGCTAGAGAAGAAACCTGAGTATGCACCGTGGTTGGTGGCAAATCTTACTTTGAGCGGCGTTCCCGGCAGCCGTGGCACACCCTTGGCTTGGGACAACGTTAGCTATTACGGTGATTCATTGGGCTATGTTGTTGCCAATCATCAAGAGATCACCACAAGAAGAAGCAGCATCGTCATTACCTATTATCGTCCGCTGGCGCGCATGCCGGCTGCCCAGGCCAGGCGCTTTCTGCAAGCCCAGGGCGAAACTTTCTGGCGGGACGAAATCGTCAAAGACCTCGAAATAATGCATCCGGGCATAGGCGCTCTCATTACTTCGATGGAGCTTTGGCCTTGGGGGCATGGTATGGTCAGCCCCTCTCAAGGCTATATGTGGACAGACAGGCAGAAACTAGAACGCCGCTTTAAGAGTGTAGTCTTTGCCCACTCAGATATGAGTGGTATTTCCAACTTTGAAGAAGCTCAATACCAGGGCATAATGGCTGCCGAGTCCATAATCTCGGCAGGCACTGCATTGAAGGAGTCTACATGACTGCAGGCTTGATCAATGCCAGATCTTCCAAGCAACCTTGGCTTTCTTCGCCGCTCTTTGATCTGCCTTTTATTTTGGCGCCTGCTCTCTTGACCAGTTTATTGTCTTTGTATTTTGGCGGCGACGGTAGCGAGGAGCTTTCTTTGGCTTCATGGGTAATTTTAGTGCTCATGGTCGATGTAGCCCATGTTTATGCCACTCTCTATCGCACCTACTTTGATAAAGAAGCATTTGCGACAAACAAAACTTTGCTCATTGCCATTCCACTTTTGTGTTTCGTTCTTGGTGTACTTTTGTACAGCTTGGGCGCCCTTTTCTTTTGGCGCGCCATGGCTTATTTGGCGGTCTTTCATTTTGTCAGGCAGCAATATGGCTTTATGGCGCTCTATGCCAGAAAGGAGTTGCGCAGTCGCTTTGCGATCTTTGCCGATCAGGCGGCCATTTATGCTGCTACGCTTTATCCAATAATTTATTGGCATGCTCATTTGCCCAGGCATTTCAATTGGTTTGTCGAAGGCGATTTTATTTCGCTTGGAATTTTCGACACAATTGAGCCATTCTGTCGCTTGCTCTATTTCTCAATTTTGCTCTTCTATGCATTTAAAGAAGTTCGAGTCACCCTCAAGAACGGCTTTTTCAATTGGCCTAGAAATCTATTACTTTTGGGCACGATCTTTTCTTGGTGGCTTGGCATAGTTTGGTCTAATTCTGATTTGATCTTTACTATGACCAATGTGGTCAGCCACGGCATCCCCTATATGGCGCTTGTTTGGCTCTTTCATCATGGGCGCCGCAGTGAAGGCGGCAGTTTTGATTTCTTTAAAAACTGTCTTTTGAATTTTGCTCCGGCTTTCTTTCTTTTTTTGGTCTTACTTGCTTATGTCGAGGAGGGCTTTTGGGACGGCTTGGTTTGGCGAGAACATTTAGCCTTTTTTGCTCCTTTTCGCTTTGACCAGCTGCCGGCCATAACCGATGCAGCCACGCTCTCAGTGCTTGTGCCTCTGCTTTCTTTGCCGCAGTCGACACATTATGTACTAGATGGCTTTATATGGAAGTTGAAAGACCGAGATAATCGATTTTCAGTCTATTGATTTTTTTGCTAATGCTTGCCCGCTTTTTACTGCATAGTCAGTTCATTCCAACGGCATTGTTCTTGCCGAGAATGTCCCGATAGGCTTTGGGAAAGCGCTTGGGCTAGTAGTCTAGCTTTAGAGAGATTGTCGCTCATGTAGTCGCATACATGAATATCAATTGTGGCGCTTTCATGCTCGGGCCAAATATGCACAGCCGCATGCGACTCTTTGAGGACAACCACTGCCGATGCTCCATGTGGTGCAAAGTCCACTGCTACATCAGCCATTACATCAAGACCGCTTTGCTTTACAGCTTCTTTCAGCAGACAGGTAAGTTCGGCAGCACCCATCTTTTTGATGCTCTCTTGCAAAGGCACTATGCCTGAGAGGTGATGAGAGGTGAGCGGTCTCTGGTTCATTTCAATTTAGCACACTGTCGAGATCAGGGGCTTATTATAGATCGCTGGGGTCAGGCAGCACATTTCTGGTCAGTAAAGTACTTAGGACAATGCTGGTGATGGTCTTGCGCACGCCCTTCACCCTTCTTATTTCGTCTAGAAAGTTTGAAAGACTAGCAGTGTCGGCGGTGCGCACTTTCAAAAGCAGACATTCTTCGCCGGCTACAGAATAGACTTCCTCTACTTCTTTAAAGCGATGCAGGGAGCGGCCCAGTTCGCTGCCCACCCCTTCGGTGGTGACCCGCACAAAGGCGCAGAGCTTGAGCCCGATCTTGCTTGGATCTAGCTTGAGACCATAGCTTTCAATAATGCCCGCCTGCTCCATTTTTTTGACCCGGGCGTGGACTGATGGGGCTGATAGATTTAGCATTTCAGCTAGATCTGCATACTTATGTTTAGCGTCTTGTTGCAATAAGGTTAATAATTTTAGGTCAATTTGGTCCATGGTCTGACTCGGTTAGGTGATTTTGCCAAATACTATTAGAAAGTTTGGTTTGTTAGCTAAATTGGGGTTGCGGACGAACCCGATTAGTTTCATTATAAAGGAAGCCTGATGCAATTAGCTAATTGCTCTGGTTTACTTTCGCATTAATTGCCGATTGTCGTTCTTTTTACAAGTCATCGGCATTGAGAGAGCAGGAAACACTATGGAAGCCAAGATTAGACCTTCAAAACTACAAATAGCCTTAGCCTTTTTAACCATTTACGTAATTTGGGGCTCGACCTATTTAGCAATTCGCTTTGCCATCGACACTATTCCGCCCCTGGTTATGGCCGGAGCCCGTTTTTTGTTGGCAGGCATTCCGCTCTATTTGGTTTTGCGCATCGGTGGAGCGGCTCGACCATCTTTGGCCGAATGGCGCACTTCGATTTTGCTTGGCATATTGCTTTTGAGTGTCGGCACAGGCGGTGTCGTCTTGTCTGAGAAGTCGGTGCCAAGTGGCTTGGTTAGTTTGCTTGTGGCCATGGTGCCGGTTTATGTGGCCATATTGGAATGGGTTTTCGCCGGCTTTAAGAAAGTCAGCAATCTTTCGGTGCTTGGTCTGGCTGTCAGTACCATCGGTATCTTTATCTTGGTGGCGCCGTCTTTGACCGGGGCCAGCATGCGAGTTGATTTCGGCGGCTTGTCCTTAGTGCTCCTCAGCTCTTTCAGTTGGGCTTTGGGCACAGTAATCGGGCGCAAGCTGACCATGCCCCGCTCTGTCATGCTCGGCACGGCCATGCAGATGATTAGCGGCGGAGCATTTCTTTTGCTGGCAGCTTTTCTCATGGGTGAGCACCGTGATTTTTCATTCTTTGAGGTCTCTACCCAGAGTCTTTTGGCTTTCATTTATTTGACTGTGTTCGGCTCAATTGCTGCATTTTCAGCCTACACATGGTTGGTGAAACACCTTAGTGCCGGTAAGGTCTCGACCTATGCCTATGTCAATCCGGTTGTGGCCGTTTTGCTCGGCTGGGTTATTTTGGGCGAGCCGGTTGGCCCGACCACGGCTCTGGCAGCCTTTACCATTCTCAGTGGGGTGGCTGTACTGAGCTTGGGTAATGCCGGCTTTGAACTGCGTAAACTAAGTTTTTGCCGTATAGACTTGCAAAGCAAAATAGATAAAGTGAGATAAGCAAAGAAAGCGGCAAGCTGGGCGGCTTATTTAGAGCTAGACCCAGTTTGCTTCCCTTTAATTAGCTCGCCGGCTACAGAAGAGACACCGCTTAGATCTACAGTTGTTTTGCGGGGACCCAGACCAAACCAGGTACGCTTGGTCTCAATCTTGTCGCCGAGTATAGATGTGGCTTTGTATGATTTTTGCCCAAATAGCCCTTTTCTCTCTTCCAGCGAGTTTCCCAAGACTTTCACTTCTTTCTTGCGACTAAGCCAGCCTTTGCTGTTTTCCAGTTTGTTGCCGAAGCGGTCTTGTACCTTTATAGAATCTCTGCCGAACCAGCCGCTTCTCATCTCTAAGGTCTCGCCGCCGCCCGATTTGACCGTGACATTATTGCCTTGCGCTTCAGCACTGCCTATGGTGGCGAAAGCGAGGGCGGCAAATAAAAAGGTCTTGACCATTAGGCTTTTTGCTTGCCTGAGCTTTATATTGGTTTTCATGGTGTTTTTCTTTTGGGTGTACTTAGCGGTGTTCATAAGAATGTTTCCTATTTATTCGGCTCAAGCCGCACGAGCGCTCAAGCTGTTCAAGATGAATAGATAGAAGAGTGCGATCAAGTTTTGTTCCCACCTTCTTAACGATCGTTAATTTATCGGACTTTCTAGGAACAGACTGCCGAGACCCGCGTCTATTTCTTTCGTTGTAAGAAACAGCAGATTTAAATTGGAGAATGATTATGACTAGTTCACAGCTGGTGGCTGTCGGCTTGGCCTGTCTTGCTTTGGGGCAGCCCGCCGCTCTAGCCCAGGGAACCCTTTTATCCGGCAGTGTAGAGAATCATAATGCCTTGCCTAAATTGATCAGACAAGAGCCTGTATACGACTTTGATGACCCGGATATCAAACGCCCGGCTGCTACTGTGCCGCCAAGCCAGTCTTTGCAGAAAGCATATACAACTAAAACTGTTTATAAGCCGGTTATTCAAAAGGTCTATGTTCAAGATAATCGTACTTATTGGCAGAAGCATCCTAAAGTAAGAGCTACTGCCTTGGGAGCCGGTGTCGGCACGGCTGCCGGTGCGGTAACCGGGCTTGTCAGTGGTCGCGGTGTGGTGCGAGGCGGTCTCATAGGCGCTGGCACCGGTGCTGGTGTCGGGCTGGTGCGCTCCAGCGAGACGATGAAGCGGCATCCGATTGTCAGAGATGTGGCGAGCGGTACCCTGGTGGGGCTAGGTCTTTCTGCCGCTGCCACGCGGGGACGGAAGCGTCTCTGGCAAGGCACCGGGGTTGGTGCCGCCGTCGGTCTTGGTTATGGACTGCTTAAGAACGGTCTGCGCTAGTTGCGCCTCAGTTTTTTTATTTATTGACCTATAGAGGATTTTGCTATGAATGGTTTGAAGAAAGTGACCGCCTTGTCTTGCGCTTTGGGTATAGCTGGCTGCGCTCTGGTTGGTTATAGCCTGAGCCGTGGCAGTGGAGTAGCGGAGCTTACCGCCCAGAGTTTGATTGAGAAGAAGCGAGGCAATTTGGTCACCGCCCAGAAAAAACTGAAAGAGGCGCTTGCCATACAAGAGGCTGCCAGCAAAGAAGATGCAACTACAGTGGAAATTCTCGATGAACTGGGCTCCATAGCGGCATCGCAGGGGCGCAGTGCTGAGTCACTGCGCTATTTCGAACGCTCGAGGCTTATGAATGGGCGTCTGATGAAACCTCATCTATTGGTGGCTGCCACTAGTCTCACCGGTCTGGGCGAAGCCCTCACCGAAAATGGTCAGTACGAGAAAGCAGAGAATGTCTTGCAAGAAGCTTTGACTATCAGAGAAAACAACCTAGAAGCTAACTCGGTGGATGTGGCGGAAACTCGCGATGCTTTAGCCCGGCTCTATTCAGCCGCTGGTTATTATGTGCAGGCCGAGGCTCTGTTCAAGCAGGCTCTTGCTAGTCTAGATCAGTATCCCGAAAGAAAAGCCGAGGTGCTCAATAATTTCGGGGCCTGTCTCTTCAACCAGGGCGGTTTGTCTTTTGCTAGAGAGAAATTTATCTCTGCACTTTCGCTTTTGAAAGGTGAAGGTTTTAAAAACTCGCTTGTCAAAGCCAATATTTTGACCAATTTGGCTGAAGTGGAAAGGCGCATGGATAGTCCGAAGTCGGCGGAAGGTCGCCTGAGCGAAGCCTTGGCAATATATGAGAAGAGATTGGATGCAGACAGCCCGGTTCTAGCCAACGCTTACAACAATTTGGCCTTGGTGCTGCGCTATCAAGGACGTATGCAGGAAGCTGAGCCACTTTATAAAAAGAGCATAGCCATTTACGATAAAGTTGGCGGCGACGGCGATGGACAAAAAAATAGCTCACTGACAAATGTGATGCGCAACTATGCCGAGCTATTGTCGGCTACAGGAAGAACCGATGAAGCTGAGAATTTGCGCCGCAAAGCCGCTAAGTCAACTGGCTAAGCCAGTTCTGAAAAGACCTATAAAAGATCTGAAAAGATCTATAAAAGAATCTTTTTCATCACACTCAAAGTGAGGGTGAATAAAACCAGGGTGCCGGTCTCTGTCAACTCAACTACGGCGCCGTAGGTATCGCCTGTGTGTCCCGATAAGCGTCTATTTAGATAGGCACTGAAAAAGAGCCCGCAGATTAGTGCGGCTAGTATAAGAAAGAGCACATAGAGCTCGCCTTTGATAAAGAGCAAAAGCGCGCAGATGGCAGGGAAGATAATGGCTAAGATGAAGTCCCCGGGCAGGCGGGTGGAATCGTGCCAGATTTTGCCCTTTCCTTCGGGTTTGGCATATTCATATCTTCCGATAGCATAGACCTCGGCCAGGCGGCCAAGGGCCGGTGTCAATAAAAGGGCCGTTGGTAAGCTGGGTTCGGGCATGGCGGCTAAGGCGGCAAACTTCAAGAGAAAGACGCTAAGACCACTGAGGGCGCCGAAATTGCCAACCCGACTGTCTTGCATGATGGCAAGCATACGGTCGCGATTTTGGTGCGAAAAAATGCCATCGGCGGTGTCCATCAAGCCATCCATGTGCAAGGCGCCTGTGACCATCAGCCAGAGCACGCTTAATAGGGCTGCTTGCAAGAGGCGGTCGACGCCAAAGGCAGTCATGATTAGACAGCTGACTGTGAGAAGCGCCCCTAGCAAAAGACCAACTGTGGGCAGATACTTCGCCAGTCCGCTCAGATCTTGATAGTCTTCTTCTTTGAGTTTGAAAAGCTTTGCCAAGGGCAGGCTGGTTATATAACTGGCTGCCAACACCAGGCGCTTTGTCGACTTGATTAGCAGGCTGAACGGATTCAACGGCGTTATTGCCTCGGTAGTTCGGCTGTGTACTCCGGTCGAGACGGAAACTTGATATGGTTGTTGAAGACCAGGAGTTCAAGCTTGTCTAGATAATAATCTATCGACTCTTGGGTTTCTTTCAAGATGTCCGGATCCGACTCCAGGGCTACCAATTTTTCAAAGAGCTTTTTGGAAAACTGTTCTAATTCGCGGGCGTTTTGTTCTTTGCCTTCCCAGGGCATATAGAGATCTTCACTGACATAGCTGATTATGTCGGGCACTACCGGTAGTGGCTCGCTCGGGCTGATGGCGAGGGCGAACAGACCTCTGTTTTCTCCATTTTGAATAAATACTTGGTGCGGTCCCAAGATGTCGGTGGTCCAGCTCATCAAGAGTAAGCAGCGGTCTGGACGATCCGGACCACGGTAGCTGTCGCTCGGCAAGCCGAACATTTCGCCAAAGACGGTCGCCATAGGTTTGGAGCGCAGTGAGTAAAACTCCACACCTTCTTCTTCCACCGAGATTCCCGACAAAAGACCCTTTAGTATAGCTAGAGAGCCTGCCACGTCTTTGATTTCGGCCTTGCCGGCGGTTAGGGTCTTGCCTGGTCTAAGAAGAATACTGCCATAGAGAATGAAGAACCAGTCTCTGTCATTGAGGGTCTTCTTTTTAGAAAGTTTGGCTAGGCGTTTGAGAACTATTTGGCGGTGTTCTACCTCCAATTTCTCTTCTTCGCTCTCGGCAAGCGGACGCAGCATTGCTAGAGCTTCGGCTGCTGCCGCTTCGTTGCGCAAGAGTGTATAGCAGACGCAGAGATTGAGAATAACATCAAAGTCGTCGCGCTTGTCTTTGAACTTCTCGAAATGCCCCACCGCTCTGGCAAAGTCTTTAAGGCACATGAGCGAAAAGCCAAGCTCGTAGTTGACGAGCGGATCTTCCGGCAATTCTTGATGAATCTCAGATAGGATCATGGTGGCAAGCTGGAACTGTCTCATGTCGACGAGGGCATAGCCGACTTCGAAGAGTTCCTGGTGGTGCTTATATGGTGGCAGGGGTTCTTTCAGCTTCTCTACCAGTTTGCTGAAACGTTTGCTCGATTCTCCCTCACCTATCTCGCTTAGCAATTCGGCAAAAAGTTCAATGACAGCTCGGTCGTAAGGCGCCTTTAGCCATATCTCACTTAGTTTGGCGCGGCAGCGTTCATATTCGCCGTTTTCAAAAAGCACTTTTGCTTCTTCTAGGGGGGACTTTTCTTGCGCTATGGCTTCCTCTTTAGCTTCGTCTTGCTGCGGACTAAAGTCGAGCAACTCGTCCTGGCTGCCCGCAGATTGACTTTGATTTGGCTCTTTCTCGCTCAAAACTGCAAATTCACTACTTTAGATTGTTGGCTAATTCTTCGGCATGGTACGAACTTCTCACCAAAGGACCGGAGTGCACCATTTTGAAGCCGATCTTCCATCCATAAGCGCCAAGCTCTTCGAATTCGGCGGGTTCGACATAGCGCTTCACCGGCAATTGGTCTCGCGATGGTCTGAGGTACTGTCCGAGCGTCAGGAAGGCACAACCATGATCGCGCAGGTCGTGCATTACTTCCTTAACTTCGTCCATTGTTTCGCCCAGTCCCAACATCAAACCAGATTTGGTGGGAATATCAGGGGCGATTTCGGCTGCCATTTTCAATACATTGAGAGAGCGGTCATATTTTGAACCAGGTCGTACTCTTTTATAGAGACGCGGCACTGTTTCCATATTGTGGTTATAAACCACAGGTTCGGCCGCCAGTACTATTTCAAGGGCGTCGCGCCTGCCTTGAAAGTCCGGGGTGAGAACTTCCACGGCGACCCCCTTGATGCTTTCTTTGAGGGCTTTGATGGTGGCGGCGAAATGACTTGCGCCCTGATCGGGTAAGTCATCGCGATTGACCGAGGTGAGGACCACATGGCGCAGCCCCATCTTTTGGGCGGCAGTGGCGATGCGCTGGGGTTCTTCTGGGTCGAGGGGGGATGGCGTACCTTTATTTACTGAACAAAAACGACAGGTACGTGTGCAAAGGGCACCCATGAGCATGAAGGTGGCAGTGCCCTTTGCCCAGCATTCGCCTTTGTTTGGACAGCGACCACTTTCACAAATAGTATTGAGATTTTGTTCTTTTAAGATAAGCCTGGTCTCACGGTTCTCTTCCGTATTCAAAACCGAGCGCCGCACCCATTCGGGCAAACGCAAGGGCGCATTGTCTTCTTCCTGCTCTAAGCGTCTGGCGGCCTGGGCTAGCGCCGCCATCTTTTTATTACTGTCCGACTGACTTGTTGTCATTGACTGCACCCTTAACTATGGCGTTGTAATTTCTAGATTCTAGTTCATAGCGATGTAGAATTAGACTTCTGTTGCAAATATCTATCTATTTGAGGGGCGAGTCGTGCGCAAAACTATCATTGCCGGCAACTGGAAAATGCATAAGAACCAGGCTGAATCAAAGGCTCTCATTACTGCTGTTTTGGAAGGCGTTAGCCAGATGAAAGGCGAAACTTTGCCCGATATTGTTCTTTGCCCGGTGTTCTTGAGTCTGCCCTTGGCGGCCGAAACCCTTAAGTCTCTTAAAGAAAAGCATGGTGAAGTGCTGGGCACTTGCTATGTGGGCGCCCAGAACATGGACTATCACGATAGCGGCGCTTTCACCGGCGAAATCGCCCCCGGAATGTTAACCGATATCGGTTTAACTCACGTCATCGTTGGTCACAGCGAAAGAAGGCAATACTTTGCCGAAACCAATGCTTCGGTCAACCTCAAGACCCGGGCCGCCCTTGCCAACAAGCTGGTACCTATTGTTTGTGTAGGTGAAACACTCGATGAGCGAGAAGCCGGCTTGACCGATCAGGTCATTCGTCGTCAGGTGGCAAGCGCTCTAGAAGAACTTGACAAAGATCAAGTTGCCAAGATTGTTGTGGCTTATGAGCCGGTTTGGGCGATTGGCACCGGCAAGAACTGCGAGTCTACCGAAGCAAACCGAGTCTGCAAGATGATTCGCGAGACCATCAATGAGCTTTATGCCACCAATGTTGCCGATACAATTCCTGTGCTTTATGGCGGTTCAGTCAAGCCATCGACAATAGTGGAACAGATGGAGCAATCTGATATAGACGGCGCTTTGGTTGGCGGTGCCAGCCTCAAGGCAGAAGACTTCTTGCCTATTATCAAAGGCGGAGCCGGCAGAAGTAAGCTCATGGGAACCAGAGCTTAGGGATAAAGTTTTTTTTCCTTTGAGCTTTCATTCCACTCGTGGCAGCGTAGTCAGGATGACTTGCTTGATATAATCACGAAACCACTTGGAGAGGTGTCGGAGTGGTCTATCGTGCAGTCCTGGAAAGACTGTCTGTGTGAAAGCGCAGCGAGGGTTCGAATCCCTCCCTCTCCGAATTTTTTAGGTTACTTTCGGGTTGGTAGGGCTCTTAGATGGAGCATTTTGTCGAGAAGCTCAAAGACATTGAGCATACTTTCAATGAGCTTGAGCAAAAGCTTTCTGACCCGGCCATAATCTCTGACCAAGGCACCTTCATGCGCCTGGCTAGAACCAGGCATCAGCTGGAGCGCACCGTCACGACCTTCCATCGCTACCAGGGGGCGGAGCGTCGTATCGCTGACGCGCTGGAGATGCTGCGCACCGAGACTGACAAGGAAATGCGCGAGCTGGCTGAGGTAGAACTTACCGAAGCCAGACAAGAGCATCAGGATTTGCAGGCTGAGTTGAAGATTTTGCTTCTGCCCAAAGATCCTAATGACGAGAAGAACATCATGCTCGAGATAAGAGCCGGAACAGGCGGAGACGAAGCCTCGCTTTTCGCCGGAGACTTGCTGCGCATGTATATGAAGTACGCGGACCGTGCCGGCTTTACCCCCGAAATCGCCAGTGTCAGCGAAGGTGAAGTGGGCGGCTACAAAGAAGTGATTGTTAGCTTCAAGGGTGATGCTGCCTATAGTAAGTTCAAGTTTGAATCAGGCGTGCACCGTGTACAGCGTGTGCCGGCCACCGAAGCCTCTGGTCGGGTGCATACCTCTACCGCCACTGTCGCTGTTATGCCTGAGGCTGAAGAAATTGATGTTCAACTAAATGATAACGACCTAGATATTTCTACAATGAGGTCAGGCGGTGCCGGCGGCCAGAACGTCAACAAAGTAGAAACCGCTGTGCGTATTGTTCACAAGCCTAGTGGTCTGATGGTTGCCTGTTCGGAAGAGCGCTCACAGTTGCAGAATAAAGAGCGGGCTAAGCAGATTCTGCGCAATAAGCTTTATCAGATTCAACTGGAAGAGCAACAGAAAGAGATCTACGATGCCCGCAAATCGCAGGTGGGCTCTGGCGATCGCTCTGAGAAAATTCGCACTTACAATTACAAAGATAATCGAGTAACTGATCACCGTCTCAATCAGAACTTTCCTCTGCAGCAGGTTCTGGAAGGTGATCTTGATAAACTCATCGAGGCTTGTATCTTGCAGCATCAGCAGCGCCTGCTCGAAGCCGAAATGAACACGGTAGCTGGAATTTAGTGTCTCTGTTCAAAGCCGAACATTCTTTAGTGGAAGCCGCTTCGCTTTTTGCTGATGAATTGATGCGCCTGGGCATAGACAAAGATGAGGCTCGCGCAGAGGCTCGCCTCGCCTTATCGACTTTGATGTCTATAGCTTATGGAGTTTTGCCGCTCAAGCATGAGCTTGTGCTTGGTGACAAGGCGGTCGATCTAGACAGAGTATTGAAAGATAGACGCAATAGGCGCCCCATTCAGTACGCTCTCGGGCAGGCCGACTTTATGGGGCAGACATTTTTAGTTGGCGAAGGGGTGCTCATCCCCCGTCCTGAAACCGAGCTTTTGGTTGATTTTGTCAGCAGGCGCCTGCGGCAACTCGAGGAGGACCTAGGCATAAGCCACGAGAACGTGCTCTTGGTAGAGGTTGGAAGTGGCTCCGGCTGCATCTCTATCAGTCTGATGCTGCAGTTTCCGGGCTTGAGGGCGCTTGTTTTTGAATGTTCTTCTCAAGCTGCCAGGTTCAGCCAAGTCAATGCTGAAAGACACGGCGTAGTGGAGCGGATGGAGCTAATCCTGGCTGATTTCTTCCAGTCTGAGCAGATTGACTTGTTGGCTAGGCGTTTATTCGAGAGTGGTTGCCATTGCTTCATGGTTTCAAATCCTCCTTATATCGATGCTGCCGAAATGGAAGAACTGCAGCCTGAGGTTAAGCACGAGCCGGAGTTGGCTCTTAGAGGTTTGGACGCTGACGGTATGGGCTTCTATAGAGGATTTGCCGCCGTGCTTTTGGGGGTGGCCGGAAAACGAACCGATATCGGTTCGTTTTCCGAGGCGGCAGCCAAAAAAAATTCAACCGATATCGGTTCGTTTTCCGAGGCGGCAGCCCAAAAAAAATCAACCGATATCGGTTCGTTTATAGCTGAGGAAAAACTTGTAGAATTTGCTTTTGAGGTCGGCCACAAACAATCCGGTCCAGTGGCTGAGATCTTCGCTGGCGCTGGATTTCAGCATGTCGAAGTCAGGCAGGATTTAGCCGGAATCGGGAGAATAGTGGCTGGCCGTCTTATTAAGTAGGCTTTAAAAAATGTAATATGCTGCTATGATGGAAAAATAGAGCGTTTTCAGGTTTAAGCAGATATGGCATCTAAAGACAAAACGCAGAAAGACGGTCTGTTGAGAGCCATATCAACTGACGGAACCATTAGGGCTGTCATAGCCACTACAACCAATCTGGTTTCTGAGGCGCGTGAGCGTCACGAACTTTCTTTTACTGCCACAGCGGCGCTTGGCAGGGCTCTTACGGCTGGTGTCTTACTTGCCCCGATGCTTTTGAGAGATGGGCAGGTGGCATTAAAGTTCCATGGCAACGGACCTCTGGGCAGAATGATGATTGATGCCTCGCCTCGCGGTACGGTGCGTGGCTATGTCGAGCATCCAAAGGTAGAGCTTCCCCTTAATTCTCTTGGCAATTTCGACGTTGGCTCGGCTGTGGGGCGCAGAGGTTACCTTCATGTCACTATTGACTCTGGTTTTGGCGCTCCACACACTTCAACCGTAGAGCTAGCGTCCGGTGAGATTGGAGAGGACGTAAATCGTTATCTAGTTACTTCTGACCAAACTGGCTCTCTTGTTGTAGTTGGGGTGCATCTAACCAGTCGAGGGGTTGAAGCGGCTGGTGGCTTATTAGTGCAGCTTTTGCCCGACCATACTGAAGAGACTATATGCAAGATTGAGAACAACATTACTACTTTTGGGACTTTCACATTCTTGATGCGCAGGGGCATGAGTCTCGAAAATATATTACAGAGAATATTGGCCGGCTTTGAAGTTAGGCCACTAGCGGATGTAATGCCAATCAAGTTTCACTGCAAATGCTCGGAAGATAGATTTGTTGAGGCTCTTAAGGTCCTTCCCGCTGGCGAATTGTTGTCAATGGCTGAAGAGGATGGGCAGGCAGAAGGACGCTGCCAGTTTTGTAATGAACTTTATCTTGTGAAAAAAGAGAGACTCCTCGACTTGGCCAAGGGCCAATGAAGTCGAAGAACCTCTCTAATATTCTTTTCTGTCTAGATGCTTAGACTGCTCTCTGCACTTTGCCAGCTTTGATGCAAGATGTGCAGACCTTGAGGCGCTTCACAGTCTTGCCCACAACAGCTTTGAAAGGTTGCAGGTTGGGCAGCCAGCGTCTTTTACCATGCGGGTTAAAGTGCGAACGAAGGAAAGTGTACTGAACACCAGTCTGGGGTCCTTTGCCGCATACGTCACAACGCTTAGCCATTTTGAAATATCCCGTCCAGTTCTTGTTAGCCAATCGCCGTATTGATCGGTTTTGATTAGCTAGATTCTCTTAGCGTGCTCGCCTAAATCAATAACGCTCAACAATTAGCTGCCTGTTAGGAACAGCTCAAGCTGAATGCCGTTATTAGCTTCGGGCACAAGCAAAGTGTGAATTGTACCACGGCGCATATACATAGGCTTGCTTTTTCGCTTACTTTACTAAGTTTGTAATAGTTCTAAGTGATCGGCATTTTTTGCCGTTGAAGGGTCCGTTCCTGGGTATAAATCGTGATAGTCTAAACTTGGGTGATCAACCATCCCTCTTTGCGGGTCAAGGATGATCGTTGTAAAGGTGTCTCGTTCATATTTGAGTTACTAATATTTCTATTATCGGAAGGTAAGAATTCTGGTTTACAAGATTGTTCTGAGTAATCTTTTGGGTTACCTTTTAGAACGGTCTTAAGGAGCAAAACCGATAAGCTCCAAAAATTCACCGGAATACTCAGCCGGACGGCGGGGGAAGCAGGAAACAGTAGATGGCACTCGTTAACTACGCGGCACGCGAGATAAACTGCAAAATCGTTTACTACGGCACCGGTCTTGGTGGCAAAACCACGAATTTGAAGTATATCCATGGTCAGCTTGCTCCTACCACTAGGGGAGAATTGATCAGCCTGGCAACCGAGACTGAACGTACTCTATTTTTCGACTTCTTGCCTCTGGATTTGGGCAGTGTGCAAGGCTTCAAGACAAGATTCTCACTCTACACCGTTCCCGGTCAGGTTGAGTACAACGCCAGCCGCAAACTCATTCTTAACGGTGTGGACGGAATTATCTTCGTGGCTGACTCGGATGTCATGCGCTCGAAGGATAACGTTGAATCTTTGCAGAACATGGTGGATAACTTAAAGGAATACTCGCTCACCCTCGACAATATCCCCTGGGTTTTGCAGTACAACAAACGAGATTTGGCTAATGCCATGCCTATTGAGCGCATGGAGCGCGAACTTAACACTATGGGTGTTCCTAGTTTCGAAGCCGTAGCTTCTGAAGGTTTGGGCGTTTTTGCTACCTTGAAAGCTATTTCCAAACTCATTCTCAACCGCTTGCAGTAGCACATTTTTCACTGGTAAAAGAACATATTCTCGGCTAGTCTTAAGGGTGGGCTGCAACTTGTTTTGCGTCTTGCTATCTAGTGTATATGTCCTTCGTCCGGTGCTATGGTCAAGATCGTCGGTAAAGAGAGACCATCAAAAGAAGCTGAGATAGCGGCTCTGCGCAGAGCGATAGCGGTTGAGCGGCGCGCCCGCTATGCTGATTTTCAAGGAAGGCACAGCACCTTCTCTTATTTCATGCGCAACACCGCTGACCGCCTGGTGCGACGCTTCCCTTTAGATCCTGTTTGGACGACCATTAGAGCGTTTTTCAGGCAGTATCCAAATTCTGATGTCGCCACGCGTATTTCTATAGTTAGTCGCGCTGAAGAATTATTGGCGCCCTATTTCGACCGACTGGAGCGCGGTTCGGAGACCTCACCCGTACAAACCAATCAGATTGATGCAGGCTCTGTTCATCGAGTCGGCACCAGTGAATCAAGGGCTGCTAGCAGCGGTATTCCCAGACCGGAGAATCTTGTCGAGAACAAAGCTGTCACCAAGCCTCCGTCTGGTGCGGTTTCTGCTTCTAGTCCTGGGGGTATGCCTGCCTCTGGTCCGGGTGTTATTGCCGCGTCTGGACCGGTATCTGGCTCTGGTTCTTTGTCTGCTTCTGGTATTTTGCCTGTAGATAGTCCGGGATCGAAGCCTATCCGGGGTGCAGTTAAATCTGAAAGCAGAGCAAGTTCAAACACAGAGAGAAACTCAAGTAATTCAACAAATACGACTAAAGAGAGACCGGATAATTCAGGTAAGCAGGGAGCTCGCTCTCAGAATATCGCCGAGATTCCGGTGCAATTTGTCAAAGGGGTTGGTCCCAAACTGGCTTCACTACTAGATAAGCTTGGTATCACAACGGTAGAGAAATTGCTTTGCCACTATCCACGCAAGCACCTCGATTTTCAGAATCGCGAACATATTAGAGACCTTGTCGTTGGTGATGAGGTGAGTATATTCGGGACCATTCGTTCAGTCAGCGCTTATCAAGCCAAGAAAGGCAATGTCTCAATTTTGACAGCCATACTCTCTGACGGCACCGGTTCAATCATGGTCAGTCGATTTGTAGGCGGCAAATCGAATAAGTATCTACTCGACAGATACAAAGCGCAGTTCCCCAAGGGGGCTCAAGTTCTTGCCTCTGGTGTTGTTGAACGCGATGATTACTCGGGCAAGCTCAAACTAAAGAACGCAGAGATCGAGATTCTTAGTCTTGCTGGGGGCGATCAACTCTCTGCTGGCTTTCGAGATGATCCGAGCGCTTTAAGCGCACCCGGACAACTCGATATGCCTGAAAGTTTGCACGTCGGGCGTTTAGTCCCTGTTTATCCATTAACAGAGGGGCTATCACTGCGCTATCTTCGCAATATTATTCATAATGCCCTCACCGGATATGGTGCTCTCATCGACGACCCTTTACCTGATCTTCTGCGTGAGAAATTTGGCTTGATGGGACTTCGGGAGTCTTTCTCCAAGATTCACTTCCCCGAGAATCCAGAAGATAAAGATGCCGCCAGGCGTCGTTTGGTTTTTGACGAGTTATTTGCTATTCAATTGCAGATGGCGCACAGACGCTACCAATACGAGCAGAGAGAAGATGCACTTTCAATTAAGTATGAGCCTGGTGAAAACAGTCTGGTTAATCGTCTAAAGTCTAGTCTTCCTTTTAAACTAACCGGTGCCCAAGAGCGGGTCTTTGGAGAGATTGCTCGAGACCTGGCTTCAAACAAGCCCATGCACAGACTTGTGCAAGGTGATGTGGGGTCAGGAAAAACGGTGGTTGCGCTGCTTGCCTTTATGGTCGCCATTGAGAATGGGTTCCAAGGCGCGATGATGGCACCCACTGAAATCCTTGCTGAGCAGCACTACCGGCAGTTTCAACGTTTGATGGCGCCGCTCGGTCTTCGTGCCACTCTTGTTCTTGGAAAGCATGGCGCGCGCGAACGTCGTTTGGCTAGGCAAGAAATTCTGTCCGGGCAGAGCCACATCGCGGTTGGCACACATGCTTTGCTGGAAGACGACGTTGAGTTTCAAAACTTAGGTTTGATCATCATCGACGAACAGCACCGATTCGGAGTAAAACAAAGAGCCCGTCTCAAAGCAAAGAGTTTGAATCCCGAACTTCTCACCATGACAGCAACGCCTATTCCTCGAACCATGGCCTTGACTATGCACGGGGACCTTGATGTGTCAGAGATTGACGAGTTACCACCTGGTCGTAAGCCGATAATCACCGAAATCGTCATGCCTTCCAAGAAGAAAGCGCTTTGGCAGAAGGTTCGAGAGCAGATAGAATTGGGGCGCCAAGCTTATATTGTCTTTCCGCTTATTGAAGAGTCAGAATCTCTCTCTGCAAAAGCCGCAACTCAAGAGTACGAAAAACTCAGAGAGGGTGAGTTTTCCGACTTCAAGCTGGGTCTGATGCACGGAAAACTAAAGCCACAAGAAAAAGACGCCGTCATGGAAGCATTCCGAAAGGGAGAGTTTCAGATTCTTGTATCTACAACGGTCATAGAAGTTGGGGTGGACGTACCTAACTCGACCATTATGGTAATCGAGAATGCCGACAGATTTGGACTTGCACAGCTTCACCAACTGCGAGGGCGAGTTGGTCGTGGTGGGGAGCAGTCCTATTGTTATCTTGTATCTGACCTAAAGTCTCAAACTACTCGAGACCGACTGGGAATTATGGAGCAGACCAATGATGGTTTCGTAGTCGCGCAGAAGGACCTTGAGATTCGAGGTCCGGGTGAGTTTCTTGGATACAGACAGAGTGGTCTTCCCGACCTAGTTCTTGCTGATTTGGTTAACGATGCCAAGATTCTTGAGGAAGCGAGGAACGCAGCGTTGGCGGTAATGCGCACAGATCCGGAGCTTAGCGGTTATCCTAGCTTGCGTAAGCTGATCGATAAACAAGTGGTTGGTGAACGAACTGAAGCAATGCGTTCTGGGTAAAAATGAACCGATATCGGTTCATTTTTCTACTACGAGGCTTCAAATTTCCCTGAAGCTGCCTCCTATCCTAGTAGTAGAGGTAAGTCCTCAAGCTGCTCTATGGGCAGTTTGTCCATAGCATCGCGCAATTCTTTTTGTCGGTTTATCGACAAAAGACGCAACTGTTCTCGTAGATCACTTGCCAGGTTTCTTTCACTTTGGTGATCAGATGTGTCAAGCAAGTCCGCCTTTAGTTTGAGAGACCAGAGATCGTTAAGGTCATGCTGTAAGAGTTTTTCTGCTGCAGTCAGTGCTTCATCAAGTTTTCCAGACGCCCACTTTATGTGGATGTCAGCAGACTGAGTTAATCCAAATTGCCCTTCCTGTGCCAGTTGACGTGCGTGCCATTTTCGGGCTTCCTCAAGGTTTCCAGTTTTTGCTAAGCAGATAGTCTGAATGTTTATCGCGAGTGAATGGTCTGGGCTATTCTGTAGAACTCTGCTAGTTATGGCGAGAGCTTTCTCAAAGTCGCTCTCTCTTGTATGTAGTAGTGCTACTTGAGTCTGCCACGAAATAGACTGATTGTAGCTTCTTTCAATTTTGAGAAGGAGATTCAGTCCTTCCTTCGCCAACAAACAGTCGTGATAGATACAGGACAAAACAATGAAGTTGCTTAGATGATCGAGCTTCCGTTCGAAGTTGGAACTTATCGTGGCATAGGCGAGACCCGGCTCTCCGAGCGCGCTTAATGCTGTTGCCCGAACTATGTGTCCTGTTCCATCTATTAACTGTCCTGGTCTAATATCAGTAAGGAGCGATATGGCTTCACTATAGTTTTCTCTTGACGAGGCGATAGCCGCGTTTCCAATTTTCTTGGTATCGGGATACCTACATGTAGTCTTGGCCCAATATGATTCAGCGCTATTGAGCTTTCCGCAGGCCAGTAAGGCAAAAAGTTTGACCAATAGGACTGATTCTCTGTGTTGCCGAAAGCTTGCTGGATTCTCCGTGAGGTCCAGGACTAGCTGATAGTCTCCTCGCATATAGTGAGATATTAGGATGTTCAAATTGGCTCGTTTATCGGAGGAGTTGATCCGAAGTGCTTTGCGTGAATTTTCAATCGCAGCTTGATAATCTCCGCTGTAGTAAGCCGCGGCAGCTTGGTTTAGGTATGCTATGGACGAATTGGGATTCTGTTGAATAGCAATGGCAATATCTGATTGCGCTTGAGCAAACTTTCCTTCCAGCATGTTTAGGTAGGCGAGATTAATGTAGGCGAGCGGATTTCTATCTGATAAAGCTAGGGAGCGGACTAAAAGCTGCTTAGCGGAGTCATATTTCTTTGAGTTGATATGGAAAGTTGAACGATAGACGAGTACTTCAGGCAGCAGCATAAAGTAGGCACTTGGTATAGCCAGCAGCATTGTTATCGCCAGAATTGGACTGCCGAAGGGAAGAAGCAGCGCTAGTCCGCAAGGCAGTGCCATGCAAAAAATGAAGAGGATTAGAATCCTTAGATTTCTGTCGAGCTTAAATATTGTCTTGAATACGTTCACAATTAAATTGTTTTGCTTTGCTTTACTCTAGCACTGAGTATTTTATAGCGCACAGCCAAATCCTTTGCTATGGGCAGAGTTGCAGTGGCAGGCATAGGTGAAGACTCTTTTGGGTCGCATAAGCGTTAAGCAGCCTAGGCCCGTTTATGCGTTCTTGAAGCTAGTTCGCTTCGAGTCAAAACAAAACCAAGCGTCTCTTGACTTTCGTACTTATAGAGCCTTCTGGACCCAATATAACGACTCAAGATACAGGTTTCTAAAAACGAATCTTTGAGGCTCCTGCTCGCGAGCCTGTTGCACAATCCTATATAGAGCCCAATATACTTTCTGCTGAAGCCCCTAACAATCTCGGACGAAATCATCTCAAATAAGACGAAGGAGTCGTGGATTGATTTTCTTCTTCTATCACCCGCTGTTGCTTTTAGAGCTTGTTCAATACTAGAAGATTGCGGCTGACTGACTATTCTTTGTGGCGGTGAGATCGTATATTTGCCTCCTGACGATGCCGCAATCTTGCCGTCGTATTCCAGTTCAGTTAGCGCTGAAAGAACCGTACTACCTTTCAGTTTTGTCCTCTTTGTAAGCTCATCTAAAGTGCAGTTCTCTTTCCCTAGGCAGGCAATAATCTTGTTTATGGTACTATTGGCGGTATCATCTTTGCCTTTGCTTTCGGTGTCGCTTTTTTTTGTTTTATTACGACCAGCTTGTGATTTTCTTTTGCTGTCAGTCTCTTCTGTTATTTCCGCCTCTTCCTCTGGTTTCTTTCTGGCAGGGGTCAATAGTGATCTTTTATTGAAAAATAAGCGAAATTGTTGAATGGAGAATATTTTGCACTCTGGAATAGCCATTGAATCTTCAATCAAGTACAAACTTGACTTTAATATGTGCAGCGCTGAAGATTGCGAAATTTCCAGGGTCTGGCCAAGCCACTTAGAACTTACATAGAAGTTCTTTTCCAGTACCCATATAGCGAAGAACCAAGCTCTAAGCTTTTTGACTCCGTGGAAAAAGCTTCCTGCTGTAGTAGATCCTTTCTTATTGCAAACTTTACAGCAGAATACTCTATGGTCCGATCTGATCTCTACTATAGAGGAATTGCATTTTCTGCAATAGAGTAGTCCAGCCTCCTGCATATGCATCACTAGAGCCAGCCAGCAAGATTCATCATCAGGATAGGCTTGATTGAATGAAAGCAGAATTTCTTGCCTTTTCTCTTTGTAATATGGTTCAAAGAGTTCTTCCAGATAGCTTCGCTCTTGTTGCTTTTGCATGTCTTTTGCCCCGCATGTCTCTAATACTAAAGACGTAGTTTTTTGGGAAAAAGTTCAATTTTTGTAGTGAGCCCGAAAATTAAATTTGGTTGCTGAGTGAAAACGAACCGATATCGGTTCGTTTTTACTCAAAGATTCCGAGAGCCTTTCAAAATATCTTGCAAATGTCAAGAGGGGCGCTGAGCCCTGCAACTTTTTCTCATTCAGTTCGTATCTCATTAAGTTGGTCAATGAGGTGCTTTTCTTGTTTCGCCTATTCGCAAAAGTTTTTCTTGTTTCTCTCTTCTGTTTGGCTGGCTATGTTCTTTCTGTTTTGTGGAGAGTGAGCTTGGCTGAGGAGGCAGTTTTTGGGTGCTCCAAGCTAATTCGTATTGGTACATTCCAGAAAAGATTGGATATGCCGGCTCCAGCTATGTATCCAGGCAATAAGACCTTGTTGAATAACTTTGAGGGAAAAGAAATTCGAGCCTATAGTCAAAAGATAAATGGGTTTCAGCATTTGTATGGCTCTGCACTCGTTTGCTTTGAACTAGGTGCGGAGTTTGCCACCTTACTCTTTGCTGCTAACGAGTTCGCTGAGTATACATTCGACTATGATGGAGTTCGCGCGGAGGACCTATTAGATCGGCGAAAGGACCTAATCAATAATAGACTTGGTCGAAGGCTTGGCTCTCGACTACGAGCGGTGTGTTATGGTTCAGAAGCAGAGCAGCGGCTGATTAGACTTTGTGTCGAAGCCATGGAGAGTTCGAATGAATTTCTGCCGCATTTTATTGACCAGAGAGTTCTAAAAGAGCCCGACGAAGCCAAGTTGGGCTGCCCATTCTTACCCAAAAGGAATTTGTTCAATTACATTTGCAAACCTCAGAAAATCAAGGATATTGGTTCAATCTTTAGTAAAAGCTGAAAAAATAGCTGTTCTTGAAATCTGTCTCGGAAGCTCTATTGTTCTCTCCTTTTCTAGGCTGCCTGGGGCAAGAAAGTGATAGAGTAATTCCTGCAAACGAGAGAGAACTCACCGGTGCTGAGAAAACTGGAAGACTGGCGGAATTATCTTCGCTACATACTGATTGTAGTTGCTTTGCCAATCTTTCTCTTGATTTTGAACGGGACCAGTTCCAGTTCATATTGTTCAACCTATGCCGCAATGCGAATTTTCGCAGGGCGCTTGCTTAATGATGGTCTGTTGCTCTATTCAGATTTTTTTCTCATCGAGTCTCCGGTCAGCATCTCTGTGATGTCGCTTCTAGTTAAGGCACTAGAGGCGTTGTCTCTTGGTGCTTCGACCTTGAATGTCTTGTTTGGAGGGAGTCTCGGTTGGCTGACTTTGGCGTTTCTGCCGGTTTTCGCGGTGCCCATTCTATCGTTTATCTGCGGGCTTGCTAGTCTCGCTTTGGTATTACCGATAATTTTTAGCAGTGGTTCAACTGTGGCTACTTCACTAAGAGCCGATTTACCTGCTTATGTTAGCGCTTTTTTCCTTACCATTCTTTGCTGTTTCTTTGATTTTGGGGATTCGCAGTCATTTTTGTTGGCAGTTCTTCTGTTGTGGTTGCCTCTGAGAATTCTGCGCTATGAAGAGGTTCGTATTGCCAAGCAAATTGCCTTGCTTGCGGGAGCTTTTGCGGCATTGTCAATCTTTTGTGATCCGACAGCCGTTATCTTTTGGGGGTTCGTGGAAATTTTCTTGTTAGCGTCGACTGCTGGAAGGCAAGGGCGCTTGATCTTGCCAATGAATATGTTTGCCTTTCTCAAGCAATACCTATTAAGGTCTGAGGTAGTTGGCTTCTTTCTGACTTCGGCGGGATGTCTGCTTTATCTTGGAGCACTGCCTGATGCGACCAAGCGGTTGTATTGGGAGGCGGTGGTGCCAATACAGTTTATGCAGTTTCAATCTGATCATCCTGCGATTTATGGTCCACTCTCGTCTCCTAATCGCCTTGATGTCATAGTTTGTTATCTGCTTGCTTCTCTGCTTGCGATTTGGCACCGGCGCTTTAGCCCTGATTGTCTGCCTTCCTTGCTGTCTGTGGTTGGACTGGCGGGTTTGGTGCAGTACGTCCTTCAGAATGAAGGACTATCTAGAAGCCTTGTCTTAACAGTCTTTTCTAGCTTCGCTATTTTCTTGATTTGTGGCTATCGCAGTCTTTGTTTGTTAATTGAGAGAACGCGAGATTTGCATTGGCCGCTTAATTTTGAAAAGGTATTTCTGATTTTGGTTGTCTGGCTTGCTTCTGGATACCTGAATTTTTGTTTGAATATTGATAGACAAGCTTTGCGGTCCCAGTATCAGATTGATATCGAAAGTGGTGCGCGTCCCATAGAAGATTTCTTGCTTGAAAAAACTAAGCCAGGTGAAAAAGTGGCAATCATAGCTGATTTCCCTGAGGCGGCTTATCCTCTCTTGTTAAGTCACGATCGCATAATCGCCACTCGCTTGCTTTCTTTCCGCTGCTTGAGTCTGCTTCATGCCCGCAGTGAGAAGGGGGCGCTCAGTCCAGTCTTGAAAGACTTCTATGCCAAGCTACTGAGCGAACTGCATGAAGATTTGGTAGACCCGGCTTGTAAGCTCTGTCTGATTAATCAGTCAATCACTTTGCCGATTCTCGAAAAGGCGCAGATTGTAAATAGGCTTTCTGATGCCAGCTATTTAGCAAAGCAAGGTCCGGAACTCGTTAGGTTTGTCAGCGCCGGCAACCGGCAGCCGCATGAGTACTTTGGCTATAACTACGATTTCGCTGTTTATGCGCCATGAGTCAATTTGAAAGTTACGCCTTCTGGTTCCGATTCACCAAGGCTTCTCTAGTTGTTTTTGTCTTATGCTTTTTGCTCCTCTTTTTCGGTAAGTTTCTCTTCTTCCTAAGTTATCCACTGCTTACTTATGCTGATCAGGCATTTTATCTGCAGTGCGGCAAGATAATCTTGGCGGGTGGTGTTCCTTATAGGGATGTGTTTGATTGGAATCCACCTCTGATTATGTATTTGGCAGTGATTCCAATTCTTCTTTCATCCTGCTTTCGCGCGTACTTTGCCAATAGGGACTTACTAGTCTTTCTCTCGCCTATACTCTGTGGCTTTACCTCAGATATCTTTTTCTTCAACTTGGTCACTCTTGCTTGCGGCTGCTATGCAGTCTTCTTGTCGATGTTCCTACTCTATCGCTATAAAGGCTTTGTATCGCTACTACTGCGTATGCCGATGCTGATTCTCTTTGTTTTTTACTTCTGCATGCAAAGTTACTCATTCGGAGAGCGTGAACATTTGCATTTCGGGCTTATCTTGCCGCTTTTCGTCCTTCGTCTTCTTCGGCTGCAGGGTAAGAAGATTTCCATTCAGCATTCGGTTTTAGCCGCTTTGCCGGCGTCCTTGACTTTATTGTTTAAGCCGCAGTTTCTTTTGGCTTACTGTGCTTTCGAGGCGACGCTCGCTCTTCAGGCTCTTTCCGGGCGGCATCGGTATGAGCCGAACACACCCGAATCTAGGCAAGAATGGGAGCCCGCCTCCGGCGCTTTCCTATCTCGACTGCTTTCCTCCTTGTATGTTAGAAAGCTCGCGTCTTTTTATCGCCAACCAGAAGTTTACTGCTTGCTGACCATGACATTACTTTATGTAGGCTGGTTCTTCTTTGTTTTTCCTGCTGATGCACGAACTTGCTTCCTGCAGGAAATTCTGCCTTTGTACGATATTGCCTATGGCTTCTCTCGGCGGGCGGTCCTGCTGCTCTTTCGCGCCGACAATTTGATTTTGCAGTCGGTTTCGATTAGTTTTGCGGGTCTCTTCCTTGGCTTATTGCTTAGTCGTAGCAGTGCTTTCGCTGCGGCGCTCTCTGCTTTCCTCGCCGTATCGCTTTGGAATTATTTCTATGGAAATCAGATTTGGCTTTATCGCTTGGTTCCGTCTGAAGGTGCAGCCTTTCTTGTTCTAGGGGAAGGTATCTATCTCGGCAGTTTGGTAGTTTTGGGACGTTTTCGCGCCGGTCGCCTGATGGCACTTGCACTGGTTTACATGCTAGTTGCTCTTTTCTTTTGCGCGCAATCGTTTACCCAGTCAGTAAACGCTAGAAAACTAGATTGTTCGGCTCCGCTTGATGAGGTCGGCATTCGTATGATCTATTTTCATTCTCTCATCGGTCGAAAGGACAGTGAGATTCTTTGGCTTGGCACTGGCATAAGTCCGGGGTTCCCGGCAATTCTCCAATTTAGCGGTCGCCCTGGTTCAAGATATGTGTATTCGATACTTGCCCAAGTGAGTCATGCTATGTCTCTCAGCCCGGCTCACCGTCAGCGCTTTGAGCCGGTGTTTCGAAGAATGCTCGCTGAGTACAAGAGATACATAGTCAAGAAAAAGCCCAAGCTGATTGTCGTGCAGCGGAATCCTATGCAGGCCTTTCTTAACCAGGGTGGAATCGAACTAGCTGCTTTCGGCTACCGCGAGGTGGAGGGGTGTAAAGAGTATGGTTTCTTTGTTCGAAACTAGTTTTAAGCCTTGGTTCTAGAGAGGTGGTTGCGCACTACCGGCGGTTTCACTACCTGGCAGGACAGATTTGATCTTGTCGAGGGCTTCTTTGACATTGCCGGCATAGGGTCCCGTCGGCTCCAAGCTTAGATACTTCTCGTAGTTCGATACAGCCTGCTCAGTTTCATTGCGGGCTTGATAGAGGCAGCCCATGGCGTAAAAGGCATTGGCATAGTTGCCGTCCAACTGCACTGCCTTCTGGTATTCACTGAGCGCCCCTTCAGTATTTTCTTGCCCTGTATAGACCAGACCCAAGTTATAGTGCGCCAGCACGCTGTCGGGCTTGAGCGCCAGGGCTTTCTGGTATTGGGTGGTGGCATCTTCATATTTGCGCATACCGAGATAGACATTGCCCAGGTTGATAAGTGGCTCGATAAAATTGCTGTCTAGTTCAATAGATTTCTTGAACATTATGGTCGCAGCAGCGGCGTCTCCTTTGCGAGAAAGTGCCAGACCCAGGTCGTTGAAGGCTTCAGACGAGCGTGGATTGAGTTGAACGATGCGTTGATAATTTTCGATGGCGCTTTCCAGCTTGCCCTGTTGCACCAGGTTGTCGGCAAGCATATTGAGCAAGTCTAAGTCGTTTGGATCTTTAACCAAAAGCTGTCGCAGTCTAAATTCACCTTTGGCTGGATTGCCCTCCAGCGATTCTAGATTGGCCATAGAGACTATGGCGCTGCGATCGTTGGGATTGAGATTTAGCGCGCTCTCTAGCGCTGAACGAGCCCCGACATAATCTTTCAATTTGACTAGGGCGGCACCTAATTCTTGGAAGGCCGCCGGATCGCTTGGTTCTATGCTCAGTCCCTGCCTGTAGTGGCCAACGGCTTGGCTGAGGTCACCTTTCAAGAGTAGTGTGCGCCCTAAGTTAATCATCGCTTGTCCATCGTTAGGACTGAGCGATATCGCCGTCTTAAACTCTTGCTCGGATAGATCGTAGTCGCGCTGCCGCTGCTTGATGATACCCAGGTTGTAGTGCGCATTGGCATAGTTTGGATTTAGCTTAATCACCTTCTGGAAAGCTTGGGCCGCTTCGTCTAACTTGCCGCTGTTCTGCAGAAGATAACCCATGCTGTAAGCTGAATTGGCATCTTTCGGGTCGAGGGTAACTGCTTGCCGGTAGGCTTCGATGGCACCGGTTACTTCTTTCTGGCGTGTGAGGGCGTCACCTAGCTGGGCAAACCATTCAGCACGATCGCCTTTGATCGCCAGCGCTGCTCTCAATTCGTTCACAGCTTCAGCCAGCTTACCCCTGGCCGCCTCGGTCTGACCAAGTAAAGCGTGGGCATCGGCTACGGAAGAATCTATTTTGACAGCTTTAGCGAGCGCTTCAGCGGCACCGTTGTAGTCTTTCAGTGCTAACTTACAGGCACCCATGTTGTACTGCATAGTGAAATTTTGGGGTTGGCTGCGCAGAATTTTGCTGTAGTTCTCTATGGCTTGCTGGTACTCACCCTTGTCTTGGAAGGCAGCCGCCAACTGTGAGCGGGCTTTGAGATGCTCCGGATAGGCCTGTACAACCTTCTTGAGTTCATTGATGGCTTCGTCGGTATTGCCGGCGATGCGCAATATTACGCCCAAATTAAGACGAAACAAGACAACATCGGGTCTTAGTTTGATGGCTTCGTCGTACTCGTTGACAGCTTCCTGCAGTTCACCTTGCGCCTGTAACAGAGAGCCGAGGGTCATTCTGGCAAAAGCGTCATAAGGTCTGATTCTTATCGCTCTTCTGTACTCGGCTATAGAGTTTTCGGTGTCGCCAGACTGGTGCATGGCTTCGGCTAAACTCAGATGAACCAGGGGATCGTAAGGAGCATTTATCGCTACTTGTTTGAAGATTTGCAGGGCTTTGTCTATTTCGCCCTTCTTCATATAAGTGATGCCCTGGTAATAAAGATCAAGAAACTGTTTAGGCATGGGTTGCGGTGTTATGCCCTGGGCCGCCGCCGACATTGCTAAAAGCCCGCCGCCTGCTTGCACAACTAACTGTAAAGCCGCCGCCAGAGCCAAGAAATCCTTTCTCAGTACCCTTGTTTTTCGGTTAGACCCGCCGCAGGTATAGCTATTCGAACTTTTCAGGCTCATATCCGGCAGTAGACCTCGTATAAGAAAGACTTGAGACAAGAAAGACTTTGTGATTGTCAACAGGTTTTGACCCATCAGGCACAATTATTGCCCAAATGACGGCACTTTCCAAAGTAAGTTCCTCTTAGTTAATTGAGTCCTGCTAAAGGGTTGGAAAGCCTCACCCGGCTTGATGTCAAGGGGTCTCTGCCCTCGCTTTGTCTGTGGGCAGCCTTAGACAGGTTGGCTAAATTCTGCAAGCCCTTTTTGTACAACATGCACATTGTTCTGAATGTGGCTAGCGGTGTACATTAGAAGCATAGAGGAAAGGGAGGTTAGGGAGAAACAGCGCTTGTGCTGTGCGATCTCGTGGCTGAACTACTTAAATCAATTCACCACTGAGTCTCTGTTCGACCGGCATCCAATTTAATTAATCGAACGACTTTCCGGCAGAAGCCACCTCTATATGCGAAGAATCCGTCCACTGTCCACAGTTGGCAGATTAAAGAGTAGTACCGTCCATAGGTAATTTATGTTCGCCTTATTCGCGGCAATACCTCAGAAATCATCAAGAGCGAAAGCTTACCAATCTACTTATCTGTAGCGGTTCTCGTTTGTTTGCCTGGTTCACATGCTCGTGAACTGAAGAGCGACTTTTTATTGAAAATGCAGTCGATCTAGATTTGCGACTAGATTGAGATTATCGTCCACGACTTGCTGTGACGTTAGATCTTATTGTCTGCTGAAAATCAAAGTAATCACTAATCCACACTCAAAATTCGAAGGATCTGTATCGCACCGCGGGTGCTGGTACAAATGAAAGTGCACCATGGCAGTATATAAAAGAGAGTTTCAGCGTAAGCGCTTCCCGGTGATCGAGAAGACTGCTGGCGTAACCAATTATGAGAAACTGGCTGAGAACGCCCTCGCAAATTCTATTAATCACCTCAATACAGCCTACGGGCAGAAGCTTTCCGGCGCCGAAGGTGCCGTTGAATTCAGAGACGAAGGCGTCTATACCTTCGATAACCAAGGACGTCGCTATCTCGACTGTCTGGGTGGATTCGGCATTTTCAACGTCGGTCACCGTCATCCCAAGGTGGTCAATGCCGTCAAGGCGCAGCTCGACCAAGTGGCTTTGCATTCGCAGGAGCTTATCAACCCTTGGGCAGCGCATCTGGCCAGTCAGCTGGCTGCCATCGCGCCTGGTGATTTGCAGTATTGTTTTTTCGGTAATAGCGGCAGCGAAGCCGTAGAAGGCGCCATCAAACTGGCCCGCCTCTATACCGGCAAGAGCGAGATTATATCGACCAAGAACGCCTACCACGGCGTCAGCATGGGGGCACTCTCAGCCACCGGACGTGATGTTTTCCGTAAACCCTTCGAGCCTCTTCTCAATGGTTTCGTTCATGTTCCGTTCGGTGATGCCCAAGCCATCGAAGCCGCTATTAATGAAAATACAGCGGCAGTAATTCTTGAACCTATTCAGGGCGAAGGCGGTATCAACGTTCCGCCTGCTGGCTATCTGCGTAAGGTGCGTGAGATTACCCGTAAGAAAGGCGTGCTTCTTATTCTTGACGAAGTACAGACCGGTATGGGTCGCACCGGTCGCATGTTCGCTTGCGAACACGAAGGTGTGCTGCCTGATATTCTCTGCCTAGCCAAAGCTTTAGGCGGCGGTGTTATGCCGATTGGATGCTTTATGGCATCGGCAAAAGTATGGAAGGTCCTGGAGCCGAACCCTACTATTCATAATTCAACTTTCGGTGGTAATCCGCTTGCTTGTTCCGCCGCTTCTGCTTGTGTGGAAGTACTTTTGGAAGAGCACCTCCCGGCTCGAGCAGCCGTGATGGGCAACCATTTCAACAATCGCTTGAACGAACTGAAGGAGCGTTATCCCGAGCAGATAGCCGATGTCAGAGGTCGCGGTCTTCTAATTGGTCTTGAGTTCACCAGCAAAGAATTGCGAGAAGCAGTTCAGGTAGAACTCTTCCATCGCGGCGTTCTGGTTGCCGGGACTCTCAATGCCAACCGCACTTTCAGAATCGAGCCTCCACTCATCATTACCGAATCTCAAATCAACTTTATGGTTGATACCCTCGAAGGTATCCTCAAAGATTTGCTTTCCGGTGAAATAGGCGAGATTGAGGAAGTGAAGCAAAATTCGGGTAAGAAGAAAAGAGAAAAGGAAAGCGGTGTAGTTAGAGCTGCGCGTAAGTTGACGCCGGTGAAATCTGGCTCGGCTGCTAAGAATTCCAAACCTGCCAAAGGCTCTAAAAAGAGTGCCAAAGGCAAAACTAGAACTAGTAGGAGCGAAAGATGAAACCTCTGAGTCGCAAGGGCGATAGCCTGTTGCAAGAGAGACTAAAGAAGTTATCTAACCCCGCAGATATAGCGGCGACTTTGCAGGCTTATCTAGAAAGCGAGAGGCACAACCATGTCATGAGCGCAGCTATGTCTGGTGCAGATGTCGTGCAGATTGGCTCTGCTCTGCCAGGCGGCAACGTAATTTGTCTCGACAAAATGCGAGTGGTGTAAAAATCTGGGCGATGAGGGATTCGAACCCCCGACCTTCACTGTGTGATAGTGCTGCGCTACCAACTGCGCTAATCGCCCGCTGATCCAAGCCATCGATTCTTTATCGTAGCATGACTGCGCAGCAGCTCTTGGGATTGGCCCCGCTTGTTAACTCAGCTGTTTAATCTAAGGTCTGTGTGTCCGAAAGCACGTTAGGAAATGCGAACATTAGTGTGTTTGCTCGCTTGGAAACTCCCTTGTCTGTGGTTATTTAAGGACCCAAGCCAGCGCCGGCTTGGGTCTTCCTTGAATTTTTTTTTTGAAAGTTGAAGGGTAAAAATGAACCGATATCGGTTCATTTTTGCGTTGCGAATATCGTCATTTAAAAAGCGAGGTTGAAAGCGGTGATTGTCAAGGGGGGGGGCGCCCTTCGCAGAATCACAAATTACTAAAATGAAAACTAGTTGAGTGGGCCAATCTCATCTTCTACGGCTTTCAAAAGCGAGCCGTCAATTAGTAGCTTCTCCACTTTCTCAATATCGAGACTGACCTGCCTATCCTTCATGAGAAAGTCAACATACTTCCTCACGTGGCTGTGAGCGGCTTCGACCCCGACGCCTGCCTTCAAGCGGTTCTTTAGTTTACAGCCTGGGACAAAGCCCTTAGAATCCCATTCCTTCGGCTTGTGATCAATCTGGGTGCGAGGGGAGCTGCCTTGGTCTATGTCTTCTTTCTCTACTCGTCCGGTTCTAAGGTCGAGAGCTTGACAGGCAATTAGAAGTTCGATAGCTAGTACTCGTCGTAAGTTGTCGAGGATGGTTTTTGCCTTTCTTGCAGCTATAGTGCCCATCGATACGTGGTCTTCTTGGTTGGCAGAAGTGGGAATCGAATCTACGCTGGCTGGATGGGCTAGTACTTTGTTCTCTGAAACCAAGGCTGCTGCAGTGTATTGGGCGATCATATAGCCAGAATTGAGCCCGCCTTCTAAAGTAAGGAAGCCCGGTAGACCGTTCGATAGCGCAGGATTGACTAATCTTTCGGCTCGTCTCTCTGAAATATTGGCTAGTTCTGCTAGAGCTATGCCGACATAGTCCATGGCCAGAGCCAAGGGCTGTCCGTGGAAATTGCCTCCAGATATGACTGCTCCGGCAAAAACCAAGGGATTATCAGTGGCAGAGTTGATTTCGATAGACAGAACTTCGCGGGCGTGCTTGAACGCTTGACGACTGGCGCCGTGCACTTGAGGCATGCATCGCAGGCTGTAGGCGTCTTGGACTAGAGGGCAGTCTTTGTGACTTTCCATTACTTCGCTCTCTTCCAATAGGTTCATCAAATTAAGTGCTGAAGCCTTTTGTCCCGGATGTGGGCGCACATCGTGAATACATGCCAAAAAGGGTTTTTTTGAGCCCATCTGGGCCTCAAGCGTGACCGCGCCGACTATATCGGCTATTTTCGCCAGTTTCTCGGCCGCTAACAGGGTCATCGTTCCGACGGCGCTCATCACTTGGGTGCCGTTGGTCAGGGCTAGACCTTCTTTGGCTTTGAGCACAACCGGCTTCAGTCCGGCTTTCTCGAGGGCAAGAGCGCCCGGCATTCGTTCGCCCCGAAAGAAAGCTTCGCCTTCTCCGGTCAGCACGAGGGCTAGATGGGAAAGTGGGGCAAGATCGCCCGAGGCTCCCACTGAACCTTGTTCCGGAATGACAGGATGAACACCGGCATTGAGCATGGCGACAAGCAATTCCACCACCTCGGTTCTGATACCCGAGAAACCCTTGGCCAGAGCGTTTGCTCTCAGCAGGGTAATCGCTCTGACGATGTCTTCATTGAAGGGTGCTCCCACTCCGCAGCTATGCGAGGCTAGAAAGTTCTTTTGCAGTTCTTCGGCTGCTTCGGGGGCGATATAGACGTCTTTGAACTTGCCGAAACCGGTGGTGATGCCGTAAACCACTTCGCGACGCTCGAGAAATTCTTCCACAACTTTGCGAGAGTTTGAGAGCTGTTCGCGGGCTTGCTCTGACAGGTGCACGCTATCGCGGTCGATTGAGACCTTTTCCACATCTTCCAGGCTGAGGGTGTGTCCGTCTAATTTGATCATGCTCGGTAGTCCTTAGAGAGAGAAGAAGCATAGCTAATACAAGGCGGAGACATTATTAAGCGGAACAAAGGTAAAGTTGCTTCGTCCATCCTAAATTGACGCTATCCAGACTAATACTACTAACTTGTCTGTTACCTGCGTATTTGCGCGGCTCAGGCGGGCGGCTGATTGACTCAGGTGGTAGAATTGGTGAGAGAATGAGGGGCTTTTTTATGACTGGAGCCAGCTTTAACAAAGCGCAGAGCCGTTATGTTCCGTCGAGGCGGGTTCATAGTCTGGTTTTTGCTCTTGCTTTGACCGCTTCTCTCGGGCTTAGTTTCGCTTCATCATCCGAATGTCTGGCTAGTGTCGGCGGAGATCCCCGGCTCTCTAAGTTGGAAGTGAAATTCTTCAAACATCAATATCCCAAGGATAGTGATGATGTTCGTCTGGAACGACTTGAAAAGATGGTCTTCGGAGAGGCCCGCACTGGCGCCGATACTGATCGTTTGAAAGCGCTTGCCGATACTGTGCCTAATCTAGACTCTGTCAGTCTTGCTGATGATGACCAAGGTAACGGTTCTCCCTCTTCTTCCTCTTCTTCCTCTCGGAGCAGTGCCGCTTCTTCCGGCACCGGCTCATCTCGAAGCGGTTCCGGTTCTTCCGGGTCCTCTTCTTTTAGTTCTCGTGGTAGTGTCGCCGGTGGTGGCTCGCTCGATATTACCGAGAAAGCCGCTGCCAATTCAGGTGCTGATTCAGGTGCCAACTCTAGTAAGATAGGCTCCCAAGTTTTGTCCGGTGAGTCCAAGTATCCTGCCGTCACGGCTCTCGAGCAGTCGGTCTTTAATAGAGACTTTGCCGGAGAGCCTGTCGGCGATAGGCTCAATAGGCTGGAAACAAAGGTTTTCGGCAAACCATCGCGCTTTACCGACTTATCGGAGAGGGTGGATGCGCTCAAGGAAAAGACCCGCGTCGACGTGGCTCGTAAAGCGCCGCCGGGCAGCGACTGGGTGGAAGACGACGATGACGAGGGCAGTTATCCTCCTCCTCGCCAAGCCGCAGCGCCTCGAGAACCGGTGCCGCGCACCGACGGTGACGACGGCAAGAGTTTCAGTGGACGCGATCTGCGTAAAGATATGATGAAGGCCTTCGGCAGCTCCTATCCTTCGGGAAATATGGGAGGAGGCAGTGGTTCTTACGGCATGGGTTCAGGCGGCGGCTCCTCTTCTTTTGGCTCCTCTTCGTCTTTTGGTTCTCGATCTGGTTCATCGGGTATGGGCTCAGGCGGCGGTTTTTCGGGGGGCAGTTTCTCCAGCCGTAGAGGTGGCTCCAGTGCTGGCGTCGGTCTAATAGACCCCGAGGACGACATGCCCGCCACCGCTCCGTCGCGCCGCGGCATGGCGTCCGCCCCGCCACCTGCAAATGGTGGTGGTGACAGACCAGATGCACCGATGATGGGCGCTGTCGGCATCAATCAAAAGGTATCCTCACTAGAGACCGCCGTGCTTGGTCAAAATTACAGTAAAGATCCTTTGATCGAGCGAGTGGCTAGGCTTGAAAAGACTGTCTTGCCCAAGCAAGCCGAAGCCAACGCCAGTCTCAGCCTGCCCGAGCGCGTCTCAAAGCTGCTTGAGAAAGTGCCGATATCCGGCGCTCAGACGGCTTCCAATGGACGCGGTCGTTCTAAGCCCAAGGCTCGTCGCGATGACTTTGACGACTTTGAAGACGATATGGATATGGGCACCGGATTTGGTACTATGTCCAGCGGTATGTCGGGTGCTATGTCTTCCGGCGGAGGCATTGCTTCCGGTATGTCTGGGCAGATGGGGGCACGCCCCGGCGGCTTGTCCAAGATAGTCAATTCTATCGGAAACCTACTTGGTTCTGGTTACGTGAGCGGCTATGCCGTGCCGGGCGGCACTATGGTGCGTGACCCCAGCACCGGCTTCATGATCGACACCATGACCGGCAACATGATTAACCCTACTACCGGTGCCGTTGTCGGTCGGACCACAGCCATTCCCGGTGCCATGCCCGGCACTATGCCCGGTGTCATGCCTGGTACTATACCCGGTGTCATTCCTGGTGCCACTGTTATGCCTTCCTATCCTTACGGCTCGGCTTATCCTTATGGTTCATACGGCACTGGATTTGGCATGCCCTACGGCGGTTATAACAGCTTTAACAATGGCTTTTCGCCCTATGGCATAGGCGGCTCTGGTATCAGATTTGGTACTGGCGGTTTTGGTCTGGGTACAGGTGGTATCCGCTTCGGAGGCGGTTGGCCTTAGTTGCTTCTGGTAATTGGCGGTACTGGGTTTCTAGGCAGTAAGGTGGTGGAGCTTTTGCTTCAGCAAAAGTATCCGATTAGGCTTCTCACTAGGGGGGCTGGGGATTGGAAGACTTCCAATCTTTCGCACTATCGCAAGAAAGGCATTGAGGTGGTGGTCGGCCCTCTAGAAGACGATGAAGTTTTGTCGAAGGCTGTCGACGGCGCCACTTGTGTAATCAATATTTCAGGTAGCTTTCAGCTTGTCTCTAGTCACCGCGATAGCTCTTACGAGTATCTCAATACTCTGCTTGTAGAAAAGCTCATACATCTTTGCCATGAGTACAAAGTGCAGCGCTTTTTGCATGTCAGTTGTCTCGGTGCTCGCGAAGAGAGTGATTGCAGTTATCTAGCCAGCAAGAGTGAAGGCGAGGCGCTCTTGCGCGAGACCGAGCTTTATTGGACGGTCTTTAGACCATCTTATATGTTCGGCGAGCGCTTTCCTTTTATCGAGATGCTGGCACCTATTATTACTTTCAAGCCCTTTCTTGCCGTTGTCGGCAGTGGTCTCAATCGCATACAGCCAGTGCTTGTGGACGACGTGGCCCAAGCGGTGGTGTCGTCAATTTATAACCGTGAGACAGTGCAGCAGATTTTTGATATTGGTGGTCCAGTCGATTATTCTTTTGTGGAACTGTTGCAGATGGTGCGCGATGAATTTGGTATTGCTGGTTCGGTGATGACCTTACCCAGTCAGCTATCTGGGCGGGTCTTCGATATGGTCAAGAATGTTTTGCCGAAGAACACGCTCAATCTTGAACTGGCGCATTTGCTCATCGCCGATTCTTTTAGCGAAGACAACAGAGCGCGTGCTTTCTTCCAGTTGTCAGATACCTATATCGAAGACTATTTGCCCACCATTGTTGAGACAATTCAAGCTGCGAGAAAGAAACTCAATAAGTAAGTCTCAATCAATGAGTATTGCTTGCAAATGTGCTAACTTTGTCTCCATTAATTGATTGTCTATTCTGGAATCTTGTGAGGGTTCTTTCATGATTAAACTGAGCAAGCCTGTTCAGCTTCTTCAATGGGGTGAAGGTACAAATACCACCAATCAACGCTGGATCGAAGTGGGTAAGGGGCGTATTGTCGGCAACCCGCGCAGACAGGACGGCGTCACCGATGTGGTGATTGTGCTTGATGGTTCCCTCAGTAAGATTGATGCCAAGCGCGAAACAGACTTTGTCAAGATCATGCAGCAGGGCGAAGGCATGACTCCCCGCGCCGCGCGATGGGGCGAGGTTGCCATGGGTACCCTCAAGAGTGTTTCTTCAAGCGGTGGCCAAACCCTTGTTACTATCGCTGTCAAAGCTGCCACCAAGGTCGGACCTTAAGAGCATATCTAAGCGCTTAGCGAAGAAATTATCAAATTATCTAGTAACTTAACTAATAACTTAGCGAGCCGCTTGCTTGCTTCGTCTTTCATACTCTTGATCGAGGGTCTGTTTAACTCCTGCGATTATTTCTTTTTGCACCATCTTTAGAGCCCAGCTGGCAACCGGTCTTGGTATTGCCGGTCCTGGATCTATTTCGAGTGAATACTTGACAAGGCAGTGTTTGCCATCGTTTACCGGAATGAGCTTCCACTCGCCATAGGCAGACTTGAAGGTACCGTCCAGCATCCGCCAACGAATCAATTCAGGTTTGGCGCCGATTTCATTGACTGTGTGCTGGCAAGTTTCGCGCACAAACATCTGTGGCTTCAGCTCGGTTTCAAGATAAACCTGGTCGCCGGTGCGCTTTATTATTTTGCACGAGGACATGCGGGGGAAAAGCTTTGGATATGACAAAAAGTCGGTGAGGCTGTCCCAGACAAAATCGCGAGGGGCCTTGATAGTCGCTTCGACAGTTGCCCTTGACAGCCTGGTGTTGGTCTCGCCCTCTTTCTTATTGCTATTGACTTGGGGCTTTTTGAGGAAGGGAAAAATAGAAGCATCAGCCACTGCGTCTACTTTGATGGAGTCGTTGATAGTTTTTACTTCAGTATTGAGCGCGGTTTTATCGACGTTTTGAGCTTCGACCCCGACGCCAAGCAAAGTAAGCCCAGCGGAAAAAACGACAATAAAGCCAGCCTGGCGCATAGTCCGACCCGCTCTCTCTTTTCTATTAGGCTGCAGTTTTGACTTGTGCATTGTTTCCTATTATCTGTACCACAAGGCAAAAGGAGTCAGTCGACTATTTAATTGCACTTCGCCGCAAACAACCTTGCTTTCATTTTGTTGTTTGTACTCTGCTATTGTACCTCTTGGATCAATTAGGGCAGAAGGTCCAGTATTTGCTGCAAAAATAAGCGATCGTCTGTTTTCGACAGCGCGAAAGACTGAAAAGGCGAGCATCTGTCTGCCGCAGTCCGACTGGTGAAACCAAGCCAGGTCGGAAATATTTACAAGCAATTGGGCGCCTTCGCGGCAAGTTGCGGCAGTTAACTCGGGTGAAATACATTCGAAACAGATCAAAGGTCCGGCTTTAACCGAATTTAGTGAAATCAAACCGGCTTGCTTGCCGGCCATAAAGCCCGAGCCGGAGGGAGTGTTGGTCCAGCGTCTCACCCATTCAGGCATATATTGCACAAACAGTGGGGTGTATTCTCCGAGGGGCACAAGAAAGCGCTTGTGGTAGATTTCAGCCCTAAGTCCGCTGCTGGTCACCCCGAAAGCGGCATTATACGGATGCCCTACCGCTGGTCTATCCATAGCACCCGCTAGAATATCGGTCTTGCGCTCCAGGGCTTCTTTCTTGAGCCATTCCATAGTGGTGGGGCTTTCTTGAATATAGACCGGAAGCGCCCCTTCGGGTAAGACTGTCAGGGCATTTTCGCAGTCTTTACCGGCTGTTTTGAAAAGTAGTTTGTAGCGTTCGATGATTTCGGGCAGTTCAATCTTGCCTCCGGTCGCCGACTTCTGCATGTCTATATTGATGGAACCTTCCAGCACAGCCACTTTCAGGGGGCGATTCGTCTTGAGATTGGAGCCTTCCACAAGACCGGGGGTGATATAAGCTCCGAGCAAAAGGATGGTGCCCAAGCAGTAGTAGTAAGCGGTGTCCTTGTTTTCGGCGAAAAGTTTTTCGACAGCCAGAGGCTTGATGAAATTGGCTAGAAGTGAGGCGATAGCCAGGTTAGCGGTGACGATTAGATAAGCCAGACCGATGCCGCCGAATACCGAGGCTCCCTGAATGAGCATGTTCTGGCGGTATTGGCTGTATTCAATCATTGGCCAAGGGACCCCGAGTAGGTCGGGGCTGTTGCCAATCTTGTTCATGACCAAGACATAGATAAGCGGTACAACGCTGAGCATTGGTAGTTGCCACTTGCTCTTGCTGTTTTCTTGAGACTCACTTTGCTTAGGTGTAAAACCTGCGCAAAAGGGCATTTTGCCGACAATTACAGAAAATATTCCAAAAAGCAGTGCTTGTTGGCCTGAAACCAATAACCAGGCAAGCACGCTCAAGCCTAGTCCGGTCAGCCCGGGGAAGCCCATCCAGTCAAGCGGCGCCAGGTTCAAATACCAGTGCAGATAAACTAAGCTATAGCCTAGACCAAAGCAAAATCCAGTGCCAGCCAGCTTGAATATCGATCTGGTGGAAAAAATCGATAAAAAGAGTGGTACCAGCCCGAACCAAGCCAAGTACCACTGTTCGAAACCTGGACAGGATAGACCAAGAACGGCTCCACTTGCCAGATGGAAGAGGGGATTTTGCATGAAGGCGGGCAGGCCGGAGGCATTTCCCTTCTGGCTTGGTGCCGAGGGGCTTGTCTTGCCTGCTTTTCTTGCAGTTTTATTTGGCTTGGTTAGCTGGGCCTGGGGCATCTTTTACTTTTGCTTTTGCATGAATAAACTGTCTAGATAGCAAATTGGAGTGATCGAAATCACTCCAATATTGCTTTACATCTTAATTCTTAGAGCCGACTGTGCGGCCTGAATTATCAGTTTATTACTTATCTTTTTTCGAAAGCTCAGCTTTTACGCGGCCTTCGATTTCTTTGAGCATCTCGGGATTGGCTTCCAAGAAGGTGCGAGCCTGGTCTCTTCCTTGACCGATTCTTTCTTCTTTGTAGCTGAACCAGGTGCCGGACTTCTTGACTATTTCCATTTCAGAGGCAATATCAAGAAGGCAGCCGGCCGAGTTAATGCCTCTGCCGTAGATGATGTCGAACTCAGCAGTCCGGAAAGGCGGCGCCACTTTATTCTTCACTACTTTGACTTTGACCCGGTTGCCGATTTCAGAACCATCTTTTTTCAGAGTCTCGATTTTTCTGATATCTAATCTGACCGAAGCGTAGAACTTGAGAGCGTTCCCGCCGGTGGTTGTTTCAGGGTTACCGTACATAACGCCGATCTTTTGTCTAAGCTGGTTGATAAAGATGACGATTGTATGAGTTTTGGCTACCACGGCAGTGAGCTTACGCAGGGCTTGGCTCATCAGTCTGGCTTGCAAGCCGGGCAGACTATCACCCATTTCACCTTCAATTTCTGCTTTCGGCACCAAGGCTGCCACAGAGTCGACGATAACTACATCGACTGCGCCGGAGCGCACCAGTTGTTCTGTGATTTCGAGGGCTTGTTCACCAGTGTCTGGTTGTGAGATGAGCAGTTCATCGACGTTTACGCCCAGGGCACGGGCATAATCAGGGTCCATGGCGTGTTCGGCATCGACGATGGCGGCAATACCGCCAAGCTTTTGCACTTCGGCCGCCACATGCTGAGCCAGAGTAGTTTTGCCGGAAGATTCCGGTCCATATATTTCGATGATACGACCGCGGGGCAATCCGCCTATGCCCAGCGCCAAGTCGAGAGAAAGGGCGCCTGTCGGCACCACTTCCACCGAAGTATGTCTAGAATCGCCGAGCTTCATGATCGAGCCGTCGCCATATTGCTTCTTGATTGAATCAAGAGCCATGCCGAGTGCTTTCAATCTTTCTTGTGTGGGGGTCACAGCTTCTTTTTTGTCGGCGCTTGCTTTGGCTGGCTTTTCGGTATTCTTTTCAGAATTGCGGTCCGAATTTTTTTCCACAGTTGCTTTCTCTTTTGTCACTACCGCCATATTGATTCTCCTCAGATAGATTAGCTAGAGCACGAGCTGTCGCTGATCCGTATATAAAGCGCCGGGCACGCTACTTTTAGTGCGGACCTATGTTTAATTGCACATCGGCAAATTATAACGGTTTTGACCCTCAGCTCGATATTAAAATCCAGCACAACCCGCATGCTGTCTGATGTATATGCGATCGCTCGCTTCCGTGGGTGGCCTTTATCTACCCCACCCTTCTTTTTAGTTAGAAAAGAGGGGGTAGGGGTATAAAAAGGTTGTTACCCAACAAAAAACTTGCGAAGGGTAATACAGATAACGTAATTTCCCGCGGTTTAGTTCAAAAAAAGCCGCGAGATTTTATTCTTGTCTGCCAAATTTAATCTTCCGCCTAATTTCCCTTCTGTATATACAAAAGAGGTCGAAGCTATGAAAAGCGCCCAGCGGCTCTTCAGTCTCAGGCAATCAGAGATTTTTGAATCTTTCAATCCGGTTGAACTGGGGCGACTTCTTGGAATTTTGGAAGAGCTTGAGCTGCCTAAGCATCATTTGCTATTTTCGCCCGGCACCGCTTGTGATGCGATTTACTTCATCGAAAAGGGCAGGGTGCGGGTAACTCGTCTTTCCACTGAGGGCAAGACAGTCATTTTGGCTCTGCTTGGACCGGGAGATATGATCGGTGAAGCAGCTTGGGAAAGCGAAGAGCATGATAGTTATGCCGAAACCCTTGAGGATAGCCGAATCTATCAAATTGGGCGGGAGGCTTTCTTGAATTATGTAAGAGAAAATCCCGAGTTTGGTTTGCGTTTTATTGGTGTTCTAGGTGATCGACTTAGACAGGCTCAGGCTCGTATAGAAGACCTCGTATTTCGCCAGGTGCCCAGTCGAGTCGCTCGCCTATTAGTCACCCTGGCCGAGACTCATGGCAAGGTCACCCCTCATGGTGTGCGAGTGGAGTTTCCTCTCACTCACCAAGAGATTGCCGATATGGTCGGCTCCAGCCGAGTAACGGTAACTCAAATTTTGAACAAATTTAGAGACAGTCATTGGATAGACATCGAATCAAAGCGTGTGACTATCCACAACATGGATGCTCTGGAAGAACTGGTACGCCACCTCTAAAGATGGACCACTTCTTCTAATCTTCTTCTATTCTTTCTAGAGGGACATAGATGTCGACCTCGCTTGTCTGGCTTGCGGGATCAAATCTGTGATCATAGAGTTCAAAGTCAGGGGCTGAGCGTCTCTGATATGGAGCTTGCGGCTGCCATTCGCCCCAGATATAGCCCACAGTGGAGCCGATTTCGTCAATTGGTCCTTTGTGGGTGAAGCGAGCATAGGCTCCAGATTCTAGTTTGATTTTCACCATCCCTGGTGGCACTGTCGTATCGGCTTCCGCTTCTTTTGCTGCCACATAGACCATGCAGCAGTTTTCTTCGAACTTGATTTCCGGATGATCCGCCGCGCAAACTCCATAGGCAATTTCCGACTGGCTTTCGATTTCATGGGCGCGCTTGCTGAATTCGTCCCATAGGGCTTTGATTGCCTGGCTGTCCTGGGGCGCAAAACTCTTGCCTAGACCGACAGCATAGGCTTGTTTTCGTTCGACAATCTGGGGTTGCACTTTCCTACTCCTCGTTTTGCCCTATTTTACATTTATAGGGTGTCGGGTATCGGGTATCGGATATCGGGTTTGTGCTGGTTTTGAGAATGTATATATAGGGTATAAAATTATGGCGCTCTTTCTTACTAATTCACAATTCTCGATGGACGGCTGATGACCGATAAGAACGCTGCGGTGGTAAAGGACAAGGCAGGGCAGAAGCCCGAGTCTTCCGAGCAGCCGGATGTCAAAGCAAAAGTTGCCAGCGAGCAACAGGGCGAAGATGCCACAAAGATACTGCACAGCATCGATCGCAGCAAAGAAGCAAGAGGTCTTGCCAAGGTAGAACTGTATGATTCATCCGAAGCTAAAGGCAAGACCCATGAAGTCAAGCCTGGCGAAACCCTTTCAGGCATAGTCGATAAGGCTCTTACTCGCAAAGAGGGCGAATCCTCCACCGCTTACGTCAAGCGCCTCTATGAGACAGTGGCGGAGGTGGCAAAGAAAAACGGGCTGGTTGATGCCGATAAGATTATGCCCGGGCAGAAAATTAAGCTTGATGGCGTGTTGCCCCAAGCCGGAGACAAGCCCCAAGCCGGAGACAAGCCCCAAGCCGGAGACAAGCCCCAAGTTGCAGACAAGCCCCAAGCCGGAGACAAGCCCCAAGCCGGAGACAAGCCCCAAGCTGCACCAGTCGATGCTGTCAAAGTCGGTAAAGCCGTTGACGATGTTTATGCTGCCACCGAAGGCAAATGGATCGGTGTCGATAAAGAGAAGCTGAACAAAACTCTAGAGAGTCTCAGTCCGCAAGAAAAGCAGGCACTCGATGCTGCCTACAAAGAAAAGCATGGCAAGCCGCTTTCTGAGATGTTGCGTGGGCAATTGAGCGGCGATGATTTGACCAAAGCTCTTTCTAATCTCACCGGCCAAGGTGATGCTCAGCGCACCGCCGCTGCCATAGATCGCGCTGCCAATGGCGGCTTGACCGGGGCCGGCACTGATGAAAAAACAATCGAAGAACTCTTGAAGGGCAAAAGCAAAGAAGAGATCAGAGCCATTGACCAGGCTTACCGCCAGAGAACCGGTATCAGCCTGGAAGACGAGATGCGCGATGAGTTCTCCGGCTCTAAGTTGACTAAGTTTCTTGATTTGGCCAAAGGCAATAATGATGATGCCGCCCGGCTCAATGCCAGTCTGGAAGAGCACAAAGAATGGGGCGTTGATGCGCGCAGCAATAGTACTGTCGAGAAGGACATCCGCGATACACTTGCCACTCTCAATTCTAAGCAAATTGCCGAGCTTGAGCAGACCTATCAAGAACGCTACGGCAAGTCACTGAAAGAGAGCCTACTGCAAGACAAAAATTTGCCGGAAGAAACCAAGCAAGCCTTGGAAATCTATCTGAAAGGCACAGATAAGCGCAGTCCCGATGATACGCTCAAACTAGCCGAACTCGGTCTCAAATCCGGCAATCAAGATGTTTTCCAAGAAGCGTTTCGTGATGCCTCCCCGGAAGCTCGGGCCAAGTTCTTGGCTGAAGACGGCGAAGCCAGAGTGAAGAAGGCTTTCGGCGAAGACAGTGATGCCAGCCGCCGTGCTATGGATTATGTGCGTGACGGTAAGCTCGATGTTGCCACCAAAGTTCGCGATAATTCCAGTTGGCTCGGTGACAATGAAGAGGCTATTGAACAAGCTCTTGGTCAGATGAGCGAAGCCGAAAGAGCAAAATATTTGCAAGGCAAGCGTTTGGCTGAAAGTAAGGCTGATGTCTCGAGTTTGAACGCCGCAGACAAAGAAGGTCTGGATTATTATCAAAAGCTGCGCACCGCCATGGAAGGTGCAGGCAATGAAAGAGAATTGGCCCGCTGGGAAGACCTGATCAAGACTGGCAAAGATGGCTCTCTGGTTGGACAGCTGGCTAAACAAGGCGGTATTTTCGATGACAGTATGGACTCGGTGCTTGGCACCATAGAAGGCATGTCTAAGAAAGACTGGGAGCGTCTCAAGTCTGATCCCGAGTATCGTCGAGAAATAGAGAAAACACTAGCTATAGATTTGAGCGATTCTGAGATGCAGCGCGCTCGTGAATTGCTAGATAAAAAGTCGGCGGCGGCGACCTTTGAAGAGAGCAAGGCGGCCAATCGACCGCTTACTGAAGTCTTAGCCGACCGGCAAGGATTTTTCAGTGATGATGAAGAAGGCATTATCAAGGCTCTAGAGAATATGAGCCCGACTGAGCAAGCTAAGTACAGAAACGATCCTGAATACAAGAAAGAAATTGATCGTTTGGTGGCAGGCGGTATGGAACGCGGCGCCGAGCTCAATGCCGCCATGTCTATTCTCGACCGTGTCTCGCGGGGGGAAAAGCCTGAGTCGGACATCGTTTCCAAATTAGAGATGCACTCTACAAACTTCAATGTCGACGAGACAAAAGTTGTGCAAGATCTGGAAGAAGCTTTCCGCAAAGATCCTACATTGCGAGAGCGGCTGAATAATCCGCAAAGTGAAGCTGATAAGGCTATGGCTAAGCAATTTGACTCGGCCTTGCGCAGGGCTTTAGATCCTGATGAATACGAGAAATATGCCAAACCTTTGCTTGAGACCGGCAGAATACCGATTGAAGTTAAGGCTGATCTCTACAAGGGCATCTTCAACGACGATGAGAAAGGTTTCTTTGAGTCTCTAAAGAAAGACCGAGCCACTGATGCTGACTGGCAAGAGGTTCTCAACAATCCTGATAAGACACTTTCTTTCTTGTCTAGCGAAGAGCGCGAAATAGCTTTAAACATCGCCAGACAAAAGGGCGAGATGCGACCGGAAGATGAGTTGCGCGCGGCCATGGTGGGCGTAGGCACTGACGAAGCAAAGATCAAAGAGATTCTTGCCGGGCTGAAGCCTGAAGAGAAAGAAGCTGTGCGTCAGGCTTACGAGAATAAGTATGGAGCATCTCTAAAGGGCGACGTTCTTGATGAGCTGGGTGGCGGCGAAAAGATGGAAGCTGCCAGAGCCTTGAGGGGACCGCAGACTGCCCGGGAAGCGTACAACGATGCTCGCTCGGAAGTATACGAGAGCGCCGATGGTCTTGGCCGCGCTTGGGTTGATAAGGTTTGGGATGGCACCGGTCATATGACCCAAGACCAGCTCGACCAATACAGCCGCATCACCGCCGATTATTCCAGAAAGTACCAAGAGTTGCCGGCTAGTGAAAGAGAGCAGTTTCAAAAAAGTCTCTATGAATCGCTTGAACTGTACAAAAAGTCAGAGAGCGCTGCCGCCGATGCCGTGGTTGATACTGCCATCATCGCCGCTGGTGTAGCTGGTGCTAAATTTACTGGCGGTGTCAGCCTCTCTCTGCTTGCTTACACCAGTGTAGGTGGTGCTCTCTTTAAGGTGGGTGCCAAGTCTGCTCTTATGGGCGCCGACTATGATTTTCAGAGCGCGCAAGTAGTCAGTGATGCCGCCACTGGTGCTATTGATGCTGCCACCATCGTGCTTGGTCCGGCTCAGGCAGCGCAGCTGCTCAAGCTTGGTGAGCGCAGCGCCGCTACCGCCGCCCATGGTGTTTTGTCTCAAGCCGATGACTTGGCTAAGACTGCCGGACGCTCCCTTTTGAAGGAAGGCAGCTCTGAGACTCTGGAGCGAGAGCTTAAGGAGAAGGTGGCGGTAGCCATAGCCAATGGTTCCGACTCGATAGACGATAAAGCTATGAACGAATTGGCAAAGAGAGTGGCAGCCCAAGGTGAAGACATACCGCAGGTACAAAGACTGCTTACCGATGAACTAAATAAGGCAATTCGTCTGGAAGCATCGAGAGAGCTGATTGCCGGCGGCAGAGAAGTGGCGCTTAATACCGCCTCTGGTATAGTCGGTGGTGCATTGTCGGGCGCAGTCCGGGGCGGCATCGAGGGTGAGTCGGTGCAAGCCGCTCTCACAGAAGGTGCTGTCGGCGCCTTATCTGGTGGCGCCATGGCTGGTGGCTTCTCTATCGCCTTCAAGGGCTTAGGCAAGGGGCTTTCCAGTCTGAGGCGGGATGGCGGTGTCATTCATGCCCAGGGCGTCGAGGCTGAACTTGGTACGCGCCTGAACAGCGACGGACGGGTTTCGGAGGTGGTGACGCCCGCTGGTCGGGGACAAGTTGAGTATCATCAAGGCGGACCTCTTGAAGGGGCAGTGCGAGAAGCCAGAACACCTGACGGTAGAGTCTTTAAGAGTGAAGACGGCTTGAACTGGAAGATTTCCGACAAAGACGGTACTACCGATGCCAGGGGCCTATTTAAAGTCGACAGCGACGGCAATATGACCTGGCAACCTGAGGTTGGCGCCAAGGCAGTCTTTGGTGCCGACGGCAGAATCGCTGAGTTTGATCATATCTCCGGGCGGAAACTAGAGGTGGCTGCCGACGGCTCTGTGGATGCAGTCAGTGGAATGGCCGGCGGCGCTAAGTTTCAATATGACCAGAGTGGCGCCCTCAAACAAGTTGATTTCCATGATGGAAGAGTGCTTTCCAGCGATGCCGGTAAATACAAAATTACCGATAAAGACGGCAAGATTACAGAGCTTAGTGGCGATCTAAAACTGACCAGAGAAGGTAATATCAGAGTCGAGTCGGCGGACGGAGTGCTGCTCATTTCGCCGGAGGGCGGTTATACAAAATTCTCGCCCCAGGGTCAGGCTCTCGAGATGCATAGACCGGAAGGCGTTTACAAATATGGCTATGACGCGGATGGCAAACTTAGTCAAGTTACTAAACCAGACGGCAGTTATCATCAAGTCAATGAAGATGGCGATTGGGCTAATTTCTCACCAGAGGGTAAGGAAGTTGGCTGGGGACGCGACTCTTACCAGGTCTTGCCCGATGGCTCGTACCGTGTGCTCAGTGGGGACCATGCTATCAATTATGCGCCTGACGGTACCGATAGAGTCTTGCATGTCACCGAAAATAGGTTGCAGTCGGTGGTGCATCTGGATGGGCGAAGAGAGTACTTTGATAGACCTGACGCAAAGGTCTTTGGGCGCGACGGTCTTGAGATCAATAAAGTAAGAGACCAGTTTAAGCGCCTCGGCATCACCGAGAACGAAAATTCTATTGCCTTGGTCGAGCGTGAACTGAAAGATGTGAGAGCGATTGGTCCTGATGGTTCGCCAGTCAGCGCCTACGATAGTCTCATGTCCGACCCGCGTCTAAGCGATAGGCAGAAAGCCAATATCATTCAAAACCTTGCCGTCGTGCGTGAGCACTTTGCTCAGTTCAGACAAGGCGAGCGTATGCATCCAGATCCTGAAGTGAACTGGATTCATACCCAGGGCGAGATGGCTAAGGTGCTAGAGGTTAGTCGTAAAGCCGGTCTGCGCGCCGATGAGGTGGAAGACGCTGTCTTGGCTTCTATGTATTCCGATTCAGTTAAGTTCGCCTTCCCTCCGCCCGCCGGTGTCGATGCCAACTTCTTCACCCACCATATAGACGGTGCCATTGCCGCCCAGCATAGTCTGCAGCGTCAAGGCTATGCACCTGAGCGCATAGATAGAATCTTGCAGGCGATCAAAGAGCATCAAATTGCTCCCCCAGAGTTTATGGGGCAGCTCTATCTCAATGCCAAGATCAAGCCAGGGCTGGATGCTAATTTGAAGGCTGGGAAAATCAGTCAGGAGCGCTATGATGAACTGAAGAAGGTCTTGGATGAGATGACCGTGGTCGGACCAGACAAAGTACCGCGCCTGAAGCCGATGGTGGAAGTTGACAGCTGGCCTAAAGTACAGAATGCCGATGGTAGCTGGGAACTTAAGTTTACTAATGATCAGAAAGACCTCTTGAGATTAGCCGGCATCGATAGCTGGGCTGTGCCTGTCAATCCCATTGATGCTCCTGGGTTTAAACAACTCTCTCGGGCTGAGCAAGAAAACTTGCTTAGTCGCTATAAGATTTCCACCACACTAATTGACGGCGATGGCGTCGATAACTATGCCACTCTTGGTGGTGCAAGCAAAATTGTCGCCATCCGTGGTCCCGGCACCATGTTCAAGGACGGCAATGTTTGGCAGTCTATCGCCTCTGTTGATGCCAGCTTCAGAGATGCCTATAAGGTGCTTTCTAAAGAAGGTCGTGAAGTGGCCGATGCTAGCTTGGCTAGCCGCAATGCTCTTTTGCATGACGAGAAAAGCGGCATTCAGGCACAGATGCTGGAATGGCTGCAAACAAAGGGCTTGAAGCCGGAAGATGTTGAGTATCTCAAGAAGGACGGGGCCCTCAAATATCCCGAACCTCTCAATGCCGCGCAGAGCGCCCGTGTGACCGAATTAGAGAATTTGCTCAAGGCCGGCGATAACGGTGATCCGATGGTGCGTGAAGCCGTCGCTACCGAACTGCGGCAGCTCAAATATAACGGTCTAAGCGAGCCAGAAATTACGCAGTTTGAATTGGCCAAAGAAGTTAGAGCCAAGATGACCGACCTCTTGCGGGCTGGTCATCGCACCGGTGGCGATCTTCCCGGTGAGTTCCCTGTGGCCAGATCTTTGCCTCGTTCCGACAATGCCGAAGAGCTTCTTAAGCCGCGCCCCTTCGCCCTGCCTGAAGCTACAGGACCGGTAACTTTGTTGCCTGACGGTGCCACAGTCGCACCCTTTGCAAGAGGCACAATCACCCGCAGACCCGATGGCTCAAAAGTGGTGCTTGATACCGTTCGTGATACTAAATTTGAATACGACCCTGCCGGCAGAATCGTTGAGGCTAGCCACAACGGACGGGTGAGAAAGTTTGGTTACGACCAAGATGGTCGTTTGCAGCGCTTTGAAGATGAGCTGGGGCAGAAGCTTTCTAGAGAAGGCAGCGGAGACGCTTGGTCGGTCGACGTCAAGAAAGCCGATGGCACGATAGAGAAAAAAGGTCTTGGCATTGGTGCCGTGGTGGCCGAAGGTGATGGTTCGATTCGCCGGGTCAAGAGTCTCTCTGATGGCGGTAGCTATACAGTGGAAGGCCTGGACGGTTCTGTTCTAGAGGTGAAAAAAGGCTTCAGCCAGTATAGTCATGCCGATATTATTCATGAACGTAAAGAGATTGAGCGTTTGAGCCGTGATGCCTTCCCCGAGGCAGCCAGAAAAGAGCGTTTCGATAAATTGGTCAAGGAATTCGAAGATGCCGGTCTGGCAAGAGACATGAATGCAAACCAGCGCGCCATCTTTTTGAAGAATATCAATCGCTTACTTGAACCAAACCCGACTGCTGTAATCGGTGATGCCGAGAGAGCCAATCTGGCAGAGTTGGCGCTCTTGCATGCGGTGAAACCCACAACTGTCGACCAAGGCTGCAACGGTACTTGCAATGTCACCACGTTGGAAGTGCGCAATTATATGAATGAGCCTCAGCGTAATGCCAAGCTTTTGGCTGATATCGCCATCGATGGCAAGTTTGTCACCACAAGTGGTGCGGTAATTGACCTTAATAAAGTCGGGTTCGGTCTTAGTCCAGACTTTGAGGCACTGCATGCCCTGAAGCTGCAAAATGAAGGAAAACTTGATCTTGCTTCCATTAAAGCCGATGGCGCCAGAGACTACAGCAGTCAACTGCTTGAGACTGCCATGCTCAATACCTACTGGCAGGGCAACAAGCATATTATTGTCGGTGGCAAGAAACTCGACGGTGGTGATTTCGCCTACGATTCAAAAGGCAATATTCTTGGTCCCGTAGATGCTAAGAAACCTTTGGAGCCTGTCTTTGATGATAAGGGCAATAAGCTGAACACAATTGGCAGTGCTAAGAAACTTTATCGAGAAGATGGTATCGAATATAGTGCTGATGATCTGTCTAGGCTGGTTTATACCGAGAATGGTCTGGTCGCTGGTGTAAGCGCACCTGGCTCAATTACTGAAATTTTCGATAAGTCCGGTGCTCGTTTACGCACTTTGGATGCCGGTCAACCAGGTTATGACAAAGACGGCAATCAGATTCTCTATGTCGCCCGCCGCGGTGAGACGAAGTACGAGAAAGTGGCACGGAACGGCTATGAGTCCGAGCAGGTTGTCTTTAGCTGGGGTGATAGGTCCATACCGCTAAGCGACAGCAAGGGTAAGAAACTTAGCGGTTTGAGTATTTCTGAACTTGAAGATGTAAACAGGGTGTCTTCTGGAAGCGATGCTACCGGCTATGCCATTGCCTACCAGAAAGATGGTCTGGGTTATCGAGGCGCCCACGGTGTCAAAGACGAAGAATCTCTCTCCAATCTGCTTGAGCGTTTGCAGAATGAGAAGAAACTACCGGCGGTATTGCAGGTACATACCAGTCAGCCGCCCTTTTCTGGGCTCAGTGGTGTGAGAGCTGCCTTTAGCGCTGATGGGGGTTGGCACGTGGTCAATATCCATTCTTTTGATAAAGAAACCGGTATGGTGCGCTTCTCCAATCAATGGGGTTCACGTCATGATTATCTAGAGGAGGGCGTCCCCCTCAAGACCTTGTTTAATGCTATGCAGCCCACCAAGGCTAGTGAAATAGCCGAGAGTGAGATGTATAAGAAAATCAAGAAAAGGGCTGTCGTATCGACTCTTGCCGTGGGGGCAGTTGCCGGTGCCACCGGGCTCTTCTTTGTCGGTAAATCAATCTACGATAGATACACTAGTGATGAACAAGCGAGGTCGAGATGATGACGGCGCAGACAGCTACAGTGGTGCGAGATATCGGGCAGATTAGATCTATTCGTTTGCCCCTTGCCTATCAAGAGCGGCCGGATGAAGCTGTCAACGATACAGTCTATGTAAGAAAGTTCAGTCATAGTGAAAACACTGACGTGGCTTTTGTTTTCTTTTACCGAGGGCGACGCTTGCCGCAAGCTTCGGCTGATAGTTTTTTGCGCACACTTGCCCTTGTACCTCACGAAGTGGAAGCGGCTGAGTTTGGCGAACTCGATCTTGTCGTTAGGGAAGCTTCCAACCCTGAGAACTTTATTTTGTCCAGCTGTCGCACCGAAAATAAGTCTGGTCGCAGGGTGCTAATCGTTGAAGGAATCTGGAAGGCGAGCGGCTTAGTAGAGTACGGCGTCTTTATCGATAGCGACGGCACCGGTTCTGCTGTTCAAGAATTGCATTTCAATGCACCGCAGATAGACTATGCCGACCACATAGATGAAATCGAAGCATTGTTGGAAAACATTGCCTGGAAGCGAGGTTGAAAGAGAGTAAATGACCGATATCGGCCCGAATCAAGAGCAGAAAACAGAAAGCAAAGAAGACAGTGCTAAGGCTGCTGCGAGCGCCGCTCAAAGCAGTCTTTTCGGCGAGTTTTTCCAGTCAGCGAAGTATCAAGCCGTGCAGCGTCCCTACGATGGTCTCAATCAATTGGGGGGGCATATCTTTGGCTATGAGCCAGTTGCTCGTGAATTAGTCAAAGCGCCTGCCCCAGCCGAAAGCGGCTCTGCTGCCTGGTATGCTCAGCAAGCCGGGGCTGGGCTGGCAACCGTCGGCGAGGTTCTTGTCTTGCATAGAGGTCTGCGCAGCCTTGCGCCCGGTGTTAAAGGCTCCTCGCTAGCGCTCGGTGAGACTGCCTTGACCGGACGAATGACTGCTGAAAGTTTGGCTCTGTCGGCAGGTATTTATGAAGGCTTTACAACAGTTTCGCGCGAGAATAATTTCTACAGAGACAGGCTTGGTACTGCCTTCTCTTCTGCGGCTTCGGTCTATGCTTTTGGCAAATTGCACTCGGAAGGCGGCAAGTTGCTTGCTTCCGAGAAAGGAGCTCTTGGCTTGGCCCAGTCTTATCCGCGCTTAGCCTCTGCTGCCACCGGTTTTGGTGCAGGAGGCGCCGCCGCGTTTATTGGGGTGGAAAGCCGCGCTCGCACCTTGGAGGGGCGTTGGGCGAGTATGGATGAAGTCAAGAATGGAGTGGCGGCCGGTTCCTTGCTCGGTATGGCTTTTGGTGCTGGTTTCAGGCCTGTCTCGCCAAACCCACGCGGCATGATGCGAGACGCCAGTTTGAGACCGCAGAAAGGTCCCTGAACCTGGTAAACTATAAACTTGCTCTACTGACAAAATGAGGTGAGTTTTGGAGTCGGAGAGGCAGGTGCAGGCGCTGTCTGACGCGGAGCTGCTCTTGCGCAAGGATGGTCTTGATAAGTCTTTGACAGCCTGTGCCATGGCTGGTATCGAAGCGTCCGCCAGTGAGCAAGCTGAGTTTGCTCTGGTGCAAGACGAGATTGCTCGTCGTGGTCTAGCTTCTTCTTCTTCTTCTTCTTTCGCTATCGATTGGACTTCCTTGCTCGGTCTTGATTTTGAAGGCTATAGGCTGACCGGCTTTTTGGCGCAAGGGCGTTTTTCTTTCCTTATGCTGGGTGAAAATCAAGACGGCGATCGCCGAGTTTATAAGCTCGCTCGCCCCCAGGCTGCTGCGCCCAGCCAGGACTTTGATAGTAATCGTTGGTTGACGCGGGCCATGGATATTACCCCTTTTCAGGTCTGTGACATCTATCCCTCGCCTGCTCAAATGATTGATTTGCAAGCCCAGAGATTGTCCGGTTTTACATCGGGCGCTTTTGTTGAATTGCTCTCTGTGGGCAATAAAGATGGGCTTGTCTATTATTCGATGCCCTTTCTGCAAGGAAAAACTCTGCGGCAGTATCTGCACCAATTTCAGCCGGGCGTACAAGATATACTGAAACTTTTCGATCTGCTCGCCCTAGAATTGGTTTTTGACCGAGAGGGGGTCTTCGGTATGGAAGAGCGCCCCGAGCAGTATCACGGCGATATTACTCTCGACAATATATTTTTGCAGGGCGATTTCGCTGCCGACGGCACTGCTCCGGAGCTGACTGTAAAGCTTTTAGACCCGGGCTATTTTGGACCCCTACAGATGACCGACCGCTATGTGGAAAACGCTATGGTCGGTACTCCTCTCTATTATCCGCTTTTGGAAGCAGATGACATAATGGCTTTCGGCTATTGTCTTTGGGAGGCGATCGGCGGCAGGCAGCCTTTATTGAATCCAGCTGGTTCGAATGTGGAGGCTGAAGTTTCCGTACTGCAGACTGGCTTGGCCGAAGCTCTGGAGCATTTGATTCAGTTTCGCGACTCGCTTGGCCAACCGTTTCTGGGCGCCTTGCGTTCTGTCGCTTTACCCTCTCAGGCTAATCCTGGAGTTGATAGAGAAATAGAAGCAGTGATACTGAAGATGGTGCGTTTAGCGGTGGATGAGACTGGGCTTTTGACCATTGATAAAGGCTATGCCAGTTTTGCTGAGGTGGAGGCGGCTCTAGCGTCCATTATTCCTGAGATTGAGCCGGCTTTAGGGGAGGTGCTATGAGGCTCAGAAAGTTTGACGACATGCATTTGCATCTGCGCCAAGGCGAAATGCTGAAGCTGGTTTTGCCTTATACCCTCAGTCAATGTGCTAGAGCGCTGGTCATGCCCAATACCAGTCCAGCCGTCCTAACTGCTTCAGATCTTACTAACTACCGCTCTGAGATTTTGCAGGCTGCCGGTAGCGCCAAGGCTGGTTTTGAGCCGCTCATGACTTTCAAGATAACACCTGCCTGCGACTCGTCCTCTATAGCTAGCCTAAAGAGCGCCGGTGCCATTGCCGGTAAACTTTACCCTGATGGCGTCACCACTAATTCAGAAGGGGGCGTGCGCGACTTTAGAGCGCTCTTTCCTGTTTATGAAGCTATGCAAGAAGCCGGTTTGGTATTGTGTTTGCATGGTGAATTACCCGGTGCCTTTTCGCTTGATCGAGAAGAAAAATTCTTAGAAGTCTTGCAAGAAATTGCAGCTCGCTTTACTCGTCTCAAGATAGTGCTGGAGCATGTCACTACAGCCGCTGCCGTTGCCTGTGTTTCCGCTCTGCCCGCCAATGTGGCTGCCACCATTACCCTGCATCATTTGTATATTACTTTAGATGACTTGCTTGGCGACAAGCTCAATCCGCATAACTTTTGTAAGCCTGTCGCCAAGCGTCCGGAGGACCGGGAGGCACTCATCAAGGCTGCCACCTCTGGTAGTGCTAAGTTTTTCTTCGGCTCCGATAGTGCTCCTCATAGCATAGAGGCGAAAGAGTGTGCTTGTGGCGCCGCTGGAGTCTATAGTGCTCCAGTCTTGGCTCCCTTGCTAAAACAATTGTTTGATGATGCGGGTTCAGATCAGTTGGAAAATTTTGTTAGTCGTTTTGGTGCTGACTTCTATGGCTTACCCGTAAATCAGGATTTTATCGAGCTTAAAGAAGAAGAATGGCTTGTACCGGAGGTATTGGATGGTATCAAACCCTTTATGGCTGGTAGTCGGCTTAGGTGGCGCCTTGTCTAGACTTTTCATGGTGGGGGCTGGTTTTGTTTTATTAACAGCCTGTGCAAATCAAATTGCTTATGCCGCTCCGGCAAAGAGTCTGGAGAAAAGTCTAAACTCAAGCATTCTCGCTGAGAAATCAGCGAATAGTTTGTCGAGAGGTCTTATCAAAAGGGGCGCTCTTGATCTGGATGGTTTGAGCAATTTTTCATCAGCTTGGGAAAAGTCTAGAGCTCTCAAAAAGACGATGAAGATTCCAGCTGAGGAGAAGCTCAAGGAGCGCTTTTCGCAAGCCGCTCTTTTGCTTTCTGCTCCCGAGAAGTCGGACGGCTATAAGGCGAGGGCCTCTATTTTGTTTGAACTGAGTGAGTATGAAGCGGCGGCCGAAAGCTTTGAAGAAGCAGCGCTCTACAGTCTCAATGACAAGAGTCTGCCGCTCTGGCAGGGGCTCTCGCTGCATCTGGCCGGCGACGATGACGCAGCCCTTTGGTTGGCTCATGTGGCGTTGATGCAAGACGAAAAGAATGCCGATGCCCATCGGCTCAAGGCGGTCTGTCTTTCTTCGCGCGACTTCCGTCGATCTCTCAATGAAATGGAGCGCGCCCTCGCCCTAGCTCCCGGCAATGCTTCTTTCCATGCCAGTAAGGCGCGCATTCTCATTGAAAATAAGCAGTACAAAGAGGCTTTGGTCTCGGCTAAGAAGTCCCTTGAATTAGATAAGAGCCTGCTTGCCGGCTATATCTTTGCCGCCGATGCTCTGCGCCGTGCTGGGCATCTCAAAGAGGCTCTCGGTTATCTAGACCAGGCTCTGGTTGTTTGTCCTTATGCTCCGTCCACTTATCGTTTACGTGCCCAGATTTATCGGGCCATGGGTGATGATGATGCGGCGGCACAAGACATGGCTTTGCAAAGTCTCTGTCAAGACGAAATTAGAAAACAGGCGGAGGTGAACTGATCTTGCCTACTTATGCAAAGAGAATTTTTCTCTTACTTTTGTCTTTTGCTTGGGCGGGCCTGCCCGGGCAGGCGGTTTCGCTGCCTGATGAAGTCGATAGAGCAGAGGAGAAGCTGGAGCTTTTAGAGGAAGGTTCGCTTGAGCGGACTTTCTTGCGAGACATGGATTTCTCCCCGGACGATAAGATATTGGCGGTTTCTTATGCCAATCGTCCGCCTGCCCAAGTGGCGGTCGCCTCTGGGCGTATTTTGAATGTACTGGGCTATTCCCCCGATGAAGAGCTGAAGCGGCGCGAACTCAGTCGCCGGCTTCGCCAAGACCCAACCATCGCCGGCGCTGAGCGGGTCGGGCACGGAGGTTTTTCTTTGGCCAGCAATAGCCTGCTGCGCCGAGTTAACGATATAAATGCCATTACTTATTCGCCCGACGGCAAGCAAGTGGCCGGCGCCGGTGCCGGTGTGCTCAAGCTTTATGATGCTCAGAGCGGGCGAGAAGAGCAAGTGATTTCGATTACTGAGACGGCTGCTCTCACCCATGCTCAAGATCCTCAGTACTTTGTCTCGATGGTGGCTAGTATGGGGGGCTCCGGGCTTTTAGGCGGTTCCTGGGGTGTCGGCTCATCTTCGGTCGAGTATTCTCAAGATGGAAAATTGGTGGCTGTGTGCCAACCTTATGGTTGTTCGGTGCGCAGCAGCAAGGACGGTAAAGAAGTCTATGGTTTCCACCATTCCGATCGCATGGGCGGGCGTTATTTCGCCCGTTTCAGCCCCGAGGGCAAAGAACTGGCCGTGGTCTGTCAAACAACCGGTATGGAGAGATCGGCTTGCCGTCTTGATATTCTCGATGCGCAGAGCGGTAAGATTTTGCGCACCTATCAGAAGCGCTGGCCATACGGCGATTTGCGCTGGTCTCAAGACGGTAAGAGATTGGCTTTCTTTACAGTGGAAGGCAAGTTGGTCGAGCTGGACAGTGCCGACTTTAGAGAGCTGGCTGTATTGCCGGGTGGCGATAGGTTGTCTTTCAGTCCGGATGGGCGGTATTTAGTTGTCAGTGATAGAGAAGAAGGGGCGCGCATCATGGAAGTCATGAGTGGCAAGATTGTGAAGCGTTTCTATCAAGATTTTCCTGATGCCGTTCGAGGCATTAGGGCGAGGCCGGTTGCCTGGTCGCATAACGGTAAGACCATAGCAGTCGGCGGTGAAGAGTATATGGTTTATTTTTGGGACGTCGGCGCGCTCAAGCAATAGAGTATAATAAGCGTGCAGCATCAGACTTGTGTGCCCGTAGCTCAGCTGGATAGAGCGTCGGTCTCCGAAGCCGAAGGTCTCGAGTTCGAATCTCGACGGGCACGAGTTTTATTTGACCTGTTTTGCTCTTAACCGTCTTGTTCTTAACCGTCTTGCCTTTAAATGTTCGAAAGAAGCGTCGAGCTCATCACCGGCCCCTATAGATCTGGCAAGACCATGTGGTTACTGGAGGAGCTGGTGCGGCACAGCCGCGAGCAGCCATTGGCGACAAGACCGGTTTTGCTAACCGTTCCCTCCCACCGCTATAAGGGGCTCTTGGAAAAGCAGCTTGCCCAGATCTTGCGCCGAAGCGGTGCTCCAGGGCTTTGTGCCGTCAAGATACTGCCATTCTACGACCTCTGCCATTTGATATTGCGGCAGGCCGGCGTTAACTTTCATCTTCTTGCTGATGGTTTGAGACCGGCTGTCTTGCTCAAGGCAATCAAGCAAGTGGAAAGTATGGGAAAGCTCAATACTTTTGCCTCCATTGCTAATTTTGCCGGTACCCATGCGCAAATGTTGGAGTTGATAGATGAGCTGATGCGTGCCGCCCTCTCGCCCCGAGAGGTGGCCGCCACTTTGTCTCGGGCGGCTTCTTCCGAATCGCGCTATCAAGAGTTGGCGGCAATTTATCAAGCCTACTGGGACGAACTCGAGAAACTCAATGTTTATGACGAGCGCAAGTTGGCCTTCAAGGTGCGTGAAATTTTGCCGCAGTGGGCTAAAGCGGCATCGCCTCCGGCTTTGCTTGCCGTAGACGGTTTTGACCGCCTCAGCCCCTTGCAACTTTCGGTGCTTTCATCTTTGGCTCGGCATTGCGAGCGCACTCTGATTACTTTCGACTATGTTTCGCAAGGGCCAAAACTTGATGAGTATACCTGGAAGCAGAAGAGTATAAACGGCTTACTTGCTTTTGCAGAGGGCGGTCTGACCCTCAAGGAAACGCAGTTTGAGCAGTCAGTGCCCGAGGTGAAGAGCGAGCTTATATCAACTCTTGATAGACAGTTGGAAATGGAAGAAGTAGCCAGGCAAGTCAAGACTTGCCTTGTGCAGGGCGTCGAACCTTCTGAGATTGTCGTGGTCACCCGCTCTTTGCAGAGTTATTTACCGGCAGTCAAGCTCGCTTTTGAAAGAGCTGCTATTCCATATTTTCCAGATGAAGCCATACCGATTGCCACCTTGCCCCTGATCAAGTATGTGAGGCGACTGCTCTTTCTGCCCCTTTCTAAGTTTAAGCGGGTGGAAGTTATTCGTTCTTTGCGCAGTGCATTCAGCAATCATGAATGGCTCGGCCTAGATAAAGAAGCGGTGGATAGATTAGACCGGTTATCGCTGGATTCGGTGGTGGTGGAAGAGAGCGATTGGCTTGAATTTATCAAGCAGCCAGGCTTGACTGCCGAGTCGCAAGCCCTGCAGCGTTTCTTTACTCTTTTGCAAGGCGAAGTTGTGCAGAAAGCAGCAAGCCTAAGTTCTCATGTCGCTCATGTCGAAGATGTTATCGATGCCCTTCTGCGCTTGCCCTCCGATGATGAATATTCCAACCCTGTCATTGCCTGGGAAGAGCATCAGGGCCTGGTCGAACTGCGTAAAGTGCTGGCCGACCTGATTAGAGAAGAAGAGCTCTTACTAGAGTCATACGGCAGTGAGCTTTATACTTATAAGCAGTTCTTTACTAGATTGGAACAAGCTTTCGAGAATTCAAACTTTAGGCGACGGGCCGGCGGCGATAAATTTGTCACTGTCTGCGGTGCCGATCTGGTTGCCAATCGCCGCTTTCGTGTGGTCATTATTGCTGGTTTGGTAGAGGGTGATTTTCCCCGTCGCCTCGAGCGCCCTGGTTTGCTCAGCCGCGATGAAGTGCGCAAGTGGGGCTCACTGGGAATCGATATCGAAAATCCTAGGCAACATGATTCTTTCGAATTTTCACTCTACCGCTCTTTGCTTGAAAGGGCCGTAGATAAAGTGTTGCTCTCTTATCCCCATTTCGAATCATCTAATGAAGAATTGGTGCCATCCTTTTTTCTGGTTGGATCTTCCGAGCAGTCTAAGGCTTTGCCCGAATGTCTGCCGCCCCGTCTGGCTGCCTTGCAAAGACCGGTTTCGGTAGAAGAACTAGCCATGGCTAGGCTTTGGTACAAAGGTGCCGGTTCTGTCTCTGATTATTTGCAAAAGACTTTGGAGACTAATTTACCCCAAGATTATGCAGAAGAAGCCGAGCGTCTGCTCAGGCGCTTGCAGGAACCTTTGGCGATAGTGGAAGCGCGCACCAGTTCAGAGAGTCGGGGGAGCAATCGCAAACTTGCTTGTGGCGATTTTTCCGACCTGGTTGCCCTGGGCTTGTTAAAGATAGATATGCCTGGCGCCTGGAGCCCTAGCGCCTTATCCACTTATGGACGCTGTCCCTTTCAGTACTGGGTTTCTTATGTACTTAAGCAGGAAGAGTTGGAGGAGCCGACCGCCGGTCTTGATATTAGATTGAAAGGCGAGGTCTATCACAAAGCCCTGGAATTATTTTATGCAGGGCTCAAGGAGCGCGGTCTAAGACTTAACAGTGCTGAACAGACTTTTCTTTTCTCTTTCTTTGAAGAATGTATTGCCGCCGCTCTCAACTGGGTGCAGACTGAACGTAAGGTCAAGCTCGATGAGTTTTGGGAATTTGAGCGCAAAGATATAGCCTTTAGATTGAGGCGTTTTTTGAAGGAAGAAATGAACTCTGCCATCAAAGATAATACCGGCTTCGAGCCAGTTTTCTTTGAGCGTCCTTTCGGCGGCGAAATAATTGATGCCGCTTTAGGCAACCGCTCGGCCGAAGTTATCTTGCAGCGCCCGGAAACCTTGGCGCCGGGGTCCGTGAAGGAATTGCGTCTAAGAGGACGAATCGACCGAATCGATGCCGATGGTCAAGGACGCTTGCGTGTTGTCGACTATAAATCTGGTTCCAGCCCCATCAGAAACGATGACATATTAGCCGGACGTGAATTGCAGATGCCAATTTATAGTTTTGCCGCCTCTTGCGACCGCGAACTCGTCTCTTATGGAAAAGTAACTGCCGGACTCTATCTTAGTATCTCTAAAGGAGCCGGAATCGGCAAAGTTGATTTTGAAGATAAAGAAGTCGATCTCTTGCAAGTGAGCCGCGAAACAATTTTTGATTTTGTTGAGAAAATCGCCAAAGGGCAGTTTCCGGTAGCGCCCAGCAAGCGCGAAGTTTGCCAAAAATGCGATCACTCTGCTGTTTGCCGCATAGCCGAGTTTGGCGCTGAGGAGGACTGATGCTTACCCAAGAGCAGGAACTGGCGGTAAAGAGTGTCGGGCAGAATGTTCTGGTGGCTGCCGGCGCCGGCTCTGGCAAGACCCATGTGCTGGTGGAGCGCTATGTGGAGATTTTGCGCAATAACCCTGAAACCGGTTTGTCTAATATCATCGCCGTAACCTTTACCCGCAAGGCAGCCGCTGAAATGCGTTCGCGTCTAAAGAGTAAGTTCTTGCAACTTTCGTTAGATGCTGGTGAGAAGGCGCAAGGTCTTGATAGACGATGGCATGAAGCTATGTTGGAAGTGGATGGGGCTAAGATTGGCACCATTCACTCACTATGTGAGTCTATCCTCAAGTTGTTTTCAGCTGATTGCGGTATCGACCCGCAGTTTTCCATGCTTGATGAATTGACTACCAAAGAGCTTCTCTCTCAAGCTATTGAGGGCGCCATAAGAGATATCGTGCTCAGTCAGTCAGAAGTGGGAGAGTCTGCCGAGGCTCAGACATCTTCTCATCAGCACGAGCTTTTTGTTTTGAATGTGCTTGACTTTGATAAGCTGAAAAGTTTGCTTGAGTCGATGTTGCGCAGTTCGATGCAGATTAATGAAACCCTGGCGATAGTCGATAGAGCCTATTTGCTGACCGGCAAGATTGCCCTTGAATCTTTGCGAGACTTCGCCAGTCGCCTCTTGGATGAGGTAAAGCGCCAGCGCCTGAGAGAGCTTTTGCAAAGTGAGAAGTTGAAGAGACTCTTGCAAGAGGCGGCAAGCAATGCTATCGCTAAAGACAGCGATGCGATGGAACAAAATCGGCGTCTTGTTCTGAGCTGTTTTGCCGACGCCTCTAAACGGCTCACCCCTTCAGCCAGTGGTTTGGCTGTGTCTAGCCAAGAAATTGATCAGTGCTGGCGTTTAATCGGCGAAGCTGCCTCTATAAATATGCGTGGCGGTGGCAGAGGCGATGATGTTAAGGCTGTCAAAGAAATCTTGAAAGAGCTCAAGGCTCTTTGCCAAGACTTTATTGAAAAATTCGAGCCTAGCTTCAATACTTTCGATGAAGAGGGTTTTGAGGGTATCCTCGGTATAGTCAGTCTCTACCGTATGGCTCTAGAGCGCTATCAAAGTGCCAAAGCCGAGTTGAACTCGGTCGACTATAATGACCTGATTGCAATGACAATAGAGGCTCTCTCTGCCCCTCAGTCTCGTGCTCGCGCTTTCTTTGCCGAGCGTTTGCATGCCCTTTTGGTTGATGAGTTTCAAGACACCAACGATTTGCAGGCTCGCTTGCTTAGTCTGCTTGCCGGAGATTCCACTCGTATTTTCTTGATCGGCGATGATAAACAGTCGATTTATAAGTTTCAGGGTGCCGATGTCGCCACTTTCAATAAATGGCGCGATGCTCTCAGGCAGGGCTTACCGGCATTGAAAGGTGAGAGTCTGGTCACCAAGCTTACTGCATCCTTCCGTTCCCATCCACATGTGGTGGGCTTTGTTAATGCTGTCTTTGAAAAGGTCTTTGATTCAGATCCTGCCATTCTTTCTTATGTCGCTTCTTTTGAAGCTTTGAATGCCGCTCGACCGCTAGATGAAAGTAATGCCTCTGAGAATCATGTCGATATTGTCCGTTTTGTCGAAGACGAAGAATATCCTGGCGATAAGGCGCAGTTTGAAGCACAGATGGTGGCACAATGGATCAAGCATAAAATTGCCAGCGGCTCTGAGATAGAAGAGAAAAGCGGGGCTAGGCGCACTCTCAATTTCGGGGACTTTGCCGTACTGGTGCAAAGAAACGGTGACTTTCAGCATTTTGAGAAGGTTTTCGCCAGGCACAATATTCCTTTTGTTGTCTTTGGCGGCAGCGGCTTTTTGCGGCGCCAAGAGGTCCTTGATTTTGAAAATTTGCTGCGCTTTCTCGACAATCCGCAAGAAACCGGTCATGCCTTACTGGCTGTTTTGAGATCGCCTTTTTGTTCGCTTACCGATGATCTTATCCATAGCCTAGCTGATGGTACGCGCCAGCCGCTTTGGCAAAAGTTGCTCGCCAAAAGCGAGGAAAGACCAGACCTTTATGGTCAAACCGTGCGTTTGCTCAAGCGCTTGATTGAGGATGCCGCTCTTTTGCCGCTCGATGAACTTTTGCACAAGATAGTTGCCGACACTGCCTTTGATTTGGCACTCCTGGCTGCGCCCGACGGCAGGCAGCGTTCACGCAATATCTGGAAACTCTTGCAGATGACTGCCGAATGCGACCACATTAGTGCCGGTGAGTTTGCCGATCGTTTGGCTAAGATGCGGCAACTGGGTGTGCGCGAGAGTGAAGCTCCGCTCGATGGCGGAGATTCGGTAAAGATAATGACTATACATGCTTCTAAAGGCTTGGAGTTCCCCGCTGTCGCTTTGCCTTGTCTTTCGGGCGGCAGAGTGGCTCTTTTAGATAAGTGTATTTATCATCCCTACTATGGTATCGCCCTTAATACCGCACGTGAAGACAAGAACGACAAGCCCGGCTGGTTCAAATTAGCAGCTTTCCTCAATGAAGAAATGGAATGGGAAGAAAAGAAGCGTCTGCTTTATGTGGCTATGACCCGGGCTCGCGATTATCTTGCCCTCTTTGTGAAAGAGGGTGGGCGCAATGTGAAGAACTATCGCACCATGCTGCAGCCGATTTTGTTCGGAGCTGATATCCCTCCCGCCCAAGGCTTGCTTGCCGCCTCACTCAACTTTAGAGGACAGGACCAGCCCTTCAATACTTATTTGGCCAATGATTATCTCGGTCAGTATGATTGGCGCAGCGGCGAGCTATTCGCCAGCCAAGTGGGCATACAAGATGAGATAAAGTCTCAGGCTATGCTTTTGCCGACAATGAGCAGGACAGCTAAAGACCCCGAGGTCGACACCCTCGGACTGACTCGCATTACAGCCAGAGGACGGCGTGCCGATATAGCCATTGATGAAGGTTTTGACCGCGAACTGATCTCATCCAATTTCCTTGGTACTTTCTTTCACCAGCTTATGGAAAATTTGCCGGCGAGAACCAGACCCGACGAAGACTTCTTAAGACGTTATGTCAGCGACGTTGCCTTTGGACAAAGCTTTCATATGGCTCACGGGCCTGTACTGGAGCGTCTTTTACAAGAAGGTCTGAAACTGCTCGATACTTATTATGAAAGCCGTCTTTTTGAACTGGTGCAGAGCTCACCGCGATTGTTCAAAGAGATGACCTATTTGATTGACAGCTATGGGGAAGAGTACAAGAAGCGGCAACCCGACTTGGTTTTTGAAGGTGCAGATGGTCTTTGGTATATAGTCGACTATAAGACAGATCATCTAGAGGCTGGACCCGAATTGCAAGCCCGTCGTCATAAAGAGCAGTTGCAAAGCTATGCCCGAGACCTAGAGGCTCTCACCGGCTTTGTTTTCGCTCCCTATGTTTACTTTGCTCGACCCGGCATTTTGTATCCGGTCTAGAATTTTTTTGTCTGAAATTCTTGCTCTGGCTTATTTGGGTCTAGTTTATTTTTGCTCTGATTTATTTCTCTTCTTCCGACTTCTGCTTGACAGGCGCCAAGCCATGGCTGAAAGAGCCGGCATCGAGGTACTGAGGCGGAATCACCATCACCCCTTTTTTGTTGATAAAGCCCCATTTGCCATTTTGTTTGACCGCCGCTCTGCCTTCTTGATAGGGGCGAGCCTCGTCAAATATGGCACCTGACAATTTGCCGTCTGGACCGATAAAGGCGAACTTGTCGCCGAATCTCACACAGGCACTGCCTTTTTCAGGGAAAATTGAAGGTAGTTCACGCTCTTTGTCGGCGGGGTCGAAGATTACTGCTTCGCCTTCCAAAATCTTATAAGTATCGGTGCCCGCTTCAGCCGCTCGAACTTCAGGCAGCGGCGGCAGCTCGGCTTTGTCTTCCGGACCGACTGGTATTTTCGATTCCTGTTTGGTTTCGGGGTCGAGACGCATCAAATGTTTGTTGGTGAAGACCAGCGCCCCTTTGTCGCTAATTTCGGAAGCTGAGTCAAATTGAGGCAAGATGATAAATTGACCTTGCTTGTCTATATAGCCCCATTTCCCGGCTACCACGGCTTCCTTCTTGGCGCAGCCACTGAGAGTAAGAACGGCGCAGGAGGCAAGTAGAATACTGGTAAATCTCATGATAACCTTCGTTGCTTGGTCAATTCCCTTAACAGACCTAAAGCATAGCACCAGGCTAGACTTCCAAAAAGCAAGGGCCCCGATTTTTCGCTAAAGTTAAAATAGAGAGAGAGCACAGCCCTATAAACGCTGGAACCGTATAGACGGCAGCGAAAGCAGGTCCACTTGCCGAGAGAGCCCCTAAAGTTTAGTTTGACCCAAATGCTAGTGGGTTTGAATTTACTTGTTTTTGCTGCTTTTGTGGTCAGCCACGGCACTGCCAGTCTAATCAGGCCTGATTCGATGGAAATGGTCAAATGGGGCTCCAGTTATGGTCCGCGTGTTCTCACCGGCGAACCCTGGAGGCTTTTCACTTCCAATTTCTTGCACTTCGGCCTCTTGCATCTTTTATGCAACATGATTGTGCTCGGGTTGGTCTGTCCTCAGGTGGAGAGATTCTATGGATTCTGGCGTACTGCCTTGATTTTCAGTCTTTCCGGTCTAGCCTCAGGTTGTTTCAGCCTTTTGCTTGTGCCGATAAGCTCGGGAGCTGGTTCTTCCGGGGCCATCTTTGGTCTCGTCGGCTCAGCGCTTTCTTTTTCTATTTTGCAGAAATGGGAAGTGGTGCGACCGAGTTTGACTAAATGGGGTTTGATAGGGCTAGGTCTGGCTGTCACTTCTTTTGTGGCTGGTATTGTCAGTGGTGCAGCTGATCGTGGTGCCCTGGCTTGCCATGTCGGTGGTTTATTCAGCGGTTTCTTGCTTGGTTTCTTTTGTTTGCGCACCACAAGCGCCTATAGTCGTCTAGAGCGAATTGTTTCTTGGGCTTGGCTGACCGCACTCTTTCTCATGCTTTTCTTTGTGGTTGGCTGGGCGCCCCTCGATTTGCGCGGTAACTATAAATTGGCTTTAGCCCTGCGGCGTTTCGAAGATGGTTGTGCCGCCGACGCCCTCAGTCTTAGCGAGCAATTTCTCAAGCTTAACCCAAACAATCAGCTCGGCTTGATCTATAGAGGACGTTTCTTTATTGATTTACACGAAGAAGAAAAAGCCTGTCTAGATTTTGACGAAGCTCTCAGGCTGGGTGCCGATTTTGTTGATGTGCTGCCTTATCGCATCAATGCTGAGTTTGAGCTTGGCCGATATAGACAAGTAATTGCCGACGCCGATCGCATCATGCAGACATCTGCCAAAGAATCGACAAAGGCTAATGCCCTTTACCATAAAGGACTGGCGCATCTAGCGCTCAATTTATACGATTTAGCTGTTCAAGATGCTAAGGCTCTAGCGCGTCTTGGTGAGAAAAGTGATAGCGATTTTTTGCGAGCTTTGAGTTTGCGTCGGCTGGGACAGTTGACTGCTGCCTTGAGTATGGCGGAAGCGCGGCTGCAGGCGTACCCAGACGATAAGGGAGCGCAGAGTCAGTATTATTCACTAATGGCAGAGTGTGGTCGGCGAGAAGAAGCCTTGAAATTAATTGCTTTAAGAGCGCGGTCTGAAACGATTCCGAATAGTTTGGTAAGTCTGGCTATGCACTGTTTAGCTTTGGGTGACTATGCCGAGGCAAAGCGGCTATCCGACAAAGTGCTCAGTGAGAACAAAAACTGGCAATTAAGTCAGGTCGACTATGCCTTAATTATCAAAGCACTAGCGCTTCGTTGCCAGCATGATCAAGTTGGTCTCAAAGCCTTAAAAGAGATGGCCGACAAGCAATTGCAAGATCCATCCCTGAAGCTGACTAGGAAAGACTGGCCCTGCCCTATATTTTTGTATTTAGTAGCAGACGATGCGGCAAAGCAAGACCAACTTTTGCTTATCGCTCGGCAAAAGGCAAGAAACATGAGCCGACTTACTGAATTTAATTTTTACCTGGCGGTAAAATATGTGGCTGATGCCTCGCTTCCAGTCAATACTGCCGATCGTGACAAACTGCTTGCCGAGGCCGACCAGCTACTTAATGATGTCATAGAGAATGGCAACATCACTTATATGGAGTATGACTGTGCCAGGGTATTGCAAAAGAGCCTAAAGACTAACTAAAGATCTTTATCAAATATTTGAAAACTCTTGAGAGACTAAAGAGCTTTTTCTTCTTGTGCCGGTAATGCGAAATGATTGTTGCGCAAAATGTCTCGCAGTCTGCGATTAAAAGCTTCTGCCAGGTCGAATTGACCGTGTTTATGGAACCAAATTGACTTACACATGAGCAAGAGGCAGAGCGGTGCCCTCTCTTCGCCAAAGGCAGTACGAGCCTGAGAAAGAGCCTGATTATAGATAGTCTCAACCTGCAAGCAATCGCCCTTATCGGCGGCCTGGCATAGGTCTTGCAAGAGTGCTTCGATAGGTGTGTATGAGTTTGGCATGATCAGTCCTGGGATTCCTGTATATTTCGATTATAACCAATAGAAACCTTTTTCTCGGTCGCCGCAGAAGAGTCGCAAGAAAAGTTTGACAAAGTCGAAAGCTTGGCGCGCTGAAAGCGGCTTAAGTGGCGGGCTTTATCTCTGGTTGCGGTGCTTTTTCTGTCTGGAAAAGCTTGTCCACCAAGACTTCAAAGAATCTTTTCCCGCCCCGAGTATTCATATGTACACCGTCGCCAAAGTACTCAATGGGAAAGAGTTTTTGGTCGTTCAGGTCAAGCAATCTGGCGCCGTTGAGCCGAGCTAGGTTTTCCACCCGGTTGTAATAATTTTGGTAAAAGCCGCTGGGCATCAGATTCATATTCGCCTGTGTCAGGGGCATATTGACCAAAATTACTTCAGTATTGTTAGCTTTTGCCAGTTTCAGCAGTTTCTCAAGATAGCCGAGCTGTTCGGCAAATTGATATTCACGATATTTGCGATAGCGATTGCGATATTCAGAGCTATTATCGACATAGGTTTCAGGCCCGACTGGCGGTGTGACGATCACTTCATTGGGCGCGCTGTCTTCGGGTAATTCTAGAAATGCTTGCTTGCGAATGTGCATGGGGGCATGTACCAGGTCTAGATCGCCTGCGCCCAGCAATTTTCGGCAAATAAATTTGGCATAGCGGCTTTGCAGATAGAGAAACTCTTCTCGGTTTTGGTAGATATAACTAAGCTTGCTCAGCCAAAGTTCCAGCTTTTCAGTGGGGCTTGTGCGGGCCTGCTTTTCTATTTCTGCAAGGTCGGTCACTCGGCGCATATAGCGATAAATTTCTGTGCTTGTCACCGATGGCAGTGCATGGTCCATAAAGTCGCGCGGAGCAATGCCGTAAATTAGCTTTTCGGGCCGGCAACCTTGACCCTGTTCAATCATGCCTTTAAAAAGAATATAGGCATCAGAAACCATTTCTCCACCAAGGGCAAAGGCAAAGTTGTTATCGCTTTTACCGCTGCGCTTTTCCATCAAGTCTTTGAACAATTGGCTTTTATGGTGCAAGGTGACATTTTGTGGTTTGTTTAGATAGACCGCGTCGCCGCCATGTAGGGCCGACATCATTAGTGATGAGCCAAAAAGGGCAGTGTTCAATGGCTTTTGCTTGCTTTCCTTAGCATCCAGCAAAAATTCTCTTTCATTCCAATAGACCCAAGAGCGGTGCGAAACTCTGAGTGGATTAAAGCCCAGATAACCGGCTGTGCCTAAAAAGCGCAGCAGCAAATCAAGAACGACTAGACAGACAAAACCTTGAATGACAAAGCTTGCTGCAAAGTTTTCACCTTTCATGTCGTCATCTAGTTTTGGTTTGTCTATAGAAGTTTGCATAGCTCTAAAACTGGAAATAGATGAAGCGTGGTGATTTGTCAGGTGAGAAAACAAGAATCAAGAACATCAGGGCAAAGGCATAACCTATTTTGCAAAACCTCGGTACTTTCTTGTTTAGATCGATACCGCTTACCAAGCCAGACAAATAGTGCATTACCGCTAGTACCGGCAAGATTAAGAAGATGGTTGGATAAATCAGGGGATAATTGATATGGGTAAGTAACATCGAAACTTTTTCGCCATTTTCTAGCGCGGGGCTGAGGGTAAGCATGCGCTTGAGCATTTCCAGCGCTATTGTGCTGGTTTCGGCACGGAAGAAAACCCAGCCGATAACCACCGCATGAAAGGTGAGCAAGACTGAGGCGAATTTGCCGATGCTGCTGTCTATAATTTTCTTCAGAGCCGGTAGGCTGTCTTTGCCTGCTTGAAAGAGCTTGTGCCCGACAAGCAAAAGACCATGATAGAGACCCCAAACCAGAAAATGCATGGCGGCACCGTGCCAGAGCCCGCCCAGGGTCATGGTCAAGATCAAGTTGCGATAGTTTAGTAGTTTTGAAACCCGCGAACCACCCAGCGGAATAAACAAATAATCTCTCAACCAGGTAGATAGCGAGATATGCCAGCGGTGCCAAAACTCGGCGATATTGGCAGCTAGATAAGGCAAATTGAAGTTGATTGGCACTTTATAGCCAAAGAGCATGGCCGAGCCACGGGCCACATCTGTATAACCGGAAAAATCGAAGTAAATTTGGAAAGCAAAAGCATAGGCAAAAATCCAGAGGTCTAAGCCGCTGAATAGTTCTGGTTGGCTGAAGCCGCCCTGAACCAAAAAGCTCAGATTATCGGCGATCAAGACCTTTTTGAAGAGACCAAGCAGGATGAGACTAATGCCGTTGTCGAAACTCTTTACTGTAAGTTTGGCCGGCGCTAAGAATTGCGGAATGAAGTCTTGGAATCTTTTGATTGGTCCGGCAATTTGAGTTGGGAAGAAGCTGGCGAATAAAGCAAAGGCAGGGAAGGAGCGAATCGGCTGATGACCGCGATAAACATCGGTTGTGTAATGAATAAATTCAAAAACAAAAAAAGAAATACCTAGGGGCAGGACAATATCGAAAGGCAGCTTGGTTGCTGGCTGTCCGCAAGATTTTAAAATGGCTGAAAGAGTGTCGTTGAAGAAATAAGCATACTTAAAAAATGCCAGAGTTAGCAGGTTGCCCACCACAGAGACGGTGAGCCATTTTTTCTTGCCCTTTTGATCTGGGGCGCCGGCGATGGCAAAAGCAAGATAGTAATTGGCGACAGTCAAACCAATGATAAGCAGAATAAAAGCCGGTTTCCAGCTCATATAAAAAATATAGCTGGCGATAAGCAAGATCCAGACTCGCCATTTGTCTTTACTTAGCCAAAAGAGGGCAAAGACAATGGGCAGAAAAACAGCATAGTTGAGTGAATTGAAGAGCATGAATGCTTAGCTGAAATGGGGCTGTTTATGGGTCTGAAAGTGTTCGGTGAGAAGTCAATAATATCTTTTCCGGGCTTGGCAGTCCTTAAGCCATCTACATAAAATGGTCTAGACTGTGGCTTGCCCATACAGCCCGGCATGGTTTAGTCTGATATCTAGTTAATTTGGAGTAATTTGGTGGAAGAAATAGCCATGGATGTGGTTTTTCTCAGCTATGAAGATCTGCCGGCAGGGGATCCTGACGACAACCTCGCCCTGGCTGAGCTTACCAAGATGGGTCTGCGTTGCAAAACAATTGACTGGCGTAGCGACCACTCTGACCTTGCCCGGGCAAAAGTTATGGTCTTGCGTTCCTGCTGGGACTATCACAAACATTTTGAAGAGTTCTGCGCCAAGCTCGAAGCCTTCTCGCAGCAAAGTCTACTCTTGAACCCGCTCGCCTTGGTCTTACCAAACTTGCATAAAAGTTATCTGCCTAGATTGGCAGAGCGCGGTGTGCGTATTTGTCCAACCTATCTCTGCAAACAGGGTGAACAAACCGATCAGTTTACCTTGCTCAAGATTACATCCGGCTATGATGCCTACATAGTCAAACCGGCTATTGGGCTCGCCACAAGCGGCGTGGCTAAGTTCAGAAAGGGGCAAGACAACTCGGCAGCTCTGACTCATATAGAGACTTTGCTCAAAGGCGGCGACTGTTTAGTGCAGCCTTATTTGAGCGCCGTCGAGGGCGAGGGTGAAAAGTCTCTGGTTTATATCAATGGAGTATTCAGTCATTGTGTGCGTAAGGCGCCCTTTCAGATTTTGGCTGCGGCCGGTCATGCCGGTGAGTCGCCTTCTGTTGCTTTGCCGGAACAGTTGGAGCTTGCCCAGTTGGCCTTGAGCACTCTTTCTGAGACGCCTTTATATGCTCGGGTCGATGTGGTGAGGCAAGACGGTGTCGATTATTTGATGGAACTCGAGCTCACCGAGCCGTCTCTCTTTCTTTCGATGAAAGACGGCTCGGCTGCCCTATTTGCTCGGGCCATAGCCGACCGCATTAGCTCGGTCATGGACTGAGTCTATTGCAGTCGCGGGGAAAGAGCGAGGTTTGTTTGACCGAAGCCAGTCCAAGCACCTGTCTGGTCAGGCGCTCTAGTCCTATTGCTAGACCGCCATGCGGCGGCATGCCGTGTTTGAAGGCTAAGAGATAGTCTTCGAAACTCTCAGCCTTCAGTCCTCTTTCGGTCATCGCTTGCAAGAGTTCTTCGTATTCATGTGTACGTTCACCACCTGTGGTGATTTCCATACCACCCATCAATAAGTCGAAACTGCCTGAGCCGCCGGCGCCTCTTTTCTTCGCATAAAATGGGCGCACCGACCAGGGATAGTTGGTGACATAGACCAGTTCAGACTTCTCTTTCTCTCTAAAGTATTGCCCTAAGAGCTTTTCTCCTTCTGCCCCTAGATCGTTTTCCTGGCTTGTATAGCCATACTGCCGCTCAAGCAAAAACAAGGCTTGCTCCAATTCAATTTGTGGAATTGCACCAAGTTCAGGCAGACTAGCTCCGTAAAGAGCTAGTTCTTCCGGGCAGTTTTCTTTTAGATGGGCAAATATATGTTTGAGCAGGCTTTCTTGTATGGCAATTAGATCTTGCATACTTTCAATAAAGCCCATTTCAAAGTCGAGGCTGATATATTCGTTGAGATGCCTAGATGTATCGTGTTCTTCGGCGCGATAGACCGGCCCGACCTCGAAGACTCGTTCAAAAACGCCAACCATGATTTGTTTGTAGAACTGAGGGCTTTGCGCTAAGAAGGCGGTTTTTCCGAAGTATTCCAGCTGAAAGAGATTGGCACCACCTTCGGTGCCGGTCGAGACCAGCTTGGAAGAATGTATCTCGATAAAACGCCGGCTTTGTAGAAATTCTCTAAAGGCCCTTACAATTTCTGCTTGCACTCTAAAAATAGCCCGCACCTTTGTATTGCGCAAGGTGAGTGGACGGTACTGCAATAGTGTTTCCAGGTTGAGATTTTCTATTTTGCTATTCTTGCTGATTTCGACAGGGGGCGCGCTCTTTGGTCGAGCCAAGATCTCTAACTCTTCCAAGACAATTTCTTCGGTTGGTTCTTGCACGAGCTTACCTTTGATGCTCACCGGGGTTTCTGCCAGCATGGTTTTGCTTGCTGAAATGATCTCGGGACGTTCGCTCACCAGCTGCCAGGTCTTGCCTTGGGTACGCAGCTTGAAAAAGACCAGCTGCCCCATTTGTCTTATTGTTTCTATATAGCCATGTTGTTCTATCATTGGTTTTCTCCTTTCAAAAAGCACAAAAAAGCCGCAACTTTTCTATAGTTGCGGCTCTCTAGTCGATGGTCTTTAGTTAATTTATCGCTTCAGACATGACAAAGTGAACCGCTGTGGGCGGTCGTCATTGTCATTGCGGTTGGCGCTGAAGCTGAACATAATTGTCGATTTCTCTCTACTGCTAAATCGATGATATGCAAGAAGGCAAAGTCGGTCAATCGAAAATTGCGCAAAGTAAAGTTCTAAATGCAAACGCAAGAACTTATTCGGTTGGCTTTGCTTCTTGTTGATTTAGTTCTTTCTTGGCCAGCTTGCCTGTGTCTGGTGCATCGAAAGCCATAATATCTTGCAAAATCCAGTCGAAAATTTCCTTTTGTGGTTCGTGCGGATTTATTTCGTCTTTGACATGGTTTTGCACAGCTGCCTGAATTGGATTAACCGGTCTGACGCCGTCGATAAAAGTGAGGTGATCGACATTGCGGAAAACTCGGGCTTTGCCAACATCTAGGCGCGACTTGATTTTTTCTAGCTCGGCTTCTTTTGAAACGCATTGTTCTTTGGCCAAATCCGGCGGCAGGAAAATAGCGCTGGAAACCGGCGTGATGCCGTCATTCATGACAAAGACAAAGGGTGTACCGGCCGCTTTCGCAACCGGCTTAGGCACCTGGAAGTTGGCGATGTCTCTATTGAGATATTCCAAGACCGGATGCTCTCTGGCCATATGGGCAGGGAAGGAAGTGGATACTAGGAAGAGCGGATAAAGAAAAGCGTTTTCGAGATAGCGCTTTGCCCGGGGCTGCAAATAAGGATTGACTATGTAGCCACCATAGGTGATGAGTTTTTCGCGGGCGGTTTTGATGCTGTTTACCGCTGCCAATCTCTTGTTCTCAGTATTATCGATAGTTAGTTTGCCGCTCGGTCCGAAGGGCAGTTTAGACCAGAAACGACCAACATCGGGAATGGCTCCGTCGGCATTATCCCAGGTCAGATCTTTTTGCAGATTGGGATTTTTTCTAAAGTACAGACCAAAGGCTAGGTTATGGTCTATACGGCTCCAGGGCCAGGAAAGTCTTTTGTAGACTGTGTAAGCGCGCCAGTCTTTACAGAAAAGCGGCGAGCCGTGGAAAGGTGTTCCCATGGTGAAGAGCATCTTCACTTTTGGCTCAATGTTGGCATCGGTGAATGCTTCATAGGTTAGATTGCCGCCCATACTAAGGGCCATTATGGCAATTGGTTTTTTTCCGCCAACTTCATAGAGTTTGTTGAAAGCTTCTTTGAACATCGGCAGGACGGTTTCTATACGGTCGAGGCTCGAATAGCGGCACATATAGATTTTGTAAGCGGCGTTGAAGTCTTTGTGTTTGGTCAGTTTCTCCGCCACTTTCTGCCAGCGGAAATAATGATAGAACTCGCCACGCAGTCCGTGCACCATCAGAAAGGGTGTGCGATCGCCCAGTGGCTCGTGGTCGTATTCGTAAATCTTGACATCGGTCGGGCTTTGTTTCAATTGTCTTCCGGCTGGAAGGCTCTCGAAATGATTAAGCACCGATTGAGATACAAGGGAAGAAGAAGTTTTATCGCTTTGCAGCGAAGTCAAGCGCGAGCTGTCTGCAAGAGCTGGAAGGGTGGCACAGCTTGTCAGGGTACAAGCCAGTATTGCTGCCGCTAGACCCGTCTTCACTTTGGCGACCCGATTGCTAAACGCGACGAAAGAAGAATTTTTATCAGGCCAGTGCGGTTTTTGCCGGGTTTGATGGTACATTTAGTTGGATCATTAGTCGGAGATCAGTTTAGTTTAGCAGAAAAGTACCTTTTTGTCCGAGATATAAAGCCTACAGGCGATCGCCCCAGGCACCGACTTGGTCGTAACAGAGGAAGTAATTTTGAAATCCAGCTCCGATAAGAAGAGTTCCACTAAAAGAATCTGTTTGGTTTTCTCGGACACCGGCGGCGGACATCGCAGCGCCACTGAGGCCATACATGCCGCCATGCAATATCTGCTTGATAACTGCAAGCCTGATCAGCCAGTAGAAATTCATGTGGAGAACATAGTCGAGAAATCTCACCCGATTAACCGCAGATTTGTCGAGTTGTATAACTACTTGCTGCGCCATCAGCAGCAGGCGATGAAGTACTACTATTGGTTTATTGAAACTTTCAAGCCAAATGATTCTGAGTTTGGTTGGCAGATTACTAGGCCTTATCTCAATCGCTATGTTGGCCAATTGGCACCAGATGTGGTGGTGTCGGTGCACCCGATGACCAACCAGTATCTAGCCCGAGCCATTAAGGAATGCGGTCTGAAGAAAAAGAGCCGTCTGATCACGGTTGTGACCGATCCCAATGGTGATTTCTGGAGCGGTTGGGCCAACAAAGATTCTGAGCTGACCATCGTTCCCAACGACCTAGCTAAAAAGCGTTTGATTGACTTGGGTATCGAGAAAAATCGCATAGCTATCATGGGTATGCCGGTTCATCCTGATTTCAGCATGCCTGCCTCCTGCACCCCTTCTGAGTTCCGTACCCGCCTCAATCTCGATACCGAACTGCCCACCATCTGTATTAATGCCGGTTGGGCCGGCGGTGGCAATATGCTTTCCATCTACCGCGCTTTAGCTAATGTCAGAAGAAAGATTCAGGTGATCTTCCTTTGTGGTCACAATAAGCATCTGTATGACACCATCAAACGCGAGTCGGCTCGCTACAAGATACCGACAGCGGTGCTGCCCTTTCATGATCGCATGTCTGATGTTATGGCTTCCTGCGACTTAATGGTCACCAAAGCTGGTGGCTTGACTTCTTTTGAATCTATCGCAAGAAGACTGCCTCTGGCCATAGACATGATCACCAAGCCTATGCCTCAAGAACTTGGCACCGCCCGCATGTTGGTCAGCCAGGGACTGGCTTACGACATCGAGCAAGCCGACGATATTGTGCCTGTGGTGGAAAATCTTCGTCTGCGTTCCGACGGTGAGCCGGCTCCTTTGCCCACCGCCCATCAACTAGATCATATTAATGCTTCCTTCGACATTGCTTATCGCCTGCTAGATCTGGCGGGCGTCAAGCTGCAAGCGCCACCCGAATGGGTGAGAAGCGGTGAGGAAGCCACCGAGCTGCTCTAGAGGCGCCCATGAAGCTGAAGTTTAGCAAGTTCCCAGCCGGCACTAGCAATAGTTCCGGCTCGGGCTGCGACGTCCTGTTTATTCACGGCACTGGTTCGAGCGCCAAGATGTGGGAATCGCAGGTGGCCTTTCTGAACCACCTTGGTCATAACTGCTTTGCCATAGATTTGCGCGGACACGGAGAGAGTGAAGAACCCTGTGAACCGACAGATCTTGCTGTTCATACCGACGATATTCTTGAGACCTTAGATTGCGCTGACATCAATTTCCCGTGCGCCTTTGTCGGCCATTCTTTAGGTGCCATCATTTCTGTCTCGATGGCGCAGACACGACCTGAGCTATTTAAGGTTGTCTTTGCCGCGGCTTTGCCGGCGCGGGTTCTCAAGCCGGTATCGCTTGTTTTTAGAGTCTTTATGGGCACCACTTTTGATACCATCAAGACCAGCGGAGTGCACCGCAATTGGTCATTTCGTCCGCGCACGTTGATTGAGACCGAGCGGCATGCCTTAGAAGAGATCATGCGTAATTTTGAGGCTGTAGATTTCCTCACCGAGCCGCCTGTCTTGCAGTGTCCATTGCATCTAGCGGCCGGTCGCTTTGACCCGGTGGCGCCTTGCCACTATGCCGTCGATCTACATAAGCGCTTGCCGTTATCTACCCTTGAGATTTTCGAGATGGCCGGTCATAACTTTATGGATATGTATCCAGAAAAGTTCAACTCCTGGTTGGAGCGGGGTTTGGCAGAGCTTACTTAGCTAAATATGGTGCGGAGCATTTAAGGTAAATGCAAACTCTTCTTCAGCCAGCCGAAAAATTTCTGAGTTTTGTCGACAATAGCCTCAAGATTGAGCTCATTCATTAAGCCGTTGCCGGCGCTAAGATCATCTTCCGGCAGGCTTTCAGCTTGCTTGAGGCTCAGTTCGTCGTTCTTTTCAGAAGCCGGTGCTGTTGTTTCCAGATCTCGGCCGGGTGTAAATTTTTCGATTTCTTCCACCGTGGTATGCCGCAAGTATGGATTGATTTCCATGTCTTTGTCGACGGCCTTAACAGCAGCATTCTGCTCTTCCCGCACTTCCAACTTTTCCGGCGGGTTTTCCATTACTTGGGTTCTGGCACCAAAGTCGCTTATTGCTCCCTTTCTTTCGGGTTCGACAATTTTGCTTTGGGTGCTCAGCTTATAGAGAAACTCTTTAGGCAATAGCAGTTCCGGGCGTCTTTCTTTCACTAGGTCGCCGTTGTCGCGAGCCGGGGCGATTTGTCTTCTTATCTTGCGTCCATCAGACAAGATAAGCAGTGCCTCGCCCGATTCTTCCGAAAACATAAAAGCTTCGCCGGGCTTGAGGCTGTTTGTGCCGTGTTCATTTAGAAAGCGCAGTCTTTCGGTCCAGTTATCGCCGCCGGCAGCTGGTTCTCTTTTGTTCTCTACTTTGATCTCAGCTCTGGCTTCGCTCTTAACCGGTAATGCCGCTGCCTTTTCTTCAAGCCCCAAGGTTTTGTTTAGCTCTCGGCTGGCTGTGCCCACATGGCCGTTTTCCAACTTTATAGCAGCAAGCAAAAGTCTTGCTTGCTGAAAATTAGGATCGATAGAAAGCGCTTGATTGAGCGATGATTCGGCCAGTTTGACATAGGCGCGATCTCTGAAAATCAAGGCTTGCTCGTAAAAGGCTTTGGTTAACTTGGGGTCTTCTTTGCTGGCCTGCAAAAAACAGATGAGGGCTTGGTTGGTATTGCCCTTTTTCTTTTCAGCCAGACCTCTCTCTAGTGATTTCTGACCGGCGCTCTTGATAGCGGCTGGTGGTGTCACCGGTGACACTATGGGCGTCAGATTGCGCACCGCTCCCGGGGCAAAAGAAGTGGCAGATGATATATACAATTTTTCGCCTGCTTGGGCTGCGGCAGCACTCGATAAGAGTGCCGTGCTGAGGCTCAAAATGACTGTTTCTCTGCGCATGACCCCTATATTACAACAATTGTCGCTAATTACTTGCAACTTATTGATGCTCTAGCCATGGGCGCATTAGTGATTTTTAACAGCAGCGGATGAAAATTCTTTCCATATTTCTAATGGTTGTCTTCCACTTCGGCTCATTCATTGTTTTGAGCGTGCCCACAAGAATGGTAGTCATTCCGGCTCTGTGTCCGCCCCAGATATCGGTCAGGGGGCGATCGCCGATAACAGCCACTTCTTCGGCGCTCAGACCAAATTCGCTGAGCAGGACACGAAAGGCTTTGCGGCTTGGTTTTGCCGCTCTACCAATTATGGTCATGTCGAGCATGGCTCGGATTTGGTCAAGATAAGCTTCGTTCTTATTATTGCTGGCTATGGCCACTTTGAAGTCACGCCGCGCTGCTTCCAGCCAACGTGCCGGCCCGTCGGTCAATTCGGCGGTCTTAGGTGCTATCAATGTGCTGTCTAGGTCGAGAATCAGCCCTTTGATGCCCCTGACTTTCAGATCTGCCAGGTCTATATCTGTTATGTCGCCGTTAATCAGTAAAGTAGGTTTTAAAAACAAGTTCGCCTCCTGGCTCAAACTTACAAGAATGATGGAAATTAGTAAAGTCGCTGTGAAATTCTCCGAGAGGAAGAGGCTTAAGGAGTAGAATTGGCTCATGAGCAAGTTTCACTTAGGCAAATTAGAGAAGCCTGGCACCAGTAGGGCGGCTGAAAAGAGCGAGCCCCTTCCGCTCAAGCATGTTGCAGTCATTATGGACGGCAATAGACGTTGGGCTGAAAATCACCGCATGCCCAAGTTGAAAGGGCACCAGGAGGGTGTCAAGAGCTTGAAGCGCTTGGTGCGCCATGTTGGCGCTCTCAAGCTTGAATATTTGACCGTCTATGCTTTCTCAAGCGAAAACTGGCAGCGTTCCAGCGAAGAAGTGAAATATCTTTTCGAATTGTTCAGCCAGGTCTTAGAGAGCGAATTTGTCGAACTCTCACAGAACAATGTTCGTCTTTCTTTCATCGGTCATATGGAAGGCGTACCAAAGTCGCTGCGTCGCTCTATGGAAGAGACCACTAAGCAGAGTGAAGCCAATACCGGGCTCAATTTGCAGGTGGCGATTAACTACGGGTCGCGTCTAGAGATCACAGAAGCGGTGAAGAAGATCGCTTTAGACGTGAAAGAAGGTCGACTTGCTGCAGACGATATTACTGAAGACTTGATTGGCAAAAGCCTTTATACATCGCGGCTGCCCGACCCCGAACTATTGATCAGAACCGGCGGCGAGATGCGCTTATCAAATTATTTGCTCTGGCAATCGGCCTATACCGAGATCTTTATTACCCAAACACTCTGGCCTGACTTTACGCCAGAGTGCTTCGACCAAGCCATTGATGAGTTTAAAAGACGACATCGCCGTTGGGGTGGCGACTAAGTTTTTACAGAATATCTCTACCGAACAGCTTTATTGATTGTAGGGATTGTTGCTGTAATTAGGCGACTGTTGATAAGGCGGCTGTTGATATTGGGGCTGTTGATATTGGGGCTGCTGATATTGAGGCTGTTGATATTGGGGCTGTTGATATTGGGGCTGCTGATATGGCGGTTGTTGATATTGGGGTTGAAATTGTCCGCCCATCGGTGCGCCGCCACCGCCTGTAGTGACCTGCATCGATTCGTCCAGCTGTATGGGCATCGGCGTACCGGCTTTGATTATCACTTCCGAGCCTTTTCGCACCCCGGCACCCACTAGCCCTAGTCCGCCACCGATGGCGGTGCCAAAGACAGCGCCCATGCCTGTAGCTCTGCCGACTTGCCCGTTGGATGTGGCACCGACGATAGCACCAAGAGCGGTGCCGAGGGCGGCGCCTGAGCCAGCTCCCACCGCCGTGGTCAGGGCTCCTTTGCCCACGCGTCCGGCGGTCGAACCGCCGACCAGTTTGAGCTGGGTGTCGTTTACCGAAGCTGATAAAGGGAACCTTCTGCCGTCGGGCGTTTCAACCATATTGAAGCGCATATCAATGCGACCATTGGCGCCAAAGCGAAAGCGTCTGGATGAGACGACATTGGTTACCGAGCCCAAAACTCTTGAGCCGGCGGGAATTACTTCTACTCCACCTGAATAAACCGGGGCGCTAAGTGTTGCTTCTACCGGTTCGCCCACCTGGGTTGAGCCCGAGTCTAAAGAATTGCGCAAAGTACCAGGCAATTGGGTGCCGGCTCCCACCATCACCACCCTGCCGGAAAGCGGCTGCTGTTGTTGTTGATAGCCTCCATATTGAGGTTGCCCTTGATAAAACTGGGGCGGAGGTTGCGAACTGAACTGTTCTGGTTGACCGGGTTGGGGATAGCCTTGATTGGGCGGCGTGTAGTTTTGGTGTTGGATTTGACCTTGAAAGTTTGGACCGCCTTGGGCTTGCGCGATATTGTTGTAAGGACTATTGGGAAAGCCGGCGCCATTATAAGGAGAGTTATTTGTATAGCTGCCGGGCGGGGCGGAAGTGCTGGGAACTGCCTGGCTATTGCCTGCGGGGGTGCGAGTGGCGCCGTCCATACCTTGATAGTTGAGGGCTTGTTTGACGGCTTGGTCGCTTTTATAGTCTGAAAGTTTGGCTAAAATAGCCGCAGCATCGCCTCTGGTGGCCACAGCTACTGCTTTGGCAGTGGCATTGTTATCGGCCGAGACCAAGATTCCGGCAATTTTTGCCTGGGCAATGCCGCTGCGGGCCCAGTTTGGTATTGTGGCTTTGTCGCTAAAGCCGGCCAGGGCCTTGGCGATAGTGCCGTCATCGGGGGTGGCGGCGCCGAGGCTGCGGGCTATGACCGAAATCATTTCACCCCGTTGCATAGTCTGCTTTGGTCTAAAACCGTCGGGATAACCGGTCATGAAATTGTTCTGCTTACAAATCTCGATTGCTTTGTATTCGGTGCTGCTTGGGCTAACATCGGGAAAGCTCGGGGGACCGTTTACAGTCTGATTTTCTATATTGAGGGTCTTGACCAGCCAAAGCGCCAGCTGGGCTCTGGTTATAGGGTCTTGCGGGCGAAACTTGCCGTCGCTCTCAGCCGGAATCACCCCAGCATCTGAAAGTGTATTGACATACTTTTCGGTCCAGTTGCCGCTCAAGTCGATAAAACGTGCAGCCAAGGCAGCTTCAAGACCAATACCCCAGCTAATTTGGGTTAGCAGGCAGGTACAGGCAAGTGCCAGGGCTTTTGGTTTGATCTTCACTCCAGACTCCCGTGCTAAGGCACCAAGCGCTATATCTTTATTATATGAGCTTAAGCGATGATCGTTTCTAGGCTCTTGCCTTGTTCTTCCACTGAACGAATCAATCCTTCAAGATTGATTCGCTGCCCCTTGGCGGTAAGAACCACTAAATAGTGATTGGCTGCTTCATAGAAATGCAAAATGCCCTGATCGGTCAAGAGGGTCATCTGTATTAGGTTTCCGCGGTTCATACGCTGAATGGAAACATCATTGTTGGAAAAAAGCGTGGCGGAAAGGGCACCGATTGTACCGATATCGATTTCGGCAGGCAGCGAGGTTGAGACAACCGAACCGTCGCGAGCAACCAGTATGCATCCGAGAATACCGTGCTTGCCGTTCAGGGCATTGAGCAAATTCTTGACATTGACCGCTGATTCTGGGGTAACCATTCGCTCTTTCCTATACCTCTTTTACTTTCACTTAAATAGATTTACCACTTATTGGCTTAGTTGGTTTTGGCTTTTTCATCTTTTTTGTTTTCAGGAGCCTGCTTAACCAGCTTTATCTTCAAAACATCTACCCAGGGCTCGTCCAGAGCAGTCGAGAAGACCTTGCCAATTACTTCCACTTCGTCTTTGTCTTTTAGATTTTGCAAAAGCGTGCTCTGCGGGCTCTTTTCGTCTTTGGGAATGGGCATGGCCAGTTTCAGCTCGGAAAGCGGCACATGGGAATTGGGGCGCAAAACCAAGAAAGAGAAGTAATCTTTGGAAGATCTCATAGCCGGCTTGTAGTCAAGGGCTACCGAGCTATAGGTATAAAATTGGGCGTTGAATTTGACGTTTTTGTTGAGATACTCGGAGGGGGCGCGCACCAAGTCTTCCGGTTGAACGCTGACCACGTTCTCGATAACCGGTTCAGGGGCGGGCTTTTCAGGTTTAGCCTCGGCTTTTTTCTTCTCCGACTCTTTCTCTTTGTCCTTTTCTTTCTCGCCTTCTTTGCTGGGCTGCGCTGTCGGCACTGCTCTGGGCACTGCCTGCTTTATCTGCGCCTGCACCGGTGCCATTGACGAAGTGAGAACCAGACCCAAAGAAAGCCCGAGAGAAAGCCCAAGGGACAGGCTGAGGGTTAATTTGCGAGTCAAACTGGGGGGCAAACAGGTCCTGCTACTAAGGCTTACCATGAGAAATTCCTTGACTTCTATACTGTATATGCTTAGTCAGTTTACCAGAGACTTAATAACTTAGCCGCCCGAGGGCGGGTAATATTGATGTCCGAAAACTGATTTAAGGCCTGATTGAGGAGTCGACCGGGTGAAAAGCCACAGTAGAGATGCAAAGCGCGCAGAGAAAGTAGTAGATAGGGTTTCTGAAAAGTCGGAAGAGCTGGAAGATACGAAAGGGAAGGCACCCGAGGCTCCGGAGGCTGGCGAAGAATCTAATGCTCCCGTCCCTGTATCGAAGGGGGCAGTAGGCCCCGCCGAAGACAGCAAGCTTTCGCCGATGATGAAACAGTACTGGGATGTTAAGTCGCAGTTTCCTGATGCTTTGCTCTTTTTCAGGGTCGGCGATTTCTATGAGCTTTTCGACAGCGATGCCCAGGTGGCCTCTCGTGAACTCGACATCATGCTCACCGGTCGTCCCGAGCCCAATTATCCCAACGGACGCTGCCCCATGGCCGGTGTGCCTTACCGAGCCTACGAAGCTTATGTCGCTCGTCTTTTGGCTAAGGGATATTCAGTGGCTATCTGTGAGCAGGTAGGCGTTGTCGGTGCCGAAAAGGGACCGGTGGAAAGACAGGTGAAGCGCATACTGACACCAGGGACGGTATTAGAGTCGCACCTTTTGCCCAGCCGTGAAAACAACTATCTTGCCGCCATCGTCAAAGGCAGTGGACGCGAAGCCGATAAGTGGGGGCTGGCTTTTGTCGATGCTTCCTGCGGCGAATTTTTCGTCACCGAACTATCGGAAGAGAATCTCATTTTAGAACTGGGTCGTTTGCGCCCGGCTGAAGTATTGGCACCGCTGCGCATAGGCAAAATGCAGGAAGGTGATGTGGTGCCTCGCGAGACTCTAGAGATACCGGAGCTTATAGGCGAACAGTATCGCTTCAAGGGTCGCCCCTCAATGTTCTTCCAGTTGGAACCAGCCACAAGAAGGGTCCTTTCCACTTTTGAAGTGTCGACCTTGGAAGGTTTCGGCTGTCAGGATCTGCCTTTGGCTACTAGTGCCGCCGGCGCTGTTCTAGAGTATCTGGAGCGCACTCAGGGAGGGCAGAAACCTTATTTTGAAGGTATTTCGACCTATACTGTCGACGGTTATCTAGTGCTGGACGCCAATACCCGCAAAAATCTTGAGCTGACCGAAACATCGCGCGATAGGGCTCTAAACGGATCTCTATTGTGGGCGATAGACCAAACTGAAACCGCCATGGGCAGCCGTATGATGCGCAAGTGGCTGCTCAAGCCTCTTCTGTCGGTAGAGCAAATTAAAGCCAGGCAGGAAGCAATTAAAGAATTGCTCGAACCTACTTTTAAACGTGACGAACTCAAGAAAGTCATATCTCGCCTCTGCGACCTAGAGCGCATGGCTGTGCGCATCTCTTCCGAGAGTGTCAATCCTAAAGAGCTGCTTGCCGTTGGTACCACCCTCGGTATCTTGCCCGAACTGGCAAGTTCGCTCACCCATGCCCGCAGTCCCTATTTGAGCGCCCTCAGGTCGATACCGTCGGCAATACTAGACGTGCGCGACAAAATTATCACTGCCATCGCCGAAGACCCGCCTCGCGAGCTCACCGAAGGTGGTATCTTTGCCCGCGGCTATAACCAAGAGCTGGACGAAGTAAGAGACTTGCTCGGCGGCGGTAGGCAGTGGATCGAAGACTTCCAAAAAAGAGAGCAAGAGCGTACCGGCATCAAGAGCCTCAAAGTCAACTTCAACAAGACTTTTGGTTATTACATCGAAGTAACCAATGCCAATTCGGGACTGGTGCCCAATGACTATATTCGCAAGCAAACGCTCACCAATGCCGAGCGCTATATCACCCCAGATCTGAAAGAGTACGAAGCTAAAATTCTCAATGCAGAGAAGAACGAGTCTGACCTTGAGTACAAACTGTTCGTAGACTTCAGAAAATGCTTGGTATCGCTCGGTGCCGAATTGCACAAGATTGCCACCCACCTAGCCAATCTCGATGTTTTGCTTTCGCTGGCGCAGGTGGCACAAGAGCGCAAGTTTACTTGCCCTCGTGTCGACGACTCTCTTAGTCTAAAGATAAAGCAAGGTCGACACCCTGTGCTCGAAAAACTTTTGCCCATGGGCAAGTATGTGGCCAATGACGTGCATTTGACCGGCGCCTGTGACCAAGAGCAGCTGATTATCTTGACCGGACCAAATATGGCCGGTAAAAGTAGTTATCTACGCCAGGTGGCTCTCATCACAATTTTGGCTCAGATGGGCTCTTTCGTTCCTGCTAAGGAAGCCCATGTCGGCTTGGTCGATCGCATCTTTACCCGCATCGGTGCAGTCGATGACCTCACCCAAGGGCAGTCTACTTTTTTGGTCGAGATGTCTGAGACAACCCAGTGCTGTCTATCGGCCAGCAAGCGCTCGCTGATTTTGCTTGATGAAGTTGGTCGCGGCACCAGCACCTACGATGGTGTCGCCATCGCTTGGTCGGTGGCCGAATATCTCGCTCGCGATGTGCGCGCCCGCACTATTTTTGCCACCCATTATCATGAACTGAATGGCTTGGCTGGCTTCTTCCCCCAGATTGCCAACTATCAGGTCTTGGTCAAAGAGCAAGACGGCAAAGTCGAATTCATTCGCACTGTGGCACCAGGCGGTGCCAGCCGCAGCTTTGGTGTGCAAGTGGCGCGCATGGCCGGCTTGCCCGCTACCATCATCGACCGCGCCCAATATCTCATCAATCAGATGGAAAAGAAAGGCGTCGCCGCCAAAATATTGGATGGTCCGCGCCTTCGCAATATACCGATGGAAGAAGTTATGCAGCTTTCGCTCTTTGAAGGCGGCTAGTGTCAAACTAACAACAACAGCAATTAACTAAGCTAAACTCACTCTATAAAAACTCTATGCAATAGGTAGAAAATGCAAAGTCAAAGGCGCACATTCAGAAATACACTTTCGGTGATGATCACCTTATCACTGGCTTTCCCTCTGTTAGATGCCTCGGCCGCTGCCAAAAAAGAAAGCGCCGCCCAGCCGAAAGCTGCCCTGCAAAAGTCTGTCGAGGGAGATTCTTCATCTAATGCCAAGCCCGAGACCTCGGCAAAGAGCAAAATTAAGAGCCAGGGAAAGAGCCAAGCAAAGAAATTATCTGGACAATCTGCCAATCAGTATGTGGATAATCTCACAGTCAAGACTATGAATGCCGGAGATTGGAACGCCACCGCCGCTAGGCTGGAAAGTTTGCTGGCACAGCAAAAGATAGGAACACTCGTTACTCTATCTTCGACGGCGCGCATTAAGCGCAGCTATCTGCAAGCTTGGCTGGCTTTTGCTTATATGTATGTCGGCAAAGCCGATAAGACTGCCGCTGTTTTGAAGACAGTAGAGGGCGAAGATGAAGGCGCCTCAAAAGTAGTGGCAAATTCAAAGGATGATAACGACCAAGTGAGGCTCGCACTTTGCGAGAACGTGGTCAGGGCTATGAATGAGATTGCCGAAGGTCATTTTGATAAGGCTCTTTCCTTTATGCAGTCTTTGCCTGCAGATTCGCCGGTCTTGAGCACAGACACTCTCTATAACTACACCCTCGCTTGTATAGCAGGCAAAAAAGGGCAAGCCGATAAAGCCTGTGAGCTTAGTCGAAAAGCCTATGAAGGCGACAAGCGCTTTGCCTGGGCCCTGCGCACCATCGCATTTCTGCAGCAGAAATGGTTGAAGAATAACCAGGCCGCCGAAGACGTCTTGGTGGAAACTCTCAAGGCAGAGCCCCAGCTTACTGAGGCTCGCGATATGCTTATCGATGTGAAGCTTGCCCGCAACGACTTTGACGGTGCTCTTGATACTGCCCTGTCAGGCATCAAGCTGAGCCCTAAAAGTGCCTCTGCACACTTCCGCCTGGCTCAGATTTATATTCAGCAGTGGCGTCTGCGCGAGGCTCTTGACCAACTGGACAAGGCAATCGCCCTTGAGCAGACTGCTAAGTATTATCGCAATCGCTCTACTGTTAAACGTTTGCGTGGCGATATCGCCGGAGCCTTATCTGACCAGACCAAAGCAGTAGAACTCTCTAAAGAGAAAAGTTTCGAGCTGGCTGAACTGGCAAACTTGAATGTCACCGCTGGTAATACCAATAAAGCCATCGATAATTTGAAAGAGGCTCTTGCCGGTGACCCCGAGAACGCTCCGGTTAGAGAGAAGCTCTACAAGCTATTGGTGAGCGAAAAGCGCTATACAGACTTGGCCGAAGAGTATAAAGATCAGATTACCCGGCACCCGAAAACGGCAGCTCTGCACCTAGGCTATGCCAATGTGCTGATGGCTCTTGGCGAAGAAGAAAAAGCGGTGCAAGAATTTGTGGAAGCCGCCAATCTTAATCAGACAGATCCGACGCCGCACCGGGCTCTAGGTGCCTATTACATTCAGAAGCGGATGTTCAGTAAGGCCGCCAAAGAATACACCCGCGCCCTCAATATTGTGCCAACTTCTATAAAAGATATGGTTTCTCTCGGATTTTGCTATGCCGAGGACGATGACTATATGAAGGCAGAAGCTGCTTTCGTGACAGCAATGGCTGTGCAGCAGCTTTCGCCCAGCGCATCGCCTGATGACCCGGGGCGTGTAGATGTTATGCGCTCTCTGGCTTCGCTACTCTTTGAAGAGGGGCGTTATGGCGACGCCGCCACCCAATTTGAAAATCTGGTTGTAGGCTATAAAGACAAGGGTGCCACTGTTGATGATGCGTTCATGCTGGCGAAGTGCAAGTTGTTGCGCGACCAGACCGAAACAGCCGCCCGCAATATGATGGCTGTCTTCGAGGTGATTCCGGCAGATCGCAAAGATGCCTTCCGTCTTGGTATGGCAGAGGCTTTGGTCGACGCCGGTATGCCGACTTTCGCCCGCGAAGAGTTGAACAAAGTACCTGAGGATAGTCGCAAGAGTAATTATCTTTATGTGCTTTACAGCGCCTCGGTTTTACGTCTAGAGGACAAACCAAAAGAAGCCCTCGCTCTTATTGAGCAAGTTGCAGCCGATCTGCCCGGCTTGAAAGAGAGCAATCCCCATCTAGCATCTCGCCTTTTGGTAGAGCGTGCCCGTCTTGAGTTATTGCTGGGTGAGGTCGATAAAGCTAAGGCTAGCGCGCAAGAAGCTTATGCTGTATACGATAAGTCTTATCCGGCTCTGCTTATGGCTGCAGAACTTGCAATTAAGGGCGGCGATCATAAGTCGGCGGTAGAGTATGCCAGACGTGCTCTGCAATTGAACCCCTACTATGCGCCTGCCTATCTGCTTATCGGCGGCGCTCAGACCGAATCTAAAGATGCCGCCGAGCGCAAGGAAGGTTTGGAGAATCTCAAGAAAGCGGTGGAGCTATATCCTGGCTGGCTCAGTGGTCGTCGTGCCTTGCTCAAGGCTTATGAGAAAGCGGCATTGAAAGAGGAAGCTAAGAAAGAAGCCTCGGTGATTGCCGAGCTGGAAGCCAAGTCGAAAGAGAGATAGACGACTTTCTAAGCCTGGGCGTTGCGGCGAGCATCAACTTCATCAACAAGAGTTTGCGGTTTGCTTCTCCAGGTCAGCCAGAGTTTGGGGTCGAAGCCAAAGTACGCATGTGGATTTTTCTCTGGCAGCGAGCTGAGAAGTCTCTCTATATCATTCTTTGAGATCATGATTTCGGCTTTCTTGCCGTCACGGGTCCAGATTGTCAGGTTGCTTGGTCTTTTTACTTCGTTTTCGCTGTCCTGTTTGTAAGCCCAGACTATGTCTGATAGTTTGATTGCCACTAGCTCTTTCAGCTTGGGAAAGAATAGGAAGGAATGGGTGAGAACTGCCGGTCCGAATTGGACAGCTGTCAGCCCTTCGCTGTCTACAGTGGCGGTGATCTCGCGAAGATTTCCGAATTTTTTCAGAGCTCGGTTGACCGGGTGTTGTTCGGCATTTTGCCATACTAAAAGGGGGATGCCGGCATAAGCTGTCGCTGCCAAAAGTGCAAAGGCCACAACCGCATAGATTGTGATATCTGTGCTGAGATCATTACTGGCATCGAGCATGAAAGGCAGGCTGGCTCGTATCACGTCAGGATCATTCTTGTTATCTTCTTCAAAGAGCTTGAGCAGATCTCTGTCAATACTAGTTAGCTTGCCGGTTAATTCGGTGGACAGCTTTTGGTCTTTAGGCAGTTGCACGAAGATAATGCGTGGTGGCATTATCAAAATAGCAATCTGTTCTTTGGCTTTCTCTGGATCTGGTGTTTCGCCCTTGCGAGTTGGTACTATCACATAGGGTGACGGTATTATTTCAGGACCTTTAAGTGAAACGTAGTATTTATCAGCGTTCCATACACTTTTCAGAGAGGAGAGATATTTTTCATCTACAGGAAATGGACCGTAGATTGCGTTATAGATTAGGTTAGAGCAAAAGCAAGTAATTATGAGAGCAAGTAAAAATGGTCCGAGCGTAAGAAAGAGTGAGAATTTGTTGACTTGCTTGATCAGGTGCGCGGTAAGTTTTTGCATAAGGTAGTTAATGTTTCGACTATGGGCGATTATTATTTCATACCCGTTTTGTTCACCTATAAATATCTTGGGTAAAAAAGACTAGGAAACTCTTTTTGAGTTCTTATAGGGATTAAAAGATGGCTTTAGAAACTGCAGATATAACATTTTCGGAGTGGTTGGCCGCCAATGTGGATGAGATTAAGTCTGGCGGCGCCAACTTTAAAGGAACGATGGTGACCATGAATTCAGAAGTGGTCCGTTACTTCATGGTCTGGTCCTTAGTCTTTATGACTTCTTGGAAGACAACTGATTACTTTCTGCGTGGTACTCCAGAGCAAACGAGAGGGTTGCTTGCCTCGACTGCGGTAACGCTTCTGGCCGGATGGTGGGGGATTCCCTTTGGTTTAGTAATGACTCCTTTCTATTTGATTAGAAACCTTATTGGCGGTGAGAAAAAGACTGTTGCAAATCTCATCAAGATTATCGAAAGTCCAGAAGAAATGAAGAAAGCTAAGGATGCCAATGATTATGCAGTTGGAAAAGTTTTTCTTGCTGTTCTAGGAGTTATTGTCTTTCTTGGAATTGCTATGCAAGGGCTCGCTTACTTTCACAAGATTTCAGGGCATTGAGGCATGAAGTAAAGACTGAAGTTTTTTGGCTCAATATAATCAAGGAGATAAGTTAGTTTCGTTCTCAATCTCACCAGAGCTTTTGGGAGTGGCAATGAAGAAAACAGTTTTGGCTTTGATACTTATTTCTATGGCTCAAGCTGCTGTTGCCAACGAACCTGCCCATTCGGCGCTTGTTGAGCCCGAAGCCTTCTGCAAGCTAGTTGCTCAACGCAAATACAAAGAAGCGCATGATACGGCCGGGGTCGAATCTAAGCTAGTAGCAGAAGAACTGGAGTATGTAAGAGGCAACAAGCTCTTACTTTATGCACTATGAGGTACTTCTTGCTACCAAGGAAGATGCTCTGGCCGAGTCAATAGAGCAGGAAGTGTTTAGGACCTTGCCCGAGAAATCTTGCTTCGATTATATGCTTGAAGTAAGTAAGCGGACCGGCAATAGTGCGGCTGCAAAAAGGCTGGCTAATTTGAAGGGCAAATGTAAGCAAGCCCATTGAGCGATTAATCCAAATCAAAAACGAGCTTGCTAAAGACCTAATGTTGTATGGGACGCCGAATGGCGCAAACAGTCTCTTGACTGGGTCTAAATATAGAGTTATGCTGGAGCTAGCTCCATTTTTAGAGGTGTCGCTATGGGCAAAGCAGCAATAAGACAAAAGACTAAAGAGTCTGTTGCGCTGACGGCCTTTTTCAACATTGCAGAAAAGTGGGAATTGACCACTGCTCAACAGATGACGTTACTTGGAGTGGCTACAGAATCAACCTTCTTCAACTATAAACGAGATCCTCTCGCAGCAAGGATCAACAAAGACATGCTAGAGCGGTTGAGCTATGTGCTAGGTATTTTTAAGGACCTTCAAGTTCTTTTTACAGATGAAAGTTCAGCTAACTCCTGGATCAAGAAGTCCAATAGTGCTGCTCCGTTTAATGGCAGAAGCGCTCTGGATTTTCTGCTTGAACGAGGAAGCATAGTCGATTTGCACAGGGTGCGTCAGTATCTTGCGGCTCAACGAGGTATCTAGTTGTTGCAGATACCTGTCTCAACAATCAGTTGGACGCCGTGTTACCGAATTGTTGGCAGTCGCTATCCTGCGATCAATTTTTTTGAAAAGGTAGTGGCAGATCCGGCTGATTGGGAGCTTCTTCTTCAAGTAGAGCAGATGACAGATCCCAGTTTCAATGTGGGAAATCTGAGTTCTTTAGAGCCTGAAGATCGGTTGTCTGGTCCAGGCTTTGGTAGGGTGCTTCCCTCGTTCACCTTTCACGATCCCGCTGGAACACGATTTACAAACGGAGATTTTGGTGCTTACTATGCGGCAATAGACTTGGAAACGGCTGTTTATGAAACGGTTCATCATCGAACGCTCTTTATGAAGGCAACCAATGAGCCTGCTCAAGAAATTGATCAGTTGCTGATTCTTGCAGATTTAACTGGAGAGCTGCTCGATATACGAGACATTAAGTCGGCACTGTCAAAGGTTTATGATCCGTCAAATTATGATGAATCGCAAAGATTCGCGGCTCATTTTCGAAACAGTGGTAGCCTTGGTGTTGCTTATAAGAGTGTCCGCTATGCGGCAGGGCAATGCGTAGCGATCTGGCGCCCAAGAGTGCTATCAAATCCACGTGAGGATAGGCATATAACCTACCGATGGGACGGTAACAGAGTTACTGGGTACTACGACAAGCGTAATTATCAACCTTTGCCTTGATGAAATCGGCATATAAGCTTATCCGGTAGCTGGCTTCGCCTCTGCTTCCGCGCCAATAAAGCTTTTCGTTTTCACTGCCTGCTTGGCTATTGACAGTGTCGATTATCCGAGGTATAACACTGTTATGAAAAATAACAGTGTTATACAATCTTCGAAAAAGCAAGATCCTGAAGGCTCCGGCCAGTTCCGGAAGCGGCAGAAAGATAGCTTGCGTTTGAGTCTTCTTGAAACCGCCAGCCGCATGGTGGCGGAAGGCGGAGCCGAGTCTTTGAGCTTGCGCAAACTTGCCGAAGAGGTAGGTGCTTCCACAATGGTGGTCTACACTGCCTTCGGCAGCAAGGAAGGGCTGCTCGATGAGTTATGGAAAGAGGGTTTTAAGCGGCTTTGGGAAGTAGAAGAGGAGGCCCTGAAAGAGAGTGATCCTCTCAAGCGCTTGCGTGCTCTCGGTGCTGCTTATCGCCAGAACGCCCTTCGCAATCCTTCATTCTATAAGCTTGTTTTTGGTGGGCGACTGTCTTTAGGTAATCTCTCGCAAGAGATGGATGCCCAGCAGAGCTACGAGACCTTTATGGTCTTGGTGCAAACGATATCTGACTGCCAGAAGGCTGGGCTCTTGTCGAGCAAACTAAACGATATTGAAATTGCTGCCATGTTTTGGAGCACCGCCCATGGTGCAATTAGTCTTGAGCTGAGCGGTATGCTCAGCAAATGGGCTAATCCACAAGATATCTACAACTTGAACTTCGACAATCTACTTAGAGGTCTACAATAATTATGTCTTTCGACTATGATGCAATCATAATTGGCTCTGGTATGGGAGCTTTGTCTGCGGCAAGTCTGCTGTCTCAATTGCGGGGGCAGCGTGTGCTTGTTCTCGAAAAGCACTTCAAAGTAGGTGGCTTCACCCATACTTTTAGTCGCCACGGTTATAAGTTCGATGTTGGTTTGCACTATGTCGGCGAAATGCAGCCAGGTAGTCGCTCTCGCCAGCTTTTTGATCTTGTCAGTGGGGGTGGTGTTGATTGGGCGCCTTTGCCTGAGATATACGATAAATTTGTCTATCCCGACTTTACTGTTTCGGCATCATCAAATCGAGCGGCATACATAGAAGAATTGCAAAGGCGCTTTCCCCATGAAAGAGCGGCGATTCTGCAGTATTTCAAAGATATCGATGCTGTTTGTTTGTCTGTTCAAACAAAGACTGCCGCTGGTTTCATGCCTAAGCTCATCGCCGGTCCTGTCAATGCCCTTAACAGCACGTTTAGAAAAATGGCGGTAGTTTCAACTGCTGATTATCTAAACGCCAATTTTAAAGATGCGAAGCTCAAAGCTGTTTTGGTCTCGCAGTGGGGTGACTATGGATTGCCGCCATCACTCAGCTCTTTTGCCATTCATGCACTTATCGCCACTCATTTTCTCAAGGGTGCTTTCTATCCCATTGGTTCTGCCGATGCAATCGCGCAGTCAATTGTGCCGATAATCAAGAGAGCCGGCGGCAATGTGCTTGTTAATCATGGCGTCGACGAAATAGTCGTCAAAAATGGTGTCGCCTGTGGTGTTAGCGGTAAAACTCAAAACGGAGAGCCGTTTAGCTTCAGTGCTCGTCATATAATCTCGAATGCGGGCATATATCCGACTTTTAGAAAGTTGTTGCCGGACCTTTACAAGGCGCCCGTTCTAGGATTTTCAGACGATCTCGATGCTTCTTCCATCTCTGCCTATATAGGCTTTAAGCGCAGTCCATCTGAACTTGGCTTTCAGGGAGAAAATCACTGGTTGCATACAAGTTACGACCATGATGCCGAGTATGCTGCCCGCAATAACCCTGAAGGTAAGCCAGGCTTCGCCTATTTGTCTTTTGCCTCGCTTAAAGATGCCCTTGCTGAAAAGCATACGGCTCAAGTGATTACAATCGCCAGCGCCGCGCCCTTCAGACATTGGCAAAATACTGCCTGGAAGAAGCGGGGGAGCGACTATGAAATCTATAAGGAACGGTTGACCGAAAATCTCTTGAGTGTGATTGAGACCCACTATCCAGGCTTTAGAGACTTAATTGATTACTGCGAGCTTTCGACGCCGTTAACAGTTGAAAGTTTTACCGGTCATCCTGCCGGTCGAATCTATGGACAGCCTATGACACCGCAGGTAGTAGCAGCACGCTCCTTCCAGCCCGATACTCACGTCAAAAATCTCTACCTTGCTGGAGCGGATTCTATGGCTCCCGGCATTATGGGCGCTTTCATGGGTGGTGTATTTTGTGCTGCGCGCATTATGGGTGCTTTCGGTTTGGCTGAAATTATGACCACTGCCTCCAGCCGCAAGTATACTGCAGTCGGCAAAGTAGAGGCAGCAGGGCGGCCGGCTAAACCAGAGTCTTTGCCAGTGCCTTAATGGGCGGCATAGCGCTTAAATTAGCGTTGGGCGCTTGCCTTGAGAATGGCTTCGGCACAGACCTTCATATGTTCTGCTTCCATCTCGCGATAGGTAGCTGCCAGCAAGAGGGCATAGCCTTCTAAGCTATGAGCGACTTCGGGATGGTTGGGGCCAAGCGCTTTGGTGCGAATATCGAGAGCGCGCTTGTAGTATCCTTCCGCCTGGTCGAAGCGGCCATCGTGGCGCATTATCTCAGCCAAATAGTGCAGACAGGCAGCCACGTCTTGATGGTCCGGTCCGAGAGTTTCTTCTCTCAGTTTCTTGAGCTTGTTCAATAACTCTTCGGCTTCTTTGTATTTTGTCTGCTGCAAGTAGCATATTGTCAAGCTGTCCATGCAAGCCTGGGTATCCGGGTGTTCAGCGCCGAGGGTTTCTTCACGCAGTTTTGAAAGCCTCTGCCAGAGCGGCTCAGCCTTTTGATAGCGGGCATTGTTGTGATACAAGCAGGCCAAATCCCATAGCCGGGCTTCGGCTTCGGGGCTTTTCTGACCGCGGCTTTGTTCGCAGATAGCCAGGGCTTCTTTGTAGAGATTCTCAGCCAAGAGATATTTGTTGTCAGACTGATGCACAAAGGCGATAGCGGCGATAATCTCAGCCACCTCAGGGCTCTGTCTGCCTTTGGCTCTTTCTCTGATGCCCATGGCTCTTTTGTAGAGTCTTTCGGCGTCGGCGAAACGTCCTTCATACAAATATGAGGAAGCCAAATTGATTATGCAGTCGACCACTTCCGGATGATTAGGAGCAAGGTTGATTTCTTTAAGGGCAAGCAGTTTTTCTAGATGTTTGCTGGTTGCCTTATGGTTGCCGTTTACTTGCGAAACTGCCGCCAGGCTTGTCAAAATGGGAATGAGATCGGCATGGTCTGAGCCGATAGTGTTCTCTAAAATGCCCACAGCTTCGGTTAAAAGGGGCTCAGCTTCTTCATAGTTGGTTTCAGAAATACAGATATTGGCAATGTTATGCAGAATATCTCCCACTTCGGGATGTTCGCGACCTAGGGCTTTTTCTTTGATCGCCAAGGCTCGTTCGAATAAACCACGGGCTTCTTGGTTTTTTCCCTGCGCCGAATAAATCAGAGCCAGATTGTTGACTGATGTGGCCACTTCGGCATGGTCTTTGCCCAGCACCGCTTCATAAATTTCACAAAGCTTGCGGCAGGGGGCTTCGGCTTGGTCGTGCTTACCCTGAAAGAAGTAAAGTGCCGAAAGATTGTTGAGGCTTGAAACCACCGCATCGTCATGGGGTTTCAATAGCCTTTCTCTGATGCCAAGCGCCCGTTTGAAGTGCGGTTCCGCCTGGTCGTACTGCTCCATTTCAAAATAGAGTTCGCCCAGTCTATCTAAGCTGGTGGCGGTTGTGAGCTCATCTTGACCTCTTTCTGCCGAAGACAGGGCTGCCTTGAGCATGGTCTCGGCTTGCTCATAGTTGCCAGCTTCTATGGCTTGATTGCCTTGGTCGAAGTAGCTTTTCCATTCCTTATTGATAGACACGGCAGCTTCCTTAAGCGGTTAAAGAGATTCCCTACTAAATGTAATACCTGAGCGATATTTATTTTAACCGTCTTTATAGCGGTCCATAATATTGGTTGTATTACTTACAACAGCTAATTTACTGATCTGAGTCGGGAGGACCTGTGGGCAATCTGGTTTTTGAGGCAAAATGTCAGTTTAAGGCGCCGGCGGCAGAAGTTTTTGCCTGGCATGAGGCGCCGGGGGCTTTTGCCCGTCTATCGCCGCCCTGGGTCGATGTGCGTCTGGTTGAGCATTCGGGCGGCATTCGAGACGGCGCTCGCGTGGTTTTGCAAATCAATCAGGGACCGGTTGGTATACCCTGGGTTTTAGGTCACAAAGATTATGTGAAAGATGAGCAGTTTTGTGATTATCAGATCGCCGGGCCTTTTCAGTATTGGCAGCACGTGCATCGCATTGTCCCTCTTGCCGCCGATGATGCCGCTCGTGAGCAGGGTTTTCAGTGCTTGTTGCACGACCGCATCGAGTTTAGCCCACCGCTGGGTTTAGCTGGAAAAATAGGCGGAGCCCTCTACGTTAAAGGCGAACTGAAGAGACTTTTTCGCTATAGGCATGCACTTTTGGCTCGCGATCTAGAGCTCAAGGCTCGCTATGGCCAAAAGAAATTGCGGGTCTTGATATCGGGCTCTACTGGCATGATAGGTACCCATTTGAAGGCTCTTTTGCGTACCCAAGGGCACGAAGTCTATAGTTTGGTGCGGCGCCGATCTTCTAAGCCTGACGAGATTTTTTGGGATCCAACCAGCGAAGAATGCGAAGCTTTGCCGGGCGGCTTGGACGCCATTGTGCACCTTTGCGGTCGCAATGTCGCAGCCCGCCGCTGGAATGTCGAAGAAAAGCAGCTTATTTTTGAGAGCCGGGTGCGTTCGACCAATTTCCTCGCCAGATTGGTGGCAGATATGAAAGAACCCCCGGCTGCCGTGATTTTTGCATCTGCCGTGGGCTATTACGGCGACAGAGGCAGCGAGCCCCTGACCGAAGATTCTTCTTCCGGCGCAGGCTTTTTGGCTGATGTCTGCAAAAGCTGGGAAGAGAGCGCTGCACCTGCTGAAAAAGCGGGATGCCGTATTGCTTTTGCTCGCATTGGTGCGGTTCTAAGCCCTAAAGACGGCGCTCTGGGTAAACTTTTGCCAGTCTTTCTGGCTGGCGGCGGCGGACCGGTGGGCGACGGCAAGCAGTATTTTCCTTGGGTCTCAATAGAAGACGTCAGTGCCGGTATTTATCATGCCATCGTCAGCAAGACATTGAGCGGTCCTTTCAATCTTGTTTCACCCCAGGCTGCGACAAATGGCGAGTTTGCCCGCACCTTTGCGCGAGTGCTGAGGCGACCTTGTCTTATGCCGGTTAAGCCGGCCATACTCAAGGCGGTCTATGGCGAAATGGCCGAAGCTTTGATTTTGCCTAGTCAAAGAGTCTTGCCGCAAAAACTGCAGCAAGACGGCTATGAGTTTTTAGATGCTGAAATGGGTAAGGCGATTAAATTGCAGTTGGGTTATTGATTGATGAAACCTTTAGATGTAATTTTAGGTACTTGTAGTTTTGGGAGCGAAGTTGAAGACTCTTACACAGTAGCAACTGTTGTTTCTTGTCTTGATATTTAACTGGCGCTGAACCTTTGATGGTTCTGGTATCATCGGTGACACTATGTTTGTGTAGGTAAGCTGAGGCGAGCGTGCAGACTTTGATGCCAAAAGTGCTTCCTCTAGCTGTGGCATAAGAAAATTTGGTATATATTCCTCAGAGTATACTTTCGAGTTAGATATCATTTCGGCTTGGGCGAGGTGCTTGATAATGATTGATGGAGTCAGGCAAACAAAGCATTGGCAGCTATTGCCTGCGTTTGTTCTTATATCAGGACTCTTCTTCTTTGGTTTGAGTTCTAATGCCGCAGCTGCTGAAGTCGGCAAAGGCGATCACAGAGCCGCCGACAAGCCAATCCAAGACAAATGGGCCCTTATAGTCGGCATTAGCAATTTCAAGAATGGCAAGATTCCTCGCTTAAGCTATGCCGCCAAGGATGCCGCCGACTTCTATCACTTTCTGGTTAATGACGCCGGCTTTCGACCAGACCATGTGCGTATTTTGCTTGACGATAAGGCTTCTCAAAGGCGGGTGATGTCCGAATTAGGCAGCAAGTTTCTAGCTCGCGTGGCCAAGCAAGGCGACCTTGTTGTGCTCTTCTTCTCTACCCATGGCAGTCCTGCTCAAATGGATTTGAGAGGGGATAATTATCTGGTTGCTTATGACTCAGATCCTGAAGATCTTTTTGCATCAGGTATTGAGATGCAACGAGTGCTGGATGCTACGAACAAGCGAGTTTTGACAGACCGGGTGCTATTGATTTTGGATGCTTGTCATAGTGGTGCTCTTAAGCCCGGCACTAAGGGCATGAAGAGAGCGGCCAATTTCGATGCTGAAGCTCTGGCCCAGGGCTCAGGTCAAATGGTCATTTGTTCTTCCAGTACTGATGAACAGTCATTTGAATCAAGGCGTTATAAAAACGGTGTCTTTACCAAGCATCTTATAGACAGTATGAGAGACGGCGGCAATTCCAAAGATTTGTCTAAAGCCTTTGTCGAAACAAAAGAAAAAGTTTCGGCCGAAGTGTTGGAAGATAGGCAAATGCACCAGACCCCAGTTCTCAATAGTCAGTGGGATGGCAGAGCTTTAGTATTGGCTGCTGCCGCTGTTAGTCCGCGTGAAATTTCAAGCATAGTCAAGGAAGAGCTGGAGCCTGATAGTTCGGAGATGATAAAGAAAGTTTTGCCGTCCGTGCCATCTGGAGCCGAAAACCGCTCAGGTCTGTTGGAGAAAACATCCAAGGTCTCAGTCTTAAGCGCTGAGGCTAAAGACGATATTGTTGGTGACGGCTCAGATAAACTAGTACTGAATAGCGAGTACTTTAGAGAAGATGGGGACCCCAAGCAGCTTTTGCGGGCCTACAATGCAACTATCCGTGAGAATCCCCGGGACGCTCAGATATTTTACAAGCGCGCCTGTGTCTACATTCAGCTCAAGCAGTGGGTAGCGGCACACAATGATCTTGCTCATGCACAAAGAGTAGATCCTAATTCAGCAAAGATCTATCTTGCCCTTTCCTATGTTTTTCGCAGAATGGGCGATCCGGTTTCGGCGTCTAGAAGTATCGAACAAGCTCTCTTTCTTAATCCGAGTTTGCCTGCCGATAAAAAACTTCCTACCGTTATCGAGTTTGGCGACTGAGCCATGCTCAAAATATTGTGTTGGTAAGGCGAGTTAGTTGCTGCTTCCGGTGCGGCATTTCAGGGCTGGTGAATGGTCGGTTTGAAAGAGATGACCACGATTGTGGCAATTATTGCCAGCACAATTACCACGACTGTGATAATCACTGCCACCGGCATGGTGCGCTGCAGGGCTTCTTCGGCTGTTTCCAAATGGGGTGGGGGTTCACCTTTGCCTCTCAGATTCTTTGCTTTTGAGCTTTCTTCCTCGGCGACCGGCAAATCGGTTGGATTGAAGCCTCTAATTTTTCCTACGGCAGCACCTTCGTTCAGTTCTTCCAAAGTATCCGGCAGGTCGGGCAGGCTTGTCAGCAAGTTATTGATGCGTACTTTTAGACCTTGCTCAAGATGCATGGCACTTGCTTGACTGGCTGCATAGTCGAGCAGCGAATAGGTGCCATCGGTAATCTTGAGCAGTGCCTTGAGAGCTGGATAACCTTCAACAGATCCTTCTTCGAGAAGTAGTCTGGCGCCGTTTACTGTAGAGCCTTTACTGATCAGCAACTCCCCATCTATGTTGATGTCATGAGAGGCCAGCCTCAATACGGCATAGTCAGACTTCTTATTTTTTGAGATTCCATAGAGAATCTCTTTAGTTGTGCGATTCTCCCAGACCTTGCCCGATTCTAGAGTGGGTTGTGGTGCCGGTTGACTGCTTTGCCCTTGTTCCACCGCTGTCTGGTAAGGCGAATCTGTCCTGGCAGACATTGCATCATGGTTTTGCTGATAATCGACTTGCCCGGATTCAAATCGAGACTGCTCCATATTTTCTTGCGGCTCTTCACTGGCGCTATATTGATCTTCTGGATACTGTGTCATGCTCTAATCTGCTTGAAGGAGTGGAAATGATCCCGTATTTCTGAGCCAATTGCAAGATAGTTAGACCTTAAGGTCCAGCGTCACCGGGCAATGGTCTGAACCCATAACGTCGGCAAGAATACCGGCGCCGCTTATTTGGTCTTTCAAGAGCTCATTGACGAAGAAATAGTCTATGCGCCAACCAACGTTTCTTTCGCGAGCATTTGTGCGCATATGCCACCAGGTGTATTTGTCTTTACCCTGGTCGAATTCTCTAAAGGTATCTATGTTGCCGGCTTTGACATATTTGTCCATCCAATCGCGCTCTTCCGGCAGAAAGCCTGATATCTTTTCGTTTTCTTTGGGACGGGCTAAATCTATTGGTTTGTGAGCTGTATTAAAATCACCGCACACTATGAGTTTTTTGCCTGCTTTAGTTTGCTTCTTTGCCCATTTGAGAAACTCAGTGTAGAAATCCATTTTGTAAGCGAGGCGATCTTCGTTGGCCGCGCCATTTGGAAAATAGATGTTGGCAAGAAGGAAATCGCCATAGTCGGCTACGAGGGTACGCCCCTCGTCGTCGAAGCGCTTTACTCCGAAACCTTCTTGAACCGATATCGGTTCAATTTTGGTATAGATACCGACGCCGCTATAACCGCGTCTTTCGGCATGGGCAAAAAAGCTCTTGTAGCCCTTACGCTCGGTCAGTTCTGGGGTTAGCTGATCGGCACTAATCTTTGTTTCTTGTAAACCTAGAACATCAGGTTTGAAGGTCTCGAACCAGTCGAAGAACCCTTTCTTACTGACAGCTCTTATTCCGTTAACATTCCACGATGTCAATTTTAACTTGCTCATGGTCAAATTATAGAACATGACTGGGCTTGGTTCAGGCATGCTGGAAACAGTAAGCGAGAAGTCAGTCTTGCTCTTGGGTATGACAACCCTCTGTATGGTCGGCTTTGTGAAAACTCTTGTGAAAGCTCTTGTGAAAACTCTAAAGACTGACAATTTATTGCTAGCTGCAGTTCTTTCAACCGCTTTGTCGATTCATTTAAGCGCTTGTTCGAAAGTAGAGAGTATATGGGGGGTGACCGATGACGAGCGGTTGCAAGCCGAGCGCTCGTCAGCCAAACCATATACGGTATCATTGGGCGCCGTGCCTCACCGTGGCTATAAGCTGCCTCTTGAGCGCGAGATGCGTATAAATCAGAGGTTCATCAATATTGACGCCGGCAAATTGAATTCTAAGGTGGTTGAGCAGATTGTTGCTGGGCGAGAGGCGTTTAGGCTTGGGCAATTTATCGAAGGTGCAAGGGCTTATGACAAGGCTGTCGAAAACTTGAATCAGTCAAAAGTTGGCGGCGGCGAAATGCGTCTATCTTTATTGACTCAGATTGCTTTGCAAGGTCTCAAGCTCAAGCATTACAGAGAGGCTGAGAGTTATGGCAGTCAGATATGCGACCTTTGTCATGGCGGTAAAGACTCAAGCGATGAACTGAGAACAGCAACTCTCATCAAGGCGGAAGCTCAGGAGGCCCAGGGGCAATATGACAAGGCTTTGCAGACTTATGAGGAAGTATTGAAGCAGTCAAAACTTCCCGAAGAGAAAGGACAGTTTTCGTACAATCGCGCCGAGATTTACGACAAGCTGAAGAAATCCGAACTTGCACAGGCTGAGAGGCAAAGAGCTGAGGGCTATTTTTCCGGTTTGGCGAAATAGTTGAATAGAAATACATGTTGGTTCTGAGATTACTTCTTCGTGTTTTTGTACTTCTTTTGCTTCTCTCGTTTGTTTCGTGCCCGGGGGCTTATCAGCCGAATAGTCTGATTGCGCAGCGTCTCTCTTTGTCATTTACCATACTTATACAACTTCTCTTGATCCGAGAGTTATTTTCTTTGCCCCCCTTTCGATTTCGTCTTCTTCTTTTGCTTACTCTTGGGGGGCCACTGGCTTTAGTTCTTCTTTTGAGTGTGATTTGCTTTTTTATACCTGACTTTGAAGGTAAGCATCCAAGCTTCTATAGTGTTCCAATCAAGGTGAATGGAGTCGAGTATAGAATTAAGCATTTTTATGAGACTACTCATTACGAGTATGGAAAGTACGCCTGCCAGTTGCAGGAAGTTGAATACTTTCTTGACCGACACCTCAAGAGAGAAAGACACTTGATTGAGGTTCGTCCCTGCGCAACCGCCAACATTATGCTTCTTGATGATGCGCAGGGGACGAGAATTAGATTTGTAGCCGAACCGGGGCTTAAGCTAAAGCCCGTTGTGAGAGAGTTCGATATTTGTCGTCATGACTATGAGAGGCACATGGAACTTGTTGATGCCGTCCCTGATTGACCCCTCGGCACTTTACTTTTCTTCTTTCTGTCTAAACATAACCCTTTTGTAGGTCTGTTTCTGACTTGATTTGAGATGTTCTCTCTCAGCTTTAGCCAGCCCTTGCCGTCCGGTTTGCTCATAAATTTTGGCTCTCAACTTTGTGGCGTCTTCGTAGTCGAAACTTAAAGAAACATCAAAGGCGGGGTCACCCTTTTCCATTATGCGATTCAAAAAGCTATTCACGTCTAGTTCGGCTTTCTTTAAATCACCAAGATTGAAGCTTGCCTTCGCTCGATATAAAATAAACAAATCGTCCGCTTTGCTCAGCTTTAAATGTTCGTTTGCAAGAGCGTACACCTCTTTCCATCGCCCCTGCATTTCGTATATTCTGATCAAGCGCAGCACGGCAAGTTCGTCATCCGGTGACATCTTTAATACTTCTTTTAGCGAGGCTTCGGCTCCTGCTGCGTCTTTCAAGTAGAGTTGTACCTTGGCAAGATTCTTTAGAGTCTCAATGCGTCCTGCCGATCTCTCTGGTGAAATATTATTGAGAGTGCTTTTGAGCAGTGCCAATGCTTCCTGTGTATGTCCAGATTCGCTATAGTACCGAGAGAGCGAATCTACCGCTGAGACGCAAGCAGGATCTGCTTCTAGTGCTTTCTTTAAATACCTTACTTGGTCTTCTTCTCTAAACTCTAGCTCGGCTATTTCTGCTTGCAGTAGATAGAGTAAAGGCCAATTCGGATTGGTGATTAATTTCGCTGCTATGTTTTTCTTTGCTTCTTCTATGCGATGGTTGAACATCAAAATGCGTTGGCTATAGTAAAAAATCACTTGTTGACGAGGCTTTTCTCTGCGCTTCTCTTTCTGAATCTCCTCCAACAATAAATTGGTTTTTTTATGAGTGATAATGATTAGGGGATACCTTAAGGAAGTTTCCTTCGCGGTTTTGCCTGTTTTCTCTGGTTTGTCTAGCGGTTTTCTATCTACTACCTTTTCTGGTTTCGCACTTCCTTTTGTCTGACCTTGAGCCGGAGTGTTAATCTGCCAGAATGAAATAAAGATGCACAGGGCTAATTTAATTGTTAGTGCCAAATGCCGGAGTACTTTTGAGTTCATTTGTTATCTACTTAAGAGTTTGCCAAGTTCCTTGGTAGGGTTGTCGATTCTAGTGAGCTAGCTGTTTCTTCTTTGAGCTCTCGCGAAAGATGCAGTTATCGAAGGCTTCTTTCTGCAATCCCTTAAGATAGTTTCGGTCTTTGGCTGCCTGATTTTTTCGACCGGTCTTTTCATAGATTTCAGCTCTAAGTTCTCTTGCTTTTTTCAAGACTGAGTGGGCTGGTAGATTTTGCAGATCGTGTTGCGGTGCCGAGCAGCCGCTAATAAAAGTATCCAAGTCTCTTTCGGCTTCTTTGAGACCGCCCAAATTGAAATTAGCTAAGGCTCGGAAATAGTAAAAAGAAGGCTCTATGTTTTTGCTCTTTAGTACCTGGTCGGCTGTGGCTTTCACATCTTTCCATCGGGCACTTTCTATG
>JAFLCK010000002.1:0-265189 GCA_017303615.1 Obscuribacter phosphatis (SeqCode)
ACCGCACGACATTTTCGTCTGGCAAGCGATGCTGAGCTCGCCAATATACTGGGGCAACACTTGCCGAAACAGCCACCACGTGGGCTTGTATCACACCACGACGACCGCCGATTTGCATACATGTCGGCCTATGCCCTTCAAGCGGCGCTGCTCGGCACCAAGCTGGATCTCCGTTCCATAGCACACCCTGAGCTTAGAACAAAGATGGAAGGATCTTACGCTGAACAACATTCAGATGAAGTGAACGAATTCGAATCATGCATTGGCTCGTTATTGCCATGGCACCAATTGCGAATTCAATGCTTGCTTTCTGCAACGCAGATCGCCGATGTCGGCAAGCTACTTCAGGAAGCCCGCGATCAATCATTGGGCCGAGCTGCTTCAAGCCGCCGACATGCTATTGATGCCTATAACGAGATCGCCAGACTTTGGTTCGACATACTTACAACTGCGTCAACCAGCGATAAATTTCTCGAAGACTTTAATCAGTGGCTTGCTACGCTCACCCAGCCAATATTTACGCCGACTTGGCACTATTTGGCACGTCTAGCGGCCAACACCACAGGGCATGCAGCAGCGGCCCGGGGATTTTGTAACCGAGCTATTGATCTCGTAACCAATGGAAGTACGGACTGTGAATCAATAGCTGAAACGTACATTGAATGCTGTCGGGCAATATTCAGTATTGATTACCCCGAAGCATCCGAGTATTTTGCTGAAGCCATTGCAGTAGTCAGCAAACTCGGAGACGAAGTTCTTCCGCGCTGGGAAGCCATGTTGGATTTGGCCGATCAAGCGGCCGATCCAAGCTGCCCTTCTCCAGAATTTGCCTATCGTCTCGCTCGATGTGCAGAAGTAGCAAACGAATACTTGTACGACTATTTTGATGAGAAGAGAACGATTTCCTCGATTTCCGGATTAAGCCCTTCTGATGCTTTCGCTGCACTAAGCAGGTGGCGAGATAGAGGTTTCGCGTCAGTTGATGACACCCTTGAAAGTGCGCTGGCCATGTCGCTCAAGCGCCAGTCACTAAATCCATCAGTGGCTTGTAGCCTCATTCCACTCGTGGGAACATCACCTGTTCCTGCGCTCCTTCGATTGTGCTTTCAGCAGCTCACCTCACGCGCTCAGAAGGAAGAACTATTCAACTATGCTCTCGAATATGTCTTGAAGGAAGAGCATGGTGTTCGCTTTTGGGGCGAATTGATTGCGGTGGCGAAACTACATTCGTTGGATACCTCAAGGATCGACCAGTTCCATGAATTTGCTGCCCAACATAATTCTGTGGTACGGGAGAGTGCCCCCGACAACACGACCGAGCCCCCAACGGATTGGAAGGAAATTTTTCACGGATTGCAATCCCACACTACGACTGGCATTGTGGCGGCATATGAACGATTTAGCAATTCGCGGATTTATGACCATGCTCAATTTTGGAAGCAACTGCTTCAAGAAATAAAGGGCAATGAAGTAGCTTTCTTAAAAGCCGTAGCGGGTGTACCCGAACTCCACCTCTTTAACTACCGCTATATCCTGGAGCAAATTCCAGAGGCATGGAAACAGCGCAAGTCCGTTTCTCGGGCTGTAAGCAAATTGATCGTCGACGTGTGTAGCAGATTTGCAATAGAGATAACAAATAGCAAAAGATATGCGCCTTTTCCCCTAGACCTTGCCTTGCAGTGGTCGCTCCCAGTCCATGATCCTATCGAGACCGTCCTATCTTCAATCGGTCGGAAGAGTGAAGCTCTAGACTCTTCTCGCCTTTTTACTTTGATAGGCGTTCTAGCCCTCAAACTATCCAGCAACGAGGCACTTGAAGCTCTTTCTTTCGCGGTTGCTCTATTCGAAGAGGAGGTCCCAGAGCAACATGGTGATGGGTCTTGGCGCCCGGAATCGCAAGCGCCAACGAACCTCGAAGAGGCCGTTGCCGGTTTCGTTTGGGCAACATTGGCGGCCCCTGAAGCAAGCTTGCACTGGCGTGCTGCCCACGCTGTAGTAGGTCTAGTCAAATTAGGTGCTGCGAGCAGTCTCAAACATCTAATGGACCTTATTCAAACCGACAGCGGCGGATGTTTTGTCGATTCGAGTTTCCCCTTCTATTCTTATAACGCGCGGTTGTATCTGCTGGTAGCTCTTGCTCGTGCAGTCAGCGACAGCCCTGCACTTCTCGCACCCTATTTTGAGACGTTCACAAAGTTTGCTCTCACTGCTCGACATGTCTTAATCTGTCACTTCGCCGCCAAGGCGGCTGAGGGTGTTCGATCTTCTGGATTGGTCAACTGCTCTCAGCAAGTAGCTGATCAGCTGCTGAAAGTAAACACCAGCAAATGGCCTGTGGGTACCAAGACATCCCATCGCAAAGCCATTAAGACAAGTAAGACGTCCAAGAAAAGAAAGCGGCACGAAGAGCGCTTTCACTTAGCGTACGACTTTGATAACTATTGGATTCCCAGCATTGCTAATTGTTTCGATCTATCGGTGAGCGAATTTGAGCAGCTTGCTGAAGCCATTATCGTCGATGAATGGCAGATCGGATTGCATGGTCGCTGGGATGAAGACCCGCGAAGAAAACTTTACCGCGAACGAGAGGCGTTTCATTCTTACAGTAGCCATCCTTCCACGGAACCGTTGACTTTCTATCTATCGTTCCACGCGTTGATGACAGTCGCCGGTGACCTTCTAGCTAGCGTACCCGTGGTCAGAGAAAACTACGATGCGGCAAACCCATTTGAGCACTGGCTACAGTCATATCTGCTCACACGTCAAGATGGTCGATGGCTTGCGGACCGAGTAGATCCCCCGCCACTTGAATGGCGCTCGTGGAAGGATCGATCACCGGACGAGCATTGGCGATGGACGGTTGATACGAAAGACTTTGACCAAGTACTGAAAAGCTCTCCTAGTCTTTTGAACTTGTGGGGTAGATGGACCATACGAGCCGGGAGCAAGGTAGAAACCATCGCAATCCACAGCGCATTGGTTTCCAACCAGCGCTCAAACTCCCTGCTGCGCGCTCTACAGACAACGGGTAATCATTATTTGTACCGAATTCCAACGGCTGGAGAGGAAAACGAACTCGACGTCCAGCCATACCAACTGAAAGGCTGGGTGAAGGACGAACAGATAAGCGCCGAACTCGATGAGTACGATCCGTGGAGCAAAAATATTGAGTATCCGCCGCTCGCGCCTGCGGATTTTGTTCTAGGTCACGTGGAGCTAGAGGCGGATAGTGAATTGCGTTACTGGCGCGCTCCCGATAAAAAGGGCGGCGAAATACTAATTTGTTCTGAAATCTGGGGAGCTTGGTCAAAACGTGAAAGCGAGCTTGACCATGGACGACGATTGCGTGCCAGCCCGGAATTCTTATCTAACTTTCTGTCGAAAACCAAAATGGATCTGATAATCGAAGTAAGTATTGGGCGCAAAATCCGTAGAGAGCACTATGAAACGAGAAATGAAAAAGAAATCGAAGACGTTGAGCCGTACATCAGGTTCTATCTCCTCCGAGCGAACGGTAAACTCGATACCTTGTCCGACTGTACTTCAACTGGGCACAAAGTTGGTCGACGACCTCGGACTAGATGATTCCGCAGACACACTCGGTCGTTGGATGGCTCACTACATTGCCGAGAAGCTGAAAGAGCTAGAACTGTGTGCTAAGGAAGAGCGCAGCGAAAAGCAAGCAGAGTGCTGTACTGAGATATTGAAGCTTTGGGCTCATCGTCGTGAATTTGATGGTCCGCGACGTATGCTCACAAGGTTTGACAAAATTTTCGCTGTGATAGAAGCTCTTGAGCAAGGGACTTTTAGAAATCGCTACTTCCCCAGACCAAGCGAAGTAACCGGCGAGTCAGAAGTGACACAAAGGTGGCTTGATCGCGTCGGTCAAATAGATGACGCTGCTCAGGCGCTCATATACTATTGCATAAGCCAGGCTGCCAACTCCGCAACGAATGAAAATGCTGATTGGGTGAAGATAGCTCAAGACGTCTGCTGCCCCTCCGACATGGATTTGCAATTAATAGCCAGACTGTCCAAATTGGGGAGTGCGGTGGATGCCGCAAACCCCGGCGACCTAAAGCGCGAAAAGCTCGTCGGATTGATCGCTAAAATGGAGCAGCTTTCGAGGTTAGCGGAAGAAGTAATCGCCGACATTCAACTGCAAGTGAAATGACTCAAGGCAGTTCGACTGTTTCCAGATCGTGGACACGTTTACTGACCTGAGCAATACCCTTATCGTCGAACTTATGGGCGGCATCAAACTGCGGGGCGAATACCACTTCGCCTTTAGCATTAACATAGCCGAATTTGATCCCATCTGAGAGCGTTGCAGGAACTACACCCGCTCAGTGGAATGGCTAATTGCTTAGACTAGCGGTTTAGCAATTCGGAGCAGTCAGCACAGTGTCAAATAGCAAGAGAGATCTAGAGAAAGAGAAGCATTGGAGAGAAGTACTTTCAAGCTGGCGGAAACCGTTCAACGGTATTAGATTCAAACGCCGCCGCATTATGCCAAAGGAAGCGTGGGAGCGATGGATTGATCTCGGCTGACGACAATCATTCCGACTTGTCTACGGGAGGTCGAAAACGCCAATGCTATAGGGCCACTTTCCCTCGCGCTCAAAATCGTGCACAAATTCAGCAAGACTAACACATGGGAATTCATGCAGTCTTGACGCTGCGGCGCTAGGCTCGTAAGTGATAAACGCCGTCTTAAGGTTGGTGGGAGCAGCGGCTTGAATGCCAGCTGACTGAAGCTCTGACACAACTGCCGAAGAATTTTGAACGATCCATTCGCACTTCTTGAGGTATTTGTCCTTGAAACCCTTTGGTCTTTCAAATTTGTCAATTTGCTGTTTCACCGCCTTGGGTTCGCCTGCCCATTCGAGCATTTTCGCCTCCAGGAATATGAATGCGGAATCTCGCGGAGACCATCCGATGTAGTCCAGCTCTCCGGGTACAATAGGGACCTGTGTGCCACCGCTATTGAGTTCCTTCTTTGATCGCATGCCGAGCAGTCCAAGCAACTTGGTTTGCTCCAGCACATTCTGTTCAAACCACGTGCCCCTCGCATTATTTATCTTTCCGAGCGCTTCAGCAAGTTTCGGATCCTTCCATTCCTTTGGAAGCGCACCATGAGATATTTTCCTCCGCATAAGGTTGAAGGCATCGAAGAATAACTCGTGGACCCAAACAAGATGAGGCCGGCCATTCATAGTCAACTCAAAAAAACAACGACCTAAAGCTCGATGCTCCTCCTGTGGATTGTAATATGTGCGATTAGGGCTCTGCAGACCTGCAGACGAAATCGTAAATCCCCCGATGATGCGCTCAATGTCGCGTTTCGTGATCTCGGGAAATCCACCGCATAAATAAGAAACTGCCGCGTCAAAATCCAGAAAGTTTACGTCGTTGAAGGAATCGAGATCTGGTGGTGTGTGTTCACTGAGCGCCACCAATACATCGCAGATGTTCGTAAACGAGTAGCCCAGGTTCTGCGTCATGACTGGATCTAAGACTGATTCGAAATAGCTCATGTCCAGTTCAAACGTCCCATTAGGAAAGATGCGCGCACTTTCCCTATTGTTTAGTGCAACCCGCGACTCAAAGCGCTCGAAGGCGGACAGATCAGCATCAATGCGCACCTTTTGGGGCGCTGGTGGAATGCGTATTTCCAAATGGTTAATGAATACTTCATTGCGGATCTGATCGCTTAATCCCGAAAGTTGGACTATTTCCCTCGCGCAGATCAGGGCAGAATCGAACCGTCGCTGAAACTCACTCGAATCGGTACAGTGTGGCTTTTCAATGTTGAGCGCCGCGCAGCGCTCTGCCAGATATTTGTGGGCGCGGGTATAGAGGCGCAATCCGACCAGATTTTTTTCAATCATTCCGCTGGCGACGAAGGTTTCGGATTCCTTGTCTTCCAGGTACTTACATTTGCTGAACTCAGACAAAGTAATTTCCATTAACTCGGCGCTTGCAATTTCCTTTAGTTCATCATCGAGTTCTCGGCTGTACAGACCGACTAGGTCATTGAGGATGTGGTTCGTCACCGTACGGCCCTGATATTTTCCGATGGAATGCATACGACGAAGTCCATCCGCAATTTTTGTCTGGACGGCATCTTCAGAGCGCTGCTCGGGCAGGAGAAGTTCGATGTTGTTTTGACTTTGACTCATCCTCTGTCCTCGGTTCAGGGATTCCACTGAAGCAATTCGTTTCCTGCCTGGGTATCCCGAATCGTTCGTCGGTCGCGAACTATCGCCCATCCTATGCCGTGAACTTTTGTGGTTGGCCAGTTATTCATAAGCACTTCGAGCATTATTGGCGCCCTCAATAAAACGTGCGCTGTCAACAACGCGTCGAGGGATTGCACCTCAAAATACCCTCCGTCGTAATCTGCAGTATTAACAAGAAAGCTGTGAGTATCAAAGCTCACTAAAGGAGTTGGAGCGCCGTTAGGAAAAGTTTTCCCAAAATATTCATCGAACGTCTTGGAAAGATAGACTCGATACACGTTGTACGGCAAGCGATCTTGTTTTAGAAGCAGTTCGACAAGTTTACGGCTGCTGGTGTTGAAAAATAGGCACACTGATGGAACAGCCTGGCGAAGCCCTAACTGAGCAAGCAGTATCCTTGGCGCAAAAATACGCCAAGAGAAAGGAAGATTAGGGGGGTCGTTTCCGTCAAACTCAGTGATCCTTACCTCCTCGACGCTTAACGAGAACCGACAGCCATGACTACTGGCGCACACTGCATAATTTTTTTTGGGCGTATTCAGCCACTGTTGAATCTGCGGTGTCAGACGCAAACCCAGCTCAGTCAGGATATTCTGGACAGCGGTCATCAGATCTTGTACCGACGCGCTCGGCAAGAGGAATCCCACCTGGTATCCGCGTTCAAGATGTACAGGCATCAATTCATCGGCCAACAATTCGGCTGGATATTGCGCACGCCAGGTTTCATCCGTATTCGCACGCCATGCCTGTCGAAGCCGTTTCACAAGTCCTTTGTCATTCGGGAATAGCTTTCCAATCGATGGTTCCGCATTATGTCTCTCTATTACTTCGTTGACGTGTCGGCGAACATATCCAGCAGGACCTCGAATAAGTGCCACCCGTTTTTGGCCCGCGGTCGCAAGGGCTTTTTTGCCTCCAACTGGATTTGCCGAGACGAAATCGCCCTCAATGTAGTCGACAACACCCTGTCGAATTAGAAGAGCAACGCAAAGCCGATGCAACATCTGAGATTCGGCTTGAGATGGAAATGGGCTTCGAGCATTTAGATAGACCTTTGTATCCTCTCGCAGCAAGTTCAGGAATGATGGTTTCGTGACTTTGATTCTCTTGCTGGTAATGAAGGTCTGCCAATCTGCTCGTGTCTTGAGTTGCTTAGAGCGATTAATCAACCACGTATCGTTCATCACCGCCTGAATGAACCGCTGATGATGGAATTGATCGACCGTTAAACGAAGCGTATCAATCAAACCACCGTCGCCCACGCCTGAAACGAGGAAAGATCGCTTCTTCTCAGTCGACAGGATTGGTTGTGCAATATCATCGTTCCGCCAATACGATTTGGTGTTGCTCTTAATAGGCTGCTCGATACCGTACCCTACAGTCACAATCACGATCCCGTACTTTTTAGTGCCAAGCTTGGTGGTAATCAGCATCTCGCTGGGATTGGCGGAATCGAACTCGATTGGTTCCACGAAATGACCGAGTCTCGATGTATTGAGCCTGCTTTTGAATAACGCAGCCGCAGTTGCCCACTGCTTTAGCAATTGCTCGGTGACATGACCGGCAGTTTCTGCGCGCCAATTTAAAAACGGCAGACTGGTCAATGGATAACCGAATGACTTGTGAGGCCATCGAGCGATATTGGGATGCAAGAAGCGAGTCTGATTGCCAGCCTGGAGGTGAATCACCTTGCTCTTTGCATCGTAAAGATGAACCTCTTTGCCAGCTGCTGCTAATGCAGCTGCCACGGTAATACCTGATATACCTGCTCCGATCACGGCAATTGGACTTGTGCCTGCCAACTCACGAGTGTTCAACAGCGCCCATACTAAGTTGAATGCCCTTTGTTGTTGGGCGTGGATATTCAAGATTGCAGCGCTGCAACCGACCTGGAAGACGTTCTTATTGGGATAAACTCGAAATTTCGAGAGGATCTGGCGAGTTGTCATCATGGGCGTTAGTCCCAACAGGCGCACTGTTGCATACTAGCATGTTATTGCTCCTATTTGACTCGTTTGAGCCTCTGGCTTCGTTGTTTCTTCGCCATGCTTGCAGGGAGAATCTCGGTGCTACGCGCCATCGAGACCTGAGCGGCCTCCATTGCTTGCTTCAGCGGATCAAACGCGAGCCGAGAATAAATCTGTGTCGCAGTGGGCGATTTATGCCCGAGCATCTTCCCGATGATTTGCAGTGATTGATTATTCATCACCATATAGCTGCTGAGCGTTCGGCGCAAGTCGTGCATGCGCAAATCTTTGAACGTCTTCCCACAGAACTTTTTCCATGCAGTTTTGGGTTCAACGAGATGTCCAGATCGCCCGTCGCTGGGAAAAACCCACGGATTACTTTTGTCGCGTTTGTCATAGCGATCTTTCAGGACTTGTAGCGCCAGGCTGGTGAGCGGTAGGGTCTGCGATTCTCTATTCTTGGTGATTGGAATATGCCACAGCGCGAGGTCAAAGTCGATCTGATCCCAGCGCATCGATAGAACGTTCGCCTGTCTGGCGCCCGTGAATAAGCTCAGGTATATGTAATCGCGAAATGGAATGTTTTTCTCCTCTCTCAGCTTAGCCAACAACTCTTTAAATTCGTCAGGACGAATGAAGCGCTCACGCGACCGCGTTTTGAACTTGGTCACGCCAGTACAGGGATTCTCGCCGTTGTAATAACCGTATTTGGCGCCCCAAGAGAAACCGTTGCACAAAGTACACCCTAGAAACGGGCGAGCGAAGGAGAGTGTATTGAGAGAGAAATCGTTGCTTGCAGGAGAGAAGAGTTACAGGTGCTTAGTTTGTCTGAGAGCGAGCCATCTGTCAGGAAGGAAGTCGTCGAGGTCTCGGATATTGGCATTGGGGAAACGAGTAAGAACATCTTTGAGATATTCGAAGGAGTTAATTTTCAGCCTTTCGCAAGTTTGAATGAGGGTCATGAGGATTGCAGAAGTACGCCCTCCGTCGATGGAGCCGGCAAAGAGCCAGTTGGAGCGGCGGAGAACAATAGGCTTGATGGAGCGTTCGCAAGCATTGTTAGAGATGTCAACATAGCCAGTATCTGCGTAGAGACAAAGTGCGTCCCAGCGATTGAGAGTGTAGGAGATTGCATCGACGAGCTTGGATTTAGGCGGCTCTTTGAGGGCATTTTGGTCGAGCCAGTTTTTGAGAAGAGCAAGTTTTGGTTTTGCCAGTCGGAGTCGCATGTCTTTGCGCTGTTCTTCAGTGAGGTTTTTCGCCACACGCTCGATATCAAAGAGACTTTTGATTACGCCCATTGGAAATTCGACAGTTGTCTTGTCGTCGAGCCAGGCTTCTTCGAAGCGGCAGTGTACATGAGCCCAGCAATTGGCAGAAGTAGCACCAGCTGCGATTATCCCGTTGAATTTGTTTGTGCCGTCAGAAAGAAGAACGCCCTTGAAGCCTTTCAGAATTTTCTCCGGGTACATGGCGTGTTCCGTTTCAGAGAAATCGTAGATGGTGTAGGGATTAGAGCTATCGCCGAGCATGGACCAGATGATGCCGCGGTGAGTTTTACCGAGACCTTTTTTGGACAGGCAGGCAGGCGAAAAGATTTCGATTAAATCAGAGAGGACATTTTGAATCGTTTTTGGCGACGTACATGACGCACATCTATGCCGTCCAGAATCATCATGAGAGTCGGGTGATCAATCTCGATACTATTGCCCACGACGTGCGGAGGGAACTTGAATGTGCCCTTGGACAGGAGCTTATACCAAAGCACGAAGCCATCGCCGTCCCATGCAAGGATCTTAAGCCTGTCACCTCGGCGATTGCGTAAGGCGAAGAGGTTGCCAGAGAGGGGGTTTCCCTGCATGAAGGATCGCACCTGACCGGATAGTCCGCAGAAACCCATTCTCATATCGGTGGGTCTGCTGCAAAAATAGATCTTCAAATTGCCTGTGGGAACAAGCATCGCGTTATCGGAGCGCTTGTAGCACAGCGAAGAGCAAAGCGCTAATCGATGCAGCCGGAAGCTTAATTAAAAGACCTTGTTGCGTGGAGATTTCTATTCTCTCTGTCTCAGCCTGAGGCGCCTCAAGCCGCTGCAGACGGTTAGAACATTTTGCCTCGACAAATTCCATCGAAGTTCTCTTTTCTTGACTCTTATTGGTCTCATTCGCTAGACGACGCTTTCTAGCAGCTCTTACTGACTCATTGCGTTGTTCTGCGTCGCGACTCTCGATCACAGAGACCCGGCTGCAGAGAGTACTGAGCTTCAAACCTCGCTCTCGGCAGAACCGAGTCTTGCTGAGGCCACTTGCCTGCCAGCTTGAAAGTACTTCTCTCCAATGCTTCTCTTTCTCTAGATCTCTCTTGCTATTTGACACTGTGCTGACTGCTCCGAATTGCTAAGCCGCTAGTCTAAGCAATGAGCCATTCCACTGAGCGGGTGTAGTTGCTGCAACGCTCTCGACTAAACGCCTGACTATTGCGTCTAACCCATCAAACTCGGAGAACAGCCTATATGAAACCAGAGACATACACGTTAATGCACAGAATGCACGGCGCGGCGCCCATCCTGACAACAACCAAAAGTTCACAAGGGCGCTGTTCTCAACCTGATAGCAGTTCCCGTGTGGAACGGGAAGCCGGTCGCTGAGGGATTTCCACAGGAACATCCAGTACACTAATATTCTTGGCTTGTAAAATAACCTAACTCCGTATCTGAGAACCACCCATGACAACACGCAAGAAAACAACTTCCAACAAGCGCGGTGAAAACAAAGGAACCGAGTATGAAAAGCTCGTTGAGTCAGTTTTCACTGGACTACTAAAGCTTGAGGGTGAGCATTTTCGAAATCTTCGCATCGAACGAAATGTCAGATTGGACGCTATTACCAGGAAGCCTGATGGAACTCCGGTAAAACGACAGATCGACGTTTACTGGGAGTTTGAGATTGCCGGTATTGCGTATCGGACCGTCATTCAAGCAAAAAATTGGACCCAGCCAATTGATTTGCCGGTGATCGATACGTTTAAGAATGTGCTATCCGACCTCCCAGGACAGCCAAAGGGCATTATCGTTACAAGAGTCGGCTGTGGTGATGGAGAAGCTCTGGCATACGCCAAGGCTCAGGGTATCTCAATCTACTTGCTGAATGAGGCTGACTCCTCTCTGTGGGGTGGCACCATTCCGACTCTCGACTGTGACGTGAGTGTTTTGATTGTCCGTACCGATCTCGTTCAACTGTTCACCGAGCCGACGTTGAGTGAAGATGATCTGGCTCGTTGGCGACAGGCACTATCACGGCCGTCGGACGAGATCAATGTCCTCGATGAACAAGGAAACGTAAAGGGAACGGCAGAACAACTCCGAGCTGAATTCATCCAGCTGCACAGGCTAACGCCAGGACCACAAGAATTGCTCGGTACATTTAAGGTGCCCTTTTATATCGAGGCCGAAGACAAAGAACGCTTCAAGCTTGAAGGCATAAAGGTCACGCTTGAAAATCGAGTGCTGGTGCCGACAACGCGAATATTTCTCACGATAAGTCATGTCTTGCAACTGGCGACTGGCGATGCTACATATACAGTAGACAATAACTTCAAGCTTAGAAAGCTCGGCGAACCATTGACCGAAACCATTTTCCAGCAAACCGGGACTCACTTAAAAACATTAGACCAGTTGTTCTCCGACGCTCAGACTCCTCGGGTTTCTGAGGTAGGGTGAAATTAACGGAGGGACCGAAATCTCAATCTATGTCACCTGAACTCGCTGATAAACGGACTTTCAATTTCGTATAATTACAGGCACTGATTCGCTCATGGACATCAAAGAATGGAACCCAACATAAAGGCACTAATTGACAAAGGCTTATACAGCGACGCACAAACCGCCCTGAGGGAGCAACTCGTCGAGAAGCAAAAGGAATTTGGCCCCGATGAACCCCAGGTAGCTGCCCTCCAGCTTCAACTTGGGGATTTCCTTTTTATGTGCGGATCGTCTATTGAAGCAGAAAAGGTTTACGAGGATTTGATATCCGCAAACGCTGACACTGGAAAAAATACGCTGTTTGTAGTGAATGCATACCGCAGCATCGCAAAAATGTATGTCGATCAGGGCAACTTTACGGCTGCTCAGCAAAAGTTTGACTCGGCTCTTAAGCTGATAGAGCAGCTCGATGAACCGGGACGTCATTTGCTTACATATTCTTTAAAAATTGACCGAGCCGAACTGTATCGAGCACAGGGAAGCCTAGAAAAAGCTGAAAAAGACTACGATTCTTTGCTCAAATCGACGAGTCAAGAAACTCGTGATACAGATGTAGCAGATCTTCTGGTGCGACTAGGCAATCTGTATGTGCAATGGAACAAGTACGAACGTGCCGAAGAGAAGTATCACGAAGCACTTGAACGGCTCATTCCATATCTTTTGCCGGATGAGCCAGCCGCGATGGCAGCACTTCAAAGCCTTGCGGTCTTGTACTTGCGACAAGGAGAGGGCGACAAATCTACGGGCTTATACCTCAAGTTATTTGATTGGCTGGACAAACATCAAAAGACGATTGCTCCCGTCGCGCGAACTCACATGGAGCTAGCGCTAGCGAACATATACGACCAACGGGGGATTTCCAAGGATGCCGAGCAGTGGTATCTGACAGCGTTAGAGAGTATGAAAGGAGTTTTGGCGGAACAGTTTGACTTTGCCTCTGCTCATCAAGATCTGGGTGAGCTATACCGGAAGCAGGGAAAAACGAAGGAAGCAAAAGAACACCTGCAAGAAGCCATGGAGGCAAAAGGGCGTGCTTTTGGTGTTCAGCACCCTGGAGTAGCGGCTATACAAGCAAATCTAGCGGAGCTGTACTCTAAACAAGGGGAAAATGACAAAGCGATAGAACTCCTTACAAATGCGGTGGACACCTTTCGGACTTCGCTTGGATCGGAGCACCAAACGGTGGTCGAATTGAGTGAACGCCTGCGACAGATTCAAGCGAGCAAATCTTAGTATGGTCGAGCTATCGGTTTTAGCAGTGGCAACTGAATGGTTCTCAAAAAAGGGTGGCATCAGCACATTCAACCGAGAATTGTGTATAGCGCTGGCATCGATAGGGCACAAAGTGTGTTGTTTCCTTCCAGAGTTTACGACGGACGAAGAAAATGATGCTCGCAACCAAAAAGTAACACTCGTCACTCCACGATTCATACCAGGGGTTCCCGAGGAGGCTGTAAGCTATTTGGCGCCTCAGCTGCCGCCCAATTTTTCCCCCGACGTGATTTTGGGACATGATCGAATCACCGGACCAATTGCTCAACATCAGAAGGAGAATTGGTTTGATGGTGCAATCTTGGTCTACTTTGTTCACACGACACCAAGCGAAATAGAACGATTTAAGCGTGAGCATTCGCTTGCTGAAGCTGAAAGGCGAGAAGAGGTACAGCTACAGCTTGCCGGCGCTTGTAACTTAGTCGTGGCAGTGGGCCCGCTTTTACTCGATTATTTTAGTCCTGAACTTGCCGGACTGCAAACAGAGCCACCACCGATAGAATACATTAACCCGGGAGTAAATATCCGACCGGAGGTTCGCACGCGAAGCGGTCAAAGTTGGATTCTAATCAGTGGAAGGATGGAAGACACCGCAATCAAGGGATTAGATCTAGCTGCAGCAGCGGTTGCTCGGTTCAATAATACGAGCGCCACATCATCCGTCTTGTTCGTGCGCGGGTGTGCTGAAGAGCACGAGAAAAAGGTCAGGGACTTACTACAATCCCATCTTTCGTATAATTCGATTAAGATCAAACCTTATACACACTTGCGAGAAAGGCTAGACGCCGATATGCGTAAAGCTGCTCTGCTCTTAATGCCGTCTAGAGCAGAGGGATTTGGATTAGTTGCCTTAGAAGCCATCGGACTTGGAGTGCCCATACTTATCAGCTCAAGATCCGGACTCGCTGACGTTCTCCGAAGTGTTGCTGGCAGTATAGCTGATCGCTTCATCGTTACAGTGGGAGAGGAATCGGATCTTGAAACCGATACGGCAGAATGGTCGTCGCGGATTGCAACAGTAATGGCAGACCTAGAGACAGCTAATCGTAATGTGCAGGAACTTCGTTTACGCCTTTCCACCGACTTACGGTGGAACCTTGCTGCCGAACAGCTTACTCAATACATAATCGCTGCGCAAGAGAGCAAGACCCAACTCGACGAGAAAACTGCTGACACCGCTGTGATTTGACACGGTCCAACTTTTGGAGCAGCAGAAACCGTTGCACAAAGTACACCCTAGAAACGGGCGCGAGAGCAAGAGATTATTGAGAGCGCAGTTTTTGCTTGCAGGAGAGAAAAGTTACTGGTGCTTAGTTTGTCTGAGAGCGAGCTGATCAACGACAATGAAATTGCGGGTCGTATTGCCTCATTTATAAATCTAACCTATGACATCGACGTTGCCTCATCAATATTCGTACCGGTTGAGCCCAATTTTAGATGTCGGTCCAGGGCGGCAACGAAGAGCTCGTCTAGGTGAGATTGGATTTTCGGATCTGCGTACAGAGACATTTGAAAAGCCTTCGGGGTAAGAGCCTTGCGCCACCTGCTCAGTCTACGCTGTAGAGTGCGGTATTGGCCCAAATCGAGCTTGCCTGGATACCTCTCGCAAAGCTTATTGAACAATTGCTTAGCCGTCTGGCTCGGGTCTAGGCGCATTAGTAGTTCAATATCCCCGCCCATCTCCTCGAATGGATCCGGTCTTGTTCGCCACGTATGCGGCACCCTTGGCTTATTAGACGTTTTGTGTTGGCGCTTTGGCAGATATCCCTTTAGCAATTCCAGGTATCGGTCGGTATCCGAGGTGCTTGGTTCGGGTTTGCAGAGAACCGGCTTAGGAGCGGGCTTTAAATCCGAGCCAAGGTTGCGGATCTCTTGTCGCCAGGCATGTTCCCAAAGCTTGTTTTGCCTTATACCTATTTCTCTATAGAGCATCACAGGATCGAGGCTTGAGAATTGCTGCTTAAGCATCTCCTTCTTGCTAGTCGAAATGTGATTGCTATTCATCAGGCGCTGATAGGGCGTCTGTGCTCGATCGTACACCTTCGTAGTTCGGCTGCCGTTTCTGGATTTAGCTGTGAGTTTTACGGAAGGCTGGAAGAAATTAACGTACAGTCTCAGAACTTGGTATAGCTCCAGCATCGCGGAGGCAGCTTCGTTGCCGTCAAATCTGTCAAACCCAACCATCCTGCGAATGATATTGCCGTTCTTTTGCTCGACGTGCGCCTGATCGTTTTTCTTGTAAGAGCGGGATCTCGTGAAGGTAATTTTCTCGTTCTCGCAAAATTCTAGAAGACCATGATTGATGAACTCCGAGCCGTTGTCTGTGTCCAGACCCAGCAACGGCATGGGCAGACAACCACGAAGATGAGTCAGCGCTGCTATCACATCGGCCTCGCCTTTGTTGAGAATCGGCAGGAACTCAGTCCATCCTGTGGCAATGTCTGTTAGCACGAGAGTGTTGAGGAAACCGCCCTCCACAGCATCTCCGCAGTGGGCTACCAAATCGGCCTCGAAGAAGCCCGGTGAGGCATCGTTCCAGTCTGCATAGGTGCGTACCTTTATCTTCGACTTAAGTAATGAGCCCGCTTTCGTCGTAGACCGACCTTTAGTATTACCTCTGCGCTCTGCTCGAAGAACCCTATCTACCGTCGCCGGACTCATCGACAGTAACTTCCGCCTGGTAGTCGTAGAAATAGATAGATGTCCGAAGCGTTCTAGTGCATCAACAAAGTCTGGCATGAATGGCACAAGTCGCTTCGAACAGATCTGATTAGCCGCGTTCCAAATTGCCGATAGCGCCTGTTGTACGTCGAGGTCGTACTTCGTTCTGCGAATCCGTTTTACTGCCTTAGCTGGCTCACTCGAGTCAGATGACGCAGTTAATACAGTAATTGCATGCTTTCGCCCGTAGCCAGTGGCCTGTATGAAACCATTCAAGATTTCGGTTTTCACCTTCTTGTTGGCGGTCTGGTATCTCCCTTTAATCCTGAACAGTAGCTCTCGTCTTGCTTGCAAACTCATTTTTGCCTCCACGACGAACCCTTTCTAGTCCGCAGCGAAGCAGAAGATGTCATGGTTCGATTTTAAATGAGGCAATACGCTATGCAAAGTACGATTTTTGATGAGTCAATGCGACCCGCAATTTCAATTGTCGTCGATCACGATCACCTGGGCCTTGTCGAACTGTACTTCGGAGCATCACTGTCCTTCAGGTACTTCGCTACCGTATTGCGCGCGATTCCCAGCTCACGAGCTATCCAGCTTTTGCTTTTGCCTTGCCGAAGATGAAGAAGGCGAATCGACACCCAAGTGTCTTGATCAATCATCGTTGCCGCCAATTTTCTAGACCCCATTCCTTGGGGGCTCCCTATTATCGGCACTAATCGAAAACTGCTCAAATTTGGATTGCCGTTTGCCAGAAATCTGCTCAGTTTTAGTTTGCCAAAATCACTTTAGCTCTTATTGTGGGAAGCCCCGCGCTTGCGAGAACTCATTGCAAGCGAGTAGAGCAGATGGAGCTGGTGAATCTGTTCTGCAGAGTTGTCGAGACTGGCAGCTAAGCGAGCTGTCATCTCCAATGTCGGGTCATTAGGCGTCAGTTGCCGCTCCGACACCTACTACTTCCATAAGTTTTCCGTAGCTGGTGACGACATCATATTTTACGTGGTCAGGATCTAGTTTTCGGCTTAACTCAGCAAAGAACTTTCGGGCACATTCGATTTTAGTCTGCTCTATGGCTCGTAATTCCATAGTTGACATTGAACCTTTAGTCTCGGCCACAAAGTAGATATGCTTAACTGCGCCTTCATTGAAGGCGATTGCCCAGTCAGGATTGTAGTCGCCAACAGGGGTTGGAATCAAAAAACCTCGGGGAAGTTTGGCATAAACTACAACTTCGGTGCTGGTATCTAGCTCGGTGACAAACTCCCGCTCAACCTGTGAGTCAGTGATAACGTAATCATAAATGTGGCGCTTAAGTTTTTCGGCGGCCTTGCTGAAATCTTGCTTGCTTTGGCCGGCCGTGAAGATGCTTATATCATGCTTCTCAGCGACACTATCGTAAGTCAACTTTTCAATGATAATTGTGGCTTTCTGCTCATTTATCAGGCGTGACGCTTCTGCAATGAAGTGCTCAGGATTCTGTTTGAATTGCTTAAAGTTGAAGGATTGAATTCCACTTAATATCTCCGCTACTGTTCGTCTAGTTAGTTGGGTATTCTCGGCAATCTTACCGAGGAGATCATAAGAGACACGAGAGTAGATTGATTCATTATGAGCTTCAAGAGAGGTTTCTCTGACTTGAAAACCTTTTCCTTTCTTGAGCTGTTCATCAGTGACTTCGTCTATCTGAACCCCTTCTTGCACATGATACTGAAGAGGAGTTACTTTCAATTCGCGGTCAAGAGTCTTGATGCTATTTTGAATCAATTCCTTCGAATCAAATTCCACTCGGTAGATTGCCTTTTGATTGATGCGTCTCCAGAGTTCCTGGAATTCTTTCTTATCGAAATTATCGTTGAGCGGATTAGTTTTAGGTTTTCGATCATCTCCAACATCCGGCAGCTGTGATTCGCTGAAGACACTGTCTATCAATCCAAAAATCTGGTCTGCGTGAGCGGCTAGATCCGGTGGAAGAGGAGCTAGAGCTCCTTCTGACTTGGCATCGTGATATGCTTTTGCGATCTGGTCGGAGTCATCAGTATAGTCGTTTTTTAGTAGATACTTGTAGATTTGCTTGGCCATAACCGGTGTTACTTCGAGAGTACCAGATTCGGTGGCAATGAGTTTTCCTGTAAAGTAATCCTCATCCGCCTTTCGTGGACGAGCAGAAAGAGATTCGCTAATCTCTTTCTGAAGGTTTCCAACAAAATTTTTGTAGCTCTCACTGGCGACAACGGTTAGGACATTCACGTCATGGACAATTACTGGGTTATCCATGCGATCGCCATGCTGATTCACGCAAATCCTCAGTCCTCGACCGACTTCCTGACGTCGTGAAATTGTATTATCGCTGTGCTTGAGCATGCACATAACAAAGACATTGGGATTATCCCAGCCTTCTCTAAGAGCAGAGTGGGAAAAGATGAATCTGACCGGCTCTTCAAAAGACAGTAGCCGCTCTTTATCTTTAAGGATCAAATCGTAGGCATCAACATCATCTGAGAGTCCGTCCTCTTCGCCGCGTTTCTTGAAACTCGGGTCGGTAAGTCTTTTGGTCCTCTTGTCGATAGAAAAGTAGCCGTTATGAGTTCTACCAACGTCAATTTGAGCCATAAACTCTCGATACTCTTTGTTGTCTAGCGGAAGTTCACTAAGGTATTCGCCTTTTAGCTCATCATATTCTTCTTCAAATATTCTGGCATACTCACCTTTTTCATCTTCTTGGCTGTAGTCGCGATATTTCACAACCTCGTCAATAAAAAATAGAGAGAGTACCTTGATCCCCTGGGCGAATAGGGCTTTTTCCTTCTCGAAATGAGATTTGATTGCTTCTCTAATCTGGATGCGACGAATAGCCATTTCTGTAATATCACCGGTGGCATCACCCGCATGAAGTACATGACCATTAGTGAATTCCACAGTGTCGTTGTTTGCATCAATTTGAGCTATGACAAAACCACGATACTGGTCCAGTTGATTTGATTCAACGAACAGATCTCTGCCTTTTTCTAGTCGCTTTAGAATGCGTTTTATTCCTCCACCCTGACGAACCTCAAGCTCGATACGCGCCACCGGTGCTTTCTTTGAGATTTCTATAGATTCGAGATAGAGATAAGCGTTGGTACCAGCGAGACCCTTCACAGAGATTCCCCTCACCGCAATTTTCTTAACAAGCTTTTGGTTATAGGCGTCGAGAGCATCAAGACGATGAATTTTATTATGGGTGGTTCTATGGGTGGCAGAGTACCTGAGAATCATTAGGGGTTTAAATTTAGAGAGAGCATCCAGTGTTTTTGTACCCTCCATCTTCTGCGGCTCATCAAGGATGAGGATAGGGTGATTGCTGCTTATCACATCTATGGGGCGGCGTGATTGAAAGTCGTCTAGCTCATCATATATTCGCCGATTGTCTTTACCAGTTGCATTGAATGCTTGGATATTAATCACCATGACGTTGATGCCTGCATCTGATGAGAAGCTCTCCAGATTGTGTAGCTGTTTGGAATTGTACGCGAAGAATCGAGCTTTTTTGCCATAGTTTTCTGTGAAGTGCTCAGCAGTAATCTGAAGCGACTTCAGCACGCCTTCGCGAATTGCTACGCTGGGCACCACCACTATGAATTTGCTCCAGCCATACAGTTTGTTCATCTCGAAGATAGTCTTGATGTAGCAATAGGTCTTGCCCGTGCCGGTCTCCATCTCGATATCGAGGTTTATCTTGCATCCAGCACTTGACACCAGCTTATCTGATAGTGGTAGGTTTTGCCGTTTCTGCACGACATGTATATTGTTTAGTAGTTGTAGCTCCGTAAGCTGGATGTCGGTGTTCTTGAAGCCAGTAAGGTCATCCTCGGTCTCTCCCGTTTTTCGTTGTCTGTTGAAGCCAGGGTCTATTCGATATATGGTCTGCGGTATGTTGACCTGCCCTGCGAAGCAATCAACAACAGACTTTACGGCCGCCGTTTGGAATGGTTGAACTTTGAATTTTAGTTTCATCTCTGACCTTCCTATATTGACTTCACTTCGGTGCCTGGAGACAGTTGTCTGAATATTTGTTCAACATTGATTTTGACTGCATCTGACACAAAACCGTCGTCACGGAAAACGACTCGCAAAGGCTCAAAGTGAGTCAGTTCTCTGACCAGGTTTTCGTCTATGTCTTTGTCAAAGCAAGCAACTAGCGCATTCTCATCGACGAAAAACACATCTCTATTACTTATAGACTTCTTGGTGATGGGCAGAGAAAGATCGACACCCCAATTTAGTAACACCTGAAAGAGCAAGTCTTCGGGTGAACGGTCAGACTTTATGCTCTCGGTAAAAAGGTCGAGCTGAGTTTGTTCTACTTCATCTGGAGCGTAATGGACTTCGGATAAATTTGATGAGTCGACTTTGAGAACACGGAAGCCAATGTCCCTGTTCCAATTCGGATCACACTCTTTGGACAAAATCTCTTTGCCTGCTCTCCGAATGCGTTCTTTACTTATATCGGTGATCGAATGGTAGCCGGCTTTGAAAGCATCAGACTTGCTGTCACAAGGCTCAGGGAGTTGAACCATAATAAATCGACGGTTTAATCCATCTTCAGCATTTAACTGCATGACCGCATGGGCCGTTGTGGCAGAGCCTGCAAAGAAATCCATAACTATGGCTGCTTCATCACAATCCGACAGTCTCAGTATGTAATCAATTAACTTGACTGGCTTGGGTGTATCGAAGACGTCTTCAGGTAGGAGTTTTAAGAGTTCATACTTCGCCTGTCTATTGTGACCGGTTTTCTCTAAATCTATCCAGAGTGACGACGGAGGCAGACCTTTCATATCTTTCAGATAAGTTCTTCTTCGAATGCCTGTACCGTCGGGAGTGAATCGAATTTCTCCTGACGAGATCTTTTCATGCATAACCTTTTCTGACCATCGCCATCCATTCTTTGGTGGCTGTATTTCAATTCCTTGGGGCGAGACCAACGGATAAATAAGGTTCTCTCTATAATTTGGAGAGTTTAGTGGGTTTCCGTCAAAATATGGTCCATTCGGATCATTGTCTGGATTTTTGAAGTGACCACGCTTCGAATCATCAGATAGTTTGGCCGGCTCCCAGTTGTTGTCTTTTGCATAAACTAAAGTATGATTGTGATCGATTGAGAACCTTTTTGCATCGTTATTGCTGTTGTCTTTTGAACGCCAGATCGCGTTTACTATAAAATTTGTTTCTCCGAAAATTTCATCACAAATTTTCCTGAGATTATGGACTTCACCGTCATCGATGCTGATAAAAATTACGCCATCGTCTCGAAGCAAGTGCCTAGCAAGTTTGAGCCTTGAGTACATCATTGATATCCAGTCTGAGTGAAAGCGACCGTTGGAGCTAGAATTTTGTTTCCAACGTTCTTCTGAAAACAGTTTGTTTCCGTTGGGATCGCTAACACCGTCTCGAATCTCATAAGCAAGCTTTTCTATAGAGTAATTGTCCTCATAAATGAAATCGTGACCTGTATTGTATGGTGGATCAATATAGATAGCTTTGATTTTGCCGAGGTATGTTTCTTGAAGCAATTTAAGTGCGTCAAGGTTGTCTGCCTCAATAAACAGGTTCCTTGTATTGTCAAAATCTAGGCTCTCATCTCGGTCTGGGCGCAAAGTCTTCTTGACGGGAGCGTTAGCTTTGAGTAGCGCTTCCCGCTTTCCCGGCCATACTAGCTGGTAACGTTCCTGTTGCCCCTCAACTATTGATTCAGATAATTCTTGTCGAAGTAGTTCGAAATCAACTGCCAGTTCTATTCGATCATTCTTCCCTTGAGTTTCAGTTACGCAATTCGGAAACAGTTCACGAATATGAGCGATGTTTCTTTGTGTCAGATCTTTGGAGTGCATTTGTAATTTTTCCATCATACCTTTCCTTTAAGGCGAATTCGTCTACTCGCTTGCTAGTGGGGTTATTGTCAGATTCTCGAGTTCATGTTCCAGTTCGCGTAATTCTGCATTAATTGAAACCTTGCGGTTGAACTGTTTCTCTCTTTGGAGTCGTTGCCTGCAACGCTCAACCTCAGTCTGCTTTTGTCGAATGGATTCCATCCTTTGAACGTGTTCTTCTAGTCTTTCTCCGGACTTTGGCTGGTAAGGCATTAAGGGGGCTAACAAGTGCCCGTAAAGCATGTCCAGGTTAAAGACCATCGGAAGTGGTCTTCGTGGTGAGTCGACAGAGACCCAATCTCCAAAGAAATATTCACTGATGACCAACTTGGTGGAGTTTGCTTCGCTTGGCCGCTTATAGGCAGCAACTGACTGCAATTCATCATTGAACCGTAACTCGAAAATGATGGGAAACGGAATTGCCATGTCTATGCAGCGCAATACATCCGATTTTAGTTCACCTGTTTTGAGAGAAATGGAGAAAATTTGAATTTCGGGAACAGCACTTGTTCTTTTGATGTTCACGGTCTCAGGTGCGAGCTTGAATTCCCATACAATAATTTCTACTTGTCGAACGAAAAGCTCTTTGGTAGCTGGTGTGAGACGAGTTTGCTTGTAGAATTTGTTTTTGTGAACAACTTTACCTACAGCAGCATTTTCGGGATACTCGAAAGGAAGCGTTTTCATTCGTCCTCCTTAATCACAAGGAAGGCGACGAGTTCGAAATCGTCCAATCCGGAGATTGTGTTTGTCAAAGCTGTAGTTTTTCCTCCGGTGAAGAGGCTGTCTATATCTTTTTCTTCTTTCACATCGATTATCGCTTGAATAGAAGCCCCAAGTAAATCGGAGTACTGTTTCATATTGCGGCCTTCACTTGTTTGCTGATTGAAGGTTCGGCAGACTTCAGCTATAGGCTCGTCTTTTCCTTTACAGCTTGTACGCACCAAGTCTAGTAGTATCTTAACCTCGGTTTGGTCGGCAACTATCTCTCCGTTTTTGTTGATATAGACAAGATAGAATGGATGAAGACGATTATGCTGGTTAATATTGATGCTATCGTTGAGGTTGCGCAGACAGAAAATGACCCCTGGTGGCAGACCCAGGTCCGTTTGGGCTGGAATTACCGCGTGCATTCCTTTTGGCGAAAGCTCAAGGTCGCCATGTTCCTTGACATAGTTAAGTAGGTCCATTCGAAAGTCATTGAGCCCCAGATCTGTAATTGAAACACCAGTTTTCAGGTCCTCCAGTTCAATCACTTCATCCTGCAGCCTGCAAAGCTGCTCTTTGCGATAGCTCACATCGTTGCTTTTGGATGTTAAAACGTTGTCGTCCCCAGTAGCAGTGACATCAGAAATTATCATTCGATTTTCGACTCGTTCTTTGAGATTGATATACGCATCTAGGCTGATATCCGGCCAGTAATTGACCAGCTGAATCTGTTTGTTCTGTGAACCAATGCGGTCTATTCGTCCAAAACGTTGAATAATCCGCACTGGATTCCAGTGGATATCATAATTTACAAGATAGTCGCAATCCTGAAGGTTTTGACCTTCGGAAATACAGTCTGTCGCGATGAGTAGGTCAATTTCACTATCTTCGTCGGGAAGAACAAGCGACTTTTCCTTTGAGGTGGGAGAGAACAGAGTCAGAAGAGATTGAAAATCGTAGCGCTTCTTCAGTGTGGAGGTAGGTGCGTCTTTTCCAGTGACTCGACCCACATGAAGTTGTTTTGATGTTACATGAGGTGTCAAATTGTCGAATAGATAATTGGCAGTGTCAGCATAGGAAGTGAAAACAAGAATTTTTCTGTTCCCATCGTTAATTGGATTGTCGATCTTTTTTAGAATGAGATTTTGGAGGTGTTGAAGCTTGCAATCATCTTCCGGAACTATTTTCTGCATTGACTTTAGCAAAGCATCAATGATTGCAAGATCAGCTGAAAGGTCATTCTCCCAGGATGGAAGGTCCATATCAGCCAGGTCAATTTTCACTTTTCCGCCAATCTCATGACTTTCAAACATTGGCAGATCATCGTCGTCTGCTTCCAATCCCTCTAGACTGTCAGTCCAGTCTGTAAACTCCGCGCGACCGGATTTCTTGAAAGCCGTTATCTTCGACAACATCTGGACATGATTTTCATGCAAGCTTCCTAGCGTTAATCTAAACGCTTCAACTGAGCTCTCAAGACGCTTAAGAAGATTCGTAGTCATCAAAGATTGTAGGCTGCGTTCGCGGTCAACCTGTCTAAGTGTTATCTTCCCTCCTTCTACTTGGGTATCGTAGAGCTCCTCATACTTGCGAAGTCGACTAGGAAGGATATAGCTGATGGGTGCATATACTGACAGTTTCAGCAATGAAAGATCAGTGTAAATTTGCTTGTAGTCAGGTACATCTGATCTCTGTGTCATTGGGCAATGGAATGATAAGGGCTTTAAGCGGTCAGGAAAGTTTCCGATTTCTGTTGTGTCGTAAAATGTCTGGATGTGCCTGCGAGATCTGGCTATTGTCACGCTGTCAAGCAATTCGAAAAAGTCGAAATCCAGGGAGTCCAAGATCGCCTTTGCCGTGCGTTTCTCTGGTGGAAGTTTTGACCATTGGCTGAACGCTATTTGAGCCCTACGAAAAACTTCTTCTATACTTCGTTCTCCCTTGAGCTTCTTGCTAAGAATAGCTGAATCGCCTTCATACGCTAAAGCAAGCTGATTCCGTAAGTCACTGAATCTGTTATTTACTGGTGTTGCTGAAAGCATTAATACTTTTGTCTTAACTCCACCTCTAATGACGTTGTTCATAAGTCTCTGGTATCGAGTTTCTCGGTCTTTATAGGCGTCGTTGTTTCTGAAGTTGTGTGATTCGTCAATGACTACAAGATCGTAATTGCTCCAGTTAACTCTATTAAGTGGAATTCCGAAGGATTCTCCAGATGTCCTGGTGAGATCCGTGTGGCAGAGGACGTCGTAATTAAAACGATCTTTGGAGAAGATATTGGTCTTCAAGTTGCTGTTGTAATTGAGCCAGTTGTCTGCGAGCTTCTTTGGTGAAAGGACGAGAACAGCACGATTTCTTAGTTCGTAATACTTGATGACGGCTAACGCAGTAAACGTCTTTCCAAGCCCAACGCTGTCGGCAAGGATGCAACCATTGTAGCTCTCAAGCTTATTGATGATTCCTATTGCGGCATCTTTTTGAAAGTTGAAAAGCTTGTTCCAGACAAGAGAGTCTCGATAGCCGGTCCGGTCGTTTGGTAGTACATCTTCATCTACGTCGCTAAGAAATTCAAAGAAAATGTTGTAGAGCATTAAGAAATAAATGCGCTCTGGAGAATTCTCTTGGTAAACGGATGCGATATGGTCGCAAATTGAATCTGTCACATCCTGGACTTTATCTGGGTCATTCCATATTTGATCGAACAGTTCAAGGTATGTGCTGGTGAACGATACTTCCTCAAACTTATTAACTATGTTCGAAACTGCGTCCCCTCTCTGATATCCAAGATCCACCGCAGTAAATCCATGTAGAGGCATGTAAGCAATTTGGTGGTTCCCTTGATCAATGCAAGCGAATTGCTGCATTGGTGATTTGGTAACATTCGAGCGGAACTTTGCCTTTTTCTTCATCCATGCTGCGCACTCTCTTGCGATCGCGCGCTGATTGAGTTTGTTGCGTAGCTGGATTTCGAATTCCGACCCATAGAGACTTCTCTCTCGATTCGACTTCGGAATGAAAAACTCCCTGCGTTCCTTACGAAGCTTATCTGTAACTTCGTTTGGTACAAAAGTAGGTGCAGTAAATATGAACTCTAGAGAATCAACTTTGGTGAGCTCCGCTTTCAGTGCTTCGTAAGCAAAGATTGAGAAGCAGGATGCTGCAATCTTGAGTTTGCTTTTGGGTTGGATCGATGTTTTGAGATCATCACCCAGCAATGAGTTGATATTGTCGACTAGTTTCATTGCTCAGCGAGTCCTTTGCTTCCTTCACTATCAAAATTTCTCTCACCCATAGATGCTTGTTTTTTTGACTCTTCCTTCCCGGCGTTCGCGAAGCGAGACTTTCAGAAATTACAACACGACCCCCTGTATCACCAAGGACTTCATTCTATTTGAGAGCTGCTTGCGAGACTCTAGCTCTGTCTCTAATCAAATCCCAGTCCGATTTAGAGAGCTTAACTATGCCGATTCTAAAAGAAACGGCCCAAAATGCCAGGTCTTTTACAAAGCTGAGCTTGTCTAGAATAGCCTTGATGTCTACTTCGCTCTCACTGGGGATGCTTACTGCTTCAAAGTCAAATCGGTCCGGGAAGACCCCCTCTTTTAGAAACAACTTGCTATCGTCAACGTAGTAGTCACTTGTCGCGGTACCTAGTCCTACAATTTTCCAATCGCCCTTGCCGGCGCAACAGACTATTCGATCGCCTTTTCTAACGTGGCCTATCAAGACTTTTCTTGACAATCCAAAGGTTCCTACCCTCATGCAATTTAGAATATCTTCCCTAGGAAGACACAATAGCCAGTATTTCATCAACTGCTTTCCCCAGTGCAACACAACTTCGCAGAAATCGAAAAATTATATCAAATCTGTGTTGTCAGGTAATTGTAGAACTAGAGATTGATTGGACTGGCATTGACCGGGTTATTTCTTTGGACGAGTCTTATCTGTTATTGCTGGATTGCTAACAGGGTAAAGTGAGTTGAGCGTTTGCAGAAAATCTCCAACCTCAAGCATTTCCTGTTGCGCCTTGTACATCCCCTGCCTGACTGGATCGTCGGCAAGGCGAGCATAAATTAGAGTCGAAGTATGCAACTTGTGACCGAGCGCTTTGCCTATTATTTGTTGGCTTTGATTGCCCATTGCCATGTACGAGCCTAACGTGCGACGAAGATCATGAACACAGAGATTCGCAAGACCAGCGCGTTCTACGACTTTTCTCCAGGTTGCTTTTGGTTCCTGAAGATGCGAACCAGGCTTCTTGCCTGGGAAGACCCAGGCGCCTTTGTTCGCGCGTAGGCGGCTTCGCAATATTGTCACGGCGAAGGGAGTGAGTGGTACCGTATGTGAGTCTTTGTTTTTTGTCTTCGGAATTCTCCAGCTTCCACGACTGAGATCAACTTCGTCCCAGCGCATAGCAAGCACGTTGGCTTGCCTGGCTCCGGTAAGAATGCTGATGAATAGATAGTCTCTTATAGTCTCATTCGTCTCTTCTGCGAGCGACTGGAAAAAGCTGACAAGTTCCTCTGGTTTGATGAATCTCTCTCTTGATTCCGTCTTGAAGCGATCGATTCCGACACATGGATTAGGTCCTGCGAACAAGCCTTTCTATATTCCCCATTCGAAGACAGCGCGGATGGTATCATGAGCGCGATTTGCTCGGTGAAAATGATTGTTTTCGGCAAGCTTGTTGATTTGCCGCTGGACATCCATCTTAGAGATAGACGAAAGCTTCCTTCGGTTCCAGTGACCGAAATAGCGCTCGAAATTCTTCTCCATGTCGTCGGCGGTTGTGCAGCGACCGCGAGCGTATCCGTTCATGTAGTGCTCGAAGAGCTCTGCAAGAGTTAGCTCCTCCCTGGCTTCTCTCTTTTCTTCGAGGGGATCGATTCCCTGAGTGAGTTGAAAATTGGTCTGCTCCGCTAGCTTTCTAGCCTGCTCGATTGATATCCGTGGGAAGCGGCCAAGAGTTCTTTTGAGGGCCCGTCCGTCGACCCATCGGTAGATCATGAAGGTCTTCGTGCCTTTGTCCGAGACACGCAAGGCAAGATGCGGCACCTTCGTGTCGTAATAGACCTCGCGTTTGCCCGTATCCGGCAGATCGAGCTGGTCGATTTCTCGAATAGTAAAGTTGAATTTCCTTCTTGCCATGCCTAGCCCCCGATCTTCAGCGTAAAGCTTGTAAATAAGCGGTTCTTGGTGGTTGTCATCCGTAAATTCCTAGCCCAAAATGCCCGAATATCCTATTGAAAACGTCGAAAATTCAATAGTGGCGCACAGCGGCGCCTCCCGTTGGCGGAGCACTTCGTCACTATCGAAGGGTTTTCACCGGGCTATGCATGGGCTAGGTTTGGGCTATGATTTTAATGAAAATCGATGAAACCCATTGAAAACCGGTATACCGTAAATGCCTGTCCAGTGGACGCTTGGGAACACGAGTGAACATTAGAAAATGGGTAATGCACTTCGTTTACACCGAAGGGGTTGGGAGTTCGAGTCTCTCACCGCCCAAGGCTTTTAGGCATCCCATGATCACCGGTGCCCCTCTGGTGCCCCCGACGCATTGCTACGCTATGCAGTGGATTAGCGGATGACCATTGTCACAGTCAGAGCCAAGCTCCCTAGACTACAGATCAGCGGTGATATCACCGTTGCTGGTGTCACTATTAGGCGACGGAAGACATGTATTAGTCTCGCTACTCAAGCCACGCGAAATGTACCTGGCTCGTTTGTGGTTGCCGAGGAACGACTTTTGCATATTGCACAATCAATAGAGCTGCTGCATCATCAAACCACATCTATTCAAATTGATAAAGAAACTTTTCCTTCAAGGCACAGTTCAAGATTCAGAGCGAATCCGCAGACGTTAGACCGGAACCTTGTTTCATCAGTAACTACTGCATTGAACGCTCATCCCCAAGCCGGTGTGCTGAAATCCATTTTGAAGGTTCTGTGCCGAGCAGACGAAGGTGATACTTGGCTTGAGCAATTCATTTTTAAATGGATGGCATTTAACACGCTTTATGGAATGTATGCAGCTACGCATAACGAGCGTGAACGAGACCAAATCGACAACTTTATTGATAGAAGCACATTGACCGATGCAGAATTGAAGCCGTGGGTCGATCTGCGTATTAACCAGCAGGGCTTCTCCTTTCTAATTGCACAGGGCTTAACGCTCGGTCTAGGAAATAATCCCACGCTCGTATCAACCGATCTTGCAACTGCTTTGGCAAATCTTCCAAACACGCAAGATTATCGTGATTTTGCAACGAAGGCTATTCTCGTCGTTTATGCACTCAGAAATCGGTTTTTCCACGGGAACGCACCCGCCATTCAAGTAAATCAAATGGTTGAAGTCTCTGAAGCAGTCGCACTGCTGGACTTCGTCATACGCGCGACGATTCAGAAACAACTCGGATTGCCACCATCTGGTCCCCTATCCGCGATGATTGAGCATATAACAGTCGCATTCGACGAGTTTCTATAGAGCCGCCTCTTTACAGCCCACCAGGCCGAATGCGACGCATCAAAACCCTGGAAACGCTAAAGTTGGCTCCAGAACATGAAATGATCGAACCATCTTCTCCACATCCGGAATTAGCTTGGCTTCGTTTTTGTCGTCAACCGTCCTTACGATTACGAATGACTGACCATTTTTGACAAACGCCCATTGACGCCATTGCCGCCCTTCAATGGGTGCCTTTGTCTTGCAGTAGAGTGCTTCGGCCCCATCAACGATAATCTTAGTCATATCGTCAACAGTTATGCAATTATGCATCTTGTCCGCCCAAACCAGAGCTTGTTCATCGCGAATGGCCTTGAGCTGCTGCTCGTTCAATCCAACAAATCGTCCCATCATGTAAATATCCATACCGACCGGCGCAACCTTTGGAATGTACGCGACATAGTAGCCTCTGTCGTCCGCCTTCCAGCCATCCGCGATTGAAATGGAATATGGGAGAGGCATCTGCGGTTCCTCAAAAGAAACCGTTGCACAAAGTACACCCTAGAAACGGGCGCGCGAGCAAGAGATTATTGAGAGCGCAGTTTTTGCTTGCAGGAGAGAAAAGTTACTGGTGCTTAGTTTGCCTGAGAGCGAGCCATCCGTCAGGAAGGAAGTCGTCGAGGTCTCGCATATTGGCATTGGGGAAGCGAGTAAGAACATCTTTCAGATATTCGAAGGAGTTAATTTTCAGCCTTTCGCAAGTTTGAATGAGGGTCATGAGGATTGCAGAAGTATGCCCTCCGTCGACGGAGCCAGCAAAGAGCCAGTTGGAGCGGCCGAGAACAATGGGCTTGATGGAGCGTTCGCAAGCACTGTTAGAGATGTCGACGTAGCCAGTATCTGCGTAGAGACAAAGTGCGGCCCAGCGATTGAGAGTGTAGGAGATTGCATCGGAGAGTTTGGATTTGGGCGGTTCTTTGAGAGCATTTTCGTCGAGCCAGGTTTTGAGGAGAGCGAGTTTTGGTTTTGCCAGTCGGATTCGCATGTCTTTGCGCTGTTCTTCAGTGAGGTTCTTCGCCACACGCTCGATATCAAAGAGACTTTTGATTACGCCCATGGGAAATTCGACAGTTAAGTTATCTTGTCGTCGAGCCAGGCTTCTTCGAAGCGGCAGTGTAGATGAGCCCAGCAATTGGCAGAAGTAGCACCAGCTGCGATTATCCCGTTGAATTTGTTTGTGCCGTCAGAGAGAAGAACACCCTTAAAGCCTTTGAGAACTTTCTCCGGGTACATAGAGTGTTCTGTTTCAGAGAAATCGTAGATGGTGTAGGGATTAGAGCTATCGCCGAGCATAGACCAGACGATATCGCGGTGGGTTTTACCAAGACCTTTTTTGGACAGGCAGGCAGGCGAAAAGGTTTTGGTTAAATCAGAGAGGACATTTTGAATCGTTTCTGACGTCGTATGTGGCGCACATCTATGCCGTCGAGAATTATCTTCAAGGTTGGGTGATCAATCTCGATACTATTGCCCACGAAGTGCGGCGGGAACTTGAATGTGCCCTTGGACAGAAGCTTATACCCAAGCACGAAGCAATCGCCGTCCCATGCAAGGATCTTAAGCCTGTCACCTCGGCGATTGCGGAAGACGAAGAGGTTGCCAGAGAGGGGATTTCCGTGCATGAAGGATCGCACCTGACCGGATAGTCCGCAGAAACCCATTCTCATATCGGTGGGCCTGCTGCAAAAATAGATCTTCAGATTGCCTGTGGGAACAAGCATTGCGTTATCGGAGCTCTTGTAGAACGGCGAAGAGCAAAGCGCTATTCGATGCAGCCGGAAGCTAAATTAAAAGACCTTGTTGCGTGGAGATTTCTATTCTTTCTGTCTCAGCCTGAGGCGCCTCAAGCCGCTGGAGGCGAATGGAACATTTTGCCTCGACAAATTCCATTGAAGTTTTCTTTTCTTGCCTCTCGTTGGTCTCATTCGCTAGACGACTCTTTCTGGCAGCTCTTACGGACTCATTGCGTTGTTCCGCGTCGCGACTCTCAATCACAGAGACCCAGCTGCAGAGAGTACTTAGCTTCAAACCTCGCTCTCGGCAGAACCGAGCCTTACTGACGCCACTTGCCCGCCAGCTTGAAAGTACTTCTCTTCAATGCTTCTCTTTCTCTAGATCTCTCTTGCTATTTGACACTATGCCGACTGCTACGAATTGCTAAGCCGCTCGTCTAAGCAATGGGATATTCCACTGAGCGGGTGTAGTTCCTGCAACGCTCTCCCACAAGGTAATAGTGGCGACCGAGCGCTTCAATTTCTCGCTGGCCAAGCCCTTGAAGGGTTGAATTGTCCAAAATAATAGAGCTGCCTTCAATGCCCGTACGGCCTGCGACCTTTTTGGTTTCAGCGAATTAACTCACGATAGGTTTGCTTCATCAAGGACCGGTGCTCCGACAAAGGCACCGGTGCCATAGACCTAATCCAGCATAGGTCAAATGGTAAAGCTGGGCAAGCTTTGCCTGGCTACCCCATAATAAGCAGCCCAATTATTGGTTCAATTCGACTGTCCAGGCTGTACGCTTGACGTATACACGGCATATACGCTATACTGAGTGCATGAAACTTCAATGAGAATTCAGGCATTATGCACGCCCTCGCTACACCGACAAAACCTACTGGCGCGGCTCTTCTGTCTCGTCGGCTTCGAGCAGGCGGAGTATACCGGCGTGAAGATCTTGCTCCGGACTCTAATGCTGTTGACCGTCATTTGAAACAGCTACAAGAAACAGGCCGGCTCAAAAAGCTATCTCGAGGACTCTACTACGTGCCTCGACAGTCGGCCTATGGCGCGTTGCCGCCAGATGACAGAAAACTCGTTGCTGCATTTCTGCGTGATGACAATTTCTTGCTGCTTTCACCGGCCAGCTACAACACACTTGAGCTAGGCGGCACGCAACTCTACAACCGTACCGTTGTCTACAATCACAAGCGTCACGGACGGTTTACTTTCGGAAACCGGACATTCGATTTTCGAATGAAGCCGCGATTTCCGCGCAGACTTTCCCATGAGTTCCTCATTGTTGATTTACTCAACAATCTGGATGAACTTGCAGAAGAGCACGAAGATCTCTTGCGTAATGCTCAGCTTAAAGCTCCGACATTGGACCGCCGCAAGCTAATGCAAGCAGCATCAAATTTCGGAACTGTAGCGACAAAGCAATTGGTCAAGAAGTGGCTTGATGTCTGAATACTTGCATAAGAGAGCAGATTTTGCAGCTCTGCTGAATCTCATTGCGAGCAGAGATGGCATCACGCCTACCTTGGTCGAAAAAGATTACTGGATCATGCACAGCCTTCACGGGCTCAAGCAACAAGGATTTCAATTCGAATTGAAGGGCGGCACCTCACTGTCCAAAGGGTTTGGAATCATCAAACGGTTTTCAGAAGATATAGACATCCGCTTTGAACCTCCTGCGGAGATGGAGGTAAAAACTGGAAAGAATCACGATAAGGAGATTCATATTAAATCCCGCAGGAAATTTTACGACTGGCTCGCCGGTGAAATTGACATTGCGGATGTCACAGCTTCACGTGCCACCGAATATGACGATGAGCGCCTGCGAAATGGTGGCATACGCCTCAGTTATGAAACCAAGACCGCAGAACTTCAGGGAGTAAAGCCAGGTATCCTACTTGAAGTCGGCTTCGATGACACCGCGCCCAACACCTCTGTGGACATTTCATCTTGGGCTTTGGAAACGGCTCGCACAAATAAGGTTGATGTCATCGATAACCGGGCGATTGCCATTCTCTGCTACAACCCCGAATACACATTCGTTGAGAAATTGCAGACAATCTCTACCAAATTCCGTCAATTCCGATCTTCTGGCAAAATGCCCTCCAATTTTCTCCGACACTACAACGATGTTCATTCGTTGCTGGACGTTGAGGCTGTGCAGCGCTTCATCGGCACCGAACAATATGAACTACGAAAGAAACAACGCTTTCCAAGTCAAGACGAATTGCGCATATCCAAGAATCCAGCATTCCTCTTCGAAAACCCTGAGGAATACAAGCAATTCGAGAGGGAGTATAAGGGAACTGAAGCTCTTTACTATGCTGGACAACCGTCCCTTGCTGACATTGCAGCAAAGATCAAACTACACATCGACAAGCTGTAATGCGACAGCTAGACGCGAGGAATCGCACTTAATGACCTTGATTTGCGCTCGCTTGTCCAACGTATGCACCGTGCACGCGACGGATTCATTACTCACTAGATTGACTCCCGAGGGAAAGCGTGAGGCAATTCCAGAAAGGCGTCCTAAGATCATCGCCATACCCCGATTTCGGGGAGCAATGTCGTGGTGGGGTGCGACACAGCGGCCTATGATACGCGGCGGTTGGGATGCAATCGACTGGTTAATCGAACGTGCAGCCGAAGCCGAAGAAACCGAGCTTTCTGCGGACGACCCCTCTTTGGCAACATTGAGTGAGACAGATTCCGCTACGCCCCGACAGCGCCAAGGTTACCCATGTCTCGTTATAGAATCACGCCATTAGAGAGCGCTACAATATAAGTAATAGTTTATAGAATCATCAAAAAAACGCAGCTGCAGGACGAAAGAGCGGTTGCTAAGATATATTTCAAATATCGTCCCGGTAAGTCTATGAGAGTAGCCCGCCAAATTGCCTTCTATGAACGTCTGCGTGACAAGCCTCTCTGGAGCCTGCTTGCATCTCGCAATGCTCCTATTATCTTAGCCTTGCTGCAGGCTCATTTACTGGACAATGAGAGGCGTGTTCCGCAATCCATTCTGTATGAGCGAATTGAACGAGAGCTTGAAGAACTTCGCGCTGCGGGCGTCGACGTGCCACAGCGCGCGCAGGCTTATGTAGCCGATTGGCTATCAGCTGGCTACCTGGAGCGGTACTTTCCCGTAGGCGCCACAGAAGAAGAATACGAAATTTCCGCAGCCGCAGCGCAAGCAATTAGATTCTTAGAAAGTAATATCGACAGGCGAGCGACAGCAACAGAAAGTCGTTTATCTGCGGTCATTCAACAACTAGTGAGACTTATAGAAGAGACAGACAGAAATAAGAGCTCTCGTATCTCAACACTGCTGCAAGAACGAGACCGCATCGACAAAGAAATCGCACGCGTTGAAAGCGGTGATATCCACGTCCTCAATGACCTTCAAGCCCTAGAACGCGTTAGAGAAGTAATCACGTTGACGAAGGAACTGGTGGCTGACTTCAGACGTGTAAGAGATGAGTTCGATATACTGAATCGCAGCTTGCGCGAGAAGCTTCTCGAAGAGACCGATAGTCGAGGCGACGTACTCGAAGCGCTATTTGCTGGTGTCGATCTCATCGGAGAGAGTAACGCCGGACGAACCTTCGCTGCCTTCTGGCGACTATTGACAGATCCTCAGCAGAATCAAGTATTTGAAGACGCCCTCGAAACCCTTGCCGAACGAGAGTTCTTCAAGAGACTGACACCCGATGAACGTCAATTTCTGCGCCGTATGACACGAACCCTCTTGGAACACGGCGGCATTGTGCATGACGTTCTACAGAACTTCGCTCGAAGCCTCAAGGCCTTCGTGCAAAGTCGTGAATATTTAGAGCAACGAAGAATAAACCAATTGTTGAATGAAGCCCAACTCGCTGCGCTCAATCTCAAAGACGTCCTAGGACTCACAGAGAAGCTTGAATACGATTTACCACTAACTAGCTGCCGCATCCGCAGCCTATCGCAGATGACCCTGCATGACCCATCTCTCGGGCTATCTGACACTACGATTTCCGATGCTCCACCGGCTGACATCAACCTTGAGGCGATCAGCGAATTAGTCGCGCAGTCCGAGATCGATTTCCGCACTTTGAAAAGTAACATCCTCGCGTGTCTCTCTGATCACCAGGTGCAACAGGTATCGATTGGCGAAGTAATTAGAATTTATCCAGTTCTACAAGGCTTAGGCTCTGTCATTGGTTATATTTCGCTTGGGACTCGCCATGGCATTGTTGTCCCTGATCAGAATGAAAAGGTTGTTTGGGAGGGGGCTGATGGCGAACGGCGATCGGCAAGAATACCGATGATTTTCTTCCAAAGGGAAACGGTGAATGATCTTGGATAACGATGCTTCAGATTTGAGCCAAATGGATTGCAATTCGTACTCGCTCGGAAATGAGGATCAACCGGAGGGTGCAAATGCTTTATTCTTTGGTGACACTGGTGCTCTACCATTGGATACACGCCGAACTATGATGCATTTGCTCGCGGGACCATTTGTCTCCGGTAAGAAACATTCAAAACTATGGACAGCTCTCATAAGAGATGAGCGAATCATTAAGAGTAGGCTTTCCGAGTTCTTTCTCGATATCGTTATTGATCGCGAGCAGCAAGTAGCTTTCGTCAAACAGTTTGACAGTCAAGGAGTCGAAGTGCCGACTTTGTTACGCCGGTCTCAACTGACTTTCGTAGATTCGGTACTAATTCTCCATCTTCGCAGACGATTAACCGCTGCAGACGCACATGGAGAACGAGCGGTTGTGTCGGAGAGTGAACTAATCGATCATCTATCAGTTTACGAACGCGCGGCAAGCACCGACCGCGCCGGCTTCATCAAACGCGTGAAGGCCTCTGTTGAGAAGTGCAAGAAGAATAACATTCTACAGTTAATTCGGGGGAGTAAAGATCGATTTGAGGTATCACCAACACTCAAACTACTCTTTTCTGCAGAGGAAATAGTCTCACTCACAAAACTGTACTCAGATATCGCCGCGGCTGAGGGACAACCACGGCAAAAATGCCACATCAAACAAAGTGAGGCTGATTACGGCGCAGAATTGGGTGAAGAAGATGACGACTGAAGAAACCTCGGACTCAAAGATAGAAGTACCACCAAATCAGTTCCGCATGCGTCGACTTCAAGTACTAAATTGGGGAACATTTTCTCAGTTACATGACATGCCCATCGCGGAAAAAGGTTTCCTAATTACCGGACCATCTGGAGCGGGAAAGTCTACACTGCTTGATGCGATTGCCGCGCTCCTAGTCCCACCAAAGTGGCACGACTTTAACGCCGCAGCAAGGGAAGGAGATCGCGCCAGAAAGAATGATAGAAATCTTCTCAGCTACCTAAGGGGTGCCTATGCTGAGCAGAAAGATAGTGAATCAGGTGAATACGTAGTACGCTATCTAAGGGAAAACACAACACGCTCCGCACTTGCTTTGTCATATCGAAATGCACTTGGACGAACTGTTACCATTGCACAATTCCTATACATCAAAGGCACAAGCAATAATCCTCAAGATGTGAAACGACTTTATATGATCTTCGAACGCGAGTTCGACCTTAAGGAACTCGATGGAATCGACATCGACATTCGTAAGATCAAGCATGCGTTTGATGGGCAGGCTCATATAAACGATGAGTTTAGACCTCATGCTGAGCGTTTTAGAAGGTTGTTAGGTATTGAACATGAAATGGCTTTGCGCCTTCTTCAAAAAACGCAGTCAGCAAAGAATCTAGGCGATCTGAATCTATTTCTTCGTGAATTTATGCTAGATCCACCTGATACCTTCGAAGTCGCTGACCGCCTCGTAAAGGAATTTGGTGAACTTGATCAGGCTCACCAATCGGTAATAACGGCACGCCTGCAAATAGAGACGCTGAAACCGGCGCGAGAGCTATTCGAAGAACGCAAAACCTTGAATGAGCAATACCTGGCTTTGTCGCGCCTGCAGCAAGACCTCGAAGCATTCACAGAACAGCTACGATGCAAATTATTTAGTGAGCGAATTGCTGAGCTTAGCCTAAAGGTCCAGCAGACTCGCGCGGTCATCGAACAGAAGGAATCGGCAAAGCTTGCAGAAAGAGAAAAGCTTTCCGTACTGGAGCAGCTGCACCAAGAGAAGGGTGGAGGTCTTATCGAACGCCTAAAAAACGATAGGGTTCAGGCGGAACACTCAAAAACAGAGAAGATCTTGAAGCTCGGGCAGGTTCAACAGGCTTGCGGGGCATTAGGATGGGAAACACCGGCATCTGCAGAGAGTTTCGTTGCCATGGTAACCGAAGCACGCGGGCTCCTGTCAGATCTGCAATCTCGTGGTGACGTCATGCTTCAAAAGCTGCTAGACGCTCGAACTCTGAAGCGGGCATTGGAAGAGCGTCTTACAGAGTGTCGCCGTGAAGTTGAATCGTTAAGACGACAGCCATCCAATATTCCCTCACACATGCTCCGACTGCGAAAGCAGATTTGCACTGCGATATCCGTTCATGAAGATTCACTTCCGTTTGTCGGTGAACTGCTTGAGGTGCGAGCGGAAGAAACAGAATGGCGCGGTGCAATAGAGCGTGTCTTGCACGGATTTGCTTTATCAGTTCTTGTCGAAGACCGTCATTACAACGCATTGACCAACTACGTCAACTCCACCAATCTCGGCATGCGACTGGTTTACTACAAAACATCTTCAACGACTAGTCGAACAGATCGAACTGCACCGCTAAACTCTCTTGTAAGCAAACTTACATTCAAAGGGCATGCATGCAGCCCATGGCTCAAATCTGACTTGATTGAGCGTTTCAATTTTGACTGTGTCTCATCCCCTCAAGCGCTACGCGCTTCGGAGAGACCGGCAGTAACAATTGAAGGTTTGATTAAGTCAAGCAAGGCTCGCCACGAAAAGGACGATCGCCGGGATATTAACGATAAGCGTTTCTGGGTTCTGGGCTTCGATAACAGAGCAAAATTGGCTATCTTCGAGAGAGAAGAGCAAGAGTTAACAGCACAGCTAAAGGCTAAAAATAATGAAATAGAATCTATAGAGTCTGAAAACAAGAAGCTGAGTGCCGACGGACTCCGTTGGCAAACATTAGCAAACCTGTCATGGAAGGACATTGATGCTACTCCTTCTATAGATAGAATTCGTGACCTGAACGAACAGATAAGGCAATTGGAGAGCACTAACTCTAATCTGCAGAGTTTAGGTGAACAGATGGAAAATAAACGGAAGAAAGTCCGCGAGATAGAGGATGACATTGCAGAACTTAATGGCGAAGAACGTGAGCATAAGCGTGCGCTGGACAAATGCAAAAATGATCTTTCGGAGAAATTCGAGCAATGGGGACAAGCTGAAATTGCCAGCGAACATAGAGAGGAGCTAAAGCGCAGATTCGACTGGGAGGCCAATACTGTCGGCTTGAATAACCTAGACAAAACCGGTCACAGAGTTGACAAGCTAATCGAAGAAGAGTTGAAAGAATTAACTGCCTCTATGGAGCAACAAAAACAAAAGATTGAAACTACATTTGCAACATTCAAACGCGAGTGGTCGACAGAAAGCGCCAACATGGACGAAACACTTGCCAGCGCTGGTGACTACTTTCAGCTTCTAGTGCGCCTTGAGAACGATAATCTACCAAAGTACGAAGATAAATTCTTTGACTTACTTCACAACCAGAGTAACCAAAACTTAGCCGCCTTAAACACTCATATCACCAACGGTCGCAAGATGATTTATGAGCGGATGGAGATGGTGAACTTTAGTCTGAGCCGGGCTCCTTTCAATCCAGAGACTTTCTTGCGTATCCACACCCAGGATCGCAACTTAGAGCAGGTAAGAGAGTTCAGACAGGAGATTTCCAATGCCTTAAGCCATGCGTGGTCTTCTGGTGATCGGGAGCAGGCTGAAAGTAGGTTTAACGTCCTACGCAAACTTGTTAAGCGATTATCGAGTCAGGAGACTGAGGACAAGAATTGGAAAAAAATGGTCTTGGATGTGCGCGAGCATGTCGAATTTGTTGGTCTTGAAATCGATGCGGATGGCTGCGAGATTGAAAGCTACAGAAGTGGCGCAGGCAAGTCTGGTGGACAAAGGCAAAAGCTTGCCACCACCTGTTTGGCTGCCGCGCTGAATTATCAATTGAGTCGAGATGAGGAACTAAAGCCCACATATGCAGCAATCGTCCTTGACGAAGCATTTGACAAAGCCGACAACGAGTTCACGGCTGCCGCGATGAATATTTTCAAGGAGTTCGGTTTTCAAATGATTGTTGCGACACCTTTAAAGTCAGTGATGACCCTAGAGCCATTTATCGGCGGAGCTGCCTTTGTTGATATTCGTGATCGACGCGTTTCGATGCAGCTTCCGCTCGAGTATGACAACATAGGCAAGCGCCTTAAACTCACTGAGGAAATGAGACGAGATGTCGAATCAGCGATTGCTACTTCCTGAAGGTGTAAAAGAGAAGCTAACGCGCCTCTATGCTAGCAAGCATCAAAGCTGGCTTAGCAGCACTGACTCAAATGCTTGGCCCCTGCGCATCAAACTGGGAACACCCACTGAAAAAGAAGCAGCAGCCAACCCTTCAGCAGTCAAAGATTGGATTATAGCCTGGAGATCTTGGCAGGGGACAGGCACTCTCTCGTGGAGCGACAAACGTTGGCACATTCTTGGCACTCAGAGTTTACCTCAAGAAATTTCGTTCACTGATGCGGCGCAAGTTGCTCTATTGATTGGAGAGCACTCTCGATGGGAGAGAGCCAAGCAGAGATTTCTGGACTTAAGTGAAAAATGGCCTATTTTGCTTCACACGTTGCCACGCGTTTTCTATGCTCTAGCAGACTATTCAGACTCGGATATTGCAAGGCTTACGTCATTGCTGGAGTGGTTTGAAAAGAAAACTCCAGTCAATTTATATCCAAGGCAGATACCAGTCTCTGGTGTTGACACAAAATGGCTGGAAAGACACTCCGGCATCATCACAAAACTACTGTCAGTAATCCAAGATAAAGATGAAGATAATCTATACAAACTTACTGGTCTAACTGTTCCTCCTCGACTGGTGCGTTTTAGAGTTTTAGATAGCGAGCTAAGAAACCACTTCTCAGGACTTTCCGACATAACCTGCACAGTAGATGAATTTGCTCGACTTAACTTGCCTATCATAAGAGCGTTCATTGTAGAAAACGACCAAACCGCCCTCTGCTTTCGGGATCTTCCGGGTGCTATCGCCATATTCGGTCGGGGCTACTCTGTTGAAATTGTCGAAGCCGTGACATGGTTGCTTAAGATTGAATGCTACTACTGGGGTGATCTCGATACGCACGGATTCAACATCTTAAATTCCGCGAGATCACATTTACCACAACTGGAGTCATTGCTGATGGACGAGGAAACGCTGACATTGCATAGGGACCTTTGGGTCATGGAAGAGAAACCCATTCTCGCCGCTAATCTAAGAACGTTATCGGTGGAGGAACAGAACCTTTATCTCGCACTAAGGGACAATACTTTTGGAACAAGAGTGAGGCTAGAACAAGAACGCATTAACTGGGAGTTTGCCTGGGATTGCATTTGTAAGGTATATCACAGCAGATCTCTATCTGGGAAACCAACTGCAATGCAAAGCACAACTCTTGAGGACAGTACTCAATTGAGAATTAAAGCTTCGAATCTGTAAACTACCTGTAATCAATCACCTTGGCGCCTCTCTCAGTGCAATATTCGAGGCCCCCAAGATGCGAAGACCAAAGAAGCACCCATCACCCGCCCGACCGACCGACACCGACATCGACACCAACAACTATGCTAATCTAGAAACAGCGCTAATTTGAGAAAACTCAGCTTGCAAGCGCTCTATAAATTCAGCTAAAGCGAGGTAAAAAATGAGTATTGTTTCGTGCGGTTATAAAGCTTCTCCCAAGCCAAATGCTGAAGAGGACTTCCATCTTTTCACAGCAAACCTTGACCTTTTGAGAGCTAACGAAAAGACTATTCTGGAATGCGCCGAATACTTCTTCTGCGACATTCCATTTTCTTACTGCTCTTGGCCATATGTCGACGGCGATGGTCCCTTATGCCTAGGCTTTCTGCTGCTGGGCTGGAGAGACGAACTATTAGTCGAGCCTTGCCCCGACTGCGCCGGGCACTGCCTCGTCACGTCCTTTGCCGGCTCGCCCTTATCTGGTGGCAATAGTTGGACAGGCCTTTGCAGCCATTGCAACAAGAAGCACCACAAGAACAATTCTGCCCACATGCCATTCATCGAAAGACTTCGCTTCATCATCAATCTAAGAAAGCAATACCCGCAAACGATAACGCGCCTTGAAGAGTATGACGCCATGAAGTTCACCTTTGCCGGAAACGGTCTTGAGCCAGCAAAGAAAGTGCGACCCGTCAAGATTGACCTCTATCAGCCGGTGCCTCTCGCTGACCTAATCACAGAACTAAGGAATGGCACAATCAGACCGAAGAACCTTCCAAAAGGCAAATAGGACTTAATTGGCAACATAACCGCCACAACTACAATCATTCTGCCTCAAAGAAAAAGAAAGCAGAACCGAACTCACATGCCTAGATGATTCAATACAGACTTGCAGAACTCTGCGCGCTCTATCTGAGGTCTGAATATTAAGTCGCCACTTCATTCGAATCAGACTGACGTACCCCAGCCATCATAAATCGCCTTATAGAGCGTTGCGAGTTGACCTAGGTTACCAGTTCGTTTTGTCACTTCGGCAGGACTGCGCATCTCAACAGAACAAACAAGGTAATTCCCAGCTTCTCCGTCATATTCGCTGATGTGCTTTAATTCGTGCCCAATTTTAGGAAAAGCTTGAAGTAGCAGTGCAACAGAATTCTTATCAGGTGCAATAAAGTAATGCTCAATCTCTAGTACTTCATCTAAGTTACATCCAAGACTAATAAGAGATTCCATTAGCTGAACGTCGCTTGGATGCCAATCACTTCTGTCAGTCATTATCCGCTCCGCTTAAGGCGTATTCCAGATTTTCCCTGAATCCACAGAGTCTAAATGGTATCAAAGGCCTAACAAAAGTCTCAATACCCAGTCGCTCGTTCCGCCGCCTGTTCTATCGTCTTTTCTACCTTCCCTTGCACTCGCCTCAACCTCAAAGCACTTTACGCCCCGCTGAAAGTACTTCCCAAGGTAGTCATGACATCAGCACTCTCTCAATGAAATTAATGACTCAGACCAACTAACTAAATCAAGCACCAAAATACCCTCTAGAAAGTTGTAGAATACTCACCAATCCATGAACATCCTGCAAGACGACCTGACCCTTCTCACCAAACCCGACCACTTTCTTGGCTGGCTTGGCGAAGACCCAGCTGCCGTTATTAGAGATCAACTGGAAGAAGTCTTCAAACAGCAGATTCCCACAGCCTGGCTGGGGCAGCTTATCGTGACCGCTCCACCGCGCTTTCTTACCGGTGCCCGCCGCTATCAAGATAGCGACGACGACATTCCGCAAATTAATATCAAAGCTAACCCCCACTCACCTGCGCTAGCAGACACAGGCAGCCCCAAAGGCAGAGATACTGCCAACACTACCCAGGGCGAATTCAAAACCGCTACTGATGCCGAAACCGAATCCGAAACTGAAACCGAAGCCGAAACTGAATCTGAAGACTCATACACCTTCGTACTAGTGCGCGCTGCCCTGGCTATGCCCTTCAAAGCTATAGTCTGCCAGCCGGGCGGCATCGTGCATGAAATCAACGGTGTGCTTACCTGGATTGCCACCGGACTCGATACCGAAGACTCTAGAAAAGACAACCTCTATCTCGACCTAGACGACGCAGCAGATTCTGCCATGGACCTCTTAGAAGAGCGCCTCTACGAAGACGAAGACCAAGACGAAGCTGACAAAGAGCAAGATAGTGAACTAGCCGACCAAGAAAAAGACGGCACCATCGAAAATCTAGCCCAAGATATCGAATAACTCCAACTCGCGCCAACACAACACATCACATCAAAACACATCACATCAAAGCACAGCTCATCACAGCTAAACCCATCACACAGCCCTCATCACACCGCCCGCATCACCCAGCATCGCTTGTCGAGGGCACGTGAAACTCGGCATCAACCCCGTCTATCAAACTCTGAATTGTTTCGTGCATCTGCTCTGTCACCACGCGCCGGGTCTTGCGCGGGTCTTGTTCATAGTCTTGCAGAAACACCCCGAGGTCTATCGGCTTAGCGATGCGCACAAAAGCACTGCGCGGCGCCACTTGCAACGGACGCTTGACGCCGCAGACTTCGCGTTCTAGCTTTAGCACCATCTCGGCAAGTCGATCTTCCGAGGGATTATCGGCAATATAATGCGGCTGCCAGCTATCCATTTCAGCAATATGTTTGAGCTCAGACAAATCAGAGCGCAGTCTATTCATCACCAGCGATGTGCGATTTTTAGCTTGCACCACCAACTGGCGCAAGTGAGAACTAAGACGCCAACTGCGATCTATCGCGGCAGCGCCTTCATCGGGGGCAGCTTGACCATATCTATCTTCAAGCTCATGCAATAAACTTTTCTGCACATCTTTCACTCTGTCGCTCAGCTCACTCAGGCGCTCAGAGCCGGCGGAGAGTTTCAGCATAATCTCTTTGCGGTGCAACACCTCGGCAACTATTGCGCCGATGCGCTCTTTCAGAGCCTGTTTCTTGGCGAAATAAGAAAGCTTCTTTTCTAGCTGCTGCACGCGCCGCTCTAAGATATCTGCTATTGAATGGCGATAGTGATACTTAATAGCCATGGGCACCACAAAAACAGACCAGGCAGCATCGCGCTCGCGCTTTTGTGTCAGCGCCTGCATTGCCACATCGATTGCACCACTTTTGAAATGCTGCACCGTGTCGTTGAGGTAATAGATTTCGCCTTCTGGAAAGACGACGAGCACATCGCGACCGCCCGCCACCACATCGACTGCATAGCGCTTCGACTTGGCGGTGTCGCCCCCGCGTTCCACCGAGAATGCGCCTAGCCGCTGAAAAAGCCAACCGGCAAGCCCCGAGACTTCATCAAAAGCCTCGCGATTCATCATATAGAAAAATCGTCTATTGCAGCGACGCGAGACCTCTACGCAAACTTTGAAATCATTCTCGTCGGCGTGATTAGAAAGCAAGAGCACACCGCAACCCGGCGGCAGGTTCCTAATCTGCTGCAAGTCTTTCTCTTGAATGCGCAGCCTATTGTTGAAAAACAGATCTACTCTAAAGATAGTCTGAACTATGGCAATAACCCAGTTCCAAGGGGTTGCGGGACGAAACGCCTGCCGCGAAATAAGCTCTCTGATGCTCCCCTTGTCACTGATAGTCATGCGTTCATTCGAAACTCGGCAACTTGCGGGATTAACCTCTCTGCTGCCTTAAATTTACCATCTGCAAGCGCAAAGCTGCTAAGGTGCGCGCCATTTAGTTAAATTGCTCAAGATTGGCGAATGATCTTGATGTCGCGGCGCATCTTCTTATGCGTGTCTCCGCTTGTGGCAACACCGATAATCATCATTATCAAGCCACCGCCGATAGCCGGCAGCCAGCCTGTGATAGAGAGCGTGGCGGGCATGACTCCGGCAAGCACCTTAAGAGTTACGGCAGGCAAAAGCCAAAATCCGAAAAGCCAAGCCGGCACAAGTATCAAGAGCGCCATACCCCAGGTGCCGATTGTCAGCATGGCACTGATGGCTATGGCTAGAAATTCAACCAACCAACCGAAGAATGCAAACAAGATGCCAGCGGCAAGGGCGTGCATGAAGTTGCCATGAAACTCTACTCCGGGAAGCATCGGCAAAAGGAAGTAAAAGGCGCTGGCGGTGAGTAAAAGCCTGATTATGCTGCGGACCATATGCAAGACCTCCTTACAAGTGCCCTATTCATAAGAATAACTGAACTTGGAGTTCTGCACATCATCCTCATGACGGACCTGCACTCTGTCAAAAATTGCACTGCCGGGTGGTAGCTTACAAAGCGACCATCTCACCTGCGCACAATGTCAATGGGCTAAAATTCAATTCCCTTCAATAGATTTGAGCATATGGAAAAAAGAAACATCGGTGCTATTGCCCTGGCGGTGGCTTTCGTCTTGCAGTTGAACCCGCTTGCGGCGTCGGCGCGCAGCGAAGCACCTTGGGTGGCTAGACACGGCGTGCCGAAGCTGGCGCAAACACCCGACGGCAAGATTGCCACAAACGACGGCGATCAGATGCCTGAGATTAAGTATGAGCTTGGCAAACAGCCGCTCAAAGAGCATCCCGGCGGGGCATCAAACGAGGCGACCGCCAGAAACTTTCCGATATCAAAAGGGCTAGCCGGGGTTTCGATGTTTCTTAAGCCTGGTGGGCTGCGCGAAATGCACTGGCACGCCAATGCCGCCGAATGGGCTTATGTGGTGAAAGGACATTGTCGCATCACTGTTATCGACCCTGAAGGTCATCACGAAATCAAAGATTTTGGACCTGGCGATGTTTGGTATTTCCCCCGCGGTCATGGACATTCTATTCAAGGCTTGGGCGACGAAGAGTGCCACTTTATCTTGGTTTTCGACAGTGGCTATTTTTCTGAATTTTCTACTTTCAGTGTGAGCGACTGGTTGGCACAGACACCACCAGAGGTGCTCAGCAAAAACTTCGGTTTGCCGGCCAGCACTTTCGCCGGCTTCCCCAAGAAAGAAGTCTATATCAGCCAGGGACCAGTGCCCGCGCCGCTGCCCTTAGACCCGGTGCCGGGCAGTGAAAATCCGCCGCCCCTCACTCACAAGTTTAGTTTAGGTGGAAAGACACCAGTGTCGACACCGGGCGGTTCCTTTAATGTTGTCGACCAAAAACAGTTTCCGATTTCTACCACGATGACCGGTGCCATCTTAAAGATGAAACCATATGCGATGCGCCTCTTGCACTGGCACCCCAATGCCGATGAATGGCAGTATTACATCAAAGGTCGGGCGCGCATGACTGTTTTCGGCTCGCAAGGGCGCAGCATCACCCGCGAATTTGGACCTGGCGACGTCGGTTATGTGCCTATGGGCTGCGGTCACTATCTAGAGACCGTCGGCGATGAAGAGTGCGAAGTGCTGGCGGTATTCAACTCGGGCAATTATGAAGAGATCACCCTGACTGAATGGCTGGCGAAGACACCCGAGCGCTTGCTTGAGACAAACCTCAGTGTTTCGCCCAAGATTATCGAGGCAATTAGAAAAGGTCAGATGCTCTTTAGCCTGCCCCAGCCGCCCGCCAAGAAGTAAATCGTAACCGAAATAAGTAAAGCTATAGAGCCCCGCAATCACAATCAGCCTGGTTGCGGGGCTCAAGCTACTTAATACTTTCACCATGTCAATGGGCTAAGATTCAAATAGGTGCCGGTGCTGCCGGCTGTCTCTTCCTCAATTTAAGCAGGGCCAGTCATGCCGAAAAAGAAAGACCGCAAGCAAGCCAAGAATTTCTCGCAGAAAGATTATGACCACCCGGCGGCAGCCTGGGGCGCAGCCATGAGCGTCGGGCGCATTTTGCTTGAGCAGAACGAAATTGTGGAAGGGGTGCAGGCTGTCTTTCAGATGAACCACGAGAAAGAAAGCTATGACTGCCCGGGCTGCGCCTGGCCCGATGACCAGCATGGCCTCAAGATGGACATCTGCGAAAACGGCATCAAGCATGTCACCTGGGAGATGACCAAGAAGCGCACCGACCGCCAGTTTTTTGCCGAGCACACTGTGACAGAGTTGCTCGACTGGAGCGACTTTGAGCTGGAAGACGAGGGCAGGCTGACCGAGCCGATGGTCTATAACAGCCAGACTGACAAATACGAACCGATAAGCTGGGATGACGCCTTCGCCCTCATCGCCAAGCATATCAAAGCCTTGCCCTCGCCCAATGCCGCCAGCTTTTATACATCGGGCAGACTATCAAACGAAGCCACTTTTCTCTATCAACTCTTTGCCCGCGAGCTAGGCACCAACAATTTGCCCGACTGCTCAAACATGTGTCACGAGGCAAGCGGACGCGCCCTCAAAGCTTCTATCGGCACAGGTAAAGGCACCTGCGATCTGAACGACTGGCACAATTCAGATGCCATTTTTGTCATCGGCGTAAACGCCGCCACTAATGCACCGCGCATGCTCACCGCTTTGACCGAAGGCGTGAAGGCGCGCAATATGAAAATAGTTCATATCAACCCCCTCATCGAAGTGGCGGCAAAGAGCGCCATTACACCGCATGAAATCATGGACATGCTCACCTATAAGGTGACACCCACCAGCACCCTCAACTTGCAACCGCGGGTGGGCGGCGACATGGCAATTATGCGCGGCATGGCTAAATATCTCATTGAAAAGGCTGAGAGCGATAGCAGCGCCCCAGACAGAACTTATATAGACAAAGCTTTCATCGAAAAACATTGTGCCGGCTTTGCAGAATACAAAGAAGCCTGCCTCTCGGTGAGCTGGGAAGAACTAGAAAAACAATCGGGCATAAGCAAAGCCGAAATTGTGCAGGCGGCAGAAATCTATCGCCAGGCTGAGCGCTGCATCATGAGCTGGTGCCTGGGCATCACCCAGCATGAATATGGTGTTGATACCATCCGTGAGATCATGAACGTATTATTGCTCAGGGGCAATATCGGCAGATTGGGCGCTGGTCCCACTCCCATTCGTGGTCACAGTAATGTGCAGGGCAATCGCACCTGCGGCGTCGACCACAAACCAAGCGAAGAGTGGTTGGCTAGACTTGATGCCGCCTGCGGTATCACATCACCCAGGCAGCATGGTCTCGATACCGTGCGCACCATTAACGGCATGTACGACGGCAAAGTCAATGTCTTTCTTTGCCTAGGCGGCAACTTTGCTACTGCCACACCCGACACCGAACGCACTTTCGAAGCCCTGCGCCGCTGCGGTTTGACCGTGCAGGTGAGCACCAAGCTCAACCGCAGTCATATTGTGCACGGCAAAGAAGCCCTCATCTTGCCCTGCCTGGGTCGCACCGAAATCGACATGCAAAAGGCAGGCGAACAGAGCGTTACCGTAGAAGACTCGATGAGCATGGTGCACCTCTCGCGCGGCAAGAGAGCCCCGGCTTCACCCCACTTAAAATCTGAGATTGCCATTTTATGTGGTATCGCCCGCGCAGTCATGCCTAATTCCAAGACCCCCTGGGAAGACTATTGCGGCAACTATGATCTAATTAGAGACAAGATGGCTGAAGCCCTGGTGGGCTTCCAAGACTTCAACCAAAGAGTGAGGCAGCCCCACGGCTTTAGACTAGAACAACCGGCACGCGAACTAGACTTTAGAACACCGACGAACAAAGCCAACTTTTCAACTGCGGCGATGCATGACGCCTTGCCCCCGGCAGGCAAGCTGATGATGTGCACGGTGCGCAGCCACGACCAGTTCAATACCACAATCTATTCAGACAACGACCGTTATCGCGGCGTCAAAAATCTGCGCACTCTGCTCTTTATGAATGAGAAAGACATGCAGGCTCTGGGCATCAATCAATTCGACCTGATTGACATCACTAGTTATGCCAAAGACGGCAGCGAGCGCACAGTCAAAGAGTTCCGCGCCGTCAAATACAACATTCCCCAAGGCAGCGCCGCAGGTTATATGCCCGAATGCAACGTGCTTTGCCCAATAGGTGATTTCAGCCCGCAGAGCGACCAACCGATGATGAAGCAGATTGTTATCAGCGTTAAGAAGTCACCGGCAGCGGTGACCACCTGAGCTAATGCCCGAACAAACACCAAACTCGAATTCAGCCGAGAAAAGCCGCAGCATAATGTCGGTGCAGACTGTGCGGGTTAGTAATGCGGGCGAAAGTCAGAGCCAGAGGCAGAGCGAAAGTCAGAGCCACAGGCAGAGCGAAAGTCAAAGCCAGAGCAAAACTCTGAGCCAAGTTATATCTGAAGACTGGCTATCGGTGGAAGCGCCGCTGGAAATATATTTGCGAGAACCAGCTAAGACCATAGCTGTCACTATGCGCACCCCAGGCAACGATGAAGATCTCGCCTTGGGCTTTCTATATAGCGAAGGGGTGATTAGCAATATAGATCAGATCTTGCAGGTCGAAAGTCTGGGGCAAGACTCTATTGCAGTTAGTCTGAAGTATCCCGATAAAGTCAACTTAGACGCACTCAGCCTAGAAAGACACAGCTATGTCAGCTCAAGCTGTGGTGTCTGCGGCAAGAAATCAATCGACACAGCCAAAACACAATCTTTGGTGCAACCGCTAAGCAAGAAAGTCTCCGCCGAACTCTTGTACGAATTGCCCAAGACCTTGCAAGCGCAGCAGCCCGACTTTGGCTCAACAGGCGGCATTCATGCCTCGGCTTTGTTTGACCTAGAAGGGCGACTTTTGGCGGTGAGAGAAGACGTAGGCAGGCATAACGCCCTAGACAAACTTATCGGCGACAGACTAAAGCAAGACCTCTTGCCCCTCGAAGACACCATTTTGCTATTGAGCGGCAGAGCCAGCTTTGAGCTTTTACAAAAGGCTGCCAAAGCCGGCATTGCCTTGGTGGCATCGGTGGGGGCACCAAGCAGCCTAGCTTATGAAACGGCACGAGCCTGCAATATCACTCTTGTGGGCTTTCTGCGCCAGTCGAGATTTAACGTCTATTGCGGCGATGGTATCGCACAGCAGGCAACAGCAAATGCAAGTGCAAGTGCAGAAATAAGTACAAGCGCCAGTGCCAGCTCTAATGGCAGTGCTGGCACAAATAATACCCTTGAAGCCAACATGACTGAGTAGCAGAGTAACAGAGACCATGCCACCAGAGCTGAAGCGACCAGAACCGAAAATCGAAGGCGAAAAGCTTAGCGGCTCGGTTGAGCGGGTTACTTTTCATAGCGAAGAAAGCGGCTTTTGTGTTCTGCGAGTAAAGGTACGAGGTCAGAAAGATCTGGTCACAGTCACGGGCAGCGCCGCCTCGATATCGCCCGGTGAGTTTATTGACTGCATAGGCAACTGGTTCAACGATAAAAACTATGGCATGCAGTTCAAAGCTGTGAAACTGAGCGTGGTGCAACCAAGCACTATAGACGGTATCGAGAAGTATCTTGGTTCTGGCATGATCAAAGGCATCGGACCTCACTTTGCTAAAAAACTGGTCAAAGCCTTTGGAGAGAATGTCTTTGAAGTAATTGAAAACGAACCAGAAAAATTGCTGAGTTTACCGGGCATAGGGAAGATGCGCAAAGACCGGGTGGTAGCTGCCTGGGGCGAACAAAAGATTATTAGAGAGATAATGGTCTTTTTACAATCATATGGAGTCGGCACATCGCGGGCGGTGCGCATTTATCGCACCTATGGCAATGACGCCATCACCAAAGTATCAGAAAATCCATATCGCCTTGCTCTCGATATACACGGAATAGGCTTCAAGACAGCCGACACCATCGCTCAAAATCTAGGTATACCGAAAGACTCACTTATGCGAGCGCAAGCTGGTGTTCGGCATGCTTTGCAGGAATATTCGGGGGACGGTCACTGCGCCTGCTCTCGCGCTAATCTTATAGAAGAAGCAGCCAATTTGCTTGAAATTTCGCAAGATTTAACCAGCACCGCCATTGATGCCGAGATCAAAGCGCAAAATCTCACCCTTGAACTTATCGGCGGGGAAGGAGAACCGCTCGTATATTTAACCGCGCTGTATAAAGCCGAAGTGGGCGTTTCCGAGAGCCTCATTCGTTTGCACACAGGCTTTCCGGCTTGGTCAGCTGTCGATATTGAAAAGGCGATTCCTTGGGTGGAAGAAAAGGCCAAAATCGAACTATCGCAGTCTCAAAAGAAAGCAGTCGCCCTGGCATTGCAAAACAAGCTTTTGGTCATAACCGGCGGCCCCGGTGTCGGCAAAACAACCCTGGTCAATAGCATCTTGCAAATTATCGCTGCCAAGAAAGCCCGCATTTTGTTGTGCGCCCCCACCGGTCGTGCCGCCAAAAGGCTTTCTGAATCGACCGGGCTGGAAGCCAAAACGATACACCGGCTGCTCGAATTCGACCCAAAAGCTTTCGCCTTCAAGCGTAACAAAGAAAACCCGCTTGAGGCAGATATAGTAGTTGTCGATGAAGCCTCGATGATAGATGTGGTTTTGATGAACCAACTGCTCAGAGCCATACCCGACCATGCCAGCTTGCTTCTGGTAGGCGACGTCGACCAATTGCCTTCGGTTGGCCCAGGCGCTGTGCTGGCAGATATTATTCAATCTCAGGCACTGCCGGTGGTGAGACTGACAGAAATATTCAGACAAGCCGCCACCAGCAAAATCATTGTCAATGCCCACCGCATAAACGAAGGGCAGATGCCCTTACAAGCAGAATCGCAAGAACTTTCAGATTTTTACTTTATCAAAGGCGAGACACCAGAAGACATTAGCGAGAAACTGCTGCATGTTGTATCTAAGCGCATACCAGACCGCTTTGGACTTGACCCGATAAAAGACGTACAAGTGCTGACACCGATGAATAGAGGCGGACTGGGTAGCCGCTCGCTCAATGCTGAGTTGCAAAAGATATTGAACGCCAAAGAGGGTGCACATATTAGCAAGTTTGGCTGGCAATACAGAGTTGGCGATAAAGTACTGCAGACAGTCAATAACTATGACAAAGAAGTCTTTAACGGCGATATCGGCACCATAAGCGCTATCGATATAGAAGAAGGCGAGCTTTTGATTGAATTTGATGGGCGTGAGGTCAAATACGACAGCAACGAGCTAGATGAGGTAATGCTTGCTTATGCCGCCTCGATTCACAAATCGCAAGGCTCTGAATACCCGGCGGTTGTGATACCGCTGGCGATGCAGCACTATATGATGCTTGAGCGTAATTTGCTCTATACCGGCGTGACCAGGGGCAAGAAATTGGTGGTGATAATCGGACAAGCCAAAGCGCTTGCCATGGCAGTGAAAAACAAGCGCTCGGCGAGACGCACCACCGCATTAGCCTTTAGATTGCAAAGAGCAAGAGAGTCAATAGATCTTTTGACCAAATAGCCTATTGATTGCCCGAACTCTTAAGCTTCTCCAGCCAGTAAAGCCCAGCTATACAAAAGACATTGAACAGCCCCAAGCCAAGCCAATAGTATAGCGCCGGCATAGCCCCTTTATCAATCAAAGCCAGCCCCACAGCCGGCCCCACTGTGCCGGCCAAGCCCCAGCAAAGCGAGTTGACCGAAAGATATGTAGCTCGCGCAGTTGGCGGTGCAAGTTCCACCACAAGAGAAGAAGCAGCAGGGCCATAGAGTGCATTTGCGAAAGCAAAGATTGAAACCGACAAAATCGAAAGAGCAATAACCAGAGCCTGCGAAGCCCCCAGAGACGGTAGGAAGGCAGTAAGAACTTGTCCGGCTAGCCAAGCTAGACACGCGAGCATAAGAGCCCGAGTCTTAGCTGAGCGCGCCGCCTTTCTAGAAATAGGCAAAATCAAAAGCGAGACAAGAATTATATAAAACGAGAAGATCACAGCCACACTAGATGCGGTGCCTGCCATATACGGCAGACGCGATGTGTAAAGCGGCAAGGTAGAACTCATCTGCAAGACGTTATTAGTGAAAAACAAATTGAGCACCGCATAGAGTGCAAGCTTCTTGTCCTTTAAAGCAGTCAACCAATTAGAAACGAGGCCAGCGCGGTGACTATGGGCGGCAGTCATATCAAGGGTTTCGCGCGTGCCCCAGATAATGAAAGCCAAAAGAGCCAAGAACGAAACTGCATCAAATAGAAAGAGCAATCTATAGGCGGCGTGCGCACCAATGACAAGACCACCAGCCACCACACCGATACCAAGCCCGGCATAATCAGCCATGCGCGATAGGCCAAAGGCTTCATTCATTTTATGTTCGCCGGTGAGATCTGAAACCATAGACTCAGCAGCCGGCCAGTACAGACCAATGCCTAAGCCGCTCAAGATATTGCCCACTAAAAATACAATAAAACTATCGGTGGCGGCAAAGCAAAAGGCGCCGAGGCTGAGAGTTAGACAGGCAAGCATGAGCGCCCCTTTGCGCCCACATTTGGCATGGTCAGATAGACTGCCGCCGGCTATACGACCCACTATGCCGGCAAGACCACCCATACCTAGACCGAAACCAACATTGGCTGCTGGTATGCCTGCCACGTTGACAAAAAATATTGGTGCGTAAAACATAGTCAGGCCACTGCCTATGCCTGATACAAAGCGGCCTAGAGCAAGTATCAAAACTTGCCTGTCTAATTCTAGTGACCTGAAATAACCTAACAAAAGCCCCCCAAAGCACTATATTATCTTTGGTCTGCCCTTATGGCGCTAGCCAGACGGTGGCCGCTGAGGAAAGCGCCCTCGACTCGGGGCGAATGCAACCAGTCGCCGCAATAGCCAATCTTTTCGTCTCGGTCAAATAAATAGCCTTGATTTGGCTCGCCGTCTTTATCTGCAGGCTTGAGAGCCAGAGCATACCGCCAGCGATGCACCTTGGCAAAAGTATGTTTGGGCAGAGTGCCCTGAGCTTCCTGCTCAAATTTACCAGAAAAATCTTGAAACTTGGCTAGAACCTCAGCTGTTAGCGCCTCATCGCTCAATTGCCAGAGACTTTCGGCGGTGTCGCCACTAATGTGCAAGACCCAGCGTTCACCAGCTGGACGTCCGGGTTTGCTGCTATCGCGTGCTATCCATGAAAAGAAAGAGCTCTCGGCTTCAAAGGCGGCACCATCAAAGGGTAAGGCTAGAGGGGCTTCGAAAGAAAGCATCACGGCGATGCATGGTGTAAAGCGAAACTTGCTCAGATCTAAAGGCGCCAGCACTTGTGCTTGCGCAGGCGGCATATTTAAGACCAGGTAATCGAAACCGTGACAAATCAACTTATCTTTTGGGCGCTCGTCTTTAGGACTCTCGGTCTCGGCAAAAGCAAGCGACCAGCCGAGGTCTAGTCTCTTGACCGATGTCACCCGGCAACCAGTGTGCACCTTAAGGCCGTTTGTCTCAACAATGTACTCAGCTAGACTGCGCATACTCGGCACGCCCACCAGTCGCTCTTTACCATCGTCAACTATTGAAAGAACTGAATCAGCGCTACTTTGACTGACAAAACTTCCTTGCCAAGGCTTAACAACCGCTGCACTTCTGAGAGGTTGAAGAAATTCAATGAAGGCTTGATCTCTGGCGGTGAAGTACTGCGCCCCATAATCAAACTGATTAACGTCTCTGTCTCGACTGGCGAGGCGGCCGCCGACAAATCTGCCCTTGTCAAACACTTCAACGTCAAAACCGGCTTGCTTGAGCCTGGCCGCTACTGCCAGACCGGCAAGACCGGCTCCAACTATGGCGACTCTAAGTTTGCTGCTAATAGCCACCAACTCCTGATCGTTTTTATATGCTATCTAACCAACTTGAACACTTGGTGAACATCTCCAATTAACGCAAATAGCCTTCTAATGAAACCAGTCTATTTATCTACTTGTTGGCTGCAACAATCTCCACCTGCAATCCATCTGCCCAATGCTTCTGCTCGTCATTGTAATAGAGATAGCCACGGCTGGCTGGTCCGGTATAGGTACCGGGCACAGCAGCGATTACGCTCACCGGCACTTCCACTCGGGCGCCGCCTGCCAGGGTGCGCCAATAAAGTACGACTTCCCTTCCTTTCACCTCATAGGCATCTATTGTGCCTTTCTTGACCAGCTCTTTCAGCTGATCATGGCGAGGCTCCAGCCCACCGGGCAGACCCAAGATCGCCACCGGTGACGGTACCACATCTTTAGTTTTGTTGACCACCACCATGGTGGCTTCGGTGGCAAGACCTTCGCTCAGCTTGGTCTGGGCCAGTTTCGTTTCCACCTCTAGTTTGCAAGCATCCGAGCTGGCAGGTTTGATGGCATTGTATTGCACCGCCATCGAATAGGGCATGGGCGCTCCACCTTCCATGCGCAGCTCTAACTTATGCTCGCCGGGGCTAAGCAGTTCAGTCATGTCGGGCAATTTGATTGCGCCTTCAGTAGATGGAGAAAAGTCAGCCCAGTCGCCAATCGACTGCCCGTCCACATAGAGGCGTATCCGACCGGCGGCTTTAGGCTTGGCATGCATTTCGTCATATTTGACTATGGCGCGCAGAGCCAGAACGGTCGACTGAGTGGTGCCGTAGCGCCCGGCTTTGCAAGAGTCGGCCAGGTACTTTATTGATTTTTCTACGTTGCCAGCATATTTAGGATCACGCATCCAGGCGAGAGCAGCTAAAGATACACCTTCCACTTCCAGTGACTGCCCCTCACTGCCTACGATACTGCTTTTGACACCAGAGACGCTGCCGTCTGATTTTTGTTTTGCTGCCAGCTTGTCCATAAGCTTGCTGGCTTCGCTCTTATCGCCAGCCAGGCAAAGGGCGTTAGCGGCTAGGGCTGTGACATAGCTATTTTCAGACTTGGCGGCGGCTGCCTTGATCGAAGCCAGTTCGGGAGCCAGCTCAGAAGCCGGCTGACCGGACTCCAGAAGTGCCCACAATATATAAGCATTAGAGCAATCTTTGTCTTCTATCCAGGTGTGCAGAGCCCGGCGTTTACGCGAGAAACCGCCGTTGCCGTCGCGCTGCTTGAAGAGCCAGGCGCGGGTGGTATCGATCATCTTGCGGTCCACCTCGCGCACTTTCGCCATATCGTTGAAATGCATCAGACCAAAGGCGGTGAGAGCTTCATGCCCTGGATTTTCACCAAACCATTCATAGCCTCTGTCAGGGCACCAATAACTGACCAAGCGCTTATAACCGCTATCGAGCTTCTGCTTGGAAGTTTCGACCAGCTTGGGATTGACCCCGGTATGAGACATGAAATATTGCTGCGCCATTGTGAGCGGATAACTTGTGGAACAAGTTTGCTCAAAACAACCATATGGGTCTTGGATCATGCGCTCGAGCGCTTCGGTCATATTGGCCAAGGGGGTGGCATAGACTGCTGTCTTAGAGATCATGCTGGCAGGCACCACGGTACCAGGCACTTTGATATTGTGCACCACCGCCTTGCCAGGCTCTAATATACCGGCAAAGCTCTCTTCCACAGGGAAACCCTTAGGTTTGACCAAAATCTGTCTTTCAATGCGATCGCTGAACTGCCCAGCTTTCGCCGATAATACCAGAGGTTTGCCACCACTCATAATGCCAACATCAATCGGCTGCAAAAGGCGCAGACGACTATCACCAGTCATGGTACTAAAGAGACCAAGAGGCGCGCCTAATTTAAAATCGCCTTTGAGATCGGTCGAGACATTGACGTCTGACAAACTGCCGGTAGTGGCATTGACCAGACTGACCGGCAGTAATATCTTGTCGCCGGCGGTGACTTCCAAGGGCATCTTCATTTCAGCATAAAAGGGCTGCACAGACTCTATACCGACGGCGGCGGCACCAACGGCGCCACTACCACTGAAGGCATCGGCAAAGACCTTAAAGGTGGTGACACTGTCGCTTAGATCGAACTTTACTTTTGCTTCGCCTGTGGTTGCATCGGTGCGCACACCGGCATTCCAATAAAGGGTCTCGGCAAAATCGACCCTGTCGTTAGCCTGTCGATCTGCTCGCACCTGGTGAGCAAATTCGCGCACCATCACTAGATTGCTCAGGCTCATAGGAGCCAGTTCATCAGCTAAGATTGCTCTTTTCTCTTTTGCCGCGATAAAGTTATTGATAGCACTCTGCAGTTTAGCTTCGCTATCTTTGGGGGCAGCAGCAATCTTCTCGGGTGCGGCCTTGTCATTGCCTACCGACTTAGCGACTTTTCTCATATCGGCGACCAATGGCTGGTCTCTTCTGGCTGCCATCTTGGGCATCGCCATACCGGCAGGCATCGGAGCCGGAGCGGCCATAGGCATAACAGCCCCGCGCTGCCGCACCATACCTAAAGCCATGCCGCCCATGCCACCGAAAGCTTGTCCTTCTTCTAGGCGCATTACATGATCGCGCTCGGCTTCAGATCTTATTTTAAGAGCCACTGCACGTCTGGCATCGTCGCCATTCTTCTCGATAAAGTCAGCTAAATTAACCAGGGCGAAACGCCTCCACCCCTGGGTGCCGAGCAATAGGTCGGTGGCCATCGCCGCCTTGGGATTGTCTTTGTCTAGATAAACATGGGCGTCGGCAAGGTCTTTAACCTCAGGCTCAAGAAAGACCATGACCGGCAACCGCGGCGCTTGCTCTCGCTTCTCGACCATTTCTAAAACACTATCGTCTGTGACTGTAAGGCCAACCACGGCAGAAATCGGCTTGCCATCACTGTCGGTGGCTTTTACCGTCAGGCTGGCGCCTTCACCAGGCACATATTTCTCTTTATCTGCTTTTACAGAAACCTTTATCGCCTTTTTAGGCTCACGAAAAATCAAGCGCTCGGCTAGAGGTTGATCAGATTGACTCCAGACAGTGGCGGTGAGCACACCGTCGATGTTTTCAGGCAAGTTGAAAGTAACCGGCAAAAACTTGTCGGCAGCATCAGAACGTTTCTTGAGGTCGACTTGACATTCACCGACAATTTCTTCGCGGCGGCTCAAAGTAACTTTGTATTGAGGCTCGCTGGCTGCAACAAGCACAGTCAAAGGCGCCCCTTTCGCACAGATATCGGAAGAAGCGCGCAACACTGCCCCTTTCGCCTTGGCGGCAGGCAGGGCATAGGTTGTCTTGATGCCTGCGGGTTCATCAATTGAAATGAAATAAGACTTGCCTGCTTCAGGCTCAAATTCAAAGCGACCACGACCTTCATGCTCGGTCTTAAAAGTCGCCACCTGAGCGCCATTTTCTTTGCAGATTAGTTTGCAAGAAAGATCGGCGGGCTTACCGTTTGGTTGCTTGGCTTGAATATAGACCCGATTGCTGAATCCTGAGACAAGGTCGCCGCCTTCCGGATAAATATTTAGATCGACTGTCTGCAAAATAATTGGAATGGTCTTGGAAGCGGTCTCAACCACCCCGCCGTCTTCCACCACCAGAGCCAGTGTGCCCTCGCCCCGAGCAATATGACCAGGCAATTGCAGCGAAACCTGACAAAGCCCGTGCTCATCGACCTTGGCAGGACCACCCGACACTTCAACGCCATCGATATTGGCGCTCACCGTCACTTTGGCGCCGGCGGGCACGCCGCCTTCGGCTCTTTTGACTTCGAGGGTGGCACTTACCTTCTCACCGGGACCATAGCCATCGCGCAAAAATGTAATCTGCGACTTCAGTCTGGGGGCTCGATAGGCGCGCACGTCAAACTTGCGTTCGGCGGGGCAGTGACCATTCCAAGGATAGGTGGCTTTCAATGTATATTGCCCGCCTGCTTGCCCCTCGGGCACTTCCCAGGCAAAGCCCCAGACACTGTCTTGCACCTGGGCAGAGCCCGCCGCCACATTTTCTCCCTTGGGTCCGAGAATAGATATCTGTACATTCTCATAGTTATTGCCCGCCAAAGGCTTGTGCTCGGCGGCATCAAGCAAAACACCCCGGGCATAAACTTTCTCACCAGACTTATATATAGGTTTGTCGGTGCTGACAAAAGTTAGAAAGCGCTCTTTGCCGCCCAGTATCGCAGTCGTAGCCAGGTCTTTGTGCATGGTTATCTGCTCCTTCGAACCAGCCTCAGCACGAGGCAACTTGGATAAATCAATTGCCCCGGCGAACGTACTATTGTTGGTTGCGCCCCCGAGCCGTGCGCCGGCCTGCAAGCCCAGTGTCTGACTGAGCATGACCGACCCTAGAATTGCCACCGAAAGTCCACCGACGATTAATTGGCGCGACATCTTACTCTCCTTTTGCCAGTAGCCCGATTATGGCAGTCGGTAACAATGAATAGACAGACCATAAAGACTGGCAAAAGTTTAGGGTAAATAGCAGGTTGAATACAGACTTAAGAACCAAAGACTTGGGTCTATCCTGAGGTCGATCTAATTTATGGATAGCGTTGTACAAAACTCGATTGACTTGGCGGCAGCAGCAATAAAAGAGGCTAAAACCCTAATTATTACTGCCGGAGCCGGCATGGGAGTAGATTCTGGGTTACCCGATTTTAGAGGCAGCGAAGGCTTTTGGCGAGCGTACCCACCTTATGCGCGCCTCGGTCTCAAATTTGAGAATCTGGCCACGCCGCGTCATCTAGAGGAAGACCCCGAATTTGGCTGGGGTTTCTATGGTCATCGCAGCATAGAGTATCGAAGCGTTGTGCCTCATAAGGGCTTTAGCATCTTGCGCCAATGGCAGAAAGAGTTAGACCTGCATTGCCATGTTATCACCTCAAATGTAGATGGACAATTTCAAAAGGCAGGCTTCTCAGAAGAAGAAGTGGTGGAAATTCACGGCACCATTCACCATCTGCAGTGCATTCAACCTTGCTCGCTGTCGCTCTGGCCAAACGAACACGAGTTTAAAATAGACTGCGAAACTATGCGCACAAAAGACATTCCCTATTGCCCCAAATGCGATCAAGTGGCCAGACCGAACATACTCATGTTTGGTGACTTTCAATGGATTTCAAGGCGCACCGATAGACAAGAAATGCGCTTCAAACAATGCACCGTCTGCGATATCAAAGAGCCTACTGTCATTATTGAAATGGGTGCTGGCAAGGCGATTCCGACAATCAGATGGCTCGGAGAGAGAATGCTGAAGAGCAGAGGGGCGAAACTAATTCGTATCAATATCCGAGACCCCGAAGTGCCTGCCGGACAAATTTCAATTCCTCTAGGGGCGCGAGAGGCACTTGAGCGCATCAACGAAAGCCTGAGCAGATAAGAGCAGAAAGCTGGTATAGAACATGCCCGGCTCCGCTCAGCCCAGTCGAGCAATAATCGCTGCAATTCTAGCCTTAATCTCGGGTCTTTGAAAAAGATAGAGAACCAATAAAGGAAGAAACAAGCCGACACCATTGCACCACCACAAAAGCTGAGTAGTTATGTGGGAATGGCCGCTTGGATAACTCAACAAGGCTGTCTGCGCCAAAAGAAAGAAAATCATACATATCTTAAGTGCCCTTGAACGCACAACCTGGCAGAAGATTGCTATGCAAAAACCAGTTAGAAGTGCCAGCAAAACCGGCTGAATAGTCAAAAAGAGGTCGAAGGCGTGCCTATAGCCCAAAGCTTTATCGCTCACAGCGTAAATATTCTCAGAAATATTTTCTGCCTTGGCATCATCTACTGTAGCAAGCACACGCCCTAGCTTGTCGATGGACTGCAGCACACCAGATTTTGATTTAACCAGGGCCATACCTGAACAAAATTGGCCAGCCTCTAAATACTGCGGCGTGACAATTACTCTGCCATTCTGGTCAATATAGCCAAACAAACCATCCTTCTGAAAATAACAAAGTCCTTCATGCACATTGCCGAGCCTATCGAAGCCCTCTGAAACAGTCCTAAACTTCTCATCAAGCAAATAATACTTGCCGTCTTTTCGCCAAGTACAGCGGTTCTCAGAGAAGCTGGTTATATCTGACCAATCAGCAGGAAACTTGAGGGCACCACCTTTATCGATAAAGCCAAGATCGGTGCGGGCATAGCCATTGGAAAAGGCTTCATGCTTTTTGTATTTGGCAGCAATAACCACAGCCCCAGTCTTGTCTATAAAGCCATATCGCCCTTCAAACTGAAAAGCAGCCAAGCCCTCGGAAAAATCAGCGACGGAGGCGAAGCGATAAGGAATAACGAGGGTGCCTGATTTATCGACAAAGCCCCATTTGCCAAATATCTCAGAGCAAAGAGGACCATCTATGTGGTTGCTCGAGCATCTGCAAACTGCGGCCAGACCATCACAAAATGGTCTAGCGTGATCAAAGTTAGGGGCAATTCGAACATCGCCGTCTCTATCAATAAAACCGACCTTACGCACATCGCTAAAGATGGCCAGATCTTCAGATGCGTCATCTTCTAATTCTTTGCCGGTCCTGTAGAGAAACCTGCCGCTCGAATCAACAAAGCCATGGCGCATTGGGCCAAGCCTCGAAATCCCTAATGGACCAAGAGGCAGTATGAATTCACTTCTGCATACATGGGCAAAGCCTTTGCTAAACTTGTCGGCACGGTCATAAATAAAAGGCGTCAAGAATTGCCCGTCGATTCTCTTGTATGCATAGAGATTTTCATTGGCTGAATATAGAGCATAAGGCACCCGCAAGAGAGCCGTGACAGAAGAATACCAAAAGAAGAGCAAGCAAAAAACGAGAACTAGCTTCACTTTGCACCCGATGTTCGAAAAATTGGAGAAGTAAAACGGCTAGTGGAAAGAAAAATTGGCGAGAGGCAAGGCGCCGACAAAACTAACCAGTAATTCAATCATAGTTAGCCCATCAAAAATGAAAGCGAACGACAAACAGCTGGGCAAGTGTTTGTTCTTCGCTATTCTCTATATGTTGATGTTATTGGTTCTTTGCTATAAATTCTTCGGCATTTGCTCTGGAGCGTTTTATCTGATTCTTCGTGATTTCCCCATTGAAGTCGTCAAGCAGCACTTGCATAATCAGGACAATCTACCCCGTAACCCTCCCCTTTACCCTTTTATGCGCTCACGACGGCGCGGTATTGCTTACCAGAAAGCTGCATCAAGAAAGACCGCAAGTTCGCTGAGAGCTCCAGCAGGAGTTTTCTATGGCTGATGTACAAAATTCTCTAGAGTCCGCCGAACCTAGAACACAACAAAGACCGGCACCAAACAAAGCCTCAGATGCCTTGTTCGATGAATATATGAATACGCCGCCGGCTCGGCTGGAGGCAAAGCATGGCGGCGACATAGAAGTACATTATGGATCCGACCAGTATAAGGACAACTTGGCCCGCGGCCTCACCGCCGCCGCAGAGTCGCTGGAAGTTTCGGATGTGCGCAAGCATCTAGAGCCCATGTCGGCGCAAGAGAGGGCTGAGACGCTCAAGGCGATGGCTTGCATTAATAGCGATCGTCATGCAAACGACCCGCACGGCGTGCCCAAGCTTGAACTAATCGATAGTGAAAAGGGTCTGACAATTGAAGCTGAATACAAAAGTTGGGATCTTTTTGGCAGACAGCTACCTTCAAAACGCTATTCAGAGTCGATAGGACTGACACCAAAAGGAGAAGTCGCCGATAAAGAAGAACCGCTCTATAACGGGCACACAGCCGACGCCTATGCTCGCGCTGCCGGCGTTGGTGAGACCAAAGAAATAGCCAAAGCGTTGGAGTCGATGAGCCCGGAAGATCGGGTGAAATTTCTAGCCGATGTTGAATGTGCTAATCGCAAACAATATGTGGAAGACCGACGCGGCACGCCACTCCTAAACTTCCGGGTCTCTCCCGGAGCCGAGGTAGTTGACCTATCGGTCGTCTACGATCCTCACCGCAAAGACAGCAAAGAGAGAAAGTATAGAGTCGGAGTCGAATAAGAGCTAAACCGGCTTGACTAAAGTAATTAGCCGCGGCTATCGGCGCCGCCTATATGGTCTTGAATCATTTCATACCACTGCGGCCAGTCGTGGGCGAAGCCATCGCAAGGACGGAAGGCATGCCAAATTCCTTTGTCCCACATAATCTGCGACATCCACTGATTATTGGGATAAAGCGGATCTTCCACACCGATTGGCATGATGAATTCAATCTTGCGAATCTGTTCTATTTTGGCATGATCTTCTAGGGCAAGCAGATATTCGCAGGGGCTGCCTTGACGCATGGCACCGTCGTCCATCTGATTGTCGGTCCATTCGCGCACATCATAGACACCGCTCATACCAAGCACTCTATTGAAGCGCTCGGGATAGCGCAGAGCGATGCTGTAAGAATGATAAGCACCGAAGCTGGCACCAATTGCCATCGTAAATTGATTTTCGTTTTTGGAATAAACAAAGGGCAAGACTTCATTTATCACATACTCTTGATATTGCAAATGGCGGCGAGCGCGATCAACAGGCGGCACGTGGGTGTTGAACCAACTCTCCTCATCAACGCCGTCTACACAAAACACTTGAATCCAACCCTGCTCGATATGACGCTCAACAGCTTTGAGCATGCCCCGATTTTCCCAGTCAAAGAAACGTCCGCAAGATGTGGGGAAGACCAACACTCTCGCTCCGGCATGACCGAAAGTGAGAAGCTCCATATTTCTACCGAGGGTCGGGCTATGCCAATTGTGATACTCTCTCAACACTCTGGGGATCCTTTCAAATCTGGATTTTTATTTTGGCTTTTCTGAGCTGGCTTGGTTTTGTTTTGCCCTGGTATCGCATCACTTTTTTATGCACGGCTACCAATAATTTCGGTGCCTTGCACCCAAGAAAACACCGCCAAACGGCGCTCTTACCAGTACGCCAAGATCATAACATAGACGGCTTAAGAGCGAAGCGGGGCGCCAATAGACAGCCCTCGCCCCATAACAAAACTTAGAGAAAAATTCGACGGGGCACGGATTCGAACCTGCGAAGCCTTTCGACGCGTGGATTACAGCCACGCCGCTTTGACCACTTGCATACCCGCCGACGAAGTCAAGAACAAACAGAGCAAACAAGCCCTGCAGATGACATTCAATAATCTAATTTTGATACTTTCATACTTAACTCCTTTAGTTTAGTTTGGGTAGTTTAGGTAGTTTGGGGTGAGAAAAAGCTTGCGCAAATGCAAGAAGTTTGAGATACAGAGTCGAAACTAAGTCGAAACAAAGCCAGCACCATATGTAGTGCCGCACTCGCAGTCTATTGCAAATAAAAAGCCCGGGCTTTTGACCCGGGCCGCTAGACACTTATAGTTGGACCTATGCCAAGCAAAGCCTCTTGCAGCCGGGATAACCGAGGACTAATTGATAATATCGATAGGCTTTGTCTTTCATCTTCTACTCTCTAACTCGATTACTTATTGAGTTATACTCTCTGTTTTGAGCTATGTTCTCTGTTTTGAGTTATTTTCTCTGTTCGGATAGGTCTTTATGTGTGCTCTTCTGAGGCAACAAAACTCTGCCGCCTGCTTTTACTATAACAGCAATATCGACTGCGTCAAGAGCCCCTAGTACATCAGATCTAGAATGCCACCAGAATATGTCATTCAAGAATATCTCGTGGTCACGAACAATCTTTGCTTTGTTCAGCTTAGCTAAGTTTTGTTTGTTCTGCCTTACTTTGTCTTATTCTCTTTCTTTACTTACTCGATCACTTTCATACCGTCTTTGTCGACGAATTCATTTGTACAAATCATCACTGCATCAATAAGCATCCAAATGCCCAGTCCACAAAATGTGAGAAGCTGGGCGACGCCGCTGCCATAGCGCTTTACATAAAAGCGGTGCATGCCGCAAAGCCCAAAAGTAGAAGGCAGATACAAAAGTAAAAGAGCAGTACCTTTGCGATTACCACCCGGCACCACTTTGCCCTGACCATCTTTAAATACGCCGTAGGCAAGCATAAACAAATCTATGAGCATCCAAATTCCAAGCCCACCGAAAGTAAGGAGCATGCCGACACCGCTCCAGGTCTTACCCAGATAGAATCGGTGCGCGCCGAAGACTCCTAGGAAAAAGCAGAGTAAACAGGCTACCGATGCGTCTTTCTCGGTCATGACGACCTCCTCGTTAGTGGGTTGAACTCTTCTCTAGATTGAGATTGAAAAACTTCTCCTTACGGGCTTCCATTTCTTCAAAAGAAAGATCTTCTTTATGGGTCAGCAAAGACCAGCGATTACCAAAGGGATCTATAACCTGACAATATCTATCGCCCCAGAACATATCAGCGGGAGCCATGATCACTTCTGCACCACCAGCAGTGGCGCGCTCAAAGAGCCTATCGCAGTTATCGGTGTATAGCATAAAAGTGACAGGCGAATTGCCCAGGGTCTTAGCGCTGCGAGGCACAAACTCTGCTATCTCGTCGCATATCATCAATAAACTAGAACCTATTTTCATTTCTGCATGCATAATCTTCTCTGTACCCGGATAGGTCATGCGCATCACTTCAGTGCCATCAAAAATATTTGCATACCAGGTTAAGGCCGCCGCGGCGTCGGGCACGGTCAAACAGACCCTCAGTTGGCAATCGCTAGGCTCGGTTTTCATTTGGTCCTCAAAATAGATGGATAGATCTATAGATGTATAGACAGATTGCTGAATATGCATAGTAAAGCACAGCGCCCTGGCTAAATGGCCAGAACCCTGAAAAGTCTTGCAAAGTCTTGAAAAAGATATGCGCGCAGAAATATCCCAAACAGTAAAGAAGACCAGGCCGCAAGACAGTAAGAGGCGCCAGCCCATCCATAATATCCGGCATGACCGGCGAATGGGACTTTAGGCTGCTTAGCAAGCAGAGCCGCCAGCGGCTCAAGGCTCCTAAGAACCCTGTGGGCATGACTTCTGCGTATTTTCCGCAAGCCCTGCCATAAATATGTCACCAACCTGAAGCTACGATAAGGTCCCCACACAAACCCAGGTAGCTTTTCTTATGGACACCAAACCGAGCCCATTTAGACCGAGCCTATATATTGTTGTTGCCGCATTGTCGGGAATGGCTTTGCTGCCCGTCGGCTGCCAGCCGGCGAGCGCCCAGTGGCAGCAGCCGCAGTTGGCTTATGTGCAACCCGCCCAGATGAACACCGGCGTGCAAAGCCAGCCGAACCAAATGAACGACACCCTGCGCAGTCAGGCACAGGCTTATTATCAAGCTGGACAGTTTGGGCAAGCGCTCTCGCTCTATCATCAGCTTTGCTCTATCCCGGGTGCCTCTGCCAACGACTTTTACTGGCTAGGGGAAGCTTACGCCCATACAGACAATTATGCCAGCGCCGCCCACTCTTTTGAGCAGGCTATGAAGCTTGACCCAAATAATGAAAAGTTGCCGGTCAGACTGGCCGAATCTCTTATCGGCGCCGGGCAGAGAGACCGAGCCCGCGATATTTGCCAGATGGCTTTGCTTTCGGTGCGCAATGAAAGAGCTCGGCTGCAGCTCAGTATGATGATCAAAATCAGCTCGATGGGCGAGCCGGTCATGCAGCGAAACAAAATAACCGGCAACGGTCACAATGCCCACAAGGAGCGCTAAAGATGAGAATGCGCCTCCGCTCCAATCGTTATAGCCGCAATCGTCAAGGCTCTTTTGTAGCCGAGTTGCCTCTGGTTCTCTGGGTGCTCTTTATGGTCATCGGCTTTCCACTCTTAAACCTGAGTGCCGCCTTCTTGCGCATTTCATTTTTGTATGCCGGTGTGCACATGGCAAGCATCTCGGCAGCCCGCGCCAATACCTTTCTCAACCCCGTTGACGGCAAACCTTCTGCCTGCGCCGAAACCCTCACAAAACTCGCCCAGACCAAAGCATCTTTTGATGGCATAGATATTCAGAATATAAAAACCGAAATAGTGATCACTCATATCGATACCATGAAAATGAGCGTAGCCGACGCTCCCCTCACTAAGCCTGCCGATTCAAGCGTCAACACCTATCAAATACAGGTCACAGCCGAGTGCTCGGCAGCGCCTCTTTTGCCGATACCATCCCCGGTGCCGATTGCTGGTGTCACCAAGCCGCTTGTCTTTATGCTGAGCGCCCGGCAATTCTGCGAAAACCCACAAGGCTTGACTCTCTGATATTACGGAACCCTTTCTTATGCATGATAGAGAATTTGAAAAACTGAAAGCCTTTAGAAGAGATCCGAGAGGACAGGGTCTGCTTTCTTTAATGATGCTCTTCGCTTTGATTATCTTCCCCATGTTTGCTGTACTCGGCTTTGAATTCGGCAGACTATACCTTGCCAAGCAAGAGCTGCAGAGCGCCTCTGATGCCGCTGCCCTGACAGGCACCGCCACTCTTGCCAGTTCAGATAATACCAATCCGACTCAGGCTCATCTTGATGCCATCGAGAGCGCCTTGAAGATTTTCAAAGCCAACACGGCTTTGGGTGTGCCTTTCACTAGCGCCACCGTGGTGGCATCTAAGGCGGCTCTCACTTGCAATGTCGGCGAATCAAAACTCTTTTTTGAATTTCTCAACCCTGTTACTTATGCCGTAGAACCGCTCAGCAGCCCCAACGGCAAAGTAGTCAAAATCACCGCCAGCACAGGTAGCGAACTAGCCTTTGGTAAATTTCTAGGCATCAAGTCTTGGGGTGTCAATGCTGTTTCAACAAGCGCCGTACCGAAACTAGACATGGTGGTTTGTTTTGATGTGTCTGGTTCGATGGACGATCAGACACCGGTCACCTTTGTAAAAAGAGTTTGGGACGAAACCCTCGGTACAGGCAAAATAGTCTACAAAGATGTGGTCGGTGTAAACGGCGTCATGAAGGGCAAAATCTATGACATCATGAAGCCCGGCGCCATGGGCACCAGCTTGAATGCCGTACAGCCGCAACTGCTCACCGACGCCTATTACAATTCCAAAGCTTATTTCAGCGAATATTTGGCAAGCTATTACGGTACCAAAGGCCTGCGCTCCAACTCGGTTTATCCCGAAGCCGGCGCACCACCCGGCAACTGCCCGCCCGGAACAGCCTTCACCTTTGATGGCTTCCGCTGTTTCACCGATGAAGTGGTGAACATAGACGGCAAAGATTTCTTTGGCGGCTTCGTCTATGACGGCTACAGTTTCCCCGATGTAGCGACCTTGGTGGAAGCATCGCGCGGCAACCTGGAAAATGACGTGGTCTTCAAGTCGAGCAGAGCCTATACTTCGGTCTCGGTGACACCGCGCCCAGGCTATCAGAAAGCTTATTTCGAAGCAGCCGCCAAACAGATACGACCTCTCATAGATGCGAAAGACGCTGTCTTGACCATGAATCAAATCTTGAATACAGATGCCGATACACATTTCGGCTTCGCCGCCTTCGACTCGGAAGTAGGCACCGCCCCTAATAGCACTGTCGACTGGCACAACATTGATGATGCGGCTCCCTATGGGGCTATTCAGCCGTTCCCTTTACCGCGAGTAGTTATTTCAAAAATAGCCGGTACGACTCAGTTCAACGAAGTCAATACTTCCATAAAAAGCTGCGTAGCCATGGGTGCCACCAATATTGGTGCGGCTATTCATGCCGCCACGCAAGATCTTAAAACCAATGCCAGACAAGGTTCGGTCAAGGCAATAATATTGTTTACCGACGGTCAGCCGACCGCACCGGGCGGACCGCTCGATGCCGACCCTAAAGCCAATGCCCGCAAAGCAGCAGTAGCAGCTAGAGATGCAGGCATCGCCATCTACACAGTCGGTCTAGCCCAAAACGCCGCCATCATTCCCGACCAGAAAGCCATTCTCAATGATGACAATCCCGACCCCACCACCGGCGGTATCGCCGCCATCGCAGGCAACGGCGGCACCTTCAATCTGGTGACCGATGCTACACAGCTGCGCACCACCTTCGCCAAAATAGCCCGCCGACTAGTGAAACTGGTTTCTAATCGCTAAGGAGACGATAATGAAAAGACAACATCATCAAGCTCTCCTGACAAGAAAACGCGGCTCACTATCGGTAGAGCTAACTTGCGGCAGTGTCATGGCAGCAGTTTTTGTAGTGATAGCTCTGCACCTCGGCATCATCGTTTTCGGAGCCTATATAAATGATAGGGTTTGTCGCGACGCCTGCCGCCAAGCAGCCCAAGGTCAAGACCTTGCCGAGTCGACCAAACTGGCATCGGCTGTCATTAAGAGCTATCCGGGCGGAACATTTCTCTCCCAGCCCAAACTAGACGGCGCCGTGGTCTATCAAGATTTCGGCGGCAGCCCGCCGGCTCAGACCTCGCCTTATGTGCAAGTGCGCACCAAAACCGAAGCAATAATGCCCTTTGGACCACTGGCATTTTTCAATGCCGGTGTCTTGCAAGACGGCAAAGTGGCCTTCGTAAAGTCATATACGTTTCCGATAGTAAGAGTGAAATGAAGACTTTTTTGTCCGATTTGATTAATTCGAGAGCCCGCCACTAAATTCAAGAACAAACCAAAGACTGGACAACGCATCTCAGCAAGAGTTTTCAGCCATTTCAGTCATTGTAAAGCGATATTAAGGTCACCCTTTTAGGGGATAGCGCCTGGGATCGCCGACTGTCATAGTTAGGATGGCGGGCACAGTCTTTAGGACAAATTGTCGGGAGTTATTCATGACTTCTGAGCACACTGCTATGCCTGGAACCACGAATCTGGCCGGGCAAATTAAAGAGAGCGTGAGCAAGAAAGTTGTTCTCGTCGCTCTTGAGCAGCCACGCCAAGTGGTGCACTGTCGCGGACCGGAAGAAGTGGCGGTTACTTTCGCGATTGCCCTAGCTAACTATCCTCCTTCGGTAATGCGTCTGCCATTCTGCGTGGTCCTACTCGATGTTTCGGGCCTAGACACCGAAAGCGAAACCACCGGAAGGCGCGCAAGAAGAGCTTTAAACCGTGTCACTAGCGTCATCAGAGGCGCCCTGAGAGACGGCGATATCATCGTCAGATATGGCCAGAAACGCTTTGCTTTGCTTTTGCTCGGCGCCGATGAACAGGCTTCGGGCAAAATCTGTCAGCGCATCAAAGAAGCAATTCATCGATATTTCTTTATCGATATCAGATGGCGAGAGCCCATCACCCTCGAATTTGCCCTGACCGAACACGACCCCGATAGCGGCAATGATATTAGCGAATTGATTTTCAGCAATGAAAGAAATATTCGCCTAGCCAAATCGTTAGGCGACGGTGCCATTGTCACCAGAACGGAAGCCCAGGATGCATTTCTGTCACACCGAAACTTTGTCTTTCACCTCGGTGACTGGCTCGACTCTGAGCTTTTGACCGAAGAAATCGATGACTAGAGAAACGAAAGGACCCTTCATGTACGACCATCTCTGGGGACTAAATTCGAAGCATCGACACGATGTTCAGCAAGACAATGCCGAGCTGATCAAAAACAAGTTGGCCAGGCTAAAAGTAAAACGCTGCGACTGCTCTAGCTGGATGCAAGAGCTGGTAGCCGACTATAGTCACGAACCGCGCGTGGAGGGCGAATATTCCACCCATGTTTCAAACGAGAAGCTCATGGCCTTTTGGCTCAAGAAGCTCTTTGCCGAATTGCAAAACTTGGTCAATCAGTTTAATGCCAACTTAGACGAAGACTATATGTTTATCGAGGGCACCGAGCCCGAATTTCATACTGTCGTTTGCAATGAAGCCCCCGCACCTGGCAAGTCCGGCAAAGAAATTTATTTCGAAGCTCATTTTGTCAGCCGCACCGCCGCACTTTTGCTGCGCGGCTTCGACCACGAAATCGATGTCTTTATAGTGCCTGCCGATGTTTGGCTGGGTCTCAGTCTAAACACCATAGACCAGAAAGATTATCCACCGATTTTGAGGCTCAACCTTTTGAGCAGAAGCGAAGCCGAGCCAATTTTGAACGATTCCGGCGAGCAAGTGCAAGAGAGCGTATTTAGAAAAGATAGCGAGCTTACAAAAAATAGCGCTCTTACAAACACAAGGACGGGCACGGCCATGGCGAAAGGGTCGGTAAATTCTTTGGGGAAGGCTGCTCCGGGTACTTCTATGAGTTCGGCGCCTTTGACGGCGCCTGCTGCACAGGCATTAACAAGCCCAAACAAAGAAGCCTCCGTAGTTAAGTCTTACGAACCCTCAAGCACAAGCGCTGAGCATATTGACCCTGAGCATATAAACGAATTAGCCCGCATGCTTTTCAAAGAGCTTATTAAAGCATCGCTCAGGTGAGGTTGCCGTGCCCAACCGCAAGCCCGCCATTAAGCCCCAGAAGCGCTCACCATGCGGCACGAGCGCCCTCGAGCTGCCCCTTGCTATGTTCGCCCTGCTCATCATCTTTGTTTTTCCGATGATCAACTATGGCACAATATTCTTGCGCTTCGCCTTGTTGGAATCGGTGGCAAGAGAAGGCGCCCATACCGCTGCCACTGCCCATAGCTTTAGCACAGGCAGTACCGGACGCCCATCATCGCTTGAGGCAACACCGGCAACAGTAGGCAGTTACGCCAGCCGCTTCACCGGCATCGACATAGTGAGCACCAAGGTCTCAATCATTTCGATAAGCCGACAAACCGGCGCCGTCACCATCACCACGCAAAAACTTGCCACGCCTGCCAACACCGCGAACTATCTCTACTTCACCGAATGCGCAGTCACCGCCGACTTGCATCCATTGGTCGAATACGCGCTGCCGCCACTAAGCAATGTGCCAGGCTTAAGACCTTGGCGCACCACAGTGGCAATCAAACAAGTGGCTGAAAACCCCCAAGGGCTAAATGAGTAAAGAGCTAAAGCTCGCAGTCAAGCGGATGAGAAAAATAAACCACCCGGCCGATGTCAAAAACAAAGCACAGTAGAAAAATAGTAAACAATGGTCCCATGGCTAAATTGACCGAGCTCCATAGACAGATTTAGACCTATCCAAATCTAGATGGCATCTAAAGCAAAAAACTTTCTTTTGAGAGTCAGAAAAATGTCCAGCAGCAAAAAGAAAAGTATCGCAAGAATAAGCTGCCGGAAGGAAGGAGTATCGACTCTATTCATCTGCATTCTCTTTGGCTGCCTGATACTACCAGCAATGGCGCTTTTCACCTTTGAGGTTGTCCGCGCTTCCTCAGTTAAAGACCAGCTCAGAGCCATCTGCGAAGCCTCGGCGCTAGCTGGTGCAGCCTCTATGGCAAGCTCAGATCTCACCGATCTCAACCAGACTCATCAAGTAGCTATCGATGCCTCATTGAATACCTTCAAAGACAACAGCATCTTTGAAAAGAAACTGGCTAATGCCGCCCGCAGTTACAGCAAAGACCAGCAACCAGATGCTAATGCAACGCTAATGTACATCGAACTGCTCGACCCGGTCGGACCTCCGCCAAACTCACAAGTAGCCTTTGGAGACAGCCGGGGACGAATTGTTCATGTCATTGCCTCTTACGGACTAACACCGGTTTTCGGTAGTTTTCTCGGCATAAGCGGACCTTTCACAATCAGAGCCGACGCCTATGGACGCGTGCCCCAACTAGACTTGGTGCTTTGCTTTGACATATCAGGCTCAATCGATGACCAGACCCCGGTCACCTTCGTGAAAAGATATTGGGATACGACAAACAAGCGCATCATATACAAACTAACCAATGCCAGAGCAGGCGCCCCCACAACAGGACTAATGGCTTCAGGGAAACTATTTGATATTTTAGGCGCACCGCCGGAAGGCACCGGCGTCAATGCCGTGCCGCCGCAAAACTTAGACAACAGCTCTTCCAGCAGTCACTCTAGACGTCTAACTTTCTCGCCGACCCTGCGGGGCTCGCCCAATGCCGGTTCTCCTCCGGGCAATTATCCAAATAGCACCAGTATTGGTGACAACTACACTTATACCGACCTAATCGTCAATATCTCCGAAAATCCTGACTATACACTCAATGTGCCCTTTCTTAGCCCAGGCGGCTTCTTTTATCCAAGCATGGAAGCAGTCGTAGAAGCAGCGAGAGGCAATCTCGAGAACGGCTCAGTTTACAGCAATGCCAGACTCGACACAGTACCGAGTCTGACGTCTATCACACCAATGCCCGGCTATCAAGCCGACTATCGCGCCTGCGCTCAGAAAAAAATTCGTCCACTCAGCCAAGCTCAAGATGCAGCACTCAATTTCTATACAATCATGAATAACAATACAGAGGCACACTTTGGTTTAGTGTGTTTCTCTAGCGACTCAGGCAGTTCGCCGACAGAAACTGTAAGCGGGCCAAATGTGGCAAGCAACTATAGCGCCGGCGGCAATGGTCAGTTTCCGCGCCCCGGCGTCAGTCTAAACAAAGACGTCAGCAACTTCGCGTCAGTCACTAATTCAGTAGCGATAACTGTTGCCAACGGCGGCACCAATATAGGCGATGCTTTATACACCGCTAAAGATATGATCGTCAATCAGAAACGCATCGGGTCAAAGCGCGCCATCATTCTCTTTACAGATGGTCAGCCAACAGAACCGGGCTACAATCCGTCTTCATATGCACGCACCGCCGCCGGCGCCGTTAGAGATCAAGGTATTCCGATATACACAATCGGTCTGGCGCAAAACAGTTCCATTATTCCAGGCGAAGTGAACACTCTAAATGATGATCCCAATAAGCCAGTCACCTATGTGAACGAAAGCGGACAGACCATGACCTATACACCCGGTACGAGCTATCCGGGCGTATCTTACATAGCTGGTAACGGTGGCAAATTTTTCCTTGTTACCGATGCAACCAAACTAAGAAAGACCTTTGAGAATATCGCCCGCTCTTTAGTACAGCTTGAAAAGGTCAACACAAGCGAATGACCCATATGAAAAGAAAGAAGCGAGCGACGATTTTACTGGAATTATCATGCGGCGTGCTGTTTCTGATGGCCCTCTTTATGATGGCTGTAGACATAAGCTTGATGATGTTAGCCTACCAGCTCAATGAAAAATGCTGCAAAGAAGCCTGTCGAGCCGCCGCGCAGCAAAAGACAAGCACAGCGGCGATGCAGGCAGCGACAACTGCCCTTGCTATTCATCAAGGTGACGGCGTCTACATAAGCAGCCCGAGGCTAGCGACTATACCCGGCGCTTTCGAATATCAAGACTTTGGTGGAGACCCTCTCGTGGGACATCCTTATGTAGCGGTTACCACCGAAATAACCGTCAAATTGCCTGTGCCTGTAATATTCATTGGCAACGATTTGGGCAAAGGCGGCATAGGGATGTCCGACACTTGGGTATTCCGCAAACGTTACAGCTATCCAATTGTAGATCTCAATTTGACCCTTTAGAAAATGCAAGCGAAAGCATTTTTGGGGTACAGGTAGATCGCTTGACTTCATTTTTAATGTTCGCGCCTATTCTCTTCAAAAGCTAAAGCGATATCGCTTTAGCTTTTTCATACAAACACCGAGGCCCGGCAAATTCAGCCAAAAGCCCACCAATTGGGACTTGAACCCAAGAACAAAGATTAAACGGAAGCAGCCAACATTAAACAGATTAATCCGAAAGAACGATTGCTTATTCAACCAAATACCGATATAGTTGATTTATAAACTTGATTTCAGAGGAAGAAAGATGTCGCTTTCAAAGAGAAAACTGGTGATCGTAGGCGGTGTAGCCGGGGGAATGAGCGCCGCTACCAGGGCAAGGCGCCTGGCAGAAAATTGGCAGATAGTTGTCTTCGAACGCAGCGGTTTTGTTTCTTACGCCAACTGCGGACTACCTTACTATGTAGGACGGGAAATAGAAGACGAAGCCAGCTTGATCGTACAGACCCCCGAAAGTCTCAAGGAGAGATTCAACTTAGACATCAAAATCTCGCACGAAGTGACAGGCATAAATGCCCAAGAAAAGACGATAACAGTGACAAATCTAAAGACCGGCGAGTCTTTCGCTGAAAGCTATGATGAGCTGATTTTGTCAGTGGGCGCAAAACCAATCAAGCCGCCGCTTGAGGGCATTAATTTGCCGGGAATCTTCACTGTTCGGAGCATAGAAGAAATCAGACAAATAGATAATTGGATTGCACAGTTCGCCGAACGGCTCGCAGACCAAACCCTAGAGAGAAGACCGAAAGCAGTTGTCTGCGGAGGCGGCTTTATCGGTATAGAAACAGCCGAGCAATTAAAAAAACGCGGGTTTCAGGTCACTTTGGTTGATGGACGTGACCATATTTTGGCGCCGCTGGATGGCGAAATGGCAGAGATAGTACAGCAAGAAATGGAAAAACACGGTATCGAGCTTTTGCTTAATGCCAAAGTGCTTGGTTTTGAAGCAGTAGGCGCAGGAACAGACAGACAGGCAGCCAGTTGCTTGGTCAAATGTGAAAATCATGAACCGCTTGCGGCCGACTTGGTCATTCTTGGTTTAGGCGTAAAGCCAGACACTGCCTTAGCCAAGGAAGCAGGAATCGAGCTTGGCACCACAGGCGGTATTGTTGTCGACCAGTATCTAGCAACCAGCAAGGAATCGATCTGGGCTGTCGGTGATGCCATTGAAGTCTGCCAACCGCTTTCCGGCAAAAGCACTCTTATTTCGCTTGGTGGTCCGGCTAACAGACAGGGGCGCAGCGTCGCCGAAAACATCGTCATGAAAGCACAAAATCAACCGCAAGCACAGTGGAAGACTTATAGCGGCACCTTTGGTACAGCTATTCTAAGAGTGTTTAGACTGGCCGCTGCTTCTATCGGCTTGAACGAAGCCGCCTTAAGACACAGCTCTAGCAAAGAAAATTTCCAGGTTATCTACCTGCATCCAAGCCACCACGCCAGCTATTTTCCAGAGGCAAAGCGTCTCGATATGAAGCTAATTTTCCACGCTCAAGACGGCAGCATATTAGGGGCGCAAATAGTCGGAGAAGAAGGAGTAGACAAACGCATCGACATCATCGCCACGGCAGTCAAAGCCGGGCTCAAAATCACCGATTTAGCCGATCTCGAACTAGCTTATGCACCGCCCTTCGGCTCGGCCAAAGATCCTATTAATTTAGCCGGTATGATTGGCGAAAATATCTTGCATGGGCACTGCAAACAATTGCTGCCGCAAGATCTGACTGCTGCTAATGACGGAAAACAAGTTCTATTTCTAGATGTGAGAAGCCACAGCGAAAGGCTGAGGGGCACCATTGATGGAAGCTTGCACCTGCCTTTGCATGAAATTAGACAAAGAATCAATGAAATTCCCAAGAACATTGAGCTGGTCGTCTTCTGCCAGAGCGGTCAAAGGTCTTACGCCGCGCAAAGACTGCTTGAGCAAGCCGGATTTCAGGCAAAGACCCTAGCTGGCGGCTATCTGACATATAAATTTAGTAGGCAAAACAAAGAGCGCAATTGTCGCCCAAGCCAAGCGAGCAAAACCGAGCCGGCACAAAGCGTGAGCAAATGCGCCGGTGCAAATCAAACAATGCTAACCTCGCCTTGATTGTTCACCACTAATTCACACGGCTTTGGCATTCTTTATGAAGAGGGTAAAGCCATGCTTGAATTTCGCCAGAAAACAGAAACTGTTTCTAACAATAGTACTGCAGAAGACGGACCGTGCCAGGTCTCTCAAGATAAAGGCTTTGAGAAAGACTTTGGCAACGGCATCGAAGAAGACATTTGCCGGAACTTGCTGGAAAAAGCCTCGAATAATTTAGAGGGAGACAATCGAGATTGGCTTAGATGGAGCACAATCTCGAAAGAGAAACTGACCGACTGCAAGGTCTTTTCGGTTAGCAAGGTGCACTCAGCCAGCCTCTGCCCCGAAAGGAAGCGCGGCAATTTCTACACTCTTGATTGCAGCGACTGGGTGAATGTAATTGCTTTGAGTGATGACGGCAAAGTCTTGATGGTTGAACAGTTCAGACACGGCGTCGAAGATCTGACTTTAGAGTTGCCTGGCGGCAGCAGTGAAAAATATGACGAGAGCCCACTAGTCGCCGCTCGCCGCGAACTGAAAGAAGAGACCGGCTACGAAGCAGGCGAATGGATTGAGCTTGGGAAGAATCATCCCAATCCAGCATTGCAAAACAATCTTTGTTATACCTATCTGGCTAGACAATTGAATATGGTGGAAGAACCGCGCTTTGATGAAACCGGCACGGAACGTATCGTCAGCCGCTGGTTCAGCCTGCCTGAAATAGAAGAAGCGATTAGAAATGGCAAGATAAGCCACAGCCTAGTCATTACCGCTTTTCACTTTCTTGCCTTGCATCGCAACAAGATTTTCTAGAATCAATTGATAAATTGGCCCAGGCATATGAACCTATGTAGATAACTCTACATAAATAAATTAGTTCACTCATCAATAAGAATTTAAAGCTGCAATTAATTTGAGCCGGGTCTTCAAGGCCTGGCTTTCTGTATTGGGGCATGCTACATTTAACGATATGGTTAAACATTATTCCGAACAACTAGACCGCACTTTCTTTGCTCTTTCAGATCCCACTAGAAGGGCGATCATTGGCAATCTTGCCGGGCGCGGCGAATGTTCAGTCCTAGAACTGGCTGAGCCCTTCGCTCTATCGCTGCCGGCAATCTCGAAACATATCAAACTGCTCGAGAATGCCAACCTGGTCAAAAGAAGGGTAGAAGGCAGGGTGCACTATTTGAGCCTGGCGCCCTCACCCATGGAAGAAGCGACAAACTGGCTCACAGTCTATAGCCGTTTCTGGAATGCACAACTGTCTAGGCTGGAAGATTTCTTGCAAGAAGAACAACAAGAAAGAGACCAAGAAAGAGAAAGAGAAAGAGAAAGAGAAAGAGAAGAAGCCCGCCTTAAGCTTGCCGCGCCAAAAGATAGCCCAGAAGACTCAATCGAAAATTAAGACCAAAAGCCAAAGCCGAGTTCAAATCTAAGCTCAAATCTAAGTTCAAATCTAAGCTCAAAGCCAGCTTCAAAGACAAGCTCAAAGCCCAGAAAAATCGAAAAAACTAGAGAACCCAAATTAGTAATAGGAGCAAACCATGTTTGTTATCGAAAGCAACTGCACAAGCGAATCGCTCACCCTCAAGCGAGTAATATCTGCACCCGTAGACCGCGTCTATCAGGCCTGGGTGGAGCCGCAGAAACTGGCAAAGTGGTTTGGCTGCAGCCAGACCAAGAGGGTGGAAGCCGAGCTTGATTTTCGAGTGGGCGGCAAATATACAATCAAAATGTTCGTCGAGCTTGCAGATCAAAATAAAGATAATGAAACTGAGTTGCAGTCTAAAGAAGGCGGCGCCAAAACCGCCTGCCAAAGCGAAGGCTCAGCGCAGCAAAACTGCATAGTCAATACAGTTAAGGGCGAATATCTAGAAATCGAACCAAGCCGCAAGATTGTCTTTACTTGGACCAATAATTTTCCTGAGTTTCCAGCCGATAACACGCTGGTGACGGTACAGTTCAAAGCTCTGGGCGGCAAGACCGAACTAACTTTGACCCACAGCCGCTTCTTGAGCGAAAAATCGGTGGAAGCGCACAGTTTCGGTTGGACTGCCACCTTGGAAAAACTGGCTGAATCTGATTTTGCAGCTTAAGCAGCACATCAGAGCGAAAGCTATTAAAAACTGCATTCAAAAACACAATTATGGAGTGAGAAATGAGCGACACCCTGAAACTAGTCAAGGAAGCCTACCGCGCCTGGGAAAGCAAAGATATAGAAGCACTAAGCAAGCTCTTACACAAAGACTATGTGGCAAAAATGCCTGGAGGCATGCAAATTGTAGGCATCGAAGGGGCAAAAGAATGCCTAGCCATGTGTCCCTTCACCTGCACCTCTACAAACGAAACATATCTGGTAGACGGCGACAAAGTCATGCGCATCTGGGATAACCTGCACGGCGGTCCAGCCACTTTCACCATGCGCATGGCTGAGCTGACCATAGTGAAAGACGGCAAGATCTTTGCCAATGAGGCTTTCTTCGACTCTGCCGCCTTTCCGCCAGAAGTGCAAGAGGGCTTTAAGGCCGAGATGGAAAAGCAGAAAATGAATCTAAATCAAGACGAGAAGAAAGAGCAAAAGGCTACAGCGGCTCACTAGTGCATTAGTCCGCGGCATCGCCTAATGAAACCCTCGGGAACAAACCCGGGGGTTTTTTATATCAAATAATTAGAAAAGCATTGAGGTCTGAGATACTTTGTCAAAATGGCCTCATTCTAAAACTGTAACTCCATTGGAGGTGATCACTGTGGCAATCGTCAAACGAGTATTTCTATTCCTGCTTACAAACTTTCTTGTAATCACGACTTGCTCCATCTTCTTTCACATCTTTGGAGTCGGTCAGTACATTACCCGCTATGGCGTTGACTATACAAGTCTAGCTATCTTCTCGCTCATTTATGGCATGGTGGGCTCGCTAATTTCGCTCTGGATGTCGAGAGCGATAGCAAAATGGAGCTATGGCGTTCAGCTTATCGATGAAAATGTCGCCGACCCGCGCCTGCGAAATTTGGTAAGGGTTGTACAAGGTCTGAGCCGCAAAGCCGGTCTCAAGACCATGCCCGAAATAGGCATATACGGCAGCAACGAAATTAATGCCTTCGCCACCGGACCAACCAAGTCGATGGCACTGGTGGCAGTATCAAGCGGTCTTTTGGAAAGAATGACCGATGAAGAAATAGAAGGCGTAGTCGGCCACGAAGTTTGCCACATTGCTAATGGCGACATGGTGACCATGACCCTCTTGCAAGGCGTGGTCAACGCCTTCGCCATCTTTCTCTCCCGGGCCATCGCCGCAATCGCCACCAGACCGAGCCGCGACGATGAAGGACGCAACAGCTTCCTCTACTTCATTATCAGTTCGGTCTTGCAGACTGTCTTTCTCTTGCTCGGCGCCATTGTGGTCAACTGGTTCTCTAGACACCGCGAATTTAGAGCCGATGCCGGAAGCGCCGAGATAGCCGGTCGCAGCAAGATGATTGCCGCCCTAGAGAGACTGGCAATGAACTATGACCGCACCTATCAGGAAAAAGGTGCCTTGGCTACGATGAAGATATCAAACCGTCCAAGCGGCTTCTTAGGTCTGCTCTTTGCCAGCCATCCGCCCCTAGAAGAGCGTATCGCCGCCCTCAAGAAGCTAACAGCTTAATTAGTCGTCGTATTGGCTGTCGGGGGCGGCAGTGCCAAGAAAGCCCATCTTGTCATTGACCACGTCATAACGACCGGACATGCCCTTTTTGAAGGTGGTCACGGTCATATCAGGTCTGAAGATCTTAATGTCTTGACCTTCTTTGACCATTCGCGCTCGCGAACCATTGGGGTAAGCGATGACAAAACCACCAGAATAGGGCGCCACTATGGTGCCGTCCATATAACCGCCCTGCAAAATGGAACTGCCGTCGGGATACTGAATCACCTGAGCGGTCGAACCGTCGGTCATGCGCAGTTCAAAAGCTTCATAAGGTTTATTGGTCGGTTTCTTGACCGCATACGGGTCGACATCTTGCGCCGAAAAGACAAAGATGGCGTCTTTCATAAAGTTGACACTGTCGTAGGCTAGTTCTTTGCCTACGGCTCTAATCACTTTGCGCACCGGACCGCGCTTCTTGGCAGGCGGGGCAGGCTGCGCCGCCATACAGGTTTTGATTGGATCTGGATTGAGATCGTGCAGAGCGCGGGTCTCAGCCAATTGCGCCTGGCGACGAGCATCCCAAGCAGCTTTATCGGCTGAGGCTTTGTCAGGGGCTAGATCTGAACCGGCTTGGACATTTGCGCCGCCATTATCACCAGCCACACTATCGGCCTTTGCCGAAAGCGGCAAAGCTTGGCAAAGCATCAGAGCAAGCATGACAAACTGGCATCTATTCATAAATCTCTCCGGCAAAATCTCTAGTATACTGCACATTTTCGAGCCTCTTTCGGTGGACGGCATGAGCAGAATTTTCATCAGTCTTACTGCCTTGCTGGCTCTAGGGCTAATAGGCTTGCCCGCTTTGGCGCAAAGCGGCGCCAGCGAGCAAAGTGAGCGCAAGAGCAATTCTAGAAGCTCGAAAGGCGCAAGCGAGCCAAAAGATTTAACCGAGTTAAAAGACTTAAATAAGAATCAATTCAAAGCCAATAAACTCAAAGAAGCCAAGCGAATCCTTCTTTCAAACGCCAATCCGCAACTGGCAAGAGCCCTAGCCGACGAAGTCTTGCGAGTCTACCCCAACGACATAGACGCGCGCGAGATGCGCGGTATAAGCAATCTCAAGTCTAGAAAATTCGAAGAAGCCAACCACGACTTTGAGTTAACACTAAAGAACCCCGACAAGCTGGACAAAAACAAAAGGGCCATGCTCTTGATGCTAAAAGGCACAGCCAGTATGGATCTTTGCGAAGCCAACCAGGCGGTGCAAGAATTGACTGAAGCTTTGAGCATTAAACCAATTGATGCCGCTTACTTTAACCGCGCCACATGCAATGTGCAAACTTTCAACTATGAAGCGGCAATAAAAGACTACACCTTTCTCATCAATCATGAAAGGAAACGCCCGCGGGTAGACTTTATGCGGGGACGGGTGCATTATCTATTGGGCAACTATGACCGCGCCATTCAAGACTTTACAAGCGGCATCAAGATGACGCCAAGCAACGCCTCTTTGCTTTATTTGGCGCGCGGACGCGCTTTTCAAGCCAAGGGCATGGACAAAGAAGCCTTGCAAGATTTCAACAAGGGCTTTTTGCAGAGTGATGACTTTGCCGAAAATCACTTTATGTTTTCAATAGATCAAACTCTCAGTGATACCGGCAGTAGTGCCGCCAACAGACTGACGCAAAGCGATAACAACTACGAAGAGGCACTCAAGCTTAAGGAAAGCGGCAAACTAAAGGAAGCACTGCTCTATCTTGATCGGTCTATAGCGCAAGACCCGCAACGCAATGCCGCCCGTATTTTGAAGGGTAATATTCTTTTGCAATTGAACAGACCAGCCGAAGCCTTGCATATGTTTGATATCGCCTGGACAATCAACAATCTAGATTTGGAAGCAGTGACAGGCAGGTCAAAGGCCAATCTTGCCCTCGGCAAGCCCAATCGCGCGCTGGCTGATATAGGCAAGCTAATCTGGGCTAATCCTGACGACGCCACGCTCTATTATCAAAAGGGCTTGCTGCTTGAGAAGCTCAATAAGAAAATAGAAGCTAGACAAGCCTTTGAGAAGGCTATAACTCTCAGCGAAAAGAATAAGAAACTGGCTCTAGCAGGCGGTAAACGGGCTATCGGGACAAAGCTCTCAACTAAAGAAGAGAGTCTGGTAAAAGCTCGCCTAGAAGTAATAAAATAAAGAGCTTTGTGCAAAACCCGAAACAAACGTAGATCTCTCAACAAAAGCAAAAGACAATTTTTTATGGCAAAGAACCAATCACTAAAACCCGAAGACATCGCCAAAGCAGCAACTAAATGCACCGCCAATCTGGCAAAAGCCCAAGACTTCATGGCAGATCGCAAGTACAAAAAGGCGATTCTGGTTTTAGAAGAGGCTGTAGAAATGGCGAAAGAAGCCAATCTAGCCGAAATCACCTTTTATTGCCTAAAGGCGCTGGCCCAAGCCCAGAGAAATGCCGGTTTAGAAAAACAAGCAGAAAAGTCTGAGAATAAGGCAGACGAGCTCGATTTAAGTCTAGAGCCGGCTAAAGCAATTGGGCTGCAAACAGAGCAAGAGAAAAGATCTAAAACGGATAAACAACCCGATAATCAACCCGACAAACAAAAAGGAAAAGCCAGTCTCACCGCGCTAAAAGCCATGACCTTAGATGAGCTTGTCGATGGCGCCGCCGAACCCGCTGCTAAAGCTGTGCCTGTGCGCCCCATCAAAAAGGACGAGAAAGAAGAAAAGACCTGGCAGTACTATCTTGGCAAATCGACCACCACAAGAAAATATGAAAAGAAAGTGGAACACTGCCAGAAAGCAGTCAAAGCCGCCCGCAAAGAAATCGGCAAAGACTGGGAAAGCAAATATCAAGGTGTTTTCTGGAAGGCTCACGAAACCAGACCGATTATGATCTGCTTGGCCGAGCTGGCTCGCAATCTTAGATGGGAAGATGAACTGGAAGAGGCAATCGAAATCTATGACAAGCTTATGACCCTCAACCCCGATGACAATCAGGGCATACGCTATCTTTTGGCGCCGGCTCTTTTGGAAGCAGGACGTTACCTCGAACTGGAGGAGCTTTTGCGCAAATACGGCAGCGAGAGTCATGCCTTTTTGCTATACACAAGGGCTCTCTGGCTTTTCACCAGAGACGGTGTCACTCGTCAAGCCGACGAAGCTCTTCTGCGCGCCTTCAAACGCAATCCGCACGTACCGATTTTTCTCTCTGACATAATTGAAATGCCTGAAGAAATACCTGAGACCATGGGCATAGGCGACGAGAATGAAGCCATCGCATATGTACTGGATAACGGCTATCTCTGGGAGGCGCCAGCCACCAAGTGGATGGCAGATGTTTTAGAGAAAGAACTTTTCAAAGCCTTTGCCGAAGATGGTGAGCTAATAAGCGAAGTACTAACCGAACTGAAGCTTCTATAAAATGGCAAAAGAAAGTCGACAGAAAAAACTGAAAGAAAATACAACAAACTTTACCCCTCTTTTTAGCAAGCCTCTCAGCAAAGTACTCGTTTTGCCGATGCTGCTCACACTGATGCAGAGCGGTCTCCTTAGCGTTATAGCCTCGCCCGAGGCGGGCGCCACCCAAGCCAAAGAAACTACAAAAAATACAGAAGACTCTCTCAAGAAGCAAAGACTGATCCTCAAGAACGGTTCATTTTTTGTGGTGCTCGCCCCCGACGGCTTTATGGGCAAAGAAAAGGAAGAAACCCCCTATGGTCTATATAAAGGCGACACGCGTTATCTCACAGCCGAAACAATTAGCTTGACGAGCGGTATCAAACCAAAGCCTGGACTGTCTAGCAGACTACCACTTAACCTAAGTAAAGCTGATACCACGGCCGGTTATAAGGCCGTCTTTGAATATGACGGCAAGGTTAAACTAAAGAGGGAATTGCTTGTCAAAGGCGGACTCTTTGAAAGACTGACATTTACTAACACACTAAAAGATAAAGAAACCAAAATCAAAGTTAGCTGTCGAGCCCTGGCCGACTTCAAAGATATGTTTGAAGTAAGAGGACAGAAACGAAAAGAACGGGGCACCTTCGATACCAAAGCCATGACGGCAGTCTATAAAGGTCTAGACGGCAAAGCCTTGAGCACAAGCTTGCTTCTAGCCGTACCCGATTCTACTAAAGCTAGAGAAAATGGCGATAAAGATAATGACAATAAAGGCGGCGAACTAACAAGCGAATTTGCGCTCACTCTAGCCCCCGCGCAAGATGCAGAACAAGGAAAGCAAAAAGCTATAGTGGAGCTTGCTTATGTTCCAGACCTTACCAGTCATAAGAAAGTAAACTTTGATGAGGCGCTTAAGCAAGCCGATGCCGATTTTGCTGCCTTCACAAAGGGTCTATTGAAGGTGCGCACAAATTTGCCAGAGGTGAACCAAGCCTTTGCCCAAGCCGAAAGAGATCTATTTTTATTGCATCTCGACATTGATACAGACAAACATAAAGGCGGCGCCTTTGCCGCCGGACTGCCTTGGTATGCCGTGCCATTCGGCAGAGACCAACTCATTTTAGGGCGTATGCTTATGCCCTATGCCCCACATCTGGCCAAGGAAGTAATTCTCTTTCTGGCCGCCTATCAAGGTGACAAACTCAACAAAACAGTCGAAGAAGCACCGGGCAAAATCATGCATGAACTGCGCGATGGTGAGATGGCGAGGCTGAAAGAGATACCCTTCACTCCATATTACGGTAGTGCCGATGCCACCCCGCTTTGGCTCACCCTGATCAAACAATATATAGACACTACCGGCGACACCACTATTCTTGCCGACTTAGATAAAAATATCGACCTAGCTCTTTCTTACCTAGAAAAAGAAACAGCCGATGACTTTCTTTATTATGGTGATAAAGAAGGCAAAGCAGCGCTAACCAACCAAGCCTGGAAAGACTCGGGCGATTCGGTCATGCATAAAGACGGCAGATTAGCTGGCGGACCGATTGCCATTTGCGAAGTACAAGCTTACCTATATGATGCCTGGCTGGCTGCCGCAAGCTTTAAGCAGATGGGCGGCAAGACTGATGAAGCCGAAAAACTGAAAGAGAAAGCGGCAAGATTGAAAGAACATTTCCAGAAAGCTTTCTTCGAAGAAAAGAACGATTTTCCGGCCCTGGCTATCGACGGTGCCGGCAGACCCTGCCAAGTCACAGCTTCTAATGCCGGACACCTTTTGGTCAGCGATATTATCAGCCCCAAACAAGCCCGCGCCATCTGCGACCGTCTAATGCAAGAGGGCATGTACAGCGGCTTTGGCATCAGAACCTTAAGCCAAGGAGAAAACCGATACGATCCGGAGAGCTACCATAACGGTTCGGTCTGGCCCCACGACAACGCCATGATCATCGAGGGCATGCGCAAACGCGGCTTTCAGGAAGAAGCCCAAAAGATTGCTTGCGCCTTACTTTTGCTGGCGGCGCAAAGCGAAGACAAAAGACTGCCGGAATTATTCTGTGGCTATAAGAAGGAAGGCAAGCTGCCCAAACCCTATGCAGTCTCTTGTGTACCGCAGCTCTGGTGCGTAGGCGCCCTCTATCAGACCATGACCGTGCTCTTAGACTTGCAAGTAAGCCAGGGCGACCTCGTGGTTAAAGACAGGCTGCCGTCTATGTTTCAGCAAGTTTCTATCAGTGGCGAATTGAACAATAAACCAGTTGACCTGGTCGTAAAGAGAAATTGAAACAAAACAAAAGACTCGAATTTTACTTCGAGTCTTTTGTGAGGCGGTAGCAAATCTAGAGAAACTCAAACACCTAGCAGGTCTTGCAAGAGCGACTTGACTTTGTTGAAGCCAGGTTCGTCTCCTTTATTTCTATAAAACTCTGCCAGCGAAAAGTAAGAAATAGCGCGCGGGGCTTCGCTGCCACTAAAATACTCTCGACTTTCATAGAGGGCTTGGCGATAACCGGCTTGCACAGCGCCAAAATGTCCAGCCGAGGCGGCATCTTTCATGCCCCTTACCAGTTCAAGAAAGTGATTAAAATTGGTTGTCTCAAAGAGAGAATAATCTTGCATGGGACAGGTCCCCTTTCGCATCCCCACATTTACACTATAAGCAAGCTCTGTGAAGACCAAGTGAAGAGAGCATGAAATCAATGTGAAATGCAATATAATCTGCATTCTCTTTTGTGATCTGCATTCTCGAACTCTCAACAAGTCTTAAAACTCTGATGAAATCGGCAAAGACAAGAAGCACACCCAAGACCAAATTGAAAAGAATTTTCATAGCAAGTTTGCTTGCCCTGTGTGGTCAAGGCGTCACCGAGGCTTTGCAGGCGAAAAATCCGAGCGATGCTAAAGAACTAGCAAAAGACCGAAGAAAAGAATCAACTAAAAAATCATCTCAAGACCAAGTTAGCATTTATGACGATCCAAATGATCGCCAAACCTATATTGAAAGACGCTTCCCCTCGCCAAAGATTGCCGCGCAAGCCCTAGAAAAGAAAATAGGCAGGCGCCTGCAAGACGACTTTGCCAAAGCCGGACTTAGTTATCCGCCAGACAATTTACTTATGCTGGCTACTAAGAACGATAGAAAACTGACTGTCTACGCCAAGTCTAAAGGCAAGTTAGTGTCTTTCAAGACTTATGAAATAATCGGTGTCAGTGGTGTAAGCGGTCCCAAACTGCAGGAAGGCGACAAACAAATTCCGGAAGGCATCTACAGAATTATCGGCTTTCGCACCGACGTGCAGGCCTATATGGCTCTCATGGTCGATTATCCAAATAGTTTCGATAAACAGAAAGCGAAAGCCGACAAGAAAAGAGCCAAGAATCTCGGTTCAGACATACTCATTCATGGCTCTCGCTATTCTTCCGGTTGCCTGGCTATGGGCAATCCAGCCATCGAAGAGCTTTTTCTTTTGACCTACAAAGTCAGACCAGAGAGAACCAAGTTAATTATGGCGCCTTGCGACCTCAGAGTCCCGGGGGCTTTTGAAACAGCTCTCAAGCAAGCACAGGTAAAGCCTGAATGGTTGCCCGAACTATACCGATCTATAAAAGACGAACTGGCAAAAATTGAATGAAATCAATCATCTAAACTAATGCGTTTTGACCGATTTTGTTTCTTGGAAGAAGTCTTGCCCTTAGACTGCAAGCGGTCTTGCACCGAAGAATAGGTGGGGCGAGTAGCCCGGCGAAGCTGCGGCGGCTCGGACACGGCCAAAATGAGCTCGCGCAATTTATCGATGCAGTCTTGCTGATTGGAGCCCTGGCTGGCAAAGCGCTGCGAGGCGATAACCATTTCACCGCCAGTGGTGAGCCTCGACGCATAACGACTGAGAAAACGAGCCTTAACATCGTAGGGTAGGCTGCTTGCCGCAGGATACCAGCGCAAGACAGCCTTGCTGCAAACTTTGTTGACATTCTGCCCGCCCGGCCCACCGCTTCTGGCGAAGGTAAAGGAGAGCTCGGCCGCATCGAGGGCAACTTTTTCGTTAATATAGATTCGATTCATGGGTATAGATTATTTGGTTTATACAGGTATTTAAGTTGAAAAAGCCACTCTTGTTTTTGCTGACAGCCGCCTTAGTTAGTATAACGCCGTCCGGCGCCAATTCTGAGCCGGAAAAGGCGAGCCTGGGTCAACCCGGGCAAAAAGAGTATAAAGCCGGTGTAGAAGCTTACCAGAAAAAAGACTATAAAGCGGCAGAGGGGCATTTTCGCAAGTCTGTGCAGGAAGGCAATCATAACCCCGACGTTTATTTGTACAGCGCCCATACATTTATGGCTCTAGGTCAATACTCCCAGGCTTATCAGACCTATGAGATTGTCACAAAGTCTTTCAAAGGAAGCAAACAAGCCAAGACCGCTGAACAAGGCATGGAAGCAACGCGAAGCAAAGCTGGAGCTGCAGCTAACGCCTCTGCGCCCCCAGCTGCACCGGCAGCCGCCCCGGTCGCAGTGCCGGCCGCTCCAGGTGCTGTCGGGCTAGCCACTCGCATCCTAGTCATACCTCCCATGAAAGGGCACCAACCTTGCTTACCGTCCACGATCAAGGCTGTGAACGATGCAGTGGCGGCGGTTCCGCCCCATCTGCGCAAACTGCTCGATGACAGCGGGGCTTCGATAGTGCTTTCGCCCAATATTATCGATAGATGGCCCGACACCGTAAAAGAACTAGACGAAGAGCAAGAAGGCGAGACAATGGCTGAAGCAGGCGGTCGCATCTATGGCAAGGAGATGTGTGTCTATGAAAGAGCCAAAATTAGAGGCTCGATGAACTTGAAAGAAGCGAGAGCGCCTAAGTTAATAAAACAAACAGTCTTGAACATGTGCTTTCAGGTTGTGGACGACATGCAAAATATCTCCAAGAGCCCAGAGTTGCGCAAAGTTTATGAACTAGATAAGCAAAACGTGCCCGACTCACTCAGAGAGAAACTAGCCACCTTTATCAAAGAAGACGACTGGGGTCCGCGCGAAACCTGCTCCGAGCTTACCGGTTCAATGTTAGGCGGTTCAGACGACTATACAGAAGATCTTTACCGCTGCTTCCCCAACACCAAAAAGTGGCTAAAAGCCTGGTTGAAAATATAGCTATGGAATCCCCCCTTAATTTGCCCGATTGGGAGCGAAAACTTTATCAGCCAGGAGGCGGTGACGCCTTTCTATTTTATGTTGTTTTCGGTAGCTTCCAGCAACCGATGACTATCTCAGGCAGCCGCTATCAAACCGCTGGTCTGCCCGAAGAAGTGAGTCTGGGGCTCTATGAAAGAGAAAGTGAAAGAGAAACCCTAGAGAGCTTTGTGCAGGGCTTTCTAGCTAGACGTTTCGCCAATGATGAGCCCGAAGTCTATGAAAAGGTAATTACGGCGCCACAATGTCTAGTGGTGAGCGGCACTGTGAAAGATCCAGATAACCTCAACTATTTGCGCGACACTCTCGGAGTGGTTTCGGCCATACTCGACAATGGCGGTATTGCCATTTACGACCCGCAAAAGTTTCACTGGTGGTCGCCTGACCAATGGCGCGAAGCCGTGCTCAAGCCAAGACAACCGCTTTTCAATCAGCATGTTTCAATACTAATCTCGCCCGAAGACGAAAAACAAGGCAAAGATGGACCGCTCTGGCTGCATACCAGGGGCATGCGCAAATTTGGTCGACCCGATTTAAGCCTGCGCAATCTACCGCCCGAAAAGATAGAAGCAGGAGTAGACCTTTGCAATTATCTGATTGAAGACCAGATTTTAGGGCTCAATCTGCAAGAAGGTCAGACCCTAGATGCTCCCGGTCTACCTTTTGGTATCACCTGCCACCACAGGGGCGATTTAGAAGACCCGGACTTCAATAATGTTCATCTCGAAATTAGACTGCCTCAAGTTTAGACTTTGGCATTTTAGACTCTGGCATTGCCGTTCAGAGCTTGATCTTCAGCCTATCTAAAATAGCCTTGGTACCTTGATTGCGCCTCAGCTCTTCCTTAACCGATGTCATCTCTTCATCGACGCCGCGCTGGTTCATCCCATCGAGCGAAAAGCGCATCAGAGCATGAATCTCTCCTTCATAATCAAGCTCAAGCTGGCTAAAGACTTCGCTCACATTGTCTATGCGGGCAATCTGCCAAGGTTCCCAGCCGTGCTTTTTGAGAAGAATCTTCACCAAAAAGTCGCGCCCAACTTTAGGGCTATAAAAGCGGAAGCTGACCACTGCTTCTTCATTATCATTGCCAGTAGAGTGTATAGAACAACCATCGAGACCTTTGAAATCTTTGATGGTCAAACCCAACTCGGCAAGCAAAGCACCTAGCACCTGACTGCGCTGTTCGGGAGGACAGGCTAATAGTCTGCCCGCTAGAGTCTGGGGATGACTGCGCAAATAATAAATCATGCGATCTTGGGCCACCATCTTCATGCGCCGCAAAGAATCGTTGGCAGCATGCCCGGCCACATTGAGCAAGGTCTTGAGATCATCGCCGCCGGCAGCATAGGCTGGCAAAAAGAAAAGATCTTGCCAAGAAAACTTAATTGGAGAAAACTTAATTGGAGAGAACTCTATCGGAGAAAATTTAGCGGGTGAAAAATAACTGACCGAAAGATTGCGATAGACCCCGCCGCGCAGCTCGCGGTAGAGCCCTTCGGCGGTGACCGCCACAGCGCCCCGCAAAACTTCGGTCTGAAAGCTGGTCAAACCAGGCGTAGAATAAGCCGGTTTGACCAAGAGGTCTTCTACCAAAGAACGCACCAAGCCGTCCACATCCACTCTCTTTTCAAAAGTTTCGCGGTCATGATCTTTCAGGGCGAAAATGGCTTCTTGGAAGGCAAAAAGCGGTGTTGTGGTCCACAAAAAATAAAGTGTGGAAAAGAAGAAGACAAAACAAAAGAGAATAGAGAATACTTTGCGCAATTGGACTCCGCTTAAGCTGATGGCTTTCTAAAGCTAATATTAGTGGTCTATTTTAGGGCTCTATCTTAGGGCTTTATTTTAGTGTACTGGTGCAAATAAGTCAGCATCATAGTCTTTCGCCCGCGTGCCGTCTTCTAAAGCCACACCCTTGAGCGTGCCAAGCAACTGTCGGTCTTTCGCGCTCAAGCCATTGATTCTAAATAAAACTGCCTCAAGATGGGGTAGTTGTTTCAAGGCAAGCAGCCCTTGCACCGTCACTTTAGTGTCAGAGAGATTGACACGCCTGAGCTTCTTAAAGACAAGCAATTTTTTGACGCCACTATCAGTGATGTCATTTCTCTGTATGTAAATCTCCTCCATATCTTTTAGACAGGCTATTCGCTCGATAAATTTATCGGTGACCAAGGCATGAATCGGCCAAAGAATACGCAGCTTTTTCATCTTGCTTATTTCTTCGGCGCTATCATCACCAAGGCGCGCACCATTCATGGTGAGACGAGTGAGACTCGGCATATTGGTAAAAGCCTTAAGCCCGGCACGACTTATATCCAAGAAGGAAAGATTGACCTCTTCCAATTTGCGCAAATTAGCCAGTTGCTGCACACCCCTATCGGTTATATCCGTTCCTGATATATCCAATTCGGCTAATTCGGTGAACTCGCCTATAATTGCCGCGCCTTTGTCGTCGACTTCTAGATGACCACATTCAAGGCGGCGCAGAAAGGGCTTACAGATGCGCAGAGCCTCTAAATGTGTGGCACCATAATAATTAAGTTTGACATGCAAGCGTTCATCGGCGCGCAGCCTAATTATCCCCTTAAGTGGAAAAGCACTGTCCTTTGCCCAGTCGGTGCCAGTGCCTAGAGCCGGTCTAACTATTTTTGCTTTGCCTAAACTTTCGGCAGGCAAGCGCAAAACAACCATATTGTTTAGAGGCGGCTGAGCAAATAAACTCGAGACTTCGCTCCAGCCCTGCAAATAGAAAAGACAAAAGAAAAGACAAAAGCCCCTACAAAAGACAAAGCTAGCCGCCAAGCCGGTGATACTAAACTTTCTAACTTGTCCCTGAAAATACAAATTCTATTGCACCAAAGCAACTCGCCAATGTCCGTTTCGTATAGCAAAATCCATGTCGTCAGATGTCAAAAATCCGCTATACCGCGGTGTTCCTGGTTGCCCCTTGATGACACCGCCTTCCACTATTCGAAAGGTAGAGCGGTCTGCACTGGAACGAACGTCCAGCATAATACTGACAGTGCCAATTATCTCTGAAGTTTTCGGCATAGACTCTTTGGGGTCACCCCCTCTGACGATAGCCACGTTATAGACCTTGCGCGCTTGCAAAGAATTTAGATCGCCTTTGCCGGCTGTGACTATGGTGGCACCTACCTTGATATCAGGATTATTGTCACTCTTCCACTCACTAACAAAATAAGAATTAAACTCTTTATTCTGAGGATCGGTAATTATTTCTCTTGATCTGAGCACTCGATGCGAAATAGCCAAATTCTGCAACCAATTAGGTGCAACTGACTTAGTACCGACAAAGGCACCAGCCTTAGATACAACAGTCACAGGCAGATAGTTCACGCCCACCAGTCGCCCAAAACTTGTACAGACCTTGTGGGTCAGAGTAATCTGACAAAACTGCGGTCCCTTAAAGCCGGTCTGACAAGAATAAACAAGTTCAGTCCGGTCTCCAGCATCATCCATCAGATAGCCATCGATAAAATTGCGGCGAGCAATTTGCCTGGCCATTTCCTCAGAACGTCTATGGTCATAAGAGCTTGGATGCAAGTTGGAAAGATAGTAAGCACCAGTGAGCGCACAACTGTCAGCGGCAGCCTGCAACTGGCTGCGCACATAAAAGGCGTGGCTTAGATCGATAGCCACACCACCAATCATAAGCAGACCAAGTGTGGTAAGCAGCAGTAAAACTGCCGAGAAGGCCCCTCTCTTATTTCTTACTTTCTTTCGCTTCATGAGGACCTCTGCTAGTCGAGTTTTTCTGTTGTCTGTGCGCTCATCTTAAAATGTTTACTGATGCCCAAAATGTCAGGCTCAGGAAAACGCCTGCAGCCAAATATCTCAGGCGCGAAGTGTACTCGCATGGTCACTGTCGGCGGTATCGCATCAGGCGAGAATTCCACCAACTCAAACTGTTTATAGCTGTTCACCACGCCAGGATACTCAACACTGTAACAAACCTGACCATAGTTTTTTCTGACCAGGTCTGGATTATGTATATAGGCTACGGCAAAGCGACGAGCAGCCTGGGCGCTGGCTTGCTTGAGAGTGCAATAGATTGTATAAGCCTGCACACATTGAGTGACAACATAAACGGCGACAAGCATAAGAGGAATAATGAACATAAGTGAGGCAGCAAGCTCGGTAGATGCTTGTCCGCTCTCTCGCTTCAAATTTCTGATTTGCAGGCTCACGCGCTGTCTCAACCTCACCATGACTGAAAAATTGGCACTGTAGCCGAAGATCTTATACAAACGCGCTTAGCGAAACCCAGAGGATCTGGATTAGGAAAACGCGGCAAAGGCGGCTCACCCAGCCCAGGCATATAGGTGCAGGAGACAGTGATTGAGCGAGGGAAGGAGGAAATAACCCAACCCCCATCGGGAATCTGAAATTGTTCGGCACTGGTGACCATACCGGGTATGCGAATACGGTTCAGAATCAGCTGCTGGCGCTCAAAATTGTTTATTATGCTCGGGTCACGCAAATATTCGTCCGACAAGGCTCGAGCCGCAAGCTGGGAGGCCTCGGTCATATTCACGCCAATTACATAGGCATGGGCAACCTGGAGTATGCCTAGAATAACAAAGACAATAATGGGCAAGAAGAAACAAGATGAAAGCACAGCTTCCACAAGAACTCCGCCTCGTTTTTGTCGAGACTTGCTAAAGTTCATTTATTACTCGATTGAAATGACGTAAGAAAAGAATGGATTCCTGCTTCTTAGTTCATGCTAGCAACGGCAGCCCTCGGCGTCAACCCCTCAAAACCTCACCTGATAAGGGTTTCGACAAAAGAGATGTCACAAAAAAGCCATAAAGATGAAATTGAAAATAGGCAGAAGCTGGAAGCGGAACTGTCTCAATGGCGCGCCGCCTGCGGCAGTTATCGCTTTGAGCTGATAGAACATTTGGACCGCTTGGCTCTGATCTGCCATCAAGAAAATGACTATGAAAATGCCGCGGCTTACTATAGAGAAATAATTGAAATTAGAGAAGATCGCCTAAAAGGCTGCGACCAGACTCAGTGGCAAGAAGCACGACTGGCCTTGATGACAGCCTGTCATAGGCTGGCTTTAGTTTGTCGCATCAAAGGCAACTTTGCTGAAGCCGAAAGATTTTATCTTAAAGCCTGCCAGCTGGCCGTGGACGCTTACGGTGCCGACCATGAAATTGTGGTAGAGCGGCGTAACTTCCTAGCGGGTCTTTACTTTGCCCAAGGCAGCTATGAAGAAGCCGAGAAAATCTTGCTTGCCAGCCTCGACTTTTATTCGAAAAGACTGGGTGAAAAGCATAAAGTGGTAGCCCTCACCTGCTTTGCCTTAGCTCTCACCACCCGCAAACTACCGGGCGCCGAAAAGCGCTCACAAGACTATTTCAATCGTACTAAAGCTTTGACTATGCCAAACTTTGCCTCTCTAGACCTGAGCGACGGTGAACAATTCAGCCGCGCCCTTATGCATCTAGCGGGCGAGAAATACCGAGCCGGACGTTATGAAGAAGCCGAGGAACTCTTCAGACAGCTAGTCCTGAGGGAACTAAGCGAGCTATGGCCAGAACACCCACTGGTGGCCGATAGCTATCAACTTTTGGGCGATTTGTTTAAGAGTTTCAACATGCCTGGACAAGCCGAGGAATTGTATAAGGAAGCAGCCAATTTGCGGCGGCGCTTGGGGCGCTCTGCCTGCCTAGGTCTAGCCCAAAGCTTGCATTCTCTAGGCACCCTCTTGTTAGATAATCGCCGAGTCGAAGAAGCGGAACGCTATCTGCGCGAAGCTTGCCAGCTTAGGAAAGATAGCTTCCCGCCAGTGCAGGTGCCCTCGCTTAAGGCACTGGCCACGGCATTACGCAAGTTGCAGCGCACTGCCGAAGCAATTGTCTTAGAAGAACAGGCGGAGCAAATTTTAGAAGATTATCGACCTTCTGCGCAGCAGCCTTAAATTGCAACAGGCTTGAAACAATTTGCCCCTAGATTGTCTGCATAACCCCACTGATGCAGGACTAAAACCATGGTTGACACAATTCCACAGCCAAAATATGCAGACAAAGCCGACGATGATCACAAAGGCTATAAACTCTTAGAAAACGGCAAAATTCAACCACCTTGCAATGACAATTCTTGTCCGATGCCGATAACAGAAGAGAAATTCAAGGCGGAAGTACTGGCAAGCCCTCAAGCAAGAGAACAGTGGGACGCCTGGAAACAAAACCACAAACCAGGCAGCAATGAAACATTTTTACCAGGCAACTTACCAAAAGTAGAACTTTACGATTCTAAAGCCAAACCTGATCTAAACGACTTTAGAGACATCAAGTCCAATCCTCTTTTCTTGAGGGGTCAAAGCACAATCGACTGCCATAGACCCAACCAACAAAACGACTTCAAGCCCCTCGACTTCAGCCAGTTCGGCTCCGGCAGAAGAAATGGCGATCTTTTGAATCAAGGCGGGGCGCTCACAGATAAAGACAAAGAGAATCTGCGCAAATTCCTTGCCGAAATCGGTAAAGCAGATAACAAAACTGAAAACAAACCGGAACCCAAACCAGAACCCAAACCAGAAGAAGGAGAGCTTCGCAGCAGAGGTCTCAAGCTAGAACCTAAAGTCGACGAGCAACCAAAGGAGAATTCGGAAGGCAAAGAAGAAGATAAAAAAGGAGATAAAGAAGAAGGAAAACTCGATAAGAAAGACGAGACCGATTTAGCAGACAAGAAATCAGATAAAGCCGAAGAGAAACAGGAGAAAGCCGAAGACAAACAAGAGAAAGAAGAACCAAAGTCTGAATTTCAAAAGAAAATAGAAGCAACAGGAGCCTACACTCTCGACAATATCCAACAAGCTTATGACGATGCCGCTAAGAATGGCGCTGGTGTAGCCATGGTTATTGTGGGTGAAAACACCCCGCACGCCAATGAAATGCTGGACAACTTGTCGCAACTACAGAAAGAGAATCCCAATTTGCGCTTTGTTGTTATCAATAAAGACGACGTGGCAGCCAAAGCCGCCGCCAACCCAGACGATAAGAGCATGCAAAGCTGGAAAGGCTGGATAGACGGTAATCTCAAAGACTGCAACGGTCAGCCTTTCGACTACCCGTTCACCTCGGTGCAGTCGCTCACCGCCGGACCTGACGGCAAACCCAGACCAGAGAAAGTAACCAGCACCCACTGGGGCACCGATATCTCAGCCGGACTGCAAGACCAAGCCCAGTATGCCGCTGGTGGAACCAGACGTAATGCCAACCTGTTTAGCTTCAAGAATGACCAAGAACCATCTAGTCCATCTGACCGCGTGGTCAAGCCTGCGATAGATAAACAGAACAAACCCGAACCCAAGCCGGAGCCTAAAGTAGAAAACAAACCTGAGCCTAAACCAGAACCAAAAACAGAACCTAAAGCAGAACCTAAACCCGAACCTAAACCCGAACCTAAAACAGAGCCTAAAACAGAGCCCAAACCAGAACCTAAAGTAGAAAACAGAGACTCTGCCAAAGAAACGGACAAACCCCAAAAGACTGTATTTGATGGCAGCGAGTTAAAAGAGGCTCTGAAAGAAGCCAAAGAACATGGATTGCCTGTAGTAATCAAATATGGAAGAGAAGGCTGCCCTCCCTGCAGGAGCTTTGACGGAGATATGGCACAAGGAAGACTAAGCGGTACTTTTGACGGCAATGCCATCTTGGTCAAGGTCGATACCGATAGAAATCCCAATCTTTCTGCAGGCATCAGCCGCGTACCAACTTTCAAAACCGGCTATGTCAACGACCAAGGCAATTTTGTGATCACTAATCAGTTTATCAATTATGGTTCGCCGTCAGACTTCAGCCGAAGTGTGCAAGGAGGACTGAACTCTGCCCGTCAAAGAATAAGATAGACTCGCAGATAACTAGATAGAAAAATAAAGTCCGGCGGGTATAGCTCAAAGAGTAGGAGCTGTAATGCAGGACAAATTCAAAGAACAAAGCCAAGAAAAGCTGAAGTTCAAAATTACTGAACCGACATTAGAGAGCGAGCAAGCGGAGGCCTCGCTCTCTTTTGTTGCCGAAAAAGAAGGAGAGCTTAAGCCAGAGTCGGCAGTTTCGGCAGACTCACTTGCGAAAACTGCCGAAAAAACAGCTGAATTACACCGGGCATCTTATACTAGACGCCTCACCGCCTGGTTTATAGACAATGCCATAGTCACTCTCATCTGTGCTTTGCCATTTTTGCTGCTTATCACTCTGGGTTATACACTGTCACCAAATCTATCCTATGGCAGTATAGAAAGCAATTTTCTCTCCAGTCTCGAGTACGGTGTCCCCCTGCTCTTAAGCTATTTGATGCCGGGTTTCGACCTAATGACCATAAGCATGGCAATATCCAGATTCGGCGCAATTGGACCAAACACCCCAATTGTAGAAATCATCTCGGTAATATTTTTTGCCTGTGGTCTCTCTATTCATTTCTTCGCCAATATCATCTATCAGACCTATCTGCCTCTAAGTAAATGGAAGGCCACGGTCGGTCAGCTAGTCATGAAAACAAAGGTAGACACCTTCACCGCTGAGAAACCCAAAGGCATCTATGTGTTTGCCAAAGCAGCAATGAAAGTCTTCTTTACCGGTCTAGGCTTTCCTATGATAAGTTCGCTTCTTTTCTTCTTCTTTCCAGGCTTCCTAATCGCTCTACTAGTCTTCCTTACTTTTGATCTTTCCCCTAGCTTCTGCAAAATGAGATGCTCCCTAGATCGCTTTCTCTTTTACAGTTTTGAGCATGGCACGGTCTTTCCAGTCGGCAAAGAAATACTACAAACCTGGGGTGGCAGCAGGGCGATACCGCAATATTTCACAGCCAATAGAATAAGCACCAGCAAAGATCATATAAGAATCAGATATAAACCTTACGCTGCCATCAGTCGTTGGTTCGAGCAAAGATTCAGCCAGACAAATCAATGGACATCACTAGGCATAGTGCTAATCTCATTTATTTTATTCGCCGTACTCGCCATTACTCTCATGCCCTTCTTGGGTGCCCTCGGCGTAAACTTTGGTGGTCTTATCGAAGCGCTCAAGTCTCTGTTAGAAAACGGCGGCGCCAATGCTAACGCTGGCGCAAGCGGTGGCGGCTCTGCCTTGGTCTATCTTAGCTATACACTGGCAGGGCTATTTGCAGTGGCAATGACAGCCTTTTCTGTCTTTATCGTAAAATTGCTGCTCAAGCCCAGTCATTTACGCTTTGATGCCTCAGGTCTCTGCTTTGAACGCTTCAATGAAATGAGCGACTCTTATAGTGTCGTATCAGCAAAACAAGAACAACTCTGGAAAGATCTAGAGAAAGTATCTCTGCAAAGGGTGAGTGGGCGAAACATCGACTCTGAGCCATCCCTTATATTTGCCTGGAAAAGCGGCAAAACTACAAAGGTGGATCTTTCATCTGTACCGACCATGGATGAAAAGGCGGCGATCTTAAAAGCAATCGACCGCTGGCGCCAAGATGTGCCCATCGATGCAGAAGTGATTAGCTGCCTGGAAATGCCCTCTGAATATAGCTATACCGAAGTTTGGATGCAGGCGCTTTGCGCGCCGCCAAAACGCGAGCGACTAAAGCCGCTCATCGAGGGTGCCGTACTCAAAGATAGACAATATCGCGTACAGAGACAATTGGGCGCCGGGGGCCAGGGTATTGCCTACCTGACCACCGACAATAACTCTGGGCAGACCGTTGTGCTCAAAGAAATGCTCTTGCCTGTTTTTGTCGACATGGCAGTAAGAAAACAAGCCCTAGATCGCTTTGAAGGCGAATGTCGCATTTTAAGATCACTCAATCACCCGAAAGTTGTTAGTCTCAGTGATTTCTTTGTAGAAGACCACCGCGCTTACTTGGTTCTCGAATTTATCGAAGGCAAAAATCTCAAAGAAGAAGTCAAACAAGGGAAGGTCTTCAGCCCTGCCCAAATCAAAGAACTAACCCTTGAGATGTGCGAGATACTTTCTTATTTGCATAGATGTGAACCGCCGGTGGTGCACCGCGACTTTACACCCGACAACCTAATGTTATCTAGCGACGGCAAACTCAAATTAATCGATTTCAACGTGGCCAACCAACAAGAAGAGACCGCCACTGGAACAGTCGTCGGCAAACAAGCCTATATGCCCCTCGAACAGTTTCAAGGCGAGCCCTGCCCCCAAAGCGACCTCTATGCCATGGGCGCCACACTCTATTTTCTGCTCACCGGTGAAGAACCGGAAGCTCTCACCAGGGCGCATCCAGCTAGTTCTGCCAGCTTTCGCTACAAAGACCTGCCACCCGGGACCATCGCCGCCCTCGATAATCTAGTGGCAAAAGCTACAACCGGCAGCCTAGAAGAAAGATTTCGCACAGTGGAAGAAATAAGAGACTGCATAAACAAAATAGACTTAGGCGAAACAAAAGCCTGAAGACTTGATGCACTGATTAATTCTGGGGCTTTCTAACCCTTAAGTTTAGCCAGAGCCGATTGACAGTTTGTATTCTGAGTATCGCCGAACTGCCCTATCTGCCACAGTGTCGCAGCCGCTTCACTGCGCAAAACCGGCTCTTTCGGCTTGAAAGCACCGATTGAACCAAAAGCACGCTGCATATTAGAACCCTTTGGACCAGAGACATAAAAGTCTTGATGCACATAACCTGTGAACCGTTCGTCTACTTGTTTGGCATCGCTGAACTTCCAAACTGCTTCCATCTGACTGCGCCAGGGTGGCAGAGCCTTGCCCACGTCAACAGCAACTTTGATGCCCATTAACTCTTCACGGGTGAGTGGTTTATCAGGGCGAAAAGTACCGTCTTCATAGCCAATTGAATAACCGGCATTGGCAAGAGCTTGAATATATTTGTATTGCGGATGTGTGTCCGGCACATCCTTAAAAACCGGCTTGAGCTGGGGAGCCAGTCTAATCTTTTTCGATTCGGGCTCAAGTAAGTTATAAGCCTTGAAAAGCCATTCGATGTACTGAGCCCGCGACACCGGACTGTTGGGGTCGAATTTATCAGAACTTCCATCAAAAAGACCAAGTTTATCCAAATCTTTGATCATGTCAGCCTGTGGCACTTCTTCTAGGTCGATAAAGATATGGGCGGCTTTAGGCTGCCCCGCACCCAAATTAGAACTTGAATTAGCGCCTGAACCTGAATCAGACTTAGTCTCGCTGCCAGAAACAATAGTTTTGTCAGGTAAACTGCCCTGGGCGGCGGTCAAACTCTTGTAAGCCTTGATTTGCAAGGCTTGCTCGGCAATAGTGGCCTTAAGACCGGCGTTTTCGCGCTCAAGCGCGTCGATCTTCTCTTCTAGCTGCTTAGAATCACCGCAGCCACTTAATGTGACCGATAAAGCCAGAGGCAGTAAGAGTAAGCCAAAGCGAGAACAAGTACTCATAAATTCACCTTCTAGTCAAAGCCAGCCATCTAACTGCTATGGGAGAGTACCACTATGCACCTGAAATTAGAGTGGTTCTCAACAAAATAATCCGGTTTACATTGCTTCGAAGATCTGGCGAGGCGGGTATAGCTCATATGAGCGAAAGAGAGTGCAGTACCGAAGTAAATGGGTCAATAGCATGAAAGAAGAACTGCAAGAAAAGATCCAAGAAGAAATCAAAATAAAAATTGTGGAAGACACAGTTTTGGAAGTTTCGCAGCCAAAATTAAAAGAAGTAGAAGAGGCAAGGGAAGTAGAAGAGGTCACGTCGCATGAGAACATAGTCGATGCAGAGCTTAAGAACGCATCTGAAACTAATGCCGAGAGCGCGCTCGAAGAAAAAATATTAGTGGCAGAAAAAATATTAGCGGCAGAAAAAATATTAGCGGCAGAAAATCTCTCAAAGGCAGAAGACTCTAGTGCCGATTCAGAGATACACCGAGCCTCTTACACCAGAAGATTTTTTGCTTGGTTTATCGACAATCTGCTAGTCTGTCTGGCTTGTCTAATACCAATAAGCATAATGGTCGGATCATCTATGCTCTTGGCTCCAGACCTCCTGAATAGCGTTCGAGCACCAGGCTTCTGGGAAATTATCGGGCTATTCTTGGTTGGCACAGTCCATCCCTCCAGCAGCGCTTTACTTTCCATTTTTCTGCCTTTAGGACAAGCGGCTTACTTCATACAACAGTCGGTGAGCACACACAACATCAATTTCTCGGTTGGTTTAGCATTAGCCATATATGGTAGCGCTGGTGCTGTAAATTTCTTTGGCAACATCATCTATCACACCCTCATGCCTATGTCGGGGCTAAAGGGCACAGTCGGTCAAAAGATACTAGGAATCAAGACCAGATGGCACAATGATAAACCAAGCCTGATAAAAGCCTTTGCCCGGGCTACTCTTAAGGTCATCGCCATTGCAATTTTGGCCTTGCCGCTAACAATTGTTTTCTTCAGGGCTTTTCCGCTCGCCATGCTGATTATGTTTCTCAGTATGATTTTTGATAAAAGACCAATGTTCTCTCGTATGAGAACCGGTCTAGATAATCTCAGTTTTAAATTATTCGGTCTTATCCCTTCTTACGCCAAGGGCAGCGAAGTACTGCGAGATTTTAAAGATGCCCGCAACGATGCCCTTAAATCACCGGAAAAACGGGCCCAGACTCATAAAGATCACATTATCATCAGATACAAGCCCTATGCTGCCATTAGCCGTTGGTTTGAGCAAAGATTCAGCCAGACCAATCAATGGACTTCACTAGGTATTGTGCTTGGTTCCTTCGCTCTATTCTTTCTTCTTTATGCAATATTTGAACCATCGCTCACTGCAGCCGGCTTAACCTGGGACAATATCCAACAAACACTGGCTAGATTTGCCACGCAAGGCGCCGGTGGGATTGGCGGCACAGCAGCAGGGGGCGGCTCGGTTTCATCTGTGTTCTTTAGCTATAGTCTGGCGGCAATTTTTATTGTAAGCACCCTGGCTCTTATCAAGTTTTTTGTGCAAGCCATGCTCAAACCCACTCATCTGCGCTTTGACGAAAAAGGTCTGACCTTTCAAAGATTCAATGAAGCCACTAAAAGTTTTGTGCCGACCTCATCGAACCGTTGGGAGGATCTCACCCATGTAGCCTTGCAGAGAGTAAGCGGGCGCTCGATAGATTCAGAGCCATCGCTCATTTTATCTTGGGCGAATGGCCAGACAAGCAAATTAGATCTATCATCTGTCCCGACTATGGATGAAAAAGCCTTGATACTAAAGGCGGTGGACCGCTGGCGTAAAGATGTACCGATTGATGCAGAAGTAATCAGCAGCTTAGAAGTTCCACCTGAATACAGCTATACCGAGGTCTGGTTGCAAGCCCTCTGCGCTCCGCCTAAGCGTGAGAGGCTTAAGCCGCTTCTGGCTGGGGCAAGCCTAAAAGACGGACAGTACAAAATAGAGAAACAACTGGGGGCAGGAGGGCAAGGAGTCGCCTATCTAACCCACGATCATAGCTCGGGAAGAATGGTGGTACTGAAAGAAATGCTCTTGCCGGTCTTTGTCGATATGACTGTGCGCAAACAGGCTCTTGACCGCTTTGAAGGTGAATGCCGCATATTGCGTTCGCTAGATAATGCCAAAGTGGTTAGTCTTTCTGACTTTTTTGTGGAAGACCACCGCGCTTATTTGGTGCTCGAATATATAGAAGGACGTAATCTAAAGGAAGAAATAAAGCAAGGAAGAGAATTTAAAGCAGCAGAAATCAAATCTCTGGCTCTGGAGATGTGCGACATTTTGGAATATCTTCATGGATGTGAACCACCGGTGGTGCACAGAGATTTCACCCCAGATAACCTCATGCTCTCTAGTGAAGGCAGCCTCAAGCTGATTGATTTCAACGTTGCTAACCAGCAAGAACAAACCGCCACCGGCACAGTTGTGGGCAAACAAGCCTATATGCCTCTTGAACAGTTTCAAGGCAACCCCACACCGCAAAGTGATATTTATGCCATGGGCGCCACACTCTATTATCTTCTCACCGGCGAAGAACCAGAACCTCTCACCACTTCTCAACCGGCACAAAGCCCTGCTTTTCGCCTCAAAGATCTAGATCAAGAAAGTATCAAAGCCTTAAATGAAATTGTGGCACGAGCCACCAATAGCTCTCTAGAGAAGAGATTTCAAAATATAGATGAACTAAGGACTGCAATTAAGGCAATCAATCTTTAAGTCGCCCCTGTCGAGGATGCAAAATGGCCGAGTTTCAAATCGCCGTAAAGTACCAACCACCATCTCTTAAGAACGCTTTTCTTTTTATGTGTGTGATGCTGCCGGTTTGGAGCATTGTTTTGCCTCTGGGCTTTGGTATTGGTATGACCTGGTTCTTTATGAATCTATCTGGGGCTGTGGCACCGGTTGCTTTTACTTTTGCCATGTTCTGCCTGGCCCTCTATCTGATTGGTTATACCGCCTCTGCCGCCTCCGAAGACAAGTTTATACATGTGCAAAAAGAAGGTATTGCCATGCCTCTCTTTATGCTGCCCATGCTCGCCTTTAGGCGCATGCAGCCCTGGCAAAACCTGAAAGCGGCTCATATAGTGACATCGGACAACAATAAAGTATTGATGCTCACTTTCGAAGGACCCAAAACAGTCAAGCTCAATGTCAATCATTTAGACAAAGAAAAGCTGGAGAGTTTTCTGCTTTCGCTTGAACTATGGGCGAAAGGTTGCCAACGCTCGCCCGAGTTAATTGCATATCAAACCGATTTGCAAGTGGAAGCCGGCAAAGGCGGCGGACTCTCTTACACTCATATCTGGCAAGATGAACTATCTAGACGTTTTGCCACCACTAGTTTCATCCCACTCGAACCAGATCAGACCCTGCAGAGTGGACGCCTAAAGATAGTAAGACAACTGGCCTTTGGTGGCTTTTCGGCCGTTTATTTAGCCCAGCGAAACGGTCACGAACAGGTGGTCCTAAAAGAAGCAGTGGTGCCAGATAATGCCGACCCTAAAGAAAAAGAAATGGCAGAGAATCATCTTAAGCGCGAATCGGTCATGCTCTTTGGCATCAAGCACCCCGGTATAGCCAGAGTGGAAGACTATTTTGTAGAAGACGGACGCTACTATTTGGTTATGGAATATGTCAGCGGGCAAGACTTGAGACAAATGGTTAGACAACACGGTGTGCAAAATCAAGAAAAAACAATAAATTTTGCTTTGCAGGCGGCAGAAGTACTGAACTATCTGCACCATCTCGACCCACCCATCATTCACCGTGACCTCAGCCCAGATAACCTGGTGCTGGATAATGAAGGCAATTTGAAAGTAATCGACTTTGGTGCTTCAAACGAATTTGTCGGCACCGCCACCGGTACACTCATAGGCAAACAAGCCTATATGGCACCGGAGCAGATAAGAGGAAAAGCCACCCCGGCAAGCGATGTTTATGCGCTCGGTGCCACAATCTATTATTTGCTCACCGGCAAAGAGCCAAAACCACTCACGCCGGCTCATCCCAAGGTGTTGGCGCCCGAAGTAAGCGACGAATTGGATGCACTGGTGGCGAAGTGTACGGCTTTCGAACCGGAGGAGCGCGTCAAAACAGCACAAGCAGTTATTGATATGCTAAAGTCCATTCAGTAGTGAGCTTGCTTCTTTGCATAAAAGGTCAAAAATGAACAAATGAACAAATGGTTTCCCGTTCTTTCATCACTGGCAATTTCAATGCTTCTTTGCCTGCCCGGCCAAGCGGAAAATAAAGGCGGCAAGAAAGTGGAAGCAGCGCCAGTCAAAGTCCCAAAAGCTGGCGGCAAAAGCAATGCAAAACCCGAAACACCAACTCGCCCCAAAAACTATGCCGCCCAGGTCTTGACCCGCGAAATTGCCCGCGAAATTTTGGGAGGCTCGGTCAATGCCAGCCCCAGCAATACCTATAACGATTCTGTGAACGGCAAAAGCTTTGTCAGTAATGCCAGTTTTCTTTTGCGCAAAGACGAAAATCCCCCTCTTTTGGGACTGCTGATTAGACACGAAGCAGACACCAAATCTGCCCTGGCAAAATTCACTAAGGCTAAAGCAGAGCTAAAAGGAACCCCTGTAAGCGGCTTGGGCGTGCAAGCTTTTCGCACGGCAAAGCCGCAAGAATTGCACTTGCTCAAAGGTCTCAATTACTTAGTTATTACTGCCGGTCCGGCGGACAAACCCGACAAAATCATGGAAGAACAATTGGCTAAAACTGTTCTGCCCGAAATCAACTTCTAAATCAGAAAAGACCGGGTGGCGCAAAATAGAGGCAGCCACTGCTTCAGCTTGCCCTCTTAGTTCGGGCACTGCCACACTCTCAAGCAAGAGGCTCTGCAGCATAGGACCAAGGGCATAAATGCGGGGTATGAGCATACCATCTGCGCCGACAAATTCGCCCGCGGCAGTGAGCTGAGCATCGAGGGCGCCCAGTATAGATCTGCCCTTGAATAAATCTGCCTGCGGCCCAGTGCAGTTGATAATGCGATCTACATAAATTGTGCGCCGTGTTTGAGATTCTCTCATTTGCAAGCGCACTTGCAGACGCATACCCACAGGCACCACAGACTCTATGCGGGCGGCCAGAGTTTGGCAAAGACTTGGTCTAAGAAAGAGTGCACGCAAGCGATTGGCTATCTGCGGGGCCATGCGATGTCTATGAATATCGAAGTAGGTCTTGAGATGACGTTGAAAACGTTTCTTTTCGACCACACTAAGGCTCGCCCAGAAGCTCTGGGTATGACTGCGCAAACCATCAAAAAGCAAGCGCCAACTCTCATCGTTAGCGCGCTCCCGCACCTGTGCGCGCAAGTCGCTCAGGGCTCTTAGCACACTGCCCCGCCGCGGAATAATTTCACTCTTGCGACCGACCAAAGACTGCACATGGGCGCAAGGCCAGAGTCCATGACGCGATACTGTATATATAGGACCTTGATGACCGAGATTTTCCAGCTCGATCAATTTATCGACAGCTGTCAATCCTGTGCCGACAACCAGCACCGCTTCGTCCTTGGCTATTTGCTCTAAACAGCCACTCTGCCAAGGGTTGTGAATATAGCGCCGGTCCTTAAACTCGTCATCCTGCAACCAGTTTGGTTTGCCGCCCGATAAATTGCCGGTGGCAACCACGACAAAGTCAGCATCCAAGCAAGCGCCGCTCTCGAGTTCTAGTTTGAACCCGCGTCCAGATCTATTTACAGCCTTGACCATATCTTTCACATGGGCGACTGATCTGCCGGCTGTGGTCTGAAAGAGTGAAGCAATATATTGACCATAAAATTTGCGAGGCAAAAAGGAGTCGGCCTGAATAGCGGCATCAAAGCCGCGGGCATAGTTTAGGAAATGCTCGGGTTCGTCGCTGAAAGCACTCATTTGCCCAGCCGGTACATTTAGCAAGTGGTCATCACAGGTGGTGCTGTAAGCCAAACCAAGACCGACAACCTCGCGAGGCTCGACGATTTTAATATCAATCTCGCGCTCGCTTTTTTTCAGTAAATGCAGCGCTGTCATAGCACCGCTAAATCCACCACCTATGACAACCACCCTGGCTTTCATATGACCTCCTTTCACTTGCTGAAGCATCGCCTATATCTCTACTATGCTTCAGCAGCGCAGGCCCGTCCAATGAGCATTTGCAATGAGCTATAAGAAAAACTTTGGGCCTATCTAGTAGAGCAAGCGACTGCTAGTTTGCCCGGGCAAAACGCTTAAAGGCTTGCACCATAGAAGCAGTCGGCTTGTCGCGATCTGTGACGAAGGTAAAGTCGCGCCTAATTGGAATCTCAAGGGGCACGGTCTTGAGCAATCCCAATTGCAGTTCCTTAGAAATAGCCGAGAGCGAAACGATGGCCACGCCAAGACCAGCTGCCACAGCCGACTTGATTGCCTCAGTTGAGTCCATCTCAAGCAGTATATTGAGGTCGCTTGTCTTCAGTCCGCCTGCTCTAAAGGCTTTCTCTATGAAAAAGCGCGTACCCGAACCAGACTCGCGCATGATCAGAGGGGCCAGCTTGATTTGCTCGAGAGACCAAGCTTGACTGGCAAGCTCTTGCCAGTTGCTGTCGCCTGAAACAATCAAGACAAGCTCGTCGAGACGATAATCTTCGACTTTGATTCTCTTTCTTGTTACCGGACCTTCCACAAGTCCGAGATCTATTTCGCCGCTTTCGAGCTTATCGGCGATATGCTCGGTGTTGCCAGATATAAGATGAAAATGTACCTTGCGATGTTTCTGAGCAAAACGGGCGACAAGTTCGGGCACCACATACTGAGCAATCGTGGTGGAAGCACCGATACGAAGCTGCCCGCTATGCTCCTGACCCAACCCGGCCAGTTCTTCTCTGGCTTGCTCGGCAATGCGATGCACAGCCTCGGCGTGCGGCAAAAGCATCTGACCACTTTGCGAGAGTACTATTTTTTGCCCGCTGCGATCAAATAAAGCACAACCCAACTCTTGCTCGAGCGACTTGATTTGCAAAGTAACAGCCGGTTGTGTCAACGAGAGCACTTCCGCCGCCCTGGTAAAATTGCCTTGCCTGGCGACTTCCAGAAAGGTGCGCAGTCTATAGTCTTCGATCAAAGTTTTGGCTCACAGTATTTGTCGGCTCTATTTGCTGACCCAAATTACTCTAGGGAATCTATCACTCTATCTTATTTATGGCAAATGGGTAATAGTAACTGAGCAAGACCAAGCAAAAGATATGCAACAAATAGAACAGATATAGACAAAGTAAAAGACACAGCCTAGTCGGGCTGTGTCTTTTCACTAGAACAAGTTTCGTTTATATTCCAGCTGCGCTTGGTTCAAACTAGGGCAACTTACCAATCTTGGTTGCATCCTTGCTTTCGCCCTTGAGCGAAGCCAAATAAGTAGCCAGTTTATCTAGTTCTTCGTCACTGGCGGCGAGCGGCGGCATGATGCCATGATAAGGATTCTTATCAGCTTCCTTCTCTTTCAGCATTTTGAGGAAGCCGACCACAGCGTCCTTGTCTCGATCGCCGATCATTCTTTTCATGCTGCGATATCCATCGAGGGTATGGCAGCTCATACACTGATAGCGGTACATAAGCTCGCCTGCATCGCCTTTGCATTCGGGCGCCTTGGCTAGAGCCCCAGCCCAGCGACCTTTATTGAGAAAGCCTGTATCGGTGATCTCTTGTATTTCAGCCTTTCTGATACCGTTGGAATACATATAGTTGTAGACAACGAATGGTTTGCGCAGCAGTTCACGCATCCATTCGGTGGTGCCGGTCACAGACAAACCGCAGATCAAAAAGAGAATGGCGATGCGGAAAGTAAAGCCGCGCGGATTGAGATAAGGACCAAAAAAGGCAAAGAGAACGATCGTGCCTGAAAGAATAAGGCTCAGATAGAGGGCTCTAGCCAAGACCGAGAAGTTACCGACACCTGAAGTCTGAATACCGGTGAAGATTGTGTCTACCGCAGCCTGAGGAATTTGCTTGAGGTAGAAGTAAGAAACAATAGGACCCAAGATGAAAATCGGCAATAGCCACTTGGCGCAGAATCTCACCATATAGGTACGAAAATGAGGGTCTTTAATGCGCGAAGATGTGACCAGCGCGTACATACCGGCGATGGCACCCATAATCAGCATACGAATGATCAGACCCGGCCAGTAAGTGGGGTTCAAGAAACCATCCAGCCAATTATGGCTTTCAGTCCACTTACCGGGGGTAAGCATGAAAGTGATGATACCGTTGATGATGACCAAGGTGAAAACCGAGAAAACAAAATAGAGCTTGGCCAGCTTCAAGTGAGCTTCTTTGGAAATCTTGTCCCAGGTGTAATAGTAGGCAAAAGCAGTGGCTAGTTCAGCCACAAAGAAAAGATATTCAAGGGCCCAAGCCAAAGTAAAGATCTGAATCAAGGAGGCTGTGCCGTCCGGGCTAACCAGCGAAATCGAGAACCAAATGCCCACCCCGGTCATAGCCCCAGAAACTGTAGTGACTATAAGAAAGAAGCGCGAATGGGTTTTGAGGTAGTCGTACAAATTCTCGTTCTTGCGCTTATAGGCAAGTATCTCGGCGGCGGCTAGAAAGGCGCCGCCACCCACAGCAAAGTGCGAGATAAAGATATGGATAATTGAAATTATGCCTATAACCCAGGGTCCACCAAGATAAGGCACAACCCAAATTGGATAATTCATGACAGAGCTCCCCAAACACTGAGCGCCACCGCAGCGATTGCAATAATGACACCATAAACCGTAGCAATATTAGAATTAGACTTAGACTGGCCGCTATCGAAGAAGGGCACGATAACAAAGCCCAGCGCCGCCACTGACATCAGCAAGATGCCGAATAGCTCACCTTCAATTGGTCCCACCATGGGCGGTACCAGCTTAAGGAACTGAAACGGGGCGAGGAAGTACCATTCTGGTTTAATACCCAGCGGTGCGGCGCCAAACGGATCAGCCTCGGGACCGATACCCCACGGGGCAAGGGTCACCAAAATAAAGAGCAGGTTGAGGGCAAGAATCCAGACCAAAATATCTTTGAAGAAGAAATTCGGGAAGAATTTTTCATAGGTTTTCTCAGCCTCTGGAATACCCTTGAAAGCAGCCGGCTCGGACATACCGTGCATTTGCACCAGTAAGAGGTGACCGCCCAAAAGGGCAATAAGACAAGCCGGCAAGACCGCCACGTGTATGACAAAAAAGCGCGATATAGTTGCCTGCGAAATAGCCTCGCCGCCCCTGAGCATGTCGGCGATAGTGCTGCCGATAAGTGGTGTCTTCGCCGCCACATCTAGACCTATTTTGGTGGCAAAGAAACTGACTTCGTCCCAGGGCAAGAGATAGCCGGTAAAGCCGAAAGCCAAACAGAGCACCATCAAAATAAGCCCGCTGTACCAGGTGAATTCACGGGGCTTGCGATAGGCTTTCATAAAGTAAGCCGAAAAGAGATGCAGCACCACCACAAAGATCATGAGGTTGGCGCCCCAACTATGCAAAGACCTGATAAACCAGCCAAAGTCAATCTGCGAGTTGATCTTCAAAATCGAAGCGTGAGCCGACTGTATTTCCGGCACATAATAGACCATGAGCAAAATACCGGTGACTATCTGAATACCCAGATATATAGCCGCGATGCCGCCCATGTAGTACCAGAATGAATGTTTATGAACTGGTACTTTCTTCTTTTCCGCCAGGTGCAAAAAGGTGCTCAGGTTGAACCGGTCTTCTAAAAAGTTCAAGACCTTAGACCCTTTGCGTGTATCCCCTACCATAGTGCTTCCCTAACCTCTTATCAATTTATTTGCTAAGCCTGCGAAACCACAATTTTGCCGTTCACCACTTCGGCTTTCAGTGGCGTCAATGGCTTAGGCGGCGGACCCGCCACGTTCTTACCCGTATGCGAGTCATATTGCCCGCCATGGCAAGCGCACCAGATAGCGTCTTTATCGTTGCGATATTGCACTGTGCAACCAAGGTGTGTGCAAATGGCCTTGAATGCATGCAACTCACCGTCAGGCGTATGAATAATGAGAGCCGGTGTTGAGCCAAATCTAAAGTTGCGACCGGAGCCCTTAGGCAATTCTTCCAGTTTGCAAACTTCCAAACTGGTCACCTTTGTTTCAGAATCTTTATCTTGCGGCTTAGGCTTGAGATAGCTATAAACCGGATATAGCGTCATGCCGCCCCAGAGCAAGGCGATACCACCGACGGCGGTGCGCATCAATTTGCCCCGCCCCACAGGACCCTCCCCTAATATGTCGAGGTCCCAATGACTGTCAGTCTCAGACTTATCGTGACCAGGGGTCTCTAGAGCTGTTTTTTCATTATTGTCCGAATCAGACATCTTCTCTTTCCCTTTGCTAAATTAGGTATTAGGCAGGGCTTCGCCATCTTTAGGGGCATAAGCTTTAGCAACCAGCTTGCACAGCCAGACCAGATAGACGATAAGAGCCACAGCCGAAAGTACGAATGTAATGAGCAGATCCCACTGGGTCGAGACTGGCACATTATTTGGGTTGAGGTTGAAACTATTCATGTGCCAGACCCGCAACTGATGACGATTGATAATCATCAAAAGAATGATCACGGCATTTGAAATGAGCGAAAGAATGTAAGCCTTACTATTGCCGCTTTGGCTTGCCATTGCCGAAGTAACCACGGCAACTAAAGTAAAGAGCATGGCTGCCCCAAAGATGGCAAAGGCAATTGTGTCGCCACCCATAAATTTGTGCATAAACTCGGGCGGCAGACTCTTGAGATACCAAAAGCCGACCGGCACTTGCAAAAGTGTAAAGGCCAGATAAATGCGCGAGCCAAGCTTGATCATGTAATTAGAAAATTCAGCATTGCGCTTAGCAATATAAAGACCGAATAAACCAAGTGTGATGCCGGCAGTGGCAAAGGAAGCAACAAAGAAATGCAAATAGCGCGGTATCAAAGTGCCTTCAGACAAATTGAGATGCAAACCGTTGGGGTTTTGACTGTACATAGAAAGCCACTTGGCCGGGGTAAGCATCAAAGTCATATTGTTCGAGAAAAGGAAGCCGACTAGGGCAAAACCAAGACTCATAACCAGAAGCAGCGCCGCAGTCTGCACTGCGCCAGAGGCGGTCAAAGCCTTTTCTGATTTGAAGTAGCGATAAATCACCACATAAGACAAATAATACGAAACGATAATGATGAGAAGAACCGACAACCATGGCACTGCCATCAATATCGATGAAGTGTAGAAAGCCGGTCCATAAAGTAATTGCACAAACAACAAGGGCACGATACCCTGGGTGACCGCAAAAGAAATGAAGAGCGGCAGGGCTGTGGCCAAGGCTTTGCCGGTGCGGAAGAGATAGCCTTCGCGATTCTCTTTACCGGCAAAAATAAGGGCGGCACTTAAGAAACCGCCACCCAAAACAACATTCATCGGTAAAGCGTGCAAGAAGAAACCGAGTATAAGCAGCGTTTCTAAAAGCCACACCGGAGCCGGAAAAGGAATCGGCTGATATAACGGAACGATTGAACTAGGGTCCATGATAGGTTACCAATTGAGCCTGTATTTCATTCAATACTTTGTCACTATAGATAACTAGATTCATCGACCAAAAGGCTTTTCGATACAATCAGCAATTCAAACCCAAAAGCCCAAGAAGCCGCTAAACAAGGGCTTTTGCTATAGGCACCAGATCAAAATCAACCACAAGGCTGAGATACTAGCCAAAGGGATGATTACCTATGTATGCGCTATGCGACAAAAGCAGAAAGTTTAGAAATAGAATAGAAAAGAACAGCTGAAAAAACAGCTAAAAGACTGCAAATTCAAGCGGGCTCGGTAAAGAACAGGCGGCATACTCGACATGCAAGACTCTTCTATGAAGCGGTTTTACAGACTTTGAAGAAGCATGAAGAACCAATGGCTTCATCGCAATAATCTCACCTGCTGAGGCGGTCAAAACTTTCTCAGTATCTTTAGCAACACCATCAAGACTGTAAAAATCATTCTCTAAGCGACCTAACTTGTGGCTGCCGCTCAATATCTTCAGGGGTCCGTTGTCACCGTCGCAGTCGTCAAAATGCAAGCGTAAGGCAACCATTTCTTCCAAAACCTCTACCGGAGGCTGGACATGGACAATACCATCTTTTATAGACCAGGCAGAATAACCCGGGGTCTCTGCCTTTCTTTTGAGGGCTATAGTCAGATCTTGATGCCAGGTGACGTACCAGTTTTTCTCGGGGCTCTTGTCAAAAAATATAGCCCTCACAGCTTTAGTGGTTGGCCCTAAATTGGCTCCATCATTTTTAGTGTGTTTAGTAAGAAAGAAATGAGCCAGCTTCTCGGCCTCATGGGCATAAGCTTGCACCGCCGGGCAGGCAAGCATGCCGCGCGTCCCAGCCTCAGCAGAACCATTGGCAATAAATTTTTCGATCTCGGCAAGCAAAAAATCACTCTGCTCTTTCGACAAAGAGATTGCCGTATTGACCGCGCCATCAAGAGCTAGTTGCCGACCGGCCCGTTCTAGAGCTTCGTCAAGAGCTTCTATAGAAAAGTCGGCATTCTGTCTATCTTCCATATGGGTTAAAATAGCACTTTATGAAGTCTAAATTTGAATTTGCCAAGCATAAAGCAATACTAAAAGCAGGTCTACCCAAAGTCCTCCTGGCTGCAGGCTTGCTTGTCTTGCCAAACTGCAGCCTCGCCTCAGATCTTGCCAAGCCAAAGGCTAGCAACATAGATGATTCGGAGGCAATGCTTTCCAAGCTAATCAATGCCGAAATGAAAGCACCTCCCCAAAATCTCAAGACCAAGCCGGGCAAAAGACAATTACAAGTAACGGTAAAGACCGGCGAAAAGCTTTTACCCGTAAAACAAAGCCCTCAAATCGAGAAAGGGGAAGTAAAGAGCCTCAGTTCAACCGATGCAGTGCTCACCATTGAAACCATCGAAGATAAAGACAATTTCAAAGTGATTGCCCGCATAAAAGGCGATCTTTGTGGACGGGTGGAAATTGCTTTGGACGAAGAAAATTTTTCTATAAAGGGCTTTGACAGCCAGACTGCTACCAGTGCAAAGCAAGCAAAAGACCCTGATAAAGGCGAGTTGATTACAACCGAATCGAGCACAAGCTTTGAACGCGCCTTTAGCCTGCCCTTCAAAGTAGCAAGCGATAAAGCCCAAGCTCTTGTTTCAAATTCAAGCCAAGAAATAGAAATAATTCTGCCTCGTCTGGAAAAGCCCCCGGGCGAAGACATGTAGAAGAAAAGAGAAAAGAAAGAAAAAGAAAAAAGCAATTCTAGAGTCTATCTAGACTGCGAATTCTTTAGACTTTATTCAGACTCACTTACTTCAAAATTACTGGCTTCAGACTTCTGAGAACTGAGTATATGAGGCGGCTTAGTATCCATAAAGACCAAACAGACGGCACCGACAATCAAAACAAAAGCCGCCAAATAGTTCCATTTAAACTGCTCTTTTAGATAGAGCACTGAAAAGCCACTAAAGACAAGCAAAGTGATTACTTCTTGTATGACCTTCAACTGCGCGGTTGTGAACTGATAGCTTCCCAGCCTGTTGGCAGGCACCTGAAAACAGTACTCTAAAAAAGCAATCAGCCAACTGACCAGAATCACTTCCCAGAGCGGCGCCGACTTAAATTTGAGATGCCCATACCAAGCGAAAGTCATAAAGATATTGCTGATGACGAGCAATAAAATGGCAAACATCTTGCTGGTCTCCCTCGATTAACTAAAACTGGTTATGCATCACTTCGGGCGGCGGCGGTTCGCCTTTGTCGTAATAGCGAAAGATCATACGGTCTAGCCTGAACGAATCGGGTTTGACGGCGAAGTCGCCGCTGAACGGAGAAGAGAAAACAAAAACCAGAAAAATATTGAGAGCAAGAGTTAGGGCAACAAGAATAGTCATAATCACTTGTGCCTTGAGATGTTCCACCGCAAAGAAATAAGTAAAGATAACAGTGAAAGAGCCGCCCACAATCAAGACCACCCAGAGCAAGGGTGAAACGCCATGGGCAGCTGAAATAATGCGGGTACGACGATTCTGGGTCATTTCACAGACCTGACTAATAAGCTCCTGGTGCAAAGCTTTCTCATCTTCTTCCGCGGGCTTTATCGAAGTAATTTCTTTCCAAATGGCCCAGACCGAACTAAAGGCTTTGACACTATAGCCGCCTTTCTCCATGGCTTTCCATTCTTCGCTGACAATTTCATCGGCATAGCGCACGCATAAACCCTTCAACTTTTCTCTTTTTGGCTCGGGCAAGCCATTGGCCAGCAAATAAATATTGGCTAGACCAGAAGCTTCTTGGTCGACCAAAACCCGCAAGTCTTGGGCGTGCTGCATGGTGTCTACCACGACAAAACCAAGCAGCACAGCATAGAGGGTGCCTACCACCGATAAGAGATAACCGGCTACCTCATGGTAAGAAACCAGTACTTCAAAGCTTACTTTTCGCCGCACATAAAGCATACCGGCCACAGACAAAGCCGTGGTCAAACAAACTGCTAGAAAGCCTGCCAGATATGAGTTCATCTATAGAGATCTAAGTTAGCCTTTTCGCCAGTACTCTCACTTGAAGCAATGCGAGGAGCCTCTTCGGTGGAAGGGGTAACCGAAGCATCAAAACTTCTATCGATACCAGAGGGCAGACCACGTCTCTCAAAGAGTCTAAGCCATTTCTCGAGCCTGATTGATAGATCGTGCCCGGCTGAAAGATCGCGATAGACTGCTATCGAGTCTACACCGGTAGCCAATACTGCAGTGGCATTCTCTAATGAAATACCACCGGCGGCAACGATTGGAAAATCCAATACTTTGCGCCAGCGCACCAAGGCAGTCACACCTTCATGGGCTTCTTTGTGAGTTTCATCGTCAAAAACCGGTCCCACTGTGATATAGCTTGGCTTGAAGGCAAGGGCGCGTGCCACTTCCCAATAAGCGCGGGCAGTCACACCGAGCTTCATTCCGCTATCTGAAAGGCGGGTGAGATCGTGGCTGACCAGATCGGCCTGGCCAAGATGCACGCCGCTTGCACCATGCTCGATGGCGAGGTCGACATAGTCATTGATAAAAAGCTCGCAGCCCATTTGACGACAAAGCCTTGCCGCATCTCTAATCTCAAGAGACAAAGCCTCGCCGCTCAAATTCTTTATGCGCAGCTGAATATGCTTGACTCCGGCAGTGACTAAACGCTCGACCATGGCAAAGGAATCGACTATGGGATAGAAGCCCAGATTGCTGGTGGGGCGGAAAGCCATGCGCTGCCTGCCTTCTTCGCCTGTGAGGGTAAGCCAAGGCAAGGTGGACTGATCACATTGCCATTGCCCGTGCGACATCACCTGCGCCCCTTTGCCGGGGGCAAGCAAGCTGTCTAGTGACTGGTTAAGATAAGAGCGAGCAATGACAAGCCCGTCCATAATGTTATGCCCCAAGCAAACCGCGCCGGCTAGAGCAGAAGACAGCGTCTCGCTTTTGCCCAAGGTCTCGCGAGTGGTCCGACGCAGGCTGGAAAGCCAGAGTCCGCTCACGCCGTTGGTGAAATAGTCTTGACTGAAAGAACCTTTACGCCCGCCACCAGTCAATAAAACAGAACGAGGACCGGCAACGACAAGCTTCATGCCCAATTCTTCTATGTACTGGTCTAAGGCGCTGCGGTCATCTAGAGCGGGCATCTGCCCCGCTTGCTCGCCCAGGAAATAGCCGGCCTTGGTCAAACTGACTGTCATCATATGACAGAGAGGCAAGAGTTTTTCTTTGATTGCCCGGAAGAGCGGATTATCGCTCAAAGATAGCGCCGTTTGGCCCTCGCCCAAAACGGGGTCGTAGATGACAAAGCGAGGTTTTTCGGCTGAAATGAAAGATACCAGTTCTTCCACTTGTTCAACCGAATCGATATAGCCAATCTTTAGAGACGCCACTTTAGAGTCGGCGGCAAGTGTCGACAACTGCGCGGCGAAAGCCTTAGCCCCCACCGCGGTCACCAACTCGGATCGGCTGGTGTCGGCGGCCATGACGGCACTGCAAACGGCAGAGGCATATACGCCGAGCCCACTCAGAGTCTTCAAGTCGCAGGCCAGCCCACGGGCTGAGCTGCCGTCGAAATTGTTAACCACCAGTGCTAGTTCTTTAGCTAACAACTTGCCCTCCCGCTCCAATCACGAAGATTAATTGACGATAGGCTAACAGTAGCTCATTTATCAATGCCGCTCAAGAGCAAAGAGCTAAGAAGAATCAGCACGGCATGCCGTTTTCAACTGCAAAGACGGTTTTCGCATAGCGTTTATATAGACATCATCAAACCATTAAAGAGCGACTTAATATCGAAAGCATAACAATTAAAATTAGCGCCGGCGGGGCAAATTTTACTTATGAAACCAGGCTATAAAAAAATCGACCTCAATAGCAGAGACGATCGCAAGCGCGCCAAAATTTTGTTCTACACCCACCCCATCTGGCTTGTGGGGCTTCCCTTTGTCGTTTTCACCTCGACCTCGCAGAGCGACAGGCTCATCCCCTACACAAACAATATAGTCCTAGACCTGGTTCTGCTTTTGGTCTCCAGCCTTTGCCTGGCAAAGGCCTATAGCCTCAAAAGACTAACTTTCACCTATAACGCCAAGAAAAGACCGGCATCAATTATTTTTCAAAGCAATGGCGATCTGGCTATTAGAAGGTCCACAAGCGACAGCGGCACCCTGGTAGACAGCAACAAACTAGATTCGTCTCAGGTATCTGACCTGCTGGATTTCATCGAGGCCCACCCCCAAGTGGCAAACGCCGTCACCAAGCAAAACTTACTCAATCTGCGCAACCGCAAAAGAGCCGAAGAACGCAGCGCTAGAGCCCAAGAACTAGAGATAAGATTTTCGGACGGCTCCAATCTGCAGAGACTTTTGGAAGTACTAAGAGACCATGAAGCTTCTATCGCTGCTAGTTTCAAAGTCTTCAGTTATCCGCTCGTGCTCTTTATCTTGCCCTATCTTTGTAAATCAGCCTGTCGCTGGTATATGGTCAGTTTCTGCGGTCTTTCACCCAACGCTACTTATCATGACGCTTTCGACGGCCATAGTGGAATCTTCGACATACTCTCTATCTTCCTCGGCCTGCCACTCTTTGTCATCGGGGCACTCTCAGGTGCAGTAAGTTTTCCCTTTGCCCTGGCCATCACTGTCTCATCTGGCAATATTTACGGGCAACTGGCTATAGCAGCCGTGTCATTGGCTGTCTTTGCCTATTTGCTGACCGAGCTTCTCAAGCCAAACAAAATCACCTTCTCTGACAAAGGCATCTGTCTTTGCACGCGCCTAGGCGGTCTGGAGTTTAACAAGAAAAGCCTAAACTGGCAGGAAGTGAGCAATGTCACACTGAAGAAAGAATCCATCGACCCGCATAAGTGGAAAATCTGTTTCTGGAAGAAAGACAAGTCATTTTTAGAAGCCAATTTGAGCGGTTTCACACAGCCCGATATAGGACTTTCCTTTCTGCGCTATCTTGAAAAACATATCGCCGAAATACCGCGCGACGCAGAGATTGAGAGTGCCATCAAAGGTACCGCTGCCACAAGCTTCACCGAACTTTGGCTAAGCTCACTGGCCACACCACCCAAGCGAGACAAACTGACGCCTCTCGAAAAAGGGCACTATCTAAAAGAAGGGCTGTATCAAATAGAAAACATCTATGCCGCCGGCGGACAAGGTCTTACCTATACCGCCGCTGCCCGCGAAGACTTGCAGACAGTGATCATCAAAGAATCGGTCTTGCCCCTATATGTCGACGAAAAAATCAGACGCAAGGCCCTCGAATCTTTCGAAGCAGAAGCAAAGCTATTGCAAACTCTCAGGCACCCCAATATAGTCAAACTCTTAGATTACTTTATCGAAGACCACCGCTCTTATTTGGTTTTGGAACGTATTAACGGCAGAGACTTGCGCGATCGCGTCGAAGCAAGTCTAGAATTGACCGGCGAAAGCGGTTTTGATGCCGAGACAATACTAAGCTATGCCCGGCAAATGCTTGATGTACTCGACTATCTCCATTCACTTTCACCACCGGTAGTGCACCGCGATTTCACCCCAGACAATCTAGTGCTCGATCAAAGCAACCAGCTCTATCTAATCGACTTTGAAGTGGCTCGCCTGCATAAAGCCGAAAGCAATGCCTCGGCAACCATGGTGGGCAAGCATTCCTATATTCCGCCTGAACAAATCAGAGGTAATCCCTCTCCGGCTTCAGATCTCTATGCTTTGGGCGCCACTCTCTACTTCCTTTATATGGGCAAAGATCCCGAACCGCTAAGCCGTCTATCTTTGCAGGCAAAAGAGACAAGCTCAAGTTTTGAAAAACTGAACAACTTAATCGGATTGCTTACTCAATTAGACGAGAATAAACGACCATCAATTGCTCAAATCAAGGCACTGGTCTATAACGAAAAAGAAGAAAGAAAAGAAATTGAAGAGCCACTGACCATCAAGATCAAAGAAAAGGAACTCGAAAGCGTACAAGAGGCAGCGGAGGCATGAAAAACACCGAAGTCTCAATCAACTATAAATCTAACGGGTTAGAGTCTTTTAGAGACTTGCTTATGTCCAGCATGACTCTCTGGGCAATCATAATGCCCGGCATATCTATTTATGCTGCCATCTACCAAGCAAGCCCCTTTTCAGTTTTCATCATGCTCGGCTCTCTTTTGTTTGCCGCCGTCTGCCTCTGGCTGCTGCTTCTTACTTCTGATAATCGTATAGTGCTCTCGAGAAGCGGGCTAAGAGTGCCCAGCCGCCTCACTCTTTTTGCCTTCGGCAGAGCCGAGATACCCTGGCAGCAAATCGAAGCGGTGAAAGTACTGGACGCCCTAGACCAAGACGACCGCCATTGCATAAGCCAGATACAGAAGCGGCTGCTCTTTAAACTGAAAGACCAAGACGAATTTGAAATCACCTTGAATCAAATAGCCGAGAAAGACGTAGAGAAACTCCTTCTCTCTCTTTCGGTCTGGCTGGAAGACGAGAAAGTCAGACCGCTGATGGCGGTGAAGTGGGGTCAGTCTATTGATATTGAGGGCAAAGACAAGCCCGAAACCTATACAAACCTCTGGGAAAAAGAGCTGGAAAGCCGCTATACCTCGACCGCATTTATGCCGCTTGAACCAGGACATAAATTATTGTCTGGCAAGTTGAAAATTATCAAGCAGCTTTCTTTTGGAGGGCTATCTGCTGTTTATCTGGCTCAAAAAGAAGAGAAAGAACTTTGTGTCTTGAAAGAAGCCACACCGCCCCAAACAGCCAAACAAGCCCTTAAAGATAAGGCCGCCGAACTATTTGCCCGCGAAGCCGAACTCTTGATCAAACTTTCGCACCCTCAATTGGTAAAAGTAATCGACTATATTTTTGAGTCCGGACGGACATATTTAGTGCTCAACTATATAGAAGGGACAAACTTGAGACAGTTGGTGAGAGAAAGAGGGGCACTAGAAGAAGACAAAGCTCTGGAAATCATAGCCTCGCTCACCGAACCACTGGAATATATGCACAACCTCTCACCGCCAGTGGTGCACCGCGACATTAGCCCCGAGAATATAATCTTAGGAGAAGATGGCAAGCCTATCTTGATAGACTTCGGCGCCGCCAGCGAATATCTAGGCACCGCCACGGGCACCTTGGTGGGCAAGCAATGCTATATATCGCTGGAACAGTTCAAGGGTAAAGCCCAGATAGCAAGCGATTATTATTCACTGGGAGCGACTCTCTATTTCTTATTGACCGGCTCTGACCCGATACCACTAACTGCCTCAAACCCAGCCGAGAAGCGCCCCGAACTCTCGCCCCTGGCTTGCCAACTGACCAGCTCGCTCACTGCCCTAGATCTAAACGATAGACTTTTCGACCCGATTGCAATTAGAAACCTGGTGCAAAATCAGAAAGATATACAGAAAGAAAGTTCTCAGCAAGAAGAAAAAGACTCTTCAAACGAAGTTAGACTTGTCGACCGATGAAGTACTGAAACCACGCTGCTCATCATAGGTAATACGAATCGAGCCATCGGCATTGGTCCAAAAATAAATGCCGGCACCGGCATTGACCTTGCGTAGTGTTTCATCGAAATTGGGGGCGATAACATCGATATCACCATCAGGACGTAAGTGAAAGATTACTTCGCCAAACTCAGTGCTGACGCGAAAATAACCGCCGTCACGCAAGGTCTGGGTATAAGAGCTATCACTGTCGTAGAAAGTAAGATCGCCGTTTGGATGCTGAATTTTGCCGGCACCGCCACCCAAATCTACAACCAGATCTCCGCTTGACTTCGCGCCATTGCCGCCCTTAGAAACAAGCAGTTCTTCCTGACCCGCCTCTCTTGCTTGTTCGACTTGCGCATCGGTACCGGCCAATTCATCGGCCAGAGCTTCTAAAGATAGCCCTGAAAGCGGTTCTTGATTGGGGTTGCCGGAATTACTCATTAAAAGACGGCCTTTGCCGGTTGAATGTGACCGATTTCATAATGAAAGCGGCGGCCCTAAGAGCCAGCGCTAATTATACAGGCTCGATTAATGGGTGGAGAGATAAGTCAGGCCACACCTTCGCTTCTCTTGTCATTCTTACCGCCAAAGTCGACAGAAGAAACACTGTGGACAAATTGCACTTCCAAACGCTGCAAAGTCTTGCGGGCCCGGTTGCAAACATATGGATTCTCATCATCGAGAAGCATAGCTAGAGCTTCACGAGGCAGATTGTAGTTCTCGGCCAGGCTATATCTGATGTCTGGATTGGTATCAGCAAGCAGTACTTTTAGAATTGCCGGCTTGAGCCCTGAAGAGACGGCTGTATTACAAGTAAGCATAAGGCGCACAGCAGGCTCAGGATGCTTGCTGAATGCCTCTAATAGCGAGTCGGGCAAGTGCGGACTGACAGCCAATAAAGAAAGTAATGCCGGTCTATCAAACAATTGTTCAGCCAGTTCGGCAAGAATGTCGCTATCGGTTTCGGTTGAGGCTACCTGGTTGACCAAAAAAAAGAAATCGTCGAAAAGCATAATTACAGCCCCGGCTTGAGAGTAACAGCAGTGGCTCCATTACTACATTAGTACCGATGCCGGTTTCTGAACATAGGGAAAACTCATATCTTGGGCCGGGCTAACTATACATTTCGCAAAATAGCGTGATTAACACTCACTTTTAATCTAGCGCGGCTTTGCGCCTTTACAATGACACACCGTCTAGAACCCTCATCAAGAGAGGCTTTCGAGACACAGAAAAAGAAAAAGCAAAATTCTCTGAGCCTCAGCCCTTAACCCTTTCAAGAAAACCTATAGAACTTTATAGCCAAACCCCAACCCCGCAAATAGCCCGGCGACTAATAATGGTTTCATACCGCCTTGGCGCGATTACTTTCTTGCCCTCAATTAAACAAAAGAGTCAGTCGATGGTTGAAAGCGAAGATAACCAGGAGACCGGAAGAGGCAGCAAACAGATACCCGCGCACGTGGTCAATTTTTTAAGCAAACTGCGCATTTCGCAGGCCCAAAAGAACCAACCCAATCAACTCAACGAAGATCCCAATTGTAAGACACCCATACCAGATGAAAACTACGACCTGTCCTTCGCTTATTCCTTTCAGTGGGAAGAGCCTGGTCGGCAGATAAAGGAGGCGCTCAAAGTGTTATTGAACAGAGAAGGCGAAAATCAGACAGAAGACAGCGCTGTCAAAGTAAAGAAGCGCGGCAATCAAAACCCTTCGGGCGAAAAGCAACTCAACTCAGCCGCCCTGGAGGCAGCTCGCATCAGGTACCTTCTGGCGATTAATCCCAATACACCGCCGCCTGTGCTTGAGCATCTCACCCGTAATGCGCCCACATCATTATTGGAACGCATTGCCGAAAACCCGCGCACACATTCCACCACCTTGGCTCGGCTGGCTTCGCACGAAGATTTCGAAGTACGAGCAGCAGTAGCCGACAATCTCAACACTTCCATCAAAACCATATGGAAGCTGGCACGAGATACACATGCCGATGTGAGATTTAGAGTGGCTGAATGCTATAGCGTGCCCTTAGTGGTTCTCAAAGTTCTTGCCGAAGACGAGAATCCACATGTGGCTTTCAGAGCCCAGAAAACAGTCTGGCGCATCTTGAAAGAGGTGACCGAACTGCGCACAGCCTAGACTAATGCTTACGCCATTGCTGTCTCAAAAGTCGATTTAACTCGGCTTGTATTTCACCCTCGGCAAACTGGGATTGCTTCATAGCGCATTCTTCCAGTTCATCTCTTTCTTGGCTGGTCTCATAGCTCAAAGGCTTGATGAGACTCATATGCCACTTGCTCGGCAAAGAGCCAAGATTGAGAGGGAAAGGCAACCAGGGGAAGAACGGTGTAATCGGAAAAGCCGGCAAGCCTAGTAGCTTGGCGGTCTTTTCCATATTGGTCAAAACCGGCACAGCCTCGTCGCAACCAAGAGTGGCCAGGGGAAATATTGGCACACCCATCTCGACAGCCGGCAGAAGCTTGGCCCAATCAAAAACATTGAGCCTGTCTCTGCCCATGTAGGGCTTGGCTAGACCAGGCACACCTTCGGGGAAAATAGCCACCAGTTCGCCCTTAGCAAATAGTCGTTTCATATTGGCGCTGGAATAGGGCACAAAGCCGAGTTCCATCAGAAAACTGTGCAGGCGCTCGTCCTTAATCCAATCAAGCTCGGCGACAATGTGCACGCGGCGCGGATTTTGGCGGGAAGACATAAGAGCGTAAAGCAACATGAAAGCCGGCCAGGGCAGGAAGCTACCCGAGTTGCCCACGATTAGAGCGGCGCCATCGCGGGGCAATTTTTCCAGTCCGCTCACTTCCACTCGCCACCAGTCATGGAAGAGGAAGCTCAAGACCGGCTCGACACGAGCCAAGACTCGCATATCAAAACCATGATAGCGGTCTGATTTGGCGGACTGCTTGAGAAAATCGCGATAATTGGAGAGAAACTGACTCATTATTCATCCTCGTCTATTGCTTCGGCAATTTTTTCTTGTTTATAGTTTGAAAATTCTTGCTCGTCTTGGTCGGGCTCAGGGCTGGTGAAAAGTAGCTTTCGCTGCCTGAGCATACGGTTTAAATCATCTTGAATTTCATATTGGATTTGTCTGGCTAGCCGCAGTACAAGCTTTCGATCAGAGGCCTTTTCGGGTGGATAATCGAGCTTGATTGGCTTATGCACATGCACCATCCAACGAATGGGCAGGGGAATGAGCATGAGCGGAAAAGGCAGCCAGGGGAAGGTCAAGGTCACCGGAAAGAAAGGCATTTTGAGAAAATGCGCAATTTCTTTCAGATTGGTGAACTCGGGATATATTTCGTCGCCGCCTAAGGTTGACACGGGTATGAGCGGGGTGCCTGTGGCAATAGCCAATTGCACAAAGCCCGGATGGAAATCGAGCACCCGGTACCTTTCCCGAAATGGTTTGCCCACACCTCTGATGCCCTCTGGATAAATGCCGACAAGCTCGCCCATTTCGATTAACTGTCGAGCATTGCTGAGCGAAGCTCGCACTTGCCCTGTGGCTTTCACCCAGTTGGAGAGACCCGGTATATGAAAGAACCAGTCGGTGACCAGATAGCGAATCCGCCTGGCACTGTCATGACCGGAAGCCATAGCCATAGAAATCATCGCCCCATCTAGGGGCAAGAGTCCCGAATGGTTCCCCACCAGTATGGCCGCCCCATCTCGAGGAATGTTTTCCACTCCTTTAACTCTCACTTTGAAATACTCTTCAAAAAGAAAGCGAAAGAAAGGCTCCCAGCGGGCATAGGTCTCAAGCGAAAAGCCGAACTGATCGGGGGCGCTGTAGCGCCGCACAAAATCAGGGTTGGTCCGCGCTAGACGGGCCACCGGGTCTTCGCTAAAGAGTCGCTGCAGGGACTTTTTCATGGCATGCGGCTAACTTAATCGGGTTATCTACGGACGATTTTGCCCAAAAGCCAAAGGAAGCCAAGCACACCAGGTCCGAAAGAGACAATCAGAATGAATCGTTTGAGCAAATAGCGCAAAAGATGTTTGCCTTTCTCGGAAGCATCTTCCATGCCGGTTTTCAGATCCGAATCTTGCTCTTGGGTGTCGAATTCTTGCATTTATAGTTCACCTATTTAATCTAAACCAAATTACTGGCTTCCGCGGCTCAGTATATATATTTACTGCTATCTTTATAGGCAATTTTCAGAGAGGCTTAAGAAACATTAAGCAGCCCACAGAGCTGTATAATCGACAATTTGTTAGTTACTCAATAGGAAAGACCGCGAAATGCAACCAGACTTCGAACAAATCATGCGCTCTATGTCTAAAGCCCAAGAACAGTTGATGAAAGTTCAAGGCGAATTGTCCAACACCGTGGTTGAAGGTCAAGCTGGCGGCGGCGCAGTGAAAATCACTTGCAACGGCGAATTTAGCTTCAAAAGCCTGAAAATCAAACCGGAAGCCGTAGATCTGTCAGACCTATCCATGCTGGAAGATTTGATTTTGGCTGCAGTCAATGATGCCAGCCGCAAAGCCAAAGAAGCCGGCGAAGAGAAGATGAAATCGTCTATGAGCGGCATTCCCATGCCCCCAGGCTTGTTCTAATTCTAGTCGGCAGCAATAAATAATCGTGTATTTCACTCCGCCACTGGCCAGACTGATCGAAGAATTCCAAAAGTTTCCCGGCGTCGGCCCGAAGTCGGCGCAGCGCATGGCATTCTTTGTGCTCAATATGAGCGATAACGATGTTCAGAGCCTGGCCCGTGTGCTGGTGGATGCCAAAGACAAAGTCAAACACTGCTCATCTTGTTTTCATTTATCGGCAAACGACCCCTGCGAAATTTGCACAAACGTGCGCCGCGAAAAAACTACGATTTGCGTTGTGGCTGACAGCCGCGATGTAATTGCCCTAGAAAAGACCAGAGAATACAAGGGTTTCTACCATGTTCTCAATGGTCTAATTTCGCCGCTTGAAGGCCGTGGTCCGGAGCAACTGCGCATCAAAGAACTTTTAGCCCGCACCGCCGGCGGCACCATCAAAGAAATCATTTTAGCCATCAACCCAACTATAGAAGGCGATGCTACTGTTCTTTATATAAGCAGTCTGGTCAAACCCTTGGGCATCAAGACAACCCGCATCGCCTTTGGTTTACCGGTCGGCTCAGACTTGGAATATGCCGATGAAGTAACACTGACACGCGCCTTAGAAGGGCGCCGTGAAGTTTAGCTGCCATGGAAAATGCTGGCAGTACTTCATCAAAAGAGCGCTTGCTTGAACTGGCAAAATCGAGCACCTTTGCCCTAATCGACGGCAAGCTTTCTGAGGGCGGGCTAAGAGAAACGCTCTCCACTCTTGCACCAGGCAGCATCATTGACCAAAAGTTTGAAGTTGTAGAACTTTTGGGCAGCGGCGGTATGGGTTCGGTTTATAAAGTAAAGCATCTGCACCTGGGCAACTTGGTGGCACTGAAAACATTCTCAGGCAAAGAAGTGAGAGCGGCAGCCTGGCAAAGATTTGAACGAGAAGCCAAATCTATTGCCAGCCTCAGACATCCGAATATCATCTCGGTTCTCGACTTTGGCATAAACGACTCAAAACCATACTACACAATGGAATTGGTGGTGGGCGAATCTCTTGCCGAACGTATCGAAAGAAAGGGCGCCCTATCTGAGCGAGAACTGCTCTATGTCATAGCCAGACTTGCCGACGCCCTTTCGCACTCGCACAAAAAAGGCATTATTCACCGCGATCTTAAACCCGCCAATGTTTATATCGAACTGGCCGGCGATCAAATAAGCAATCTCAAATTGGCCGACTTTGGCGTCGCCGGACTGTTATCTCGCCAAGAGAGCAAAAAAGAAACAAGCAAAAAAGAAGCAAATTTTTCAGACCAGCGACTAACCCTACCGGGAGCCGTTTTCGGCAGCCCGCTTTACATGAGCCCGGAGCAGTCGCGCGGTGAAGAGCTTGATGGCAGAACCGATATTTATTCCCTTGCTTGTCTAATCTATGAATGTGTCACCGGTGTGCCACCATATGCAGGGACGACTGCCATAGAAACTTTCATCTTGCATAATACTGCGCCCATTCCGTCTTTATCAGAATACAAAGCCAGCACGCCCAAGTGGCTTGATACACTTTATTTAGCCATGATGGCAAAAGAGCGAGAATCGCGAATTCCCACTATGGATGAAGTACTGGACACTCTGGAATTCAATGTAGGAAGAAAGAGTAAGAAAATCGCTGCCGGTAAAAACAAGGCGGGCACGCTCAAAACAGAAGAAGAAAGAGAAGAAGAAACAAGTGAAAAACAGACAGACAGGAGAAGCGGTACAAACCGAACTCTGCCACTGAAAGCAGTGCTAATCAGCGCAGCACTAACTATAGCGATTGCCTCTATCGGCGGTGCCGCCTACTATCTATTTTCTAAGTCATCCAAGCCCATGCTTAAGAGCCAGGGTCTACCCAAAGTGCCTGTAGAAGTGACAAAGGAACAACTTGAAAAAGTAAACCAACCGCTCAGTCGGGTGGTTGGACAACATATTTATTTTCAGCTTCCGTCTGAACCAATCGGAGCATTGACTATACAGCAGAAAGCAGTACCCGAAGAAACCAGAACATTCAACTGCTTGACCAGTGACATGGTGCGAATTGAATTCAACGACAGTTTTCCTGATAAACCAGAGCAATTGAGCCTCTTTGCCCCTGAAACATTTACAGGTATTGCCCAAGGGAAAGGTGTAGCTTTTGACTGGGGAGATGAATATTTTCCTTATCTAGCCAGGTTCAAACGCCTTTATGCTGTAGAACTATACAACACAAATTGCACAGGAAAAGCAATAGATGATTTGAATAACTTGCCCAAACTGGAAGTACTGAAGCTTAGAAGCAAGTCTCTCAAAGCAGCTGATATCAAAAGGTTGAAGCGCCTAAATCAACTAAATCTACTTTCAGTCTGCAACATAGAGGTAGATCGAGAACTTGTACAGAGACTCTCTCCTCTGAAACTTACAGCTTTTGAACTAAAAGAGGGTGGAATTGATGCCGGGGCCATTCAAGAATTGAGCCGTTTGAAGGGACTGGAAGTTCTAGACCTAGAGAGACTGTCCTTGCGCGACAAAAACATATTGCAGGCATTAAGAAAACTGCCCAAGCTCAGAGAGATGACATTTTGCGATACCAATATTTCTAACAAAGAGATGCTGTCGCTCAAGACTTGGCCCAAACCGCTTAAGTTGATTTTACGAGAAGAAGGCTTAAGCGAAGAAACCTTGGATCAGCTGAGAGAACGTCACGATGTCGTCAGTAAGACAGCCAAGAAGAAAGAAATTGAATTACTCAAACTACTTTCAGACTAGCCCTGAAAAATAAGCTTCAACCGACGAGTAAGCGCCGCTTCAGACAGACCGACTAGGTCGAGCAGAATATTTCGGGCACCATGCTCGACGAAATTATCAGGCAATGCCAAAGTGCTTATATCAATTGCCTTAGCGTTCTTGCCTTGCTCTAGCTGGTTCATTCTATAGCGGCTTGCTTCTTCCAATACAGCCGCACCAAAGCCGCCTGAGACAACACCTTCTTCGATGGTGACAAGGCGACAGTCTCTGGCAAAGAAATCGCGCAGCATTTTCTGGTCGAGCGGTTTGGCACTGCGAGCATTGACGAAAGTAAACTCGACACCATGGGTATCTTTGAGAGCAGGCAAAATAGCCACGACTTTCTCAACCATGGCACCATAAGCGAGCACAACATTAGCTGCTTTCGCCTTGTCGGCAGGCTGGTGCAAAACTTCCCAGCTGGTATAGTCCAACTTCTCAAAAAAGGCTTGCCCTTTGCTTTCAACTAGCTTATCGAGCTCGGCGGCAGCGCATGCCTTGTCTCTAGGAAAGCGAATCGCCACTGGTCCCTTGCTTTCTTTGACTGCGGTGAAAACCATATTGCGCAGTTCTATTGCATCTTTAGGAGCTAGGACTGTCAAATTGGGTATGGCCCGCATGTAGGCTATGTCGAAGACACCTTGGTGGGTCTCGCCGTCTTCCACCAAACCACCTCTATCGATGCCGAAAATGACCGGCAGATTCATGATGGCAACATCGTGGATGACTTGGTCTAGGGCTCTCTGCAAAAATGTGGAATAGATTGAAACAACCGGCTTGAGACCACATTTAGCCATGCCGGCAGCCATGGTGACTGCATGCTGTTCGCATATGGCCACATCAAAGAATCGATCCGGATAAACCTTGCTGAACTTGACCAAGCCACTACCTTCGGCAGTTGCCGGGGTGATGGCCACTACGTCTTTGTCTAGGGCGGCAACATCAATTAGAGCCTGAGTAAAGACATCTGAATAGGTCTTGGGCTTAGCTTTGGGAGCCAAGACTCTCGGCTCGCTTTTCTCAGCCAGAGCTGGTTCAAGGGCGTAGGCCGGCACACCGTGATACTTAATAGAATCTTCTTCGGCAGGGGCATAGCCTTTGCCTTTGCGTGTAATCACATGCAGTAGCTGCGGCGTATCTTTGTCTTTGACCTTTTCCAGGGCTTCGACTACTGCTTTCACATCGTGACCGTCTATCGGCCCGGAATAATTGATGCCCAGTTTTTCGAAAACAATGCCGGGTGTGTCGAAGCGACCTTTAGCTTCTTTCTTGACCATTTCAATCAGCTGCCAAACGGCCGGATTGAGTCGCGCCTCATCAAGTTGTCCTTCGATAAAGTCGATTTTCTCTTTGATGTCTTTATAAAAGAAAGTTTCCTTGATGCGCTTCATGTACTGCGAAATGCCGCCCAAGTTCTCTGAGATGGACATCTCGTTGTCATTGAGAATAATGACCACGCCCTTCTGAATATGGCCTAGATGATTGATCGCTTCCAGAGCCATACCACCGGTCAAACCGCCGTCGCCAATGACAGCGACAATCTTGCGGTCTTGCTTGAAATGATCGCGGGCCAAGGCCATACCCACGGCAAGCGAAATAGATGTAGAACTATGCCCGGCAATGAAAGCGTCATGGTCGCTTTCGGAAGGACTGATGAAACCGCTCAAGCCTTTGAACTGTCTCAAACTACCAAACTTGTCGCGACGCCCGGTGAGCATCTTGTGCACATAAGCCTGGTGACCGACATCCCAGAGAATAAGATCGTTGGGTGTGGTGAAAACTTTATGCAGGGCGATGGTTATCTCCACCACCCCGAGGTTGGAAGCTAGATGCCCGCCTGTCTTGGCTAGAGAGTGAATAATCTCCTGCCTGATTTCGGAGGCGAGGTGCCCAAGTTCCTCATGGCTGAGCTTCTTGAGCTCACTGGGAGTGAGCACCGCATCGAGAAATGTAGTTGTCGGCTTGACTAGTGTATGCATAGAATCCCCGAAATTCGCCGTCCGGCGGGCATTTCATGACCAAATAATAGCAACCCCTGGGCGGGTCGGTTCATAATTTTTTTGATGGATTACTAGAAGTTTTCAAGAGAAGCAAAAGGGGCAGTTGGGCTCTACCTTCCGGCGAACCAAGCTAGCCCACAATTTGTCCAAACTTCCGTAATCTCTGTTCACAATATAAAAATTGTCTGAGCAATCCATCAAATTTTCGGTCAATTCTTAGCCCTTGCTAATTTGTTCATCAATAACACTATAGGGCCGAAGTGGTCGAGATTAATGCTCGAAGCGAGAAATCAAACAAAGATACAACCGCTGTCCAACAAATCTTGCCGCTTTCAAACAATATCTTGTTGTTCTCGACTTAATTGCTCTCGAACACAATCTTGTATGGCTTGCCGTCAATGACCAAGAGCAGTTTCTTGCCCACAGACAGATAAGCGGCAGCATTCTTAAGATGAGTCAGTTCAAAATAACGCGCCGAACCAAAAACAACAGTCTCTGGTGGTCTATTGCCGGCGACCGCTTTATAGAGACTATCTACATAGAAACCGTCAGCAGCAAGATAGAAAGTCTTGTCAGCAACTCTCTTGATGGCAGCAGTTTTTGCAGTCGCACCTTTCATTTTGTCATGGTCGGTTTTGCCTTCAGATTCAAAGTCAATTGACTCTTTCAATTGACTGGCTTTCTTATTGCGCTCAAAAGCATCTTTACCTGACACCACTCTAAAGTCTCGCAAAAGTGGGCTTTCATTGTTAATGGCAGCTCTTTGTGAAAATCCGGCGGCACTGCCGGCGGCAATACTTTTCTCGGCGGCAAGAGAAGAAGGGCGAGGTGCCGCGCCGGGTCTATTCATAGAGCCAAAAGAAAGTACCTGGTCAAATCTCGGTCTTACTATTCGATTATTCTCAGAGGGATCTGTCACCAAAAAGGAAGTGTAATTGGTGATGATGCCGTGTCGTTTAGATAATTCGATAATTTCGTCAATGACTTCTTTGTTTTCACCGTTTGCCTGAGCCACTTCGGTTAAATAGCCAATACGACGCATGGCCCAAAGTCTGGTCAGGTGACTGGAAGAAGCATCGGCGCCGGAAAATTCAAGCGGAAAACTGAAGGACTTGAGAGCGCCGTTAACCTTTCCTGTAATTTCTAATTTAGCCGCCCCAGAGCCCTTATAGCGACCAAGCAAGAGGACCTGATTGCCGGCAAAAAGATCTTTCACCGAACGCGGATAAGTGTCTTTGACCGTCACTCCGTTGAATTTTATTTCGACATCACTCATCATCGGCGCACGAATTTTGTCATAAAAACTAGAAAGCGCTACCTCTAAAGATTCACCAGGCTCGACAAACTGAGCCGTGCCATGATTATCACTGGAAAGGCGGTTCAAGAGCCGAGTGTTGACGTCATAACCGACACCAAAGTCGAAGACTCTGAGATTTCTATTTTCTAGACTGGCGGCTAGACCCTTTAAAGAAGTCTCGCCCACAGTCGGTTCGCCGTCAGTAAGCAAGACCAAATAAGCAGGCCGCTCTCCGGCCGCTTTCAAAAGACTCTTTCCCGAATTGAGGGCGTCGCCGATATTGGTGCCGCCTTTGGCCTCAAGCTCATCTATAAAGTCGACAGCTTTTCTTTTGTTTTCCAGATTGGCGGGCAGCAAATTAGATGCCATCGAATCGGCATCAGTATTGAATGGCACTATACCGAAACGGTCCTGCGCATTCAGCGAAGTGATGACATGCTTCAGAGCTTTTTTGGTCTGTTCAATTTTTTCTCCTTGCATAGAACCGGAAGTATCGGCAAGCAGAACAATATCTTTAGCCACTATCTGATTTTCAGGGACCTTTATAGGCGGTGTGAGCGAAAGCAAGAAATAGCCGTCCTCGCCTTCTATTTTGTGCGTGAGCAAATTAGCTGCCATGTCTTTGTCTGAAAGACTGTAATATAAAAGAAAGTCTTTATCACAAAGACTATTTTTCTCACTGTAATTGAGCTTTGCCCGGCGCTCTTCCGGGCGTTCCACTTTGATCTTGTGCGAAGGCGACCAAATTGTCTTGAGCCCGACCTTGCCTGTCATTTTCACAGTCAAGACCGTATCATCCACAGCACCACCGGCAGCATCATTGTCCCGCTTGAGGGGAAATCTATACTTAACCATGCCGTTCTCAGCTTTGAGCAGTTGTGTGTATTCCAGCTCTACTTTTTTGGTGCCATGGGCGGGAATAGGAAAAATGCGAGCCCGCACCGATCGTTGGTCGGCATATTCCAGCAAGCCGGGATCAACCATCTGTCTCACTATCGCTTCATACTGGGCGCGGGCTTCCTTTGCCTCTAAAATTTTGCCTTCCACCGGCTTACCGTCAATATGCAGAGAAAAACTGGAAAAAGTCGTGTCATCAGGCAAGGGAAAGAGATAAGTGCCGGCAGCATCACGATCAGTGTCGTTATAGAAGGTCTGGGTTACATAAGTCTTGGCCACCTGGTCGGTGATTTCTACTTTTATATCTTGTGCTTTCAAATGTAAGCCGATACTGACCCCGCCTTTCAAGACTGGCCTTGGGTTAGGTCGGGGATTTGGTCTGGGATTAGGCCCGGGATGCGGGAGAATCGGCAGAATTGGCGAGATCGGCATTGGTCTGACGCCCATATTATTGAATGCCGGATCTATAACTATGAAGCCGGCGGCTTCGGCTGCCGAAGGCAGAAGTAAAATGCTGGCAGCGAACAAAGCACTTAGAGCAGGGCGCATATCTTGTCCTCTTTATTTGTCGGTCTCTCGGGCCGATTAGGTTCACTAAAATATTCTTTCAGCCTGCGCCGCAGAAGACTGCCGGATATGCCAGGGGAGGTCTCTCGGGTATTGCGGGTATACAATCCAGGGTTTCTCCTGAATATAAACAAGAAGCCGTCCAGTTTTGCCTTTCGCTTGATTTACTAGGCTTTTTCCTGGTTATTTAGCAGTCGGACCGGTCTAGACTACGGGTGAAGGCATTAAACTGTTTAGTGATTCAGTTTTGAGGGTCAAATGCCGCTCAGCCTTCCCAAGCTCAACCTGCTACCAGGCCTAAGGAAACTTTTGCCTGCAGGGCGAGCCGGTTCCCCCAAGAGGGATAGCCTGCTTTTCGAACGCCTTTTCTGGGGCGCCCTTTCGGGAGGTCTCGCTACTATCCTCTTTGCCGAGTCTCCTGTTCTGGATACGATGGAAATGAATCTGCTTGAATGGCGCTATAAAACAGGACATGAGCTCAACCGAGCTTTTCGCAGTTTCTATTCCTTTGCACCATTGAAAGCCGCGGGCAATAGCGATGTTGTACTAGTTACCTATGATGACGAAGATCAGTTCGACCTGGAAGGCGAAGGCGAAGAAGGCGGTGCCGCGCCCATTCAAGAAGTCATGGCCAGGCTGGTCTCAACCATAGAAAGCGGTTCGCCCCTCTTGCTGGTTCTCGACTTAGACCTGAGGGGAAAAGCCGATAATAGGCTGGTGGCGGCGCTGAGAGCCAATAAAGGCAATACAGTTTTGGCTTTACCAGGCAGCCTGGACAATCCTAACGACCTACCGGCGGCAGAGCTGAGAAAAAGCGTGCTCAAATGCGCCTTCGACCATGTCATCATCGAACAGAACGGTCTCACCTGCCGGATGCCCATACTGGCCAATCTGAACAATATATACGTAGGCGAAGGCGAAACAGCCTCAAATATGAATGGTCGCGGCGAATTAGTAGAATCTCTCCCCGAGGTGGTGGCGCCCCTCATGTCGGCGCGTGCCGGGGTCGGACCTTCCCGCTCCAAAATCTCAGACTTTGCTCAAGAAGAACTACCTATTTATATAAAGTTCTCAGGCAAAGAATATCCGGTCTACAAAGCCCGCGATATCTTGAGCGAAACAGTCTCACCGCTTTCCTTCAGCAACAAAGTGGTGCTTCTGGGCACTAATTTCAGCCAGAAAGTAGACAACACCCCAAGGGTACGCACCCCGCTTATGAACAAAGTGCCCAATATCTATATACAAGCAGAGGCAATTTCGACCCTCTCCAAGAACGAGCCGATAAGGTCCTTTCCCCGCTCTATCTTGCACCATATCCTGCTCCTCATAGGCGGCGCCCTGGGGGCGCTTTCATCAACCCTGGCCATGGGACGACGCACGACGATCTTCCTCACAATCGCCATGCTGCTCACCTTGCTCACCCAGATAAGCTTTCAATATCTCAACATACAGGTGCCGGTGCTGCCTTTATTGGCGGTACTGATGTTGACTTATATTTTCGGTACCCTGATTTATTTAGATACAGACTTGCGTCTGCGCAACCGCGAACTAGCCTTGGCCAGAGAAGCCATGCAAGTGCGCGCCGAAGAAGAAAGACAGCGTATAGCCGAAGACCTGCACGACGAGACCCTGCCTGCACTATCGGCGGTGGCACGCATGGCCGACAAGCTTACCCATGAGATGGACGGCAGCGACACACCCAGACAAATGCGAGAGAAGCTGGACGGTGCAATTAGCGAAATGCGCCGTGTCATAAACGACTTGCACCCTTCGGTGCTGGAGACTATGGGCTTCAAGCCGGCTCTAGAAAATTTGCTTGCCATTTTGGAGCGCGAAACAGATATCGCCGGTCAGTTCGAAGATCGAACTGAAAATGGTCCAACGCCGCCGCTCGATCTAGAAACTATTTTGAACGATTTCACCAGACTGCAACTTTATCGCATTGTGCAAGAATCGCTCAACAATGTGCAAAAGCACGCCCAAGCCTCAGAGGTGAAACTTATAATCAGTCAATTTGGCACAGATTTAGCTGAAGAAGGTCTGCAAATTGATATCATCGACAATGGAAAAGGCATGGATCTAGACTTTTCCCCCGAAACAAAGGGAACCAGACAGTCGAGCAAGACATCCCATGGGCTAATTAATATCAGGCAAAGAGCACAGCTTATTGGCGCCCAGGTAAACTGGAAGAAGCCGGAAAGCACATTTACAAACGATAGCAACAGTTCAAATAAAAGCGGCACCCAGGTAACCATCAAGATGACTATAAGGAAGAAAGAGGAAGGAAACGGATGAGCACCCTCATTGTTGACGACGAAGAAAGAGACCGCACTTGGCTCAAGAACTTGCTCACCACCAGCCCTTCCCTGCAAGGCGAACTGCCGCAACCCATACACGAAGGGCAAGACGGCAGCCAGGCGGTGGAACTAGCCACCAAGCATCACCCCAAGTTGGTCTTCCTCGACATCAAAATGCCCAATCTTTCGGGCATCAAGGCTGCCGAGCAGATTCTCAAGCTGCTGCCCGACACAGGCGTGATCATGCTCTCTAATTTTTCTGACGAAGTCTATGTCAGACAACTTTGGAAAGTCGTACCCCCTAACGGAGTCTTCGGCTATGTCCTGAAAAGTGCCTCGGACGAACAAGTGGTGGAAGCAGCCAAGGCTGTGCTTTCTGGCGACTGCTGGATACATCCTGGTATAGCCCGAGTAATTCAGCGCACGCAGAACCGAGCCACATCACTTACCCCGGCCGAATATGAAGCCCTGGTTTGTATCGCCCTGGGTATGACCGACCATGCCATAGCCAAGAAGCTTTATTTGACTGAAAAAGCCGTGCAATCAAGACTGAAGTCACTCTATGCCAAACTAGGAATACCGGGGCGCAGCGAATCGCACGACACCGAATTCAATCAACGCTGTCGGGCGGTCTATGTATCGACCAGACGAGGCCTAATCAATCAAAGCGAGCTTGATGACTGGGAAGCCAAAATGCAAGAAAGCAAAGCCGATGTGAAATAGTGGAAACAAAATAGCGAAGATGAAAACTAAACTCTTGCTCTTACCGACCTTGACGGTCTCATGTCTAATGAGCCTGGCTTTTGGTGTGGTACAGAGCCCGGCCATACAAGCCATGACCACTGAAGATTTGAGCCGTGCCGAAGCCGGTGTAAAACTCTTGATGGGCATCTATGGTCGCTTGGGCAGTGAGCCTCAGCTGGCTCTCAAAAATGAAGGCAAGAGCAAAAGCGACATGAGGCAAGATATGGCGCTGGGAGTAAGCCCAGCCTCATTACAAAGAGAAGCCAACTCTCTAAGCGAACCTGGTCAACTGTTGAGCAATCAGCTTGCTTTCAATAATAATGCCGATCCGGCCTTGGTTATTCGCCCCCAGCAAAGCAATAAAAAAATCACAGTGGGCCGCGCTGTCATGCAAAAGGTTGTACCCATAGAAGGCATGACCATCGCCATGGCGCCGCCATCTGAGAAAGCCCCCAGTCGTCGCGTCGCCTTGCAGGCGGCAGGTTTTGGCGCCGAAAAAGAAAGCCGCCTGGCTGAAAAAACTGACAGCAGCAAATTTGCCGAGCTAAAGCAAGAAGTGCAAGCCACTAACCTTAGACAAAGAACGGCAGCCATTCCTTATTTGGCAGGCAATCAAATCGGCACGATCACACCCATGCAAGACAAAGGCCATGTTCGCGAATTTAACAGCGACAGCAAGCGCACCAGCTACAATACCACTATCGCCCAGCAAAATGCCGATAGCTTTGGCGGCAGCATGGGCGCTAGCTCTTATGGCGCCGGTATGGGTGCCTCTAATTTTGGCAGGGCCGTAGTCAGTGCTGAAAGAGACGACCAAGACGAAAGAAGCGACAAAAACGAAAAATTTGGCTTGGTGCGCCCGGCTGAACAGCCTGGGCTGTTTAAATATGTCAGAGAACATGCCCAGCCCTTGCCCAAACAATCACCAGTAGACAGCGAAGAACCTGGTCGAAAAAATATTGGCAAAGATGCAGCCGGCGAAGAAGTTTTTCTGGCTGACAAACTAATGACTGTGCCGCCACCGGCAGCCATGCCGCAGGCAGCCCAATACCAGCAAGCCAGGGTGCAGAGTAAACCTCAGTATAAAGTCGCGGCCGGCACGGAGAAGAAAACTCGCGAAAAAGCCAAGGCCGCCCCAGCCAGAGAAGAGCCATTAATTACTTCCGCTCGCAATGCCCCGGGAGCACCGCCTCTCGTAGCCTATTTGCCGCCCAGCACCTTAAGAGGCATAAACGGTCTCAATCTCTGGGTAGGCGAAGCCGAAACACTGAATTTTTTGAAGAGTCGAGGCACTATAAGAAGTACAGCCACCTTGGGCTGGAAGGTGGTGACCTTGACCAATACGCAGGGACAGGTTGCCTGCCAGGCTTATTTGCGCAATGGCAAACTAGAAGCACTGAGGGTTTATAGCTCTGACCTTTTACCGAACAGTCTAGGCGTTCCTATAGATAGCGACCTCACCCAGATGAAAAGCAAATATGGCGAACCGTCTTTTGTCTTGGAAGAACCCAAAACAGAAAAACCGAGCGCAGTTTCGGCTAAAAACTATGTTTATCCCCTAAGCCAGGTTGCTTTCCAAATTGCTCGCGATAAGAACCAAGGGCAGGGCAAGCCAAAAGTAGTGAGCGTACTTTTCTTCCATTATTTATAAACTGCTTCGTATTTCACCCACCTGACAACCCCGCTTGACCGTGCTAACTTAAGCTAGTTGGCAAAATAAGAGGCAAGTTGGCGCAAGATGAGTCTAAATACTGAAAAGGCAGCTCTGAAAGAAGTACCCAACAAAGACCAAGCTCAAGAAACAAGAGAATTATGGATGGCTGATCTGGCTAAGCCGCCAGCCGCAAATGAAATCAGAAAAGTTCAAAATGTGCCGGACGAACCGGAAGAAGAAAGCGAAGCCCATGCACCGGAAAACCTTTCGGAAGTATTGCGGGCGGAAGACCCTCGAAATTTAGGCAAAGGTCTTAGAACCATGCAAGGTTTGGTGGAAGAATTCGCTTCGGCTAAAGATAAGCCCAAAGCACTCGGTCAAATGCGAGATGGCTTTGAAGAAGCAGTAAAACAAACCGACCGCGATTTTGAAGAAACCAAGACAAAATTTGAGCAAGAAAGGCTGAAGCTTAAGCCCGAGATGGAACCAAGGGTGAAAGCTTTTGAAAGCGCCGCTGAAAACATGGGTGCCGCCCTGGGCAAACTGCCCAAGGAAGAACAAGAAAGAATGACCTGGCTCATGGGCGGTTATAAAAACGGCAAGAACTCTCCCGAACTTGATGCAGCCATTGCCAAGGAAGTGAACAAACATCCGGGACTTTTGCCGGCTTTAGAGAACGGCATCAAAGCCCAGACCGAGCTTGCCCCTTACATGGAAAAAGCAAAAGAATTGAAAGAGAGCATGGATGTTGCTGTCGCCGAAAGAGTGGCAGGCAGACAGGTCTATAGCGAAGTCTTAAAAGAAGGCGGCGACTTGAAACGAGCCCAGCGCATGGAAATGGAAGCAAGAGCGCTGACCATGGGCATTCCCCTTGAGCAACTTGATGCTCTTGAGAAAAGACAGAAAAATTAGAACAAAAACTTGAGCATGCTCTAGTCTTACTTGCTGTAGACTTATGGTCATGACAGCAAATTTTGAAACTAGAGAAAACTTGATCGACACCAAGAAAGACCTGCAAAGATTACCCAAGGCCGAATTGCACCTTCATATTGAAGGCACTTTCGAGCCTGAGCTGATCTTTGAGATGGCGGCCAAGAACAACGTCAAACTTGCCTATGCCGATGTAGAGGCCCTTAGGCGAGCCTATGACTTTGCCGATCTGCAATCATTTCTCAATGTCTATTATGCCGGCATGTCGGTGCTCAAAGACGAAAGCGATTTCGAAACACTGACCAATGCTTACTTTGCCCGAGCACAACAAGACGGTATCGTACACGCTGAACTCTTTTTTGATCCCCAGGCTCATGCCGCAAACGGTATCGCTTTTGATACCGTCATCAGGGGTCTGCATCAAGCAGTCAAAACATCTAAAGAAAAATACGGACTGACAAGCAGTTTGATTTTGTGCTTCTTGCGCGACTTAGATGAAGACAGCGCCATGCAAACTTTAGAAAAGGCACTCAAGCACCGCGATAAATTTATCGGGGTTGGACTGGACTCAGCCGAAGTGGGCAATCCACCCTCAAAATTTGCCCGCGTCTTTGCCCGGGCCAAAGCAGAAGAACTGAGACTGGTGGCGCATGCCGGCGAAGAAGGCCCACCCGAATATGTCAAGCAAGCACTCGACTTACTTAAGGTCGAACGCATCGATCATGGTGTGCGCAGCCTGGAAGATAGCGAACTGACCAAGCGCCTCATCGACTCAGGTATTCCGCTAACCGTCTGCCCGCTTTCCAATGTCAAACTAAAAGTTTTTGCCAATCTGCAAGAGCACAACCTCAAGAAGATGCTTGATTTAGGTCTTAATGCCACAGTCAATGCCGACGACCCAGCTTACTTCGGGGGCTACTTGCTGGAAAACTTCTGGCAGTGCAAAGAAGCACTATCGCTGTCCGACCAAGAACTTGTCAGACTTTGCAGAAATTCAATCAATGCTTCTTTTATGAGTGCTTCCGAAAAGTCTCTTCATCTTGCAAATTTGTAAGAATGGCAAGAATGTTAGAATAAAGCCTTAGCGAAGTACATAAAAACATTCTCTCCGGCTCAGGCATTGGAAGCTTATCAACCTCTTTACTTGCGACATCGTCCGCAGACCCTCAAGCAGCTTGTGGGTCAACATTCGGTCGTCAAGACTCTTTCCAATGCCATCGAGAACGACCGCATCGCCCATGCCTATTTATTCACCGGGCCAAGAGGTACAGGTAAGACTTCAAGCGCTCGTATCTTGGCCAAGTCGCTTAATTGCCAGGAAGGACCGACAACCGAGCCTTGCATGGTTTGCCCCATGTGCACAGAGATCAAGCAGGGCATTTCACCGGCTGTTCTAGAAATAGACGCTGCCTCGAACAACTCGGTGGACGACGCTCGTATTCTTATTGAGAGAGCACCACTGGTGGCTCAGGGCGGGCGCTTCAAGCTTTATATCATCGACGAATGTCACATGCTCACCAAAGAAGCCTTCAATGCTTTGCTGAAGACAATCGAAGAGCCGCCGCCGCGCGTTATCTTCGTCTTAGCCACCACCGAAGAACATAAGGTGCCGCCCACGATCATCAGCCGCTGCCAGCGACTCATGTTCAGATTGGTCAGTCACGAAGATCTGATTGTGCACCTGCGTAATGTCGCCAACCAAGAAGAAATCAATATCGAAGACAGTGCCCTCGAATTAATTGCCAGGCGCTCGGGCGGCGGCTTGCGCGATGCCATGGGTTTACTCGATCAAGCCTCTCTTTTAGCCACAGCAGAAAGACCGGTCTCGGTGACAGATCTTTTGACCCTGCTTGGCGCCATCGACGAAGATGTCTTGCTCGAAATAAGCAAAGGCATGAAAGAACGCAACGGTGAGCAAGTCTTAACAGCCGTGCACGGACTGCTCAGTCGTGGACGCGAACCATCCTTGGTGGCACTCGAACTCAGTAAGCACTTTCTCAATATGACCAAAGCTCTGCATCTGGGTCGCTCAAAAGAAAGAGACAATAAAGAAAGCATTCTGGCTCAAATCATCTCAGGCTCAAGCGGCTATATACAAGCAATCACAGAGCTGGCGCCGGCTTTCGAAGGTTACGAACTAACCCAGATGGTCGAACATCTAGATAGATTGGAACAGTCTTTGCGCCGCTCCACACAGCCGGCCCTCTCTTTAGAAATAGGTTTGCTTTCGCTTTGCTATAGACAAGAGATTCATCTGATCAAAGACTTGGTCGGTCGCATCGAAGCCTTAGAAGCACAGCTGGCAGATGGTCCTCGGGTGCAAATGCAAGCGCCGGTACAGGCACCCAGACCACAGAACCAGATGCCGCCGCCTCCAATTAGTCATCAGGCGCCTTCTTCTCCAATTAGTCATCAGGCGCCAGCGCCTGTGCCGTCAGTCAGAGAAACACAGCAGGCTTTTGAAAGAGCGCCACAGCCCGATTTAGAGAGAGCAACACCACCCGAACCAGAAAATCGGCAGCTGGAAAGAAAAGCCTCTAACGAGCCTGAACCGGAAAGAGAAGAAAGACCAAGCCCGCCCCCTCAACCAAAAGCGCCGCCTCCGCCTGCTCAAAATACTACACAGAACACTACACAAAGCAATACAAACGAAGAAGGCAGCTACCCCTTCGAAGTAGTAAACGAGTTCTGGTCAAACCTATTGGAAGAACTCCATTCGCGCTCCATCCCCACTTATAGCTTGGTTTCCCAATTCGGCTTCCCTCTGGCTTTGAGAGAAGACGAGCTGGTAATCAGTGTTTCGCGCGAACACTTCCAGAAAACCATTGAAAACAAAGCGGACCAAATCAAATCGGCCGCCAAGAAAATCACAGGCAGAGACCTTTTCATCAAAGTAAAGATTCAAACAGAACAGCCCAACCAGGGCAAGATTGGTCGCAGCGAGCCGAAAAACGAAAGCGAATCACAGCCACAGCCTGGTCATGCCGGACAGAGACAAAGCCAACCAGCCCCCAGAGAATATGCCAGTCCGCCCAATCCACCCCAAGGCGAGAGCGATTCTCAAGGTGACGACGACGATGAAAGTGACCCGTCGCCGCAAGATCTAAGGGGTAGGTCGAGGCCGGATCCCTTTGAAGAGAGCGATGCAACCGTTTCAAGCTCAAGTTTAGGCTCTAGTTTAGACTCAACAACTGAAGGCGTGGCCACTTTGTCGAGCGAAAGACCCCGCCGGGCAAATAACGTGCCGCCGCCTGAAACCGGCGACCAGCTCATGGTGAAAGAAGCCTACAAACTTTTCGAAGGGCCTGGGTCGCGTCAGATAGGCTGACTACTGAAAAGCTTTCCTGAACCCAGGCTTTATTTGCTGGACAAGACTAACGGTCCGGCAAGAGCGAAAAGCCTTCGCCAATCGAGTCAACCCCCATTAGGGTCAAGAATTGATGCAGATTCTCGCTCGATAACTCTTCTTGGTCGAGCCGGTCGACCCGAGCCCTCTCGGGACCGGTGCTGCAATAAGTTATCAAGACCTGCACTGCCGAGCTTTCACCCTGCACCAGTGCCTCAACCTGACCGCTTGCCAGATTGCGCACATAGCCGCAAAGCCCAAGCGCCTGTGCCGTCCTTCGGGTACTTTGCCGAAAGAAGACCCCCTGCACCTTGCCGGTGACTAAAAGATAAACCGTCCTTAAAGCCATGACCATCAAACCCTATCAGATAATAAATTCAATATAGAAAGGTGGTCAACAGGCTACAATGGAGAAATCTGTCGACACCTGCGCAAAGGAAGTCAAGGACCCAATGGCGCCAGAAGAAGCGAAACTTCAAAACGAAGAGATAACCCTCGAGGTGCTGGATGCAGCCATCAAAGAGGCAAAAGGCGACGATCTCGACATAAATCCTTTTACCCTGGCGCGCAAGCTCTCGGTAGAGCCCCATATCTTGTTCGAAAGCAGAGAACTGATGGGGCGTATCATCGAAGCAAGACGCAAAGCCCAGGGCGATAGCGCCACTTTTTCCTTAGACTCCGAGCTTTTGCTCAAGGTAAAAGAGCTGGAAGGCGAGCTCAATCGCCTCACCGAAATCAATCAAGAGCTTTACGACCGCGGTCTCTCACTGGAAGACCAACTGGTGGCGGTCGAAGCCAAAATGAGCGATCTCGAGACCGAAGCCGAGACCCTGGCTATGCAATTGCAAAATTCCTGGCATCTTGGCTATAACAAGGGTCTGGCCGATGGGAAAGCCCAGGGTGGAGTCGCCGTCGCCGAAGTGGGGGAACCGGTTGGTCATACCACCGCCGAACACGAACCGGTAGTGCTTGAACTGACAGATACAGAAGAAGCAGGACAGACAGAGCCAGCGAAAGCCGGCGATAAAGATTTGCCAGAAGAGCAAGATATAGCAGAGACAAAGTCGGCTGAAATAGAAGAAGTCGCCGCTGAAAGCCCAAAAGAAATCATCGGTAGCAACGACAGCACCGATACAGGCGAGTTCCAAGCCAAACCAAGTTATAACGACCGAGTCTACAATGCTGTTTCAAGCAGCTTTGTCGCCAACAGCAGCAAAGAAAACTATGGCAGTTTCTCTTGGCGCGAAATTGAAACTGTCTATCAGTACAGCACAGTGGCTGGTCGTCCCAATATCAATCTCTATTTCGAACCCTTTGCCCAGCCTCCACAAGAAGAAGATGATGAGCAAGAGCAGAATCAGGAGCCGAGTAAGCCCAAAGAGGCAGCCGCAGTCAAGCCAAGCAAAATTGGTGAAACCAGTGCTTTGCCTATAATCGAAGACTTCCTCACCAAGCCGGAAGAGCCTAGCGAACAAGCAAAGAATCAGGCCAAGCTGCAAACTGAAACCCAGCCCATACCTGGAGCCGCAGCTTATTTCCAGGCTCAAGCCAAAGCTGAAGAAGCAGCCAAGCAGAAAGAAAAAGAGAAGAGCGAAGAAAGCCCGCGCCCTCGCAAAAGACGGACTGACGAATTTCATGCCGACACCGCTGCCATTGATATGGGAGAGAGTCTTACTTTGGGCGCTGAGTTTTACCAAGGGCTGGGCGTTATCAATGCCGATGCCGACCGCCGCCCCGAACTTTCCACTTTCGACAGCCTCACTGCAGTAAAGACTGACGAAGGCGGTAAGGACGAGCTAGATCTGGACAAATTGGATATTTTCGAAGGATTGGAAGATATAGAGGAGCTTTCGCAGATAGAAGTGATTGAAGATGTGGTGCTGCCCGACATGCCCAAGAATACTGGTGGCGAAAGCAAGAGCAATAACAGTCAGGACTCATCTGAAAGCAGATTTGAAAGCCAAATAGATAGCCAAGAAAGCCAAAGAGAAACGCAAGACGGCATCAAGCAAATGGAGCTTGGTCCTGAGGATCTGCGCGAATTGGTGAAAAATCGCATCAAGCAAGCCGAGGTTGAGCACCAAACCGAGAAGCAGCCCCAGGTCAAGCAAGATGATGAAGCGGCCGCTGCCAAACTAGACGCTGAAGCGATCAAGCAAGGTGTACGCAATAAATTCGTGGGAGGCAAAGCCCCCAGCCAAGAGACCCCGGCACCGGCAGTGGTATCGACACCAAGAGTGGTGCCGCCCGAAATTCGTAAAGCCTGTATGATTCTCGGTGTAAGACCGGAAGAATTAACCGTGAAAGTGGTTGTGGATGCCTGGAAGCGCGAGATGTCGCAGCCAGGTGTGCACCCCGACACCGGCGGCGATACAGAAACTGCAATTTATTTGAACAACGCAAAAGTAGAATTGGTCAAATGGATTGAAGCGCAGACTCCCAAACTAGGCAAGAAGTTTGGCAGTCAACAAGGCGGTCCAAAACCGCATGAACCAGGCAAACCCTTCATAATGGGGCAGAAGCCTACAGATAAAGGCAAATAGTCAGAACATGTACAAACCAATAGTCGTAATCGTCGGGCGCCCCAATGTGGGCAAGTCTACATTTTTCAATCGTTGCATCCAGCAAAAACATGCCATAGTCGATGATACCCCCGGTATCACCAGAGACCGCATCTATAAAGATTGCGATTGGTCGGGGCATAACTTTATCTTGGTAGACACCGGCGGCATTTTGCCAGACGAAGGACGCAGCTTTGAGCCCATGGCCAAAGAAGTGCTGGACCAAGTGAAACAAGCCTTGGTGGAAGCCGACGTCATAGTCTTTATGGTGGATGGCAGAGAAGGCATTACAGGCGCCGACGAAGAAGTAGCCAATATCATCAGACGGGTGAAGAAGCCGGTGATTCTTGCCGTCAATAAAATTGACAGCATCAAAGAAAATAATTCGATTATGGAGTTCTACGGTCTCGGTCTAGGCGATCCTATGCCTTTGTCGGCCATGACCGGCGCCGGTAATGTCGGCGACTTGCTCGATGCCATCATTGCTTACTTTCCCCAAAACGGTAAGGTGGCAGGCAAGTCAAAGAAAAAGCAATTCGACTATGAAGAAGAGCTGGAAGAGACCGAAGAGAAAAGAGATCCGGCTACCTGCCCGGTTTCTATCGCTATTGTGGGAAGACCAAATGTAGGCAAATCATCTATAACCAATGTACTTTGTGGTCAAAAACGCTCGATTGTTGCCGATGAACCCGGCACCACCCGTGATGCGGTCGACACCAAGATTACTTATCAGGGCAGAGAAATAACCCTGGTAGATACAGCCGGCATCAGACGCAAATCGCGCGTTGATTATGGGGTCGAAGCCTTCAGCGTCGTGCGCTCGCTCAAGGCCCTGGAAAGAGCCGATGTGGTGGTTCTTGTCTTGGACGCCAGCCTGGAAATTTCGGACCAAGATCAAAAACTAGCTTCCAAAATTGAAGAAGCAGGTAAAGCAGCCATCATTGTTATGAACAAATGGGACCTGATTCAAGACCGCTCATCGACCACGATGAATCAGTTCACCGATCTGATTAAAAGAGAGTTGCGCAGCCTGTCTTACGCCGAGGTGCTGTTTACTTCAGCCACCAATAAGTTGCGCATGAATAAAATCATCGAAGCTTGCCTGAGAGCCTTTAGCGAAACCTCTAGACGCATCAACACAGGCTTGGTCAACCAAATCTTGAATGAAGCGGTTGCCCTTTCGCCTCCGCCTGCCAGCAAGCGCGGCAAAAGGCTCAAGGTCTATTATTCCACCCAGGTGACCACCAATCCGCCTACTTTCGTTTTGAAAGTATCTGATGCCAAGCTACTTTCGCGCCCCTATCAAACTTATCTGGAGCGCAAATTGCGCGAAGCCTTCGGCTTTGCCGGTTCGCCTTTGCGCATTATCGCCCGCTCTAAAGCCGAAAATTAGTTGAAGTGAAAAGAAAATGCTTTTATTGCTTCTACAAATACTAGCTGCTTACCTTATAGGTTCTATACCGACCGGCTATTGGATTGGCAAAGCTCGCGGCATCGATGTAAGAAAAGTAGGCTCTTGCTCTACCGGCGCCACCAATGTTTACCGCTCGGTGGGCAAACTGGCCGGGATAGCCACCCTAATTATCGACCTCTTGAAGGGTCTTTTGCCGGTCATTTACTCTCAAAAGATAAGCCACGAATTAGCCCTGAACGTAGGCAATCTTGCCTTCAATCTAAGCGATATCGCACCGGTGCTAGTGGCACTAACCACAATCATCGGTCACAGCAAGTCGATTTTTCTCGGCATGCAGGGCGGAAAAAGCGCTGCCACCGGTCTTGGTACCATGCTCGCCCTTTCGCCGCCTGCCGGTGGTCTTACCTTTGCCACTTGGCTCATCGTCGTCTTCACAAGCAAGATAGTTTCGCTGGCATCGATGACGGCTGCCGTAGCCAATGTCGGCTATATGATCTTCTTCCAGGCACCGCGAGCTTTTGTGATCTATAGTGTGATCGGATGTCTATATGTGGTCATCCGCCACAAAGCCAATATCAAGCGCCTTATGAATGGTACTGAAGCAAAAATTACAGCAGCAAAAACTACGGCAGCCAAAAGCGGAGACAAGTAAAATGAAAGTGTGCGATTTCCCTGGGTTCAGGGCGGGGCATGGTTTTCTGACGCTTGCCGTCACTGCTCTACTTGCTAATACTTTGTTTGCATCTACTTTACTTGCTCAGGCGGCGGCAGCGGCGCCAACTTTGCCCAGTAAGACAAGCAAACCCGAAACCCCAGCAAAAAAAGAAACGACCAAAGAAAGCACTGGCGGACGCACGCCCCTGACCGAAGAAGAAAAGCTATACATAAGAATCTATAAGGCAGCTAACCGCAGTGTGGTCAACATCTCCTCGGTCTCATCGGCGGAAGAACTGATGACCAATGCCATGCCCAGCGAAGGTTTTGGCTCCGGCTTTATGCTCAAGACCGAAGCCGGTGACGGTTACATTCTGACCAACCACCATGTGGTTAGAGGGGCGAGCCATTTGCTCGTCACTTTCTATGACGGCACCACGGTGCAAGCCAATCTAGTCGGTTTTGACGCCCACACCGATCTGGCCGTGCTCAAGATAAATCCACCCAAAAATCTCGCCCTCACCCCCATCCCCTTGGGTGACTCTTCTGAATTAGAAGTGGGCCGCCGGGTCTTGGCCATCGGCAATCCATTTGGGTTTGACCGCACCCTCACCGAAGGCATAGTTTCTTCGATAGGTCGCACAATCAAGTCGGAAAACGGCAGATTGATCAAGGGCATAATTCAGACCGATGCGGCCATCAACCCGGGCAATTCAGGCGGCCCGCTATTAGACTTATCGGGCAAAGTGGTAGGCATAAACACAGCCATATTCAGTGGCACCAGACAATCTTCCGGCATCAGCTTCGCTATTCCGATCAATATTGCTAAAAACATCATTCCGCAACTAATCGAACACCATCGAGTCTTACGCCCAGAACTGGGTCTCGATGCTATTCCTGATGAAAGAGGCGGACTGAGAGTTCTGAGGGTCAGCCCCGGCGGTCCGGCGGCCCAGGCAGGCATTCAAGGACCCAAAATCATGGTCTATCGCTATGGCGACATGGAATGGCGCCAAATGGAGAGGGGCTTTGCCGACCTGATAGTGGCTGTGGACAATCAACAGGTGAACAGTATCGACACTCTGATGTCTTATATAGAAAGTAAGAAACCTAGTCAAGTGGTAACGCTAACAGTTGTAAGGTCCAACCGTCTTCTCAAAATTCCAGTAAAATTAACAGTCAGTGCACAAGACTGAAATAATTGAACCGATATCGGTTGAGTGAAAAGCAGGCACAGGCGAACCATCGCATTAAACGGAGTGAAGCATTGTCAAGAATCCTGGTCATTGAAGACGACCTTTCCATAGCCGAATTAGTAAAAGTCAATCTTGAACTGCTCGGTCATCAAGTGGTGACAGCTCCAGACGGTATCAAGGGTCTGGCTATGGCCCAGCAAAACCGCCCAGACTTAATCGTCCTCGACGTAATGATGCCCGATCTGGACGGCTTTACCGTTTGCCAGAGACTTAGACAAAATCCGCAGACCAATCCGATTCCGGTGCTGATGCTCACGGCTCTTTCCACCACTAAAGATAAGGTGGCTGGCTTTGACGCCGGCGCCGACGACTATCTAGCAAAACCTTTCGACACCCCCGAACTACAAGTGCGGGTGCGTGCCCTTCTCAGGCGTGCCGGTAGCGTTCCTCATTCATCAACCTTGCCCGAGATCCTCACAGCAGGTGAAATAACATTAATACCAGAAAATCTGCAAGCAAAAGTCGGCGGCAGAATTGAAAAACTCACCCCCACCGAGTTTGAGATATTGCACTGCTTGATGCAACATCACGGACAGACGGTGTCGACAGGCAAGTTGTTGGAAGAAGTTTGGGGCTACGCCCCCGATGACGACGTAGACACCATCAGAGTGCATATCAGACACCTGCGCACCCGCCTGGAAAAGGGCGAGCGCAAGTATATAAAAACCGTATACGGTGGTGGGTATCAGCTGGTGGCTGAAGGCTTCAATAAAGAAAAGGGCAGTGAATAATTTCTCACCTGCTCTTTTCAGTACATAAGAATAAACTCTCAGCTTAACGCTTTCCAAGAGCCCAGAACCTTTACCGGCTGGGCTTTTCGCTTGATGAGAAAAGACTTACTATAAACGTTTTAGGTTAACCTGAGAATTCCCAACTGGACATATTGGAAACCCTCCCTTTATCATGTGCGATGAGCAATTTGGAATATTCTGGAACCAATTTGCCCTGTTAACCATCAAGAAACTTGTTCTTGACCCAAGGAGCACCACCTTGTTATTCAACAGCCTTCAATACCTAGTCTTTCTACCGACGGTATTTTTCCTCTATTGGATCTTGCCGCAGAAAGCGCGTGTGCCACTGCTTTTGGTGGCAAGCTATGTGTTTTATTGTTCTTGGAGACCAATCTATGGCTTGCTCATATTTGGTCTGACCCTGGCAAACTTCCTCTTGGTGCCGCTTATAGACAAAGCAGCCAAAGCGGAAGGCGGAAAACATCTGGCCTTCACAGCTAAGGGCTGGCTCTGGGTTACAGTGGTGGCCAACCTAATCACCCTGGGTATTTTCAAATACGCCTATTTCACCATGGACATGGTCAAGGGCGGTCTCGGACTCTTCGGTGTTACCTGGAGAGAGCCGCACCTGCACATTATCTTGCCCCTAGGCATCTCATTTTTCGTCTTTGAATTCATTCACTATGCCATGGAAGTCTACCGCGGCAAACCAGTGGTGAAATCTTTCTCGGCCCTGGCTCTGTTCGCCAGCTTCTTCCCGACTCAGATAGCCGGACCAATTAAGCGCTATCAAGATTTTGTGCCGCAGCTCAGCGAAAAAATCAAATTCAAGTGGGAATACCTCGATGAAGGTATGCAGCTCATCTTGATGGGTCTTTGTAAAAAAGTGCTTCTGGCTGACAATCTGGCTCTGGTGGTGCAGGCCGGTTTTGCGCATCCCGAAAACTTTTCATCGGTAGACATGTGGCTCATCACCTATGCCTTCGCCTTCCAGATCTTCTTTGACTTTGCCGGTTATACCGACATTGCCAGAGGCTCAGCTCTCTTGTTTGGCTATAAAGTACCGATTAACTTCAACCTGCCCTATCTGGCCGCCAACGTTGCTGATTTCTGGCACCGCTGGCATATCAGCCTCTCTACCTGGTTGAGAGATTATCTCTTCATCCCGCTAGGCGGCTCCAAGTGCAGCAAAATTCTCAACTATAGAAACCTTTTTCTGACCATGGCTCTTGGTGGTCTCTGGCACGGTGCCGCCATGCACTTCTTAGCCTGGGGAGCCTATCAGGGTATTGTGCTCATCTTGCACAAAGAATATTTGCGCCTGCTCGACTTTGTCGGCATAGCCAAGTCTCTCAAAGAGAACCAGACTCTAGCCAAGGTCTATCACGTCTTTTCAGTGATCGCTACCTTCCATATTGTCTGTATCGGCTGGGTCTTTTTCCGGGCAGAAAATATGTCGATAGCCGGCACAATCATCGGCAAACTGCTGCAAGCACCTCTGGAACTGGCTAATTTCAGCGCTGCCAAATTGGCAATTCTGCAAATTCGCGATCCGATCATCTTCCCGGCACTGCTCTTGCTCTTGCCTGTCTTGATGATTGCCCAACCGGTGGTGAACTGGCTCAACGACAAAGCCATCTACAAGAGCCCGCCATGGGCCCTGCAAGTGGGTGTGATGGTTCTACTCATGTGCATCATCACTGTCTTCAGTCCCGATAGTTCGCCTTCATTCATATACTTCCAGTTCTAAAAGCTCACTTTTAGAACCGTTTGGGGGCACTGTGGCAAAGTTAGACCACGATAGTTTGCGCGATCTTGAAAATCCGAAAAGCGGCACAGACCTTAGGGACACAGCTGCAGCACCGGAGAAACTAGAACGCGCCTATGCAAAAGGCAAGGCCAGAGGCGGCTTCTTCCAGTCGCGTTTCTTGGCTGGCCTGTCTATCTTTGCCGCGCTTAGCTTGGGGCTGCAATTTCTTTCAATCGAGAAATTAAAGCCAAGTGATTTTCCGGTGCGCACCTGGACAACCTGGGCGATTAGCGAGTTCTTTGCCCAACCGGCTCAGCCTAAAGACGTGGTCTTCCTTGGCTCAAGCCTGATGCTTGTGCCTCTCGATGGCACCGATGCCGATTTTCTCGGCAAACAAATAGACGCCTCTCAGCATCACCGCTCTATCTATTTTGAAGACGCCTTCAAAAAGGCAAGCGGCAAATCAGTCTCTACTTACAACTTTGCCCTTCCAGGCGAAATGCCCTCAGACGCCTATTTGATCACCGATTTTCTCTTGAAAGAAAAGCGCGCCCCAAAAGTTCTAGTCTATGGTGTCGGACCGCGCGACTTCATGGATAACTTGCTGCCCTCGCCCGCCGCCACCGACCCTTATAAATATCTTTCGCGCTTCGGCGATCTTTCCGGTCATGCCGACTTGCTCATGTCAGATTGGCAAGAAAGATTGAACTGGGAACTCGCCCGACTTTGTTATGTATATGGCAATCATGGTCAAATCGCTCTCGATGCCGCAAGAAGCCTGCGCCCTCTTATTGATAAAGTGGCGCCGCGTCCGGCTAATCTCAGCGAAGTAGACCGCATCGCCTTCAGAAGAAAAGTCTTGCCCGACTATCTGCCCTTTGAAGTCAATCCGCAGGAATGTTTCTTCCGCCCGACCGATCCAGCCAATCGTCCGGGTTTTATGGACAACATTCAAGAGTACAGAAAGCGCTACAAGACACTTAAGATGTCTACTTTTACAGCGCAAATGCGCTTTCTCAAAGACTTGATTGCCATTGCCAATGAGCGCGGCACCCATGTGGTGCTGGTAGCTATGCCCATCACCCAGGTCAATAGAGAGCTTTTGCCCGATGCCTCGTGGGATCTCTATAAGAGCGAACTAGCTAAACTGGCGGCACAATCACAAAGTGTCACCTTTAAAGATCTGCATGCCGAAGGCAAAGGCAAATTTGCTCTCAGCGACTTTCAAGATACTGTGCACCTGCACTCAGGCGGCGGTGCCAAGTTGCTCAGCGAAATTGCCCAGATTATGGCTAACGACCCGGTTAGCCGCAAAGCCCTAGAGACAAATGGCGGTGCCCAATGAAAAGGGTCAGTCGAGCCATGGCCGCCATTGCCGCATTTCTTGGAATAAATGTGGCTTTTTCGTTTTATGCCCCGCTCAAATTCAATCCTTTCAACTATCCCTACAAAGGCTGGAGCTGGTGGGGTTTTCATGACTTAAAAGAAGACAAACAAGTACATAACGTCACTCTTTTAGGCTCATCACTGATGGTGGCAGCCATAAATAATTGCGATGCCAACTATTTGAACCGCCCCCTCAACCTGACCAAGCATCACCAGTCTCTTTATCTAAACGATAAGCTGGAAGAAACTTTCAAAGGCAAGTTCCGCACTTTCAATCTCTCCGCACCAGGACAGATGCCTTCCGATGCCTATTTGACCGTAAAGAGCTTGCTTGCCGCCTCGCATCGTCCCGATGTGATTATCTATGGTGTTGCCCCCCGCGACTTTATCGATAGCCAGCTGGGTAATCCCACCGATACCGAACCATTCCATTTTCTCAGCCGCATCGTCTCTACCGACGAATGTGCCGGTGGGCTCTTTAGAGACCCCTTGGGCAGACTATCTTGGTTCATCGATCGCAATCTTTATTTCGCACACCATGCCCTAGATTGGCAGATGACCGCCGAGAAAGCGGCCACCCGCTTACTCAACAAAGTGGCGGCCGTGCCCAGCGGCGCCCAGCCTTATACTTTCTGGCAGCGCACCAAGCTAATACCAAACTATCGCGCCGGTGAAATTCATCCCGATGCAGTCTATACGCATCCGCTCAAGAAAGAAGATGTGGCTGCTAATTTCAAAGACAACACCGAAGAGTACAAAGAACGCTATAAGAAAGCTGATGATCATACATTCAAGACTCAGATGTATTTTCTCGGTAAACTGGGCACCCTTTGCAAAAAAGAACGCATCGAACTAATCGTCGTCAACATGCCGGTCAGTCGAGAAAACATCAACCAACTGGGCGCCACCACTTACTTAGACTATGTCTTTGCCGTCAAGGGCAAAGCTTTTGCCTATGGTGCGCCCTTTTTCGATCTCAACTATTTCTATCTCTACGACAAAAGTCTCTATCATGACTATGTGCACCTAAATGCCTTCGGCGGCGCCAAATTTCTAGACAGTCTGGTCTCGGCTCTCAATGAAGATCCGCGCACCAAACTGACTATGGAAATGGCCGGACGCGAACTCTGGAAACACGATGAACTGGAGCGACTGGCTAGAGGAATCGATCGCGACCGCGATCCCAGTTCGTTCACTAGTTTAGAAAAGCTGAAAGGTAAACTAGCCGAACACAAGCTAATTGAGGCCAATGATCTGGTGCGCGAACATCGCAGCAAAATCAGAAATGTGGTCAACGAACTGCGCAACAAGAAGCAGATTGGCAGCCGCATAGATACAATCGAAAAGGCTGAGCCCGATGACGAGACGGGGGTAGCAATGTAATGGCTGCCAGCGAAACAAGCAAGAAGCGTGCCAATGCCTTTGTCTGGGCCGTGGTTTTGTACGGCGCCCTCAACCTGGCTCTTTATGGCGTTCTTGCTAAAATGCCCGAGCGTAAACTGAGCTTGAACGGCATCAAAGCCACCAACTATGAAAAGAGAATGGAAGGTCCGTGGATCTGGTGGGTCTCGCGCACTTATCTTTCCCAACTGGAACAAAAGGCTCAGCCCGACATAGTTCTGTTTGGCAGCTCGCAGATGGGCTCGGCTATTTTCTCAGCCGAAGCCGAACATCGCGGCACCACAGTCGATACCACAGACCAAAGAGAAGTAGAGAGACTGGCTGCCGAAGTAGCCAAAGCAAGCGGGCTAAAGCCGCGCGTCTTCAACTTTTCCATGGGCGGAGCCATGGTCTCAGACCATTATCTTATCGCCGACAGCCTGGTCAGCAAAGCCGATAAGAAGCCCAAGATAGCCATTATCGGCGTCAACCCTCGCGACTTTATCGACAATAATTTACCGGCAGCGGCAGCCACCGACAGTTTCCACTTTCTTTCACCCTATTGCAAGTTAGATAGCTTGGCCGTCCATTCATACGACAGCCCCTTCGGCTATCTAGACTATTTGCTCTCTCGTTATCTACCACTTAGACAGGTCAATCTGCTTGCCTTCGGCGACATCCCGCCTTCGCTAGGGGCCCGCGCCAGTTTCACCAATCCAGAAGGCAAGGGCATTGACACTAGAGCCGACAAGCAAGCCAATAATGCCCAGTTAAATTCAGGGCAAGTAACCACAAAAGTGCTGAGGGCCATAAGCGGCTCGGCCGGCGACGTCAAGCGAGGCGAATGGGTCTTGCCTGCTTACCCGCCCTATCTCTATATGGATAATTCCAAGGAATATATCAAACGCTACAAGCGCGAAAATCCGCCTTGCTTAGCCGGACAAAAGCGTTATTTCCAAGAATTGCTTGCCCTTCTGCACAAAGAAAACATACAGATAATTGTGGTCGGCATGCCCTCAAGGCTCTCCAACCAAAATTTGCTCAGCCAAAATTTCTGGAACAACTTCGACTCTTATCTAGAGAAGACCACAAAAGAACAAGGCGGCACCTATGTCAGCCTATTCAAAGACCAGCGTTTTGTGGAAGAGAAAGACTATCTCGATACAGTGCACTTGAACCGCTGGGGCGGCGGCAAACTGGTTAAGATCATGGCTGAAACAGTGAGTGGCAATACTGCCATGGTGCAAGCTTTGAAAGAGTGTAAGAGCGATGCCGTAGCCGGGCGAGATAAACCGAACCAAAAGCCGCTCTAAGTTTGCAATTTGCGTGCCCAGTTTATTTGGCTTTCGACTCAAGCAAAAGTTGATTCAAAAATTCCAAATCATCCCGCCGCCACATCTCCATAATCGGGCGCTCGCCCCCGGGCGGCCAAGCCGGCTCGGTGCCAAAGACCTGTTCATCCAGTTCTTTCATAGAAGCTTGATAGATTTCGCGACGCCGACTTTCGCTGTCATTCAGACCCATTTCATAAAGCCTGGGCAAGAGCACATCTTTGTGCTTCTCTAAAACAGCCTGCATGACCTTTATCGCTTCGTCTTTCCGGCCTAGTGCAGCCAGATAACGGGCATAGGTCAACTCGGTGCGAAAACCGCTTGGTTTGGCTTCAATCGCTTCTTTCAAGAGCGCGAGAGCTTCTTCTTTGCGCCCCAGTTGAAAGAGAGTCTCAGCCCTTATTGCAGCCAGCTGTGCCTGCGAATTCTTATTGCTGAACAAAGCCCGGTAAGCCCACGAAAGAGGAAAAGGATGAGTGCGCAGCGCCTCAGCCCCTTCATAAAGCTTGAGGGCGCCGCCTTTGATGTCTGCCTCTTGTACATTTCTCACTCTTAGACTGCCCACTTGCTTTGCATCTGCACAAACAGGTAGCTGTTCTATAAAATAGCTTGTCTCATTTGCATCAGGGACACGCAAAAGCAATTGGGCACCATAATAAGAGCGCAGCATGGTCAACCAAAGAGAGGTAGCATAAGAAACATCGAAGAGGGCAAAAGTAATAATCATCGCCCCCAACATCTGCAAGAGCATCTGCCCTTTCACCACCGGCGATGCCAGTCTATCTTTCAAGCGCTTATTGGTGGAAAGTCCTGGGCAAGCCGCTTCAAACAGGGCAACCAATCTTTTCTGTTTCTCTAGGTCAAGACAAGAAAGGGGCAAGCGTGCCACCACATCAGGCACTATTTTGCTTTGGTCGATTGGAGAGCTGTCTCCGCTGACAGCCGTGGATCTTATCTCAAGAGTGCCGAGCAAAGTAAGATAAAGCTCGCTGACAGCGCCCAAAAGAATGCGTCTCTGCCCAACCAGCACCGATACAACCTCGGTTTCGCCCTTATCGCAAGCCGTTTCCACCCCGATAAAACGCCTGTAAAACAAGAGTGGCTGTCCATTGCGCCAGGGTCGAAGCCAAGATGTAAGCAAATTGCTTTCCAAAAAGGTGGCCAGCAGATGAGCCAAGAAAAGAGCGGCAAAAACCATAGAAGGAAAAAACAAAAGCGGCTCTAGCTTGAACCAGCCGGTGGTGCAAAGCAAAACCAGAAAGAAAAAGCCAAATATCGGCCAGGCGAAGCCCACCACTGTATAAACCGAATGAGAGCGGCTGGCAGGCAAAACTTCAAACTTAATCTCGGCGTCCGATAAATTAATACCTTTCATCCTCCGCTCTTAGCTAGATAGAGAGATACCCGGTCAAGGCGGGTTTGACTCGTTGACTCGACCGCAATTGCCGGCTTGACTGAGCCTGTCAAAGCCGTTTAGACGCACACTGCCTGGGCTTTACACTAAAGATATAAATAGCTTTGAAGCGGGCAGAAAATTAAGGGACCCCAGGCAGAGAAAGCAGCGGTATTTTGTAATGGCACTGATCAAAAAAGAGATTGGCGAGCTTCTTGTCGACTCCGGCTTAATCACATCGGACGAATTAAAGCAGGTGCAGCAGGAAAGAATGCGCACCGGCGAACCGATATCGCTTATTTTATCGAGACTGGGTCTGGCCAATGAGACCCACCTCAAATCAGCCCTAGAAACGCAATACGGCGTCAATTATGTTTCACTGGCCAAAGTACAACCAGAAAGCTCGGCTCTTGAGCTTTTGCCCGAAAAAGTAATGAGACAGCACCAAGTTGTGCCACTCTATCTAGAGGGCAAACTACTCACCGTGGCCATGGTCAACCCCAATAACCTGCTTGCCCTCGACGATGTCAAATACAGACTAAAGAGCATGCAACTCAAGCCTGTGGTCTGCACCGAAGATGACTTTCAGCACTTTATGGAGACCATCTATGCCCGCCGCCAAGACGAGCTCACCGAAGAATGGGAAGAGCAAGCCGACAAGACCTTTATAGAGTCTGAAGTCGACCTTTCCAGCCTCGATGTCTTGGTGGAATATGAAGACGCCATCAATGACCTAGATCTGGCCAAACAAGCCCAAGATGCGCCGATTGTGCAGCTGGCCAACCAGATCTTAGCCAAAGCCATCAAGCGCCAATGTTCGGACGTGCACATAGAGCCGCAAGAAAAAGGGGTGATGGTGCGCTACCGACTAGACGGCGTGCTCTTTGTCGACCGCAGATTACCCAAAGCCATTCTTGCCGCCCTGGTTTCGCGCTATAAGATTATGGCCGACCTAGACATAGCAGAGAGAAGACTGCCCCAAGACGGTCGCATCAGAGTGCGCTTTTCAGGAAAAGATATAGACTTCCGCGTCTCAACCATTCCCTCTAAACACGGCGAAAAGGTGGTCATGAGACAGTTGGATAAGTCGGGCACAACCTTTGGGTTAGACCATCTAATCACCGATCAAGACACTCTTTCGCTGATTAGAGACATGGTGGCTAAGCCATACGGAATCATCTTCGTCACCGGACCAACCGGCTCGGGCAAGACAACCAGTCTCTATTCGGCCTTGGCTGAACGCAATACTCCCGAAGTAAACATATTGACGGCTGAAGACCCGATCGAATATGAAATGCAGGGTATCACCCAGGTGCAGGTCTTAAGAGAAAAGGGGCTTGATTTTGCCCGCATTCTGCGGTCCTTCTTGCGGCAAGACCCCGACATCATACTAGTGGGTGAGACCCGCGATAGAGAAACAGCCAAGATCGCCGTCGAAGCGGCCTTGACCGGACACTTGGTTTTCACCACTTTGCACACCAATGACGCACCAGGGGCGGTGACACGTTTGGCCGAAATGGAAGTAGACCCCTATCTGGTCGCCTCGGCAACTATCGGTGTCATCGCCCAGAGACTTTTGCGCCGGGTCTGCAATGAATGCCGCGAAGACTATCGCCCCGACCGCAGCACCCTCGAATACTTAGGTCTAATGGACAAACATCAAGAAAGGCTGGCTGATTCCACTATACAGTACTACCGCCTGCGGGTCGATCAAGAGGGCCATGCCGTCTTTAGCCGCGGTCGCGGCTGCGATGCTTGCAACCGAACAGGCTATAAAAATCGCATCGGCGTTTTTGAAGTGATGAAAGTCAACGATGAAATACGCGACCTAGTATGTAAGAATGCCACCACGGCTATGTTGCGTCTGGCTGCTAAGCAATCCGGCATGATTCCTCTGAAAGACTATTCGATAAGACTGGTAGGCCAAGGTCTGACTACCGCCGATGAAGTGGTGCGTGTCACACTTTCTGATACTTCCGGCGACGAAAAGCTCTGCGGTAAGTGTCGCAACCCGATTTCTGATGAATTTATCAAATGTCCTTTCTGCCAGCACGATCTAAAAGTATCCTGCCTGCGCTGCGGCATGTTGCAACAGGAAGGCTGGCAGAGCTGCCCAAAATGCGGACGCTCAAATATCGAAGAAACAGACGAATTTCACTGTCACTGTTGCAGCGCCGAAATCTTTGGAGAATGGCATACTTGCCCATACTGCCAAGCTTCGCGCAGCAGCGGCAACAAGAAAAATGGCAAAGAGAGCGAGGTGAATTAATGTCGGTTGAAATGCAGGAATTGCTGCAACTTGTTGTAGACCGGGCGGCAAGCGACTTGCACCTTAAAGCAGGCGAACCACCAATATTGAGGGCGGCCGGTAAGCTGACCCGCATCAGCCTGCCGACCTTGTCTGCCGACGATACCAAAAGACTGATTTTTTCTTGTCTCAGCCCCGAGCAAATCAAGCACGCCGAGCAAAATCTCGAACTAGACTGTGGTTTTGGCATCGAAGGACTGGGACGCTTTAGAGTCAATGTTTATAGAGACAGGGGCAGTTGGGCTGCCGCACTGCGGGTGGTGCTTTCACGCATGCCTAGCCTCGATGAACTGGGGCTGCCGCCGGTCTGCAAAGAACTGCTTACCAAACCAAGAGGCCTCATCTTGGTCACCGGGCCCACAGGCTCTGGTAAGTCGACAACCCTGGCGGCAATGATCAATGCTATAAACGAAAAGCAAGACAGGCATATTTTGACGGTGGAAGATCCAATTGAATTTTTGCACCAAAACAAAATGTCTTTCATCAGCCAAAGAGAAGTAGGCTCAGACACCAGAAGCTTTGCCAATGCCCTGAGAAGCGGACTAAGAGAAGACCCCGACGTCATTCTGGTGGGTGAGATGCGCGACCTTGAAACTATCCACTTGGCGCTGACGGCGGCTGAGACCGGTCACCTCGTCTTTAGCACCATTCACACCAGTTCGGCGCCACAATCGGTGGACCGCATCATCGATGTCTTTCCGCCTGAACAGCAACAACAAATTCGCATCATGCTCTCGCATTCACTGGTGGGGGTTCTCAGTCAGACCCTCTTGCCTAAAATTGAAGGCGAAGCAGGCGATTCACCGGTAACAGCCGGGCGCATCATGGCCATGGAAATTCTTATCAACACTCCGGCTATAGCCAATTTGATCAGAGAAGCAAAGACTGCCCAAATTTATACTTCTATGCAGATGGGCGCCAGCCTAGGCATGCAAACCCTAGAAAGTTGCCTGGCTCGCTATGTCAAAGAGGGGCTAATCAGTCATAAAGAAGCAATTTCAAAGTCTAGTCGCCCTGAAGATCTTGAGCAGTTGATTGGACCAAGAGCGGCGGCCAATAAAAGTTATGGCACTAGCAGCGGATTTGGCAGGTTCTAATGGAATTCGTCTATAAAATCAAAGACGAGCAAGGCAAAATCAAAGAAGCGGTAGCGAGCGCCGAATCTCCTAATGTTCTCAAAGCTCGCTTACAAGCTCGCGGCATCGAGGTGGTCGAGATTAGACCTCGCACCGCCGGTGGTGATTTACAAGCCACCTGGAAAGCTTTGAACGAAAGCGTTCTGCAAGTAGATTTATTAGAGCGCGTCACCATCAAAGACATGGTGGTTTTTTCTAGACAATTTGCCGCCATGGTCTCATCGGGCGTAGCCATGCTGCGCACCCTCACTATCATTGTCGAGCAATGCAAAAATCGCAAACTAAAGCGTTGCCTCGAAGACGTAAGACAGTCAATCGAAGCCGGTCTCTCCCTTTCAGACGCTATGGCCCGCCATCCGCAAATCTTCGACAAACTCTATGTCTCGATGATCAAAGCCGGTGAAACCGGCGGTATTCTCGCCGATGTTTTGAAGAGATTGGCAGACTTTCTCGAATCTAAATCGAAACTGAATCAGAAAGTAAGAGCCGCCATGATTTATCCGATGGTGGTTCTGGTCGTCTCTATTCTTGTCTTTTGGGGCATGCTCACTTTCATCCTGCCTATTTTTGAAGGTCTCTTTAAAAATATCGGCTCCGAACTGCCGGCTTATACTCAAGCTTTGGTAGCCCTCTCGCAAGCAGTCCGGTCCGTCTGGGCCTTTCTCTTTATGGTTGGCCTGCTAATAGCCGGTTGGTTTATCAAGAAGTACTACGCCACCACAGCCGGGCGACTGCAAATTGACGGCTTGATTTATGTGACGCCCATGCTCGGCGACTTGGTTGCCAAAGTGTCGATTGCTAGATTCTCAAGAACTTTCGGTACCCTACTGAGAGCCGGAGTACCGATGCTGACAGCCTTAGACGTGGTCAAAGACACGGCTGATAATGCCGTGGTTGCCGAAAGCATTCGCAAAATTTATACCGATGTCAGGCAAGGCGGTAGCCTCTCTAAACCGATGACCAAATCTCAAGTCTTTCCATCAATGGTCACCCAGATGGTGGCTGTCGGTGAAGAAACCGGGCGGCTGGATGAGATGCTTTCTAAGGTCGCAGACTTTTACGATATGGAAGTAGAGAACGCCGTAGAGGCTCTAACATCGCTTTTGGAGCCGGTCATGGTGGTTGGCATCGGCGGCATCGTCGGCTCTATAGTGATCGGCATGTATCTGCCAATTTTCACTGTGATCAACCAGTTGAGATAAAGCTGGTAACGGTATTTATTAAAGTCTTAAAAACATTTTATAAATCAGCGCGATAAGTCTTTTCTGGACGGGGAACAAGGTCGCTTCAGCCCCATCTATTGACTATTTGACCCGAAAACAAGACAGTTTCTAGCTGATCTGACCCAATTCTGAACTTGGCTTAAGGAGCGCCTTTCGCAAAGTCTCAAAAGAAGAGGTTGAAACTGCCTTGACAGCCCGCATTTAGCGGAAATCACGCTAGCATTTATATAATTACTCTGGTAATCTGCGACTGGGTCTATTAAATATAAAGATGGAAACTACAACTACTAACTCAATTACTCCGATCACAAGCACAAGTAAAGTGGTGAGCAAAGATTTGCAGGCTAAAAGTGAAGCGCCAAACGGTGCGACTCCGAGGACGGAGATGAAGAATTCGGCTACTCCCGGTAAGGGAGAAATCAAAGGACCAGACCAGATTCATAACTGGCTGGCTGTTTACTCCGAGTCGAGAGACCCGGCCCTGCGCGATTCCATCATTCAGGCGGCTTTGCCCCTGGTGAAACGTATCGCCTACGGTCTCGCCCGCCGCTCTACCGACCCGGTAGAAGATCTTATTCAAGTCGGCTCAATTGGTCTGATCAAAGCTGTCGATCAGTTCAAACCAGATGCCGGTGCCAAGTTTCAAACCTATGCCACACACTTGATCACAGGCGAAATTAGACACTATCTGCGCGATAAGACCGCCATGATCAGAGCCCCGAGAGAACTGCAAGAACTCTCTTTCCGTATCAATAGATTGGTACAGAATCTGACAGCCAAACTCGGACGCGAGCCTTCAGACATAGAAATCGCCAGCGAATTGCAGATTCCTGTCAGCCGTGTCAACGAAGCCTATGAAGTAGATCGCAGACGCACACTTATTTCTCTTGACCAGGCCCTCAGTAATGATGCCGGTTCAGAACAGTCTCTTATCGACACCCTCGTCGATTCACGCTATCAGAGCAACCAGTTGGCAAAAGAAGATCGCTTTATGCTGGCTGAAGCAATTAAACAATTGCGTGATGGGCTGAGAGAAGTGGTGCAACTGACCTTTTATGAAGATCTCAGCCAAACCGAAGTGGCTCGCCGCCTGGGCATATCCCAGATGCAGGTATCGCGCCGCTTGAGAGCTGCCACCACAGAACTGAACAAAATAATCACCCAGAGCAAGAAAGCCCCGGGCAATAAAAGCTAGTCATTTGACTGATGAACGCTCAGCTTTCTCAGGCGGCCATCAAAGTCACTAACCTCGTCAAAAGGCGAGAGACTAAACTGCTCAAATCTTTCTTGGCAATAAGCGGCATCAATCTAGAGATAGCCGAGGGTCTTACTTATGGGCTTATTGGACCAAACGGTGCCGGCAAGACCACCACAATCAAGCTGCTCTTGGGTCTTTTAAAGGCCGACGGTGGTGAAATCAAAGTGCTGGGCAAGCCCGCCGGCGAGCATGAGACCCTGCGTCGCATCGGCTTTCTTCCCGAGTCTCCCTACTTTTACAGCCACCTGACCGGTCGAGAGTATCTCACTTTCACCGGTCAACTCTTTGGCATGCAAGGACCAGCACTGCAAAACCGCATCGGCGAGCTTTTGCACTTGGTCTCGATGGAAAACAAAGCAGAAGAGAGAACCGGCACTTACAGCAAGGGTATGCTGCAACGCCTGGGCATGGCCGCCGCCCTAGTCAATGACCCCGACTTGCTCTTTTTAGACGAACCCATGTCGGGGCTTGATCCTTTGGGCAGAATGGACATGCGCAAGATCATTATCGCCTTGAAAGAGAGAGGCAAAACAATCTTCTTCAACTCACATCTCTTGCCCGATGTGGCCCATTTGTGCGACAAAGTAGGTGTGCTCAGCCAAGGTAAACTGACTGCCGAAGACGATTTACTCAGCATTACCCCCGAGCGAAACGCCACCGTACTAGAAGAATATTTTCTTTCCCATATCGAGGCTTGATTGGAGCACTGTGCAGAATCTCAAGGGCAAAAGGTAACCGCTAAAAAAGCGGGGCTATTGCTGCCTGTTCTCGCTATTGCCTCCAACACCTTCAAGGAAGTGAGCCGCGATAAAGTGGTTTACACCTTTTTTGTCTTCGCCGTGATCATATCCTTCTTTGGTCTGGCCCTGGGTTCGCTTTCGGTGGGGCAAGATCTGAGGATCATTCTCGACCTCGGCATGTTTGGCATCAGCACCATCGGCGGTATTATCGCCGTTTTTGCCGGGGCCAATCTTGTCTATAAAGAACTAGAAAAAAAGACCTGCTATCTCATCTTTACCAAACCAGTGCGACCTTGGCAGTTCATCTTGGGCAAGTATCTCGGACTGGCTCTCTGCTTATTGGTTCTCATTGCGGCCATGGCTGTTTTCTTGGCCCTCACTGTCTATATCGCCGACCCCGGACAGCTCTTGGTCTTCAAAGAAAGAGTACTTTTGATTGGCGCTTCTTTATTGCTCACTTATCTGGAGCTGCTTCTCATTATCGCCGCCGCCGAATTCTTTTCCACTTTCTCTTCGCCGATAATGTCGGTGGTATTCACAATCGCATTTTGGTTTATCGGACATTCAACCGCTTCCCTACAAGACCTGGCTAAGCTCTTCACAAACTCAGCCCTAAAGCAATTGGCAAACTTTCTATACTGGACCCTGCCAGATCTCAAAACCCTCACCCAGATAAGATCTGCCATCATGTACGGGCAACTTCCCAATAGTGAATTGTCAATCTATTTGACTGCATATTTGGTTTCTTATGTCATCATACTTTTAGTGCTCTCGGCGATGGTGTCGGAAAAAAGAGAGCTACCCTGACATAGGCAAAGCGATATCGAGATTTCATGGACTGGTACGACTTCAATCTTTATTTGGCAGCCGACGCCCTCACTTTAGACACGGCGGCTTTGCTTTTGGGGCTTTGTATCGGCAGTTTCATCAATGTTCTGGCTCTCAGAACCTTGAAGGAAGAATCACTCTGGCGCAAAGGTTCCTATTGTTACCACTGCCAGCACAAGCTCAGTCCGCTTGAGTTGATTCCGGTCTTGTCTTTTCTCTTTCTCAAGGGTCAATGCAAACACTGCCAGGGCAAAATCCACTGGCATTATCCCCTGGTAGAACTAGCCACCGGTCTAATTTTCGCAGCGATTGTGCATTTTCTCGGACCAAATTATTGGCACCCGGGTCTAGGTGTCTCAGGCTTAGACATCACCCTCACCGTCTGCGGCATGCTCATTTTTGCCTCAGCACTTATTGCCGTCACCATCACCGACTTCAAAGAGAAACTGATTCCTCACGAAATCACTTACCCGGCTATCATTCTTGGTATCGTCTATAGTGCAATGGTCAGACACGATCTGCTCGGCACCATGGCCGGTGTGGGCGCCAGCTATATCATTTTCGACTTCATCGACCATTTCGGAGTGCAGTTCTACTATCTCACCCATCCGGGCTTTAAAGACCGCCACAAGGTGGAAGACGAACTAGATATCGACGACCAAATTGACTATACGATGGAAGTGGGCTATCTGCACGCCGACGAAGTCGATGAACCTTTCATGGTGATGGGCGGCGGCGACGCTGTCTTGAGCGCCCTCATCGCCGCCTGGCTCGGTTGGCAAAAGCTGATTCCCGCTCTAATAATAGGCTTTTTGGTCGGTGCGGTCATGGGCAGCATCTATCTCTTGGCCGAACTTAAGAAAGAAAGACTGCTCAATGCCGCCCTAAGCAGATTTTTCGGGGGCTTTGCCGCCTTTGCCGGTTTGATGGCTTTGGCCCTTTGCGGATTGGCGAATAGTTTTCCCGAATCGAATATCTGGGGCAACAGCGTCACCTATCTACTCATCGGCGCCCTCGGCTTCGGAGGCGGCACAATTGGCATAATGACAGCCCCCGGACCGCGCCTGGTCAAGCATTTCCCCTTTGGTCCGGCTCTAGCCATCGGAGCAATTTTTGCCATTTTCCTGATTACCGGCACTGACGGCTTTATCAGACCCTTGTAAAGAGGGCATAATAAAGATAATCAGGGGGGTCGACGTGTTTAGCTTCGGCAGAAAAAAAGGGACTGTTCTCGGTCTCGACATAAATAGCGACAGCACCACCTTAATTCACCTTGAAAAAACCAAGGCTGGAATTGAAGTGGCGCATTTCGCTTGCCAGCCCACCCCTCCCAACTGTGTCAGAGACGGTTTGGTGACCGACCCTTTTGCAATGGGAGCCCTGGTGGCAGACTTGATTAAAGAGTCGGGTGTGCCAACCGGCGGACAGTCACCAATTCTCAATGTCTGCGTCCCTGCTCAAGCGGTTGTGATCAGGCTGATGCCGGTGCCTGTTGGTATGCCCCCCGAAGAACTGGCTGATGTGGTCACACAAGAAGCCACCAACCATGTGCCTTTTCCAATAGCCGAAGCCAATTTGGACTGGTTTCAGATGAATGCCACCGAGCGTACCGATCCTGATGGAGTGCGGCGCGTCGACGTTATCTTGGCGGCCATTCAGCATTCTATAGTGGAATCTTATTGGCGTATGGCTGATGCCGCCGGGGTCAAACTCGGCAAAGTTGAGGTTTCCTCTCTTTCGGTAATAAGAGGCTTAGCCCTGGCGGGTTATCTTGGTTCGAGCGGGCATATCTCGATGGTGGTTAATATCAGACAAGATGCCACAGACATCAATATAGTGCGCAGCGCCATGCCACTTTTCGGCCGCTCGATTATCTTGGGGGTTGAAGCCTTGACCGAAGCCGTGGCGCGCAGCCTCGACATCTCTTTCGATCAGGCTATGGAACTACTGCCTGAGATTCCGGTCTTCAACATCACCCCCACCGATACAAGAATGGGCCAAGCCGGACAAGTAGCCCGAGCCGTCTTTAGCGATATAGGCGACGAAGTCTTGCGCTCCTTAGACTTTTACCGGTCGCAGGTGGGCGACGTCAAAATCGACCACATACTCTTATCTGGGCCAGGCTGCATGCTGCCCAATATGCACGAATTTTTCGCCAGCAAATTAAGAGCCAAAACAGTGCTGGCAGACCCGCTCAGAGACATGATTGTCGACGAACGGCAGATAACCGAGCGTATGCGCCCAATTTTGGCAGCCCTGATTGGTTCTTCCATAGAATCCACATGGAATCCGTCCATCACAGTCGATATGGATCTCAATAAAGAAGGGCGAATTCCCCTCGGTCTAGATCAAAATCGCACCCAGAATATCTTTGAAGAAGTCGAAACAGTAAAGGCGCCGCGCTGGTTCAAACCGGGGTTGGTTGCTGCAATCTTTAGTACGGTTGTGGTCTTTGGCTCTTACCTTTACCTGACCTTGCTCGACCTGCCCCTGACTCAGTCCGCCATAGAAAAATCGACCAGCGCCATTGCCACAAGCAAAACCGACCTGACCAGACTGAAAAAAGAGAAAGAAGAAAACGCTGTTTTGCTAAAGCGAAAAGCACTGCTTGACCGGCTTGTGGGCGGCATCAAACATTATTCAAATTATATGGATGTAGTGCGCGAAAATACTCCGCGCGGCATTCAACTAACCGAACTGAACATAGGCGACGAAGAACTAAAAGTGGACGGCGCCGCCGTCGATTTTTCAGCAGTAGGGAATCTTTCGGTCAGCCTGGGCACAAGCCCGGCCATCTCAGAATCAAATATAGAGTACGCTTCAAGACCTGAAAAACAACCAGGTATAGTGGCCTTTTCGTTGAAAGCCAAGCTTACTAAAACCAAGCCGGCAAGCGAGCAGAGCAAGCCGCCGGCGCCCCCCATCAACACAGCCTTGATAAATTCGGAGGTGACGCGCAATGAATGAACGCACACGCCTCTTGTTAGTTCTGGCACCAATTTTGATATCAGGCACAGCCGCCTTTTCTATGAACTATCCGGCTTATTTAGATAGTCAACGTCTGCATGAAGAGCTCAAGCAAAGAGAAGATGAGCTAAAGAGTCTGCAAGACAAACTGACAGAGAGAGCCAGTGTCGACCAAAGTCATAAGACTCTGGAATCTGAAATTCAGAGCCTGCGCAACGAGATTCCACAAGCTCCCTATTTAGATCTGCTCATGCTGGATGTGCAGCGCATGGCTGATGCTGCCGACATCGATATTATTGCCGTTGAAAAACCCGACGAAAGAAATAGCAGTGGCACCGAAACCAGCGTAGATGCAGCCGACTTGGAAGTGCTCGAAGCCGGACTAAATAAAAATCAACCGATCAAAAATGTCCGTCTAAACTTAAATCAAAACACAAATCAAAATAAGCAAATAGAGCCTAAGGCAGAAGAACGCAATTCGATGGGTGTCAAGCAAATGACCCGAAGGCTCTATCTAACCGGAGACTACGGCAAGCTAATTCAGTTTATGAAGAGACTGGAATCTTATCAAAGAGTACTTTCGGTAAATCAATTGTCGGTGGCTATGGCCGGCGGCCCTGGCTTGCAAAATAAAAGTCCGGCGGGCGAAAGGGCACAGAAACTGAAGCTAAAACAGCCGGTCATGTCCTTCCTTCTCAATATTTATTATCTGCCTTGAGAATTGAGAAGAAAAGCGAGCCTGAAAATGAGACTAATCATAATACTAGTGACCGGATGCATACTGATAGGCGCCACCTACGCTTGGAGCAGCAACGTCGACAAAAATGACAAGACTGACCAGACCGACAAAAATAACAAGGCTCAAGTATCGCGACCCTTGGCCCCCCTTGCCAAAAGGTCAGAGACGAGGCAAAAGCAAACACTAATTAGTGAAATAACCGCCGATCAGTCAAATAAGCCTATAGGGGCTGAGAAAGCCGAGAATTTCCGCGAGCCGATCACTCCTCTTGAGCAAGCTCGCCGTACAGCTAAAGAAGCCTTAGACAAGAAAGATCCATTTGAAGTGAGCTTGGAAGCCAAACCCTTTCCGCGCTCACAGAAAATCGCCGAGGACCCAAATCAAGGCAAAAAAAAGGTGAAGCAACTGGAATTGGTGCCGCCACCACCGACGGGGGCAGGACTAGGAAATTTCGGCGACATGCCTGGTCCCCATAACGGCTTTATGCCGCCGGCTATGGGCGGCGGACTGGCGAGCGGATTGGCAATTTCAGACCTGCCCTATCCGCCTGAGAAACCTTCTACTCTAAGATTTCTAAAGCTTACCGGCATCATCGGCGACAAAGCTGTCTTTCATATCAAAGATCAACTGACCCGTCGCGCCAATCACTGGCCATCAGACTTGACCCTGGCTACCGGTCAGTCATTTTCAGGCGTCAAATTGGTCTCGGTTTCGGCCAAAGACGAGAAAGTCACTTTAGAAGAACACGGCGAGATGAGCGATATGTATCTGCCCGGCTTGCGCTAACTGCACAAAGGGGACACTCTGGATGATGTCGACAATACAGCAAGCCGTTTCTGAAAGTACCAGACTGCTTTCCACCTGGCAAGAAAAATCTGACAGACTCGACGATAAAGAAAGGCTGGCTCTTGAAGTACAGCTCAAGACTCTCTTTAGCGAAGAGCTGGGAAGACGGGGTTTCTTTGCTGCCTATTCCACTTCTGATTTGCAGTTGACTAAAGCCATGCAAGAGACATTGAAAGCAGCAGTGCTTAGTAACATTGATGCCGTCGGCGATATCATGGTGAAAAATGTCTTTATGTCTGGCCAGTCATATTTAGGATGCCTGGCCAGCTTAGCCCACGAAGGAAAAGTCGAGGCAGCGAAGCAAACTATGATCAAGAGCCTAGACTTAATACAAAGGCTTGGGATCGATGAAATCAAAAACAAATTACAAGATGCCCTGCTTGCCATTGACTCTTATCAAGATAAAAATGAAACCCCACAAGATAAATGGCACCAGTTTTTTAAGCGCTGGAACTACAGAAGAGAGAATCTTGAAAGAATGCCGGATTTGTTGAATGAAGCATGAAACGGCTAAAGAACCGCAATACCTAGTTCTAAAGCCTCTACTAACGGAAGATGCTCACCAACACTGGCAAATTTTTTCAGCAATTCCGCCGATTCTGGCTATTGTTCTCACTGGAGTAGCAAGCCAGTTTCCCTTTCCCTTAGCAGCTTGCATAGTATGTCTCTTCATCGGGTTTCTCTTCTATTTTTTTACATCCTCAAATGTTTTCACAAGTATTAATCGTTCACAGTTAGAACTGAAAGCCAAAGGTCTAGATATAAGGGACAACAGACTAGATGCGATCATGCCCTGGGAATGGCTGACCAAAGTAGAAATTCGTCATCGTCGATTAAGCCTCTTCCCCAACTATGTTACCTTTACATTCAAAGACGGCACCGATATTCTCATTCTCTGGAACGACATTAAGGAGACAATTGACTCGACTCACCTAGTCTCTTGCGTTCGCACATGGGCACCTCATGCCGAGATCATCGGAGATGCTCAATTGACCAAATCTGAGTCATTGGCAAGTTATACAGAGCTCTGGCTAAGAGAACTGAGCACAACATCGATAGAGAAACGCCTTAGACAAGATCAATTACTCACAACTGGAACCATCCTAAATGAGATCTATAGAGTAAAAGAGATCTTGAGCGGCGGTGGACAAGGAACAGCCTATCTAGCCGAAACGAACGCTTCGCCCCACTTACCGGGATTGCCACCACTGGTGGTAGTAAAGGAATTCATTCTGCCCGACAACGAAAGAGGGCGAAAAAAAGCCACCGATGACCTGCTCAAAGAAGTAGCGATCCTCAGACGAATCAATAGCCCTCTCATAGTCCATCTATACGACTTCTTCTTGGAAGACCTGCGGGCATACCTAGTGGTCGAATATATAGAGGGTTGCACCCTCAGGCAACTGGTCAGGCAGTACGGCAAACTAGAAAAGCAAGAGGTGGCTCGTATAGGCGATTTGCTCTGCCAAGCGCTACTCTATTTGCATGAACTAAGCCCAGCCATCGTACATGGCGACGTTACTCCGGACAACATAATGATTGACCGAGATAGAAATGGCAGCATCAAATTGATGGATTTTGACGCATCGCAAGAGCTTACCCGTAATAAAACCAATACAGTTGTAGGCAAACACTCTTATATGGCGCCGGAACAGTTCAAAGGTCTACTCAGCCAATCCAGCGACATCTATGCAGTAGGATGCACACTTCATTTTCTGCTCACCGGTAGAGAACCTGAGCCATTAACCGAATCAAATTCACATAGAATAATATCGAAAGCTACAAAACTGAATAGAGCAGAGCGCTACCAAAACTTGCAAGAGCTGAGGCTTGATCTTGAGCAACTTCGATAAAGACGAGAAGTCCTTCAATATAGTGCTGAAAAATCCTTTCGCAAGGCAGTACGACGCAATATTGAAGATTCTTCTGCCGCTTAGCAGCCTAGCCTTGTGCTATCTCCTCTACTATCTTGTAAAGATATTGCCATTGGGACTCTCCAATTTCTTCGCGCTAAAGGCAGCCTGGTTCAGCTTCATCCTTTTGCTATCCTACCTTGCTGTCTTATATTTGCAACTAAAGCGTCGCTTTGTCTTCAGCCAAGAGAGGCTCTCTCTGCCGGCAATCTACTGTCTGGCTAGCGGCGGCAGACTAAGCTGGGAATGGAAAGATCTAAAACGAGTAGTATTCTCGGCAAGCCAAGAACTGATTGAAATACCAGACCAGTTAGTGCTTGTTTTCAGCGAACCTAATGGTCTAAAGGAAAAGAACATTTATATTGATGTGAGAGATTTAGACCATAACGATCTTAAAAAGCTAATCTACTCCATCACCAGTAGCGCCCCTGACGCCGAATTCAGCCCACCCATCGACCAGGTGGCAATAAAGATTCCAACGTCAAGCGGCTTGAAGCAGCTTAACTTTAACGACTTTACCAGTCTCTGGGACCATGAATTCTCAGAGCGCTTTGCTCCGACCCTCTATGTCCCACTAGCTGTTGGAAGCAAATTGAGAAACGATTCGCTAACAATTTTAGAGCTATTAGCATGTGGCGGTTCAGCCGCAATATATGCAGGCAAAGATCTTCTGGGTGAACAAATAATAGTCAAAGAAGCGGTTATTCCGCTAAACGCGACACCGGAATTGAAAGAGAAAGCACTGGAATTATTCCATCGCGAAGCCTTACTTTTAAGCAAGCTAAACCATCCTAAGATTGCCAAAGTGCTGGACCACTTCGTAGAAAACGACCATCACTATGAGGTTCTTGAATTTATTGACGGGCTTGATCTGCGACGCTTCGTCAAAGAAAGAGGCCCCCAAAGAGCGGAATTCGTCTTGCAATGGGCCGAACAAATAGCCGAGATATTGGTCTATCTGCACGAACAAGAGCCGCCAATCATACATAGAGACCTCACCCCGGACAACTTGCTCCTGAGAGTGGATGGCAGAATAGTCTTGATTGACTTTGGCGCCGCCAACGCTTTTGTAGGCACCGCCACCGGCACCATGATCGGTAAGCAGTCTTATATGCCGCCTGAACAAATCAGAGGCAAAGCCGTTCCCCAAAGCGATATCTATGCCCTGGGCGGCACCTGCTATTTTCTCTTCACAGGTAATGACCCGACACCGCTCGAGCCGTCGCAAATCAATCAAGAACATGAGCTAGCTGCGTTTCTAAATCCATTTCTAGCCCGTTGCACTGCCTTAAACCTAGAAGATAGATACACCTTAGCCGGAGAAGTCTTGCAAGCAATTCGAAGCCTGCGGCTAAATCTAAAAAGTGAAGCAATCGGTGAGCCGGAACTGAACTAACCGCCGGCAACAGCATTGTCAATGAGAGACAGTGGCCAAACTGATTGCTCTAGCCTTTGGCATTGGGTAATCGCGTCTATAATAGGACAAACTGCCAGCAAGGAGCTGTCCATGGACTCCACAAGCAATGACCTTAGTTTTCAACTCGAACAAGTTAAAGCGACGCTTTCCGATTTGACAGCTAGAATCAACAATATAGAAAGTGTCTTAAAGCTGACAAGACCGGCACCGGAAGAGGGAAGCTCGCTGCAGTCAATACAAGAAGCAAGCGAAGAAGAAGAAAAAGCTGCAGCAGCTCAAGCTCAAGCTCAGGACCATGAGATAACCAAGACTGCTCTTGAAGAAATCGAGCCGCCACCCGACAGTTTAGATAAATCGCTATCTAATTCGCCATCTTTAACAGTCACTTTTGAAAAGAAAGAAACCGCCAATCTGGAATCGACCATCGGTTCGCTCTGGTTGAACCGGCTAGGCATAGGCAGTCTTGTCATAGGTGTTGCCCTCTTTGTCCTTTATTCTTTTCCATCCTGGCCGCCCCTGGCTAAGATTCTCGCCGGTCTTTTGACCGGTCTATCTCTAACTTTCGGTGGCGAGTTTTTTGCCAAGCAGCTCAAGGCCGATGATCGCCGCTACGGCGAAGGTCTTATCGGCGGCGGCTGGGCTCTTACTTATTTCAGCACCTATGCCGGTCATTACATCCAATCGGTGCAAGTGGTGCAAAGTCCGGTCCTTGCAGCTTTACTGCTCTTAGCCGTATGCGCGGCCGCCTTCTTTCATGCCCGTGAGAAAAACTCACAAGCGATAGCCATTCTATCTGTCGCCTTGAGCTTTTATACAATATGCATACAACCGCTCACCGCTGCTTCTTTAGGCGGCTGCTTGTTGATGGCCCTGGCTGCCTATACCCTGATTATTTCAAAAGGCTGGTACAAGCTTCTCTTTTGGACCAACCTCATGGCATATTGTACTTATTTAGGCATACTCAACCCAGGCTCTAGTGAAAGCGCAGCCCCGGCTCCCAGTCACTCTGAGACTTTGATCTATCTTTTCTTATTCTGGATAGGCACAAACATTTCAATTTTCTTCCTCAATGAAGATGAGCCAAACAAGAAAGATCGCCTCACCGTAACCACCCTGCTGAACGGACTATGCTTTGGTCTGGCAGCAGGCAACCGCCTAGAACTAATGAATCCGCTTTGGCGAGATCTGATGCTGCTTTCAGCCGGTTTCCTCTATTTAGCCAGCTATAGATTTGCCAAACAACGCGGGCTAAATGCCGTGGGGGCAATGAATGTCTTTATCGGCGCACTTTACACCACTCTCGGTCTGACCAATCTAAGCCCGGCACACTTCACTGTCTTGCTTTGGCTTATAGAAATTCCAACCTTGGTTTGTCTTGGTCTAAAGCATGAGTTAAGGTCGCTGAGATTTCTAGCCATCGGTCTTAGTGTAATCACAGCGGCCAAACTTTTAATCCTCTGTTTTTCAGATAAAGCACTGAGTACTTTCGCATCTCTACCTGGTTTTCCCATCAGTGAAGCCGTTTCATATTACCTGTTAGCTGTACTGTCTATGGGTGTATGTGCCGGCGCCTATCATAAATGGCAAAATCGGGCAGCTGCTTTTGACAGTAACAGTAAAGGCATCTGGTATTACTGGTTCTTATGCGCTCTTGCCTCATTTATACTGCCTGTGCTTGTTGTCTACAAACAGACAGCCATCAATCTAATCGCGCTCGGATGGGCTATTCAAGCTGTTTTTTACTTTGCACTGGGCACAGTCATCAAAGAAAAGTCCATAAAATGTCTCAGTTTACTGCCTTTATTTACCGCCACCACGCTTTGCATTTTCTCGCCTATCAAGGGAGATTTTGCAGAGCTCACCGTGGCAGCGATAATATTTGCCCACCTGAGCGGCGCCATACTCAGTCGCAAATTGCCCGATAAACTAAACGGCAGCGAAAGCTCTTTCTACTTTTATTACTTTGTCACTATGGGAGCCGCTGCCACGTTCATGCAAACCTGGCTCATCGCTCCAGATAGTTTCTTAGCAATTAGATGGTCAGGCGAGGCAGCGGTCTTGGTTTCATTAGGTCTCTGGTTCAAAGATCGCTATACCAGAATCCTTGCCGGTCTATGGTACATAGGCGTCATGCAGGTCTTGCTCTTCAGCTACCCGCACTGGGATCTGGCAGAGGCACTTTCTGTAGTGGCAGTGGTTTCACTGGTGGCTTGCCTCTATCGCCTTGTGGCACACAACTATCCAGAGCTTTGCCTGGCAAATGAAGTGCGGGTAAGCATCTATTATCAATTGTTTGCCATTGCAATTATATTCGGCGCCATATCATCTTTCGCCCCTACTTCTTTGGTCTCGGCAGAACTGGGAGTCTTCGCACTTCTTCTCTGCGCTATAGGATTCATGATTCCAGATAAAGTATTTCGGGTAAGTGGACTGCTCATCTTTGGCGATCTAATCTTCAAGCTGCTTTTTATCGACCTGGCCGCAGCCAAAACAGAAGAGCGCATAATCTCGTTTATCTTGGCAGGTATAGCACTGCTCATCGCCTCATACTGCTATACCAGATATAGTGCAAGATTAATAAAGAAACAGCCCGAGACTAAAATCAACCCTTAGAGACTGGTTTGGTCAAATAGAGAAAAGACAAGAAACCGAGACTGCCGACGATTGCTGCAGCAAAGATAAGTTCGGCACTCGGCTCGCTAATGTGCAAGCGCGCAAGCAGCACAGCTAGACCATTATGACCGGCATGCAGAAAAATGCAGGGCAATATAGATGCGCTACGCAGACGCATAAAAGTAATTAAACAACCGAGTGAAGCTGTCGGCAAAAAGCGGATAACACTCAAATGAAACAAACCGAAAAGGGTGCCGACGGCAACTATCAGTTTTACCGAAGAAAGCCTCTTAGACAAAAGTGAATAGATCACTCCGCGAAAGAGAAGCTCTTCGAAAATAGCAGGCGCCAAGGCGATGGCGATAAGGAGCAGCCACAGAGGCTCCGATGACAGTCCCAGCACCTGCTCCATAATCTTTTCAAGTGCCTTGGTATTGGGCAAAAACTGCGCCTGGGCGCTGGCAAGCAAGACAGCGATGGTGAAGGTGAGGGGCGCTGTCAGCAAAGCCGAAAGACAGGTGAGGAAGCCGCCGCGGGGTTTACTTAGAGCAAAGACAGACTTGAGGGGCAACTTGAGCCAGAAATAGACAAGAAAGAACCCCGGAGCAAAGACCACGAAAACCTGGGTGAGAATTAGCCCCCAGACATGATGGGTGACCACCATTGACTGGGAAAGATAGAACATCAATAGAAAAATGCTGGAGCAGAGCAAGAAAAGTTCGCGACCAAAACGCCCGCTAGACCAGCGGCGTTCAGGCGATTCTTCCACACCGAACATGAGATCTTCTCTTTCCATGGTGGGAGCTGCAGACATAGTAAGAAGCCAGGCATAGACAAGCGAAATAGCGCAAGTAAGCGGCATCAGGAAGGCATCCCAACGGGCCTCTAATATGTCGTTCATCATAATCAAACAACCGAGAAATGGCACCACCGCCAGAGGCAAGCTAAGATGTATGTCTCCGCTTACACCAATACCAAGGGGCATCATGGCTACAAACATGAGAGCGGTAAAATAGCCCTGGGCTTGTTGCACAGTGCGAGCCAAGCCGGCAAGAGACAGTAAGGTTACAGCCAAAGTCAGACAAAGTGGCAGCATCAAAACAGCGCTGATTAAGGCACAACTGAGGGGCAGACGAGCATGCAGGGGGAAAGGCAAAATCTGCAACAGCGGCGGTTGATAGAACTGCGCGACATAAAAGCCCAGCAAGGTACAAAGGACGAGTAGGTAACTAATCGCAGTCACAGCCAAGACTTTGCCGGCAAAAAGGCGTCGTCTGGAAATGGGCGTGATCACTATCGACTCTAGCGTACCGCGCTCTCTTTCACCGGTCAAAAGGTCGAGAGCCGGATAAATCGCCCCGAGAAAGGCGACAAAGACAAGCAAGGCTGCCAGTGTTCGGGCTATAAAAGGGCTGGCTATCTGACTGTCATCGGGCGGACTGAGCACCTTAACCCGCACTATTGGCGGTGCATTCACCACTACTTTATGCAAAACAAGCTTCTCTTTCAAGAGCTCTTCTCTTGTGGCAGTCAAGACCGAAAGCATGCGCATACCAGCATAGGAAGAGGATGGAATGCGGCCGGTGTAGAGTACTTCGACATTCGGGCACTGATCGTCTTTTGTAGATTTTGAATTTAGATACTCGGAAAGTTTCTGGGCAAAGTTGGGCGGTGCCGACAAAATCACATCGACCGTGCCTTTCTCAAGAGCACTCAGCCAAGCCTGTTTATCACCGGGCGGCAAATTAAGACTCACTACCTTCAGACCTTTATTGCTTGAAAGCTTGGTGAATAGAGCACCGCCATCGCCCTGAAAAGCAACCGTAGTAAGGTTGAGGGCGGCCTGCTTAACTTGGCTGACTATAAGTTGCGGTGCCAAGCAAGAAACAAGCGGTCCAAGAAGGAAAGCAAGCAAGACGCCTGGAATAAGAGCCTTCAGGTCACGACACATATCGACCAGCTCTTTAGAAGCGACAAGCAGTATTTTCTCTATCGCTTCTCTACTAAGCATTGGTCAAAGACTCACTTTTCCTCACTAGCTTGACAAAAGCTTCTTCTAGATTAGCTTTACCGGTCAGTTCCTTCAGTTCCTCGACGGTGCCGACAGCCAAAAGCCGCCCTTCGCTGATTACCCCGATGCGGTCGCAAAGTTTTTCGGCTTCGCTCATTGTATGGGTAGAAAGCAAGATACACTTGCCTAAATGGCGTTCCTGTCTAACAAATTCGTGCATAGCCGATGCGGCTAAAACATCAAGCCCGGTGCTGGGTTCGTCCAAAATTATCAGCAAAGGGTCATGAATAATCGAACGAGCGATAGAAACTTTCTGCCTGGTGCCTTGGGATAGCTTGGCCACACGGGTATCGGCATATTGCTTGAAATCTAAAGCCTCAAGCAGCATATCGATGCGTTGATTCAAAAGCTCTTCTTTCATATCGCAGAGTCTACCGAAATACTGCAAAATTTCTCTTGCAGTCAGGCGCTCATAAAGCCCCGATGTCGAGGAAAGAAAGCCTAGATGCCGGCGAGCCCCCTGGGGATCTTTACTGACATCAATTTCGTTTATAAAGGCCGTACCTTCGGTGGGGGCATAAATCGTTGATACCACCCGCAGTGTAGTGGTCTTACCGGCGCCATTGGGTCCAAGCAAGCCAAAAACCTCGCCTGGCTGCACAGCAAAGCTAATGTCCTTGCAGCCGTAAAACTCACCACGACCTTTATCGTAAAAGCGCTTGCCCACACCTTGCACCTTAAGACTCATGCTTTACTCCTAAACATCAAGAACCCGGCTAAAGAAGCCATGACAATTGTATAAACCAGGGAAGCAGCAATTGCCACTATTTGAATAGCGGAAACTTCGGCTGAAGTAAAAAATTGCCGCAAAGTGAGGGCGAGTCCAAGAAATGGCACCAGGGCGAGATAAGGCTGGGCATGAGCGCCTGACATTGATACAGAGGGCAGAAGGGAAAGCGATGGTACAAGCATGACCACCAACATAGGAATAGCCACCCAGTTTTGAGCCGACCTGACTGTGCGGCAAAAAGAAGTAACCAGCATCATCAAAGAAGAAAGCAAAAGACCCATAACCAAATAGCCGACTGCCACCTCGGCAATCTGTACTGGGGTGAGCAGACTGTTTAACTCGGAAGCACTGATGGTTTGGAGTTTGCCGGCGGTGTAGATAAGCAGGGCAAAAACGGCAATTATCGAAAAGAAATTGACAGCCCCGGTAAAGACACCAAAGAGAGCCACCGAAGCCAGTTTAGCCAAGATAAGAGCCGACCTGGATACCGGCAAAAGTTGGGTGCTTTCGATAGTTTTGCGCTCAAACTCTTCGGTGGTAACCACTATAGACGGATAACAAACCCCTACGCTCATCATCATGATACTGACTAAAAGCATGACAAAGTGTAAGGAGTAAGACTCTTGCTTGAGGGGATGCGAATTGACCATTTTTGATCTATAGGCATTGATTGAGCCGGTTTGCTGCAAACTGTCTTTGATCTGCTGGCGGTGATAGACCTCGAGAATTTCTTTAAAGCGCTCGGTCTGCATAAAGGCATCGAAGCTGTGCCCGACATAAAGATCTAGAACGCCGTCCTTTGCTTCCTCTGAAACAACCAAATTTACTTCTCTTTTGTGCAGCATGGCGCGGGCCGACTTTTCATTGCTTTCAAGCAGTTCGGTTTTGTCTTTGCCCGACTTTTGGGCATTATTGATGGCATTCTTGATATAGACGAGATTGCCCGGGCTGAGTCCGTAACAAGCGACCTTAAATGGCTTTTCTTTTGAGGAGGCCTGGGTTAGCAGGGTAAACTCCACACCGACAAAAGACAAAAAAGGATAGACCAGGCAGGGAATGAGCACGGTGTACATGAAGACATCGCGGTCACGAAAAGAATGCTGTAGCTCTTTTCTAGCAACCAGCCCCAAGTGACGAAAAAACTTCTTCAAGCCTGAGCTCCCCACAAGACCGATTTATCAGCCGCTCTAAAGTCTTGTTCAATAAGGGCTATACCCAGTCCAGAGAGCCTTCTATTTGCTCAATCGGAAGAGAGATTAAGCCCGAGCAGGCTGCTGCCTGTCACTAAACGGCTATAGTCTTGAGGAGTATTGACATTGAAATAAGGCGGCAGACTGGTCTCGTTATCTTCACTAATCTCATAGGTGGAAGTATTGAGCCCGGCCAAGAAGTCTTTCAAAGAGAGATCGCCGTTAAATAAAGATTCTTCCAGGGGTTTGATGCAGTTTTTAGAATAGACGCCCAAAAGCGGTTCTAAACCCTCTTCGTGGGCAGCCACCACTACGTCATGCTCAAACCTTCTGGCACAAAGCTCACGGATTAGCCTGGCGCTGACCAGAGGCATATCGCAGGCAATGACAAAAGCATGACTGTGCTGCGAGATTAAGAGGCCCGAAAGTATACCACCCAAAGGCCCGCGATAAGGAAGTATGTCTTTGACCACATCCACTTCGAAGTCTTCATATGATTCGGGCTCGTTTGAGACCAAAAATGTCTCAGAGAAGAGGTCTTTGATATTGGTGAGAATATGTTGAATCATCGTGGTGCCGCCATAAGGCAGAAAAGCCTTGGGGCGTCCCATGCGCTTTGAACGTCCACCGCAAAGTATCAAAGCGGTCAAATCAAGGGGCAGAGCCTCACGATTCTCCGTATCGAGAATCTGTGGATGCTTCTTGAGGGGCTCGCGTCCATCGCCCCTAAAGATATTAGACTCGTCTCTTTCTAGACTCATTGCCTTACTCACCGCGATAAACCGGCTGCCTCTTCTCGGCAAAAGCAGCAAGCCCTTCCAGCCTATCTTTAGAGTTGAGAAGAGTGAGATAAGCCTTGGTTTCAAGAGCCAAACCAGACTCTAGGTCACGGTCATAACCTTCGTCTATGGCAAACTTAGCAGCCCGCAGAGAAAGAGGTGCTGCTTGAGCTATCTCATGAGCCCAAGTGCGCACCACAGCCATGAGCGGTGCGTGATACCCACCAGCGGCGGTGGCAATACCATCGGTACTTTCAGCATAACCGGCATCGACCGAAACCACTTTGTGGATGAGACCAAGATTGTGACCTTCTTGGGCAGTGACTGTACCGGCTGTAAGAATTAGCTCTTTAGCTTTCGACTTGCCAATCAGCCTGGGCAATCTTTGGGTGCCGCCGGCACCGGGGATGATGCCGAGACGAACTTCGGTGAGGCGCAGCTGTGCTGTATCGACCATAACTCTAAGATCACAAGCCAGAGCCAGTTCAAAACCACCACCCCAGGCTGAACCGTTGATAGCGGCGATGACAGGCTGAGGCTGCTTTTCGATTGTACGCATCACCTTTTGAATGAGGGTGATATAGTCGAGGGTCTCGCCTTGGGTCATACCCTTGCGTTCAGCCAGGTCGGCACCGGCGCAGAAAGACTTTAGACCCGAGCCGATGATCGCTATCACTCTCACTTCTTTGTCTTGGGCAAGCTCATCTAGAGCTTTGACAAGATCGTGCAATAGCGCCCGGTTAAGACAATTCATCACTTTGGGACGATTGAGCTTGAGCCAGGCTAGGTGACCTTCTTTCTCCACAAGCAGCACTTGCTCAACTTCGGTGGTAGTACTCATTTACGCTCTCCCAGACAATAATTGAAACTATTTTCTACTCTGCGCCCACTTTGGCACAGGCTTTGGCACGGGCGGCAAGCTCAGCGCGCAGGTAGCGACCGGGCAGTTCTTTACCTAAGAGTTTCTGGGCCAGCGCACCGGCTTCAACCAAAGCAGGCAAATCGATACCGGTCTTGATGCCCATGCCATGCAGCATATAGACTAGATCTTCGGTGGCGAGATTGCCTGATGCTCCCGGTGCATAGGGACAACCACCAAGTCCGCCCAAACTGCTGTCAAAAATAGTCACACCAGATTCGATACCAGCCACCACATTGGCCAAAGCAGTGCCGCGGGTATCATGAAAATGCAGAGCTAATTTCTCAAACGAAACCAGACCCTTGAGGGCATCCAAAACTTGCTTGACTTGCAGTGGATTGGCAGCGCCTATGGTGTCTCCTAGAGAAATCTCATGCACGCCCATGGACACCAGACCTTCCACGACTTTTAGAACCGAATTGATTGAAACCGGTCCTTCGTAAGGGCAGGCAAAAACGGTTGAGACATAGCAGCGCAAGCGCATACCGTCTTGCAAAGCCACATCAGCCACTTCTTTCATGGTGCTTATCGCTTCGGCGACAGATTTATTGATGTTCTTCTTGCTATGAGCTTCGGAAGCCGATAGAAAGAGGTTAATCTGCTTCAAGCCACTTGCTTTAGCTGCTTCATAGCCTTTTAGATTGGGCACCAAAGCCGATATAGAGAGATCGGCTGGCAAAGAGAGAGAGGCAATAACCTGGGCGCCGTCTGCCAGTTGCGGTATCCACTTAGGCGAGACAAAAGAAGTGACTTCAATCTGTTTAAGCCCGGCTTGGGCGATAGCTTCGATTAAAGCCACCTTATCAGCCGTTTCTATGTGCTTAGACTCATTTTGCAAGCCGTCACGGGGACCAACCTCAAATACAGTCACTTCTTTTGGCAAATTATCAAACATCTAATTCAAGACCTAAGACAAAACCTAAGACAAGACCATCAAGAGATCGCCTTCGTTAACGAAGTCACCGCTTGTCACCTTGATTTCCTCTACTTTGCCGGTTTCGGTGGAAGCGACAGGCAGTTGCATTTTCATCGATTCGAGTATGGCTACGTCCATACCATCCTCAACTGCATCGCCCGGCTTGACCAGCAATTCCACAACCACACCGGCCATCATTGAACAAATCTGTTTCATACAAGTCTCCGCATAATCTAAAAGAGATGAAAGAAAAGAGAGAAAGAAAATAAAGAAAACAAAGAAAATATCGCATCGCGGTCTGGTTTGGAGACGCTAAAAGCTGGTTGCCTCTGCTATCTACAAGCCAAAGCCGGCGCAACAAAGTTGCACGAAGCATATCTTAACAAAGCCCGTACATGTATATATGACCGCCATCTTATCTGATGGCAACTTACTTGTTGAAGAGACCGCGCAGCGTATCCCCTAATTTTTTGACATTTTCGTCTTCATCACCAGAAGCCTGCGCTTGCTCGGCACCACCCTCGCTCTGACCCCAATCAAATGCAGGTCCTTCCTTTTTGCGACGACCGCGCACAGGCGAGATGAGGGCCCCACCGGCTGCACTGGCGAGGGAAGAACGGTGTTCGTTCTCTTCGCCTTGGACAGGAGCCGGGGCAGGAGCCGGGGCCGCCTGAACAGACACATCTTGGCCGGCTGCGGCAGGAGCTGGTTCGCCCCAGGCCGATGTGGCTGGAGCGCTAGGTTGACCCCAAGCGGATTCGGCGGACTCTGGTGTAGGTGCGCTGGTAGCGCCCCAGGCTGAAGCAGCGCTCTCGGCGGCTGGAGACGGCGCAGCCCAAGGAGAGGGAGCCGCAGCGGCTGGCTGGGACGGTTCGCCCCAGGCGCCCATAGTATTGGCAGGCGGCTGGGCATTCGGAATATTTTGTGCAGATTGACCAGATTGACCAGCTTGAGCTTGATTTCCGCCAGAGGGTTCGCCCCAGACTCCCTGTCCCCAAGCAGCAGTGCTCTCAATCGGCGGCTTAACCGGTTCGGGCGCTGGACGGGCAGAAGCAGGCTCACCCCAAGCACTGACCGGTGTACTCGGTTCGCCCCAAGCAGCGGATGGGCTGCCCCAAGCATCGGCGGCGGACGACGACTGAGAAGCCGGGGCAGAAGGAGAAGAACTTTGTGGAGAAAACGGCGGTGCAGCCTGTGCCGGTGCCGCATCAAGAGCAGGGGCAGCACTCTGAGCACCCCAAGGTATGACTTGAGGTATGACTTGAGGTATGACTTGAGGTTCTTCTTGTTTGTCTTGCTTAGCAGGTTCACCCCAGGCCGAAGCAGCAAAGGAACTGGTATCACCGGCACCACCAGCCGCATCGAGATTCATATCTACAGCACCGGCATTACCACTGAAAGAGCTCAAAATAGGATCGTCGGACGGAAGATCTGAAGGAAGCCCGGAGGGCGCCTCTTGCGGCAGAACTGACTCACCCGGCTCAATGACAGGATTATCGCTGGTACTGGTGCCGCTCTTAGCCAGCTCAAGTTCAGGCTCTGGCTGAGATTCGGGCTCTGATTTAAATTCGGATTCTGGTTCGCTTACCAGCGGAGCGACTGCCTTGGCTTCTGAAACAGACGAAATAATCGGCGCCGGGGCTTCCGGAGCTGAGGCTTCTGGCGTACTGACCGCGGGCGTGCTCGGGGCACTCAATGCAGAGACAGCCGGTTCTGATACTACTGGTGGGGCTGACACTACTGGCGGCGCCGACACTACCGGTGGAACCGATACTACAGGCGGTGCTGGCTCAGCCACAGCCACCGCAGCAACTTGCGGTTCGCTTTCTTTTGCCGCAATTTCAGGCTGAGCCTCTGCCGTTACCGACTCTCTGACAATTTTCGGCCAGTTGCCGCTCAAATAGCGGTCGCGCATAGCCAAGACTCTCTCTCTGTCTTTGACCAGCGATTCCAATCTGGTTTTGTTTTGATCTATGCGTTTCTCAAGCTCGCCGATTTGCTGCGTAATGACATTGATCTCTTCTCTGGTTACTTCTTCTTTCTCAGTAAACTCAGAGAGTAGGTCCCGTAGCATTTCGGGATTGATGGCACCCATAGTCGAAAAAACCTCTATCTAAAGTGAGAGCACTGCTCTGTGCCATATATTCCACACAAAGCACAAAAGCATTCGAATATTAAATCATGCTGCAGAAAAATTCTTTCGCATAAACAAAATAATTAGACGGCGCCCTCTTCGCCACCCAAACGAGCGTAATTCTTGGTTTCTTGGATCATGGCTGAGAATAACCACATACAGAGCTGGTCAAGCGTCTCAATAGGCGGATTAGCGTCTTGCATACGCCACATCATGCCCTGCTCGGTAATCTTCACTTGAATAGTGGCAATCGGCTGATAATCATTCTCGGTGCGGCTCAAAGCCATTACTTTACTGGTGGGTACCAAGAAGCATTCCACTTTGTCGTCGCAACCACGTACAACCAAAGAACAAAGGCGGGTTGAAAAACGAGCCCTGAAATAGGTCTTGGTTTCTTCCGCTTCTCTAAAACGGTTGTACTTGGTGACCTCGGTCACGTCTCCTGATATAGATCCCGAGACATGCAACTCGGTGCCATTGGCAACCTGGTTGAATTCGAACATATAGCGTTGCAACAAGCCATAAATCTTGTCGACTAGAATGGCAATGCCAGACTTATAGATAGATTCGCGATAAACCTCTTGCAAATGCACGCCGCGCTGATCGGCAAGAAATTGCAAAGAGTCTTGCTTGAGCTGACTCATCCAGTCGGTGCCTGGTTCGACCGGCTCAGACTCATGATAAACAAGAATCTGTTCTGATACAGCCACCGACCAGTCAGGATTTTGCCCGGCCGCCAAGCCGTTCGAATACATCGAGCGGTCTACGGCCCGGTTGGGCAAGGGAGCCTGGGTGGGCTTACCCGGATTACCGTCCAGGAACTTGCGCACTTCTTTTCCGGTGGACTTACCCTGTTGTGGAGGGTTGCGTCCGTCGTTCCTTCCGAACATTCTTCCAATACTCCCGTTCCGCTAGCGCCAGCCTGCTTTAAGGCTATGCCCATTTAGATGCTCTCTAAAACGACTATATTGAAAGATCAGGCTTTCTGCAAATACCTGACAAGCTGAGTATATTCGTTTAGGTCGGCTGAAGTATTCTGCAAGTTGGAACCGTCGGCATAAACATGCACTAGGGGCTCAACGGCATCAGGCAAAACCAAGATCCAGTGGTCCGGGCGGGTCTGAATCTTGACGCCGTCGAGAAGCTCCATCGGTCTATCTTGGTGTTTCTCCACCAGAAGCCTCATCACCCGACCTTTTCTTTCCCAAGGACAATGCACCGAATCCACTTGATAATAGAGCGGCGGCAGTTCAGCCACGGCTTGCTGCAAAGTGCGGCCCTGATAGGTCAAATGCTCGAGCACTTGCCCCACGGCAAACATGGCGTCATAACCGTTCTGGAATTCAGGGAAGATGAAGCAGCCGTTGGCGCTGCCGCCCAAAACAGCTTCTTCCAGCTTGGCTGTAGTGCTGCCGATTTCGGTCTCGGAAGCCTTGCAGCGCACAACTTTGCAGCCATAGCGGCTGGCGATGCGCTCGATTACCGAGCTGGCATTAACCGGTACAACGATGGAGCGACCTGGCTTATCGCGCAAGATTATGTCGGCCACCGTGGCTAGCAGAAGCTCACCCCTGATAATCTGTCCGGCTTCGTCGACCAGGGTCATCTGTTCGCCGTTTCGACCAATCTGCACGCCCAAGTCTGCACCCAAAGCCTTAACCACATCGGCAAGCTGCTTGCGCATCGAAATGCGCTCTTCTTGCCGGGGCGGCGAATTGCGAATCGATGAGTTGAGCACGACAGTCTCGATACCGAGTTGACCGAGCAGGTCGGGCAAGAGCACGCCTGTTTCAGCCATGGCATAGTCGATTACAACTTTTGGAGCATGGGTGGAAAGGGCTCCAAGCTTGGTCTTTCTGGTGTAGTTCGAACCGGGCACGATACAGAAAGGTACTTTGTCTTCTTCGAAGACTTGACCTTTAACGTGGTTGAGAAATTCGTCGACATAGTACTCGCGCACACGGCTGGGGAAAGAGATGCTGCCGACATCGGAAGGAGCGCAACGAGGGAAGTCTTCTTTGAAGAAAGTGGTTTCGATCTTGCGTTCCATCGACTTGGTTATGGCCACGCCCTGGCTGTCGAAAAACTCAATTGTAATTTTGTCTATTTCGCGCTGTGAAACCCGCACATGAATCAAACCGGCGGCACGCTGGGTTTTGACATAATAGCGCGAGATCGGCAGGGGCATCGACTCTAGGTTCTGCACTTCAATACCGACCGAAGCCAGACCTGAGACGATGGCGCGGCTGATCATCTGTGAAACTTTCCAGTAATCACGGCTGACCAATACCGGTCCACCCTTGAGAGTGGCGCCATAGGCGGCGGCAAGATTGACGGCAAATTCGGGGGTGATGTCGACGTTGGCCAGACCACGTACACCATGGGCACCAAATAAGGTGCGGGGTGCGCGTGTGCCCCAAATTACAGATTCGAGCACTTTGGCGCCGCTGTCTATGTTTTTATCAGGCCAGATGCGCACATCAGGATTGACTGTTGCTTCTTGTCCAACCACTGAGTTATTGCCGATAATAGCCCCTTCCAACAACTCAGCCGAATTATGAATAGTGGAATTATTGCAAACCACGCAAGCTCTTAACTGAGCATTGCTGCCCACATAGGCGTTAGACCAGATAACCGGCTGTTTGAGCGAGGCTTTCTCTTGAATGACGACATTGTCGCCGATGACGCTGTGTTTAGATATGACTGTTTCTCTGCCGATGCGGCAGTTCTTGCCAATCATGACCGGACCTTCCAACTGCACCGAAGCATCAATCTGAGAGCCATGTCCGACAAAGACACCGGGCTCGATTTGCGGCAGGTCGAGACTGATATTGACTAAGCCATCGAGCACGTCGCGGTGCGCCTGACGATAAACAGCCAGGTTGCCGATGTCGCACCAGTAGCCGTCGGCCACATAGCCGTACATAGGCTCATTGCGCAAAAGCAAGAGGGGGAAAAGATCATTCGAGAAATCTTGTTCACGGCCCATAACTACATAGAGCATCACTTCGGGCTCAAGTATGTAAGTGCCGGTATTGACTGTATCCGAAAAAATTTCAGAAGCGCCTGGTTTTTCCACAAAGCGCTGAATGCGTCCTTCGTTGTCGGTAATGACGACGCCGTATTCGAGGGGGTTCTCGACTCTTTTGAGAACCAGGGTGGCTTTCGATTTCTTCTCTTTATGAAACTCTAGAGCCTTACCTAAGTCCATGTCGGTGAGACTATCGCCCGAGATGACTATGAAAGTGCTATCGAGATGGTCCTGAATAGCCTTGACGCAACCGGCTGTACCAAGGGGCTTACCCTCTTCCACCGAATAGCTTATCTTGCAGCCGAAATCGGAACCATCGCCGAAGTAATCACGAATGGCATCGGGCAAATAATGCAGGGTAAAAACGATGTCATCAAAGCCATGCGTTTTGAGCAAATTGACTATGTGCTCAGACATAGGCTTACCAGCCACAGGCACCATCGGCTTGGGCAGATTGCAAGTGAGTGGGCGCAATCTCGTGCCGGAGCCGCCGGCCATGATAACAGCTTTCATCTAACTACCTCCCCTTGCCACTGCTAGCAGTTTTCTCTTTATCTGAAACCATGACTGAACGCTCGGCTTTGACCATTTCCGATTCGTTCAAAACTTTCTGATAGACCTCGCGAGTGCGCCTTGCAATTACTTTCCAGTTATAAATGTGCTGTACTTTGTCATAAGCAGTCTCGCGCAGTTTGTCGGCCAACTCGGGGTTGCGCAAAACTTGCAAAAGCCCCCAGGCAAGCGAACCGGCATCGCCTGCATAAGTGGTGACGCCGGTTTCCATATTCTCGACGAAATCTTTCAGACCACCGACATCGGAAGTTACCACCGGCACTTGGGCGGCCATGCCTTCCAAGGCCACTATGCCGAAAGGCTCATAAAGACTGGGTATGCACACAGCATCGGCGGCTTTATAGAGATGTTTCAACTCTTCATCGCCGACATAGCCAAGAAAATGGGTATGGTGCGAAACACCGAGGGCTTCTGCTTGACGCTTCAGATCGTCTAAATAATAGCCGGTGCCGACAAAAAGAAACTGCGTACCGGGACGCTCTGAAATTACGCGGGGCACTGCTTCGAGCAATACGTGCACGCCTTTCTCACGCACCATGCGACCGACATAGAGCACTATCTGCTGATGCTCTGAGACAAAGCGTCCTCTGATGGGACGCACATCGCATTCAAAATCAAAAACACTAGGGTCGGTGCCGTTCGGCACCACGGCAATCTTATTGGGTGGCAAGCCGAAGAGCGTCTGCAACTCACCGTTCATCGCATGAGAATTGACTATCACTTCCCAAGCTTCAAAAGTAAGACGCCACTCCATCTGGTGAATATAACGCTGCAAGTCGCTGTGAATGCCGTGCATGCGACCGGCTTCGGTGGCATGCATGGTGGCGACAAGAGGAAGACCAAAGCCGCTTTTCAATACCCAAGCAGCATCGGTGACCATCCAGTCATGGGCATGAATAATGTCGAAAGGGGCTTGCTGATGCAGCTTGATGGCATATTGCAAAAGCCCAAAATTAAAGCGGTTTACCCAAGAAAGAAAATCAGGAGTGGTATCGGTCTGAGTTTTGACGCGGTGTATGTGCACACCGTCTACCACTTCATGCTCGGCCTGTCCTGGATGGTCGGCAGTGACCACATGCACTTCCACACCAGAAAGCACCAGCTCACGCGAAAGGGCCCAGACAACTCGCGCCAGACCACCAATAATGCGCGGCGGATATTCCCAGGAAAGCATCAAAACTCGATTCGGCACTTTGTTCCCCTTGTTTTTGCATTACTCACTGGAGAGCGGTCTTGACAAAAGGGCCATGATCGCTTCTTCAGGCGTCGAAATACCCTTAAGTGTGGACTCCACTTGCTCAGCTATGGGCAGCTCCAGTCCGAGTCTTATCGAAAGTTCACAAACAGCCTGGGTGGTGGTCACCCCTTCCGCCACCTGACCCAGTTCAGTAAGTATGGTTTCAAGACTCTTGCCTCGGGCTAGACCATAGCCTACGCGGTAATTGCGCGAAAGGCTGCTTTCGCAAGTGGCAAAAAGATCACCCATACCGGAGAGCCCGGCCATGGTACTGGGGCGAGCGCCGAGCCTAACGGCAAGTCTTGTCATTTCAGCCAACCCTCTTGTCAAAAGCGAAGCCTTGGCATTAACCCCCAGCCCTAAGCCGTCGCAGACACCGGCAGCAATAGCAATAACATTCTTGAGGGTGCCGCCCAATTCCACACCGGGCAGATCGTCATTGGCATAAACCCGAAAGCGCGGCGCGCTCAAAACCTGGCGCAGTTGCTTGGCAACAGTAATGTCTTTACAAGCCACCACAGAGGCTGTCGGCAAGCCACTGAGAACTTCCATTGCTAGATTTGGACCAGATAGTGCCGCCACCGCCGCCTGAGGAAAAGCGGCCTGGATGATCTCACTCATTCTAAGATGACTTTTCAATTCCAAGCCTTTGACGGCACTGACCAGAACCGGCAGAGCCAGACCGGTCTTAGCCATAGCTTCGGTCAAGGCTCGCATCCCTTGCGAGGAACAAACCAAGACATTGACATCAGCCCCATCAAGACAAGCGGAGAGATCGCTTAAGACCTCAACACTTTCAGGCAATGGCTGAGTTCTAGGACGATCAATCTGACGACTAGAAGCCAGGCATTTAGCCCGCTCTTGATTGCGACAATAGACTTTGACCAAACAATCGGGCTTGCCACCCCAAAGACTAGCCAGGGTCAGCCCCCACGATCCGGCACCTAAAACCGCTATCACAGTAGATTTGCCAGGGGGCACCTTGAGATCCTTTCTTATTTAACTTGCTTACTGCCGACTGATCGCTTCTGGATGATAAGCAATAGCACAATTTCGTCCAGCACTCTTAGCCTGTTGCAAAGCTTTGCTGGCAGATTGCACCCAACTTTCCACAGTCATATTTTTAGCATCTAGTATCGAAATTCCAGCCGAGCAAGTGGCGTAAAAGCCTGAATGAGAAAGAGTAGAGTGCTGAATAGAGGCAAAGTCGGAAAGTAGTCGACCGGAGAGAGCCAGGGCTTCAGCCTCATCGAGACCTTCGGCAATGATGCCGAACTCGTCGCCGGCATAGCGCCCAATGATGTCTGACTGCCTTAGACGTTTGCGTAATAAGAGCGAAAGAGCAACCAAGACTTTGTCGCCGCCAGGATAACCATGTCTTTCGTTGATTGATCTGAAATAATCGATATCGAGCAAGATCATGGCGGTGAAGCCGGTATGACGGCGACGCTGTGCCACCACAGTCTGAGCTTGTTCCATAAAAGAAGTATGGTTGAGCAAAGAGGTCAATCCATCGCGTCGCAGCAAAGTCTTCAAAAAGCGGGCTCGCTCTAATCTTGAACTGACCGAACTAAGCAAGAGAGCCGGCGGCACCGGCTTGACTAGGTGATCATCGCCACCGGCGCGAGCGCTTTCAATGCGTGCATCTATCTGACCTTGTGTGGTCAAGAAAAGCACCGGCAAAGTGGCATGTCTTTCGTCTTGCCTGATATAACGGGCTAATTCGTAGCCGGTCATGCCCGGCAACATCACATCTAGTAAAACCAAGTCAGGCTGAAAAGCCGACATATAAGACTCGAAATTTTTGGGATCGGTACAAGTGCGAACCTGATAGCCAGCCGATTCAAGAAAGGCTCTAATAAAAGCAGCCTGGTCGGGATCATCTTCTACAGAAAGAATACGCGGAGTTTCTTGATAGCGTTTATCAAGCAAATATTTGAGCCGACGAAACATGGCTTTGATATCAATCGGCTTTTCAAAGTGGGCATCAGCACCGCAGTGTATCGATCTGACCTTGTCTAAAAAACCGGTTTGTTTGGAAACAATCAAAATAGCCATCTCATCGCCACCGGGCATGGCTCTTATCTTTTCCACCAGTTCGTAGGCATCGCCGTCAGGCAGTGGAATTTCTAGAATCATACCGTCGGGCATGCGCTTTTCAATTTCAGCCAGAGCTGTGGCGAAAGAGCGAGCACAACGGAAGGCGAGACCGGCGTCTTCCACCTGCCTCTTGAGAAAATCAACCTCTTTCGAATCTTCATCGACAATGAGAACTTCCTGTCGACCGACTGCCGGAGCCGCTCTGCCCTTACCAAGATTGAGAGTGGTATCACCGGCATCATCAGAGCCGGTAAATTGGGTGGAAAGCTCTTGCAGCAAAGTTTTCAACTTTTCAAGATCAATCGGTGAGGCGGGCCCGCTCTGGGCCACAATTTGGTCGCAGAGAGCTTCGCCCTCCAGTCCCATGGCGGAGACTTTCTGGAAGCCGTACATACTGCCGGATCCAGCCAGCCAATGAAAATGTCGACTGAGCTGTTGAGCCAGATCTTTATTCATTGGATTGGAAATTAGCTTGGTTACCAATTCGATAATCTGAGCCAGCCTGTCAGTTGAACGCTGCACATATTGGCTCTTCAGTTCTGAAAAGGTCTCCTGCCAGTTGGCCATGCCGTCCTAACCCTCCAGAATGGCCCTCATTTGATTCGCCAGAACTGTCGGATCAAATGGCTTGGTCAAAACGCCTCTAGCCCCCATTCTCTTGAGACGCTCGATCTCAGTGGTCATGGCTTTGGCGGTAAGGAAAATCACCGGTATATTGCGGGTGCGTTCATTACTGCGCAAGGCTTCCAGAGTACTCGGACCATCCATCATCGGCATCATCATGTCGAGCAAAATAACATCGGGCTGCTCGACTGCCGCCTTGTTGACTCCGTCCTGTCCATTTTCTGCTTCGATAACATCAAGACCACCCAACAGGCTCAAGCTCATGCAGGCAATCTGACGTGTATCTTCTTCATCATCGATGATGAGAACTCTCATTGATTATCTCCTAGTCAATCCAAACGGGATCCCATGCCAAAACCAAAACACCTAATCTAGTAATACCCAGTCTGCTGCAAATAACCCTTATTCACTACTCTCTGCGCAAGGCAGTTTTCCAGCATTGGTCAAAATTGTATTGATCTGATCGTAGAGACGAAGCGGGTCGAAGGGCTTGGTTATAACAGCCAGCGCCCCCATGGCTTTCATTTCTTCAAATTGCTCGAACATACCCTTGGTAGTGCAAAAAATGACCGGCACTTCCGAGGCTTCCGGTTCTTTACGCAGATTCTCCAGAGTCTTTGTGCCATCCATGCCGGGCATGCAAAGATCAAGCAAGATGACATCGGGTTTTTCATCACAGGCGATTTTGATACCTTCTTGTCCGCTTCCAGCCTCTAAGACTTCAGCACCGTTCAATAAACCAAGACAAGAACTGGCGACCGTGCGGAAATCTTCCTCATCGTCGATTATGAGAACCTTCATCAATACCTCGTTATTGCTGCATACTCATGGTCATTGCACCGCCCGAAGCCATGGTCTGAGGCGAGGGCGGTGACGTATTAATTACCTGTGCCTTTGGGACACGGAACCAGAATGTACTGCCCCTGCCTTCTTCCGACTCAACCCCGATACTGCCGCCATGCTGCTCGACTATACCCTTACAAATGGCCAGACCCAAACCTGTACCGCCTTTCTTCTTAGCATCAGAGGCTTCTACCTGCTGGAAGCGCTGGAACAAGCGGTTCTTGAAAGACTCAGGAATACCACGACCACGGTCTATGACTTGCACTTCCACCATGCCGCCTTCTTCTTCACGGCAGACAACAGTGACGGCAGCCCCCTTGGGCGAGAACTTAACAGCGTTGGAGACCAGGTTGACTATAACCTGAACCAAACGGTCACCATCTGCGTGCACGACAAAGTTGGTCGGCTGCATATCGAGGGTAACGCCGTTATTTGAGGCAAAGGCTGAAACAGCTTGTTCTGAACGCTCTAATATGTTGGTGAGCGGCGTATTCTCGAAAACCATATCGAGTTTGCCGGCCTCTAGTTTTTCTATGTCGAGGATATCGTTGATTAGACCAATTAGTCTTATGGTGTTGCGTTCGGCAATACTGACCACTTTTTTGACTTGGTCGGGCAGTTGCCCCATGGCACCGACGGCAAGCAAGGTGAGCGAACCACGAATAGATGTGAGTGGTGTACGCAATTCGTGCGATACGGTGGAAACGAATTCTTTCTTCATACGCTCCACCTCGCGTCTCTCAGACACATCAAGGATGTTGAGCATATAGCGCATCTTACCGTCGCCATAATCAAATTCAGCCAGCGACAGCTCTACAGGGAAATCTTCACCGCGAGCATTCAAACAGTCGAATTCACCGATACGGTTATTGGCTTTAGTAAACAAAGTTTCCATAAAGGCAGCCCGGTCATTGGCATCATTGACCGAAAATATACGACTATCGGCAAAGAGAGACATTATGTGGCGACCGACCATTTCATGACTGCGCATGGCGAACATGGCTTCAGAACGCGGGTTCACCGACTCTACCCGGCCGTCTTTATCAATGATGAGCAAGCCGACGATCATGTGCACGATGATCTTTCTGATACGTTCTTCCGACTGTCTCAAAGTTTCTTCGGCTAACTTTCTTTGGGTAATATCGTGAGCGACACAGAAAAGAGCCCGGTCTTTCTCAGACCAGTCTGCCGACCACAATACAGTTACTATGCTGCCGTCCCGCTTCCTGACTCGGTTTTCAAAAGAGACCTTGCCGGTGGCACCGCGCACCGAACGCACCGCCCTAATGGTTTCAGGAATATCGTCTTGCACGATTACTTCGATAAAGCGGCGCCCCATCAGTTCATCTGGATAATAACCCCAGCTTTCATAAGATGCCGGGTTGATAGCGACAAACTTTCCATCTGTATCGATTGAACAAATTACATCGGCAGCATTTTCAATAACGGCGCGCTCTTTGCGGCTGGCTTCGGCAAGTGCCTCAGCCATACTTCTAAAGGCATCGTCCAACTGGGCAATTTCATCAGCCCCGGTAAGTGGAGGATTGAGCCTTTGACCACGCGCCAATCTAAATGAGTTATCGGTCACAGTATTGAGACGGATGGAAATGCTCTTGAGGAAGTAATACAACAAGAGGAAGGCTATGGCGATGTTGACGACGACGCCCACCACCAAGAAGACCTTAACCATGGTTCTACTTCGGTTTTGTTGCTCAGGGCTTTCGTTTTCAATCTTGCGTTCGTCTTCGGTGAGACCCTTAAGTTCGTCTTGCAACTGGTCAGCCAATTGCCTGATTTGTTTGTACATATGGCGGGCTCTAAACTGAGCCACATCCACTCTGTTATCGTCAATAGCCGACTTGGCTTCGCCCAAAATCTTCAAACCATCTGAGGTAATGGTTTTGAGACGCACCAAGATCTGCTGCTGTTTGTCATTGTCACCGACCAAATTCGAAAGTTCGGTCAAATCCATAGGAATCTGACGCACGATCTTGTCGTAACGGTCGGAAAAAAGCGGGCTCTTGGTGATTGAATAGCCGCCCATGGCTACGCCGGCATCATAGAAAAGCTTAGAAAGTGCGTTTGCCTGAGAAATAATCGCCTTGGAACGAACCTGTCTCTGTACTTCTTCTTCGGCTTTCTGCAGCAAGACAGACAAAATAATCAAGAACACCAATTCAAAGACCAGCGGTACTAAGACCAGGATAAAGCCCTTATGCGAGATCTTTAAATTGACGTTGAAACGCATAGCCACGAAAAGTTAGTGCACAACACCATATACCCGAAATTCCCAATTTCCCACATATAAAGGGTCGGGCAAGGCCTATTAGAAGACAATTTATCTTGAATACGAACTACTTACTTATAGGTATTGCCGTTCAAAAGCTTTTCTTTGATCTTCTGCAATTTCTCGCGGTCCAGGGTATAGCCGCCGGGTAAGGCTATCGAGCCGCCGCCGGCGCTGGCAGCACCCTGTTGCCCAGTATATTGCTGCTGCCCCGTATATTGCTGTTGCTGCCCACTATACTGATTTTGGCCGCCGCTCGGCTGGGTATAGACCGGCTGCTGAGGCACCGGCGCCACGCTGGCATTATTGCCTTGACCAGGCGAATCAGAAGCCAAGTCGTTCAATATTTGCTTGGTCTCGTCATCCATCATTACTTCCGCTTCGCTGTTCACCCGGGCATAGCCGGCGGGCACGCCGAAATAAGTCGGCGGAATGTCGCAAGTCTGCGACCGATAAGTATCAAGCACGGTTTGAGGACTGTTATTGGTGTAAAGAGTAATGCGCAGCGGAAAGGAGCGTGTATTGGGTAGTCCATAGGCTCGCGAAATCATGGCTGAGACCTGGGAAGGCACTTGAATTTCATCAGCCACCCAACAATCGGCGGCATTGACCGACTGACGGCGGCCGCCGGCCTTAGAAGATAGGCTGGCATTGCGAATGCTGTAAGAAGTGGCCTTGAGTCCAGCTACTCCACCTACAGTTCCCCTGGCCCATGGTCTTTCAGCCAAACTCTGACCGCGCGAGGCAAATTTCTGATTCAGTTCAGCCGTCCACTTTTCAAAAGTAGTGCTGTAGAACTGCCTGGTCTTGTCGTTATAGAAAGATACGCTCCAGCCAGGCGCACTGGTGACAACGGTGCAGCCCAACTTGGGAGAGACCATCTTTAGCCCGGAAGCACTGATATAGATGTAGGCATCGCCGAAATTAGTAGACCTCTGGGTGAGCACCCAGCCGCGGTCACCGGCAAAGGCCGGTGCCAGAGCAGAAAAAAGACCCGCCAAAGCCAGTGACACCGAAAAGACAGCCCCGGAAATTCTAGCCAATGCCCTATCCTCTTTTAGATACTCCTGCCTAATATACAATCAGATCGCAGCAAAAATAGCTATTTCCCCTTGCCAAGTCGGGTGCGGGGATCTAAAGCGTCGCGCAGCCCGTCGCCCAAGAAATTGAAGGAGAGCACGGTGATAAAGATAAAGAGCGACGGAAAGAAAATGAGATGGGGATGAGCCCTTAGACTGCGCCAACCATCGGAAGCCAGAGTGCCCCAGGAACAAGCCGGCGGCGAAAGACCCAGTCCGATAAAGCTTAAGGTAGACTCGGAGAGAATCGCCGAAGGGACAGTAAACGTCAGGGCCACGATAATTGGTCCGAGGGCATTGGGCAAAAGATGTTTGAGAATGACATTGAGATTGCTCTGCCCCTGGGCGTAAGCGGCTTCGATAAATTCTTCGTTTTTCAATGTGAGAAACTGAGAACGCACCAACCTGGCAGTCCCCATCCAACTCACCAGCCCTAAGGCTATGAGTATGCCGAAAGTGCCGCGCCCCATAACCACGCCAATTAAGATCATGACCAGCAAATCGGGCAAACTGTAGGCGATATCGACGCCTCGCATCATCAGGGCATCAACTTTAGGCGAAGAAAAACCAGCGATAGCCCCGTAAACACTGCCAATCAGAAAAGCGGTAAGAGCTGTGGTCAAACCGATGGCAATGGACAACCTGGCACCATATATGATGCGAGCCAAGAGATCACGCCCTAACTCATCGGTACCCATCGGATGCAGCCAACTAGGCGCAGCCAAATAGTCCGAACTAGTCTGATCGTAGGCAAAGGGTGTCAACTCCACACCAAAAGCTGACAAAAGCGCCACTAGACAGATAGCGGCAATCACCGCCAAGCCAAGCACCGCGGTTGGTATCTTCAAAAGTCTTTGCCAGGGCGAGCGATTAGCTGCTGTCATCACTCCATCCTCAGCCTGGGGTCAAGCCATTGATAAACTATATCGACAAACATATTGGCGACGATCAAGAGAACGGCAAAGACCATTGTGGTGCCCAAAATCAAATCATAATCGCGGTTCATGACGGCGGTGATGAAAAAGCGCCCCATACCGGGAATGGCAAAAATATATTCGACCACAAAAGAGCCGGTAATGACGATGGCAGTCAAAGGACCAAGCACGGTCACCACCGGCATAAGCGAATTGCGCAAGATATGACGCACTATCGTCTTCTCTTCCGACAAGCCCTTAGAGCGAGCTGTCCGCACCCAATCTTTTTCAACCACTTCCAAGACCGAAGCGCGGGTAAGTCGGGCTAAATAAGCACCAGGAGAAAAAGCAAGCGTCACCGCCGGTAATATCACATGCCAGGGACTTTCCCAGAGCCCCACCGGCAAGATGCGCAGCTTGATGGCAAAGACATAAATGAGCACAGCACCGATGACAAAGCCCGGAAGAGAAACACCCATAGTGGATAGAAACATAGCCAGTACATCTTGCCTTTTGCCCCGGTTGAGAGCAGCGATGGCGCCCAAAGGCACCCCAAAGAGCACGGCTAAGCCGAGGGCGACAATACCTAGCTGGCAAGAGACAGGGAAAGCATCGAAAAGAATATCGTTGACCGTGCGATTGACGTATTTATAGGAAACACCAAGATCGCCGCGGCAAAGTCGCCCTATATAAAGAAAGTATTGCTCATGCACCGGCTTATCTAGGTGATATTTGGCATTTAAGTTGGCGACAATCTCGGGCGGCAAGCTTTTCTCGCTGTCAAACGGTCCCCCGGGGACAATGCGCACCAGAGCAAAGGTGAGCGATGCCACTATAAGTAGTACCGGTATAGACATCAAAATTCGGCGTATTATCAGAGAGAACATTATTTGTTTGATTCTCCAACTTCTACGGTTTTGAAAAACTGAAAGTCTAGAGGGTTGACGGCAATGCCTTTCACCCAGGGCTTGACCATAATGTTTTGAGTGGCTAGATAAGCAGGCACAATGGGGACGGCATCGCGGCAGAGCATAACATCGGCTTTCTGATAGAGAGCTTTCCTTTTCTCTTTATCTTGCTCGCCTTCGGCTTGTTCAATCAAATTATCATAGTCTTGGCTATGCCACCGCGTGTGGTTATTGCCGTTAAAAGTAGTAAACAGATTCATAAAGGTCTCTGGGTCAGGGAAATCAGCCCCCCAAGAATCGCGGAACATCTGGGGCGGGTCTTTACGGGTAGTGGCTAGATAGACCTTCCATTCTTGATTGACTAGATCAATTTTGACGCCTAAATTGCGCTTCAATTCATCTTGGGTGGCTTCCACCACTAGCCGCACATCTTCACGATTGGGATAGAGCAATTTGGTCTCGGGAAAGCCCTTGCCGTCCGGAAAACCGGCTTCACTCAAAAGTCGCCTTGCCGCTGCCACATCGAAAGGAAGACCGCAGCCGGACCCACCCAGGGCTGGAGGAATCCAGCTATTGGTCGGTCTTTCACCGCGGCGCAAGATTTTGGGAAAGACATTGCGATTGATGGCCATGGCAAAAGCTTTACGCACCCGCACATCATCAAAGGGTTTCTTACTGACGTTGAAAGCCAGATAATAAGCCCTCAATAGCGGAAAGTTGCGGTATTCGGGCGAGGACCGATAACGCTCGACATCGGGGGTGGAAAAGGAACGATTATCGACAAAGTCGAGTTCGTTGTTTTCATAAAGAGCAAAGGCAGTTGAAGCCTCCGGCACCATGAACATTTTGATTTTGGAGAGAGCCGGTCTGCCTTCAAAAAATTTCTCATTGGCATCAAGCTCGATTTTGTACTCATGCTGCCATTTAGCCAGCTTGAATGGTCCATTGGTGACTAAATGTTCGGGCTCGGTCCAACGGTCGCCAAACCGTTCCACTATATCTTTCCGCTGGGGAAAAGTGGGACAGAAAGCAGTGAGATAAATAAAGTATGCGGCTGGTTTGCTCAGCTTCACTTCAAAAGTTTTTGCATCGATCGCCTTCAGTCCGACCTTGCTAAAGTCGCGAATTTTACCGGTGTTGAAATCGCGCGCCCCCTCTATATCGTAGAGAAAGAAGGCATACTGCGCAGCAGTTTCCGGTTTGAGCAAACGCCGCCAGGCAAACTCGAAATCATAGGCGGTAACCGGCTTGCCGTCGGTCCAAGTGACACCATCGCGCAGATGAAACAAATAGCGCCGACCACCGTCGAGCACATCCCAACTGGCTGCACAAGAGGGTTTCACCTCTAGATCATTGGTGTACTGGGTGAGGCCGACCATGAGATTGGAAACCACATCAAAAGAGGTGGAATCGGTAGAAGTATGCCAGTCAAGACCGGGAGGCTCGGTGCCGAGATTGATGCGCAACACCTTGTCTTCGTAAGGTTTGCGCAGCGCCAACAGTGAACTACTAGAGTTATTTGAATTATCGGTGCAAGCAGTCAGTAATGCTGGGACAAGAAGCAAGAGAAAAAGCGGAGCCATATATAGAGGTAGCCGACTGACAACCCGCCTTTGAGACGCTTTACAGCCCGGCTCTGCGAGAAATAACTTAACGAAAGAAATTAAAAAGCGGTCATCTTTCGCCGGTCGATTGCTCCGCCTCAGAGCTGCTTTATTTACCCCCACGCCCCAACAAGCCTCAAAAACCCAAGTCTCCCCTTTGTTTACTTATCGCCATCTCATATCGAGCCCCGGCCGGTGCGCTCTATGTGCGACCCGACTATTCTAGCTTTATTGACAGTTTTTCGGGCTGCTAGATATACTCTATCGACGCCTCCGAGGAGGCCTTTTTGGTTTGCGTTCTTTTTTAGTGCGCAAATCATTAGCAAAACTGTCCGATACTTGTCGGTAATTCACCCGTTGCCTGTGCGTTATACAGGGGGAGTTGGAACATGGCTAAGAAAGATGATCGCATCATCATCACTCTGGCTTGTGGAGAGTGCAAAAGACGCAACTACACAACCATGAAGAATAAGAGAAACGATCCCGAAAGACTCAACATCAACAAATACTGCAAATTCTGCCGTAAGAGCGTTGAGCACAAAGAAACCAAGAAATAAGCACTGACTGGTTTCTGCCGGCGCCTCAAGCGCAGATAAGAGGCGGAAACCAGCTAGGCAAAGGCCCGTATGGGTCTTCAAGCGCCCTTAGTTTAATGGTAAAACGGGGGTCTCCAAAACCTTTGATGAGGGTTCGATTCCTTCAGGGCGCGAATTTATAAATGGTGAACGCTGAACCTATGGCAAACCAAAACATGACAGTAACCGCACCCTCCGAACAAGAACCGGGCAAAGAGCCAAAGAAACCGCAGGCTGAAAAAGAAGCCTCAGGCATCAAGGCCATTGCTCAGTTCATGAAAGAGGTTGCCATAGAGCACCGCAAAATCACCTGGCCCGATCGCCGTCAAATCGTGCGTGAAACCTGGAGCGTAATCTTCCTGGTCTCGGCCATCACCGTTATGGTGCTGGGCATCGACTGGGTTCTCGGACACGTCATATTCGGTCCGCTTGAGCACTGGGCAAGACTGCATGGAGCCGGAGTGGGCAGAGGTTAAGGAGCAAACTAAAGACAATGGGCTTTATCAAGACTGACGGTCAAAGACGCTGGTATGCAGTACAAACTGCATCCGGTCACGAGAACAAAGTGAAGGAGCACATCGAAAAGCGCATCCTCACTATGGGCGCTCAAGATCGTATCTTCGGAGTTATCGTGCCGGAGAAAATGGTGACCAAAGTCAAAGACGGCAAACGTGTGGAGAAGCGCGAACGCGAATATCCCGGCTATGTTTTCGTCGAAATGATCCTTGACGATGATTCCTGGAGAGTCGTAAGAGAAGCTCCCGGAGTAACTAAGTATGTCGGCGCCGGTAAGAAACCGACACCAGTTCAAGATTCTGAGATTCGCAAAATCTTGAGACGTCAGATGGCTATGACCGGCATGAAGGGCAAGAAGCCCGCCGCTATCGACGTCAAAGTGGGCGATTACGTTCGCATAACCGGCGGACCGTTCGCAGACTTTACCGGAGAAGTTACAGAAGTAAACTTGGAAAGAGAGAGAATCAAGGCTTCTGTTATCATCTTCGGACGTGCTACTCCAGTCGAGCTGGAGTTCAACCAGGTTATAAAAGTGTAAATGTGGTGGACGCTTAGGCGCATCTACCATATGATCCATAATTCGACCAATCAGATATACAGCAAAGCAAGTTAGGTAGAGAACCGTGAAAAAGGTAGTAGGTAAGGTAAAACTTCAAATTCAAGCTGGCAAAGCCAACCCGGCACCGCCTATCGGTCCGGCTCTCGGTCAGCACGGCGTCAACATCATGCAGTTCTGCAAAGAGTACAACGCCAAGACACAAGACAAAGCTGGCTCGGTAGTACCAGTCGAAATCACAGTTTACGAAGATCGCTCCTTCGACTTCGTTCTCAAAACTCCTCCGGCTGCCGAACTTATTAAGAAAGCCGCCAATGTGGAAAAAGGCTCGGCTGCTCCCAACAAAAACAAAGTTGGCACTCTGAGCAGAGCTAAAGTCACCGAAATCGCCAAGGTGAAAATGCCCGACCTCAACGCCACCACCCTGGAAGCTGCTGAAAGCATGATTCTGGGCACCGCAAGAAATATGGGAATCACCATCGTCGACTAAGACGAGACAAATTAAGTACGAGAAATCAAAGCAACCATCAGGGAATTTCAAAAATGGCTACGCTCACCAAAAGACGCAAAAAGCTTGATACCTTCTATAAAGAGCACAACCAGGCTGTAAATGCCGAAGAAGCTATCAAAGCTCTCAAGAAAGAGAACTCTGTCAAATTCGATCAGACTGTCGAAGTTCATTTCAAACTAGGCGTCAACCCTAAACTAAACGATCAGCAAGTTCGCTCCACCGTCAACCTCCCCGGTGGTACCGGTAAAGAAGTGCGCGTGGCAGTTGTAGCCAAAGGCGACAAATTGAAAGAAGCCGAAGCTGCTGGCGCCGATCATTTCGGAGCCGAAGAACTGGTTGAGAAAATCGGTGCTGGTTTCCTCGATTTCGACAAATTGGTCGCCACTCCCGACGCCATGGCCATGCTCTCCAAAATGGGTAAAATCCTGGGTCCGAAAGGCCTCATGCCCAACCCCAAAGATGGCACCGTTACCTTCGATGTCGGCAAAACCGTAAAAGAATTGAAAGCCGGTAAAGTGTCTTTCCGCGCTGAAAAAGACGGCGGTATCGTGCAAATGGCTATCGGCAAACTTTCCTTTGATGACGCCAGACTTTTGAAGAACTTGGCTGCAGTAGTCGACCAAGTGCAGAAGGTCAAGCCCTCATCGGTAAAAGGTACCTATATCAAATCTGTTTATGTCAGCACCACAATGGGTCCCGGCGTTAAGCTCGATTTGAATACTTTGCAAGACCTGTCTAAAGCAGCCACTGCTTAGTCCAAATAAATTTCAAAGAAAAGAGGCTCGGAAGTAATCCGAGCCTCTTTTCTTACTGCTCCGTGCCTTGAGGTTATGGTCCCCCGGCAGTATTGGGAACCACATAGGTGAATGGATAGGTCTGCCTGGCCTGAAAGGTGAGAGGCGCCCCACCCGAATAGGCATAGTGCACCACAAAGGGCTTGATATCAACCTGGGTGACAACTGAGACCGTGCCGCTGACCGGCCCGCCGAAATTGGCTTTCATGGCGGTTATCTGAGCCGGGCTTATTGTGGAAGTGCAACTTTGCAATTGAAAGTTAGAAAGCATGGAACTGCCCTGAGCATTAGCCCTGGCAACAATGGCCTGGGCTCGTTTATTGCAGTCGGTGGGATCACCAATTGAAGCCACGCGGGCGGCTTCTCGGCAAGTAGCATCGTTGATTTGCACACCGATGACTATGACGGCGAGGTCAAAGAGGCAAAGAATTATCGGAACCAAGATAATCAAGCCGGCCACAAGCTCCACAGACGATTGCCCTTTGGCTTTCGTTCTTCTGCCGGCGTATCTATCTAGGTTATCTGAGGTAACTGACTTAAACATTGCGCTCCAATATTGAAAGACTAGTCAAGAATTTAGTGCAGGTACCAATGCCTTGTACAAAGTAGATTCAAGATCTGATTCCAGCTTGGTCTGGCGAGGGTGCGCACCCCCGATTATTAACCCCAACTAACCTTATTATTCCACCAAACTTCTATATGTGAAACCCCCCGCTATATTTTAATGCTGACTGTCTCGCCTTGGGTTGAGAGAATGCCACTGTATTCAGTATCACTTTTAATCACGGACAAGGTTTGCCGACTGAAAGCACAGTCTAGATTAAATGATGGGCAATAGTGGTATGACTATAAGCATAGGTCTTAAATTGACTGTCGGGGAAACAGTTTAGACTGGGGGTTTGATATGCGTCTTTACTCGCAATGCTTGTCGACAAAGAGTTTCAGAGCAGGCAAAGCTCGAAACCGGGTTGGCGCCTCGGCCCAAATGGCAGAGTTTGCACCGGCTTTAATGGTCTTTATATTGGCAGTTCTCTTTCCAATGATTAACCTGCTCAGCTTCAGCACCGGTTATGCCTCGGTCGCCATGCTCGGACAAACCTGCGCCGTCCAGGCGGCCAGTGCCGCCACCTACGCCCAGGCACTTACCGAGATGCGCAATGCCGCCACCAGCATGACCAATTCAGGCATCGGCAGATTTGCCAAACTGCAACCAGTGGGCGGCTCCAATGGCACCGGCGTCGATCTTTTTATTACCGAGACCGATTTGAACTCCAAGGCGGTCACAAAGTACGGGCCAAACACCGGCGTTACCGGTACGCCAGATAGCACAAACAAGATATACGAATTTTCGGTGCGAACCAACTTCAACGTCGGTCCCTTTCTCAATCTAGGCTCGTTACCCTTTGTGGGCGGCATTCCCTTGGTGGGAGCGCCGGTACTAATCACCACCCTCTCGCACCGGGCGGTCGAACATCAAGAGGCTCTGAAATAAATCTAGCCGTGCTTGCAAGTTGCAGCTCGCTTTAGCTTAAAATAGACTTGTGGTTCTGCCACAGGTCGGCACGGGCGTGCAAGAGCAAGGAGCACCACTTGGTAAAGTTCAAAGATTACTATGAAATTCTCGGTATCGATCGCAAAGCCAGCGCTGATGAAGTGAAGGCGGCCTATCGCAAACTGGCTAGAAAGTATCATCCCGACGCCAATAAAAACGACCCCAAGGCGGAAGAGAAGATCAAAGAGCTGAACGAAGCCTATGAAGTTCTCAAAGATCCTGAAAAGCGCAGTCGATACGACCAACTAGGGGCCAATTGGAAAGCCGGCGATAACTTCAAGCCGCCGCCCGACTTTAGCGGCTTCAGCTTTGACTTTGGCAATTTGGGCGATATCGGAGCCAACAAATCATTCTCCGATTTCTTCGACATGCTCTTTGGTCAGACCTTCGGCTCACCCCAGCAGCAAAAGGCACAAGGCGCGCAGACCAGAAGACATATGCTCGACCAAGAAGCCGATATAGAGCTTACGGTAGAAGAATTAGCCCGCGGCACAAGAAGAACTTTGCAGCTGAGCGCGCCGGGCGGCAAGCCCCGCACACTCGAAGTCAAGATTCCATCAGGGTTGAGACCAGGCAAAAAAGTAAGAATCCCCGGAGAAGGCGCCACTGCCAGCGGTACCAACGCCAAGGGCGATCTTTATTTGCGCATCAAGGTTAAACCCCATGCTTATTTCACCATTGACGGCGACAATCTGGTCTGTGAAATTGCCATAAGCCCAGCCCAAGCCGTTATCGGCTCAGAGGCCCTGGTCAATACAATCGAAGGGCAAGTGAAGATAAGAATTCCAGCCGGCACCCAAAACGGGCGCATGCTCAGACTAAAAGGCAAAGGACTGCCTGGTCGTGACGGCGGTGCCGCCGGAGATCAGCTGGTACGAACAAAAGTAGTGGTACCTTCGCAGATTTCAGAGCGCGAGCGGGAACTCTACAGCGAATTGGCGCGTATAGAAAAAGCGCCCACTGCTTAGTTTATTGTCCAGCTAATTGCCTAGTCTTTTGCATCTCAGTCTTTGAGATGCATATTGTTTACTGCCATGCGGAACTCATCAAAGCCTGATGTTGACTGATTTTGCCTGCACATTACTTCGGCCATGATTTCATGCAGATCTGGATTCAGTTCTTGCAGCTTGCGTGCTTTATCGAGAGTGTCTCGCGCTTCTTTCAGCTTATTGGTGCCGATATAAAGACGGGCAAGGGCAAGCAAAGCCTGCAAATCATTGGGGTTTTTGGCTACTATTTTCTCTTGATCGGCAAGGGCACTTTCTAAAAGACCGGCATGGGCTGAAACGATGTCATAAACAGCATAGGGATAGCCAAGGGTGTCTTGCTCTTTGGTAAAGCCCTTGCGAAACTCTTCAAAACCGTCTTGCTGTTTGCCGTCCTGGGCGAGAGCAAAACCAAGCTTACGCTGATAGGAAGGGTCTTTTGAATCGACCTGCATAAGTTCGGTAAAGGTTTTCACTGCCTCTGCCGACTTATTGGTCTTGAGATACATGTCACCAAGTTCTCTCTTGGGAGCCATTCCGACCTTGTCGGCAAATACCCGCAAGAGTTTTTCGTACATACCAATCGAGTCTTCATCGCGATTGACGGCATTGAGACCACGGGCATATTCCAAAAGAACAAACTGACTGTAAGGGGCGAGCTCATAGGCTTTAGCCAAATACTCGACACCCTTTTCCTTATCAGCCTTACCGCCGCCTTGCACCAAGGTGACTCCGGCAACGTACAGAGAACGGGCATCATCGCCTTTTTTGCCGGCCAGAGCGCGGGCAGCATTAAGGGCGGCGGCGACATCACCTTTCTTGAGCAATTTGAGGGGCTCAGATTGGGCTACTTCTTCGGGAAATTGCGGCGAAACCAGGCTCTTGTCTGCTACGTTCTCGGCTTCCGAAATTTCTTTAGAAACACCATAAATGCTTACTTTGTCCGGCACTATCTTGACTGTGGCACAAAAGGCGCCGCAACAGCCGAGCGCCAAAGTAACAGGCAAAAGCACGTCGGTGACGATGCTAATCTTATAAGGGTTCTTCTGCCCTGCCTGCGCGCCTTCGGCGGCAAGAGGTTCTTGGGCGGTCAAATTGGTGGCTGAATTACTAGCGGCCTGGGCGCCGCTCATAGCTTGAGAAGAAACATTGCCGGCAGCCTCGGCACCTGGCCCTGATGCAGATGCAGATGCGGGCACCGAGCCTGCAGCCTGGGCATCAGAATTTTTGGCTGCCCCTTTCTTGTCGTCACCTTTTTTCTTGAACATCTTCTTCTTCTTCCACCGATACAGAAAGCACTGTCTTATAAATTTTAGTCGCTCTCATTTAGAACATCTTCTCATATATGATTTTTCTGCCTCAACTGCAGCCAACTTAAAACAAAAGATTCACAAACCGACTTCTTTGATACATATTGGTCGACTCGGCGCTTGGCTTCCTCGGTCAATCTCAAAAGCTCTGATAAATAGCGAGTGCGGCGCTCTAGAGCGAGAGGTCGCGGGTTAGAGGTCAATCGCTTGATCTCTAAAGCTAGGGCGGTGTCAAAAACATGGGCGCCATTATCAGCTTCATCCTCAGAGTCTTCCGAATCTTCTGCCTCATTAATCAAAGTGAGCAGCACCTGGGCAAAAGCCAAAGACTCTTCCACCTGCTGGGCACCGTGAGCCTTAGTGCCGCTACTACCCCCAAGAAAGCTTTGGCGGGCCAATATGGCAGCGCTCTCGCTGGTAAGCCAATTGCCAGTAGACTGGGCTTTACCGGTCAGGGGCACATCAATCAAGATACCTAAATTTTCTTCCGGTCGGTTCAAGAGCGGCACCACCTGACAGCGGCTGACAATGGTGGCCAAAACATCGTCGACGGCGGCGGCAAAAAAGAGAAAAAGACTGGGAGAACGGGGCTCTTCGATTGTCTTGAGCAAGGCATTGGCGGCTGGACGATGGAAAGAGCCTTCCGATGCGTCTTCTATCACCACCACCCTTTTATAGCTGGTGGTCAAAGCCAGTTCTTCCGAGAGCTCTCTTGCTCTCTCCACCGGAATCTTGCCGCTCTTGCTGCCCTGCGAAGAGAGAACATACCAAGCTTTAGGATGGGTATCGCGGTACAGCCATTTGCAGTTTTGACAGGCAGAGTTAAAAGCCGGTTCATCTATGACTTCCAGCTCCACATGCTCGACATCGTGTTCCGGCTGCAAACAGGCTTTGCCGCCCGCATCTTGGCCATCGCCTTCCCTATTCATCGCCTCACAGTTAAGAAAGGTTGCCAACTGTCGAGCCATTTGCCACTTGGCCCGCTTATCTCTTCCAGTCAAGAGAAAGGCATGGGCCATGTGCCCGGAAGCAAGCCCACTCTCGAATAGACGGGTTGCGGTCGGCTGAGCCGAAGTCAAGTTGGTGCTAAAAATTCGCTGCATAAGTAAGTAATAATAACCGGTATGCGCCGGAGAAATTGACAGCTCTTGGCGAGTACCCTAGACTATCTGGGTCTAAATAGCGTTGAAAGATGTTTTGGATCTCTTTGAGACTTGAGTCTCTTTGGGTTGTTGAAATACTTTCATTCGCGTTGCTACTGCGGACTAGCCCGGCACGCCAACACTCAAGTTGTTGACGAATAGGGGCTCAAATACGCGGCAGATGCTTTTTGGCTAGACATAATGTCGTTCGTTTAGTTTGGAGAGATCAGACCTTGGCTAACGTAGTTGTTGTCGGAGCGCAGTTTGGAGACGAAGGCAAGGCGAAGGTTACCGACCTTTTGGCCAAAAATGCCGACGTAGTCGTCAGATATCAGGGCGGAGCCAATGCTGGTCACACCGTCGTTGTCGACGGCGAAACATATAAATTTCACCTTATTCCTTCGGGCATTCTTTATGAGGGCAAAACCTGCATCCTGGGACCGGGTATGGTTATCGACCCGAAAGCTTTCATAAACGAATTGAATGCCCTGATGAAGCGCGGCTTGGATGATACAAAGCTGAAAGTATCAACTTCCGCCCATGTCACCATGCCCTACCACCTCGCCCTCGATGCCGCCGAAGAAGAAAGCCGCGGCAGCCGCAAGATCGGTACCACCAAGCGCGGTATTGGTCCCACCTATGCTGACAAATGCGCCCGCAGCGGCATCCGCATGGAAGACCTGCTCGATAAAGAAGTCTTGAAAGAAAAGCTGGAATGGATGGTGCCTCGCAAAAACGTATTGCTGGAGCGCATGTACAACATTCCTCCCTTTGATGCCAAAGCCATCTTGGAAGAGTATTCTGGCTATGCCGAGCAAATTCGCAAATATGTCTGCGACACTTCCGAATACATCTTTAACGCTGTCCAAGCCCGCAAAAACATCCTTTTCGAAGGCGCGCAGGGCACCTTGCTCGACCTCGATCACGGCTCCTATCCCTTCGTGACCAGTTCCAGCCCCTCTGCCGGCGGAGCCTGCATCGGCGCCGGCATCGGACCGACCATCATTGACCGTGTTATCGGCGTATCTAAAGCCTTCATGACCCGTGTCGGCGAAGGTCCCTTCCCCACCGAGCAAGAAGGCGAAATCGGCGAAATGCTGCGTCAAACCGGCAAAGCCTGGGCTGAAGTGGGCGTCACAACCGGCAGACCGAGACGTTGCGGTTGGTTCGACACAGTCATCGGTCGTTATTCAGTGCGCATCAACGGTCTCGATTGCTTGGCTATAACCAAGCTCGACGTACTTGATGAATTTGACGAAATTCAAATTTGTGTCGCCTACAAAGATAAGAGAGACGGCTCCACCCATAAAGAAATCTCTTCCATCGGCTCCAATTTCAAACATATGGAACCAATTTATAAGAGCTTCCCCGGTTGGAAGAAGAAAACAGACGAAGTGCGCAGCTTCAAAGAATTGCCCCTCGAAGCCCAGCGCTACCTCGACTTTATTGCCGAAGAACTAGACTGCCCTGTGGCTATTGTTTCGGTGGGACCGACCCGCGACAAGACAGTGATCATCGAAGATCCTATCCACGGACCGAAGCGTGTTCTCACCAAGTCTCAGCCCTAAATCTGAAAAGAGCAATATTGAAAAAACGCCTGAAACCCAGGCGTTTTTTTTTGCTAATGCCCAACCGCCTTACCAAAGGCTCGATAAATGATGCCCCTCAGCCAAAGCGCCAAATCAGCCTGTTTGCCTAAACAACGTTCGGCACCGGCTCGGGCGGAGGCATCATCGGGCAGAAATTCAAGAATGCGTCGATAGATCTTCATAGCCGACAAATAATCGCCAAGGTCGAATTCATAAAGGTGGGCAAGCTCTGTAAGTGCCTCAAAATTGACCGGCTCTTTAATAAGCACCTTCTCCAAAATCTGACGAGCCGACTGATAGCGGCCAAGCTCCTGATAGGCTCTAGAAAGCTCAATTTGCCACGAGAGCTTCTCTGGTGCTTTATCTATAGCCTGACTGAGTAAATCGACGGCTCGCTCACTTTCATTGAAAGATTGCGCCACTTCGGCAGCCAGATGCAAAACGGTGGCATCATAAGGAAAGGTGAGGATCAGCTTGTCTGACTGTTCACGCGCTCTTTTCAGCGACTGACTGGCAATCAAAGCCTTGACCAGGGCAATTCGCGCCGCTTTATTGCCAGGCGCCAAGTGCACGGCATCTTCAGCCAAATCGACGGCCATGGCACTGCTCAAATTATCAAGGTGCAGTGAAGACAATTCGATAAGAGGCTCGACCATCTCAGGAGCCAGGCGGCGCACTCTTTCATACTGCACAATCGCCATCGATGTGAGACCGATATCGCGATATAGCCTCGCCCCAAGAAGAGCCACTTGCAGGTCACCCGGACGTTTGACCAAAAGGTCTTCCACAAGCGGGCGCGCTTTGGTCAAAGCCCCTTCCGAAAGCAAGTGCTCTACCTTAGCAAGGTCGACTTGATTTTGCTTGGGGCTGCCGAGACGGCTCTGCACTCCGGCTGACTCTAGTGCTGAAGCGGCATCGGGCGAGCCCAGACAGAGGCAAAACAATAACTGCAAAGCTAAGCAGTGATTTGAAGAGATAGGCAAATGGCGCAACCAATCAATCACCGACTGAAGAACCCCTTTTCTGCAGAGAGATTTATACAGATTAATTCTACCGGACTGGTGTTAGGATAGTTAGAGAGTCTTCTGAAAGCGACCGAATGACAGAGAAGCTTACTAAAGAAAAAAGTACCGGCATCGACTGGTATTCAATAGGCGTACTCTGGTTCTCAACCCTGGCTGTGAGCGGCGTCATCTCTCTTTATGTCATGCTCATCGCCTGGATGAATATCAAAGAGTCGGATACCGATCCGGTGGACCGCGCCGCTCTGCAAGCCGCTGCCGCCCTTGCCGATAAATCTATTGAAGACCAAACTTTCGGCTCGCTCTCTTTGATGAATAGAGAAAATTCACGCAGCTTCAACACGGCGGTCTCGCTCTTGCGCAACTGCGGCAGCCTAGCCAGGCAACTTGATTTACCAGTGGTAAAGAGAGCCCTGGTTCAAGATATGGTCCGCATCTCTGAACTGCAGAGTCAATTTATTGCCCGCCTAGAAAATGATATTGCCCCGGGCGGCTCTGTATTTGCAGAGGTCAAGAGAACAATCGAAGGTGGGCTAAGAGGCAAAACCACTCTTAAAGAACTGCATTTGCGCCTGGGCTATTTAGACCAAAAATTGTTGGATGTCACATCTATACCGGCTTTGAGCGAAGACCAGGGCAAGACATATTTAAAAGAAGGCAAAATCGCCGCACTACAGGCAGTACCAATTAAGGAAAGTGAACAAGTTTATTTCTTTGCCCAAGAGCCGCCACTGCGAAAAATCGAGGACAACCAAGCTTTTATCGATTGGCACAAAGAAGAGTTCAAAAATCGCCGCGCTCTGCCTTCTGCTCTGTTGTTGGAAGCACGTCTAGAAACCGGCTCCAACGGTGGTTCTTTGCTTTTGGCCAAACGCAGTGTTTGTGTCAGTCTCGGGAGCAAAGCCGACACGAGAAACAACCCGCAAGCCCTGCGCCTGAAGCCGCTCTGTTTGGTTCTTGCTTTTCCACACGGCAGGCTTAGCCGCGACGCCAGCCTGCGTGACCTCTTACAGCGCAAAGATTGGCTAAACAAGGGCAATTGGACCCAATATAGAAACGGCAATCAGAGCTATCAAAGCGAAAGCGCAGACCCGGCCGGCACTGCCCGTTTGGTAGGCAATATCGCCATACCGGAAGCACCACTGCTTGAGCAGATGTCACCAGGCGAAGCGCTCTCTCTAATTTTGTATGAATTCGTCAAGCACCAAGAGCGTCCAATAGAACAAAAAAATCTACTCAAAATAGTGAACGCCTCTTTTGCCGAAGCGCCTAAGGCTGAGGCCCAAGAACAGACTGATAGAGAAGACGATAATAACGAACTGGATTATTTATCGATGCAAGAGCGGGTAGCCAATCAAGCCAATACAAGCCTTGTGCAAGAGAGCGATGCCCGCACTTTTGCCTATTTGTACAGGGGCGGCGCTAGGGAAAAAGGCTTAAAGGCTGTAATAAACGCCTTTAGCGATGGGCAGCGCCGTTTTCCAAACTCGACACTACCAATGGTGCTGTACCAGGATGGCAGCGTCGGTCTGCCCGGGCGCAAAGAAAAATATGATGCCGCGACCTCACTGCAAGACCCAAGCCGCAAACTAGTAATCGATTTGCTCACCGATATCTATAACACCAATTTGTCGGCCAACGAAACAATGACGACAGCCAGAGTGATGCAGGCTAACGCCTATAAGAAGATCAAAGAAAGCAACGACAGAATCTTTCTTTTAAATCAAGACTTGATTTACCTGACTGGTATTAAGCAAGACGACAAAACCAAGGAAGAAATCAGTCTGCGCCGCATTAAGCTGGAAAACGAAAAGCAGAAACAACTGGTCTTGAACAAAGTCGTCTATCTCTCGACACAAGCCCAACAAAATGCCCAACTGACAGCATCCACCTCTTTCGAGGTGGGCTCGCATCTCTTTCTCTTGGCCGCAGGCGGCATTCATCGTCTGCAAGCCGGTGATAAACCGGCTTATCTTTTAGGCAAGCGCTATGTCTTCAAACCGGTTTTGCAAAGTCTAGTTGAGTCTGAATTGTATGAAGAAGCAGAAAAACTAGCGAAACAGCTCAATCAACCAAAAGAGAATCAGAATAGTTTTTGGCTCAAGACACCGGACATATTAAAGAGCGTCACCGCTGCCAAGCTGGATGCCGACCACCAGATTAGCATCGAGGGTAAATCTTTGTCAGACTTGATAGCGGAAGAAAACGCCGGCTTAGCCAGACCGGAAACCTTGGTCATAGACAGCCGCGCCCTCAGCGGCGATTTTCCCACCCTGGTCTTTGGCAACTATCCGCTCGCTTCATCGAGACATATGAACGGCGAGCTGATTTATTATTGCCAGACTGCCTGCAAAACAAAAGAAACAGTGGTTTGGTCGAGCCTAGCTCGAGATTATTTGAAGCGCAGCAGACTAGCGCGAGAAAGCGAACTTTATAATATCGACCCCAACTGGTGCAAAACGGCGGTGAATGCCAACCTCTTGCCGGAAGAAGCCGGTTGCCCTCAGCTGGGTGGGGAATGGCAATTGCGCGCCCCCTTGGTGCAAGCTGACAAGAGCTTACAAGAAGCCATTAAAGGCGCAACGCTGACCGATCCTAAGAGCGGTCAGCGTATATTGCAAATTCCAGCGGCAGGGCCCGACCTATTTTAGATTGCTCTATTAGTCGTTGCGCTTACCTTTTTTCTTACGTCCGCCTTCTTCCGAGGCGCCATTTTCACCTTCTACTTCGGCTTCTACTTCACAATCCACCGGTTCTTCTTCGCATTTAACCGGCGGGGTGATGCCGAGGTGGTTTTCGAGAGCCTTGAGACGCTCTACCACTTCTTCATATTGTTCTAGAGAAACAAAGCCGAATTCACGGGCAGCATCTCTAACTTTCTTCTGAAACTTGTTTGAAACTTTCTTTTCGAGCCCGCCGGTACGCTTGGCAGCCTCATCAGAGAGTCCTTTCAAGAAAGATTGGGCAGATTCGGTTTTGATCTTGCCTTTTTCTTCTAGGTCATCGATTAGTTCTTGACCGACTTTGACAAGGTCTTGCATGGCTTCTTTGAGAGCATCTTTAACGCGCTCAACATTGGAAGAAGCACCGACACTGGTCAGTACGGCTTTTTTGAGTAGTTTGGTACGGTCCGACATGATTCAACTCCTGGGTTAAATGCCTGGGTTGGCTGTTCTGATTTCAGCCTTTGACAATATGTTCTAACTGCTATGTGCAACCTGCCCATGATTTTATGCGCGTGGCAAGCTCTTTGTCTGCCTATTGCCCTAGATCTCAAGATAACTCTTTACACAAAGCCATATTTACAGAGAAATTTGCACAAAAATCTTTTCAGCCGTTAACGCTAAAATATTAGTCGCAAAATAATTACCAAGCGGTTTACAACCAAGGGGATCTAAATGAACGCAAGGCTCAAAGCTTGCCTGGCTGCATTTCTTACCATTACAGCCTCTCTCGGTGCAGGCCTCCCGACCTCAGCCGATACCGGCGCCAACACCGGACCAGGTGCCAAGCCAAAGCTAGTGGTCATGCTGGTGGCTGACAAAATGCCCTTTTCCAGTTTGAACCGCTATAGCGACAAAATGGGCAACGGCGGTTTGAAGTTTTTGGCTGAAAACGGCGCCAACTTTGTCAACTGCACCTATCAGCAAGCCAATACAATGAGCAGTTGCGGCAATGCCACTATCGCGACAGGGGCGCATGCCTGGGCTCATGGCATCATCTCCGACCAATGGTGGGACCGCCGCAAGAACAAAGCCATCTCAGCGGTCTACGATGAAAACGCCCAGATGACCGGAGCCAATGCTCCTGGACCGAGTTCCAAACTGCTTAAGGGCAGCACTATCGGCGACGAACTCAAGCTAGCCACAAATGGCAGAGCCAAAGTCATATCTATGGCAGTCTCAGACAGTCAGGCCCTGCTTTTAGGCGGCAGGCTGGCCAATATCTCGCTCTGGTTCGACAGCAAAACCGGCAATTTCGTCACTTCCTCGCAATTTGGCCGCGACCTGCCCAACTGGGTGAAAACCTATAACGATACCCGACCGGCTGAGCGTTACAGCGCCAAGCCCTGGGTGCGTCTCTTGCCCGAAACACAGTACGGCGTCAGCACCAGAGACGACTATACCCACGAAAGACCGCTGCCTCAAGACGGCAAAGCATTCCCTCATGTCATAAATAATCCGGTGCCGGGCGAAGGGGCTTATGCCACTCTGCCCATCACACCCATGTCAAACCAGATGGTTCTCGACCTGGCGAAAGAAGCGATTGAAAAAGAAGGCTTGGGCAATCACACCGATACAGATCTACTTATGGTTGGTTTGTCGGCCGGCGACAAATTGGTCTCATACTTTGGTCCGACCTCGCAAGAAGCGCAAGACCTTGTCTTGCGTATGGACCAAGGCATAGCCGGGCTGTTCAGCTATCTCGATCAAAAAGTCGGTCTAGCCAACTGCCTAATCTGCTTCACCGCCAGTAGTGGCAGCCAAGCTATTCCTGAATTCTCAAAAGAACGTGGTTTAGACGGCGGCCGCATCGATCCCAAAAATCTCAAGAATTTCTTGGACACCACCCTCGACAACCGACTTGGTGCCGATGATTGGATCGAAGCATTCGAGCCCCCTTATGTTTATCTAAATTTCAACGCCATCGACAAAAACAAATATCGCCAGCCCGATGTGGAAGCCTTGGCCGCCAAAGTGGCGCACTCTGTGCCTGGTGTAGCTGAAGTAATCACCACCGCCCAGCTCTATGCCAATCAAGTACCAAGTGGTCCTTACAGCGACGGCGTCAAGAAAAGCTATTTCTGGGAGCGCAGCGGCGAACTATATGTGGTGCCTAAACCAGGTTATATTTTCTCTGGCGAGGCTAATGGCACCGAAAGTGGTTCGCCATACAATGCCGACTCACAAGTACCGCTACTGCTTTATGGCTTCGGCATTACCGGCGGACGCTATGGTCAAGCGGTTTCACCCGCCGACATTGCCTCCACAGTGGCTGCTCTAGCCGGTGTGCAATGCCCCTCGCTTTCCGAAGGCAAGCCACTGGCACCGGCCATGGCACCACCGGTAGGGCCGTTCCGCCCCAGAGGTCAAGAAGCGGGACCGAGTCAAGCTCAAGAAAACAGCAAATAAAAGAGGTCTAGATTGAAGTGGAAGCAAGTAAAGAAACGAAGACTCTAGTACTAGTCGACGGCAGCTCGCTTGCCTTCCGCTCTTTTTATGCCATGTTCAAATCTGGACTGCGCGCCAAGGACGGCACCCCGACCGGTGCCGTTCACGGCTTTTTTGCTTCACTCTTCGACCTCATCGAAAAGCAAAAACCCGACATGCTGGCAGTTTGCTTCGACCTTTCCGACCCCACTTTCAGACACGAAGAGTTTGAAAGCTATAAGGCAAACCGGGCTGAAATGCCTGATGAATTGGCCCAGCAATGGCCAATCATCAAAGAAGGTGTGCAAAAGCTTGAGATTCCACTTTATGAACTGTCTGGCTATGAAGCCGACGATGTTATCGGCACAGTGGCCAAGCAAGCCGAAGCAAAAGGCATGCGTGTTCTAATCTTGACCGGCGACCAAGACGCCTTTCAACTTTTGGCCGGGGAAGAAGACAATATCGAAGTCTTGATGCCATCCAAAGGCGAGCTTATCACTTACAAGAAAGCCAAAGTCTTTGAAAAGCTCGGGGTTTACCCAGAGCAGATCACAGACTACAAAGGTCTTTGCGGCGACAAATCAGATAACATTCCCGGGGTGAAAGGCATCGGCGAAGTCACCGCCGCCAAACTTTTGGCGAGCTATGGCACTGTTGAAAAAATCTACGAAAACATAGATGAGATAAAGTCGGCTTCGGTAAAGCAAAAACTTATAGACGGCAAACAAAGCGCCTTTGACAGCAAAAGACTGGCCACCATAAGACTAGATGTGCCGCTCGACTTTGATTTTGAGCACTGTCTTATCACCATGCCCAATCTCGAAGAAGTGGCGGAGTTTTTTGCCCGCCTCAATTTCAAAACTTTGACCAGCCGCATCCCCAAGGTACTCTCTCGCTTCAGCGCCGACGGCACCGAGCCGGTCTTACCTAAAGTAGCAGTGGGTGCCTTGGTGGGCGCGGCCCCAGAAAGTAAAATTAGCGAAAGTAACGAAGTAAACCAGAGCATGGTCGGCAAAGATGGACAGCTTAGTCTCTTTGACACGGCCAAGCCCAACTACAATAGAGAGCTAGCCGCCCTTGCCGAAGGTGGACGGGGGCGCATGGTCTCGGTCAGGCAGCCCAAAATAGAAGTTGTGCTTGAACCTATGGAAGAGCCGCTGCTGGTCACCAGTGAAAGCGAGCTGGACGATCTGATTAGCAAACTCAAGCAGCAGTCGGTCTTATCAATAGATCTCGAGACCACCGGCTTAAATTCGCTCGACACAGAAATTGTAGGCTATGCCCTGGCCTATGACGAGCGTGTCAAGCTCAACGAACGCAATCAAGTGCACTTGACCGAGAACGGCTTTGGCGGCAAAGCTCTCAAGTCGGCCTATATACCAGTGCGTCATAAAATAACCGGCGGCAAAGAACAGCTAAGCCCGGCTCTGGTGGCAGAAAAACTAAAGCCGCTTTTGCAAGACCCGACCATAGGGAAAGTGGCTCAAAATGCCAAATATGAGCTCAATGTATTTTCGCTTTGCGGCATCAAAATGCAAAATGTTGTCTTTGACCCGATGCTGGCAAGCTATATAGACAATCCAGATCAAAAGCATGGTTTGAAAGATCAGGTTGACCGCATTCTCAACTATAAGATGACGAGAATAAGCGAACTTATTGGCACCGGCAAAAAGCAATTGACCATCGACATGGTGCCCCTCGACCAAGTGGCAGCCTACGCCGCCGACGATGCCCGCCTTACCCTAGAGTTGGCGCGCTACTACGTGCAAACCATGGACGAAGAACAAAAGTTTTTGCTCTATGACATGGAGCTGCCACTGGCAGTGGTGCTAGCCGAGATGGAGCAAAACGGCATTGTCCTTGATTTGAATTATCTCTCTGAGCTTTCCACCGAACTGGGCACCGAGCTAGCCAGACTAGAAAGCGAGATCTATCAACATGCCGGTCACGGCTTCAATATCAACTCTACCCAACAGTTGCAGAAAGTGCTCTTTGAAGAACTTGGCTTAAAAACCAAGGGCAAAACCAAGACCGGTTATTCTACCGATGCCAGCGTCTTGGAAGCTCTCAAAGAAGAGCATCCGATCATTGCCTGCATACTCGAATATCGCCATATTTCCAAATTGCGTTCTACTTATGTAGACGCCCTACCAAGAGAAATATCTAAACGCGACGGCCGCCTGCATGGTGAGTTCAACCAGACAGTGACCAGCACAGGCCGACTCTCCTCTTCCAATCCTAATTTGCAGAACATCCCCATCAAGACCGAATTGGGAAGGCGCATCAGAAAAGCCTTCACCGCCCAAGAGGGCTGGTCTCTGGTTTCAGCCGACTATTCCCAAATAGAGCTGCGCATGCTCGCCCATATGTCGGGCGACGAAACTCTCATCGATGCCTTCCAGAAAGACCAAGACATTCATGCCCGCACCGCCGGCGAAATCTTTGAAGTACCCATTGAAGAAGTAACATCAGACCTAAGAAGGGTGGGCAAGACAATCAACTTTGCCCTGGTCTATCAGCAAGGCGCCTTTTCTACCGCCCAAGACTTAGGCATATCAACCAAAGAAGCCCAAGCTTTCATCGACAAATATTTCAGTCGCTATCCAAGGGTGAAGGGCTTTTTGCAAGCCACCATAGAAGAAGCAAAAGAGCTCGATTATGCTCGCACAATCTGGGGCAGAAAACGCTATTTCACCCATCTTAACGACCGTAACGACAATATCAGAAGAGCCGATGAAAGGGCAGCCTGTAATGCCCCCATACAGGGCAGCGCCGCCGACTTGGTCAAGCTGGCCATGATTAGACTGGACCACGACCTCAAGGCAAGCGGCTTGCAAGCCCGCTTGATTATGCAAGTGCACGACGAATTAGTTTTGGAAGTGCCCGATCAAGAAATAGAAGCCACCCGCGAATTGCTTAAAAATGCCATGCAATTAGACCAACCACTGACGGTGCCGCTCAAAGTAGATTTCGGCGTCGGCAAAAACTGGATGGACGCAAAATAAAGCTTGACGCTGGCACATCTAAGCCAATTCTCAAGAAGCTTTGACACCATAGGGATTTACCGCCTTAGCCTTGAAATAAGGCAGGGTGCGCACCAAAGACTGCTCGATAATTTTGTCTAGATGTTCAACCCCAACAATTGAACCATAGCGTGAGAGCACCACCAGCCATTCATCGACTTCGCTTTCATGAGCCACCAAAAGCTTATGCAAAGACTCTCTAGTGATGGACATAAGTAATGTGCGGTCCATCAAGTCGGCATCAAGCCCAGCCGAAAAACTCTCACGGGCCAACTTATACACCTCACGCGCTCCGGCAGCCCCGGCAAAAGAGAGCGCTTTCTCGGTTTCTTCCACCTGCCACCAGCCGGTGTCGATAAAAAAACCGGTCAAACCAAATCGATCTACTTTCTCGCTAAACTCTATTAGACAGAAAGCCGACTTTAGCCATTGCGGCGCCGCAGCAATATACTCACGAAAGAGATCACCTTCCAAAATAAGTTTATGGCTTTGCAGGTCGCGCCTAAGAAAAAGCAGACCTGCTCTAAGTTTGGCTGAAAGCCTTTCACCGCGCACGCTCAGTTCCATAAATGCCTCGATTACTTTCTACTGGTGACTAAACAAATAGTTCACCGATAGCCCTATTCTTAGCGGCAAAAATGGCAAAAGAGGGTCAAGCCTGGGGGAAATACGAAAGTAAAGCCCGGGCAAATATCTAAGCGCAAGCCCTAGTGCGAACTAGTTTCGACAGGCTCCTGGGCCCGCATAGCCCGGGCTTTTCCAAGCTTGCTGTGTTTGAAACCGTAGACAAAATAAATGAGAAGTCCAACCGGCAAAGTCACGCTATAGACCTTGAGCACCATTTCATCGAGATTGAAAGCCAAAATAGAACAACCTACCGCACCGGCGATAGCCAAAAGAGGATGCACAAGCTTCAGCCGCAAAGCACCGATACAGACCAGCACAAAGGCCACCAGGGTACCAAGCACCATCATCTCCGAGATGCTGCCGAAGGGGACAAAACCGGCGATACCAGCCACAATCAAACCATTAAGGATGATACCGAGCACCGGATTGCCTTTTGTGGTCTTCTGGAAAACAGGCGGCAATAGACCATCTTCAGCCATATTTTTGAATATGCGCGGTCCCCCCATACAAAAGACGAGCAGCACGTTAAAAATACCAAGCACCGCACCAAATGAAATAAACTGCGAAGTCCATCCTTCTCCGACACTGGCTAAAAGCTTGGCTAGAGGGGCAGCGGCTTCGGTGCCGACAAACAACGCATTGGGCTTGCCGTCGATATAACAGGGGGCAAGACCGGTGGCGACCGCCATCACCGATATATAAAGGAAAGCCACTATACCGACACACCAATAGGTGGCTAAGCGGGTGTCTTTCAAACTCTTTGACTCACGGGCAAAAGTATAGAGGGCGTCAAAACCGACATAGGGGAAAACAGCAGTGGCAGCCCCTCTCAGCACACCGTCAAAGCCATGGGGCATAAAAGGAAACCAGTTGGCAGGATTGACATGGCGCAAGCCAAAACCAAGAAAAACCACCAGTAGTGTCATCTTGAGAATAACAAGAAAGAAATTGAGCTTGGCCGACTTTGAGACACCGCCCAAAAGCAAAATTGTCGAAACCAGAAAAATAACGCCTATGGCAATGATATTGACGCCGAAATGAAACTTTCCGGCTTGGTCTATAACCGGTCCACACCAAAAAGGATCTATCTTTAGGTTGGTGGCATTTTTTAGATACTCACCCCAGGCGATAGATACAGCCGAGGCACCGAAACTATATTCGAGGAAGAGGCCAAAAGCGACAATCCAAGCCATCACTTCGCCGATTGAATAATAGACATAACTGTAAGCCGAAACACCATGAGGCACTTTCACCGAAAAGCGTTCATAGCAAATAGCGACGATAAGTATCACTATGCCGGTGATCACAAAAGACAAAATGCCTGCCGGACCAGCCTTGCCGGCTATGATGCCGGGCATGGCGAAAATACCTGCACCAATCGTGGCACCGATACCTAGGGCGGTGAGCATAAGCCAACCTAGATGTTTAGGTGTATCGGCGACCGAGCCGAAATCAGCATCAGTGGTGCGGCGCATCAGCGTTGTCAACAGCGACATATACTAATTCCTTACGATTTGGCGGGCAATCAAACAAAGATGCTAGCATAGCGCCAAATTTCCGTTTTTTATCAGCGAGGCTTTTAAAAATGAAAGTCGTTAGAGCAGCAGTCGTAGGCGCCGGCGCCATGGGCAGCGGTATAGCTTGTGTTTTGAGTCAATGCGGCATCGAAGTTCTTTTGAAAGATGTCGAACAAGCCGCCGTAGATCGTGGTCTTGGCAATATAAAAAGAATGTACGATTCCCGTGTCAAAAAGGGTCTCAATTCTCAAGAAGAAGCCGATAAGTTGTTCGGTCTTGTCAAAGGCAGCACCTCTTATGATGATTTCAAGAATGTCGACCTGGTCATCGAAGCTGCTTTCGAAGAAATTTCAGTGAAGCTGGATATATTCAAGACCCTCGACGCCATCTGTCCTAAGAAAGCCATACTCGCCACCAATACTTCGGCACTGTCGGTCTCTGAGATTGCCGCCGCCACCTCGCGCCCCGATAAAGTTCTGGGCATGCACTTCTTCAATCCCGCCCAGTTTATGAAACTGGTAGAGGTTATACCCGGCGTGCACACTTCGGAAGAAACAGTGAAGACAGCCATGGATCTTTGCCGTGAAATGCAAAAGACCCCGGTGAAAGTAGAAGAATGCCCCGGCTTTTTGGTCAATCGCGTGCTCTTCACTTATATGAATGAAGCGCTCTATGTGCTGCAAGAAGGCAGCGCCACAATCGAAGAAATTGATGCCAAAGCAGTCGAACACGGTCTGCCCATGGGACCCTTTGCCCTCTTTGATATGACCGGTATCGATGTCTGCGCCCATGTCACTCAATTTCTCTATGAGCAGTACGGCGAGCGCTTTGCCCCCTCACCTTTGCTTGCCAAAATGGTCAAGGCTAAACAACTTGGTCAAAAAACAGGCGCCGGTTTCTTTATGCACGACAAAGGCGTACCGGCTAAAGGCGAAGCCAAAGTGGTCAATGCCAAAGTGGCTGAACTGGTGGCCGAAGCCAACAAAGAGAAAACCTTGCCCAAAGCCGAAAAATTCGACGGCTTGAGAATTATTCTGCCTATGCTCAATGAAGCAATTTATTGCCTGCAGGAAGGCGTGGTCGATGTCAAAGACATCGATTTAGCCATGGCTAACGGCTGCGGCTTCAAGAAAGGTCTGGTGGAATTGGCTGACTCGAAGGGTCTGCCTTTCTGCCTCGATGAACTTAAGGCTTATACCAAAGTAGATGCCGAAAGATTCAGACCCTCTTGGCTCTTGAGCAAACTTGTGGCAGCAAAAATGACTAAGTTGAGCGACTTTGGCAAGAAGCCTGCTGTAGTCTGCTAATTTATAGTTTGTCACTAAGAAAGGCTACACAAAAACCATGTTCAAGTGGCTCTTTGTCCTACTTATATTCTGGTTTCTCTATCTAATTCGCGAAGTCTTCCCGCCCTTCATCGTGGGCGGGATCATCGCTTATTTGCTCTTACCCTTGGTCAACCAAGTAAGCAGCACATTCAAGATACGACCTGGTCTTTCAGTGGCGATCATTTATATTGGCGCGCTGGCGCTGATTATTGGCGCCAGCGCCTGGTTTGGCGGCTCGATTTTGGAACAGTTCTCAGCCCTGGCAGCCCAGCGCAAAGACATAATCACAAGTCTGATCAAACAAATTTCAGACAGCTTCCAGTGGCAGCTCGATGTTGAGAAAACCGCCGAAGAACTGACGGCAAGCCTAGAGCAAAACATCGGCTCTCCTGAAGAAATAGTGCATCTGGGCGGACTCTTATCTAAAAGTCTTTTGTCTGTTCTAGTCTGCGTGGTGTCATCAATTTATCTATTGATCGACAGCCGCTCTGTCGGTCAGTTCTGTCTGCGTTTCCTGCCCGAAGAACAGCATGAAGCAGTGAAGATTCTCTCTTCGCAGGTAAACGTCATGCTGAGCAAATATGTCAGAGGCCAACTCTTTCTCATAGTCCTCATGTCCGGCGTCGCTTACGGCATTTTGCACTTCTGGCTCAATATCAAATATGCTGGCCCAATAGCCATTCTCAGCGGCTTTCTAGAGATTATCCCGGTGCTTGGACCTTTCTTTGCCATAACTATTGCCACCATAGTAGGCGTGTCGCAGCAGGGCGTGGCAGTGGCTATATTTATAATTCTGGGCTATTGGATCGCCCGCCTGGTGGAAGACTATGTGGTTGTGCCGCGCTTCATCGGACACGCCGTAGAACTACACCCGCTAGCCATTATATTTGCCGTTTTGTGCGGCGAAGTCATGGCCGGCGCCCTCGGTATGCTAATTGCCATACCTGTGGCGGCGACAATCAAAGAAATTCTAGACTTTTACTATCCGCCGCCGGGCAAACAAGGCTATTTGGCTTACATAAAGCCTAAATCAGATCAGACTAAATCAGATCAGGCTAAGTCAAATCAAGATGAATAATGGCGGCAATTGTGATTGCATAAGCAATTGAGCCGATGGCCAGATGCCAGGGTTGCAGCCTGGAAAATTTGAGCATAAGCAAATAGAAAGTAGCAGCGGTTATGGCCACCGCACCTGAAAGCAAGGTGCCGGTATCTAACTGCCAGGCAGTAAAAGCGACGCCGAAAGCGACAGGAAAACAGCTCTGAAACACAAGAGCGCCGCTCACATTACCAAGGGCGAGAGTGTCTTTGTTGGAACGCAGCCAAAGCACTGAATTGATTTTCTCGGGCAATTCTGTAGCCACAGGACAAATAATCAGCGAAAGGACAAGCGGCGGAATATGAAAGTCGTCTGAAAGATTTTGTATGGTCTCGACAAAGAAATAAGCACCGGTGGATATACCAAGTAAACCAAGCACAATCTGGGGCACAATCAGGCGCAAGCGCTTTGAACCAAGTTTGAGCAGGCGGTCCAAGTAAAGACTCTCAGGCTCTTCACCGACCTCGCCCTCATGGGCAAAAGACTTCCATAGATAAAAGGGATAAATAAGCACCAAAAGAACAGCCATAGCGGGGCGCCAATAGCCCTGAGCCGGCAGAAAAGAAGCAGCCATGGCCAAAATGTAAGCGGCGATAAAAAATCGCAAATCCCTCTTGATTACACCCTTTTTAATTTCCAGCCCAGGCTTGCGCCGACCAGAGCGAGTAAAGAGCAAACAGCTGATGCCGCAAAGCCCGAAAGTGAGCGTAGAGAGCATGAAAGGGGCACCGGCGATAGCCCCGATGCCGACCTCGGCCCCGTGTTGCTTGCCAAAAAAGATGAGAGCGACCACAGGAATGAGGGTCTCCGGTAGAGCCGTTCCCACAGCCGCCAAGACCGATCCCACTACCCCTTCGCTAAGCTGCAAACGCTGACCCAGCCACTCTATGCCGTTTGTAAAGAGCTCAGAACAAAAGACGATGAATATAAGAGTAAAAACGAGGATAACTAAGTCTAAGATCACTGTTCACACCCGAGGTTCTTTCTGCGAGAATACCAGAAGTTTTGAAATAAGATCTAAGAACGCGACCGAAAAGTCAGAAAAGTAAGTGCGAAAATTCAGTAATGATATCTATTGATGATGTAAAACATGTGGCAAAGCTTGCCAGGCTGAGCCTAACCGATGAAGAATGCCGCAAGCATTCGGAAGAACTGTCACGCATTATCGAATTCTTCGACGAGCTCAAAGGCATCGATACTGAAGGGGTGGAGCCTATGTCGCACCCCATAAGTGCCGCCAATGCCCTCAGACCCGACCAAGTAGTCAGGGCTTTCAGCCGAGAAGAGCTTATGGCCTGCGCCCCGGTCAAAGACGGCAACTTTTTCAAAGTGCCGAAGATAGGGGAATAGAAAGTATGAATGCAAATTTAAATTGTCGATGGGAGCGCCGAGACGGTGTAGCTCTCACCCCCCGAAATTGGAACACAGCATTTAAAAAGGAGGCATTATGAACACCAGATTTGTGTTTGTCACGGGAGGTGTAGTTTCATCTCTGGGTAAAGGCATACTGGCCGCCTCTCTGGGTAGACTTTTGCGAGCTCGCGGCTTGACCGCCAGTATCGTCAAGCTAGACCCTTACCTCAACGTAGACCCGGGCACAATGAGCCCCTATCAACACGGCGAAGTATTCGTCACTGAAGATGGTGCCGAAACCGACCTCGACCTTGGTCACTATGAGCGCTTTATCAATGTCAACCTCGGACGGATGAACAATATCACCGCCGGTGCCATCTATAAGAGCGTCTTGGAGAAAGAACGCAAAGGCGATTATCTGGGCGGCACAGTGCAGATGATTCCCCATGTCACCAACGAAATCAAAAACTTTCTGCGCAAAGGCGCCCTTGCTTCAAAAGCCCACGTTGTTATTGTCGAAGTTGGCGGCACGGTGGGCGATATCGAGAGCCTCATCTTTTTAGAAGCGATCAGACAAATGCGCAAAGACGTAGGCAGAGACAATTGCTGCTATATACACGTCACCATGATTCCCAACCTCAAAACCACCAGCGAGCTAAAGACCAAACCAACTCAACATTCGGTCGACACACTGAGAAGCCGCGGTATCCAACCCGACATTTTGGCTTGCCGTACCGAGAAAAATCTGGGCACTTCCATTAGAGAAAAACTTTCACTCTTTTGCGACGTAGATCCAAACTGCGTTATTCAATGTCGTGATGTACAGCATCTTTACGAAGTACCTCTTAACTTGGAACAAGAAGGTCTGGCAGAAAGAGTGCTGGAAAAACTAAGACTGCCTAACACCGAACCAGATCTAGCCGCCTGGCAAGACCTTGTCGAAAGAGTCAAGCATCCGGAAAAACAAGTGACGGTAGCCATCGTAGGCAAATATGTCATGCTCTCAGATGCCTATCTATCTGTGGTTGAATCACTGAAGCATGCCGGCGCCAAACTCTCCACCCAGGTCAATATCAAATGGGTGCTCTCTGAAGACATCGAGAAACACAACGCTGAAACTTATCTCGCTGATGTAGACGGAATCTTGGTGCCGGGAGGCTTCGGCGACCGAGGCATCGAAGGCAAAATCGCCGCCGCCGGCTATGCCCGCAAAAACAATATTCCTTTCCTAGGTCTTTGCCTAGGTATGCAAATTGCAGTAATCGAATTTGCCCGTAATGTGGCTGAGATGCCCAATGCCCATTCCACCGAATTCGATGCCGCCAGCCCCTTCCCTGTTATCGATTTGATGCCAGACCAACATAGTGTCACCCACAAAGGCGGCACCATGAGACTGGGACGTTATCCTTGCCTGCTCAAGGCCGGCAGTATAGCAGCGAAAGTCTATGGTCAAACCGAAATTTCGGAAAGACACAGACATCGCTATGAAGTAAATAACGACCTCAGAGAAGACCTGGCTAAAAAGGGTCTAGTCTTCTCTGGTCTTTCGCCTGACGAAAGATTGGTAGAAATGATCGAACTTCCCGGTCATCCCTACTTTGTCGCTTGTCAGTTCCACCCCGAACTGAAAAGCCGCCCAGACCAAGCCCATCCGCTCTTTGTCGGACTGGTGGAAGCGATGATCAAAGAAGCCGATATGAAAGGCAAAGCCAATATAATTGCCGCTAAAGAAACTCTCTCTAAAGACGGCCCCGTCTCTAAAGATGGCCCTGCCTCCAAAGCCGTCAATCAAACAAGATAGTGAAAAAATGTCCATGAGCACCGTTCAAAAAAACAAGCCCGCCGCCTTCACTTTAGTTGTCGCACTAATGACGATGGCCCTTGGTCCTGCCACCAATGCAGTCTTAGCCCAAGGTACCAGTCTTGAAATTAGCGAATTGAAAGACCAGAAGACCAAGTTAGATGCTGCAAAAGCCGGCGGCGAAACTGACGAGGCCAAGCCCTCAACCAAAGAAACAGATAAGACTTCTGATAAGAGTTCTGATACGCCTACTGCTGCCGAGCCTGAAAAAGACAAAGAGAAGACCGGCACCAATAGCGAGCCTGGTACCGCCGGTGAAGCCAAAGAAAAGACCGGCGCTAGCAGCGAGCCTGGTATCGCCGGCGAAGCCAAAGAAACTGCCAGCCAAAAGGCGGAAGAGCTGGCAAAACTAAGCGGACACATTAGCTGGTGCAAATCAATTGCCTTTAGCCCCGACGGCAGCAAAGCCATTTCGGGCAGTGATGATGACACAGTGAGATACTGGGACCTCACCACCGGCAAAGAAATCAAAAGACTGGACGGTCACGAAGACAACGTCAATAGTGTCGCCTTTTCACAAGATGCCACTAAAGTTGTCTCGGGCAGCATCGACAAGACTCTCAAAATTTGGAACCTGGAAACGGGGTCCTGCGAAAAGACTTTAAAAGGTCATGCCAATTTCATAACTGCTGTCACTTGGGCGCCGGGCGGCAAGCAAATAGCCTCGGCCGACTATGACGGTACTATTCATATATGGGATGTCGACAGCGGCAAGACAGTCACTGTCCTGACCGGCAGACCAACGACCATACGCTGTCTAGCCTTCACCCCCGACGGTGCTTATTTATTTTCTGGCGCCAGCGATAGACAAATCACCCAGTGGAAGCTTAAGGACGGCAGCCAAGTCAGACAACTGTCGGGGCATAAAGGCGATATCACCGCCCTTGATGTAAAAGGCGACGGCAAGACCCTGCTTTCAGCCAGCCGCGATTTGTCTTTGAGACTCTGGGATGTGGCAAGCGGCGCCGAAACAAAAAAACTAGTTGGACACGGCGACTGGATAGTGAATGCCGCATTTTGCGATGACGGCAATATAGTGAGCGGCAGTCTCGATAAAACCTTTAGACGCTGGTCGACCGAAGGCAACGAACTAAACTGCTATACCATGAATAGTTTCGGCATGTGGAGCCTGGCTTTCACCAAAGACGGCAAGAAAGCCTTAACCGGCAGCAATGACTATACTCTGCGCTACTGGAAGCTTTCAGACTAAGTAGGCAATTGAAATAGAATTGCCGGAGCTTTCTTGAGCTTGGTGTCCGACCTGACATAAAGGGGATGCCTGGGCGTGCCTCTTGTTGTCATTTCAATGACAAGACAACGAGCAGGATCAATATTCGCCAATACTTGGGCAATGCGCTCGGGACAGAAAAGAGCGTCATTGCCCCAAGCCAACAATGTATGCCTGGAGACCGCCTGGCTGAACTGCATATAAAAGTCATTCTTTCTGCCCCAAAGCCGCCCGATAGGGTCCCGCGCCTGCCTGAGCAACTGTGGATAGGGCGTGATATAGGCAAAAAGATTTGTCACCACAAAACCATCATAGCCGTTGGCTATGGCTAGGCGTCGACAACTGGCGATAGTGGGGTCATCGGCGGTGGCATCAGCCAAAGAAGGATTAAGCATGACAATAGACAAGAAATTATCATGCTCACACGCTTTGAAATTGCGCCATAACAAATAACGATACTGTTTTCTCTTGTCGAAAAGAGCACCGTCGACACTCAAGTCTATAGACTTAGTCACGATTGGTTGGAATTAGCCGGAGCCGCAGCCGGAGCCGGAGCCGCAGTTTTAGGCGAATCGCCGCTTTCCAGTCGTTTGAGCGGCTTCAAGATAAACATAAAGAGGGCCGCCGAAAGCGAAACCATAAGCACTATGGCTATAGGATAACCATAAAACCAGTTCAACTCAGGCATGTTATAGGGTGATGATTCGGGATTGAAGTTCATACCGTAGATGCCGGCCACAAGGGTGGGTGGCGCACAAACAGTGGTGATCACGGTTAGTACTTTCATCACCTCTGATAGACGATTAGAGGTGGTGGACAGATAAACATCCATCAAGTCGGAACAAAGTTCGCGGTATGTATCGATAAAGTCGGCAATCTGCACCACATGATCGTGGCTATCGCGCAAATGCAAAAGTGTATCGGCGGTGAAATAATCGGGACTGTTGCGCAGCATCGAGCTGAGGGCTTCTCTGAGCGGGAAAAGGGCGCGACGCATAGCCAAAAGTTCACGCTTGATCGAATGCAGCTTTGTGACCGTACGCTTGCTTGGTGCATCGAGAATCTCGTCTTCCATATTTTCGAGCTTCTCGCCGAAATATTCCAAAATTGGATAATAACAGTCGATGACACTATCTATAAGGGCATAGGCAAGATAGTCGGCACCGGCAGAGCGCATGCGCCCCTGTCCTTTTCTGATGCGCTCAAGCACCGGCTTGGTGGCATCGATTGGACCTTCCTGAAAGGTGATGACAAACTTGTTGTTGAAATAAAGGCTGACCTGCTCCTGTTTCAGCTCATCTTTGGCTTCCATCATATGGGCGATGAAAAAGCAGCAGTCATCGTAAGTTTCAAACTTAGCCCGTTGATGCACCGTAACAATATCTTCCAAAGCGAGCGGGTGAATCTTGAATAAATCGCCCAGCCACTTAATCTTCTTGTCGCTAGCCAGCCCCTCGACATTTATCCAAACCACCGGCCACTTCTCAAGCTGAGAAACCACCCTGGTTATCTCGACCCGATGCTCTTCTAAGAGGCGCTCGCCGTCATAACAAATCAAGCTTATTTCTGTTTGCGCCGCTTCCGGATCAAAGGTCAAAGACTCGGGTCCGACGCCTGCCACCATATACGGTATGGTCATCGTGGTCCGAATAGATTTGCGTATTGTCTTTCGATGAGACACTGACGACTCCCGCTTGTTTCTAATCACTCTTGAAAGCTTTGCACAGTAAAAGATTAATATAAGAGGGCAGGCGGAAGCAAGCAGAATAGCGATCTAATATGTGGTAATCTGCCAAGACAGGGAAACAACTTGAGGATTGACATCATGACGACTCCTCTTGCCAGCGTCGGCTTCAAAATATTCAGCCCGGAAGAGGCCCAGCAACTAGCCGGTACCGTCGCCGAGAGAGGCGAGCGCGTAGGTACCGCTCTAGGTTATTACATGGTGCTCAAGACCGGCACCCGCTCGCAACTGTGGGCAAAACTAGACGAAGAGAACCGCCCCTATTCTATTTGCCCCCACTATGACGGCGATTCACGCACTAAAGTGTTGCTTTCACAAAGGCTCAAGTATAATAATCGCCCCCTTGACGGGCGCTATCTTGCCTGGGTAAATCCCAATTCGAACACACCCGGCTTAGGCGGTCTGCCCGGCGACTATACAATTATTTTTGAGTGTCCTGATTATGCCTACTGCAATTTTATGGAAGTGCCCTGTGTCACCACAGTGCAGCTAACTGCAGCCGCCAAAGACATAAGCATCTTCAACAGCAAAGAAGAATACCGCGAGTATGCCAACAAGATTTGTCCTATCGGCAGTGTCATGACCGCCGGTACCACCGGTGCCGCCACACCGGCCTATCTGCCCGACGCCTATATATGCGCCGAAGTTTTGCAGACTCAGGTCTTTGAAAATCCCTACACTCACTATTATTTTCAATGGGCTCTGGTGCAAGCCGGTGCCGCCCAATTCGACGTCTGCGTCGATGCCGCCATCTTAGAAATACCAATGGTGGCAGGCGGAGTTGTCGCCGGTAATTTCCATGTTTCCGGACGCATAGTCTTGGAATGAGCCACTATATTTTGAGCCACTATCTTTGGTGGCTTACTCGATGATCTAAAGATCTAATGATAGAAAGAGCCCAGGTCTGATCGTCTTCTTCTTCAAAACAGATGGTCACTTGGGCAAATGTACCTTCCGCCGAAGCAACACCTCTAAGCATCCAAAATTCAGCGTCTTCTTCGGTAATCTTTTCAAAGAAGGCTCGCCCAAAGATGCCGTTGCGTTCATAGCGCACCGGGTCATCGATTACCTTGATTTTGCGCAGTATTTCTTCGGCATCAAGCGGCTGACCAGCGGCATCAGTAGCCGACATACAGGTGACGCGTACATTGCGTGTCTCATCATAAGCTAAAAAGGTCTGCCCTTCTTCCAGCTCTTCTACAAAGGTGCCGGGTATGGCAATCGACCAACCGCCGCCTAAATTCTTGCGCACATCATAACGCCGGTAGCCGACCAGACTCAGTCTTGCCTGGCGAAAGTCGCTCTGATCGGCTTTCTCCTCTATAAAGGCAGACATTTCGCAATCGCTGCCCGAATTGGCAATAATCTGGGCCCATTCCCGCCAGGGAAATTCTAAGTCAGGATCGAGATTGTAAGCTGAATCGAGGTGCCGCAAGACTGTCTCATTCAGCTCAGCTTCGCTTTCGGTGAGAGGCTCACGCCATCTCATGGCGTTCCACATATAACAAAGCGCCCGACCAAGATGATACTCGGCGCCATGACCATCCTCCCACCAAGGAAAGATATCGCGACCGAGAGAAGGTTCACGGGTAACGGCTTGCAACCAGTGCATGTCGCGCGGACCAAGCTGGGTCAAAATAGGTTCACTGACATCAAACTGATGCCCATCGAAAGGCATAGCCAGATGAAACTTAGCCCCTTCCCGGGACAATTCAGAGACGCGCTTACTGAGTGCCCCCATCCAGCGATTAAACTCTTCATAAAGCCGCTCTTTATCACCGGTTTCAAAAAAGCCGGTCTCATCCAACGCTTCTGCTTCTTCTTCCGAATACCAGTCGAGACCAAAGCACTGAGCCAGTTTTCTTAAAAGATCACAGATAAAAATATGATAGCCCGGTCCAGCTGAAGAAGTGGCGGCAGCCACCAAAAGCTCGTCTTCAGACAAAGGTGAGAGCATAATCGGTTCAGCCCCAGGATGCAGCAAGAGCATCAAACAAGGGTTGCCTTCATCATCTTCGGTCCACTGGGACCATTCCAATTCGTCAAAGGCAACATTAGAGATCCAGCGTTCAAACTCTTCCAATGTGGCGCGGTCAAACACCGCAGACACCTTTTCAGAATTAACGCCCTTGCCTGAAAAGCGCCCCTTCAAATAAAGTCCAAGACTCATACGACCTCCTAAAGGCATTCTACTAGAAAGAGCAGATTAAGTTCTGCTCAGTTCTCTCTAAATAACCTCAGTTCTCGGTTGAGCTGAGCACAACGGAGGAAAGAAAATGTCGGTGTTTGCCAGCAAAAGTGAAAAGGTCAATGGGCTCAGGCTCTTCAAGATGTCAAAGGCGCCTATAATGCTGGCATCATTGGCACTTTTCTGCTTTAGTCAAATGCAGGCACAAGCGGCACCTTCGCTGAAGGACAGCGAACTGAAGACCACTGCCATGGACGAAATCTTGCAGACAGAAAGGGTTCTCACCAGCCAGGGGCTCGGCAGAGCAGACAGAAAAGGTGAAAGAGTCAGCCTACTCACCACAGCCAATGGTTCAATAGAAAAGGTAACCGGTTCTTTCGGCAGCATCACCACCGAAAGACCTAAGCAGGGCAAGCTCATATCAAGAGAGACAACCATTCTTTCCACCTCGCCCATCCCTGGTTTGATAAAGACCACAGTGGAGGACTTCAGCGGCGACCTGGAAAAAGTGACCAACTTTTACAGCGATGGACACAGCGAAACCACTGTCTATAAGTGCGGGAGCAAAATCTAAAAGCAAGATCTTCAGGAAAGAGCTAAAGAAAAAATGTTTAGAACCGCTCTAAAGATCGGCAGACCATTTGCTTTTTTCCACCCGGCGCAGATCTTCTAACTGACTGACCGAACGCAGAAAGCTCTCTAGCTTTGGTAATTCATCGTCGGCGGCATCGCCCAAAAAAGGCCGAACAATCAATGCATTTCCATAATGACGGTTCACTTTGCGCAATTCATCATCGACAATCAGCACTCTAGCTAGACTGATGCCGTTCTTTTCGATATGGCGCAGATCTTTTGCATAGTAAGTCTCACGCTTAAAGTGATCAAAGCGCTCGGTGCAACGTTCCCGCCCCCAGACAAAGAGCGGCTCAGGCTGTCCTTTCATTAGTTGCCGGCAAATAGGACCGACATAAGACAAGGTGGCCGAAGACCAGAAGCCAAGGCGAAAGTGCTCGCCCATAGCGGCCAAGAAAGAGCGAGCATGCGGACGAAAATAGACAAAATAGGGGCCAAGCAGCATGTCATGCGGCTCACCCTCTGACAAAGGGTTTTCCTGCCCCCTTATCAAAGTTTCGTCTAAATCAAGAATGAGCAGCGGCTTTTCCATACTAAGATTCAAGCACTTTTGCTTCAATTTTGGCTTAATTTGTTGAGGCTCTGCTAGAGTATCCGCTACCAGAAATCAACAAACTATCCAGAACACTTAAAATGACCAGACTAAACAGATTAAGCTTGCTGTCAATAATATCGACTCTGCTTGCAACACTTGCAGCAGCTCACTCTTTTGCTCAATCATCGCTTCCCAGCTTGCCACGGGGCGTAGAAATAGGACAAGCCAGTCGCTTTCAAGTGCACATCGAAACCACGATGAATAACAGTGCCAGGCAGGCTTTACCAAGGCAGATCAGAGTCTGGCATGCCCTGCCCGTGCTGACGCCTTGGAGCAGAACCAACCGCCTGCCGGGCGCAACCTCATACAATTTCGAACCGCGAAATGGCAAGTTTGAAGCTGAAGCCGACCAAAGAAGCGGGCACATATATTTTGAAGAGAACCGGCCTTTTCAAGCAGGCACTGTCCTAAATTTCAAAACCGACTTTGAAGTTTTTTCGGCGCCGCGACGCTTTAGCCCAGAAAATCTCAGATGCAGCTTTCACGACTATAAAAAAGGCGACTTTAGCAAGGCCGATAAACTGCAACCTGTCTTGCCCGAACTGCAGAGTCTGTCGCAACAACTAAAGAGCGATTCGCCCATAACCTATGTGCGCAATATCAGTGATTGGCTCAAGCAGAACATCGAATACGATGACTCGGTCAGTTTTGGCGCCACCGATACCCGCGCCATTCTTAGGGCTAAAAAAGGTCATTGCGGACATTCCGCCAATCTTTTCAAACAACTCTGCCAAGCGCAAGGCGTACCATACCGCAGCGCTTGGGGTCTATTTCTAGCAGACCGCACCGTCCTGAACTCGATGGGCAAGAGCCCCGAAAGCTACTCTTACTATCACACCTGGAATGAGGTTTGTTTCCCCAATATTGGCTGGGTTGAAGTAGATCCGAGCAGACCTGATTGTTTCGATATTCCGGCAAATTATGTAATCAACAATTCTTCCTTCCAAAACTGTGCAGTTTGGATCACCGATGCTTCAGGCTTTCCACACATGCCAAAATGGTCAGGCTCGTCTTATGAGTTTGATATAAAAACCAAAGTAAGCTTTCAAGAAAAATAGTTCAATAATTGATCAGACAATTTAAAAGTTGATGAGATAAGACCCAGTTATTAACACCGATTTTGGCGCATCGTTCAGCCACTTGACCGGGCACAGTATCGGAAAGTAGCGCCCAGAAAAGAGAGCGCGGATCAATAATCTTATCTTCTTTGACAAAGGCTAGAGCGCGATCTATATTGCGGCAAAGGGCTCTGGAAGGTCCTCCTGTTGTTCCAGGTAGTTCCTCGGCAAGGTCCGGATTAGGGAAAGAGGCTAAGACTCGCTCTACTGAATCTCGCGGCAGACTGGCTGCGCGGCGCAAATCATCGGCAAGATACTCATAATTGCGTTGCAGGGTAAAGAAGAGAGAATCATTGCCAATACCGCTTGTACGTCCAGGCGCAATTTCTAAACATGCAGAGAGCCCACGGTCAAAAAGCTCGCTATATGACTTATATTGCCACCACCGGCGCTGCCAGTGCAAATTGGGTGCCGGTAGGCGAATGTAGCGCTCAAGTGCCACAACAAAGGCGACCGCAGCCAAATCGAGCCCTCGCCGCGAGAGTACTGTTTCAGTCACTATGCCGGGTCGAGACAATATGGCATAAAGCAGGTGCTCAGGCGAGACAATGTAAGCACCACTGGTAAGGGCAGCAAGATAGGCTCTGAAAATGAGCTCGAACCAGCCAATCGGCGCGTCGGCCAATGCTAAGACATGTGCGGCTGCAGCCTCTCCAGCAGAAACAGAATGGCATCTTCTCTGCTTTCTAAGGGCAGCAATCAAGTCTGAAGAGTCTTGCCCTAAACCAAGTGCATCAAGCAATATGCTTAGGCGGGCTTCTTGTCTGCCATGGCGTAAAATTGCCACAAGCAGAAAATCATCAATATCTTCAACCTCTTCTTCTGCTTGCCTAAGGTCGAATGCCTCTTTCAGCAAAGCTAGGGACTGTTCAGAAAGCAGAGCGAGCAAGAAATGACATCGCGGAAATTTAGGGTTATGGAAATCGGCATCACCAAGTTCAAGCCCCCAATCATTCAACTCAGCTGTCAACCTGCTGGCATAGAGCTTCAGATGTTCAGGACTCTTGAAGCGCAAGAAATTGGGCAAAGCGCGAAAATATTGGCTAAATCTGTCAAGACATAAGGCTGAGAGTATATCGGGTGGTTCAATACGATCGCGGTCAGCCTCAATTGCTTCGATAACAGCTATTGCCTCTTGGTCGAATTCGACATCACCATAAGCGCGATAACTCAGCGAGAAAATAGGACTTGCCGAGGTAGCCAAAATGGCAATACTGGGATCTTTCAGCAAAGCAGCAATTATGTGCTCGAAAGAGACTTGTCTATGACCGTTTTGCATTGCGATGCGGCCGGCATATGTCAAACAAGCTTGACTAGCCGGGCTCAGTCTTTCAGACAAAGCAGGCGTCGGATGGAAATCATAAGCCTGAGGATCGAGACAATTGAGCTCTCGCACATAGAGCCGACTTGGCACCATTGCAGCCCCTTGGCAGTATCTGGAGAAGAGCCGAGCGGACAACTGACCACGATTAAAAATGCGGTCAATCACATTTATAGTCGCAAGACTGGAAGAAGATATGAGAGCCAATAAAAGATGCCCGCAATGCGCTTTTCCTGCACCCAAACCTCTGGCCCCAAGCAAACATTCAGACAAAGATTCAGTGAAATACCAAACAAGGCTATTTTGATTTTCTTGATGGACCAATTGGGAAACCGCAGCGGCTTCTCTCTCTTTAGCTTGTTCTAAACCCAGAGAGATTTCACGATCAAAATCTACCCCATCAATAGCAGCTCCCTCAATAATAGAAGCCAATGGTGGCGGCGCATCAAGCAACAAGAAGCGCAAAAGATGCAACTCTTCTAGGTGGCTATGACCAAGGGCACGGCGCTCGGCATCAGCTCTATTGATGAAATAAAGACAAGTCTGATCAAAACCTTCAACGACAATTCGACCACCGGTATCGGTAGAAAGAAACGGCTCAAGACATTGGCGAATTGAGGTCATATAAAACCATTCTACTCTTCATACTCTGCCCTTACCTGACTAGCGGCACTGAAACAGAAAAGCCGCCCAAATTGGACGGCTTCTCATTTAATTTTGCGGTTGGACAATAGTCTCTAGCGAGCGCCTACAGTCTCTCTAGGCAAAATCTGCTCGACAGTAAGAACTTTCAGATCGCTCTTATTGGCAGCTGGTTTATTGCCCAGATAGTCTTGAATAAAGCGCGAGGGGCGCTTGTATGAGACTTCGATGTATTGAATTTGGGCTTGACCGCGCGGACAGTCTTTGAGCAGCGAACTGATGTCTTTGAAGGGCACATAGGCCATATCAGATTCGGCTTCAGGAGACTCTTCAGTGCGCTTTCTAATCTCGTCACGCACGACCACCACTCCATCTACAAAAGGAATGAGGATAGGCTGGGCATCGGTCCAGAGACAAGCACGACGCACCTGCCCTTGATAACGAACATAAACCACTGGAGCAACATGCACACCTTCAAACTTCTTAGCCAGTTTGGGGCACTCACGGTTCCAATGCCAATCACTTTCGAGGGCGGCGGTGGGCATGGTATCAACCACTTCAGCTTTAGCCAAGAACTGGCGAATAACCATTTCGTTAGACTGTTTCCAGTTCGATATGAAGATCTCAGGATCGTATTCCATGCTGGCATCTTCGCTGTACTGGGGATCTTGAACAACCGCAGCGAAATGCTTAACGCAAGCGCTGAGCTCCATTTCGCCTTCGATTGAGAAGAAAGGCGCTCTGCGATAGTTAAGTGAGAAAACTATGTGCGGATAAGGAGGAGCAGTCGGGTCATCTTTCTCGAATGATTTCACATCTTCTTCGGCGCTGCCGTAGAAAGAGAAGGAGAACTGCACACCAGTAAACTGGTTGTGATAATAAGCGTCGTTCTCTTCCACTTCATAATGGGCTCTTTCGGAGAAATATTTTGTGAAAGCCTCTTTTGTCAACGCCTTTTTGCTGGACTTCGCAAAAATGTAGACGTCATAACTCATACCGAAATTCGCCTCCGGGGGAACAGACCTTAAGGTTCAAACTATAACAGTAAGTCGGCTCAAGTTGTAGAACTTGCGCAAAATAAGCTCAACACTTAGTTTCCTAACTACATTAAACGTTGTAAATACTAGTCAAGGTCTGTATACTGCCTGTTTTCAGGTGTCGATACTAGCGAATTTCTATAAAGAACAGCCAGCCAAGCCGACTTACCTCTTCCCCATCGGTAAAAGCCAAGTCTCATGAGCCAGCTAAATCTGCCAAGATATTTCGTCGCTCGCTCCGACCAGCAGCCTATCCAGGTTAAACCTGAAAATTTTATTCCTCTCTATGCTCTCGACAACTTCTTTGCCGGCGGCAAGCATTTGCAAGAGCAAGAATGGCTGGTCACTACAGATGCCTCAGGCATTCTGCATGCCATACCAGGCGACAAGATAAATTTTCTTAGTGAAGACATTAAGTCACAACTAGCCCTTAGCGAAGTGGCCTGCGGCGGCAACAATCGCCTGGTTGAAGCTATTGAGTTCTATCTCTTTAATGTCCAACTTATGGAACAAGCCCCAAACGCGCCGGGGTTGAACGACCCAATTTATTTATATGGCACCTTGCATGGTCCTTATCCAAATAGCCAAGCCCCCTACTTTATAGAGGGACAATTGACAGTCAGCCGGGCCGACCTATTGAGCGGCTTACTGCAGGGCTTTCCCTACAAATTTACCGCCCCCGGCATGGGTGCCGAACCAGGCAGCTCAGACAGCGTCTATCATATGACCCTGCCCGGAGACCGTGACGAAGAGACAATTAGAGGCGCCGGTATAATATTCGCCTACCCGCTCATGCCACCAGATATGATGTCTTATGGAGCTGGTAATGAAATTCTCATTAAGCAGTACCTTTTTGACATAATCAGCGCCATAAAGGAAGACCTAGAAAGCGAAAACATCAAACTACCGCTCAGGCGAATGAAGCTGCCCATACCAAGCCGACTTTCCATGGAACAAGAATTGGAAGCCCAGGGTTACCTAATCAAAGGCGACACCGCGGTGAGAAAACCAAACGCCTCGGGCGGTTTCCAGGGGCTTCTCCATTCGGTTTTCGGTTCAGGTAAAGCCGACAAATTGGAATTGCCCCAAGAAGGTAAAACCGCGCAGTTTATGCAACTAGCCGAGCAAGTTTTGCACAGTTTGCCCAGCTGGCCGCCTGAACGAACCCGAATAATGCGAGACAAGAGCAAGCCGGCCACCCGCGAAGTTCGGATGCGCGCCAAAGGAACAGCGGCGCTGAGCCCGCGCGAGATCAAAACGCCGCAGCTGAGTGATAAACCGATTCAAAATCAGAGACCGCAACAGGCAAGAGCGCAAAGCCAGAACAAACCAGCCGGTTGGATGCTCGACTTTATTGATAAACATCAGAGTACAAGCAATCAAAGCAACAAAGACGGCTGGGTGCGCCTCACCGGCGCCGCCGTGCCGCCGCAAGAGAGCAAGAAGCCCAGCGGTAGCACATTTAGCTACAGCTCCAATACCTCATACTCACCTTACAACGCCAAACCCCAGACCCCGGGATGGATGGAAGACTTTTCAGCAGCCGATACCGATAAAAAACAGGAAAGAAGCGAGGAAAAACCTCAAATCAAGGAAACCCAGCAACAATCTTCAGCCAAACCTGATTGGATGAAAGATTTCGAGTAACCACCAAAATAGAGGCAAAGCAATGGGACACAAAAGTGAAAGACCAGTAGAACCGTTTTCCGACCTGCATGTCGAGCACGGACATGTGCGAGCCACTCTGCTGCATGATCCCACAGTGGAAGGGCTCGATATGGCCATCTATATGGATGGCTCGGCCAGTATGAGCGGCGATTACGCCTATAAGAAGAAGTACAACAACCTAATAGACTGGTTCTTTGGCCGAAATGAAGTACAACTGCCCAACAATGTGGAGCCCCAGGTGCAGTGGATGCTTGAATATCTAGCCACAAAAGACCGCAATGGTCTCTTGCGAGTAGGTTACTGGGCGTGCGGTCCCCATGGCAAAGATATTGAACTGGTGGGCGAACTGAAGGGCGTCGACGTCCAATCTTACAAATTTCCGGGACCAACCTTTCAGGGCAAATCTACCAACCTGGCTCCAGCGCTGAAAGACTATATTGTCTATTTGCGCAAACAAATGCACTTGGGCGCCAGACGCGGCTGTGCAGTCTTTGTCACCGACGGCGAGATTCACGACGAAGACGATGTTAGACGCTATTGCAATGAAATAGCCAAAGAAATCAATAAAGGCACCCTCCCGAAAATCAACTTCATTTTGGTCGGCGTTGGCCAGGGCGTTAATGAAGAGCAGATGGAAGAGATTTGCCACGTGGAGTATCCGGGTATAGGACACCTGTGGTGTCACCGTATTGCCGAGGAGATTAATGAAGTTGCCGAACTGGTGGCAGTTCTAGTCGATGAATCGATGACTGTGGCCGGCGGTGGCAAAATCACCGACGACAAAGGCAAAGTTCTCAAACTCTATGAATCGAGACTGCCTGCTGTACTGGAATTCCAAATACCAGAAGGAGCCAAGAGCTTCACTTTAGAGATAAATGGTCAAAAATTCACCCAACCGATACCGGAAGACGATGACGACGACGACGATCACCACTAAGCCGTTAAAGGCTTGACCGGTTGCCGACACTCTTTCTCTTTCTTTATAGAGGTCAAAATGGCTCACAAGCATGAAGTTATCTCGAAACCGTTTTCAGATGTTCACAATAAGAATGGTCGGGTTCTCGCCACTTTACTGCACGATCCAACCGTGGAAGGGCTGGATGTAGCTCTGTACATGGACGGCTCGGCCAGTATGGAAGACGAATACGGACCAAGAGGCATTCTGGCAAAACTCGGACCCGTGAAAAATCAGGTCGAGCCGCAAATGCGCTGGATGCTTGAATATCTGGCAAACAAGGATCGCGATAGCGTCTTGCGCGTCGCCTATTGGGCAACCGGCGACGGTTCACAAATAGAAGTGGTGGGCGACTTGACCGGCGCCCAAGCTCAATCTTATAAATTTCCAGGACCGCAGTATTACGGCAAAGGAACCGTAATGCTGCCGGTCTTGCGGGATTATGTAGCCTATATTCGTAAACAAAGTGAGTTAGGGGCGAGAAGAGGACTGGCTGTAATAATCACAGATAGCCAAATTTATGACGCCAATGATGTAAGAGCCTATTCAGAGCAAGTGGCGAAAGAAATCGCCGGTGGTCGCTTGCCGAAACTCAATTTTGTGCTGGTTGGCGTCGGCGACCAAGTAGATGAAGAGCAAATGGAAAAGATTTGCCACGAGGAGTATCCCGGAGTCGGGCACCTCTGGTGCCATCGCATTGCCGACCGGATGGAAGAGATGGCAGAACTTGTAGCCGTACTGGTGGATGAAACCATGACTGTGGCATCGGGCGGAGTAATTTATGACGATAAAGGCAATGTGTTGAAGCGCTATGAAAGCCGCTTGCCGGCGGTGCTTGAGTTTGATGTACCGCCCGGCTGCAAGAGCTTCACACTGGAAGTAGGCGGCACCAAGTTTGAACAGATGATACCGGAAGAAGATCATCATGACGACGATGATGACGACGATCATCAGATGCCACCGCAAAACTATGGCAGTAGAAACAGTGGCGGTCACGGACATTCACACTAATAGTGCAAGCAGGGGGTACAATCGTGCCCCCCATTTCATCTAATTGAGAGCGAGCAAAAATGGGCAGCGACGAGAAAAAAGAAACCAATCATGAGCACAAGCATGAGCATGGAGGCTGCTGCGGTCATGATCACGGTCATGAACATAAACATGATCATGATCATGAACATGAAGATAACCAAATTCAGGATTCGCACTCGCATGAAGCAAAAGTCGAGCCCAAAGGCAAAGAGTTGAAAGTCTCGATTCAACTTGGCAAAGCCCAATCCAATTCGAATGAGCATTCACATGAGCACGAGCACGATCACGGCTCCTGTGATCACGATCATGGACACGAGCATAGTCACGAACACAAACACGATCACGGCTCCTGCGGTCACGACCATGGACACGAGCATAAAAACGCAACAGCCGAAAGCAAATTTCTGAAGGTAACCGTTCAGAATGGTGTTGCACCAGGCAACTCCTGTGGTCACGACCACGGACATGAGCATGATCACGACCATAATCACGAGCACAGCTCCTGCGGTCACGACCACGGACATGAGCATGATCACGACCATAATCACGAGCACGATCACAGCTCCTGCGGTCACGACCATGGACACAGCCATGGAGGTTGCGGGCACCACCATCACCATGAAAAACCAAAAGATGAGAGAGTTGGTCACAGAGAAGCTGAAAGCGGCGGCAACGCCTGCCAATTCAACTTAGACTTTATACTACCGGGCGAGACCGACGAGATCGGTCGTTTTGAAAAGCTTGAGAAACTGCTGGAAGAGAAACTAGGAATTTCGGATGTACACCTAAGAAAAGACTCTGATCGCATCGAGCTATGCATTCACTACGACCCAGAAATAGTGCAGCTTTCACAAATACTGCATCTAGCAAACTCTATGGGTGCAGATGTAAACAAACGCTATAGACAAGGCACCTGGTTTGTAAGAGGCATGGACTCAGCACAATGCGCCTACATGATTGAATACGCACTTAATCGAGCCAAAGGAGTCTTGCAAGCCAGTGTTGCCTATGCATCAGAAAGACTTGTAGTCGAATATGACAGCACCTTGATCAGTAAACGCCAAATCGAATCAAAAGTAAAAGCCCTTAACTTTGACCTGGAAGAACCCGAGAAAGGTCATGCTTGCTCCTTTCACTCTCACGGCGGCGGACTAGCACCTATGCTTGAGATACCGCTGGTGATTGCAGCGGGTGTCCTACTATTTGTCGGCTTCTTCCTTGGCATAAAGGAAGGTGCGGCAGCCCCCGTGCCTACGACCTTCTGCATTATGGCACTTGTCGCTGCCGGTTTCTTCCCGGTCAGAGGAGCGATAAACTCAATCAAGCAAGGAATGTGCGACATTGAGACTCTTATGGTGCTGGCTGCAGTAGGCGCAGGCTTCACCGGCGCCTGGTTCGAGGGCGCTTTTCTGCTCTTTCTCTTTAGCCTCGGTCATGGACTTGAACACAGAGCGATGGACAAAGCCAGACGAGCCCTTGAAGAGCTGGGTAAACTTAGACCAGAAAAAGCCCGACTTAAAGTTGGAGAAGAGATTAAAGAAGTGCTTGTCACCGCGGTCAAACGAGGCGATACCATCGTCATCAGGCCAGGCGACAGAGTGCCGCTTGACGGCAACATCTTGAGCGGCAGAACCTCGCTCGACGAAGCGACAATTACAGGTGAATCAGTACCGGTGGCAAAAGGTGCTGGAGATTCCATCTACGCCGGCACTATCAATAGTGAAGGTGCCATCGAAGTAAGAGTGACTAAGCTTAGCGGCGAATCAGTATTGGCAAGAATCATCGATATGGTTGCCGAAGCTGAGGCGCAGAAAAGCCCAACACAAAGACTTGCCCAAAAGATGGAGCGCAAATTTGTGCCACTGGTTTTAGTGGCATCACCAGCTCTTACAATTATCCTCATGCTGATGCAGACAGATTTCAGAACAGCGCTTCTGCGCGGCATATCTCTATTGGTGGCGGCTTCTCCTTGCGCTCTCGCCATCGCCACACCGGCGGCGGTGCTAGCCGCTGTAACAAGAGCAGCCAGAGGCGGGGTCCTGATCAAAGGTGGGGCTTATCTTGAAGCCTTGGGAAAAGTCTCGGCTATCGCATTCGACAAAACCGGTACCTTAACAGTCGGTAGACCCAAAATAGTATCAATCACACCATTGAACGGCATCTCTGCCGACGAGGTTCTACAGAGAGCCGCATCAGCCGAATCGCATTCCTCGCACCCTCTGGCCCTGGCAATCATCGAAGCAGCCAAAGAGAAAGGGCTTTCTATCGATAACGCCGAAAGCAGTGAGGCGATTCATGGCAAAGGGCTCAAATCTCTAGTGAAGGGCGTTCCGATTTCAGTTGGCAACCTTCTTCTTTTTGAAGGCAGTAGCATACCTGAAGAAGTAAGCAAGCTCGTTAAAGAGTTAGAAGAAAGCGGGCAGACCATCATGGTCGTCAAAGAAAACGAAACTTTTGTCGGTGTGCTTGGCGTAGCCGATACAGTGCGCAGCGAAACAAAGCATGTCTTGAGCGAACTAAAGAGACTAGGTATCGCCAAAAACATAATGCTATCAGGTGATAATAGTACCGTCGCCAAAGCCATCGGCAAAGAACTGAATATGGACGAGGTCAAAGCACCGCTTTTGCCCGACCAGAAAGTTTCAGCGGTAAAAGCCATGGCGAAACAAGAAAACGTAGCCATGATAGGAGACGGTGTGAACGATGCTCCAGCCCTGGCGGCAGCCTCGGTTGGCATAGCCATGGGCGGCACCGGTTCTGATGTGGCATTAGAGACTGCTGATCTGGTACTAATGAGCGAGGGACTAAACAAACTGCCCTTTGCTGTCAAGCTAGCCCGCACCGCCACCAGTACTATAAAACAGAACATGGTCATCGCTCTTGGCGTCAGCGCCGTTCTTGCGATTGCCTCTATTTTAGGACTGGTGCAAATCAGCGAGGCAGTGGTTCTACATGAAGGCAGCACCTTGCTAGTACTGGCAAATGGACTGAGACTCTTGCGCTTCAAAGCGGACTAGTTACGGTCGACACATGAAAGCAGCCATACCAATCACCCTTATAGTTTTGCTATTGATCGTGGTAGTGGTCAATCTTTTCAACGCAACCACCAGCAATACCAACGCACCGCTAGATCTACTTGAGACAGAAACGTTCAAAGACAACGCCAAGAAGTTCGAGAGCTGCTTAAAGGTGCCTTACCAAGCCGAAAGCGACGCCTATTACGAAGTCGGACAATTTGGTTCCTTCGTCTGCAAGATAGCTCAATCAGACCTGGAGAAATGTGTCCGCAACCTCAAGTTAAACAAGGTCGAAAAATTAGAGGATGAGGAAAGAGCTCTGACCCTAATGATTCCATCACTAGAAATCAAGTTTGCAGAACCGGCAAAAGATGTACAAATATACCACGGCGATAAACTGCGTTCGAGTCAGATGCCTTTTGACTTTGTCATCATGTATTTCGAACCCAAGACAAGTCAGTGCTCATTTCTCTTGAGTTACAACCCACCCTTCGCCAGATCGACGCTGGCTTTTGCCGACAAAGTCAAAATTGATATCCCCAAAAATCTAATCGATAAAGCCAAGGCTGGAGACGCAAATGCCCAATTCGAATTAGGCGATTTAATTTCTAAGAAAACTACAAAAGGTGAATCAAAGGAAGCATTCGACTGGCTTATCAAAGCAGCACAACAGGGACATGGCGAGGCGCAATTTCGAGTTGGCAAACTTTTTCTATCAGACTGCTTAGGCAAACCGAACAGGAAGGAAGCTCGACTTTGGCTAGAGCGTTCCATGCAACAAGGCAATAAACTAGCCAAAATGGCTCTCGATCAAATGGATATTTCGGGCTCGAGCAAAAAAGATAGAGAGGCTGTTCTTTTGGAGCGAGTGCTGAGCGGTGAGACCCAATCCAAAGTAGATCTTGCCAATTTCTATCACTACGAAGTCGGTGATATGGATAAAGCCATGATCTGGTACAAAAGAGCCTCCGACGATGGCGAAGTTGACTCAGAAATTACTCTTGCCAAATTGCAAGAGGAGAGAGGCAATATCGCCGCAGCGGAGAAACTCTATTATGCAGCGGCGTCTTCAGGTTCCTATATAGGGCTTATGAAATGCGGAGATATTGCTCTCAAGAAACAAGACTACAAAACTGCTGCCAATTATTTTCGTAAAGCCATAATGACAGACCGTACCTATTTTGGCACCACCCATGCGGCGGTTGCCCCTGAAGCTGATTGTCGACCGATAGACAAAATTCTGAGAAGCGGCGACGTAAGAGGCGCAGCTCAAAAGTATAGAGAAACCGCAATAAGGAGACACGCGAAATAAATAGCGAACCACAAGCAGTTATCCGTGTCCTTGCCGCTGTAATTTGCCGCAGCGGCAAGTTCTTGGTTTGCAGACGTCCGCCCGAAAAGAGACACGGCGGTCTATGGGAGTTTCCCGGCGGTAAATTGGAACCAGGCGAGGATCATCTAGCCGCAGCAAGAAGGGAACTAGTTGAGGAATTGTCGCTCACCGTCACCAACTGCGGAGGCACACTACATTCGGTGGCAGACCCGCATTCACCATTTATTGTAGACTTTGTTGCAGTCGATGCCGAAGGCAAGCCGCAACTGCACGAACACCAAGAATTGCTTTGGGCGAATACCGATGCACTGACCACCTTGGCATTAGCACCAAGCGACAAAAGATTTGTACAAGAAAGAAAAGCTGTGTTGAAAGAAATTGCCGCAAGAAATATGGAGAGTGAAAGCAATGAATAAAGGCAGACCAAGCAAAACAGTATTTACTCTGGCAGCCGTTGCTCTGACAATTTCGGCAAGCCAACTGCCTGCCCAGGCTGAAAGAGACGACAGTAAAGGCAGACAAAGACAAGCCGGCAAAACCACAGAATACCAACCCAAAGAAGGCTTTGAAAGACGAGCGCTAGATCTGGTCAATACACTGAAAGAAAATGAAGTTGGTCGCTTCGGCACCCTCTTGGACGGCTTGAGCCAAGCTTACGATATGGACAACACCCTCAGAGGCACAGGTCCTTTCACTCTCTTTGCTCCTAACGATAAAGCCTTCGAAAGATTGCCGCAAGAAACAAAGGACACTCTTTGGGCAAATAAGTCTAAGCTAAAGCAGGTTCTCAGCTACCATGTGGTGAAGGGTAAACTGACAGCCGACGACCTCAAGGACGGTCAACAGATTCAGACTTTAGAAGGTCACAAATTCACAGTGCGCCGAGATGGCGGCACTATATACATAGATAAGGCAGTTTTAAAGGTGAGCAATATTCCTTGTTCCAATGGCGAAATGCACGTTTTAGAAGACGTCATAATGCCCCCGCTTGCCAAGTAAGTTCTCGGCATTTTGGTAAAATAAGCCGAATTACGCCCTACGTGAAAATCTAAAGACAGAAGCAAAGGCAGAGGCAACATGAATCTAATCAATAAACTCTTCAATATCTCAGCTATGGCGGCGCTTTCGCTGCCTCTCTGCCTAAGTTCAGTTCCGCCTGCTCAAGCCGACAACCCAGTCACAAACGCAATGAAAAGCGTTGTCGGAGCCACTGAAAAGGTGGTGAAAGGTACGGCTAAAGGGGCAGAGATTCTTGTGAAGGACGCTGTCAAAGGTACTGAAGTCGTCGTGAAGGGCGCGGCCAAAGGCGGCGAGATTCTGGTCAAAGACACAGGCGCCGTGGTGGTAAAAGGCGGCGAAGCCGTGGTGAAGGGCACAGGCGCTGTCGTTAAAGGCACTGTGCACGGAGCTGAAGCCGCTGCTGCAGCCACCGGCAAGGCTGTCGGTCATGTGGTCGGAGCCGGTGCCGGAGCGGCTGGTGCCACAGTGGGCGCCGCATCAAGCATCACCGCCGACGCTGTTAAGGGCACCGGCAAGGCTGGAGTTGCCGTAGTTGGCGGTGCCGCCGCAGCCACAGGAGCCGCTGCCGCTGGAGTTACCAGCTTGCTGGGAACCACCCTTGCCGTCACCATAGATGGTGCAGGCAATATCATTGATGATACAGGCAAACTAGTCGGTCGAGTCAACAAGGACACCACCACTCTTGCCAAAGGCTCGCTCTCGATGTCGGGACGAATGATGACTGTTTCTGTAGATCAAAAAGGTCAAATGCTCGACTCGACAGGCGCCAATATCGGACACATTCTTGGAGCCGAACCGGCCCAAATGGAAACAGCCCAAGAGAGCAAGGCGAGTGTGACACAGGCGACAAGCCAGAGTTCGAGCTGGACAGACGAGGATGCTCTCAAAGACGCCGCACCTAAATTGCACGGGCCGATTGAGAAGTAGCTAGTTTCAATGGCATCCAGAGTTTCAATGGCATCCAGAGTTTCATAGAATTGTTCAGTTTCATACCTGCGTTGGCAATCAATCTCGCTAAATGGACTTTCTCTCCAAGCGGGAAGGCTTATCAACACGTTTCTGCATCTTGCGGTGCCTATCTGCATTAAGATTCTTAGATGCTATCTTTCGGGCGGGCTCAGCCACAACCGGCTGACTTTTGGTGCCTGAGGAAGTCGGGGAGGAAGTTGTGGAGGAAGTTGGGGAGGAACTGGGCAAGACAGCCGATGTGCCAAGCGACTGACTAATCATTGCTATTGAAATAAAAACAAAGACGAACAGAGAGAGCAAATTCGAAAAGAGATCGTCATTATGGTTTGCTCTGCAACTTCCTAAAATGGGCAACCTTCCTCTAAGCTGATCAAGAATGTCGGAAGACGAAATGATGACCATACCCATTGAGAAAAGAAAAACCGCGCGGAACAGATCTACATCGGAATAAGACTGCCTAATTAAATAGGCGAACCAAATCAGGCCGGCCACGACCAAGAGACAGCCTAAGCTATAGATGTGTTGAATGTCCTTCCTTTTCTTGACGTCCAAATAGAAGGCAATCACGCAACCGATAAGAAACAGAATCGAGAAAATATCTAGAGAAAACATTGGTCAATTCCAGTGGGGATGAACCTATCCTAACAACACCCCTTGACAACAATCCTTTTCTTCATCGCGAATTAACTATTACAGGTCTATATGCCAATCAGCTAGAATTAGCCTCTAGTTCAATAACGAGGCTTGAAATGAAAGAAACAGCCACTTCTCCAGCCCTTAAGGCGCTGCTTACCGGCTTTATCGACTATGCCGGACTCTTTCCGCCGGCCAAGCTAGAACTAGACAAAGCCTTGAGCAATTTCGAACAATACAGACAGGGACAATACGCCTGGATGTTGCGCTGGTTTGTGCTAGGTGCCGCAGAACTGGAGCACACCCCAGCCAAGTTTGATGGTTGCCTGTCGGTAATTGCAGCAGACGACAAAGCAAGAGCTGCGACTATAGAAAGTACGGCAATCTTGAGCGCTAGTCGTCCGGTCTATTGCGAAGTTACCGACTTAGGAAAGCTGGAAACTGTTAAGGCAGCGGGAAACTATGCCAAGATCAGAACAGGCGGCCTTAAGCCCGAGGCAATTCCGGAACCACGCATGGTTGCCGACTTTATCAAAGCCTGCGCCAAACTAAGGCTACCCTTCAAAGCCACAGCAGGACTGCACCATCCGATTCGATCGATACAACCTCTAACTTATGAAGCTGATGCCCAGAAAGCAACAATGCACGGCTTCATAAATGTACTGATGGCAGCCTGCTTGGCCTGGCGGGGCGAAGAAAATATCGAACCGATCATTGCCGAAACCGAAGCCAATTCCTTTCGCTTTGAAGATAGAGCCCACTGGCGAAATCTCTCACTCAGTCAAGACGAGATTGCCGCAGCTCGCAAAGACTTCATTCATTCGGTGGGCTCTTGCTCGTTTGAAGAACCAGTCCAAGACTTGAAAGCGCTTGGCTGGCTCTAAGCGACGAGGCATATGAAAGAAGCATCAAAATCGAACAGACTGGAAGGACTGGCACTACCGGTGGGGACACAAGTTGTCACCACCGGTGAGATCAGAGACGAGATCGGAACTGCCTGCAAAAGAGCTGGTGCAGTAGGCAAAATCGTCGGAGCTGATAGCAGAAATGGCAAGCTCTTATACAGGATTCTCTTTCCAGACGGCTTCTCAGCAAGCTTAAGCAGAGAAGAAATATCGGTAAGAAAACATGTACAAAGCATAAATTTCGACCGCCCGAGTAGCGATGAAGATCTCTTTCAATACATTATCTACAAATGCCGCTTTGGCTCGCGCGCCTACGGTCTAGAAGTTGAAGACTCTGATCACGATATGCGCGGCATCTACTTACCACCGGCGCGCCTGCACTGGTCGCTCTGGGGGCTACCGGAACTAATCGAAAACAATGACAATCAAGAAGCCTATTTTGAACTGCAAAAGTTCCTAGTGCTTGCGCTCAAGGCTAATCCAAATGTAATCGAATGTCTATATTCGCCTTCGCACGAGATTATGACGCCCATCGCCTCAGAACTGATCGAAAACAGAGAGCGCTTTCTCTCTAAACTGGTCTACCAGACTTACAACGGCTATGTATTATCTCAGTTTAGAAAGCTGGAACAAGACCTACGCAATCGCGGCGAGCCAAAGTGGAAGCATGTCATGCATCTGATTAGACTTTTGCTTTCATGCATTGAAATACTGGAAACAGGCAATTTAAATCTAAAGGTTGAAAAAAATAGAGACCAGCTGCTAGCCATCCGTAAAGGCGAAATGAACTTTGAAGATATTGATGCATGGAGGCTTGATCTGCACCGCCAACTAGATCAATCCCATGAAAAAACGAAACTGCCGGAGCGCCCGGATTATGAATGGTGCAATCAGTTTTTAATTAAAGCAAGACAAACGATGATTTAAGGAGAGAGAAGCTAAATGTTCGAGAAATTTACTAAATCGGCTCTTGAATCTATTGTTCTTTCTCAAAAAATTGCTTCTTTGCAAAAGACAGTGGAAGCCGAACCGGAGCATCTCTTGATCAGCCTGGCGGCACTTGATCAAAGCAGTGTCAAGCAACAACTTTGCCAGGCCGGCATGAGTAGCGAAAAGATTGAAGCCGCCGTTAAGGTAGACCTGGCAGAAGTACATTTGAAAAGCCTGCAAGAATTGCTGTCAGCAAGCAATTCCGCTCCGCTCAAAGAAATTCCCTTTAGCAAAGCATCGATCGGCATTTTTGATAGAGCAGAAAAATTAAGGGACGACCATAATCAGGTCGGAGTAGGCAATGAACATCTTTTGCTTGCAGTCTTTCAACTAGAAAAAGAACTAACCTGCAAATGGCTTGGAGAAGAAAAGAGCGATGCCATTGAGGGCACCATCAAGCAAAATTTGGAATGCAGCAAAGCCCTGCAATAACAAAAGTGCAAAAAAACAAATGCTATCTAGACAGGCAAGCCAATCTTTAGGTTGAATCAACTAGTGATACCACCAACAATATCGCTGCAGCATACAACCTTAATACACCCCGAGCTTGCATAGATTGCTTTCTAACTAGAAACATGAAAGGCACTATGTAAATGCACTGCGTCAGTGCCGCTGAAAGTATTTTTCAGAAAGCCTATTGATAATAGATTCCGAATTCAAATGCGAAGTAGCGCCACCCGAGCGACACATTAAGCAATGCTAAAGCACATCCGGCGTTGCAAAGTGCAGGCAGATCGCTCAAAACCGGGCAATCGCGATGAAATACGACTACGATTCATCCTCTAGAGCGATCAATAAAGATATCAATTAGATACAATTGCGATGTACTTTTCCACACAGGTCTTTCCTCTGATGAACTACAAATCGCTTTTTATCCATGGTGCTCTTTCACTTCTCGTCTCGAGCGGGGCAATGCTTGCCGTTCTGCCCGCACAAGCTCAAGGTCAGTCGCAAGGCGAGCCCAATGTATCTGTGGTTCATCTGCAAGTGCAACCGGGTGCCAATGGGCAGCAGATGGTATTGACCCCCAGAGGCATGTTGGTGCCGCTACCTGGCGCCGGCGTCAACAGCAATGTGGCTGAAATCTATATGGGCCAAAATGGCGGCTACTGGTATGTAGACAAAAATGGACAAACCGAAGACCTGACAAACTATGTGCAACAACTGAAAGCGCGCGCCGGCCAGTTTCAGACAGCAACCCCACCGCAGAATATGCCCTATGCCGCGCCGCAGACAACAAATAACACAACCAATAACTATAATTCCGGCGGCAGCGGTGCCGGCACCGCAGTAGCTACAGCCGCTGCCGCAGGTCTAGGTGCTATGGCCGGGTCAGCCATGAGCGGCATGTATTACAACAATGTTCCGTACGGCACACCGCTCTACTACGGCGCCAACGGACGCCCTTATTACAACAATAACGGCAATAACGTATTCGTAAACGATAACGGCGATGTTAATTGGAACAACGTAGCAGCCGCCAACAACATGCACAACTACAATCAAGAACAGAAAGCCAGCCAGGTTGCTTCCTACCAAAATCAAAATCAGCAGGAACGGCAACAATCCATGTCCAGCAATCAGCAAGCCAGACAAGCGGCTTATGCTCCGCAGCAGCCCGACTATGGCGCGCAAAGCCAGCGCTTTCAACAGCAACAGCAATATTATCAATCGCAGATGCAGAACAAAGGTGAGCGGGCTCAATCGTGGCAACAGAGCAGCGGCGGCGAAAATCCCTTTGTTAGACAGCAAGGTGAAGGCGGCGGTCGCTTTGGCGGCGGCGCAGCCCAGGGTGAAGGCGGTGGTCGCTTTGGCGGCGGCGCAGCCCAGGGTGAAGGCGGTGGTCGCTTTGGCGGCGGCGCAGCCCAAGGTGAAGGCGGTGGTCGCTTCGGTGGCGGCGCAGCCCAGGGTGAAGGCGGTGGTCGCTTTGGCGGCGGTGAAGGCGGCAGCCGTTTTGGCGGCGGTGAAGGCGGCGGGCGCTTCGGTGGCGGTGAAGGTGGAGGACGCTTCGGTGGTGGCGCCGGAGGTGGCGGCGGTCGCCTCGGTGGTCGCCGCGGCAGATAATGTCTGCCACCAAGGCTCCAATTTGTCGTCGCATCCCAATCTAAACGAAAGTGAAAATAATGAAAAACAGCAACTTCGGCCATGCTGCCCGCAGAGGCTTTAGCCTTTGTTCGTCTTTGATTATGGCAAGCACAATCTCTATATCTCAGATTGCGGCTCAAGAACAAAAAATGGATCGCACTTCTTTGCCCATCAAAGAACCTGTGCCGGTGGAATCACACGAACTGGACGCACGTAAAGCTAAGTTGCCGGAGCTTTTCTCGGTGAAGGCACCGGCCGATGCACCGAATGTCTTGATAGTACTGATCGACGATATGGGTTATGGTCAATCTAGTGCCTTCGGCGGACCAGTGCATATGCCCAATCTGGAAAAAATCGCCCGAAACGGACTGAAGTTCAACGGTTTCCACACCACAGCCTTGTGCTCACCTACCAGAGCCGCGCTCTTGAGCGGCAGGAATCACCATACTTGCAACATGGGCTCAATCACCGAACTGGCCACAGGCTTTCCGGGGCAGACCGGCAAGAGACCAAACTCGGTAGCACCGCTGGCTGAAATATTGCGACTGAACGGCTATTCCACCTCAGCTTATGGAAAGGCCCATGAAACAGCCGCCTGGGAAGTAAGCACCAGTGGACCCACTGATCGCTGGCCGACTCGATCTGGTTTCGATAAGTTCTACGGCTTCATCGGCGGCGAAGCAAACCAATGGGCGCCAACTTTGTACGAAGACATGACACCGGTGGAGACCACCCGCGACAAAGATTACCATCTGGTAAACGACATGACCGAAAAGGCAATCCGCTGGGTCAAAGCAGAGAAGTCGCTGACGCCCGACAAACCTTTCTTTATGTACTTCGCACCAGGCGCTACCCATGCGCCGCACCATGTACCTAAAGAGTGGATAGCCAAATACAAAGGAAAATTCGATCAAGGCTGGGACAAAGTACGAGAAGAAACACTGGCCAGGCAGAAAGCACTAGGGGTGGTGCCGCAAGATGCAAAACTCGCTCCCAAACCGCCAGGTATTAAAGACTGGGATAAACTGACTGCAGACGAGAAAAAACTCTTTGCCAGACAGATGGAAGTCTTTGCCGCCTATGGTGAATTCACCGACCACAATGTTGGCAAACTGCTCAAAGCGGTGGAAGACCTTGGACAGATGGACAACACCTTGGTCTTTTATATCGCCGGTGATAACGGCGCCAGCGCTGAGGGCGGCTTTAACGGACTCTACAACGAAATGAGTTATTTCAATGCCGTGCCCGAGAAAGTAAGCGATGTGCTCAAGCACTACGACGAACTAGGTGGACCAAATTCTTACGGTCACTATGCAGCAGGTTGGGCAGTTGCAGGCGACACACCTTTCACTTGGACAAAACAAGTTGCCTCCAATTATGGTGGCACTATGAACGGTATGGCCATTCACTGGCCAAAAGGCATCAAAGCAAAAGGTGAATTGCGCTCGCAGTTTCACCATGTCATAGACATCGCCCCCACCGTTCTAGAGGCAGCCGGCATTCCTGAACCCAAGGCAGTGAACGGTACAGAGCAAACCCCCATAGAAGGGGTAAGCATGCTCTACACCTTCAACGATCCTAAGTCTGAATCAAGGCATAAAACCCAATATTTTGAAATCTTCGGCAACCGCGCCATCTATCATGACGGCTGGCTGGCTGGCACAGTGCACCGAGCGCCCTGGGCATACGACGCCACACACACTCTCGAAAACGATGTCTGGGAACTCTATGACACCAGAAACGATTTCAGCTTAACCAACGATCTTTCAGCTAAAAATCCGGAAAAGCTGAAAGAAATGCAAGCTCTATTCATGAAAGAAGCAGAAAAATATCATGTGCTACCCATAGATGACAGAACTCTTCTGCGTATGAACGCCGCCACAGTGGGCAGACCAAGTCTACTGGAAGGTCGCAGCAGCCAGACTCTCTATGAAGGTATGACTGGACTCACAGAAAACACCTTCATCAGCACGAAAAACCGCTCTTATACAATCGTCGCCGAAACAGAATTGCAAAGCGACAAAGCGAACGGCGTGATAATAGCCCAAGCAGGTAAATTCGGTGGTTGGAGCCTCTACTTCAAAGACGGAAAACCGACCTTCTACTACAACTTCCTCGGACAGACCGCCTACAAAGTGCAAGCGACAGAAGCAATTTCGAAAGGAACTGCCAAAGTCAAATTTGACTTTGCTTATGACGGCGGCGGCGCCGGTAAGGGCGGCGTGGGCACTATCTATGTGAACGACAAAAAGGTCGCCGAAGGTCGCATAGAGCGTACTCAGCTAGGCATGTTCTCTGCCGATGAAGGCGCCGATGTCGGTATGGATTTAGCCACACCGGTATCAAGCGAATACCAGGCACCTTTCAAGTTTGACGGCAAAATTTTGAAAGTCACTGTGGACGTAAAGCCAATCGGACAACTCGATAAGAGAGCCCACGAAGAAGCTCAAATCGATGCGTATGTGAAAAAAGCCATTTCAGACTAATCAGCCAAATCGGCGACCAAGTGCTAGAGAGAGAGAGAGAGAGAGACAGCTTTCTGGTTGTCTCTCTCGTCTTTACTGCTAAATATGCAGAGGCCACTTCACCCATATTTTCTGCCATCTGGAACTCTCACCATCCCCGTAGAACTTAATAAAATACGGTCCATAGACATAAACAGCTCGCCCTGGGTAAATCTGCGGAGTCTTGTACGGAAAATCATTATCTTCCATAGGCGGACGCACCGCCGGCGGCACCAGCTTATCAACCCAAGTCCATGCCGACCCGTCATCGAGATCTTGACCGATCGGATAGACCGTAGCAGCATAAGGACGGTCGCCATGAGACTGTCTATCATAAACATAGAAAATCTCGACATCATCTTTCTGCACCAAGCTGACAAAGCCTCTATCTATTGCGGCCTTGGGCAAAACGCGATAGTGATACGCCAGATGCCAGGCGCAAATGCGCGCAACAAAATCATTCTTTGAAAACGACAATTGCTCAAGCAAGGGTTGCATACCCTCAACCACAAAATCTTCCTCTGTGGCAGCCATGGCAGCAGTCTCTTCGGCGCCCAATTCAATAAGCTTGGCCACCGATTTGCTATCGGTGCTCAAATGCTCATGCGCATAAAAATCGATGCCGTTATAGAACGGGAGCTCCGGTTCTGGTCCGCTTCGCCTTGCAATTATCTCAAGTATCCAATCACTGAGATTAATGCCCGAATCATCCAACTGCCCCTGGTCTAGCCCATTGAGCAAGAGAGGGCCGATGAACGGTCCGGCAAAACCAGGTCGAGCAATCTCAAAGTCACGAGCCATACGCATAGCCTCGCCAAGCGAGGGCAAATTCAAAGCATCATTATTGTACATTTCGCCAAGAGCGGACGCTGCAGCCGCTCTCACCAATTCAGATTGATGATCAAAAAGCGGTTCAAGAAAAAGCCGCGCCTGGTTCCAATCATAAGTATCATAAAGCTCGGTCATAATCTTGCACGCCAAAATCACATCGGAGCCTAAAACCTCACCTACATCCGCCGAGCCAAGCCAACTAGAGAGAAATTCTTTATGCTCGTCTTGGTAGCTACCCCAGCGCAGAAATGTCATAACAAAATGAGCGGGCTCTTCAATACTCAAAATCGCCGCAAAAATTGGAGCCAACCGTTCACTCGCAGCCGGGGGTTCGAATCCGGCGGATCTGTACTTTTGACTATTCTCAGCCCAAACAGCATTCTGTAGGCGATTGACCGCATAGTCGCGCACATCATAGTCATTGCAGGCCAGTAAAGCGACAGCCTTCTCAAAATAGTTGTTCCATTCTTCGGCGCTATGAATCTCTGAAAGCTCGAAAACCTCTAGGAACTCTTTTGTTTCTTGGAACTCATTTGTCAGCACAATACACCAATAAAACCGAATCAAGAGAAAAATCATTCTGAATTATAAGACATAGAAAGTCGAGTTGCTGAACTGCGAACCTTCCCTAGAAATCAATTAAAAATGCAGGCTTAGGAATGACGGCGTCAAAATAAAGCTGAATTTGGCGAGCAAAAAAGTTGAACTCTATAATGACCGGCAAAGAGATGCAGGACACAAGAACCGAAGTCTAGAGGACCGAGACTAGATGCCCTATAAATCCAGAGAAAGCAAATCAGAATAGAGAAAAAATGATGAAAAGCAAAAGACTTCTAAAGCTATCATTTTCTCTAATCTGCTGTTTTACAGCGGTTTTCCTGGCTTATTGCTTCACAGAACTGAGAAATCTGCGCCCAAGACAGATAGTCTCAAAGATTATCGGCTCGACCACAGTAGAGACTCAGGTCGTGCCCACAGTTGAAATGCAAATTGCCAACTACGGCTCCCAAACTCGAGAACGTCTGCAAAATCAGTTTAGGTCGATAAACAAGACCTATCCGCCCAAAGAAGTGGCCTTGGTCGCCATCAAAGATACAAAAGAATTGCAGGTCTATGCAAGAAATAATCGCTCTGCTTTTTACTATGTCTGCACCTATCCAATTCTCGGAGCCAGTGGAATTCTTGGTCCCAAATTAAAAGAAGGCGACCGCCAAGTTCCGGAAGGCATTTACAAGCTGACCCTGGAACCAAATACGCCTTACCATCTGGCGCTGCGCTTAAACTATCCAAATGAAAAGGACTGGACACGAGCCAAAGCTGACGGACGCGAAAGTCCCGGCAGCGACATTCTGATTCACGGCAACACCTGCTCTATAGGATGCCTGGCGATGGGCGACATAGTGGCTGAAGATCTGTTTGTCCTAGTGCACGATACAGTGCCTCAGACATCCAAATTAGTTATCGCCCCAGTAGACTTTAGAAATCGCGAAGCACCAAGGCTAGATGCGCCTCCCACATGGCTTCCTGAACTCTATGATGAAATAAAAGAGGCGTTGTCTGAATTTCCCAGACCTGGTAAAAACTAAGGGAACTAAGAAATAGGCGCCAAACGATTGCCCGTGGCGTTCGCCCACAAGTGTTCGAAGTAATCGTAAGGCAAGCATTGGAAGGGGCACCGTGGCGCGAGATTGTAGCCATGCCGATGCTTGTCTACAACATCAAAGCTGAAGAAATCGAAGAGGAGGTAAAAAGACGCCTCGGTGAAGCATAGATGAAAACTTCAAATACCTGCTTCGTATATGAGTTCTGGTAAAGTTCCCGCACCCATCCCCAAATTGTCAAAAGCATAGAATTGGCTCTAATTACGCAGAGATTTTCCCTCAGTTTTCTTTTCGGATTAGCGCAAAACGTTAGATCTGAAGAATCAAGCGGTACACAACTAATCCTCAAGGCTAAGTCTATATCGCGAGATCTTTCCTCAGCTATCGATTGACATAGTCTATAGAGTGATTCTCAAGACTCTCTCTGCATTCTTATAGCAGAGCTTTTCTCGAATACTCTCACTGAAGGGAGCATTCTCGATGAATTCAGCAGCAATACGACTGCTCTCATAGGGATAATCAACAGAGAAAAGCACATTGTCTTCACCAAGCTCAGAAACGGTGCACAAAAGTGGATTGTCAGCGCAAGCACCAGATGTGGTGACGACAAAATGCCGACGAATCACTTCAGACGGCATGCGCTTCAAAGCCTTGGCAAAGGGTGTTGCCTTAATGCGACTATCAAGGCGCCATAGCATAAAGGGCAAACCTTCACCCATATGACCAAGAATAACTCTTAACCCGGGGAAGTCATCAAAGACCCCACCAAAAACCAAGCGCAGTGCGTGCGCCGCCGTCTCGCAAGTCCAACTATATACTGCTCCATTTAGCTCGGGACGCCCTGAATAAACATGAGGCTCGTCAAAGGGATTCATGGGATGCAGATAGAAAGGAACATCTAGTTCTTGTACCTTTTCCCAGAAAGGCCAAAAGCTTCGGTCGTCCAGGTAAACGCCCTGAGTATGCCCGTTAACAAGAGCACCAACGAACTTATAATCACGCACACAACGCTCAAGCTCATTGGCGGCGGCAACAGGGTCTTGCATCGGCAAACAGGCAAAGCCACGATATCGACTGGGATGTCTTTGTATCTGCTCAAATAGAAAGTCGTTGCACCTGCGCGCCGACTGCACCGCCGCTACGACATCGCCTTCAGCCTGCAAACCAGGCGCCGTCTGCGAAAGTACTGATACTTCAATGCCGGCTTCATCCATAGCCTTGAGGCGCTGCTCATCAAAATCAGAAAGCAGCTCTTCCATCGAAGCAAGTATTTCTCCCTCGAAAAGCCCCTTCATCACGTTCATATACTTACCGAATCCGGGACCGGAAAAGTGCTCTTCCAGGGCAATCTTCTTCACTATTTTGCGACCTCTAAACAAGCTAACCAAATTGAAGTATAGTTGAGAGACGGGATGATTTCATTAGAATCGCTTCGCTGAGAACCAAAGCGCTGAATCTTCAAAATCAAGTCTTAGACAGGCAATACTGCTACCATGAATAAAGACCGAGAAATTCAACAAAAATAGAGCCAACCAAATAAACAAGAATGCAACGATGAAAAGACCACTTTCAATCAATAGCTCCCAGCTAGTAGCTATTTCGTTAACCTTGTCCATCGGCTCAGTAACCTGGAGCCTTGCCCAGCGGTTCACTGTAGAAAGCGCTCAAGCGACCCCAGTTATAAACAACAGACAAACAAAACAAATCTCTTCTAGGCAATCTCGGCAATGCACAAATGGAGAGCCCAAGTTCACAGCGACGTTTAGAGAAGGCGCCGGAATACAAATAAATCTAATGCCGCCTGTTCTAGGCTTTGACAGTCAAGCCTATTTGCTCAACATAAACAACACATCGTTGCGCGGCTTGAGCCAAGAACAGATAGGCAAGTTACTGACTGGCAAAAACAAGCTACATCTTATTTCAGATCTAGGCGAAGAAATTAGTATCTACACCTCACCATTTGAACAACCATCACCCGACCGAGATTCAGACCAAGAGGCCTATCTAATTAACTTCACCACAAGATTTAATGGTGATAGTTCAATATTTGACAAAGGCTTAGGAATAGGCAACTTGGACCATGATGAGCTATCTAGCAATACGCTCATGGCTGAGGCAGAAGTCAATCAGCTAATTAGCCTCGCCGAATATGATACCGAGAACTACGATGCTTCGCTTTCTTGGGCACTAACTTGTTGCATTTCCACCCAGTTGACTATGGGTATGATTCCTGCCGCAAAAAGAAACCTGCACAGACTGATCGAGTTGCTAAATAAGCAACCGAAGAACGATACTTTAGTCAACTCCAAGTTAAGACAAGTATATGAAAAAGCCTTTGCCTTAGGACTCTACAAAGAGGCAAACGACTTGGGCTCAACAGTATGCAAAGGAATAATTGGCAGTTCGTCAACCCAATCGCAAACAGAAACAAACAAGGAAGATAATGAGTTGCTCTTTGTCAGATCATTCGCCGACAATCTAGCAAAGACATCACCCAAAGATGCTCTAAAGTTGTTGGAAGACTGCAGCAATATTGCAGGAAGGACTCCGCAGAGTATGCTTTGGCAGGGCTCCCCCGATTGGAACGCCGAATTCTACGCAACCTGCGGAGACTATGAACGCGCCTCACAAGAATACGAGAAGTCTTTGAAGCAATTTACAGGAGCTTCTTTAGCAAGAGGCTCTCAGACATACACAGCACAACAGATAAGTGCATTGAGTCGATATAACCTCATATTGCTGCGTCTATCGGAACTTGCTCTTAAGCTCAATCAAGTCGACAAATCTATAAAATATCTAGAACAATCAAGAGGCAGCTATTTGGCTAGTTTCAAACCAGATACTCTTGCCAAACTGGAAGAGTTGCCGCTAATGTGCCCGACTCCAAAACTGGTTACCTATGCCTTGATAGATTCATACTTGCGCAAAGGAGATGCAGACTCAAAAAGCAAAGCAGAAAAACTTCTGGGAGAGACTCTAGCAGACAAACCAGGCAAAGAAGCAGGAACATCGAAAGAACTGACGACAATTCAAAATGGAAACTGGAGAAAGGAATTTTATGTTCCATCAACGCACTCTATCAATCGTGAAACTTTCGCGATAGAACTCAATGAGCTCTATGAAAAATTAGAAGTCTTTAGCACCGCGAGCGGTACTAAAGACAAGAGCTACAAGTCTCTAAAGAGCTCAATCGAGAGTCTATTCAAACAAAGTCAAGATACTAATTTTGCCTACAATAATGGTCAAAAGCAAATTAATAGGTACACCTGCCTTTTCTATCTTGCAAAAGAATTGGCTGCCTCTGGTTACAAGGACGAATCGATAGCTTTATTTGAAAAGCTGAAAGAATCTGCACTATCACTCAAAAACTCACCTTATAACAAACTTCTTATCGAGCTTGAATTAGCTGCCATCACAGGCAACTTCAGCAAACTAGACACTTTGCTAAAGCCTGTTTCTCATTGGACCGAGCTCACCCCAATGAGAGGGCTGGCAGATATCTATATTGCAACTGGTGAAACTGAAAAAGCGGAAAGATTTCTTGAGCGTGCCGAAAAGCAGCTACAAGAGCAAGAGGCTTTAACCACTCTATCAGAAGATCAGAGAACTCAAATCGCCACCGAGGCGCAATTAGTCAAACCGCTAATTGCCCTAGACCGCTGCAAGATTGCCGCTCTTAACAACGATATCTCAAATTTGATGAATCAATTCAGAAAAAGCATGTTTGAAATAGACGCCATTAGACTGACAGCCCCATCCAGTCTTCTTGATTCATTCAATCACAAGTATCTAAATCGCATCATCGAAATCATCAATATTACTAACAGTAAGGGACACAGAGATAAAGCAATTGAAATCAGTAATCTAACAATTGAAAAATTGAATGATAAGAGCTGCTGGCTTGGTGTCTTCCAAAATTCGGAAACCAGCATTAACTTACTACGCCCACAAGCCTCTTTAAAGGCAAATTTGGGCATATTTCTTAACGAAGCGGGCGACCCCGAGAAAGCCCTGCCTTACCTAAAAGCGGCAAGTTCTGAACTAAAAGACTGGACTCCACGCCAAGTTCTTCTAACTCTTGCAAAGTGTGCTTATGTAAGAGGAGACTATGCCGCGGCAAGTCAGGCATATAGCAACCTGGCAAAAAATAGCCAATACTCGCAAGACATCTCATCGCCATGCTGGCTGCCACAGCTTAGAAAGTCATACGCTCGGGAGGCTATAGCGTCTGCAATAAAAGCCAAAGAGTTGCCTGCAGGCGAACTATGCAATCTTTACAAAGATCTTGCCGACATGCTAACAGCACAAAATGAAGCCAAAGAAAGAACTGAACTCTACAAGAAAGCCCTGGCGCTTTCAGATCCCTATTCCGAAACTGCTAAAGATCTGAGTCTTAAACTTGCACGCGTGGAATCTACCTCTGGCGATCCAAATGGCAGACTAGATATGCTCGCCTGGGCTTCTAGAGCAGCAACGAAAAAAAATAGCCCAGACGCCCCGCAATTGCAAATGAATTTAGCCAATGAAGAAATCAGACTTGGTCAATTCGATAACGCAGTCAAAAACTATTTAGAAGCGATCAAACTAACAAAAAGAAAAGACGACAACCATACCTACTGCGACAAAATCTTCAGCAGTCTAGAATGGTGGTCCCTAGCCAAACTAAGCAAAGCTGGCAGAAGTAGCGCGGTCGATACAATCTGCTTAGCTCTGTTAGATAGAGCGAAGGCTTTATACGGAGATAAAAGTGCTGAAACAAAAGAAGTATTATCTCTTTTGATACCATTTTATGCGACAAAAGGAGACCTAATAAAGGCAAGCAATTATCTTCAATCGTATCTTGAGATTGATCCCAGAAAAATCGAACTCGGCACTTACAATCAGCACGCACCATCCGGCAGTCTAGAACAAACTCTTGTGTCGCTAGCCAACAAAGCCAACACTGCTGAGTTTTCCAAAAGCGCCCTCAATAAATTGCTTGCCAGTGCTAAGATTTACTATGGCGCAGATGATATGCACGTGGCACGTATATTGGTCTCCCAAGCCAAAATAGAGTTCGATGGAGGACATCTAGAGAAGGCAGAATTTTTGGCTAAAGAAGCGCAAAAAATAGAAGAACTTTACGACGTAATGAATACATTCGATATAGGCTACAATGTCTCAAAGTCGATTCTCTTTGAAATTTACTCCAAACAAGGAAACAAGGCGAAACTAGCTGCCCTTGATGAATACTATAAAGAGCGAATCAAAGAAAGTAAAAAACACTCGTCATTGGCACCGGGTACAACAAACAAACAAAAACAAGACTACCTGAATTATTGGCATCAAAGGTCGCCATACCGGTTAATGACAATTGCTCTGCAGTATCAGATGCTCAATGAAGCTTACCGAGCCAAAAATTGGCAACAGATCAAACAAGAGGCACCATGGTTTCTGCGTACTCTTGCTCACAATTCTCTCTTTCTTTCAGGCGGTTGCACGCCGTCGCCTTCACCTGCCACTCAGAAGTACTTTGGCTATAAGACTCTGATTGAAGCATGTCTAAACACAGATGATCGCAGTGGTGCACTAAACTTGCTGAAGCAAGCTAATGCAGAGAAATGCTACAACTCTTCTGTGGAAGAACTGGTCTTCCTAGCGAAGATTGAGTGCTTATGCGGCAATAAAAACAAAACAAGAGAACTCTGCCAACAAGCCAGAAAAGAAGCTGCGGCAAGGAAACTCCCTCGATATTCCAACTACTCACACGAAATTGCAGAACTTATGAAAATGGCAGGTTCTGAGCAAGAGCAGAAACAAACCACGGAACACCAAGAGTTGCTCATGTATCAAAATCTAGTTGAGACCTATAGACAGTACGCAAAATCGAAGCAACGAGAAACCCAGTCAAATTTAGTTCTTAAGAAGCCGCCGATCAGGCAACCAGGGCCAATTGATGCAATCATTCCGGCCACACCGGTCTCGTTTCCGCAAGAGGTAAAACAAGGCGAAGACAAATACTCGCTTAATTATGCGATTCTTTGCGAGAACCTGGTTCTTGAAAACGGAGCTCTTGTAACACGCAATACCCAACCGGCGGGCATGCTTGAATACTCCTTTGCCGGAGCATTCAGGTCTTTGAAGGCAAATCAGCCAATTCATAAGGCAGGCTCCTTCCAATTCTTATTCGATGGCGGAAATCTAATTGCGCCACAGGCAACTCCAACACCTAACATTCCTTGGAGCGGAGGTACTGGAGCAGGCGCCAGCACTGGTGTTCTTTTCTCAGGTACCGCTGGTGGCGGATATATGGGCGGTCTCGGATATTCTTCGCCACCAGCGGTGATGCCCTTGCCGCTTAAGCCAGCCTTAGAGGCACCAGCTAATGCACAGAGACTAGACTCCAATCTAGAAGAGCTAGTGCCGGAGGAAGGCGACTACATAGCAGATAGCCTAGATCTAACGAGCCTAATTATTCTGAAGGCGCGTAAGATACGCATCTTTATCTCGCCAAAATCAACTGCACCTATTGTTCTAAGAACAGCTATCGGCGCAAGCATCAATGCAGAACCAAATTGGTTTAAGGCTAATCGAGCAGGACTTTTGGAATTTTGGTACAACGGCAGCGGAGAAATCAATCTGGGGGACTACACCTCCTTTTCCGGTATCATCTATGCACCAAAAGCAAAAGTAATATTAGGCAAAAATTGTCAATTCACAGGAGCTATGGTGGCTAAAGATGTGATAATTGGCGAAAATTCGGTGATCAACTATGCCGCAAACCTTGCTCAATGGCAAGCCATGCTGAAATAAACTTACAGAATAGTCAGTAGAAAAGTTATTACAACTCACCAACCAAAGGATGACCATCAGACCCAGCAAGCTGAGCAGTACGCAGTTTGCCATCGGTTGCAGGGTAGCCAATAAAGCCGGTTTGCCCAGTCTGACGATTTGGTGGCAGCCCTAGATTCTGCAGGGTTTCTTCCACCGAGTTATACCAAGTCCCTATCTTGAGAATGCGCCGGGCATCATCACCGGTGGCAACTTTACGGCCGAGTTCGTTAGCTATTCGCACTTGCTTTTCAATCATCTGAACAGAGGTAAGACGCTGACCCTTAGCCGTATCCCAAAGGTTTTCTTCGATGCCAGCACGAGTGTGCTGACCCAGGGCAATCATAATCGCAGCCAGCGGATGAGATAAGCGATGCACGGATTGATAGGTAAACACAGACCCATGCGGAGTACGTCGAACAAGTTCCATCCAATCAAAGGGATTAGCACCACAGGAGCCACCACCACCCATACTGAAGAATCCGTTGACCGGACCCATATAAAGTCCTCGGCGAATCAGCCGTTCTACAATCTCAAGACTATGAATATGCGCCAAGGCAAAATAGGGCTGAATGCCGTGCTGCCGCAGACGTTTCAAATGCTCAATATAGAAATCGGGGGTGGCATCGACAACCATATTTGAAAATGCCCAAAGCATTTCTTCGTTGGCCACATGAGTTCCAGCCCAATCTTCCATTGTTGTTAGCGAAGTAATATCCCACTGACAAGATCCGATTGCTACTGTTACTTGATCGGGCTTCGGATCTAATTCTGCCAACATATGACGAGTATCATAACCCTGCCACTGCGCCTTACTATGGTCGTCAGGCGGTGAGAAACTAATCGACCCACCCACTTGCAAAATCATCTTGGGCACGGCTTCTCGCAATCGCCCGATTAACTCTCCATACTCCTTGAAATTCTTGGAAATCTTTCCTGTCTTGGGATCTCGCACATGAATATGTAGAATGGTCGCCCCAGCGTTGTAACAGTCGACAGCCTTCTGCACCTGCTGATCCCAAGTCACGGCGATATACTCAGGATAATCTGAAGGCAACCAGACCGGACCATAAGGCGCCGCAGTAATAATCAAAGGATCTTGATTCTCGGGCAAGAGTGAATCATCAGTAAAATACATTGCCTTCTCCTATAGCCTGAAGCCTGTTTCCGAACTGTAAGTATTGAGCGGGCTGCCTGTTAAATCCCTCAAAGGCTAGACCCAGCCTGCGACAAAGAACACAGCTACTGACGTCCCAAAACTTTGAGTTCGCTTATTGTAACTTGCATCTGACTTGGGAACTACCCAAGCCAGCCGAGGAAAAGAGAATAAGCAACCGGCGATTTGTTCAAAGTCGGCAATTCTGCCTCAACTGACTGGTTAATTCAGTATTCATTGCCGATTCTGCTCTTAACTCTTTCGGAAAGCAAAACTAGGACCTCTGGACAAACAAATACTAAACTCGGCTTTAGAACTCGTCTATTGAAGAAGATTCGGCAAGATTGTCAATGTTGAGCAAGATCACAGATGTCTTTCTCCGACTTTGGCTTCGGCAAAAATGCTTCATCATTGAGCTTGATCAAATAGTCAATCATTTGCCGACCACTGGATCACTTACCAAATTTCACTAAGCGAACATACTCTCATAACTCCTGCTTCCAGTTGCCGTTTAGCACCCATGGATAGGTCCAATGCAAAATAAAGCCAGGACAATGCGGGCAAACGAGTCCGTCAGTGCGAGCCACGAGCACATGACCTTCATAGCAAATAAAAGGCAGAAACGCTTCTGAAGCTTGATACTCAGCCAGCACAGCAAGTTCATGCTCCGCCCAGGGCGCAATTACCTTGTTCGCGATTTCAGATTCTTTAACCGGTCTCCGTCTTCCTTGCTGAGCACACCAAGCGCACACATAAGCCCCCATATATGGCAAAACCGGCGTCGCCTCATGAACTAATTTCATGCAAGAACAACAAACCGACTGAAACGGAGGCATTGCACCGCTTCCTACGCGGGTTGGTCTGCGCCCACCTGGACCACCCTTATCTGGCTCAGTTTGTCTTTTCTGGCTTTCGTCTTGCATAGCCACGCCATCAGCACTTAACAAGCAACGAACATTTTAGCCGATAACCAGTCCCTCGTCTTTCAGTCTCCCCAGTCCGTTGGATGCCGAGAAGCCATAGCCGAACCGAAAGTTTCAGACCATTCGGTTCAGCAAGATATAGAGAATTTCTGCCTAGCCAAACTCGTCAACCAGCCAAAAGAGCCTTCAATTTCTGCGGATATCTCCACATCCCGTCCCATTCAGAGAAGGAATCAACTTAAGGCTTGGTGGGGAAAACCGAGTTGGTAAGGTAGAGAAGCCGCTTTACACTGCATAGAGACCCAAAAGCCCAGAAGGCAACTTACCAGAAATGTCTAGACACTATGCCAGCGCCGATTCAAAAGTCACCTCACGCTTCAGCAGAATTGGGCTGAACGGACAATTTCTTTCTAAAGCTAGCCGCTTGCTGCTCTCAATCACACTGGCTCTTTGCCTTCTCGAATGCCTCTCGAAGGCATGGGAGCGCATAGGATGTGCCCAGCAATTCTATGCCGATTGGGGAGCTGGCCTTTGGAATTTAGGCGATGCCGGCGCAATAACTGTGGCAATAGGACTCGCCGCTCTGTGCAAACAGAGTGCGCGACGCCTCTTTGCGAGGGAAGAAAACTGGAAAACAATTCTCCAACACCATCGGTTTTTTAACGGTTTGAGAATCAGTTACTTGCTTGCAAGCTGCCTAACACTTTTGATGCTTTCAGCGCTTTTCTCGATATGCATCTTCGATAATAGTGCCAAGGCACTCGCATGCCTCCTGAGCGATGTCGGACAATACGAACTAGCAGAACGCATTTACCAAAGCGCTCCAGACCTGAACCACAACAAGGCGAGTGGACGCTACAGCTCTATGGCAACGTGGCACTCTTCATCAAGGCGCGAGGAGCCTGAAACCCTTCGTATGAAGAATGCCGCAGTTGCAGCGGTGTATGGTACCCAGAGCCTTCAAATGGCAAATAGATACTTCTACCTCGGACTCACTTGCGGTAATGGACCAGAGAACCATAAACCTGAAGCAATATACTGGTACAACAAAGCTCTATCTCTGTACCAGCAAAACCACTCAACTACTAAGTGCGTTGACGCAATAGCCCAAATGGCAATTCTCCAAGACGAAAGCAACAATCAAGAATCCAAAAGACTCCTAGACCAAGCAACTCTTCTTTTGCCATCAATGGATGAAGAACCCTTCGTTTGCACACCAATTATTGAAATTTTAGCCCAGCGCAATGGTGATGAAAAACAAGCAGAGCTATTCCGCCAATATATGACAAGCCGAATGCAGCATACCACGGACAATAAGTGGTAAAATACTATCTATTAACCTGACTTCGACACTCTAATGCGCAATATTTTACGCCTTACAAAGGGAGGACAATGGTTCATTTCGGATTGGCAACTACTGACGAGATAGCCGAGGACCTCGCAGAGAGGTTGCGAGCGCACAGACTCGCACAGAACCTAACACAGAGTGAATTGGCGGCCCGTGCCGGCATTTCTCATAAGACAATAACTAACTTCGAAAAGTCGGGCAAGGTTTCACTCGATGTGTTTTTGCGTATAGTTTCCGTGCTTGGGCTGTCGGAGTCACTTTCGCCACTGTTCGAACTCAAACAACAAACTATTAAAGAAATGGAAGTAGCAGCGCAACGACGGCAACGTGCATCGCGAAGGCATCCATGAAAAAACTGAATGTCGTCTATGCAGGATGGGGAGAACGATTCACTCTGGGGGTCTTAGCCGACAACGGCAGAGATATTCTCTTCGAGTACACGGCTGAGGCTATTAAACGAGGGTTAGAACTCTCACCATTCAAAATGCCACTGAGCAGCCAAACTTTTGGAAATTTTCCAGTCCATCAGCTTCGACTGCCGGGATTAATAAGCGACTCATTGCCCGATGGCTGGGGCATGCTGGTGATGGATAGACTCTTCCGCAGACGAGGACTTGAGCCAGCTGCGGTGTCGCCGCTCGACAGATTGGTATACATCGGCGACACAGCGATAGGTGCGCTTACATTTGAGCCTAGCGAAATCGATGCGCTGCCACTAGAAGATGTCCAGTTACTGGAGCTTGCTCAAGACGTACGCCATGTATTCCAAGCCGATGAAAGCGAAGCAATGCTTCGAAAGCTCGTTTTCATGGGCGGTTCACCGCACGGTGCGAGACCGAAGGTATTGGTCAACTTCGAAAAGAATACTAATCTAATTTCCACACCAGAGTCTGGTCGCGGCTCTCCGATGCTTGTTAAATTTCCGGCACAGAATGAGCACAAGGAAGCATGTGCGATAGAGACGCTGTATTGCGCGCTCGCAAACGCGAGCGGCATAACCGTTCCAGCTCATTATTTTTTCGATCTGGATGAAGAAACATCTGCCTTTGGCATAGAACGTTTCGACCGAGTTGAGGGAATGCGTGTACCAATGCACACGGCCGCTGGCGCAGCGCATGTGGATTTCCGGCATCCACAACTTGACTATATTTCTCTGCTGCGGCTTACCAAATTTATGACGAAAGACATGCGCGAGGTGCTACATGCATTCGAACGCTGCATCTTCAACGTGGTATTTAATAATCGGGACGACCACTCGAAGAATTTTTCGTTTCTTATGGACAAAGACGGTCGGTGGACATTTTCGCCAGCTTACGACCTAACTTACAGTCCAGGACCGAATGGCGAACACCAGATGGACATTTGCGGCGAAGCACGCATACCGGGACGAAAACAACTCATGGAATTGGCGGACAAAACTGGAATTAAACGGAAGGTAGCCGCAACATCGATCGAGAGAATTGCCGCAGTGTCAGAAACTTGGCACCAGTTCGCTGGCGAGTTACCCATCCGAGAGAAAACGCTGGAGCTGATTGATAAAGCTGTTAAGAATAATCGAGAGCGCCTCAGGCAATAATGTGATCTTGAGGGCGTATGGCCAGAACCTTTGTTCAAAGGACAACAAACATCAGATGCGAGCGGTTACTCCATTCTGGCAAATGATATAGTCACATTGCTCAAGTCATATCTCAATCAAAAGCGTAACTAACAGCACCAGCTTTAACTAAACCAACGTTTGTTCATTGTTTTCAGGAAATCATCCGTTATGGGAAAACCAGAAGCCGCGCCAATAACCGAGTCGATACCACAGCGCGGGCAAATCGGCGTTAGCGCTCTGTCAATCCACTGAGTGATTTCAGAAGGCGGAAATTCTGCCAAACAGCAAAAACATCCGCACGACTCACTGGCAAGAACGTGTTGCCGATTGAATATTGAAAATCCATGAGCCCGCTCCAAATCCATGGGTACAGCCGAACCCGCAGAATCAAAAACGGCTTTACAGTTCCAAAATGTATCCCGCCAGTAGCACATCTCATCATAGTCTTTGATCTTCGCTCGCTGTGCTGCGTTGCCAAAATCGTCAAGTCGTTTGACGATAGGTCTGAATAACGTCAACTAAAATTGCGTACGGACGACAATTAAAATTGCGGGCTCCCTTTCTGTTAGGCAGTCTTGCCGTCTGCCGATTTAGCGGCATTTTTCTTGCGGGAAGCAGCCGTCGCCCTGTAACTGTCGCCATTTAGCTCTAGGATTGTTGCATGATGAACAAGCCTGTCGACAGCGGCCATGGCAGTAATTGGGTCTTTGA
>JAFLCK010000020.1:0-101234 GCA_017303615.1 Obscuribacter phosphatis (SeqCode)
CTACAGCAGCGCTATCCCCGGCGGATGCGCTGACTCTGCCTGAAGCGCCGCCCCCGGCTAAGGTGTCGTCCCTGGTCACAGCGCCCGCCCCAGAAGCCGCTCCAGCGCCCTCGCTGGAAGCCTCTCCAGCTCTCGCTCCGGCACCCGCTCCAGAGCCCGCCCCAGAAGCCTCTCCAGCTCTCGCTCCAGCGCCCGCTTCAGAATCTTGAGAGGGCTCGCCTTCGCGGCGCAAGCGCACAACAGCGCCGGTTTCATCGACAACGTCAACTGCCTTATCGGGCAAAAAGCGATCATTGATGTGGCGAGCTGATAGTTCAGCTGCCGCTTGTAAGCTCTCGTCTGAATACTTGACGCCGTGAAATTCCTCGTAATAAGGCTTCAGCCCCTGCAGAATCTTGACCGTGTCTTGTATGGACGGTTCAGAAATATCGATCTTTTGAAAACGCCGAGCTAGCGCCTTATCTTTCTCGACTGAGTTCTTATATTCTGCATAGGTAGTAGAACCAATACAACGCAACTCTCCAGACGACAGCGCCGGCTTGAGAATGTTGGAGGCGTCCATAGCGCCGCCTTCGACGGCGCCGGCTCTGACAATGGTATGAATCTCATCGATAAAGGCAATAGCCCCGGGCAAAGCCTTGAGTTCGCGCACTACAGCTTTCAGCCGTTCTTCGAAGTCACCACGGAAGCGGCTACCGGCAACCAGGGCCCCCATATCGATAGCATAGACATGCGAAGCTTTGAGAGCACGAGGCACTTCACCCCGAGCAATCTTGAGGGCTAAGCCCTCAGCGATGGCAGTCTTTCCGACTCCCGCTTCACCGACAAAAACGGGATTATTCTTGCGGCGTCGACAGAGCACCTGAATGGTTCTCGCCACCTCCGCCTCTCGCCCAATCAGCGGGTCAATCTTGTTTGCTCGAGCTTGTTCAAGTAAGTCAACACAGTATTTATCAAGGGCAGTGCGACGACCTTTCTCCGGCTCCTTGCCGCCTCGCCTTTTGGCACCGCCAGGCCCTTCGCCATCCGCTCCTTCGCTTCTTTCGCCATCCTCACCGACTTCCGCACTAAAGTCGGGTCCTAAATCAAAATCTGACTCAGAATCTTTCGAACTTTCGTGCAAGGCTTCGTCTTTGGCGATGCCGTGCGATATGAAGTTGAGCACGTCCAGGCGCGAGACCCCATACTGCTCTAAAAGGTAAACTGCATGCGAGCGCCGTTCATAATACATAGCAGCCAAAACCGAGCCACAGTCGATAGTTTGACGTTGGGCAGAAAGAGCCTGCATGGCGGCGCGCTCCAAGACCCGCTCAAAGGCTGCCGTAGGCTGTGGAAAATCGCTGTCATCTTCAAATTCGGCATTTTTTCCAGAGCCAGCCAAAGTATCGCCGTAGTTGAACTCGTCTGGCAATATTGGTTTATTCTGAGGAATCTTTTCCAGATTATCCTCTAGATAGCGGTCCAGGTCGCGAGCCATAACGGTCACGTCTGCGCCGCAAGCAGTCAAGACCTGGCGGGCTGAGGGTTCAATCGTCATAGCTAACAGCAAATGCTCTAGAGTAATGAACTCATGACGGCGCTTTTGGGCGTCTAGACCAGCTTGGCTGAGTGTGTTTTGCAGTTCCCGACTAAGCATCGCGCCTATCCCTTTTTGATGTTTCCGGTTTGTTGTTTCTGATCTGACGTTTCCGGTTTGACGTTTATTCTCTTATGTTTGTAGTTTGATATTTTCGACAAACTCTTGTAGCTCGTTCCCGCCTAGTTATTCCGGTTCTAAGGTGAGGCGCAGAGGAAACTGTCTAGCTCTTGCCAATCGAGTAACTTTCTCGACCTTGGCCTCAGCCACCTCAAACGGATAAATTCCGGCAATACCGACCCCCTGCCTGTGCACATTCATCATAATCTGGTCGGCTTCAGCCGGCGGCTTGAAGAAAACAGCCCTGAGGACATAAACCACGAATTCCATGGTCGTGTAATCGTCGTTATGCAAAAGCACCTTGTACATAGGCGGCTTTTTCATTTTTTCACGAGGGCGCTCCAAGACCTTGGTGGAGCCGCCAGAATCACGGTCTCCTGAATCACCGTCGACGGAGGCTCTGAAAGCCCCCGAGGCTCTAAATTCAGCGGAATCGCCAAAAGCCCCTGCGGCTCTGAAAGCCCCTGCGGCTTCAAAATCCCGACAGGCTCTAAATGCCCCAGCAGCCTCCGACGAGGCGAGCCGCGCCGGGCTTGAGCCGGCAAGCCAGTCAGGGTCTAAGCCAGGATCTAAGCTAGGATCTAAGCTAGGATCTAAGCCAGGGTCTACGCCAGAGACTAAGCCAGGGACTAAAAGGGTTCGATAACTAAAATTTGCCGGCACAGTCATAAATCTCAGATGAGTACGGAGCTCTGCTTTATTTTATCCAAAATTATTTTGGTGTCACATAACCGACACAACTATGTCATGAACTCGACACAGAAGGCATTGTAAATTAATCCCGTCGAAAGGCAATTACGGCAAAAGCAAAGCTCGGTGCTAGTCCGTGATCAATAAAATTAAGGAGAGATGATGGTGGGATCGTCTCTCCTTAATGTTTTCCTAGGTTGTAAACGGCAACAGATGTCCAAGCCAGTCTGCTTTTTTGCCATAATGACAATATGGAAAGCCGCCTGGAAGCCACAACTGCAAATTTGACCCAAGACTCGGTGAGCACCGCCGTAAAACTGGCAATATTGAGCACTGGCATTTTCTCGGTGATGTTTGCCCTAATCAAAATGCTCGGACCAGAATATCCGTCTGGACAGGTGCTATTTTGCCGCAGCTTCTTCGCGGTTATTCCACTCTTTCCAGCCATAATGAAAAACGGCGGTTGGCAAGTCTTTAAAACTAGTCGACCGGGTATGCATCTCACCCGTTCGGCGATGGGACTGATCTCGGCATTTCTCTGTATTGAAGCACTACGTTGGCTCCCCTTGTCTGAAGCAACCAGCCTTTTCTATACAGCACCGCTAATTACCACTGTACTTTCTTTCTTCCTGCTCAAAGAAAAGCTATCGCCGCTTAAGCTGATCGCCGTTATGGCTGGTTTTGCAGGCGTTCTTTACATGCTGCAACCGCAAAGCAACGGCAATCTAACCGGCGCACTGATAGCGCTAGGCTCGGCTCTCTGCGCCGGTTTTGTCGCCATCGAGCTGCGCCGCCTCAGCGAAACCGAAAAAAGCATCACCATAGTAGCCTTTTTTATGTCAGCCTGCTCTCTGGCTGGGCTCTTAACCATGCCCTTCGCCTTTACAATGCCCGATCTAAAGGATGCCCTCATCCTGCTCGCTATCGGTATCACCGGTGGTATCGCGCAGATATTCATGACCGAAGCTTACAAGTTTGCACCGGCATCTACAGTGGCGCCGCTAAACTACACATCGCTAATTTGGGCAACCCTCTTCGATGCCCTGCTCTTTGCCAAGATACCAGCCTGGCACACCTTGCTCGGCGCCCTTGCCGTTGCCTGCTGCGGCATCTTGGTGGTCAAGGCCGGTAAGCACGAAGAAACCAGAGTATCGGCTAAAACCTGAGCCTCAACATCAACGGCAGCCTCAACTTCAGCCTCTACTGCTAGCTCTTTTCGACAAGCAAAGGCTCTTTCAACTTTATGGGCTTGCGGAGAACACGAAGCCGGCTAATTTCATTCACGCACTTTTCACCCTGCAAACATGACGATGAGCCTTGCCGACACCGGGAGAAAAGACAATGCTAGACCAAAAGAGCCAAAATCAAACTGAGCAATGCCGAGATCTGCAAAGACAATTAGAAAACTTCGCCGATCCTTCAAGAAACCAGGGCGTAAACGCTCTTTTTGAGGCAGAAAGAGTGCGCACACAGTACGACAACAAGTGCACAGACTTAGGCTTTCCGTCTTCAAAAGAGCTGCTCGACTCGCTCAAGAAAAAATGACAAACGGCAAGCGTAGTATTATGAATTCATGTACCGCGCTTCCGAGGCCAAATGTTTTCAAAGGAATGCAAACCATGCCTAAGTAGTGCTCTTGTATTTTGCGCTCTGCTATTGTGCGCCCTAGGCCTTGCCGGCGAAAGTTCATGTTTGGCCGCGCCAAACTATAATAAGCTCTACGACGAAGCTCAAGCTTTGATGAACAGAGGCAGCTACCGAGATGCCCGCGTTATCTTGAAACGAATAATTGAAGCCAATCCGCGCGATTCGAGGGCTCTCACGGCGCTCGGCGTCACTCATATAAACTCCGATGAAAACAATCAATCATTGAGCCGCGGCTTTCCCCTGGCTATGGATTGCTTTCAAAAGGCGACCACTTATGACCCCAAGAATGAAGAAGCCTGGGGAAGACTAGCCGACTGCGCCAACATCAACGGCGACTACGCCAAAAGTTTGCAGTACGCAGAAAAAGGCATAGCCCTCAATCGCAGCAACCCGCACATTCTCTCATTAAGAGCCAAAGCTGTGGCGCTCAGCAGCCTGCATCGAGATAAAGAAGCTCTGCCGGTAGTAGATCAACTCATTAAGACCAACTACAAACCCATAGACACGTTGTTTATGAAAGCGGCATGTCTAGAAAATATCGGCGACTACAAAGGCGCGCTCGCCGTCTACCAGCAGGCTGAAAAGGCAAGCAAGACTGACACTGTCATCTATCATCAGATAAGCTGCCTGGAACACCTCAAGCAAAGAAATGAAGCCATCAAGCTTCTCGACAAAATAATTGCCTCCAACCCTGACGACGATGCCGCCTTGCACAAGAGAGCGAAGCTCAAGGTTGCAGCCGGTGACCTCCAAGGCGCTTTGAGCGACTACAGCCTGGCAATCAAAAGCTTACCAACCACATCACTTCTCAACGAAAGAGCCGCCCTCTACGACAAGCTGGGTAGAGCCGACCTGGCTAAGAAAGACCGCGAGAAAGCACTTCAAGATTAATAGCCTGGGGTCATCGGCTAAGAGTTTAAGTTCGCGAGCAGCACAGTCAATCTCGAAAAGTTGGCAATCAGGATGTAGATGTCTTCGCAGGCAGCTCAATTGCCTGACAGAGTCCTAATGAAGCAGCGGCGAGCACGGTTAAAGCAAGCTACAAAGGTGACACCGCCAGTAGAGCCTTCTCTAGGAACGGAGTTGTCGCTGTCGCGCCGGGGAAAGTATGTGATTAGCTATTAATTCGCTTTCTGCATTCCGGCACATCTATCACTACAGGGACTACGCTCCGCTGAAAATTGCTTATCCCAACGGGGAACATATGAAGGCTGACCTGTCCCAAGAAAAGTCGACAACTAGATGAAGGAGCACGGAATCGACGTCGATTACACCACCATTTATCGCTGGGTCCAGCACCATTCGCCCGCGATAGAAAAGCGGCTGCGATGGCACTACCGTCCCGCTTTGTTTTGCAGTACCTGGCACATTGATGAAACTTACTTCAAGGTAAAATGGCAGTTAAAGTAACTCTATCGCGCGATCACCAAAGACGGTAAGACAATTGATTTCTACCTTTCTCCTGCGCGAAGCGCGGCTATGGCAAAGCGCTTTCTCTGCAGAGTATTGAAGAAAATGAAACTTGAAGATCGAAGGCTTCGCTATAGGCTTTTTCCTGGTCCGGTGGCTAGACAAAAGACGCGTCAAAGCCCCTTCTCATGAATAGTTTTCATCTGCTTCTTAACGCTGTCGACGTGGTCCTTTCGAGGATTGTAGGGGTAGATTAACGCTGCATTTGAATCGCCCTCACTCCAATATTTTTTAACTCCAGCCCAATCCAACCCGCCGATGTAATCAGGCTTGGTGCCTTAACATCGGCCGGTGTCGCGCGAACGAAAGTAAACTCTTTGGTAACAGGTTCTAAGTCTGGAAGAAAATCTGTCAAGGACTTTGCCTTTGCTTCGCCAAGTCACAAAACAGATACAACAATATCTTTAGCAAGTGTTGCAATTGTAAAGAGGGCGCAATTCTCAGCGGACTTCAGTCTAGCCTACTTCTTCCCGCAAAAAAGATAGCCCCGAGGTTCAAGGTCCCCCTAATGCCAGGGCGTCTGCTAGGATGAAATTATGTAGATATAGGAATTTAGGTACTTCGGTACTTCGGTATTTGGATACTTAGGTCCAGTGCTAGATTTAGCAACCCTTTTCTGGTGCGTCTAATGAATCATGAAGCCCTCGACGGAGAAGGCGAAAGCCTGATTAACTGGCAATCGCTGGATGGAATCAGCCCAACCAGGCTGGTTTTGATGGGCTATGAGGCTCTTAGCCGCAACGACTTTGGCAGAGCGCGTCTTTATTTTGAAAGTGCTGTGGACAAATCAATTCAAAAGAGTGAAGCCCTTCGCCAGGCCGCCTTAGAACTGGGCAGGCTGCATGAAGATGGCTTAGGCACCGAAGAGAATTCGTCCATCGCCTTCGCATATTACCGACTGGCAGCAGAAGCTGGGCAGCTAGATGCGGTCCAAAAAGTTTCAGATATGTATCTGAAGGGTCAAGGCACTCTGAAAAACAAGAAACATGCCAATTATTGGTCCAATATAGCTAGAGAAAAGGCGAGAGCAAGAGGACACTAGAGTCAGTAATTCCAGTTGCATGCTGTGACAGAAACTACGGGCTAGATTTTCACGACTTTTTTATGCAGGCAAAACTAAGCTTTGCTTTGTAATTTTCCTGCGCCCCAAATTTTCTAAAAGCCGTGACTACAGAATTACATTCACAACCACGAAATGATCGTGTCTTGGACTCTGGAAATAAGAGTGCCAATAATGACACCTTCAATACTAGGGAGCTATATCGCGACCTACCAACTCTCAACCAGACAAATCGGGCAAACGAGGATCTGACCAGAGAAGGAAACTTACCAAATATCAAAATCGCCGAAGCCGGTCGCCACACCTTATCTCCAGCCTGGCGCGATTCTGTTACCGACAACGGTCGCGGCTCTATTACCGACACCGGTCGTGGGTCTATTACCGACAACGGTCGCGGCTCTATTACCGACACCGGTCGTGGGTCTATTACCGACAACGGTCGCGGCTCTATTACCGACACCGGTCGTGGGTCTATTACCGACAACGGTCGCGGGTCAATTAGTGAGCGCAGCAACCCAGTTAGCGACCGGGGGATCGAAAGACCAAAACCAGCAGAAAAACCCGATGTACCGGCCAGAGCTTTTACTATGGATCTGAAGAATCACGCCGCCAACCACGGTAAACCTGATGCTCTGGTCTACTTGCCGCGCAACTTCGACCCTGAAAAACCAATCAATTTAGTCATCTACAACCACGGTTGGCGCTCCACAGCCACCAGCTCATACAAAAACGAACGGCTTGGCGAGCAAATGTCCGGTGCGCCACCAAATACAGTACTGGTCATTCCTGAATGGCAGCGCAGCCCGGGTGCTGAAAACGGCGACCAAGGAGCCTTGGCCGGTCAGGGCAAGTACGCCGCAATGTTGCAGGAAATCATGAATAAGACTCCTGGTCTGAAAGGCAAAAACATCAGCGATCTTGAGTCTATCAATATTGTTTCCCATTCAGCCGGCTATAATCCGACCACAAAGATGATCTACGACCCAACCATTGGTCCCAAGGTGAAAAGCCTGACAATGCTTGATTCAGCCTATAACGGACCCGCCCTCAATGGATGGTTGGCTAAAAATGCCAGAGAGCTTGCCAGTGGAGAAAAGCAATTTATCAATATTTTCAATGACACAACAAAAGAAAGCCTGGCACAAGCCAAGTTTGTCAAAGAAACCTTGGGCAAAGCCGGCTTGTCACCAGCACTTGTGCAAGAAGATTATAAAAACGGCAAGCGACCAATCTCGAAAGAAACTGTCGGCGCTAATGGAATTATCTTCAAGCGCAGCGACTTAACCACCGGCGGCAGCGGTGCCCATGGTGCCATGCCTAAGCTCTTCTTCTCGACAGTACTGGAAGGGGCTAATTTGAGAAGGCAGAGGGGCCGCTGAGGGACCGATAATTGAGATAAGCAAGCCGCAGTGGCGGGAATAAAGCAAACTGAGCTATCAAATTGGTTTGGCAAATTGAAGACCTGCCCGAAATGCGACTCTAGTTTTTCAGATAGCATCGAAACCTGCCCCCATGACGGGGAAGAATTGGTTTTGGTGAGCGGCCGCAGTACCCTTGGACCGGGGCATCTCTTTGCCGGGCATTATGAAATTCTCTCGATCTTAGGACGAGGCGGTATGAGCGTTGTCTACCGGGCCAGGCACAAGCTCATGGACCGTATCGTGGCCATCAAGGTCTTGCAAGGCGACGCTGATCAGTCAGCAATAGAACGCTTCAAGCAAGAAGCAAAGTCAGCTAGCCTGCTCAACCATCCCAATATTATCAGCATCTACGACTTTGGCTTGTTTAACGAGCAAGCCTATCTGGTAATGGACTGCCTGGAAGGCAAAACCATCGCCGATATTCTCGAAAGCGACGGTAGAATCAGCCCAGATAGGTCGGTAGAAATTTTTAGACAGATTTGTCTAGGTCTAGATGCGGCCCATCGTCACGGCGTTGTTCACCGCGATCTCAAGCCCAGCAATATTTGTCTGGTTCACGACGAGAACGGACACGAGCACATCAAGATAGTCGATTTTGGAATAGCTAAATTGCTCGACCGCACAGGCCGGCACGCTCTGCAGCTCACTCAAACCGGCGAAGTCTTCGGCAGCCCTCTCTATATGAGTCCCGAACAATGCTCGGGCAAAACTTTGGACAATCGTTCCGACATCTATTCACTGGGCTGTTTGATGTATGAATGTCTCACCGGTAAACCGCCAATCGAAGGCGACAATGCCTATGAAACAATGGCTTTGCATATCTCGGGCACCCCAATGGACTTCGCCAAAGCCTGCCCTAATATAAAAATTCCAGCCAGCTTAGAGGCAATAGTCTTCCGCTGTCTAGAAAAAAGACCGATTGACCGCTACCAGTCAGCCGCCGAAATTATCTCAGACCTACCTGTTGTGCAGCCTGTTTCAGGCTCGCTCAAAGTCAAATCGGTGGCGCATCCAGTCAAGCACAAGAAAGAGCTATTCCGTCTGCGACTTGGTTTCTGGACTGTCTCTACTTTGCTTGCCGGATTCTTAACCTATATGGCTCTCGACCATGGCCCCGAGAACGACCGCGGCACTGTCTTAGAAAAGACTATCTGGAATTTCGAAACCACACTGGCTCAGACCCTAAGCGACTGGCATCAATACGATGCCGCCAAAGCAGTGCTGGCGCAAGTCGAAGACACCGCACGCAAACGCTTCAGCAACAAAGGTCGCCTGATCACTTGCTTGAACATGCAATACAACCTCTATAAAAGGGCGCGCATGTTCGAAGATCTAGAAGCAGTGGACGATCGCATAGCTATGGCCCAAGAAGCCATGCTGGCCGAGAACTGCGACAAACTCTTGAAAGACCTCGACGAAATAAACGACTATGACACCAAGGGTGGTGCCAGTGTCAAAAAAGTTCTGGCACCCTATGTTGTCTATCGCCTGAGACTAGTGGTGAACGGCTTAAACGGCCAGGGCAAAGAGCTGCGGGCCGAGTCAATTTTGCTCAAAGCTCATCAAGTACTTGCCGATCTGCTTGGACCTAAAGACCCTCTTGTGGCTGACCTCAAAGTACTACTCGCCGAGTCTTATCAAAGGCAAGAAAAAGGCTTCAAGGCTCGACCATATCTTAGTGACGCCCTGGCAATCTATAAGCAAAACACCAGCGATGATGAGCGCAAAGAAATTCTAGCCCTATTGCACCTTGGTCAAATTGACCGAGACAGCAATAATTTAGAAGCAGCAAAAGATGAACTAGGTCAAGCCCTGAAACAGGCTGAAAACATGCCGGTTCAAGACAACCATCTCTTGCTCAAATGTTTAAACAGCAATGCCAATTTTCTAGATCGCATCGGCAAAAAAGATGAGGCGGCAAAACTGCTAAGCCGAGCTTCTGAACTAGAAAAGCAAGATGATGCTGCCGCAACCATAATAGAACCAGCCCCAGAGCCCGATTCAGCAAAGCCCCAAATAGAGCCCAAGATAAAGCCTCAGACAACACCTCAGATAAAGCCGGCGCCGGAAAAGATCGAAAACAAGCAGCCGATCAATATGGATGGTTGAGCCAAACTCTTTATACAGATTATCTATACAGACTGTTCATGTAGATAAGTAATCTCGATGGCACCAGCTAAATCAGGGGTGTTCAAGCTTCTCGGCTATTTTACCGGCTTCGCTTTCCACAGCCAGATCTCCGCATTCTTTGGCGCGATCTCTCACTGACTTAGCGTCTTCGATTGCTTCAATGCGCCTCTGGCTGTACTCTTGCAGCAAGACCCCGCCCATACGGGCGTTCAAGACATGATAGCTACGTTTGTCTAAATCACCCAAAGCCTTCAGTAAGTCGGCGCTATAGTCTCTAAATTCGCCTTTCTTGCCGGCTTTCACCCCGGCTATTAGATCTGCCGCCGCCTTTTTATAAAGATTGAAATCAGCACCACACTGGTCCGAACTGTAATAAATAGTCTCTAGATCGCCAAGTCCGAAATCACCTGCACGACGGCTCAGGGGCATGCCTTCTTGGGCAAGCGAAATAGCCTCAGAGTCATCCTTTTCCATCAAGGCAAAGCGCGCTCCATACAAAAATGGAACAAGCTGAGCCAAAGCAGGCAGTTTATCCTGGGCGGCCACACCAGAGGGCTTGGCCATATCGATTTGATCGATAAAGTCAAGGCAGTGCTTCAGTCCCGCCTTAGGGTCATTCTTTTCGGCATCGCTCAAAATCTGCAAGACAGCTGCTGCCGAGGGCTCAGCCGACTTTTGCAATTGCAGCTTGAGCCTTTCAACTGGTCCTAAGCTATCGCCTTCTTCCGAGCGCTCGAGCAGCTTTATATAAGCAAAATGGCAGAGCGATCTTTCATGAGAGGAAAAGGGCACTTGGCCAATTGGTTTAAGCAGATAAGCAACCTGCTTACGCCCTGTCTCTGAGAACTGCTTCGGAACACTTATCGATAGCGACTTACTATTGGACGAAGAGGCAGCCAACATTTCAGCCGGTGGCTCCTCCGAAAGTGCCGTATTTTCAGAACGAAGCGCACTCTTTTGAGTGTAAAGGGCATAACTGAGATAGAGAGCGCCCGCTATTATGATTAGAAGTACGGGATGAACTTTCATTCACTTCTTCCTGGACACCGGTTCATAGCATGTGATTTTACCGCTTCAACCTGCAAATGACTCAAAGAGACGACGATACAAAAACAAAACTGTCAAAACAGTCAAAAAAGGACCAATTCGAGTCAATGACCGACTTGGCGGCAGCCAGTGGTCTGGGGCAACAGAAAGAGACCTTTGAAATCTTCACCGGCGACGAGGTCGTCGCCTCAAAACGGGTGAAACCACAAGTCACCGATAAAGAGAAGGCACTTTTGGAGAAATTTGGCTCGCCACCGCCGCAAGCGCCAAGAACAGCCAGAGCCCGGGACGGCGCCTCTGACCCAGCCAGGCAAGCCATGGCGGCAGATCTTGAAAACGCCGGCCTAGAGTTATTGGGCGCCCTAGGTCAAAACCTCGCTCTTTTAGATCTAGACCAAGAGAAAAAGCGCTATGCCCTTGTGCAGGCGGTTAGAGAAGTGGTGGCGGATAGCCGCGTTGACGGCACGATAGCGACGGTGGCGGCTTTACTGGCGGGGTATTACCGCAATAGCAGAGAGAAAGTAGAAGAAGATGACTTCGATTGGTACGACGAAAATGACCTTTTGAGTTTTGGCTATTTTGCCGCCGACCGCTTCAGCCTCTTCGAAAGCAAAAAGCAGGCCTCAGTTCTTTTGCCCGAACCGCCACAATTGCAAGAGAAATCAGACGAGCAATTTAAGGACTGGTGCGCCGGTTTTGCCCCATCCGAAAACTTTCTTTTAGCCTTGAGAGGCTGCCTTAAAGATGGCATTATCGAGCTGTCGCAACTGATTAGACAAGGCAAAACAAGTAATCAGACAAATCAAGTAAACCAAGCAAAGCAAGCCAACCAAACAAACGCCTACCAAATCACTTTTAGAGGCGCCATCGCACCAATTACTGTGGAAGAGACAAGCCCAGGCGAATTAGTTTATGGCGCAGCCCACTATGGCTTTCGCTATCTAACCTTACTAGAAAAAGCCTATGGTCATTATTTGACGGCAGCCATGGCTAAAGAAGCGCGCCCCATCTTGGCTCTAGACGGCGCCTGGCAAGCCCACAATATTACTAAAGCTCATTTGCCCTTAAGACTGCTTTCGGGCAGAGCACCACTATTGGTATCAAGAACAGAAAGTCGAAATGAGCTTGATTTAGAAAGCTTCAAATCTAGGGCAGCAGCTCTGCTGAGAGAGGCACGCAGCCGAGAGCAGACGGTCTATGCCCTCAAACAAGACAAGCGCTTTAAGGGCAATACTAAAGTAGCGGCCGCGCTCAAGCATATAGCTCTAGAATTCGACGAGACACAAGCAGCTTGGCTTGTGCAATTTGACAATCTGGGCAAGCTAGAGCGACAGCCGCTCAATCTGGAAGAACTCTTGCGAGAAACTCTGCTGTTTTATAGTCTCACTGCTGGCTAGAGGCATCTTGACCGGAAACTTCCAGCCCCTCGGGTGCTTCTAAATCGACCGACCATTTCAGGTCTTGCAAAGCTTCTTCCACAGTCAATTTATGCTTGCGGGCATGATTGAGAGCCATAATAGCCTGTTCCATGGTCAGCTTATCGCTTCTAATAAGAAGAAGTAGACGCAGAGCGGCATGAAGAGTATGTTCGTCGATAACGCCGGTGACCAAAAGCACCTTGCCTAAGAGAGCCGAATTGCGACTGGCATCTTTCAAAGCTTTCTTTATGTCGTTGTCGCCGACAATACCGCAAGCTTTGAGCATCTCACCAAGCCTAACTCTTTCTCTTCTTTCACCGGCATCGAGATCGAGCTCCGAAATAGCCCGGGCTAAAGAAACATGATTGACAGCTACTCTTCTCAGCGCCTCTGATGCTTTCAAGGCGCTCAAAGAATGACCGGATACAAGCTCTTGTAACTTGAGGGAGGCATCGAGAATGCGCTTCGAGATAAAGCCGCCTTCGACCAGCATCTGGCCCACCGGCGCTTCTCTTATCAAACCAAGTTCGAGGGCTGTCATCAAATCAGGCTCAGAGACAAGGCCGGAGAGCACTAAAAGTTCACCGAGTTTGACTCTTTGCCGGGGCGGTGGCTTGTAAAAGCCAAGATCCATCAAAGAGACTTCGATATTCACCCGGCGGAAGCGACTGCTTTGCAGAGCCTGCACCGCTTGCTCGGGCGAAATTTTGCCGTCGCGCACCAAAACCTGGGCAGTGAGCGCCGCCGAGAGCATTTCTTCCGAAATAACACTGGTGAGAACCAAAACGCGACCCACCGGCAGACCGGTCTCGTGAGAGGTTCTAAGAACGTCTTTCAACTGTGATTTAGTCAATACATGTGCTTCGACAAGCAACTCACCGAGCCGAAAGGTGGGCTCGGCAGTCTCTCGGGCAAAGCCCACCGCCTTCAAGCAACGCTCAAAGTCCATGCCTTTCTTTGACATAAGTTGTATGGCTTCACGCGCCTTTTCAGTGGTTAGGGCACCGTCCTTAACCAAAGACTGTGCCCTGACAGCAGCTTCCAATTGCCGCTCACTGATATAGCCGCACATGACCAAAACGCGACCCATGGGCAAACCAGTCTCTGAGGATAACTCGATGGCATGCTCCAATTCAGCCTGGGTCAAGACAGAAGATGAAAGGAGCAGTTCTCCCAGTCGTTGAGAAGTTTTTGTTTCCGGTTTCACAAATAGGTCTCGTATCTTGAGTTTCTTTATGAGCTTAGCATTAACGATAAGTGTGACACAGCTCTTAAGATAAAAAAAGCTGCCCTTTGCAGGCAGCTCCGAGCTTTTGCTCTTTTTAAAATTTACCCCCAGGGGAATTCGAATCCCCGTTACCTCCGTGAAAGGGAGGTGTCCTAGGCCTCTAGACGATGGGGGCATGTCTAACGGTTTTGAGAGGATAACAAAACGCGACGAATAGTGTCAATAAGAGTTCAGGCTAAATCAATTTCCTGTTACTCGTAGTACCATGAGATACCACTTTGAAAGATATTCCACCCCGACAGAGTGGGCAATCAAAGAAATTCCATCCTCCCGGGCATTGCTAAGCGAACGTAACATGTCGGAACTTTATCGGTCCTTTAATCAATATCTAAGAGAAACTTTCGGCGAGCGTGTTTACCGGGTGCCCCTCGATGCCGGCTTTACCTGTCCCAACCGCGACGGCTTCAAGACCTTCGGCGGATGCACCTTTTGCGACGAAAGAGGCTCGGGAGCACCGACAATCAAGACGGCCCTTTCAATCAAGAGCCAGATGTCATCGGGTATGGCTCGTATTCGAAAACGCTTTTAGGCCGGTAAGTTCATCGCCTATTTTCAAGCTTTCACCAATACTTACGCCCCCGAAGGCGTTCTTAAAGAACTCTATGACACAGCTATAGAGCCACAAGATGTTGTCGGTCTAGCCATAGGAACCAGACCGGACTGCCTGGATGACAATATATTAGATTTGATCAAGACCTATGACGAAAGGCTCTTCACCTTCCTCGAAATAGGCGTACAGAGCGTTCACAATCGCACCCTTGAAGCAATCAACCGCGGACATACAGCCGAAGAGTTCTTCGATGCCGTCGAAAGGTCCCAGAAACGTGGGCTAAGACTGGCTACACATCTTATTTTCGGATTGCCGGGCGAAAGCGAAGCCGACATGATTGAAACAGTAAAGCAAGTGGTGCCACTTGGTCTTACCGCTATAAAGATTCACCAGCTCTGCATCTACAAGGGCACCCCCATGGAAGAAGATTACCGAGCCGGGCGCCTTCAGACCATGAAAGAAGATGACTATGTGCGCCTTGTCGCTGACGCTCTAGAACTTTTGCCGCCCGATATAGTGATTATGCGACTGGTTGCCGAAGGTTCACAAGACGAAATTATCGCCCCAGACTGGGCCTTTGAAAAGGAGCGGGTGATGAAAAAGATTGAGGAAGAGTTGAGGCGCAGAGGCACAAAGCAAGGTTCGCGCTATATCAAACAAGAAGCAGAGCGGCACCAATCGTTCCGGCAAAGTCTCCCAATTCAGCCTTAACTATTTCAGTTTTGCGCGCCGGTATGCGCAATGAGCGCCGCCGGGCTTCTTCTTCGGCAAGCTCTAGATAGAGCGGCACTGCCTCAATCAAGCCGCCGCCCATGACAATGCGGGCCGGATTATAGAAGTTAATCACATTGGTAAGACCAAGACCCATGTAATGCGCCGCTCTATTTATAGCGCGGGTGGCTACAGAATCTTTAGATTCGAGAGCCTGGGCTAAAGCCTTAGAGCGCAATATGCCTTTGGCGGGGTCGACTTTATCGCGCAAGACCGAATCAAAACCACGAGATAGGTCGTAAACAACCGACTTAGCCACGGCAGTGCGGCTGGCATAAGATTCCAAACAGCCATGACCGCCGCAACCGCAAGGCAAACCATCGGGCACCACCACGACATGGCCAATCTCACCGGCAGTGCCGCTGCCGCCCCGGTGCAACTTACCGCCGTGCACTATTCCTGAACCAATGCCGGTGCCGACAAAGATACAAACAAAGTTAGAGCAATTGCGACCGGCACCAAACGTCATCTCACCGATGGTAGCCACTTCCACATCGTTGCCCAGCTTGACCGGCAAACCAAATTGATTCTTTAGCGGCTCACAAATGGGCACATCGTTGGTGCCGATATTGGCTGCGGCTAAAAGCACGCCGCGCTCTCGGTCGACCATGCCTGCCGCACCAATGCCGATACCACTAATTTTGTCGGTGGACATGCCCGACTCTTGCAAAGCATCACCAATGACCAGAGATAGCCTTTGCACTAAGTCAAAGCCCTCTGTGCCGGCCCGTGTTTTCTTTTTTGAAGTGGAAACTATTTTGCCATTACTGAGATTGACAACCGAAGCCAGAACCTTGGTTGCCCCCAGATCGACGCCAACTGCAAATTTATCGCCCAAAGCAAAACACCTACAAAACCAGCTAAATCACTTACCAAGAAAAGTCCAATTTAGCAGATTCGGAAGCCTTTTGGTACTAATCCGCTTTATCATCGTCACCGGCCGGCAAAAGTTCTGGCAAAGGTTCTGGCAAAGATTCTGGCTAAGGTTCTGGCAAAGATTCTGGCTAAGTTTCTGGCTAAGGAAGGCTGACCGAAGCCTCGCGCACAGTATCGGACTGCCCGGTGAAATCAAAATGCATCAGCTTGGTCATAAGAGGGTCGACGGCTTCAAGATTCTCTGCCTGCCGGTAAATCTTCTCGTAGGGCAAAAAGGAAGTGCTGACCAGACTGCTCAGGTCTTCGCGCGGTCTGTAAGAGGTGCCCAGGTAAGACTCGAGGGCTCGTGCCTTTTCAGGAGGGAAGACCCCGAGTGCGACAGCGACTCGACGCTGTGAAGAATGGGCATTAGCCGTGACCGTGCGGCCGTCAACTACCATAGTGGTGGAGCCGCCGCCGTCAAGGTTCATAGCTTCACTGCAATTATGCGATTGAAAGAACTTGGCCACATCGTACATGGTATGCGGACCTTCAAAAGTAGCCAGAAGCAGATGGTCATCATTAGTGATACCACAGGCAGTGCGCTGATGGATATGGCTACCGACAAAGCTAGAGGGAAACTTCTCTTTCTTGAGATCGAGAGCCAGTCTGCCGTCTTTTAGAAGCAGCGGCCCACCGCTTACAGCTTCGACCACATTGTCCCAGTCGCCTGGATTGATTTTCCATCTAATATTGACACTCTCACCACTCTTTAGCGAGGCAATGGCTGAGCCTTTCGAATCGGCCAAAACATAGCCGCCATAGGGAATGTCGAGCTTGAGGTCATCACGATCAATAACTCGTCCGTTGGCGTCGACTGCAATCAAAACGCCAGGGTAAGGCAAGGTCGCTTTGGCACCCCAGTGACGGGTGTAGAGAATGCAATGCGAACCTGTGCGTCTGGGCTGATTGACATTATTGACCCAGAGCACCGGATGCTCGACAGAATCTGTATAAAGCAAGCCATGCAGAGAAACTCTATCGATGCGAGCGTAACCGCCCTTGGTAAAACCAAGGGTAACGCGGTCATAGAGCGGCCCAGCCAGCCAGTCGCCATCTTGTATCAAGGTACCCAAGGGGACACCGTTGCTTTTGAAATAATTGGCATTGATGGCGGCAAGGGCTCCACTGTCTCGACTATGTTCGCGTACATCTTTTAGGCGAGAGAAAGCATAAGAACCGGTCACCGGACGCAACCGCACCGGCGAAGTTGACATGTTTATGTCGAGCAAGTTGATGCGAGCGCGACCGCCCGAAGGTAACTGTCCGGAAAAAACTTTGTAGAAGACCCCTTGATATATCTCTTTTACCGAAATCGTCTTTAATGCGAAATTAGAAGCTGCCGCATTGCGGGTTGACTTTTGTGCTGGTGCAGTTGGTGCAGCGCTTGTCGAAGCTGGGCTTTGAACGCTAGTGGAAGCGCCGCTAGATTTGCCCTGGTCGCCCGACTTGGTGGAAGACTTTCCTAACCGAGACCACGAGCTATTGCGGTTTTTATTTAGATAGACACCGCGCTTGAGTGCTGAATGCGAACGCACATGCGGCATAGGCGTAGGCACAAAGCCAAGAGCGAGAAGTTCTTTAGCAGACCTGTTTTTGAGATTGCCGGCTTGAGCGGGCAGACTGGCCCAAGCTTGCATCATATTGAGACCACAGGCAGCCAGCGCCGAGAGAGCAGCAAAGCTAATAATGGCGCGGCCCTTCATTTCTATCTCCTGCTATGTCACAGATTGATATATACCCGTTCTTACACTTACTTATTCAAGCAGTATTTCTTTCTTCCTGCAAATAAAAACAGCTAGAAGATAGAAAGGACGCAGATTTTAGCCTGCGCCCTTTGTATATACATCTGACAACCGTAAGCTTACTTCACCTTGGCAGGTCCTTTTTCTGCCGGTTTTAGATACTTGTCTCTAAATAGCGCCACCGCTTCTTGACGCTCGCCTTCGGGCAAAAGCGGGAAGCCAAGCTCAATTCGATGAATTAAAAAGCCGCGCGCCACTCTCTCCGACAACTTGCGAATTTTCAAGATGCACGCCATGCGCTCATCTCGGCCAAGCACACCACGGGCATCAAGCAAGTTGAAAGTATGCGAGCACTTGAGAATTTGCTCGTACGCAGGCAGTACCAGCTTTTCATCAAGCAAGCGCAGGGCTTCTTTCTCGGCAAGATGGAACAAAGTATTCAACATCTCGGGGTCACTCTTTTCAAAGTTATAGGTAGATTGCTGCACTTCATTGGCGTGATAGAGCTCGCCATATTTGACTGTATCGTTCCATTGCAGGTCATAGACATTGTCTACATTCTGCAGATACATAGAAAGACGCTCTATACCGTAGGTGATTTCTGCCGCCACCGGTCTGACGTCTAAGCCGCCAGCCTGCTGAAAGTAAGTGAATTGGGTAATCTCAAGACCATCCAACCAAACTTCCCAGCCGACACCCCAGGCGCCAAGAGTGGGCGATTCCCAGTTGTCTTCCACAAATCTGATGTCATGCTCAAGGGGATCTATTCCCAGCTGCTTGAGACTCTCAAGATAAATTTCTTGCACATTGTCAGGAGAAGGCTTCAAAATCACCTGATACTGAAAGTAGTGCTGCAGCCGATTGGGATTCTCGCCATAACGTCCATCGGTAGGACGACGGCAGGGATCGGCGCAGGCCATATTCCAGGGCTCGGGCCCCAAAACCCGCAAGAAAGTGCCCGGACTCATTGTAGAGGCGCCCTTTTCAAGGTCGAAAGGTTGCATTACCACACAACCCTGACGGCCCCAAAAGTCGTTGAGGTTATGAATTACTTGCTGAAAAGTAAGAGCCATTGCCCACCCGCTATATCTGCCAAACTTACGGTTTGTAAGTTTAGCAAAAGCACCTGACCCGATGGTCTTCTCAGGTGTCTTCACAAGGGTCTTCTTTACGTTTCTGCTGCAAGTCTCTGGCCAGAGCTTTCTTTTGTAAGCTTTCTTTGTAAGCCTTTTTTGTAAGCTTTCTTGGTGAGCTTTCTGACTAATCGCAACCCTAATGACATCCAGGCATACCACCGAGACATACCACCAAGACACACCGTCAGATGTAAAGCGCTACCAGGACGGTCTGGCATTTACTGAATTGGCTAGACGCTGATTGCGCTGGGCAACGGCCAGAGGGGTGGAACGCTCGGCTTCATTAATCTCGTTGTCCTTGCTTTCTCTCTGGATCACATCATTCATTTCGAAGCCAAGAGTGGCAAGCCGAGCCTCTCTCTGTGCTGCAGCAAGAGGGGTGCTTCTTTCAGCTATTTCATTAACCTTGGGCTCGGAGCGCACACCACCAGAGGGCGAATCGGAGGACAGAGATGAATTATGTCCTTTCTCCAGAGCACCTTTCTGTTCGTTATCTTTTGAAAGCGACTTGGAGTCGGAATAAATATTGCTTGAGAAGTCTAAGCTGGCGCCACTCTCGCCGCCGGCGCGGGCAACACTAGAGCGCTTGCCCGAAAACTGCATATCGTCATAGACCGACATTGCCAAGGCATCAGGCACATCTGTATTGGGGCTTCTCTCGATTCTTTTGGTATTAGATTCTGCCATTTCGATAGTCATAGTAAAAAACCTCTAGAAAACTGGACTAAGCTGCGTTGAGCTCGATGCCGTTACTCTAGAGCCGTCTACTTGGCAAACCAGGGTCAAAGAGATTAGAAATGCCAGCTGGATGGGCAAATTTGGTTCAACTCAGTATAATCTTGCCAGACCAAATTTAGTCATTAGTTTAGTCATTAGTATTGATTAGGCACTAACTCAGAAGGAGCCCAGATTGGACAGTCATCGAAATACGGGCGTGCACGACATGGACGACAGATATGACGGAACCCCGGCCCAGAAGGTGCAGTATTTAGCGCCTAAGATTCAGCTGCTTCTAGACAATATAAATGGGGTTCTGGTTGGACAAGAACACGCTACTCGCCTTTCGGTAGTAGCTTTTCTAGCCGGCGGTCATGCCCTGATCGAAGACGTTCCCGGAGTAGGAAAAACCCTCCTAGCTAAGACTCTCGCCCAATCTGTGCATGCGAAGTTCAAACGTATTCAATGTACACCCGACCTTCTGCCCTCTGACATCAGCGGGGTGAGCGTATTTGAAGCAAAAGAAGGCGTGTTCAAATTTATGCCCGGTCCTATTTTCACCAATATATTGCTGGCTGACGAAATCAACCGCGCCACGCCAAGAACACAGTCCAGCTTGCTTGAAGCCATGGAAGAGAACCAAGTCACCACAGACGGTGCAACAAGAAGACTACCCGACCTCTTCTTTGTTATCGCCACCGAAAACCCTATCGAATACCACGGCACCTTCCCCCTACCGGAAGCTCAGCTGGACCGCTTTATGATCTCGCTGTCCCTGGGTTATCCCAAACCCAGCCAGGAAGTGGAAATTTTAGACAAGACCTTGGACGAAGGTTCCTTTACCGTCGACGCCGTGCTTTCGGAAGAAGAAGTCTTGGAAGCAAGACAGGTAGTAAAAAGCATTATCGTAGAACAATCAATCAAAAACTATATAGTCACCGTGGTTGGTGCCACTCGCAAACACCCGTCCATCGTCTTGGGAGTCAGCCCCCGCGGCAGTCAATTATTGATGAGAGCGGCACAAGCAGCGGCACTGGTCGACGGCAGGCACTATGTCAAGCCGGACGACGTCAAACTGCTCGCCCCTTATGTACTAGGTCACAGAATTATTCCCAAGGTGAGAGACAACCGGGTCAGCCATGCTCAACTTATTGAAAGAGTCCTCGAAGAAGTCCCCGTTCCGGTATAGATTTTCTTCCAAGGGTAAAGACAAACAACAAGAAGAACTGAAGCCAAAAGGCTTGAAGTTCACATTTAAGTTCGACCGGGACGCGGCCGAATTAGATCTCATCCTTGAGACTCGTTTCTTCGTTATTGTTTTTCTCTTTCTTGCTCTCTATATATTTGGCTCTGAAACCGGCAACCTTTGGGCCTATATGTTGGCGGCAGTGGCACTGGCAGCGGTTGTCCTCGGGGTACTTTTGCCCCTCGCCCAAGTGCTCGAAACAAAGGTCTTCTTCAATCTACCCTCAGAGGCGGTAGCCCGCGAGCGCCTCAATCTCAGAGTAAAAGTAACCCGCAAAGAATGGTGGGGTTACTTAGCTAAGTTCCTGCCCATCAAATGGCTGCTGGTGCAAATCAAGCTGGTACGCCTGGGCGAGAAAGAAAATATGCTCAGACCAATAATGGTCGAACACCTGACCAGCGAAGCCTGGGTAGTGGCGCAAACACCGAGGCTGCGTCGCGGCGTCTATACCCTGGAAGCAATAGAAATTTTTAGTTGCTACCCTTTTGGTCTAGCTTGGTGGAACAAGCGCTCCAAACTAACCGACAAATTCGCCGCCGAACTGGCCGCCGGTCTAGAAGTCCAAGACAAAGATAAACTCTATTCAGGCAGTACCACCAGAGCCATAGACGGCAGTCGCTCCAGCCTGCCGCAGATGACGGTCTACCCGCGCATCAATAGTATCGACGGCAATTTCCTTTTCCGGCTCAGGGCAACAGGCGACTCCGCCCTGTTCTTTTCATCATCAAGACCGATAGCGGCTCTCACTTCAGCTTCAGTGCGCTCGCTAAGAGAGTTTAGAAGCGGCGACAGCCCGCGCTTCATTCACTGGCCAAGCTCTGCCAAAACCGGCAAACTGATGATTCGCGAGTTTGAGTCGGAAGGTCTACCAGGTTTTGATGTTCTACTCGACCTCACTTCCGACTGGAAAAACGAAGACCAATTTGAGCTAGCTGTTTCCATCACCCTCTCTCTTTTGCAATTAGGTTATAAACTGGGCGGCGCCCCTGAGCTATTCGTCATCCCAAGCTTGGATGAAGACCATGAAAAACTTCCCGAAATCTTGACCGACTTGCCTCCAATTGCCAGGGGTATCGGGTGGTCTTCGCAAATACTTGCTAGAGTGGAAGCATTGTCGCTGCAAGACTCAGAATATAGAGCCAAGGTACCGCAAGTGGGCTTTTCAGATACTATGGCACTTCTTACAGTTCGCCCCTCCGAGAATATCGACCAGGAGCAAGAGGAGGACGCCCCCAAAGATCGCGCCAGCGAAGAAAGAGCTAACAGGCAAGTGGACCTTTGGGTGCTTTCCCGCGCTTATCTGGAAGCCGACAGCACCTTACTCAGTGCCAAACGTCAAGCGGCCGCCCCCATTCCCTTGCATGCCATGGGCTCAGGCGACAGACGCAGTGAAGGCACAGCCCCAGCCGCTGCCGGTGAAAAACCAGCACGCTATGGACGTATCTTAGCCTCGCTTTCTGAATTTGAGGAGCTATCACACCTTTGAACCAGAAAAAGAAAAAACGGGAAGAAGCAGCAGAAAGCTCGGTCGGAACCAGGCTTACAGCCCTGATTATGAACCTGGTTCTGTTATTGGCGGCCGCCTGCTATGTGCCCACGCTACCCGTGGCTACTCTTCTATATATTCTCACCGCCGTCCTCGGCTCCTATCTAGCCTACTTGTACCGAGATTCTAGACCAGGCTGGCTTGGCACATTGCCGACAGTCGGCACAATCTTGCTCTTCACTAACTTCGTTTTTGAAGTGATTAACGGCTATATGAGTTCGACAGCCACAGCCGTAGCCGCTTTCGTGCATCTTATTGCCGGTCTCTCGGCCTTGCATTGCTTTGATCTGCGCACCCGCACTGATTTTTCAATCGCTTCCCTTATCGGCCTCGCTCTTCTTACTTTCCTTACCGGCGTCGGCGGCAAAGATCCGTTCTTCGGACTCTTTATCTTGCTCTACACAGTTTTAGCCGGTCTTCTCCTCTTCTTCGATTCTTCCTCGCGCTCCCATGAACTTGGACCATCAAGGGCGGTGGCAGCCACAGATAAAAGCAAACAACCGGTCGTAGAAAAAAGACTAAGAGCGCTGTCTCTCACCAGCTTCCTACCAATCTTGCTTTTACCTATAGCCAGCTTTGCTCTATTTACAATAATGCCGCGCTCAGATTCTTTGCTCGACGTTTTTATAGGCAGTATTCGTTCACGTTTTCCGTTGTCGGCCTATCTGAGCAGTCAGCTGGGTAAGGGGGGACGCAGCCAAGCCTTAAGAGGTGGCACTGAAAGCCGCGATACGGGGGGCTCTAGCTTTACGGTCAAGGGCGGCGAACATGGCACCGCCGGCGGCACTACCGCTCAAGACAAAAAGCCGGGTAAGGGCAGCAGTAGCAGTACAACAGTAAGCGCTACTCCTCTAGACAAGAAGAGTAACGACGAAGTTGACTTGAGCAAAATCAAAGGACCGCTCACACCGGCTCAAGCCGCCAAGCTCAAAGAGCAGGTCAAGAAGGACAAAGTGCTCAGCGAAGCCTATGAAAGAGAAGGCGTCGATCTGAACAATCCCCAGTCGCAGGCTGAGACCTTGGTGATGAAGGTCTCAGGCAATCACAATGTCTATCTGCGCAAATATGCCATGAACGGCTTTGACGGTCAGATCTGGAAACGAGCATTACCAACCAGTAGTATGCTCCTCAAGCCGAACAAAACTTTTGGCTTTGACCTAACCAATTCTAATTCGGTCTATGTGCCGCCCGCTCTGCCCACCCTCGAAGTCAAACTAGACTGCCGCGCCGAAGCCGATCTCGGCTATTATGTGCCAACCAGCTGGATTCCACAGATTGTCAGAACCGCCGGCGATGAAGTCAGGCTTGATACCGACGGGACAGTCAAAGCGACCAAGCCAATTTTGCGCGGCTCAGCCTTCTCGGTAATCTGTCAGTCGCCCATTTACGACCTTGAGGTGATGCGCAAGCAGCAGCTGGAGACCCTCAATGAAGTAGAGGAAGAACGCAAAGATGAGCTGGAGACAGCCAAAAGCTGCCTCACTCTAAGTGGCGGACTCTCGGATAAATTGAAAGAGCTCTCCAACAAAATTTGCCAAGACCCTGAAGCCAACTGGTTTACCCGCGCAGAAAAAATACAGAACTATCTTAAGACCAACTATCAATACGAAGCCGATGGTCTCTTTAAAGAGCAGAACGGCAGCGAAGATCCTTATCAGGCAATCGACAATTTTCTCTTCCAAAAGAAATCGGGCAGCTGTAGACATTTCGCCACCGCCCATGCCCTTCTTTGCCGATCCCAGGGCATTCCCTCAAGATTGGTCATCGGCTACCTGCCTGGCACTTTCAATAAGAACACAGGCTTTTCTGAAATCAGAGGCAAAGACGCCCATGTCTGGACCGAAATCTATATGCCTTACTGGAACTGGATTCCCTTCGATCCAACGCCATCGGGCAGATTGCCGGCACACGAAGAGGGCGGCAACGTACTGAGCAAATTCATCAGAAGCGGACTGGCTAACCCCTTTGCCCAAGACATAAAGTCAAACCGCAAGCCTAAACGTAATCTGACAGACTTGAACGGTCTCAACAAGAGCAATCAAGAACAGGCCGATCTAGAGCCGCCGCCCCCTCCGGGCGAAAAAGGCAAAGAAGGGCTCAAACTGCCGATGCTCGGCACGGTCGACCCGCAGGTCATGCAAACCTTCGCCCGTGTTTTGGCTATTCTTTTCGCCTTCGCTTTGCTTATCTTCTGCCTGGTGGTCTACTTCAAGCACAAGAAAGACAAAGCTGAAAAGCTCTTCCTGGCGCAGTACAAACCTTCGACCATAGTCTATTTAGAAGTTCTCGATGACCTCAAGCGTTTCGACATCGTCAAGTTCCCCACCGAGACTGTGGACGAGATTTCAACCAGGCTAAGCGATCGTCTCGACACATTGAGAGATGAAGGACGAACAGTCCCCGAAGCACTGAGCCCAGTTGTCAGCAAGTTCATGGAACTGTACAACGCCGACAGATTCGGCGGGGACGACTATTTGGACGAGCTTACCGAGATAGCACAAGAGATAAAACGCTTGGCAACAACAGCGAAAAACTGAACTTTAATAAGCTAAAGGCTCTCAGGTGCTGGAAAGAACCGGCACAACGCGCTAAAGTGGTTATATTTGCTATGCTTACATGGTCAACAAGGCAAGTTATAGCAAGGCTGTAGTCAAGCTGCACAAATAGAGAGATACACATGCAACAGGTAAGAACCGGGACCCAGCAGCAACAGGAGTTTGTTCCGCCATACCCAGCCAGCATCGCTGAGACTGGTATGAAAGAAGGCTTCCTTGAAGAGCTGGTACTGAAAGACATTTATATGGTCAACTTCGCTCTCGGTCGAGAAATCGCCTCGAGAACCATGTTGCCCTTCAAAATCGTTGAAGAAATCATCGAAGTTTTGAAGAAGCAGCTGCTCATCGAAGTAAGAAGCTCCGGCGGCCTTGCCGACTATGAATACACCCCCACTGAAAAAGGCAGAGACCGCGCCCGCGCCTATTTCGACCACAACGCTTACGTAGGTCCTTGTCCGGTACCGTGGAGCCGTTATGTAGACTCTCTCAAGTATCAGACCATCCGTCGTGAACACGTCACTCCTCGTGACTTAGAAGTTGCCTTCTCGGATATCATGGTCAACCGCAGAACTATCAACGCTGTCGGTCCTGCCATCAACTCCGGACGAGGCATGTTCCTCTTCGGTGAAGCCGGTAACGGTAAGACCTCAATTGCAGAAAGAATTGTGCGGTCCTTCAAAGGTCATATCTTCATTCCCTACGCCGTTGAAATCGACGGTCAGATCATCAGGGTTTACGATAACCACAACCACGAGCAAGTATCTGCCGCCAACTATCCCAGAGACTATGACCACCGTTGGGTGCGCATCCAGCGCCCTTGCGTAGTCGTAGGCGGTGAGTTGACCATCGACATGCTTGAACTGCAGTTCGACTATGGTACCAAGCTCTATGAAGCCCCGATTCAGCTGAAGAGCAACTGCGGACTGCTGCTCATCGACGACTTTGGCCGTCAGAGAATCGACCACAAATCACTCTTAAACCGCTGGATTGTACCGCTAGAAAAGCGCGTCGACTATCTCACTCTGCACACTGGTAAAAAACTAGAAGTGCCGTTTGAACAGTTGATCGTCTTCTCGACCAACTTGAACCCAGCCGATCTGGTTGACGAAGCCTTTCTAAGAAGGATTCCCTACAAAATCAATATCACCAACCCCACCGAAGACGAATTTAAGTGGATCTTCTTGCAGTATTGCCAGAGAACCGGCGTACCATACAACGAGGAAGCGGTGAACTATTTGATTGAATCGCAGTACAGAAGCGGTAAGCGCATGATGCGTTGCTGCCACCCTCGCGATATCGTCGACCAGGTGATCAACCTCTGCGCCTTCTTGCAGACCGATCCTAGACTCTCTAGAGAATATCTGGACCACGCCTGCGCCGTTTATTTCGCGGCTATGGGCAAATAAGAGAAAGAGCAAAACATCAACAAAAACACTCGGGGTACCCGGGTGTTTTTTGTTTCTCTGCTCGGTATTCAAAGACCAAGACGGCAGAAAGTCAAACCACCATGAGTTTGCACCTGACCTCGCAAGACAACCAAGGGCAAAATCGGCAGACTGAGCCGCCCTTCTAAGAGATATGAACGGACTCCGACTCGTCGCAAAGTCAAAAGTGGTGCCTCCGCTCCGAGAGCGCCACTATCGGCGGGGAAAAACTGAAAGAGATAGTTTCTTCCATCTTGGTCTTGAAGCACCCTGATCAAAAGCCTGTCTTTAGCAAAGTTGAGATCATAGTTACTGCTCGTCGGCTCTGCCGGCTTAGCCAGTGAAACCTCTATCTTTTTCTCAGGCAGGCGCTGAAGATAACGAGACAAAGCTCCGTTTTCAGAAGAAAAATGATAATAAACAGCGCCGCCGCTACGCCGCACCACAAAACCCTTGCTATTAAATGCCAATTCAAAGATTGGACTTTTAATATAAAAATGTGCCGCAAAGAGAAAAGCCAAAAGCACGCTCAGTAATGCCAGGCGAGCAAACTTGACTGATGCGAAGCGACCTTTCAACAAAACAATTTGAAAGAGCAGCAAATAATAAATAAGTAAATGCAGAGCCTGCGGCTTCTCTAAAACCAGAGAAGGAAAATTACCAGCAAGCCAACGAGTGATAAGAGCCAGCAATTGCACCAGCGGTAAAGACAACCAATCGAGAGCCAGAGACGGGAAAATCAAGGGAGACTCAGTCAGACTCAAAGCTGAAAAGGGCAATGCCATTAAAGTCGAAAGAAAACCCAAGATCGTCAATGGCACCACTAGTGGTTCAGCAAGCAAGTTAGCCGGCAGAAAAATTGGATTGACTGTGCCAAAGTAATAGAGCTGCAAAGGCAAGACCGCCACTTGGGCTGAAAGAATCACAGCCAATAAAGAGACAAGTTTTCTTAGAGACTGTCTCTGCCCAACAAATTCAGCAAGTAAAGCTTCCATACAGGGCACCAGAGTGAGAATGCCATATGTTGCAGCCAAAGAAAGTTGCAAGCCCACATCAAAGACCGCAAGGGGATCGATAAAGAGGAAAAGCAAAACTGTCAGAGCCAAGGTTTTCAGCCCCGGGACGCGAACACCGCTGAAGAGGCTGAAGAATAAAGCCAAAAGGCACATACAAGAGGCGCGCAGAACAGATGGACTAGCACCGGCAAGAGAACTAAAGAGCAATATAGAAAAGAGCGAGACAGTCGGGCGAAACCAGGCGAACTTGGAGCCGCGACTGAGAAAGACAGCGAAAGCCACAACAACGGTCAAATTCATACCGGAAGCTGCTAGCAAATGACTGAGCCCACACTGCGTAAAGCAGAGTTTCAGATCGGCACTAATGGGCGAAGCGCGCTCACCTAGAACTAACGAACCCAAGAGACTACCCGCCTCTTTGCCCATAGCTTGGCTGTGAAAAGTAGCCAGTTTACCCCTCAGTTCGGCGAAGAACTGTTCATAGTACAAGCTGGTAGAAGACAAAGAAGAGGAAGAAGAGAGTCTGGCATTATAGAGACTAAGCCGACGGCTTTGCCATGAGGGATAAGCATTGCCGCAAAAGACCGCAAAACGACCGGGCTGAAGAGTATGCTCTGCACTAAAGTCTTTTGCTAGATGAAGGGTGGTCTGCCAGTGCCTCATTTTGCTGCTTACTTCTCCGGAAGGCAATATCAGAGATGCATCTTCAAGTTGCCACAATTGAGAGCCTGGCGACAAAGAAAGAAAACCAGAGAAAACAGCGCGCTCACCACGATTTAATTCACCGCCAGCCGCTTCAGCTAACCCTTGGTCAAGTTTACTTTGACCAACTAAAGCCAAAAGAGCGAAGCAGAGCAGCGCCACCACCACCGGTGCGCGCAAAGACTTAGAGAGCAAACTGCAAACGACGCCGAAGGCAAATAAAATAGAATATGCAAGTATTCTGACATTGAGCGGCAAGTTTAGGCAAAGGGCGCTGAGAAGCGCAGCCAAGGCGGACACATACAACAAAGAAGAGAAGTGGCACTCTTCTATACTCACCGGATCAGACCGGGGATGGTCGTTAAACCACCAGCCCTCGGTGCTTTTCTGCACAGAAGTCATTAGGCATCCTCAATATGTCTCTATAGTTAAAGACGTATTGAGAGCGAAAAAAGTTCAATTGCCCAGGTTAATTTATCTCTGATAGAGACCGTTATCTACGTTAAGTGGATTGAGCTTAGGATTAGCGTAGTTCTTCTTGATAGTCTCCGGTACTTTCTCAGCCAGGGCATTAAACTCAGTGACTAGTTGCTTAATGTCTGGATTATCCCAGCCGCCACCGAAGTAAGCAGCCATACGCAAGGCGCCTTGAGCACCGTTATAGTTTCTTTGACCGACAGCTCTGCCGTTCCTATCTATAATCATGTCTCTTTGACCCTGCGGCACAGCCTCATCAAAGAGCAGCTTCTCGGCACCACCGCCATCACTGCCCTTTTCAAGCTTGTTCTTAGCCATAGCCAAATAGGCAACGGCTTGGTCTCTATAAAGCTTAGCCAGCATTGCTGTAGCGTCCTGCTGGTGCTGAGATGTCATCTCAACAACCGGCGCCACTCCTTTTTGCTCAGCCTCTAGTTTGGCTTGCTGAGCCTTTTTACCGATGTCGGCGTACTCAAGAAGCTTGCTGTCGCTTTCTTTAATTATCGACTTCAAAACGTCGTCGGTATTGGCACCGGTAAACTTAGCCAAGTCTCTAATGGCGCCCGGAATGTCGTGTTCGCCATGAAGAACCTCGTTGACTTTCTTCCTAGTCTCATCAGAGAACTTCTTCAAATCTTGTGCTTCTTGTTCGGTTGGCGCTGTGCCCTCGACCATCACTTTAGGACGGTTAGGATCTTTATTGTTCTCGACAATGCCGAGAGTGTATGAGGCTGCTTTATCGCTGCTGAAAGCCGATTTCAAGAGCAAATCACTGGCAGTACCATTTAAATCGAGATTGTAGCCGCGCAAGATATAGTCGACTTTAGACTTATCGATAATACGTGTACCTTGCTCAAGGTGCTCAGCTCCAAGAGCATTGCGCATAACTGCATCTTGTCTAAAATAAAGCAGCTTCTGATCGGTGCGAAGCAGCGGCGAACCATCAGAGTTTCTACCGTTCCAACGGGCATCGGCCTCGGTCTTGGAAGCTCTAATTAGGTCGAACATATAGTCTTCTTTTAGACCGGACAATTTCTGATATGAATCTCTCATATCAGTTAAGGTGTCGTAGCTGCGTTCTCTACTGTCCTTGACTGTGTTTTCTTTAGCATCGAGGAAGGTCGGTTTGATCTTGCCGTTGCTGCTATCTTCGAAGGCGTGAAACACCTTAGAGGCAGTAACTGCGGCCAAAGCTACACCAACTCGGCCAATAGGATTAGGTATGCGCTGAGCCATCGCATAAGAACCGCCGAAAGCAGCAGCATCAGACCAGTTCATAACACCGGTGGGAGCATTCCAACTATCGGGAGCCTTAGGCAAAACGCCGTCAACAGCCCTCGATACGCCAATGGAAGCAGCGGCGTAACCGAGTCGACCAGGCCATGTTTTACCAAGGGCTAAAGCTGCTGGTGTCAACCATTGAGCGGTATTCCAAGACTCAGATGCCGCCTTGGGTCCACTGATTTTCTCTGCTATAGATCTGTCGGCAAGAATCAAACTGTAGTTGGCCATGGCGCCAACCACGCCATTTTTGAGACCTTCCAGAGGTTTGGCTTTTTCAGCCAGGTTGGCGGCAATTGTAGTGCGCGGTGCAGCTTTAGCCTGACCGGCGGCAATTTGCTCAAGTTTGGCAATCTCATCGGCAGACCAGACCCCTTGAGTTGTGCGGGCAACAGCGACAGTATTACCGTCAATAGAGCCGCGCAAAGTGGCAAGCCTCAGATTAGCTGCAGCCTTGGCTTCTTCAGTAGCCGCTGCTCTCAAGGCCGCTTCTTCGGCTGTGATCATTGAAGTGCGCGTAGCTGCCGCCTCGGCCACTTCATTAGCAACTTTGGTCGGCACAAGATCGCCGCTGCCTGTCACATATCTATTCCAGAACTGCCCGGGCGCTTCGGCCAAAGTGCCGGCTCTCTGAACGACTTTGCTTTCACTGCCCTTCATGGCATTGCCCACTGCCACAGACTTGTCTGCGGCAAAATTACCGCCCTTGAAGAGTAGATCGGTAGAGGCACCGGTCAGACCGGCAATACCCACCGGCAATATGGCTCTGCCGAAGCCCTTCATTGAAGCAATGTTCATATCAGGGTCACGAGCGATATCGCCATGTAAGCCGCGACGCTCGATAATCGACATAATCTTCTGCTCGGCTATAGCGCGAGCATTCAATTCGGCATTGGAAGCAGTGCGAACTCCATTAGGGTTATTGGGATTGTATCTTTCGTACGGTTTGGTGGGGTCCACCTGCTTATCAGCATGACGGTCTCTGAAACTCGGAACCTGCTGACCGCCGCCTTGAGGTTTCTCAATGGGTTTGCCGGTGACAGGATCTATATCTGAACCCAAATAGGGACTAGCCCGTCTCGGACCTTCCGGCTGCTGACCACCGTTGGCCGGGCGATAAAAGGGGTCAAGTGTTTTTGACGGCTCGGTCTTGAAGCCAGGTGCGACACCAGGGGCTTGACCTTCTACAGCTTGAACGAAGGTAACGCCGGTGTTCTCGGGCTTCTGCGCCCCTTTCTCACCCTTGTCCTTGCCTTCATCCTTAGGGAATTCGCCGACCATGATTTGCCCCCTGCAATTAGAAAATGCGCTTTTCTCTAACTATTGCCAATATGCCCATACAAACGCATTCTCATATTAGACACAACTTAGCCTTACGTAAATTCGTGGAATTCCCACTGCTTTAAAAGAAAAGTGAGAATTTAAGCTTGAATAGGGGGAATACTTATAGATGGTATCTCTTTTATCAGAACAGCCGCCGCCGATTATCAGGCTAAGCAGCCGGACAAACAAACCCGGACAAAGAAACATAGATATAGATATGCAAAGTCCGACTTCGCAAGAGTCCTTCGATAATTCCTGGAATGAGCTTTGGACCCAAGCCCAAGCGCTGATTCGGCACGGCGATTTAGCTTCGGCCGAGGGTTTGCTTGACAAGCTGATGATCATGGGGAAAGGCTTGCCGGTGACCGACAGCAAAAAATCACTGGTCTTAGAGAATCAAGCCCAGGTTGTCTTTCTGCAAGGCAAATATGTCAAGGCTGAACCCCTGGTCAAAGAGATAATCAACTTACATAGCGAAAAGCTCGGTCCCGAGCATCCCGATGTCGGGGTCTATATAAACAATCTTGCGCTGCTCTATCACAAGCAGCGCAAGTACTTCCTGGCTGAGGCCGAATATCAGAAGGCCCTAGAAATTCAAACCAAGCAATTGGGCATGGACCATCCCCACACCCTGAATGTGGTCAAAAACTATGCCTCTTTATTGAGAGAAACGCACAGGCAACAAGCAGCGGTCAAACTGGAAGAGAAATGCAAGGTCAGCCCCCAAGGACTGAACGAACTAAAAGATTCAGGGGTCTATCAAGCCTATAAGCCCCTATCGCAGATTAAGACCAGGGAAACAATAGCACCGCGAGTTTCACGCTATAACAGCGGCAACTACAATGTCAGCGACACCGATGCCGAAACACTGCAAAACCTTTTGGTTCCTGAAATGCTAAATCCTAGTCCTAATGCTAATTCGACCAAGAAAGCCGATGGACAAAATGGTTCAGCAACACAACCAAAGGAAGCAGATAGCAAGAAGCAAGAGTCTAACCAAGGCGCCGGCTTTAGGAATCTACTTAAGCGCAACGAATAGACAAAGCAGCCTGCAAACTAGACACCTCTAGACTTTGGCTTTATTTAGATAGTACTTACTGTGGGCAGCTGCCTGTTGCCCGTTGTATTTGGCGCCTGGTTTCTTGTGATACGGCAACTCACAGGGGGCGGTGCGCGTGAAAACCATCTGCCCGATACTCATACCGGCATGCAGTCTAACCGGTCGATTGCCGACATTGAGAATTTCCAAGGTAATCTGAGCGGGCGGATGGCTGAAACCAGCATCAATAAAGCCGGCTGTCACGTGCACCATTACACCGAGGCGGGCCAAGCTAGACTTACCAGTCAACTGACCGACTATGTCATCAGGCAGACAGAGAGCTTCAAGAGTGGCGCCCAATATAAACTCATACGGATTCAAGACAATCGAATCTTGTACACACTCAACCACATTGGCTGTGACGGTTTCCGGTTTAAATGGGTCGATTTCTTCATCTGAATCTTCATGCCAGGAGAAGCGATCGGCTAAGCGCACATCATAAGAGTTCGGCTGAATCAGCCTGTCTTCATAAGGTTCAATGATCAAACGACCCTTAGCTACCTCATCTCGTATTTCATGATCAACGAGTATAGACATGCTGCTTCTCCAAGTAATAGGCGGCTTCGGCGAGCCAGCTTAGATATTATCAGCACTTAGTATACCCGCACATCACACACAAGCGACAGGCCTCATATTTGAGGAAACTCTCAGATTGGGCGCCGCATTGGGGGCACTGCCCCTGAGCCGTATATACATCAACTATCTCGAGACAAGAAACCAGGGGACTAGTCGCAGTCCCCTTTCGGCCAGCAGAATCGATCTTTTTTAGTGGCTCTTCCTCCACGCAAGTGCTGCCTGAATCAATACTCTGGCTTGTTGCCCGCGGCGAAATATTGAGAACCTGCCCCCGCCTAGAGGTATCACGGTAAACAGTGATGCCCTTCAGTCCTAGCTCATAGGCCAAAAGGTAAGAATTCTCAACCTCTTCTACTGTGGCGGCAGCAGGGAAATTTATGGTCTTAGATACAGCATTGTCTGTATATTTCTGAAAAGCCGCCTGCATACGAACATGAGCTTGATAATCGATATCATGGGCACAGACCCATACTTCCTTGATATCAGAGGGAATCTCATCGATATGACGCAAAGTGCCATCTTGGGCGATTTTGCGCATCAACTCAGCACTGTAAAAGCCCCTTGCCTTAGCCACTTCTTCAAAAAGCGGATTGACCTCGACAAGTTCTTCACCGCCTAGAACTCGCCTAATAAAAGAAACAGCAAAAAGAGGCTCGATACCGGATGTGGTGCCGGCAATAATTGATATAGTACCGGTTGGGGCTATGGTTGTCACAGTAGCATTGCGGCGATGACGAGGCTCAGCCCCTTCAGCCCAGGTAGAATACTGCCAGTTGGGGAAATCGCCCCGCTGCAGAGCCAACTTTTCAGAAGCCTGAGCAGCCCTTTCATTGATGAAAGACATGAGCTGTTCAGCTTTCAGCCTGGCTGCCTGGCTGTTGTAAGGCAGAGCCAATCTAATCAAGGCTTCAGCAAAGCCCATTAGACCAAGACCAATGCGGCGATTGCGCAAAGTGGCTTCTCTGACAAAGGGAAAGGGATAATGATTGGCATCGATGACATCGTCAAGAAAGCGAACACCAAGATCTACAGCTTCGCCAAGACGATCAAAATCGAAGTCGGATGAATCGGCAAGCAAAAACTCGGCTACATTTATCGAGCCCAAATTACACGCATCACCGGGACCCAAAGGCTGCTCGCCGCAGGGATTAGTGGCCTCGATATCTTCTGTACCAGGAATAACTTTTCCGGAAGAATCAAGAGTCAATTTGACCGGGTCTTGGGCATTGATTCGGTCTATAAAGACTACGCCCGGCTCGCCGGTGGCATGTGCATTAACTACTATTTTCTGAAAGAGCTGACGAGCTTTAACATTGCGCACCACCAAGGGCTTAGACGAGCCAAGCGTGGAGGGATGCACCAAGGCAAAATCGAGATCGTCTTTGACAGCTTGCATAAACTGATCTGTAATCGCCACTGAAATATTGAAATTATTGAGCTTTGACGTGTCGTGCTTGCAGCTTATAAACTGTTCTATATCGGGGTGATCGATACGCAAAATACCCATATTGGCACCGCGCCTGGTACCACCCTGCCGAATAGCCTCGGTGGCGGCATCATAAACAGTCATAAAGCTGACGGGACCGGACGCCACCCCGGTAGATGTGGCAACCCGATCATTCATCGGTCTAATGCGTGAGAATGAAAAACCTGTGCCACCGCCGGTCTTATGAATGAGAGCAGCATTTTTGCAGGTCTCAAATATACCTTCAAGATTATCCGGCACGGGCAGTACAAAACAAGCAGAGAGCTGACCACCCGCCTTGCCTGCATTCATTAAGGTAGGCGAATTAGGCATAAATCGGCGATTAATCATCATTTCGTAGAACTTCTCTTCGAATGACTTTCGCTCTGCTTCATCGCCATAATTAAGCTCAGAAACGGAAACCGACCTAGCGACGCGACGAAATAAAGCCGACGGATCTTCGCTGGTGCGACCGGCTTCGTCTTTCAAAAAGTAGCGCTTCTCAAGAACACGCAAAGCATTGGCACTGAACATTGACAAGCCTCCCTTACAACTATAAGCCCAGCCCGCGGCAAAGACCAACAGTTGATGAGTATTCAGTTTTTGCAGATGCCCCAATTATACTACATTTGTATGGTACGCACCATTAAATTCGAAAGGAGTCAGACCAAGCCAAGCTTGAGAGCCGCCACCGCCGCCTGTGTGCGATCCGAAACTGATAGCTTCTCCATAACTTTACGCATATGGGTCTTGACCGTCTCAGGGCTAATGTTCAAGGCATCAGCTATACCTTGATTGCTTAAACCCTGCACCAAGAGTCTAAGAACCTCAGTTTCGCGTTGGGTCAGACTGCCAGACTTGTCACTCTCTGAACTATTGTCGACATAGACTTTGACGACGCGCCGGGCAATGGAAGGCTCCAACCAAATATTGCCCTTCATCACTGAACGAATGGCATCAATCAAACTTTCCACCGGCGAGTCTTTCAAACAATAGCCGTCGCACTTTGCGGAAAGAGCTGCAGCTATGGTCGCATCACTATCTTTTGAGGTAAGCATGAGCACTTTAATTTGAGGATGCTCTTCCTTTATGCGCTGGGCTGTATCCACGCCGCTCAAACCAGGCAGGCCAATATCCATAAGAACTAGTTGCACCGGCGGCTCTTTCGCTAAGGCAATGCGGTTGATTAGCTCATTTCCGGTAACACATTCAAGGCCGATATGAATCTCTGGATAATGCGCCAAAGCAAGTTTGAGACCAACTCTGGTCAATTGATGGTCTTCCACTATGGCAATTTTTATTTTGCTTGGCGAAGAGGACTGCCCGTGATCTGCGCTACTCATTCGGACCTCCTTCTCTGTTAGTTTCTCATATCGTCAAAAAAGAGGAAGTGCCAATAGACACTTCCTCTTTTAAATTCGCTAATCGAGCTCTCTTTTTTAGATACTCAGATTGAGGTTGGAGCTGTGACCCGGGAAGGCTTTCGCCGACGGATTAATGAAGGTCACGGCAAAGTTGACGGCTGTGGCGGCCTCGGCGGCGCCAGTGGCAATCAACTTCAGTTTGGCAGTGTGAGCAGCGATGTCACCGGCGGCATAAACGCCAGGCAAGCTGGTCTCCATCATTTCGTTTACGGTGATGGCGTTAACGTCCATCTTGAGACCCCAGCTCTTGAGGAAGTCGAGGTTGATGACGAAACCAATATTGATGACGATGGCGTCAATCTTAATGGTCTCTTCTTTGCCAGTGCGGTTATCAAAAATGACCGCTTCTTCAACATTCTTGCCACTGGTTTTGATTTCTTTCAATTCATAGAATGTCTTGATATCAACCTTGTTGCGCTTCATTTCTTCTACAGAAGTCTGCACGGCTCTGAACTGGTCACGACGGTGAATCAAGGTTACTTTGTTGGCCAAGACCGAGAATTCGTTAGCCCAGTCAACAGCAGAGTCGCCGCCGCCGATGATCAAGACGTTCTTACCGCGGAATCTCTCTTTATTCTTGACGGCATAAAAAATGCTCTCGCCTTCCAGTTCGCGGTCGTACTCGGCATCTAGACGCTTGGGTACGCAAGCACCTGCGCCTAAGGCCAAAAGTACTGTTTTGGAATAATGACCATCATTCTGGTCGGTAATGATTTGCCAATGACCTTCTTCGCTCTTCTTAAGGTCGAGCACTTTTTCGCCAAGCACAATGGCCGGCTTAAAGAGTGAAGCTTGGGTGGCCAGATTCTTAGCCAAATCTTTGGCAAGGATCTTAGGATGCCCGGCAACGTCGTATACATATTTTTCAGGATAAAGGGCGGTGAGCTGACCGCCAAGTTCCGGCAATACATCGATTACTTTCACTTTCAAGCCTCTAAGACCGGCATAGAAAGCGCCAAATAATCCAGTCGGACCGCCACCGATAATCGTTATGTCATATAGATCCATGAGTGAATCCAAGTCTCCAGCTAAATCTAATAATCAAGGGGCTATTGTAATACAGACTTCCGCCCCGAAGCGCTCGTATTCATGAATAATGAAGGACCTGATACGTTGACCCACTGGCATCTTAGAAAATGAAGTATCGCGACTTCGGCAAAACAGGCATCAAGGTCTCCGAAATTGGCTTCGGCACCTGGCCCATCGGCGGCAATTCGCACGGCATGAGCTATGGACCGACCGATGACAAGGTCTCCACAGACGCCCTTAATCGAGCTCTTGACCTGGGCATCAACTTCTTTGATACTGCCGACGTCTATGGCTGGGGACACGCCGAAAGCCTTTTAGGCAAATGTTTTAGAGGCAAAAGAGACCGAATTATACTGGCCGCAAAGGTGGGGGCCGATTTCTATCAAGGACAGGGCTTCCAAACCTTTACGCCTGAATACATCAACTTCGCCCTTGACAAGACCCTAGCCAGACTGCGCACCGACTATCTAGATGTCTACCAGCTGCATAATCCGCCACTGAAACTGCTCAACAACCCAGCCATTTATGAAAAGCTGAAAGAACTAAAGAGAGAAGGCAAGATACGCAGTTGGGGTGTCTCGGTGTTCTCTGATGTGGAAGGAATTGCAGCGATCAATGTGGGGCAACCTGACTGTATTCAGATTGCTTACAACATTTTTAGCTTTCGTCCTTCCGAAAAGCTCTTTCCGCTGGCCAACGAAAAAGGCTGCGCCATCATCGCCAGGGAATGCCTAGCCAATGGCTTTCTCACTAGCAAATACAAAAACTCAAACTTGGTTAGGTTTGCAGCCGGAGATATGAGAAGAAGTTGGCCGCCTGAATACATCAGAGCCCGCATTGAGGCAACCGAGAGGCTGCAATTTTTGGTCAGAGAAAAGCAAACAATGGGACAAGCAGCCCTGCGCTTTGCCCTTGGCGAAAGCGCCGTATCGACGGCGCTAGCCGGCATGAAATTGCCCGAACAGGTGGACGAAAATGTCGAAGCTTGCCTTGAAAGGCTAAGCGAAGAAGAGCTGAAACACCTGACTGAACTTCAACTTACCGGTTTCAAAAAAGAGCTGCCAATTTAAATTTAGCGGGACGTGATCATCTTGATGCGGGTACCCGAGGGCGTGGGCACGGCAGTGTAATAGTGAGCCTGCGGCGCACCAAACTCATTCATAAAATGAGCGCTCTGCTGCGAGAAGTCATGATTGGAGAGAGACCAACCCACTGGCGCCTGCTGGATAGGCGTTGGCATGGGGGCACCCATCGGCTGGACCTGCCCATAGCCTGGCTGCGGCTGGGCCTGGCGGTCACGCAAACCAAAAGTACGCATAGACTGGTGCATCGGGTGAGTCATGTAGGCAGGTTGTTGCCCCATTGCTTGCGGCGCAGCTGCAGTTTGAGAAGCAGCCTGAGCAGGAGCAAAAACAGGAGAAGGAGCCGGAATATTATGGGGCATCATATTGCCGGGCTGGAAAATATAGCCAGTGTTTGCCGAGGTTTTAATCGGCAAAGCTTCCTTGATGCCTTCAACTATATATCTATCCTGATGCGCGGTCGGCGCATAGGCTTTGTGCGAGCCCAGTACATGATTGGCGAAAGGCTCGTTATGCCTGACCCAATAAATGACGCCAAGCCAGCCGGTAAAACCCAAAAACATCATAAGCAGAAGGAAGTTCGGTGTGATGACGATTCCTTCGAAAAGCTTCTTTAGGCTCAGTCCATTGACGGCATTGTTCCAAATAGCAGTTTGAGAAGGACTCTCACCGTGACCGCCATGCTCTACACCGTCGCCCTCACCTTCCAGACCGAGAAACTGAGCCACCGACTTGTGTCCACTGGCATGGCTGCCGTGGTTGTGCCCGTGGTCATGCCCATGGTCGTGACCACCATGATCGACACCGCCGTCGGTAGACCCGCCATCCATAAAAACACTGCTCAAAGCTATTGCCCCATCCAGAACTAAAAAGCCTGCATAGCCAATAGTTTATTTATCTATAGACAGAAGTAAATGGTGAAACCACGCAATCGCCGAAGCTTGCAAAAACTTTAGCTTTCTCTGTTAGAGACAGGAGACGAGGGTCGTCAGCTAGTCGACTTCTACACCTTCGATCTGAGCCACTCTCTGTCTGAGGCTCTCGACAACACGGGGCACTTCCAACAATGCCGGCATTCTTTCCTCAATGCTGGTGATGTGCCTGGTAAGTTCTATAGAGCGCTCCATCAGCTTAATCAAGATCTGCTGCGTGGCAACCAACTGTCTCTGGTTATCGATAAGCTGCGAAGCAATCTTGCTTGTCTCGACCCTCTGATCGACGCTCACCGACATCAGTTCAGTAAACCTCTCTACCAGCTTTTCTACTTGCTGGCGCATATGCGTATCGCCATAGATTCCGCTCCCAGACTCCTGGGACTCGCCCGGACCAGCCGAGAAGAACTGGTCGAAGCCTTCCATGTCTACTCCAGACTCAGACCTTTCGGGCTGTTCCTGCGGTACCCGTTTAGCCTCTGCCATCTATTTCCCCTCTGTGCTTGACTCTGTTTTTGTTATACGGGCAAGAATTAGATTTGAGCTATCTATCGCCAGCGCTGACCACCTAATCAAATAAAGACTTGCGAAGTCTTCAATGCTTGCAATCAGGCAGCCGGGCAAGGCAAAACGAGTCGAAAGATTCGCTCAAACCACCCCGAGATGGAAAGAAACGAAAACCAATGACTCTCAGGCAATAAGAAGCCCTAACTCTTTAGGTTGCGGTTTATGGATCTACGCCCCCACGAGTGGTGGCACGTATGAATTATAACCAATGCCGAGAATAAGGCAAGAGAAAAACGAAAGAATTTATGACCAAATTTGATACCAGTACCTACCACTCCAGGTGATACCATCTTCGGCCATCCATTAGCACCATAAGAGGTGGCGTCCTATAAATTGTGAACTAATCGGCCTTTCTTAAATACAGCCTTGATTGGATTCCACCCCATGTTGTACGGAACCTCCTCCAGTCTAGGCACCTGGTAGACGGCGATATCGGCCTGGTAGCCGGGCGAAAGACGCCCGAGCCGATCGCCAACCTTGAGGGCATAGGCAGCATTGACGGTCAAAGCGTTGAGGGCTTCTTCCACAGTCAATTTCAAATGCAAACAAGAAAGACCCCAAATGAAGGGTAAAGAAAATATATGACAGGAACCTGGATTATAGTCTGAAGCAATAGCGACGATGGCGCCCTTCTCAACCAGGCGGCGAGCTGGTGCATGGGCTGCCAAACCTAGGTAGAAAGAGGTTCCCGGTAAAAGCACTGCCACTGTCTCGCAACCACCAAGCATTGTCATCTCTTCTTCTGAAACATTGAGCAAGTGATCACAGCTGGCGGCACCATATTTGCAGGCCAGGGCGGTGGCGCCCAGACTGACAAACTCATCGGCGTGAACCTTCAGTGAAAAACCCAGCCCGAGTGCTGCATCAAATACCGCCCTTGTATCATCGAGGGTGAAATAGCCCCGATCGCAGAAGATATCGACGAAGGTCGGCACCGCAGACTCTGTCACCATACGTGATGCCGCAGGCAGCATATCTTTAATAACATGGTCGACATATTCTTCTTTATTACTGCCGGTAGGCACCGCATGTGCAGGCATAAAGGTAGGTAGCACTTCCACTTCTGACTGTTTACGCAGTTGCATTATTGCTTGCAGCATACGCAACTCACTTTCGAGGCTAAGCCCATAGCCAGTCTTGATTTCACAAGTAGTGGTACCACTCTGCAAAAGTCGCTGCAGACGCAGCTCCCCAAGCGAAACCAGCTTATCTAGAGAAGAATCCCTGGTGGCACGCATACTGGCCACTATGCCACCACCGGCGGCAGCAATCTCAGCATAGGTTTTGCCCTGGCAGCGCATCAAAAATTCCGCCGAGCGATTGCCGTCAAAAATGAGGTGGGTATGACTATCGACAAGACCGGGAGTGACCAAGCCACCGCCAGCATCATATATGGTGGCATCAGCGGTCAACTCAAGTTGGGCTTTGACCTCGGTGCGCTTGCCAAAGGCAACAACCCGGCCGCCGAAGCAAGCTAAGGCGGCATCGCCGAGGCGAATCAATCGACCCAAGTCGCTGCCTCTCAAAGCACCACTTTCACTTTCAGCAGTCACCAGTTCGCCAATATTGTCTATAAGTAAATCAGCCTGCACGATAAACCTCAGATATACGGAAGCAGGGAGTTGCCCCCCTGCTCACAACTAAAACAGAAATATACTCACCCGGCAATTTTCAATTTCCAAGAATGCGCAGCCCAGCGCTTGACATAAGCGCTCGTTCGGCTGGGAAATTATACCGAATACTAGGCCGAAAGCGGGATGGTCTCGCCAGCAGCTTCTTTCTGCACCGCGTCGGCTGTCTCCTCGTCACTGTTTAGCTCTCGCACCATGCGACTCTCTATCGCCTCGCAATAGCGACAACCATCCTCTTCGTGACTAGGCATCTCGCTTAGCTCTTTCATCTCAGCCAAACTCTTGACCACTTCAGGCCAGTGCAGGGCAAATAGTTCCTTGCTGGCTTCTTTACGACTCACCTTAGTTTCCTGGGGGCTAACCTTAATGGTGGTGAGCAAAAGCTTTTCAAAGGGATAACGCATTTGCAGGCGCTCAGCCAAGAATTGTCGAACTAGCTCGGTGGGGGTCGGCCAGGCTGGATTAGATGGTCTGGGTTCCTTTAAGCTAAAGATGACAAGCTCTAATTTTTTCTCGGCAGGGTAATAAAGAACCAAATCAAAAACTTCTTCCAGGTAGACTCGCTCACCGGCTATACGAGAGCGAACTCGCAAAGAGACAGCCTCTACATTAGAACCACTGGGATGATAGGGACGACTCTGATAGCGCAAGAGAGTTTTGTATGTATAAAGGAACGCCCTTGTACCCGCATCGTTAAGATCGGCACTGGCACTGAGCCTGTCCACAGGCCAATATTGACCCATAAACTTCTGAATCTGCGTCACCGAAGTCAACTTAGCCCTGTTGATTTCAGATAGAGCCCGAAGGATGAAGCGCTTGCATACACTGGAAGCTTGCTCTTTAGCCTGAGCGGCGCCATCACGATGATAGGCAAGGAAATAAGCCCTCTTGCAAGCACGAAAGGCTTCCAGCATTACTGGTGTGAACAATGTACGGTCCATAGCGCAGACCCCCTCTGGAATTACCATATTTTTGTATGTCATACTAATTTATAGTATCCTCATTGAACAGTCAAATGAAACCCAGAGAGAGAAAATCTCCGGATGCATATCTTGGTTTCTGTCTTATGACTGTTCTTTCTCCGACACTATCTTTTTGCCCTATAAATAAGGAGGGGAAACCCTCTTGAGAAGCCCAAACCCGCAGCTGGAGCCGCTTTCACAAGATAGACAAGAGCGATCGATTAAATAGCGAAGAAATACTTCCATAAACACCAGTGCATATGTAATGCTTCAGTTCTGAGGAAACGAAACAAAGAAAGTGCAGATTAAATCTCACGGTTATACTTCAATATATCTTGGTCAAGGTAGAGAAAATGCACAGCATGATAGAAGCCGGTACCAAAGCCCCAGTGCTGACGGTATCCCAACTGACAAATTTGATAAGAGATTGCCTCGAAGATGAATTCGACTCAGTTTTTGTCGTGGGTGAAATATCAAACGCCAAGATATACCCAAGTGGGCACTGGTATTTTTCGCTAAAAGACCAAGAAGCAACTCTGCCCTGTGTCTGTTTCAAAAACTCAGCCCAAGCAATAAAGTTCAAGCTGGAAGACGGCTTGATGGTGGTGGCACGGGGTAAGCTCAGTGTTTATCCACCCCGCGGCGCCTACCAAATGATCGCCACCAGCCTTGAGCCGGTAGGCATAGGTGAGTGGCAGCTGGCTTTCGAACAGCTCAAAAAAAAGCTGGAAGAAGAGGGCTTGACCAACCCAGAGAGAAAACGTCCGATTCCTATTTTGCCCCGCAAAGTGGGCGTTGTGACCAGCCCAGCCGGCGCTGCTTTGCGCGATATATTGAGTGCTCTTGGTCGCCGCAACCAGACTGTTTCTGTCTTGATTTCGCCGGCAAAAGTGCAAGGTGAAGGTTCGCCTGAAGAAATTGCCCTGGCCATCAAAGCCCTAGAAGAAAGAGACGACATTGATGTAATCATCGTTGCCCGAGGCGGCGGCTCAATAGAAGACCTCTGGTCGTTCAACACCGAAGTAGTGGCGCGGGCGGTGGCGAATTGCCGTATCCCGGTGGTCTCTGGGGTTGGTCACGAGACCGACATAACCATCTGCGATCTGGTCGCCGATCTGCGCGCACCGACGCCTACAGCCGCCGCAGAACTGGTAGCGCGCGGAGAAAGAGAACTCTTAGACAAGTGGCATTATCTCACGCAAAGACTAAGCTCTTTGGTAGAAGACAGGCTGAAATTGGCTGAAAGAGAATTACAGCGGCTCAGCCCCATCAATGCCCTCGCTCGCTACGAAGGACGCCTAGAGCTTAGCTTGGCAAATGTGCAGCGCAATAGACAAAAACTGGATACCGCCATTGATAGACTGCTAAGCAAGCAAGAACACGAACTAGTTAAATTGACTGAAAGACTAAAAGACCTTGGTCCGGGAAATGTCTTGAGCCGGGGATTTTCGATTTTGCGGGGGCTGGCCGGTAATGTCATCACCGATGTCGGCAGCCTAAAAAGCGGCGACAAAGTGCAAGCAGTGTTCAAGCGCGGCCGGCTCAATATGACGGTTGATTCAATTGATGAAGATACAGCTTATGACCAATGACGAGCACAACATCAAACAACTAACTCTGCTTGGTTTTGAACAAGCACCGCTGCGAAAAAAGACAAAAGAAAAAGAAAAAGAGAAAGAAAAAGAGGTAAAGGAGAAAAGAACTATGACAGCCAAACAAGAAGAAAAAATCGACTTCGAAGCCTCCCTTCTCGAACTGGAAAACGTGGTCAAGCAACTTGACAGCGAAGTAAAACTAGACAAGGCACTTAAGCTCTTTGAGACGGGTATAAAGCTCTCGGTTGAATGCGAGGAATTTATCAAAGGGGCCAAAAAGAAGATTGAGATATTAAAGAAGAAAGCCGACGGTAGTATGGAACCGGAAAGCTTTGAAGAAGAAGGCAGCACAGAAAGCTAAGAAAGAGGCGACAAATAGCTCATGCCAAATCAAGATGAAATGATAGAAAGCCTTAAACAAGCTCTTAGCCTTTCACCGGACAACCTACCGTTGCGCTTGCTATTAGGCGAAAATCTTCTCACAGTGGGACGGATGGAAGAAGCTGAGCGTGAATTCAGCACCGCCCTCGCCCTTTCGCCGAACGACTATAAGATAATGACGTCCCTAGCCCAAGCCTTTTTCGGCAGCGGCAAATACAGCCAAGCTCTAGTCATCATCGAAGATTTGGTCAAGAAGCCCGAACCACAACCGCGAGCCCTATTGCTCTATTGTCGACTGCTGCTCAATGAAGGCAAACTGGCTCTAGCCAGAGATTATTATGCAAAAGCCGTTGCTGCTGAGCATTCGCTCACCGACAATTCCCTCGAAGAGCGCCTCGGCTTGACCGGCAAAGACTTTACTGCAAAAGAAGGGCAGGGCAAGCAAGATAGTGCAAGACGCTTAGGGGCGACAGCCTGCGGAGACTTAAGCGAATTCTCGGTCAACAATTTACTAAACGGCGACGACGAAGAAGATGACAACGAAGATAACAATGAAAGTAATGATCTAGATTTTGGCGACCTGGTCGAGAATGCCGGCATCGGTTTTGCTGATGTGGGCGGCATGGATACTGTCAAAGAGCAGATCAGGATGAAGATCATTTATCCACTGCAGCACCCCGAGACTTTCAAAGCTTACGGCAAAAAAATGGGCGGCGGTATTTTGCTCTATGGTCCGCCTGGTTGCGGCAAGACTTATCTAGCCAGGGCCACAGCCGGCGAAATCAAGGCAGGATTTATACCGATAGGCTTGCACCAGGTGCTCGATATGTGGATTGGTGCAAGTGAAAAGAATCTGCATAGTATTTTTGAGATAGCAAGAAAACAAAAGCCCACAGTACTCTTCTTTGATGAAGTGGACGCTCTGGCAGCCAGCCGCAGCGATATGAAGCAGTCATATCACAGGCATACAATCAATCAGTTCTTGAACGAGTTGGATGGAGTCAATACATCCAATGAAGGCGTCTTAGTGCTGGCGGCCACCAATGCTCCCTGGCATTTAGATCCGGCCTTTAGAAGGCCCGGGCGCTTCGATAAGATTATCTTTGTTCCACCGCCTGATACGCAGGCTAGAGCCTCAATCTTGCGCATCATATTGAAGGGCAAGCCTCAAGACAATATCGATTTCGACTTTATCGCCAAGAAAACTGAGAGGTTTTCGGGGGCAGATTTAAATGCCCTGGTTGAAGACTGCATAGAAAAGAAAATCGAGGAAGCCATGTCTAAAGGTGGCGAACCTCGACCAATAACCACCAAAGACCTAGAAAAGTCGAGCAAAATCATCAAGCCTTCGACACTGGAATGGTTTTCATCAGCAAGAAACTATGCAATCTATTCCAACGAAAGCGGTCTTTATGATGAAATCGCCAAGTACCTTAAGCTTTAGTAGCTATGAATCAACATTTTGAAAGAGGCGCCACACTGCTCTCTCACCACCTCTATGCCGAGGCGGAAAAAGAGCTAAAGCTATCGCTGGCTCAAGATCCTAATCATGCAACGGCGCTCAGTCTTTTGGCATCGGCTCTATCGTGCCAAAACAAAACCGACGAAGCAATCGCCACAGGCGAACGAGCCATTGCTGTCGCCCCTAACGATCCATTCACGCACTATATCATGGCCTCTTCTTATATCAAGAAGAACGCCACCAAACGCGCTCTCAAGCACATAGAACTAGCCCTCAAGCTTGATTTGAATGATCCCGACTTTTGGGCCATGTCGGCGCTGATTCGCATCGATATGCACGAATACAGCAAAGCCCTGAGCGATGCCGAGCAAGGACTAAAAATAGATGGCGACCACGTTCTGAGCATTAACGCCAGAGCCTACTCACTGGCTAGACTCTCTCGCATCGAAGAAGCCAGAAACGATCTGGAAAGAGCTCTGGAATTAGAGCCGAATGATAGCTTTACTCATACGAACTATGCTCTTTTGTTGATTAAACAAGGAAAAGTCGATGCCGCAGCTGAAAACCTCAAAGAAGCATTGAGACTTGATCCCAACTCATCAATGGCGCAAGAAGCCCTACTAGATGCCATCAAGTCCAGAAATCCTATTTATCATAAGATCTTGCTTTTCACGCATTGGCTGGTCGAGATGGGCGACCGCAAAAGGCTGGGACTTTTGCTGGTGCTCTTTCTTATACCTGGCGTAAGGGGCTTGATAGGGCTCTTATTCATTCTCATTTGGTCAAGCAACCATCTATTCACCTTTCTATTGCGCTTAGATCCTCTCGGCAAAAAGATTTTGACCGACAAACAAAAGAGTGACAACAATAAAGGCATCATCATTGTTTCACTCATTTCCACCTTCATCTTGTTTTGTGTGGCAATGGCGGTGATTTATCCTGAAGTCGGCAGTCAACTTTCAGAGCAAAAGATAGAACTTATCGAAGAAGCGCAAGAAGCAGGCAAGAACGAAGAAGCGAAGACCAAGCTGCAAGCCTATTTCGCACGGCTGCGCAGCTATGTATATCGAAAAAAACCAAATTACAAGCTTTCTGCAGCAATGTCTAAAGCCCTGCTGAAAAGCAAAATCAAGCTGGATAGAGAAAAGCATTTGGAAGTGCTGCTTTTGGACCTATATATAGCCAAAGCTATGAGTCATCAAGAAAGAGAAAAAGAAGTTTTGGCTCAAATAAAAGACTTCTCTGAGCAAGAAAACTGTTCGCCCCTTTTGGACAAAACAGAAATAAAGAAAGCTATGCAGCTGCTTAAGGTACAGTCTCTCACCGAACTCAAACTTTGAACTCAAACTTTGATCCCAAGCTGAGCAAAAGCTGACCGGAAACGCAGAAGTTAAGGTTGCGACCGAGCAATTTCACGAGAATTTCACAGGCATGAGCAGATACTAATCGAGCCTTGATTTTCTACATTCGAGATTACTATGTCAACCAAACCTGAAACCGAGCCTATCCGGCATAGCGAAGCGCCTGCATCTCAGCGTCAAGACATAAGCGAACAGAACAGACAAGATCTCTCTAGATCGGTTTGGGATTCTTACTCTGACAAACCAGCCATCGCCCGCGCCATGCCGCATAACAATGAAAATACCAATGCCGCATCGGCGCTCTATCAAAACGACGGCAAGATGGTCCTGCCGGGAATAATGCTTGTCGGCGCAGACCTAGAGCGCGGTGCCGCAAGTGGTCAAGGCAGAGGGCTAGAGAGTGGTACTGGACAGAAACCTGAGAAGGCGAGCCAAGAAGAGAGCCTAAAAGCAAGAGTCTTAGACAATAATCTTAGCTCGGAAGAACGCCTTAAGGCGGTGAAAGAACTAGTCAACCTTGGAACAACCAATCTGAGCGCCAAAGATCAGCAAGGCAAAGACAGCAAGCTGCGCCTAGAAGTGGAAAAAGCCGGCAACCGTGAAATGGTGCACCTCTTTGTTAACGACGGCAAGGGCGAGAAGACCGCTCTACGCGGTATCATGGATGGTGCACAAGTAGAAAAACAAATAGGCAATGGCAAACAAGTTTCGCTTGAGGGAAGAGGCTTTCACACACTAAAAGGTCTCAGTGAATCGAAGCAACCCCAAGCAGGCAGAGCCAACGAAGCAGAGCGAAAACCAGATGCTGCTAAGCAACCTGATGCAGCCAAGCAGCCTGAAGCAGCCAACCAGCCTGAAGCCGCCAAACAAGCCGAAGCCGCCAAACAAGCCGAAGCCGCCAAACAAGCCGAAGCTGCTAAACAAGCCGAAGCCGCCAAACAAGCCGAAGCAGCCAAGCAAGCCGAAGCTGCTAAACAAGCCGAAGCTGCCAAACAAGCCGAAGCTGCTAAACAAGCCGAAGCCGCCAAACAAGCCGAAGCTGCTAGGCAACCAGATGCTGCTAGACAAACTGAGCCGGAGAAGCGAGTTGAGAGAGAGCAGCAACCTGAGCCGGTCAATCTAGACGAGATGGAGAGACAAGAGAAGGTTGCCGCCAAGAAGACCAACCCAGACAGCCGTGAAACAAAGCCTGAAGCCAAGCCCAAGCCGGAGCTTCTCAATCCTGCCGAGAGCCAGGCAGAAGCAGGCGACAAGCCTAGACAGAGCCGCATTGTCCGCACTCTTTCGGAGCGCTCGCGCTTCTACACCCATCAAGACGATTCGAAGAGTTGCTCTGCCTTTTCTTTCGGCATGATGGCCGCCGATCACCTATACGGCCGACCAGTCAAGCATGGCTCAGAGGCTCAATATTTTAAAGAACTAGCCGGCACTATCAACCACGGCTATAGAGGCGATCTGAGGTCAATCGAAACAAAACTGCAGCAGATAGGGCTTGATGCAAAAGCTTATGATTACGGCTTTGGCAAAGTATCGAGAGAGAGCCTCAAAGATCTCAACCGCGAACTCGACCAAGGTAAGTCTGCGGTAGTAAAAGTAATCAACCCGACTACAAAGAACCCTCATTACATCTATGTGGCTGGTCGCGATAAGAACGGAGACTATATAGTCGGCGACCCCGCCAGGACCAATCGCACCAATTCGGCGCCGGTCTCGCCTGATTTTCTTTATTCAATGATGAGACAGCGGGACGGATTTGTCGTGGGCAGCGCGCCAAAAGATAGTGCTGGACGCGCATTCAACGTGCCCAGCACCGAAATGTCTCGAAGACGCAACCGATAGATTAGCCGGCGGCTGTTTCCATCACCACTTCTAGATTAACTTCGCCCTGAACTTCAGGAGCCAGTTTAACGTGAACAGTGAAAGTGCCCAGAGCGGCGACATCTTCGTTGGTCTTTACCAATCTTTTGTCTATGGGAGCTCCGACTTCTTTCTCGATCAAAGCAGCTATTTCTTTATGGGTGATTTTGCCATAAAGCTTGCCGCCTTCGCCAACGCGAGCAGCAACTTTGATTGTGCCGATATTGCTGATTTTCTCAGACAGTTCGACTGCTGCTTTGTGCAATTGCTCAGCTTTGCGGCGCAGAGCTTCCAGATCTTCTTCCCGCTTCTTCAAACTACCGGCGGATGCGACCACGGCTAGACCGCGAGGCTGAAGGAAATTGCGGAAGTAACCCGGTTTGGCTTCGACAATGTCGCCAGCCTGACCAAGCTTCTGTACTGAATGCTGCAAAATGACCTTCATAACAACTCCAAACAATATATATGCGCATGCTATATGAGCATGCCAGATTACCACGCAGAACCCACCCTGGCCAACAAAAGCAATTTAAATTAGTCTGGTTTGAAAAGTCGCTTCACAAAACCCTAAAGTCTTAACTGGCAATAATCCAAGCCACTAGTAATCAAGTCCTGTTTCGCGAAACATTCCCCGCACCCCGGAAGGGTCACACATAAAGCCGAAACGCTTGTAAAAGCCGTCAGTACCGGGATCTGCATAGAGAGTCACCAGCGGAATCTTGAATTCGTCCAATTCTTTCAAGAGCTCATCCATGACAAGCCGGCCAACCCCTAACTTTTGATAGTCGGGACGAACCACCATATCCCAAATTGTGGCGTTAAAAACCATATCTCCGGTGGCCCGGGCAAAGCCAATCAATTGCCCCTCGTGCCAAACCGATACGACAGCCATAGAATTAGCCAAAGCTTTGACAATCAAATCCGGCTCCCGACGACTCCAGCCCACCGAGGCGCAGAGTTCCTGAACGGCTCTGGGCGGCACGGCCTTATCGTGACTGACCTTAAGATTAGGGGGCAGATCTCTGGAGTGCTCGTTTTTGCGCCAAATTCCGGATAGAACCATCTTAAATCCTATTTAGCAGGGCTACCGTTTCCACATGATAAGTCTGGGGGAATAAATCCACCGGCTTCACCCGAATTGTTTTATACCCATATGATGACAGTTCACCAAGGTCTTCGCCCCCTTCTCCTTGATCTTCTTCAAGAATTCGCAAGTCGCGCGCAAGTGTGGCAGGGTTGCAGCTTACATAAATAATATTGCGCGGTCCGAATTGCTTAATGGCCTGCAAAACACGGGCGTCCACCCCTTTGCGCGGCGGGTCCAAGACCAACAAATCAATTTCAGGGCGATTCCTTAGCAATTCCTCCAAGGCGTCTTCCACTTTTGAAGCCAAGAAATTGAGATTGCTAAGCCCATTCAACTCGGCATTGGCCTGCCCGTCTTTGACCGCCTCTTCATTCTCTTCGATGGCAAACATCTCGCCGGCCAGATGGGAGAGCCAAATGGCGATTGTGCCCACCCCGGCATAGGCATCTACTATTGTGGCGTGACTGTGCACACCGTGTACAGCCTGGGCGGCCATGTCGTGCACTATCTCTAAAAGCTTCACGGCTTGTCGGCTATTTACCTGGAAGAAACTCTCGGAAGAGAGCCTGAAAGTCAGTCCTTTCTGCAATACTCCCGGCAGGTCATGACGATTGGTCTGCAGCACTTCTTCGATATAGTCTTTACCGAGAACATTGAGAGTGGTATCGCCCATGATGCGATTGCCGCTCTGTTTATTGAAATTCAAAGAGACCCCATCGACCTCTTCCACCTCGCCCATCAGATCTTGTGCAATGCTAGTAAACACCTGCAAATACTCGTCTTTGGCAAAGTCGCGATATTTCATCGGTTCGTGATTGACGACAAAGGTGACGAGCATTTTCTGCTTAGCAAAACTCATGCGCACATGTAAGTGCCTAAGCAAACCCCGATGGCGGTGCTCGTCATAGACCGAAAGTTTGTATTTGCGCACTAGATTGCGCACGCTGTGCAAAACTCGGTCCATCACTTGGGGCTGAATCGAGCAACTCTCGATATTGACCAAACGGTGGCTTTCATATTCATAATAGCCGGCCAAAGTTTTGCCATTTTGAAACTGAAAGGGAAACTGCGCCTTATTGCGATAATGCCAGGGGTCAGACTCGACTATTGGCTCTAAAATCTTAGCCAATCTTTCGTCATCGAAAATCTTGCCACCGGAAAGATGCCGGAGAGCTTGCCTAACCAGACTAGATTTGGAGCGCAACTGCTCGGCATAATTCATATTCTGCCACTGGCAGCCGCCGCAACGCTCAAAATGAGTACATTCAGCCTTAACGCGCTCGGTAGAGGGCGACAAAACCTCTTCAATAGAGGCTCTGGCAAAATCTTTTCTCACATCAAAGAGCTTGACCTTGAGTTTGTCGCCGACCACCGCTCTTTCAATAAAGACCGGCAGACCTTCTACTTTAGCCAGTCCAGCGCCGCCGCCGGCCATCGATTCAATCTCGACATCAATGAGAGTATCTCTTTCAAGATTATGCGCCTGTCTTATCTTAGCCAACTTTTTCCTGCCTGCCCCTGATACTAATTACGAACCAATTTCAAATTAATCACTAACTAAACAAACAAATCTAATCTAAACTAATCCAAACTAAGCGAGCGAAATTGCAAAAGCCAATTTCTGTCTATGCCAAAAACCGCCTAGACTAGCTAGTCTAACAGAGATCTATCGGTGCGTCCGCTTATCTTCAGCTTCTTAATATCGCCGCCAGTATCACCGACAGTATCAAAAGAAGAATCAAGTAAAGTACCTAAACCACGCCCATTGTCATAATCTAGGCCGGCTTGCTCGAGCCCTTCGTCAAGCCCGGCCACCACCGAAAGCCCAAGTCCGGCTTCGAGTTCTTCAAGCTTCTCTGATAGTTCTTGGCGGCTACTGCGACCACTGCGCACTTGGTCTTCAATCAAGAAAAACTTGCCCTTGAGAAGGCGCTGGTCAAACTGACTGCAAGCCAATTTTTCATATAAAGCCTTGCGCCTGGCTCGATAGGGTCCATTTTGCAAGGGCGGCATGGCTAAGATCTCGGCATAGGTCTTACCGCGATAGGCAGTTAGGCTATTCCTTTCAATCTTTGTCAGGGTGACGCACTTAAGCACGGCATCTTCGTCTAGATAACGCTGGGCAAAGCAATCGACAGCAGCCCTATCGACCACTAAACGATAAAAATGGCTCTGGTCTGATGGGCTATAAAAGTCGCAGCTAAGCGCCTGCATCCAGCTAAAGCGCCCAGAAAGCAGACGAGCAATCAATACTGTATCTATTTTGAGGTCAGCTAAACCGGCTCTCTTATCTCTATAAATGGTGAGGCGAATCTCGCCCTTGCCTCGGTCTATCGACACAAGCTCTGGTCCGGCAAGTCTAGCCATCTTGCCAAGCTGACTTTGGGTCAGAACCGCTCTAATCTGATTCTGCAAAGTCGAATAATTGCTTGAATAACTGGCAGCACTGGCAGCGACATAAAGACCAGAGCCAGACAGAGACTTATCTATAGCTTGGCCAGATTGATATTTCCCTAGAGATTTGGCGGCGGTCAGTGGCGCAAAGCCAATAGAAAGCGACAAAAGCGCCATCAGGTAAGAAAATCCAGCGATATAAAGACGATTCATTGCAGGCAGAGCAAGAACACCAAAGATTAAATAGATGCCATTTATTAGACGCCATAAATCTACCATATAATGAGCGAATGGCCACAGATAGCGACAAAAATAGAAATATCAACAAAATTACTATGGTCCATGTCTCCGACATCCACTTTGGATCAGGAGAGAGTCATGGGCGCCTCAATCCCGACACCGGATTGAATATTAGATTTGAAGACTTTGTACTGGCCTTGAGAAAGGCTGTGGACTACACCATTGAAAATCAAATCGATGTCTTCCTCTTTTCGGGAGACGCTTATCGCAATGCCTCCCCCGAGCCGATTTATCAAAAGATGTTTGCCCGCGAGCTAAATCGACTCTCTAAGCACGAAGTCAAGACCATCTTGGTAGTAGGAAATCACGACCAGCTCTTGCGATCTACCCAAAGCCATGCCATGTCAGTCTTTCAGAGTTTAGAAGTACCAGACATGTTAATCGTAGACAAACCGATGATGCTTGAAATAGAAACCAAGCACGGTCCCTTTCAACTAATCGGTCTGCCTCATATCACCAGGCACAACTTAGCCAGTCTGGAAAAGTATAAAGATGCAAGCGCTCAAGAAATTGACCGTGTCTTAGCCCAGCACGTAGAGAGCCTACTTGCCGGCTTTTTCAGCAAGCTGGACAAGAGCAAACCCTGTGTGGTCACTGCCCATATGAGCACCGACAAAGCTCTGGCTGGTATCGAAGAAGAACTATTGGTGGGCTATACCATGACTTTCCCCACCGAGATGTTTATCTATGACTGTGTCGACTATGTGGCGCTAGGGCACATCCATAAATATCAAATACTAAGAGAGAAAGATCCAGCCATAGTCTATGCCGGCTCACTTGAAAGAGTTGATTTTGGAGAAGAAAAAGAGGACAAAGGTTTCGTCAAAGTTGACCTAATCAGGGGGGCTACTACATTCTCATACCAGTCGATATCACCGCGCCCATTCATCACAGTTGAGCTTGACCTAACCAAAAACAGAGAAAATCTAGAGAGCGACCGCCTCACCGAGAAACTCATTCAAGCATTGCGCCGCGAGATATTGCCAGGTTGTGTCTTGCGGCTGAAGTGCAAGATAGGCGCCGAAGACCTCAAACAAATCAACGAAGACCGCTTAAAGGAATCGGTGAGCGAGGCGCTCTCGTTCAAACTGCAATTGGAAGTGGTACCCGAACATGCCCGCAGCCGCATTCCACAGCTGACTGAAGCTTCAGTGCTTTCGCCAATAAAGGCGCTCGATACTTATCTAAGTGAAGTGGCGCCTGACAGAAAAGAGAGACTGCTTGAGCGCACCCGTCTGATGATGAACAAACTTGCGGCCGAAACCGGCAGCGAGACTTTATAAATAGCGAAAGTCTATAAATGGCGAAACTTTATAAATCGCCTTTATTTAGCAAGCCGCTCGTAGACCTGAGCAGCTAACTGCTCGGCCACCCATTCATGCATGACTGCGGTAAAATGCCCACCCGATGAAAAATTAGTGCCATCATCGGTAGTACTACCGGTCCAGCGCCGATAGCGCTCATCCAAATTGAGAACTTCGACCTTGATATCTTTAGCCGAGCGAGCGAGCAAGTCGCTTTCAATCTGATTATCAGTGAGAGTATGCTGACAGGGGCGAATCATAGGCGTGCGCAAAATCATAAAATCAGAGCCATCGCTGCGACATTGCCTGGCAAAGTTAAATAGTTGAGCGTCCATCATATACCAATAGCATTTGGTAAAGTTGGCTCTGGTTTCATCGGTGGGTAGCCCACTGCCTGCAGGCTGCGCCTTAGGAGCAAAACTAAGCAACAAGTCAGGATTTTCCAGGAAGCGTCCAAACTGCTCACGCATCATCGAAACAACGCCCCAGATGCGACTATTGGCTCGCAGCCAATCACAAGACAACATGCGCCGCCCTGCCGCCGACTGAAAATATTCACGCACACAAGTATCGTCATAAGTAACATGACGGCTATAGTCGGCAAACAAAACCGGACGAACAAAAAGTAGATTGTCTGTGGTCATGGGCAAAAGTTTTGAAACTTCTTCCACACGGCAATTGTGAATGACAAGATCGGGCTTAAACTGACTGCCCAAGACTTTATAGCGCAGATAAGACTGGGCGGTCGAATAGTTAGAAACGCCAAAATTGAGCACTTCCACCTTGAAGTTTCGACCGTCGCGTCCCAGGCGCTCGTTTAATTTTTCTTGCAACCGCGAGAGAAAATTAGCGCGGCGCGCCACTTGCAGCGACTCAACATAAGAGTCTCCAAAAATAGCTATCCTATAGACTCCTTTAGGCTTCTCTTTTTTGACTTCATCGTTTTGCATGGCAAAACTATTGATCTTGAATTGACCAAAACCTTCTTTGCGCTGGGTGACGCGCTTACCGGCGATGAGGTTATACCCCAGATAACGGTCGGGTCTGATATGTTCACTATCACCAACACCGACAATATAAAAGAAAGCTTCCAAGACAAAAATGAGTCCGACCAGATAAACAAGCCCTTGCCCTAAAGAAAATAGAAGCGCAGACGGTCGCTTCCGCACCACATTTGGTGCCAAGCCAATCTCTCTTTTACGCTCGATATCAAGTATGGTCATAGTCACTCAATCTGGCTAGAAGGCAAAGTAAATAAAGGGAGAGGCAGCATTAGGCGCGAAGGAAACAGCTAAGAAAAAGACCGCCAAATAAAGCAAAGCCCTGGCTGGAATGCGGGGTGCAGCCAAGTTTTTGAAAGTCTCAGGCAAGAGCGGAGCCAGCCGAGAGCAATTATCGACAGCAAGTCTGTAGATCGAATATGAAAGCAAGACAGAGATAACCGAGCTATGCTGTATTTCACCGTAAAGCGTGAAAGGCAGGGACAGCGAATGCCCAGTGGGAAGCATCGCCTGCAAAACTCGCAGGGCTTCACTCATACTTTCGGCGCGGAAGAAAACCCAACCAACAAGCACAAAAAGAAAGGTAGAGACTATTGAAACAGCAGTACCTAGTTTGCCGCTGTGAAACTGGCGCATCCTTTCAGCCAAGCTCGACTGCTCTTTCAGGTATTGATCGTAGGTGTGACTGAAAATAAGCCCAAGCCCGTGGAAAGCGCCCCAGACGACAAAATGCCAGGAAGCGCCATGCCAGAGTCCGCCCAAAAGCATGGTCATGAACAAGTTGAAATAACGTCGATAAACGCCGACTCTGTTTCCGCCCAAGGCAATATAGAGATAATCGCGCAGCCAGGTAGATAGCGATATATGCCAACGCTTCCAGAAATCAGAGAGATTTTTAGCAAGATAGGGATAGTTGAAGTTGTCGGGCAAATCAAAGCCCATCATCAGAGCCGAACCGCGCCCCATATCGGTATAGCCCGAAAAGTCGCAATAAATTTGAATAGCAAAAGCGAGAGCCGAAACCCAAGCGTCGGCGCAGCCTAGAGTCTGCATCGAAAAGCCGTGGGCAACTAGATTAGAGAGATTGTCTGCTATGGCTATTTTCTTGAACAAACCCTGCAATAAAAGAGCCAACCCTTTTTCGAAAAGAGCACCACTAAAGACCCGCCGCTCGTCTAGTTGTTTGACGAACTGCTGATATCGCTTGATCGGTCCGGCAATCTGAGAGGGGAAGAAAGCAGCAAACAAAGAGAAGTTGATGAAGTTCTTGACCGGGCTGGAGCCGCGATGCACATCAACGACATAATGAATAAATTCAAATACAAAAAAGGAGATACCCAGAGGCAAGAGCACATGCTGCAGGGGAAAGGCGCTGACATTCAAACTAAGCCAGGGCTGAGCGAGAGCTTTATTGATTGAAGCCAGAAAGAAATCGGTGTATTTGAAATAACAAAGGGTGGAGAGATTGAGCAGAACGGCAAGAGCGAGAAGCCCTTTGCCGAAGGGCTTCTCACGAAAGGCGCCGATGGCTAGACCCAAAAAGTAATTGCCCACGGTCAAGGCAAACAAAAGCAGACCATAGGCTGGAATCCAGCTCATGTAGAAGTAATAGCTGGCAATAAAAAGCAAAAGCGAGCGAAAGCGATTGGGCAAGAGCCAGAAGAGGGCTAAAACCACAGGAAAGAAGAGCAGGTAGGCGACGCTGCTGAATAACAAGAGTTACTTCCTCGTACCGCCTGACAATCTTAGCAATGTGCGCAGCGCCCGACCTTGACAAAACCTAATATAAATTTGGTGTATGAGATCTTTTAAAAAGGAGTTGGCGGCGCACCGTGCTACTATCAACTGCTTACTGACAACAGTGGGAGTAATCTGCACAGCCAGCATGCCGTCCACCAAACTGCCAGCCAAAGCAAGCCAGAGCCAACCGGCAACCGAGCCGGCTCAGCTGAACGCGCCCCAGAACTCTACTGAGATATCAGCGCAGCCGCAACCAGTTTGGCGCAGGCTGCCAGCCCGCATCTTTTCCAGCACAGCCTTGATACTGGCTTTTATCCTGGCAGGCTTGCTCTTTCAGGTCTACAGTCAATATCCTTGGCGCCGCCTGGCTGCTTTAGATAGCTCAATCTGGCTTGTGGAATGGGCTTGCCAGGCACCGGAATACATTTACGGCAAAGAAAATCGCGACTTAATCATCTTAGGCAGTTCGCTTATTCTCGCTCCCAGTCAACGGTTGCACGATATGGAAGAGCGCAGGAAAGACTCAGCCCATGCCGAGCCGATCATTCCTAAAGGCGATATATACAAGCAAGAGCTCAGTAAAATCACAGGCTGTGAGCAAAGTGTCAAAGTTTTAGCTGTGCCGGGAGCCATGGTCTCAGACCAGCTCAAAATTGTGCAGCACTTGGTCAGAGAAGGCAAAAAGCCGAAACTCCTGGTTTTCACCTGCGCTCCGCGCGATTTCATCGCCAATGATGTCGGGGATGATCCCGACTTTACACCCATAGGCAGAGTTTTTCATTTTTCAGCCCTAGACCGAAACCTTGGTCAAGACTTGCTCAACAGCAAGAATCCTCTCCAAGCCTGGGCGAAGGTGGAAGAATTCGGCAAAGCCCATCTCAACTTTATCGACGCAGTCAGACGCATATATCTGCGCCAAGCCAAAGACTGGAGCTCGGCAGTGACAGGGCATCCTGTAGCACTTAGACCTTTAGGGTCGGTAGACTCAGTAGAGTCAGTAACTGTGCCGCAAGAAGCAGCACAAGCTACAGCAGCGCCGGTTCAGTCGGGCTCTGGCAATATTGTGCAAAGCGAACTGCAAAAAGATTTGGAACTATACAGAAGCCGCTATTTGCCTCTAAACGAAAAGAGACTGGCAAGACAACTGGGCTATCTGGATGAAATGCTCAAGCTGGCGAGAGAGGCTGATTATGAGGTTTTGTTGGTGGGTATGCCCCTCACAAAAGAAAATATTGCTATTTTGGGACAAGATGTATATAGCCGAATGCAAGACCGCATTGCCGCAGTTGCCCGTAAGTACCAAGTAACACTGCTAGAATTTAATAAAAATTCCAAAGAGGTCTACCAGTCGCAAGAGTTTGCCGATTCGGTTCACTTAAACGAAAACGGCTCCAGAGCTTTTGTCAAAGACTTTTGTCAGAAAGTTTCTGCCAGTGCTACATATACAAAGGTTCTTAATGCTAGGCACTAAAAAAATTTTGCAGCCTTTGCTCAGGGTTCTATTACTATCTTTTAACTTAAGCCTTTTGTGCGGCTGCGCCGACATCATAGATCCTGGCTCGTCTGAAAAAGCCTTTGAGATGCCCCTTGCCACGGTCAACCTGGTCTGCAAAGAACCCACCCTCAAAAAGGCGCGTCTCTCTTTCTTTAAGGACACCGCGGCAACGGCGACAAGCGGCGGTAAGAGCCAATACTTAAGCCGAGAAAGGACACCAGCCGGCGGACAATATATCGTGCAATTCAAAGAAGGCGATTGTTTTCGTATAGACGTGCTCTATGGCAGCCCTATACCCAAGGAAGCAGCACTGAAGCTGGCCCGGACTCTTTTGCCGCCCGACGCACCGCCGCAATCGCGGGTAGACGAAGGCAAGCAGACAGAGCAGGGAAAGCAACCGAAAGAAGTCTATTATTTCGGCAATGACTTTGCCGTCGAGCTTTCATTCAAGGACGACAAAGACCATTCAGCCAACCAAGTGAGCGAAATAGCAGCAGTCAATCTTGAGCTTTTAGGCAATATCAGCTCTGATCAGATAGCCGCTAAAGAAGTACAGGCTCTATTAGACAAAGAAAAACAAGAGAAAGAGAAAGAAGAAAAGGCCAAAGCCAGCCGGACCAAATCAGATCAATAAGGCGGAGCAATTATTACTGTCTCATGAGGTAGAAGACCGCCTGTGCTACCATCTTGGCATCATTCGTATGGATGTATGGAAAATTTCACCCCAAACTCTGCAGAAGACGAACCAATGGCGACCGGGCTCGAAGAAAAAGCCAAAATAAAGACTCTGGCTATTAATCAAAACGACCATAGGCAAAATGCCAACAAGGCTCATGCGGCCGGTGTAAATATGGAAGTCGGCGGACTCGCCGGTCTTTGGTGCAACCGTCACATATTAAGAATGATGGTGCAAAGAGACAGCCTGGGTAAATACAAAGGCTCCTTATTGGGCATGCTTTGGCCCTTGATCAATCCTCTAGGGCATTTGCTTCTATATACTTTTCTTTTCTGCCTGGTCCTCAATGTCAAATTCAATGAAACCGGCGGTGTCGGCAATTTCGCCCTCTATCTCATGACCGGCTTATTGCCTTGGGGTGCCTTTTCCGAAGCGCTTTCACGCTCTTCCACAATCGTGCTTGAGTATCCTAACTTTGTCAAAAGAGTAGTTTTTCCTCTGCCGATACTACCCCTGGTTACAGTTCTTTCGCCTTTGGTCACCGAAACCATGGCCTTCACCATGCTCATCGCCGCAGTGGTGGTCACGACTCAAAAACTTCACGCCACCGTTGCCTATTTGCCCCTCATTGCCTTCTCTCAGCTTTTGCTGACCGCCGGTATAACTTGGGTGCTAGCTAGCTTAGGCGTTTATATTCGCGATATCAAACATATGATGGCTCTCGCCCTTGCCGCCTGGATGTACGCAACCCCGATTGTCTATCCGGCTTCTAGACTGCCTCAAGAATTTCAGTTCTTACTGTGGATTAACCCCATGGCCGGCATCATCACCGATTACAGACGAGTGGTTTTAGAAGGACTGCCGCCCGATTGGTCGCACTATGCCTGCTATACAACCCTTGGGGCAATTGTCTTTTACCTTGGCTTCAAGTTTTTCGACAAGACTAAAAAGAGTTTTGCAGACGTCATGTAGTATCATCTCAAAGCCTCGCTCGGTAAAAAGGCGAGATGCGCAAACCAAGCTATACTCAAGATATACAGCAATGTGGAGAACACACTTAAATGTCTCAGCTGGGCAGCAATAAAACCAATAAGAAACTCTTCGGCGCCTATGATATTCGCGGCATATACGGAGAGGGACTGGATGAAGCTTTTGCCGCCAAGGTAGGGAAAGCCTACGGCAGCTATCTAAAGAGCGCCGGCGGAGGCAAAGTGCTGGTCGGACACGACGCCAGAACATCTTCGCCCTCTCTGCATCAATCATTTATAGAAGGCATTTTGGCCAGCGGCAATGATGTTGTTGATATTGGCCTAGCCTCTACTCCGATGGCTGTCTGGTACGCCGCTTCGATGGGTTTTGACGGCGGCGCCGTGGTCACAGCTTCGCACCTGGGCAAAGCCCATAACGGTCTTAAACTATATGCCGCCAAGGCTAAACCTCTGGGCGCCAACAACGGTTTGGGCGAAATCAAAAGAGCCGTCGAAGGCGGTGAATTGACCGAAAATAAAGAAGGCGGCAGAGTAATCAAAGAAGAGATCGTCGCCACTTACATTCGCTGCATGCTCGAGCATCTAAGCCCTTCCCACCGTCTAAAAATAGCCATTGACGCCGGTCACGGTGCTGCCGGCCCTGAGATTATCGAACTAGCTTCCCAGGCTAAAGACAAGGTGGAGATTCTCTACCTCAACTGCAGCCCCGACGGCACCTTCCCCAAACGCAGCCCTAATCCTTTAGACGAAGGCTCGCTTGACGAATTGGTCGCCCTAGTAAAATCTGAAAAGTGCGATTTTGGTGTTTCACTTGACGGTGACGCTGATAGAGCCGTCTTTATCGATGAAGAAGGACAATTGGTACCGACCGATCTGATGATCGGTCTTATCGGCGCTGAACTGGTAAGAAGAAACGGCGGCGGCAGTGTCGTCTACGATCTAAGAGCCAGCAGAGCTGTTCCCGAGTATATTTCAGAAGCCGGCGGCGAAGCGATTCGCACTGGTGTTGGTACCAACTTTATGATGAACAGCATCAAAGACTCAGGAGCACTTTTTGCCGGCGAACTTTCAGGTCACTATTATTACGGTGATATGTACGCTTCCGACAACGCTCTGCGCACCGCCCTCGAAGCAATCAATGTGGTAGCCAATGCCCATGGCACAAGCCTTTCTAAACTGATCAAACCACTCTGCCGCTATGCTTTGAGTGGTGAAATCAATCTCAAAGTAAATGAAATTCAAAGCACTTTGCAAAAGCTGGAAGAAGCCGTAGCCGGCGGCACCAAAGAACATATCGACGGACTTTCAGTCAGCTTCAACGAATGGTGGTTTGCAGCCCGTGGTTCTCAAACCGAGCCGGTCTTGAGATTGACTGTCGGGGCTGTTTCTCCTTCCATTTTGGAAGACCGCACCAGACATCTGATCGAGATTATCGAGAAATAGCAGTCTGCTCTTTCAGGCACTGCCAGAATTTCTTAGCCCCCTCGGCATTCAAGTGCACCGAGTCTTCAAAATCGCTGTCTTGAAAATCTTTGCCGGGCGGAAATTCATATAAAGCAACTTTTCTAGCTTGAGTAAGCGAGCGCAGTCGTTGCCAGAATTGTTCTTGAAAGGCTCCAGGCAAGAGACCGGCGTTCCCACTAGAAACCGGCATAAACACCACTTTTGCCTCTATGCCGGAGCCGGCGCAAAGGTCGAGCAAACTTTCAAAAGACTGCATCTCTCTATCAAGTTTGGCACTGTCAATCGGCAAATAACGTTTTCGATAAGCCACCAGATCAGACTGCATATCGTTACGAAATCGTCTCTTCATCAGACGATCACGCTTCTCTTCGGCAAAATTGAATTGCACCAGACGGTCAAATTCTAGTTTTTGCAGATCGCCATCTGCCTGCAATTGAGGCGGTCTGTGCAGTATCTGACAGGCATAATAAAGAAAGACTGTCTTCAACTCTTCATGATGTTCCAAAAGATAATTGCCGGCAAAACCAGGCAGATATCTTGTCAGCGGTGTTGAACGTCCATCAAAAAAGACACTGACATGCGAGCCTGCTCCATCAAGCCGAAAATTGTCTATAAAATCACGGAAGCCGACAAATATATAGACCGATTTAGGACAACGTCCAACCTCTAAAAGCTCTGCCAATAGCCGCTTATAATCGCTGACCAGAAGTCCTGATAAGGCAAGGTTATAGGTGACAATTTTGTCTTGAGCAATCTTCTCGTCAAAAGTGCGGGCAAATCGATAGTCTTCCAGTTGGTGCGGAGAGTCGCTGTCTGTGCCGGTATCAGCCCGGCGGGTGGCACATAACAACAAGGACGAACCTAGAAACAGTCGCTTTGGCTCGCTGGCAACCGCCTCATCAAACTTCTTTCTAATATACTCCTGTTCGCCTAAAGCAGCGCCTCTGACGATGAAATAGCGCAGCGGCGCGATTTGATTGATCAATAAAATAGTGGCAAAAAGAAGAACGGTTGTTAGTATCGCCGTACTGCTCAAGACACGTATAATTAGCTTCGTCGTCGTCTCTAAAGAGTGATTCATTTCCAAAGTCGCATCGGCGAAGTTTCATTCAACCGAAATAAGAGACAACCAAAACGCCCTACAGCACTGCCTTTTGGGCGACTGAAACAGTCTAGCACTCCAGTCTAACTCTAGGGCTGAAAAGAATCACAAAATGACTACAAGTGAAAACCGAAACAAAATGCTCTCGGCTGTGGCATTGTTCTTGGCGGTCTACAGCGCTTTCGGCATCAATCTCTCAAAAATTGGCGTCTATCTAGATGAATGGATCAGTTTCGGCAAACTGCATTTTATGGATCACAGTCTTGCCAATTTGATCTATTCATACTTGCTCGATGCCAAGGTTATTGTCAGGCCGCTTGAGGCTCTGCACTATCCAGTGCTCTTCTATTTCTTCGGCATCAATCCCTTTCCCTATCATTTAGTCAATACAGTTAGCGAGTATCTGGCCGCTCTCTTTTTCTTTCTCTTCCTAGAAAAGTTGAGCAAGAACAGCTCATTGGCGCTGGCGGCAGCCCTGCTCTATCTGCTCATGCCCAACCACGACGCCACCCACTATTCCATTGTCGCTTCTTCAATTGCCGTGGCGGCAGCCTTTCTCACCCTCTCACTCTATCTCTTTGCCTTCAGTTTTGAACGCCATAAAAGTCTCTTTCTGAGTTTGGCGGCAGTCTCTTTTGCTTGCAGCATCTATCACTACGAATTTGCCTTGCCTTTCTTAGCCCTCTTTCCTCTGGTTAGCCTTTATAAAAATCAGACAGGCTCTATTAGAGATAGGCTGATCAAAGTTTTGATCGAGAACCTCCCCTTTCTTTTTGTGGCACTATCAATGGTGCTATTTCGCACGAAATTTCTACCGACAATTCAAAAAGGTTTGAGCTATTCTGTTGTCTGCGACAGCTCCCATTTCTTTGATGTAATTGCTCAGGGACTAGCCGTCAACTTTGCCCCCGCAGCCCAAGCCTTTTACTGGTCCTTACTAAGCCAGCCAAACTCTATGGGCTTAGCCGGCTATATCTGGCTTTTCGCCACATTATTAGTCTCTTTCAAATTAATGGCTAAAGCAGAGGCGGGCGACAAAAAAACAACAGCCCTTGCTTTATTTGGGTTGGGTCTCTTGCTTGTCCCCATTTCTTACACCATATATGGTTTCAGCCCCGAACACATGCCCGTGCTCGAAACCGGCATGAACAGAGTCAATGCCGGTGCCGCTCTGGGCGTTTCATTAGTTTTGTCCTCAGCCGTTTATCTTTTCGCCTCAGTCTTTGGCAATCTATCAAAGAAAGTCTTTGCCGCTCTCATTAGCCTTTTGGTCGCCGCCTTTATACTAATCGACTGGCAGTTTGCCACACCTTGGATAGTTTCCTGGCAAGCCCAAAAACAAATTCAACAAGCTATAAAAAACAATGCCGCCAAGTTTGAGGGCGGCGACGGTATCTTATTGGTTGGTATCGGCCGCTTTATCAGATGGGCGCCGGTATTAGACGGCACCTGGGACTTTCAAAATTCAGTCCGCATTATTCTCGAAAATCCAAAGATAAATGCCACTGTCTTGTCAGATCGCATTAAGGCAGGCAATGAAGGGCTGATAGACAGCTTCGGCAATCTCACCCTGACAGAGCTTAAGTACGATAGGCTCTGGCTCTTCTTTTGTCAAAAGGGTCTGCTTTTAAAAGTACAAAGCAAAGCCGAACTAGAAGAAAAGCTCAGAGAAAACGGCGTTGAAATCAAATAAAGACCGGTCTAGAGATAATTTCAGCCTAGAGATTGCGTTCTGACTCGGCAAACTGCGCCAGTGAAGATTTAACAGCCGCCTGAGGCTTACTATCGGCTCGCTCGCTCTGGGCAAGACCAAAAGCATTAGCCACTATATAAGTCGGACGAGCCCGTGTCTCATCAAGCACTTTGGCCAGGTAAGCAGCCACTACGCCGGTACAAAAAACTTGAATGCCCGAGAAAACACCCAGACAACTAACAATAAAGAACTGGCCGCGCAAGGCTTCGCTTAGATAACCACCCAAGCCCACCACCAGCACCAAGGCCAGCAAAGACAAAGCCAAAAGAGCACCGCCGACAACCGAAATGAAATATAGAGGGGCAATGCTAAGAGCAAGCAGGCCATCGAGGGCAAGCGTAATCAGCTTGCGCAATGTATAGGTAGACTCACCGACTTCTCGGGCGCCTCTGTCGATGGCAATGCCGCACTGCTTGAAGCCCAACCAAGGAATCATGCCGCGCAAGAAACGTGTTTTTTCTGGAAGCTGTTGCAGGGCATTTACAACCTTGCGATCCATCAAGCGAAAATCACCGGTATCCCAGGGAATTTCCACTGTGGAAAGGGCTCCCAAAAGGCGATAAAACCAATATGCTGTGAAACGCTTAGCCCATCTATCACGCCGGGTGGAGCGCTGGGCATAAACGACGTCATAGCCCTCCTTCCACTTCTTGATCATGTCGAGGATCAACTCAGGCGGATCTTGCAAATCAGAATCGATATTGACCACTACCTGACCCGAACTATTATCTAGCCCGCAAGTTATTGCCGCTTGCTGACCAAAGTTGCGGGACAACTCAAAAAGTTTGACGTGGTCGTGCTCAGCCGCAATTTGTCTGAGCGCGTTTGATGTGGGCGGTCTTGAGCCGTCATTGACGAACAAGACTTCATAGGTTGAACCAGAGGGAGCGATTACCGACTCCAGTCGGTCGAGAAGCGCAACCAGGTTGCGCGGATCCTCATTGTAGACCGCCACTATGACTGAAACGTCAACAGCTTGGGTTCTATCAATATTAGTATTGCCAGCCAGGACCACAGATTTACTCTTATTTTGTTTACTACCGGCAAAGCCGGTTTCTCGACCTAACTCTTACACCCGGTTCATAGGTTGTAAGCAATTGCAGATTGTCTAACAGTTGGGCATTTGTTTCAACTTGGCAATTCTAATTTTAAATTAGTTGCAATGAGTTAATCCAGTTCCAGCTTCTGGTTATTCCTTCTTTCAAACCGGTCTGTGGGGTCCAGTTTAAATAGCGCTCAGCCCTCTTGATATCAAGCACGTTGACCGGCACATCCACCGGACGAGCCGGTGTGTACTTGACTTCAACCTGAGGACCGACCACTTCCTTAATTACTTCTACAATTTCATTGAGGGTATGACCCTCGCCATGACCAATGTTGAAAATGCGCGGCGAATTTTCTTTGGCCTTATACTCAGCACAAGATAAAAGAGCTTTAACAGTGTCACCGATGTATATATAGTCGCGAATTACTTCGCCATCACCCCAGATGGTAATGGGCTGCTTACGAGCGACATTGCCCAAAAAGACACCAATGGCACCTTGCTTGGCATTGGGGTTCTGCAATTCTCCATAAGGATTAGATATGCGAGCCACCACATAATCGAGACCATAGAGCTTTTCAAATAAATGCAAATATTTCTCGATAGAAAGCTTGCTGATGCCGTAGGAGCAAATGGGCTCGGTGGGATGGTCTTCTTTAATAGGGCAAACAGTCGGCACACCATATACGGTACCACCGCTTGAGATAAAGACAAACTTTTTCACCTTGGTTTTGACGCATTCGGTCAAGAGTTGCACTGTGTCGGCAATGTTTGACCTGATGTCATAGACCGGGTCGTCATTGGAAGTCTGAGGCAGGGTGGTATAAGCCAAATGAAAGACCCAGTCCATGCCCTTGACGGCTTCTTCCATTTCGCCATGATTGCCGATATCACCAGAAAGATACTCGACCTGGGGCAAAGGCGCCTGAAAACGACTGGGGTAGCGGTCGAAAACCCTGACTTGATGGCCGCTGTCGACAAGAAGTTGAACGAGATTGGTGCCTATAAAGCCGTTCCCGCCAATCACTAAAGCTTTTGCTTTCATTCTTCTAATTAATATCCGTTGTGCTGTTCTATGTTTTGTTTGCTCTGGTCTTGTCTATTTTAGCCGCTATTTTAGCCGCTTAGCCAGCACTTTTGCATAGATTGATTCTATATCATCGACCATATCACCAACGGTCCGCTCGGGCTTGATATTGGCAGCGAACTGCTTGAGCTTGGCGGGGCTTTTCAAAAGCTCGGCCAGCTGCTTTGAGAGATGTTTGAAATCATTAAGCTTGAAAAGAAGTCCATTGACGCCCTCTTGCACAAGTTCAGCCATGCCGCCCAGGTCTGTGACAATTAAAGGAGTAGCAGTGGCAAGAGCCGACTGCATAACCAAAGGTGTGTTCTCGTACCATCTTGATGGCACCACCAAAACATCGATTTCTTCAAAAATTTCGCCCAATTTGTCATTAGGGAAAGTGCCGAGAAAGTGCACATGCTCAGCCATCGGTCCGCCTTTATCGACTATTTCTCTGAGCTTGGCAAAATATTCTGGAAACTGCTCCGGATCTCCGTAAAGCTTCAGCTGAGCCCCGGCAAACTGCTCAGGATAAATCTCTCCCGGCTTGATTTGCAGTTGCTTTTCGTCTTTCACCGGCGGTACAGACAAAGCCAGAAAAGCATTGAGCAACAAATCGACACCCTTGTGCTCAAAGAAAGTACCGACAAAACCGATACGCAATACTTGTGAAGGCTTCTTTTGCCTGTGATTGACCAGCTTACTGGTGTCTATTCCAAAACCGACCTTTTCAATCAAATCTTTTTTGATGCCGTTCTCGACAAAGATATCGCGCATCAAACCGGTGGGCACAAAAATAGCGTCGAGCTGGTTGGCGAGCCGCCTCAAGACAGAGGGGCGCTCGAGCGTTGCCGCCACCGCCGGTGGCGCCTTTAAGGCATTAAAAGCGGTAGAAAGACAAAAGGCGGCGCTGTCATAAACAAAAGCTGGACTGCCGGAAAGAGCCCCGGCAAAAGCCGGATAACGTCCCTCAATAGCCTGCATCACTTCTTTGGCCGGGGGCAAGAGCTTTGGTGTATAGCAATCTAGACATTTGAGAGCCAAGGGACCGGGACCACGACAAACCTGACCATCAGGGCGCTTCAGCTGTACGATCGGACAGACGAACCAAAAGTCGGTACTGTAAAAAACCACCGGCACAGACTGAGCCTGAGCCGCTTCGATAATGCTTGCCGAAAGATTTTGGGCATGAACAATCTGCACTAAGTCTGGCTTAAAATCAGAGATGACACCGCTAAAATGGCTTTTGATGAGCGGGTGATAATACTCATAGCTAAACTCGTAATCTCGCAGCCTGAGCGCCTCTGAGACTATATGAACGGGCACGCCTTCATAGTCGTACTGATAAGAATCACCTTGCTGCTCGTGCTCTTCTTTCCTTCTGGCATCTAGATCTGGCGGGCAAGCCGAAACCACCTTGACGGCATAGCCGCGCCGCTGCAATTCTTGCGCAATCTTGAGAGTCAAGACTTCGGTGCCGGCTCTATGCTCTGGAAAAAATTTATGAGAAGTAAGTAAAACTCTTTTCATAAGAGCCTCTATGTTACCAGGATTTTAGAGATGAGAAGAGAGCCACTCTATAATTGTGTGATGCGAATTTGTCTTATCTCGCGAGAGTATCCGCCGGAGACAGGCTTCGGCGGGATTGCTACATTTACCAAGCATCTTGCCCATGGTCTGGCTTTGAACGGCCACGATGTGGAAGTGGTCACTCTCGCCAAAGAACAAGAAAGAACCTATGTTGAAGCCGTGGGCGAGAGCGCCGACGGTGGCAAAAGCATAACCATCCACAGAGTTTTGCCCTACAACTTTCATACCGGCTTAGATTGCGTCAATATGGCTATGCCCTACAGCCGCTATCTCATTTGCACATCCACGGCCCTCTGGCGCAAATTCGCCGAAAGACACGCTTTCAAGCCCTTTGATGCAGTGGACACCCCCGAACTTCTAGCCGAGGGCATTTATCCGGCTCTGACAAAAGTCGCCCCTATGGTGGTCAGACTCTATACGCCCCATTCAAAATTTATCGCCGAAAAATTGCATAATGTCCGCCCCTCCTTCGACCATCAGTTTGTCGCCATGGTGGAGAGAGTGGCGATGCTCTCTTGTGATGTGATTACTTCGCCCTCAGATGACTTAGCCGAATTTGTGGCCAACGACCTGGGCATCAAACAAGAGTCAATTTGCATCGTGCGCAACCCTATTAATACGGCAGTCTTTTCTCCAGAGGGTGAAAAGGCTCTGCCCGACCCAGCCGACGGCAAGCTAAGAGTGCTCTTCGTAGGCAGACTAGAAGAGCGAAAAGGCATCAACTACTTGGTTGCAGCTATTCCTGAAGTGATCAAAGAATTTCCCGCAGTGGAATTCGTCATCATCGGGGATGATACCAACACGGCTCAAGGTCAGACTTCGGTATTGAAGGGTCTGAAAGAAACTCTCAGCCAGACACGCACCCTCGACAAAGTTACTTTCATTGACCGAGTGCCGCTCGACGCGCTGCCTAGCTATTATCGCAGCGCCGACATTTGCATCGTGCCCTCGGTCTACGACAACTCACCTTATACCTGCCTTGAGTCTATGTCCTGCGGCCGAGCCGTCATCGGCACTTCGGCCGGCGGCACCAAAGAATACATGATCCATCAAGAGTCGGGATTGATCATTCCGGCCAGAGACACAGGCGCCATCAAAGAAGCCCTCCTTACTCTTTTGCAAGACCCGCAAGAAAGAGCGCGTCTAGCTCAGGGTGCCAGAAAGAGAGCAGTGGAAAAATTCGATCGCTGCGAAATCGCCAGACAAACGGCCGAACTATACAAACTAGCCCAAGCTAATCATCGCGATCAGACCGACCTAAAACAGCTCTACAGGCATCAGTATCAACAGGCTCTTGCCGACGCAGAAGATTTTCTCAATGCCATGGACCGCATGCTCTACGACATGCTCTTCCAATATTCATATCGCTTTAGAATCAACCACTGGTGGCGACATCTCAAGGCCCGTCCGCGTTTCTTTCTTTGCAAGTTCTTGTTGAAAGCGCTCAAAATCGCTCATTTGCCACTAGGCAAGAAGGCCGCCACAAGTTCACCTCTCATTCGCAAACTGGAAGACAAGATTCAAGAAGCGGATCGCCTCGCCCAGAGTAGTAGAAATGGCGACCACTGAAGAAAATAAAGAAGAGAAGACTAAAGATCTCACTCACCGGCTGGATTTCTTCGGCGAGTTTCTCCTTTTTACGGTGGCGGCTCTAATAATCTTGCTCTGGTTTAATTTCGCCACTAACCATGTCAATGCTTTTTCTGCAGCCGACGCCTCAGAGTATCTTCGCTATGCCACCGCCTTGAGCCAGGTCAATTGGCTCAGTCCCAATTTCGCCCAGGAAGCCTTCAAAGAATTCATCATCACCGGTCCGACTTTTCCCCTAGTTCTGGTCGCTTTCAACTGGCTCACTACATTTAGTTCCTTCGACCCGGCTAAGTCCACCACGCCTCTCATCTTGCAGTCACTGGTAGCGGCTCTTACCACAGGCTTTATCTATGTCACGGCTCGCCAACTCTACAACCAGAGCATAGGCCGACTGGCTGCCCTAATGTCGCTTTTTTATCCGGCATTTATTGTTAACAGCGGCCGCCTCTATAGCGAAGTCTTCGCTACGTTTCTTGAATGTGCCTGTTTTGCTCTCTTTGCGGCTTTGCCGCAGTCTGCCAGAAAAAAATATATTTTTCTGGCACTACTGGGTGCCACCCTGGTGGCCCTGCAGCTCACCCGCTCTTCAATGCTGCTTTTCACCTTCGCAAGCATGGCCTTGGTCTTACTTGTCGATTTCAACAAACTTGATCTCAAGGGCTCTCTAAAGGCATGCGGCAAAAGCTTGCTGGCTTTTCTCTTGGGCGCCTCGGCCTTGCTTGCCCCCTGGCTCTTATACGAAAAAACCGTCTATAACAAACTCAGCCTAGTTGTAGATCGAGTCGGTCACTACAACCTATTTATCGGCACCAATGCCGAAATTCAAGGCTTTCTATCTTATCCCTATCCAGACGGACACGGCATCGAACAAAAGTCATTTTTGGAGCTTATTGAAAGTGCCCACAAAAAAAGCCCAAACGGCTTCATTCGCTTGCTGCTGGATAAACCGGCGCGACTCTATAAATTCCCCTGGAACGACTATCGCGCCCCTATCGGCCCAGTCGATTTTCAATGGCAGGTTTTATATCACCAGATTATTATTGCCGGGGCCCTGCTTGGTCTAGCCATGGCTCTCGGCTTTGCTCTCAATGACAGGCTTGCCTCCAAGAAAAAACTATTGGGCAGACTTTATCTGCTCTCGGGCTTTGTGCTCAATTTGCCCTACTTGCTCTTTATCACTGTCCCCCGTTACAACCTCGCCGCCATGCCGGTTTTGCTTATATTTGCCGCTGCCGGGTTTTACATAACTAGCGATCTAATCAAAAATCATCAGTTTAAATGGGCAAAAGTCTGCGCCGGCGCTTGGCTCTTTCTCTTTCTTTACTTGCGCGACGACTTCAGCTCTCTATCGGCTAGTCTGGCGCCCTATTCTCTTTATATAGTGCAAGGCACTGACCTTTTCAGCAAAGGTCTCATCGCCTGCCTTGCCGCCTTGGCGGCTTTCTTGGCCATGTCCAAGTGCCTAGCTGTATTTGTCAAACAAGAATATCAAGGCTTTGCCCTCCTGCCTCTTATCGGCACCGGCTTGGCCGTCTGCCTGCTTACAGCCTTGCCACAAAGAGCGAACGGGCGCATAGGCGAAAGCCTGATCAAATTTCAAGACGGCACTATCAGTAATACCACTTCCGCGCCGGCGGAAATAATACAAAAACAAGGACGCGACTGCTATCTATTTATAGACAGCGATCAAGGGCAGATATTGCGCAATGCCACTCATATAAAAATCAATGGAGTTACCTGCCGCGGCCCCTTCATACCGGGACTGGCTGCAGTCGACAATTGGTACTATCTCAAATCGAGAAAAGACAACTCAGCTTATCTCGAATGTACCTATATCTTTGACTGCATGACCCAAGCAAGCGGATTAAGCAATCTCGATATCAGACAGTGGTATATGCTGCCGGTGCCGCCGGCCGTACTGGCTGACGCGCCGGTGCAGGACGGCAAGATCAAGCTTCAGGTAGAAATTGAAAGCAGCGAAAGCCTCACCCTTTTTGCCGAGAAAATTAGTAGCGATAGAAAGGGGCAAAGCTTTGCAAACAAACCAAGCCTGAACATCTATAGCTGGGAGAAAGCCTTTTATGGCGTGGAAAACGATCGCGCCTTGACCGACAGCCGCTTTGATTGGAAAATGCCTGCCAACACAAAGGAAAACCAAGCGACAATCAAGCTTCAGAACCAGAATTTACCACTTTCTCAGACAAATTTGAACTTGCATATAGTGGCCGGACCGCCTTCTCAAAGTTTGGACAAGAATGCCATTTCTGACTCTCTTATTGAAGAGTTCAAAGAAAAGATCGAGTGCAGCGGCAGCAAAGAAGTGGTTTTGCAATTCAACCCCGCCGAAAAGAGCGCTAAGTCGCCGGCCCGGCTGGATGAAACTTACAAGCTATTGGAATTGGAGATAAGCAAAGCCGGTTCTGCACCATATAAGGTGGCAACAGCCCAAATGATTTTTGAACAGAAAGATGGTAGAACCCTGACCATGGACCTTCCTTATTTCAAAAAACCAGCCAATCATCTCTGCCTTGGTATACCTTTGCCGGTCTCGGTTATAGCCAGAGAGAGCAAACTTGTGACGGTGAGATTAATGAGCGATGAAGACTGCCGCCTTCGCCTTGCTCTCAAAGAACTGTGCGGGCACCCACTAGGTTCAGGTCATGAAATTTATTAAGAGCCCTATCTTGCACATCATTTTGCTGACAGCCCTGACCTGGCTGGTCTTCAACCGCACTCTCGGCAGCTATTTCTTAGCCGACGATTTCGGTGAAGTGGCTTATATATCGCGCATTAAAGACGGCGGCGAAATCGCTCTAATTTGGGCTAACTTTACCGGCAATTATATGCAGATACCCAGCATGGCAGTCTGGCGTCCGTGGCTTCTAATAAGCCTCTTAGCCGACTATTTTGTCTGGGGAGCCAATCCCTTTGGCTTCTATCTCACCAATCTCTTGAGCTACAATCTATGTATTGTTCTTTACTATTTCTTTCTGCGAAAGCTCACCGAGTCTTTCTCGCCTTTGCGCTCAGGCCTGAGCTCTCTGCTTTGCGCCGCCCTTTTTGCCGTTTCACCGCTGCACTGCGAGAGCATCTCTTGGGTGGTAGGACGAGTGGATATTGTTTCTTCGGTTTTCTACCTAGCAGCGGTCAATTTATTATTCGCTGCAACCGCCCATTTTGACAATAGAGAGGCAAAGAAATACCGCAGTTTGATGGGCTTCAGCCTGCTTTCTTTTGTAATCGCCATGTGGACCAAAGAAATGCCCATTGGTCTGCCGGTACTGGCTCCGGTTCTTTTCTATTTATTCAAGCCAGGCAGCAAGCCGGGCTTAAGAGATGTACTGCGTTTTTGCCTGCCTCTCTGGACCACCACGGTGGTTTATTTTATTGGCCGCTATCTAGCTCTCAAGACCATATTAGGGGGCTATGTGCAGGGCATAGGCGACGCCCAAGCCGCGCAAGCCTTGAGCCGCTGGCTCGACCTGGACACACTAAAGAGACTTTTCTATCCTTTTGCCTTTCATATATTTGGAAGCGATCATCTCTACCACAAAATCTTCACAGTCTTATTTGCAATACTACTGGTAGTGGCAGTACTGAGGCTAACAGCTTTTCGCCCGCCCCTAAAGTTACTTATTTTTCTTCCGATCTGGATCGTTACGACCCTTTTGCCCATCTATAAACTCTGGGGTCTGGGCTATGAATTAGAAGGCGCCCGCTTCTGCTATTTCCTCACCTTGCCCCTCTGTGCCTTGCCTCTAATCTTGCTTGCGCCGGCAAAACCGACAAGCGAAAGACCTCTACCTTTGCAGGTTTTGACCGCCCTAGCCAGTCTCACTCTGCTCATCATGCTCGCAGTATTGCTTAAGGCGGCTCAGCTATCAAACCTGGCTTGGGTGCAAACCGGTAAAGAAGTAAGAGAGTTCTGCGTAAAATCACGCCAACTGTCTAATGCCGTCATCTTGGGCATTCCGAAAAGACGGGGCGGCGCCCATATGATCTTGAACAGCATCACTTTTGCCGTGGTCAACTCGCCGCCCTTCAGCAAAACTTCGACCCTCGACCAGGTCTATCTATTTGACCCGGTCATCTTTGGTAATGACTGGTATCTCAATACAGCCAGACTGCGAAAACTGTTGCGAGAGGATCCGGACTGCCGTATCAAGGTATGGAACAGCGCCACTAGAGACTTTATCGAACTCAAGCAGGCGACACAAGACTCAGCAGAGACGGCAAAACAAAGCGACCTAGCTATACTTAGCCAAGCCAGGCTGAAGGGTGAACTGAGGGCAAGAACAACCAAAGAGGGACTCTTGCTGCAAGACATCAAGCCCGGCGACGCACTTGTCTTTGACGAACTCGACATAGAAACGCTCAGAGGCGGGCGCGATGCTCTCTGGCTCAAACTCAAGCCCCTGAACAAAACAGGACAAAGCCACGCGGGCGGCAAGTTTAAGGTGCGACTGTCTAGTGCCGACGATCAAGCTGGAGTATTGAATCAATATGAAATCGAAGCTGCCGCCGCCGATGCAGTGATTCTGCCCTTAGGCGAGAACTGGCGCTATTTTGCCGTGCCCAAGATTTCTCGCCTGACTCTAGAACTACCGGTTGGGACCGACTTGCTTTTGCAAGAAGCCGCTCTAATAGACGAAGAAACAATTAGACCGACGATCACCGTGGCAGACCTGAAAATAGACGAACGTGGCGTCTACTCCCGCAGCAAAGGGCCGGTAGATCTAAAAATAGATTGCCAAAAACTGCGCTTTCAACCAAGCGGTCTGGTTCTTGAAATCACCAAACCCAATTCTTTCTTTCAAAATATGGACCCAGTTCGTCTGGATCTTGCCGAAAGCATAGACATAAGCGGTAAAGACCAGATCCTAATCGCCCCAGAAAAGCTTGAAACCGGTGTCTACCAAGAAGTCCGAGTCAGACCACTCTACAAGAAGGGCGAGCCGCTTTTGCCTTCAGCTCCTGTCAACCTCAGACTAGATTGATCGCCGGGGCACATAATGAGAAAATAGCAAGCGAAAGCGGTGCGTGAAAAATGTCCAAAATACTCTTAGTAGAAGACGACCCACTATTTGCCCAAATGATTGTCGACTATCTCTCTGCTCAGCAGTTTAGAGTCGAACTTACCGACAATGGCAAAGACGCCCAAAATCTTCTCAGAGATTTCCAATACGAAGTGGTGATACTCGATTGGGGTCTGCCCGATATGAGTGGTATCGAAATTCTGCGGGATTTTCGCGGTCGCGGCGGCATAACACCAGTTTTGATGCTGACCGGCAGAGACAAGGTAGAAGAGAAAGAACACGGTCTAGACTCAGGCGCAGACGACTATCTCACCAAACCTTTCAATATGAGGGAACTGACCGCCCGGGTAAGAGCCCTGATTAGAAGAACCGGGCCCAGCCCCACAGGTATTCTCACCGCCGGTGCCATTGCCCTCAACCCTACCACCCATGTGGTCACCAAGAACGGTGAAGAAGTACGGCTTTTGCCCAAGGAATTTTCCTTACTAGAATATTTGATGCGTCATCCCAACCAAGTCTTTACCGCCGAGATGCTGCTCGACCGGGTCTGGAATTCTGAATCGGATGCCGGTACAGAGGCTGTAAGGACTTGTCTGAAGCGGCTGCGCAAGAAAATCGACGACGATAATGCCGAAGAGTCACTGATTCAGACTCTGCACGGCGTGGGCTATAAAATCAATCCTAAGTATATCAATTAAGCGACAGGCAGCTTGAACCAGAATGTACTGCCAGCTCCTTCCTGGCTCTCGACGCCGATTTTGCCGCCATGCTGCTCTATGATGGTGCGGCATATAGCCAGGCCTAAACCAGTGCCACCTTTTCTGGTGGCATCACTTTTGCGCACTTGCTTGAAGCGCTCAAAGATTACCGACTGCGCTTCAACTGGTATACCGCGTCCTCGATCGAGCACCTTAAAAATGGCTTGACTGCCTTGCCTGACTACAGAAACAGTAATGGTTGAATAATCGGGAGAAAACTTTATAGCATTCGAAAGCAAGTTGACCAGCACTTGAATTATCTTGTCTGCATCAGCCTTTACTGATAAGGGACTGCCCAAAACCTCGATCTCGATGCCTCGGCTATCGGCAAGACTGCGCACCGAGTTGACCGAAGCTTCAACCAGAGGCGCAACCTCAAGATTCTGGATACTAAGTTTGACCGCCCCGGATTGAAGACGATCAAGATCTAAGAGCTGTTGAATCAAACGCATCAAGCGTCCGACTTCAGCCTCCAGCAGGTTCACCTTCTTACTGCCGGCTTCATTCAGGTTGCCATAAATACCGTCTGCCACCAGCTCAAAGAAGGCTTGTATAGAATTGAGCGGCGTGCGCAGATCATGGCTCACCATCGAGAGAAACTCTTGTTTCAAGCGCTCGACTTCGCGTCTTTGCGTGATATCGACCATGATGGCAAGGACTTTCTCACCATCGGGTGTCTCAATGTTGCGCAGTCCCAATTCTACCGGCACTGAATTGCCGTCTTTACTTATGGCATCGGTCTCACACCACACTTTTTCATCTTCGCCGTCGGGCATTTTTACAGGCTTACCTGAGGCATCGGTGAGATAGACAAGATCACGTACATTTTTCTTGACCGGCGAGTCTTCATAGCCGAGCATATTAGAAAGAGCCAGGTTAGCCAGCTCCACCTCACCATCACGCCTAAGCAAGAGCACCCCGACAGGCAAGCTTTCCAAAAGCAAAACAAAGTTGGCCAGAATAGCTTGCTCTTTGCGCTTAGCTGCTTTCAGTTTGGAAACCATATCTTTAAAGGCACGATCTACCTCGGAGAGTTCGTCGTTGCCTGAAAGCTGCGTCAGAGGCAGATTGGCGCCGTGCCGCCGAATATTATCGAGCAAGACAGCTAATCTATTGGTGATGCCGCGATTAAAATAAAGAGCCAGAAAGAGGGCCAGGGCGATATTAAAGACAATACCGCCCACCAAAACACCCTTAATCAGTTCGCGCTGTTTACGCTGAATAATCGGGCTCTCCCGTTCGATGCGTTCTTCCACCGCCACCAAACCGTCGATATCTCGCACTATCGCCCTGAATGTCGGTTTCACTTTCTTTATATAGGCCAGTGAAGCCACGGCTCCAGCTTCTTTCCACTCCACTCTGATTTTCTGCATTTCCACCCAAGTGTCAAACAAACGCGACTTGACTTGATTCAATTCGTGCTGTTCTTCCGGATGACCGGCAACTAGTTTCTCTATATCGGCGAATTCTTGTCTGAACATGTCGCCAAAACTAGACTTACGTGGTGTACCATCGGGCTCTTCTCCCGAAATCACCTCGGAAGAATCATAGGCAATAGCAGTGAGAAGAATCTGATGCACCCGGTTGAGATGCTTACTGAGATCGCGGGCATGGGCCTCACGGGCTCTTTCTTGCTCGGTCTGATCAAGCAAATAATAGAGGGCGCCGACAAATACAAGCTCAAAGAAGAGCGGCACGGTAACCAATAGCAAGAGTTTGTGAGATATCTTCAAATTCATTTTCTAGATTATTATAGTAATCATACGCACTCGAGACTAAATAGGATCAACTCATGCCGATTATGCCGAAGCAAACTGGGCGCAACTTTCTCAAGATACTCCTGCTTTTAGGTACATATACCCTATTGCCGCCCATCCCTCTCCAAGCGCAAAATACGGCTCAAATGAGCGAAGCCATGCAGCTTTATCAAAGCAGAAATTATAATCAGGCGCTGGAGCGCTTCAAAGCCATTACCCAGGCTAATCCGAGACTAGCCATGGGGCACTATTATTTGGCCCTTTGCCATCAGGCTGTCGGTCATATAAGCCAAGCCCAGGGTGAATATCAACTGGTCATGCAACTGGACAGAGGACAACTTTATAACTATGCCGCAGCCGGTCTCAGACAACTAGGCAGCGCCCGCGGCATGAGCGGCAGTGGCGGCAATAGCTCTATAGTCAGCCGCCCGACAAGTCTAAACGGTCAGGGCGGACAAAGCCTAGCCGCTGCCCCTTCCGGCTCAGAGAGGCGGGAGAAAGCCGATAAAGTCATCTACTTCCACTTAGACGGCTGAGTGCCTTGCCAACAATTTGCGCCCGTGTTTGACGCAGCTAAAAGAAAAGTTTCAGGTATTAGGTTCGAAAGAGTGGGAGCTGAAGAAGACAGCTTCCAAGAACTTAGCCAACGTTATGGAGTGAGAAGTTTTCCCCGCATTGCCATTGTAGATAGAAACGGCAATGCTCTCTATTGCGGCAGCCCGCCTCGAGAAGAAGAGTCACTGGTGCAGCTTGTCTCGCAGTATCGCTAAGACAAGTTGCGCTATTAAAGTCCGAGCTTTCAGTCGGCCGCTTTCAGCCTCAGCGTAACGGCCAGACCGCCCTGCGCACCATTTTCAATACTAACTTTACCGCCAGAGGCCTCGGTGCAAGATTTGACAATGGCTAAACCTAGACCAACCCCTCCCAGACTACGACTGCGCGACGATTCCGGACGATAAAAGGGTTCGGTAAGATGAGGCAAAGCTTCAGGACTGACGCCAGGTCCTTGGTCTTGGATAGTGAGAACACCTTCCTCGCCGCTTCTTCTATAGCTGACAAAGATAAGACTGTCAGAACCAGCATAACGCACGGCATTGCGCAAAATATTTGATATAGCCCTCTCGAGCAGATTGCTATCGCCGCATACCAAGGCATCACTGCCAAAATCGAGACGCACCCTATCTTTAAGTGAGAGTCGCTGGACCACCGACTGCACCGACTGCAACAAATCAAAGTTCTTAAGACTAGGTGTGCTGCCCTTCAAACCGGCCTTGGAAAAAGCAAGCAGTTCGCTTACTAATTGAGTCATTTCGGTTATTTCTTCGCGAATATCAGCCACCAATTTGCGATCCTCATCGCTTAAATTCTGAGACTCGGAAAGCAACTCCAAAGCCATCTGCAGGCGCGCTATCGGCGTGCGCAGTTCATGCGAAATATCTCCCAGAAAGCGTTTCTGTCCTGAGACATAACCATCGAGACGAGCGGCCAGCACATTCACACCTTCAGCCAAGCGCCCAAGCTCGTCTTTATGTCGAGACTGCACACGAACATCGAAATTGCCTTCTGCAATGCGCTCGGTGGCAGCAGTAAGCTCACTAAGGGCGCGCACCAGCTTGTAGACCACCGGATACCAGAAGGCTAGAGAGAAAAGTAAAACACAGCCGACAATGATCACCGGAGTCTTGAGGTCGACCAAGAGACTGCTCTGCCAAATATTATCGCTGGCGGCCAAAAGCACAGCCGGACGAACACGCATTTCTCTTTCGAGAGGGATTCTAGTGCCGATCCAAAAGCGACCATCCAAACCACCGGCGATTATGAAACGGCCGCTATGAAATCCTTTCATGCCTGTCATGCCTGTCATGCCTGGCTCTGGAAAACCATGAAATTTGATGATATCGGGTCCGGGACCAATATCAGGTCCAATATTAAGACCGGGTCTTGGACCAAAATCAGGGCCAGGCCCGGGACCAATATCAGGTCCAATATTAGGACCAATATTAGGTCTTGGACCAAAATTTGGACCGCCCGCCAAGAAATGAGGTCTGACTGCCCTAAAAGGAGGCGGCAAAAGCATTTTCACCCGACTGAGCACTGCTGCCGGAGGCTCCGATTTAGCACCACAGACCTGTCCATCTTGATCAAAGACAGAGAACTGCACATTGTAGATACTGCCGAAATCTTTTAAGACTGTTTCCCACTGATCGACAGGCAACCCGCGTAAGCGCCCGGCTACAGCTCCGGCAACCATATCAACCCGCTCACCGAGAGGACTGGCGATGAAAGTATCCCAACCAAAACCAAATGCCGAATTGAAGAAGACAAAGCCCAGAGCAAACAAAAGCAAGACATAGAGAACTAAGAAATTGAAAACTTTGAAATAAAGAGTGCCGTTCTTAAATGCACGCTTCATGATCAGACTGCATCCTGCGCTAAGAGCATATAGCCGGCGGAGCGCACCGTTCTAATAAAACGGGGATTCTGCGGAGGATCCCCGAGCTTCTTGCGCAGGGCTGATATATGTACATCGATAGAACGGTCAAAGATATCGTAATTGCGGTCTCTTATCTCGTTCAATAATTGCTCTCTTGATTTGATCCGCCCCTTTGACTGGGCTAAAACCAAAAGCAAGTCATATTCCACCGGAGTCAAAGACAGCGTCTCACCTTCAAGATAGACCAGGCGGGCGGCCAAATCAAAAACCAGGGCACCGACAATCAGTTCATCACGACCAGACTTGCCTGGCTCCGCCTCAACTCTACGCCCTTCAGGGCGCTGCGCTCGGCGCAAAACAGCACGCAGGCGAGCCAATAATTCGCGAGGCGAGAAAGTCTTGGGCAAATAGTCGTCGGCACCGATTTCCAGCCCGACAATGCGATCGGTCTCATCACCGAGAGCGGTGAGCATTAGAACCGGTGTGTCGCACCGGTCACGAATACGTTTCAGAACTTCAAAGCCGTCCATGCCGGGCATCATCACATCGAGCACAACTGCATCAAAACCGTCTTTCTCAAGCCGAGCTAATGCCTCCTGACCATCGTTGGCTAAACTAACCGCAAAACCGAATCGCCCCAAATAGTCGGCGGTGAGACGACAAAACTTGAGGTCATCGTCCACCAATAAGATTTTGCTTGTTTCGCTTTCAGTCTCCACCATCATGCTTCAAAATATGCCCCGAGAGCCTAAACACAAATCAACCGGCAAGGGCATCTTCTGCCGGTGCAGCAAGATCAAAGCAGTCCTCATTCCGGATAGATCAGAGCCGGTAAGCCGCTCTTGTCGGCCAGTTCGCAGGCAGCACGGGCGGCCGCCAAGGCTGTGCCTGGCTCGCTGCCGTTTTGCTGAGGCAAGACCGCTATGCCTAAGTTGACCTTGAGTGACACTTCAGGCGGCAACAAAGGACTGGCTTCTATGACGTCGCTCACTGCTCTAGCCACATTCATCGCCCCTTGTCCGTCCAAACAATAACGCATCAAACCAAAATTGCCTTGTCCAAAATAAGCCAATACATCATAAGGAGCGCAAAGCCGTTTGAGAGATTTAGCCACAGCTTGCAGATGCTCTAAAGCTGGCACTTGGTTGCGATGACGCACTCTCAAATAGATGAGTGAAAGCGGCGCCTGTGCCCCCGCCCGCGGTGCACACCAAGCCAGCAAAAACAAACAAAAGCCGTGATAAGAGAGCAATTCACATTCATTTTCGCGCAAGTGATCGAGCAATTGATTGACCTTTTGTCTATCAATCTCCATAGGCTCAGGAAGCGCTCTCGCACTTCTCCACTGACCAGCAAAAACATCGAATGGCGCCGAGACCGGCTCCAAGTAATCACAAGAAGAAGAAGAAGAAGAGCTAAGCTCTCGGCCAGATTCAGATTTAGATTCAGATTTAGAGCTAGCAGCTGAATTAGAACAGATCTCTGCCTCTGCAGGGGAAAGGGGCAGCCGACTGAACTGACCAGTCTCGCTCAGACTGCCGGTCTCTTCAGAGGGCGCGCTCTCCAGATTCTCCTCAGTCTGCTCCAGTTGTAGACTGTCCACGATAGGTAAATTCTGCACAGTGTCGCCTGTACGCTGATAGAGCGATTCCACTTTGATCCGCCCTTGAATCATGATTATTTCGCTAGTCTCGCGAGTCCAGAGCTTTACTTTGCTGTCCCCCTCCAAGCGGTAAAAGGTCCAGCGTGGCGGAATGACGCCCGAAGCAGGCGAAACGGTGACCATAAAGACTGTCCCACCCTGGTTGAGCGGATTGACGAAGGGCAACTCCACCACTCTAATATTGCCCTGAGCCGGGCGAGAAGCTTCGGTGAGGGCGTATTTCAAGTCTTCAGTCGTAGGCACGCTATTCATTTTATTGAGAGTGAGCGTGCCTGACTGTCTGGAATTAAAAGCATCGGCTAAAGGCATAGAAAATTCCTGAAAATGGCTGACATACCAATTTCAGCAAGCTGCTGTAAAGCAATTATTTTGCTTATAGCCCTTATTTAAAGCTTTTGTAAAGGCAGAGGCTTAATTGGCTGTACCGGCAGCTGGAGCCGGGCTAGCAGCAGGACTTGCAGCTGGGCTGCCGCCAGCAGGTTGAGCAGCTGGCGCCTTAGGCTGAACTTTCTTCTTAGGCTTGGGCTTGGGAGCCAGTTTCTTCTTGCAGTCCTTAATCATGGCATTGAGTGACTTAGAACGCTCGGGATCTTTTGCTTCGGGCATGCGCGAGCATTCTTGCAGAGCCTTAAGAGCTTCACGGTATGAGCCTTTCTTGTAATAGGTCTCAGCCAAGCCTATTTTGGGTGAATAAGCCTTGCCATCTATTTTGATAGCCTCTTTGAAGGCCCGTTCAGCCTCTTTATAGTTCTTGAGAAACTCCAACTGGGTGCCGCCCAGGTTATTCCAGAGCATTAGCTCTTTAGGGCAATACTTAAGCGCCTCGTTATATACCTCGACAGCTTGCTTGGGACCGTCCACGGCCTGGGTGACTAAGGCAAGTTCGGTCCAGGGCTCAGGATTGGCCGGGCTTATCTTAGTGGCTTTACGGAAGAGAGGCTTAGCCTTGGCAAGGTCGTTCTGTTCTTCGTATAAAAGCCCCAAATAATACGGACAATGGTCGTCATTGGGGTCTAGCTGCATAGCCTTCTCAAACTCGGGGATGGCGGCTTTGGCATTCCCTGTCTTCTGATGCGCCATGGCCATCAAAAAGTGATAAAAGCTGTCACCCGGATAAATCTTGATAGCCCTATCCAAGATAGGCATCGCCTCTTTCCACTTTTCTTGCTGAGTGAGCGGGTAAGCTTGTTTGATGACCAAGTTCCAAGATTTTTCCCAGTCGGCACGACTGCCCTTGCCGGGGAATTTCTCCCAGCGGTCGGCTTGCGCCGGCATAGCCAGGCCAAGAGTGAGGGCAAGCATATTGAGGGATACCAGGGCAAGTTTCAGGCCTTTAGCTAGTCTCAAGGTCGCCTCCGAAAATTAAGAGTAATTAGGAAATAAGCTTAAGTATAAACAAAAAGCCGACTGCGGTCTCTTTTGCCGAAAACTAAATCTGAAACTTTGACGTGCTTACTTTCTGGCAGCCAGCTCGGTCTGAAAAGCCGGGTTGGCTGTGGTCTCTTCACCCAAGAAGCGAGCCAAGAGCTTCAAACCGGCTAGTCCGCTCTTTTCGGGGTGGAACTGACAACCAAGAATATTCTCAGAGCCGACCACGGCGGTCACCTCAAAACCATCATAATCGCAATAGGCGAGACGATGTTCGGGCTTGGCAGTCTCGGCGGCAAATGAATGAACGAAATAGCCCCAGAAATTATCACCAAGGGCAGTGGCTATGGCACCGTCTTTAGCCGCGCCGTACAAAAGGCGGTTCCAGCCAATATGAGGAATACGCCGCAAAGTACCGTCGGCTTTGCGATCGGGTATTTGCTTGACCATACCAGGCAAAATACCAAGGCCTTCATGAAAGCCGAACTCTTCAGTCGACTGAAAAAACATCTGCATACCCAGACAAATACCCAAAAAGGGCTTGCCGCTGCGGGCATAACGACGCAAGGGCTCAACCAGTCCACGTCCGGAAAGTTCTTGCATGCCGTCGGGGAAGGCACCCACCCCCGGCAGAATCAGATACTGCGCCCCTTCAATAACGTCGGCATCAGCCGAAAGCAGGGCTTCGGCGCCGCAAAACTCTAAAGCGCGGGAGACGCTGAAGACATTGCCCATGCCATAATCAACAATGACTACTTGTTTTTTCATAATCTCTCAACACCATATTGCGTTCACGACAAGCGGATCTAATCTGAGGCAAGGTCAACTGACCATAATGCAAAACTGAAGCCATGGCCACTGCATTGGCATGACCTTTTTCCACGGCATCAAAAAGATGATCGAGGTTGCCCATGCCACCACTGGCAATGACAGGCACATTGACTAATTCTGATATGGCAGTGAGCAGTGGAATATCAAAGCCCTTCTTGGTGCCCTCTTTATCTACCGAAGTGAGCAAGACTTCACCAGCACCAAGCCTAACAGCCTCGCGCACCCATTCCACCACATCAAGACCGGTCTTCTCGCGGCCGTTATCGGTATAAGCTTCCCACTTTCCTGGGGAGGCTTGCTTTGCTTCCACCGAAAGAACCATACACTGCGATCCGAAGCGACGGCTAACTTCGCTAATCAGACCAGGATTTTTTACAGCCGCGGTGTTAATCGCCACTTTGTCCGCGCCCGATGCCAGCAAATGGCGCACATCTTCGACACTTCTGACGCCACCACCGACGGTGAGGGGCACAAAAATATCTTTAGCAGTACGCCTGACTATTTCAGTCAAATTATTGCGCCCATACAGGCTGGCCACAGAATCTATATAAATTAGCTCGTCGGCGCCGTCCAGATAGTATTTCTGCGAGAAAGCCTGGGGGTCGCCCATGACGCGCAACCCCTCAAGATGTACTCCCTTGATGAGATTCTCACCCTTAATATCTAATCTGGCTATCAGTCTGATCATTGCTCTACCGACCAATCCCTAACTGACTTGGTGCCGCAAGGTCCAAACGCCATTTTTGTACTGCCACAAGTGAGGCGAACGGAACTTATCGGCTAAAGCCATGAAATAAGGACGAGTCATCTGCCATTCTTCAAAGCGCTTAGAGGCTTCGGGGAACTCTTTTTCGGGAATGCTCAGATACTTGAAGATATCTTCTTCGAAGCGCTCGGGATACTCGCCATCGAAACGCTTGACCAGAGCCACACCTTCATCGCGGGTGATGTCTTTGGAGCGAATTTCTTGGGCCGCATCATAGGTAGCACGACCGATGCCAAACTTGATATAGGTGGTGTAGTAGTGATAATCGTCTATCTTGTCGTCGATGCTGTTGTATTTACTATAGGTACCAGGGGTGCGCTCGGGCGAAGCTTCAAAACCGCCGTGTTCAACAGCATAGTAGTAGCAGCTTTGCGGATGCCACTTCAGGTAATAGCCTAGATAGTGCACCTCAATACCCAACTTTTCGACCACAGCCGGGTCAGAAGGCAAATAGGGCTGCAGGTCTGATTCGTCGATGCCATAGTCTTCGATTAGCTCGGAAACAGCAGTACCGGCGATGTGAATCTTTGACTTATCGGTGGCGGTGAAATAGGACCAATCACGTTTTGCAGACTCGGTATCGCCGATGGGGTTACCATACTCGGCCTCATTCTCACCATAAAAAATGAGCGGAATATTGAAAAGAGCAGCCATGCGTGGTGCCAGATTCTTCTGACCGATTATAAAAGGCTGAAAGGGGTGAAAAATATTCTCGACGGCCAGTCTGGTCAAAAGACGATGCACGCGACCATTGGGGGTGCAAAGATAATTATCGAAGCCGGAGTGAATCCAGCTTTGCAAATTGCGCCAGCCCCATGGAGTATAAAGGTGAGGCGCCCAAGTGACTGTGAGCGGGTGCATGCCGTAAACGGTCTTGAGTATATGCGCTGCATAGAAGCTATCCTTGCCGCCCGAGCCGGGCACCAGGCAGTCATAGCTGCCATCGTTCTTACGATAGCGATCGCATAGCTCACGCAATTCCAAATCACGCTGGTTCCAATCTATGCTCTGATGCTTGCGCTCGCCAAAGCGGCAGGCATCGCAAACACCGTCTTCATCAAAAAAGATGGTTGTCTTCTTAGAATCGGCAGTGTGGTTGTACTCCACCGCCGAATTGGGTCTCTGGTTTGAAATGACGCATTTCTTGCAGAACTTCACTTCAGACGGTAGACCATATTTAACTCTTTCCCGATCGGGAACGTCACTTTGAAAACCAGCCAGTTCTGCACTTGTAAGACCCAGAGCCATAGACTACCTCTGCTCGATAATTAGCCACAACCGGCATAGGATAGCCTGTTTAATCTGATTTCGCTTGAAAAGCAGCTAAGTCTTGCTCTTAATTTTTAGGCTTCAGCTCTTGACGTAGAGGCTTTGCGCCCTCTTGAAATCTTCCATGCGCCCGACATCGAGCCATTCTTCTCTGACTGGAAACGCCGCTGTTTTTGACTTTGAAGCAATGAGACGGTTGAAGAGGTCGGGCATATCAAGATTTTCATGACGCCCGATATGCTCCAGCACCTCGGGCTCCATGACGTAAACACCGGCGTTTACAAAATATTCAGTGATTGGCTTTTCTTCAATCCCTCTAATGATATGACCGTCCAAATTGACCACACCAAAGGGTATCTGGGTACTTTGCTTGTGTACACACATAGTTGCCGCCGCCGCCTGTTCCTGATGAAAATGCAGAAGCTGTCTGAAATTTATCTTGGTGAGCAGATCGGCATTCATGACAAAAAAGCTCTCATCAAGACGTTCCTTCACTAGAGCCAGAGCGCCGGCAGTGCCCAAGGGGGCTTCTTCGTGGAAATAATCTATCTCAACCCCTTCACCAAAACGAGCGCCATCGCCGAAATAATCAACGATCATCTCGCCGCGGTAGTGCAAAATCATAGAAAAGCGGTTGAAACCACAATCGATGAAGCCCCTGACAATATGCTCTAGTATAGGTTTGTCCCCCACCTTGAGCATAGGCTTGGGGCAGTCATCGGTGAGGGGACTGAGTCTCTTACCCAAGCCCCCGGCCATGAGTACGACCCGGGTCTGGAACTGTACTTCAGCCACCAAGTCTTTTAAGAAGCGAACCCCGACCAGTTTGCCGGCTTCGTTCACGACTGGTATCTGCAACACTTCGGTACTGCGCATCTGCTTCAAAATTTCACGATGCGATTGATTAGCCTGAGCCACGGTCGGTTTAGCATTCATAATGCGAGAAACCGGTTCATCGAGAGCTATTCCAGCTAAAATTCCCCGGCGCACATCGCCGTCGGTGACAGTGCCGACCAAGATATTGCCTTCTTTAGCCACAAGGGCTATCTGCACCGAGCCCTTATCGATTATGCGGATTGCTTCGATGATGGGCGTCTCGGGAGCGACTAGAATTTCTTCAAAGCGCATGGAGACAAGACTCATGACATGGGAATTTGCCTATATTAACTGCTTTTGCTGTAATCGATAGGGTACAGGTTCTAAGATATGTCTCATTGATAGTCGTCATTTTATGGAGTAAGAGTTGCAAGCGGCAGTAGTAGGCTTAGGGTCAATCGGCGAACTCCACGCCAGGATTCTGATTGAACTCGGTTACAAAGTACAGATAGTGACATCTAGAAAAGACATCGGGCTTTTGCAAAACCAGGTGGAAATCTTTGCCAGCCTTGACGAGGCCAGCGCTGAAGAAGGGAAAAGACTCGACATCAAAGCCCTCGATTACATAGTGATCGCCAACGAAACCAGTAAACACCGCCACACGCTGGAGAAACTGGCTGAGCTTGGTTTCAAGGGTAAAGTGTTGGTGGAAAAACCGCTTTATACAAGCGCCCCCGACCAGAGCCAAGCCGGCTCAAGAGAATACCCTTTCACCGTCTTTGTCGGCTATAACCTCCGCTATCATCCTGTCATCGAAAGGTTTAAGGAAGAAGACAAAAGGGATGAAGACCGCATTATTTCAGCCCACTGCTATGTCGGTCAAAATCTCAACACTTGGCGCAAGGGGCGACCTATACAAGATTGCTATTCGGTCTCAAAAGCGATGGGCGGCGGGGTCTTGCGCGATCTCTCCCATGAATTGGACCTGGCTCTTTATTTGTTTGGGCAAGCACAAAAAATCAAGGCTTTGGGTGGGCGTTTCGCCGAGCTGACCAAAGACAGCGATGATGTTTTCGCCTTACTGCTAAAGACCGAAAACTGCCCAATTGTCTCGATGCAGATGAACTATATCGATCACATAGCGCAGCGCACCATCACTGTAAATCGAGAAAAGAGCACTTACATTTTGAATGTCAAAGAAGGCATTTTCAACAAGAACGGTGCCCTCGAAAAATTCGATGTGGCGAGAGAAGACACTTATAGAAAAATGCACCAAGACGTACTGGCCAAGGGCGAAAAGGCCGCCACCTTACAAGATGGGCTCACCGTCATGCAAATGATCAGCCAAGCCGAGAAAGATAGCGAAAGCTGACGAAAAAGCAAAGGCTATTGAATAGGAGCAATAATTAGTGGAAGCGCCAGTGAAGAAGAAAAGACTATGCAGTATTTGCGCCCGCGGCGGCTCAAAAGGCGTGCCCGGAAAAAATTGGCGTCCCCTTCTAGGCAAACCGCTCATTTTGCACTCTATCGAACAAGCACGCAGCACTAATCTTTTTGATGCCCTTTGTGTCAGCTCCGATTCGCCCGAAGTTTTGAGTATAGCAAGAGAAGCCGGTGTAGAAGTGGTGGTGGACCGCCCGAAAGAAATGGCCACCGATAATGCCGGCAAATTAGATGTTATCGTGCACGCCCTCAAATGCGCCGAGTCTGAACTAGGCATCACATTTGATACCGCAGTCGATCTCGACGCCACCGCTCCGGTGCGCCTGCCTGCCGATATAGAACTGGCAGTGGCAATTTTAGAGCGCAGCGGTGCCAGCAACTTAATTACAGCTTGCAAAGCAAGAAGATCGCCTTACTTTAATCTAGTGGAACTTAAAGACGGCAAAATCGATCTAGCCAAAAGAATGACCGGACAAAAGGTGGTCCGCCGCCAAGACGCGCCGCCCTGCTTTGATATGAATGCCTCTATTTATGTCTGGCAACGCGATATCTTGCTGAAAGAGCCTTCTGTCTTTTACGACGATACAAGACTGATGGTCATGCCCGAATTGCGCTCTCATGATATTGACTGCGAATTCGACTGGTTCATCGTCGAACAAATTTTGCAAAGCCAAGACTATAGAAAGGAAGCCAGCTATGACGCAGTCGATTAGAGATATGAGCGCCTGTTTCAGTCTCAAAAATAAGGTGGCGATAGTCACCGGCGGAGGCGGCATACTAGGCAGACATTTTGCCGCCGGACTGGCTCAGCACGGCGCCACGGTGGTGGCTGCCGATCTCAACCTGGACAACGCCGAAGCCACCGTCGCCGCCATCGAAGAAAGCTTTCAAATCAAGACCTATGCCATGGCTCTAGACTTGACCAACGAAGACTCTGTCAAAGAAGTAGTGGCGAAAACCAGAGAACAATTCGGCAAGATAGATATTTTGCACAATAATGCCGCCTCAAAATCAAGCAGTCTAGTCAAGTTCTTCGATACGGTTGAAGAGTTCGATATGGAAATATGGCAAGAAGTAATGAGAGTGAATGTGGACGGCATGTTTCTCATGGCCAGACAAACCGGCAAGATAATGTGCAGCCAGGCTGCCGGCGGCTCAATTATCCAGACTGCCTCTATATACGGTATCATGGCGCCCGACCAACGCATCTATCAAGGCTCGGAGTATATGGGCATACCAATCAATACTCCGGCGGTTTATTCAGTGTCAAAAGCGGCAGTGGTGGGGCTGACCAAATATTTGAGCACATATTGGGCCAAGAACAAAGTAAGGGTGAATACCATCACTCCCGGTGGTGTATCAAGCGGTCAGAACGGTGTTTTCCAAGACCTCTACTCTAATCGGGTGCCTTTGGGGCGTATGGCGGAAGCCCATGAAATGGTGGGTGCGCTAGTCTTTCTCGCCAGCGATGCGGCAAGCTACATAACCGGTCAGAACCTCGTCATAGACGGCGGACTTTCGGTTTGGTGAGAGCAAGATAACTAATAGCCTGCCTTAGACTAATAACTAATCAAAGCTGACACCCTTCTCAGATAAAGCAGTTTTGACTATGCCGACATTGAGAAAACCCATAACATCCATAAGATCGAATCTGACATTGAACTCGCGCTCTAATTCGACCACCAGGTTGACTGTTCCCAAAGAGTCCCATTTCGGCACGGCGTCCGGCGAGAGGGCGTCATTGACTTCGTCCTTCGGCACACCAAAAAGAGAGGAAAAGACGTTATACAGTTTCTCTTGATTGCTCATCACCCTTCACCTTTACTTTGATCCAATCTGGCTTGAGCACTGCTGCCGGCAAGCCCAACTCATACAAAAACTCTCCCTGCGGCGCCTCGACCGCCTGCATGCCTAAACGCACAAACAGATCAGCCACCATAGCATTCTTCTCGGTAGGAATATATTGCGCCCTGATTCGCTGGAAAGCTCGCCCTGTAGCCAATTCCACAAAAGCAGACCAGAGAGACTCTTCCACCCCTCGACCAATAACTCGACAACTCAAAAGAAAAGAATCAACCAAAAGGGTGCCTGGCTCTTGCTCGACGCCGATAATTAGTCCGACTATACCCTGCGAACCAAAGCGATCGACCAGCTCGACAGTCAATAGAATATTCCGCTCACTTTTGATCAAATCGCGCACCACCGCCTCGCTATGACGTCTGGTGGTGACATTAAACTGATTAGTCTTACCAAGCATTTGCACGACACGCTGCAAGCTGGCGGCACTGACTGCCTCAATAATGGCTTCCATAGAAAGAGAAGCAAGAAACTCCTCTATATTGGCGGCACCGACATCAATTGAGCGAGCAGCCTGCAGAGAATAAAGCTCGGTGCGCTGACTGTCTTCAGCCGAAACTCGGTAAGCATCGAAAAGAGCCGAACCTCTGAGCGCCGTCAAAATAGAATAAGGATCACCGCCATTATCGAGCACCTGCACCTGGGGCAAATAATGCTTTACCTCTTCTCTTTCTAGATGATTATCATCAAGAAATACAAAAGAATCCAGTCCCAAGTTGAGCTCCGAGGCTATGGCTTGAATATTCTGATGCTTAGGGTTCCAGTCCACTTTGTGCACCACAAAGTCTTCCCAGCGCAAGACCATATCAGGCAAAGTCTCGAAGGCCTTTTGCACAGGCTCGATATTATTCTTCGAGACTAGAGCCAACAAAACACCGCTTTCTTTCAGACGCTTTGCCAAACTCTGAATGCGTCTAAAGACATTGCCCGGATAATCGCGGCCGACTTTCAAACCGCTCATCCCATCATCACCGATGGTCCCCCCCCAAAGGGTGTTGTCTAAATCCAAAAGCAAGACTTTAGCGCGAGGCTGAAAAATCGGTCGAAACAGACGAGCCAACTCTAAAGAAAAAGAGGTAACGACATTGGCGCTGAGCGGTTGTCTGGCAAAGAGGTCGAGACGCTCATCAAAGCAAGCTTTGCCTTCACGGGCGCACCAAGCAGCAAAATCAAAGACATTGATCTGGGCTTCGACAGCGGAAATTTCCATCAAGGCGCGGTTGAAAGACTGTTTAACCATAGAAAGATTAGGAACAGCACTAACCTCGTGCGGCCAGTCTTGACCAAAATCAGGCAGCGTCGCTATAAAGAGCGGCGCTGTCGAAACTTTGACATAGCCGGCGCAGAGATCTTGCAAACGCTTGATCAAACTCGCCTCAAAATCAAGGCGTTCCTGCCTAGACAGAGCAGAGAACGACTCAACCACATCAGGATACAGATCTTCTAGACGCCACAGCACTAGCACCGCCTGCGGTGCAGCAAGCAGAGGCGAGCGCGGGTTCCAGAGCAAGGTTTCGAAGCTGCCAAAATCGCCGAGAGTAATCGAAGGTCTGCAATTGAGAGTGGCAAGCGCCAGATTGATAAAATCAAGCTGGCTTTCTAAGGTGATGGATCGCGCGATTGAAAGCTTGAACTCGGGGGCTTCAGCCCAAACAGTCTTGCCCAATTGCGCCAGAGCCTCTCTAACCAGATGAGTACGCGAAGTGAGCAAAGCTTCGCTAATCTGAGTTTTCAGCTCTGCACTGCATTTGAGACTATGCAAATCAAGGGTGGCTTTATTCATCTGCATTTCTATGGCATTCTGCCGCCCCCGGTCACTGGCAGATTGACGCCGTTGACAAAAGCAGCGCCGGGTCCGCATAAATAAGTAACTGTGCGAGCAACATCTTCCACCGCGCAAAGTCGACGCATTGGATTGCTTGCCGCCTCAATCTGCTTGATACGCAAAGGCACATTCTTGGAATAGGCGGTATTCATCATTCCAGGCGAGACAGAATTGCAGCGGATACCTTTAGGACCAAGTTCCAAGGCCATAGAACGCACTAGGGCATGAGCAGCAGCCTTGGCTGAAACATAATGCGCCAGTTTGGCAGGCGGCGTATCGAAAACATACTGCGTGAGAATATGCACGATAGAGCCGCCGTCGTGCATATGCTTAGCCAAAGCTGAAACAATCTGCTGAAAGGCAAAAACATTGACCTGCCACTGTTCTTGCAAGGCCTCCAACATTTGCCCATCCAGCACTTCTAGATTGGAGAGCGACGGCGCCGCCACATGCACAAAACCAAAAACTCTGTGACTGGCAACAACTTTATTGAGCACTTCAGTCAGCTTGGCCGCATCACGCAGGTCACAGGCAAAAACATCGACCATGCTTTCGCCAAGTTCGCTCTGTAAGCCCCGCAGACGATTCTCGTTGCGCCCGAGAGCGATTGTCTTCACCTGATTAGCGGCCAGATCGCGACAGATTGCCGCCCCCAGCTCACCCGAGGCACCGCTGACTAGCACCACCTTATCAACCAAAGAAGTTTTGTCTTCAACAGCCATCTCTTCTTCGATGGTCATGACCCGGCCCTTACCATCAAGGCAGATTGCCCCGGTGGCAACATTGGTGCCGGTAATTTCCAACTCCATAGTTTGAGTGGATGGATGAGTGGATGTCACTTTCGCCTCGAAGCGAATCAAATCACCCGAACGAATAGGTTGGCGCCAGCTCACCTGAAATGACTGCCAAAGCGCCCCCGGTCCCGGTATATGCATGCCCACCAGGGTGGAAACCAGAGACGCAGCCAACATGCCATGAACAACCGGTTCATCGCCTAAGGCTTTGCGGGCGAACTCGGCATTGACATGCATTGGATTGTGATCGCCCACCAACTTGGCATAAGCTTCCACCTGCTCCTGTGTGAACAGGTGCTCAAAGCTTCGCTGATCACCGACTTTCCAGTGCATATCTAATCAACAACCTTAAAACGAAAGATTGATGCTAGCTCACCCCTAAGACCTTAGTCAATAGCTGATTAAGCTCTAGAACTGAAAGTAAATAAAGGGCTGCGAATCGGAAGGGAAGTAGACCAACATGGCAACCACTAAAAGGGTATAGAATGCCGCCTTGAGAGGAACCGGCGTGGTCTGAAAAGCTTTCTTCTCAATCAGGGCACTGAGCGGCAGGTTTTGAATGAGCATGAGAGCCAAGATTAAAAGCGCCAAAGGCACAATAATCGGCAGATCCGGACGAGCCATCAAGAACTGCCCGTCGGTGGCGGGAGAATAGAAATTCTTCCAGATGAACATGCGCTTGATGATGCTGTAAGACGTCTGGATATCTGGTGAACGAAATATAACCAGGCTGACGCAAAAGGTGAGGAAGGTCATGACAATGGACATATAGCGAAAGACCTGACCTTCAAAGAAGGTCTTCCATATGCCGGTTTTGGTTCTCCAGTCGGCAAATTCGCGATGAATAATCAAAGCCAAGCCGTGAAAGGCACCCCAGACCATGAAGGTCCAAGATGCACCATGCCAGAAGCCGCAGATAACCATGGTCAAGAAAAGGGCTTTGTGGGTCTGCCAGCGGTCTCTTTTGCTGGCGAACCAAACCGGCAAAAATACATAGTCGCGTAACCAACTAGATAGCGACATATGCCAACGCTGCCAAAATTCGGCGATGTTCTTAGCGGCAAAAGGCATATTGAAATTGATTGGTATGTCATAGCCAAAGAGCATGGCTGAACCACGGGCAATATCTGAATATCCAGAGAAATCGAAGTAAATCTGGAATGTGAAAGCAAGTGCCATTATCCACAGCTCGATCGACCCGTACGCCCCCGGCTCGGTCATCACCATATTTACCAGCGCGCTCAAATTGTCGGCGACAAGCACTTTCTTGGCTAGACCGATGATAATGAGCATGAGCCCTTTATCAAAGAGAGTGAAATCAAAAGGCCGCTCAGCCGTCATCTGCTTGACGAAATCAGGATAACGCTTGATGGGACCGGCTATCTGGGTGGGAAAGAAAGCAGCGAAAAGCGAAAAGAGCACAAAAGAATCAATCGGCTTATTGCCTCTGTAGATTTCAAATAGATAGTGTATAAACTCGAAAGTAAAAAATGAGATGGCCAGGGGCAGAATGATATTCAAAGTCCAATGGGGATCATTGCCTGATACAAAGCCGACCACAGATGAGACGTTGGTAACTGCGAAGTTGCCATACTTAAAAACCCCCAAACAGAGCAGGTTCAAAGCTGTACCCACACCAAATATGGTGCGCTTCTTTTCTTTAGGGGCGCGGCTGAGCATACGACCCATATAAAAATTAGCCACAGTCATGGCAATGATCAAAAGCACCATGGGCGGGCACCAGCAAGAATAGAAATACCAGCTGGCGATAAGCAGCATCGGCATTCTGAAAGACTTGGGCAGGAACCAAAAGAGCAGCACCACCGCCGGTAGAAAGAGCATATATTGCAAACTTGCAAATAACACAGTCTTTCTCCTTAATTACTCTGCGCGCTGGAAGCCAGTCGGGAGGTCAGCCCTTTAGCATCCAGCTGCCGAGACAGCTGCGTCCAAAACTTGCTTGCGCCTGCATTGTTGAAGTGAATACCATCGCCGAAATCGGAATCGGCAAACGCATCAGGCGAGAATTCAATAAGAAGACTGCCGGGACCAGCCTGTGCAGTCGTCTTTGATATGGTCTGCTCAAAAAATTCCATAATCGGCGCCGGAGTAACAGCCTGGAATTCGGGAGAAAGAGGCATGCGCACCATGACGAGAGTAATTCCTTTCTCTCGACAAGTCAGGGCCAAGCGCTCCAAATAGGCAGCCTGATCAGCCATAGCCCGAGCAGTCACACCGGTAAAGCCGCGGGCATAATAATCTTTCAAGTCTTTTTTGTAAGTGCCCATCTGAGCGATTCGTCCGCTCTGCTTCTTCTCCAGCCAAGGCCAGTCGACAGTGATTTGAGGCTTGGTCTGAGAGGCGCCGGCTTGCTTGCTTTGCACGGCGGCATAAAGAGAAGTCTGGCGGGACAAAGCCGAACCAGCAATTACTTCCAGCAATTTCTGATACTCACCCCTGACTCCATACAAGCGCCAAAGTCTAGCAATCTGCTGTTCGCTCGCCTCTAGAAAACCGCCACCAGGCTTCTCGTGCAGATGCTGGGCAATTCTCGATTTATCAGGGCTTGGCAAATTGGAATCAGCAAAATCTCGAGCCGAAAGAAAGAGAACGACTGCTTTTGGCGCCTTGTTATTTGAACCGAGATATTGGCTGAAAATCTTCTCTAAATCAGAAGCCATCGCCCCTGAAACTCCAACATTAATGACACGCAAAGCCTTAGCTGAGGCTTTGTTGAGATGCTCCTGCAGACTCTTTGCTTCCATATAGGTACCAAAGGTCTCTTCTGAAACAGTATCGGCCTTCTCGCCGAGATCGCCTCTAATAGCTGCGGCCATAAGGGTGGAAGAGCCAAGTAAAAGAGCATCGGCATTGCCTTTGGAAACGGCAATGTCTATCTTGCGCAGCTGGTGGTCGGCATCGCGAAAGACCAAACCAGGAACATGCACATACTGAAGAGGCTTGAAATAGCTGAGTGCCGCATCAATGCAAAGAAGATAAAAGACGACCCAGACCGAACATAGGGACAAAGCTTTAGCAGCGGCAGCTCTACTAAAGATCGAGCTGGACTGACTCTCTGAAGCGCTCGGATTGCTTACCGGAGTCTTCTCAATTTTGCTTGCTGTAGAGTTCATGCTCGATTAAGTGCTGGATTAAGGCTGAAAAGACCGGATGCGGCGACAATGCCCTCCATTCCATCATGTCTGCAAGCAATTGACAACTAAAGGCTAATTAAGGCGCCGCAATGGCTGCACAAGCGCCTATCGTGAAAGAACCTTAATGAGACTTCGAGGCGCTCTTACATGCGCGCTGAGAGACTCTAAACCCTCTTCCAAGCAGCAAAATCAGCAGCAAAATGCAAAAAGTAAAGAAAAGACCGACCCCCACATAGAAACTTAGCGGTTGGTAACGCATTTCCACTCTGTGCTTGCCTGTGGTCAGGGCGAGTGCCCGAAAGGCATAATTGCCATGCAATAGCGGTGCTTCCTGCCCGTCTATATAAGCTTTCCAGCCTGGATAGTTAATATCTGTAAGGACGAGCACGGCCGGCTTACTAAGTTCCACCTCAAGTTGCAGCAAAGACTGACCGCGCCGCTGCACGGCAACATCCTCAATCTCGGCATCTACGTTGGCAGAAGTCTTAGCTATATAGTCTTTCTCGAGAGCCCGCACGCCGGGTTCGGAGCGCTCTAGAACCACCGACTGCCAATCAAAAGCGGTGTCGGAAAGCCATTCTAGAGCCTCTTGCTTGCTGTCGACGAAATGATAGCGCCGCACCAAATAAGCATCCGAGAGAGGTTGGGCCATCTCATAGAGACGCACGCCTGAAGGACTTTCGGCAATCAGCTTATAGCCTAAAGGTGCCTGAGCCTGTGCTTGTACTTGCTCAAAATTTTGACCGACAGCTTGGTCTGAAAGAAATTCAGCCAGTTTAACCGGTGCGCCAAGCACCGCACCGTTTTTGTCAAAAATCTGCAGATAGAGCTGAAGACGGCTGCCCGCCTTCAGCTTAAGCGGCACCGAAAGCGAATAGCTGGCATTTTCTCTAAAGCTGCGCCGCTCGCATAAGGCTACGACATTCTTTTGAGAATCTAAAAGATAAGCCTGAAAGCCTGGACGAGCAGACTTCTTCTCTTTACCGACAGGCTCAGGCGCCTGCAGTGCCAGCTTGCCGAAAACGGCACTTTGCCTTGGTTCATAACAAAATGAAGCTCGGCGCAACATGATACCACTGCCAAAATCCAGGGGCAAAGCGGCTTCCGCCTCTTTCATTGCCAGCCTATTTAGACCAGCTGCGTCATACACAGGGCTGCCACTCAAAATATTCTTCACCGAAGTCAGCCTAAGCAAGCCCGAAACTGGCAAATCCAGACCCACGTTGAAGCTTGTTATCTGGGCGCCCAGTTTATCCATAAACGACAAATAACGCTCCGGAAAAATAGCATTGAGGGCTCTGATGTCTCTTATGCCGTAGCAAAGATTGATATTGGGTTTCAGTATATGACTGCCGCAAGCCACCACCCGAGAGCCTGAAGCCTTGACCGAAGGCAAAGGCTCGGCATCGGGATAGGCAAAAGCCTGACGCAGAGGCAAAGCCGGCTTAGAAAGACACAAGAGAGAAGCCGCCCAGACAATCAAAATAGAGACAGCAGCGAAACGGCGCAGAGCTTCGCGGGCAGCGCATCTAGACATTCTAAGCAAGGCAAGAAGTAAGAGAAGAGCCAAGCAAGAAAACAAAGCGGCATAAAAATCATAATTGCTGAAAGAGGCTGCCGGCAAAGTGTCATCGAAAGAGAGAGAAGAGAGTGAAAAATGGCAGAGACTCAGAAAAGGGCGAATTAAGCAGGCGAAAAGCCCCGCTGCAATAGCAGCGAGAAAGGGAACCCAATCCTTCTTTTCTTTCTTGAGCAGCCAATCAAAGCCCATGGCGGCGAGTATGGCACTGAGCAAAACAACTATATGCAGATAATAATTGGCGACTATAAAACTGAAGGGCTTCACTTTGAAAAGCAAGCTCACCGGCAAGACGCGACAACTGAGCCCAATCAGAAAGAGATTGAGCCCAAGCAAGAGTTTAGCGAGGGGTACACCCTTGGCGGTTCTATTGTCTTTGTCATAGAAAAGAGCTAAGGGCAAAAAGGCAAAGGCGCAGAAGCCCAAATAGGGACTGGCACCGCCATAGACCGGCTGGCTGAAACTGAGTAAGAGAGCAAGAAAACTGACATAACTAGGGTTACCTGCCCCAAACTTATAACTCTCTGAATTGCATAAAAACTCGAGAAACGGCAATAACATCGGTGCCGCCAGAAAGAAGGCAGTGGCACCAGATATGGTGAGGGCTAGGAAGCCGAGCAATAGACGCTGTGCCGGTAACTTAGCCGGCATATCACCAGCCTGAGGGGGGAAGGCGCCGAGCAACAAAGTCCATAAACTAACAGCGAATATAGCGCAGAATGATATTTCGATATGGGCCGATAAAATCATCACGGCAGCAGTAAAGCCGCTCCAAAGAGCCGATTTGGCAACTTGAGGCGAGAGTTTTTTGGCGCCGCTCTCACGCAAACTAAAGGCCAGGCGAGTAAAGGCAAAAAACAGAAAAGGAGTCAAACAGTAGCCATTACCGATAAGTTCCAAATACCACTGGTTGTATGGACAGAAAGCCATGGTCAAGGCAGCAGCGCCGCAAGCGAGTGCCCCTAAGCCAAGGCGCCTAGCCAAGAAAAATGTACCCAGCCCCATGACTAGCAGTTTCAAAACCAAAGTGCAGTTATATGTATAGAAAGTCGGCGAAAGCAAAAGTGGAATCTGAAAGATTGAAAAGACCGCCGACTCAGGGTCAGCCAATAAAGGGCAACCAAACTCAGATAATGAATTCCAGAGGGGCACTTCACCTTGACGCCAAAGACCGGCGACAAAGAAAAAGTAAGGCACTATAAACAGTATCGAAGATGGTTCTATACCGACCATGGCTGAACCACTATAACCAGCAAAAAGCGTGTCCCAGTGGCAGAGAAGATCTACCCGCGAAATAGACTTACCGGCAAAGAGAGTGGGAGAAAAGACTAGGATGACTAAGACGAGAAAAGCGACGAGCGCCAGAAAATGCGCCTGATCATAAGATCTGCCGCCCGCTGCTGCAGGTGGTTGCTCCGCTTCAGGAAGAGGCGGTTCCGCCGCCTCGCTCAAGCAATCTTCCTTCCGACAAAGAGCCCGCGTCCGATGGGACCGTTCTCGTCGACTTCGACAACTTCAAGACCAGCTGCACGCATTGATGCGGCATATTCCTCGTTGGTAAAGAGAGCCAGTTCGTGCAACTCTTGAATATGCTGAATGCCTGCGCTGTTCATCACCAAAATATGAGAATGACCCTGCGCCACCATATCTTTTTGCAACCAGAGATTCATGCGCACGATCTTGTATTCATCTGTTTCTTCCACAATCACTGTAGAATGTCCCGGCTTAAATGTGGCAGGTGTGTACCAGGGTTCGATAATGAGCAAACCACCAGGATTGAGATGATCAGCCATATTCTTAATCGTGCTGTCCAGCAAGTCGACCGTTTTGACATAGCCGATAGAGCTGAATAAGCAAGTAACTACATCGAACTTGTCGGCAAGCTGGAAGTTGGTCATATCACCCAGATGGAACTTCATGCCGGGCAACTTGTCTGAACAAATATCGAGGAACTCAGAATCTATATCAAGACCTTCGCATTTCATTGAAGTCTGCAAGAAATAGATATGCTGCCCGGTGCCGCAAGCCACATCCAGTAATCTGTTGCCCTCTGACTGTTTGTGCTGTTCGATTCTTGAAGATAGATATGCCACTTCGGCGGCATAGTCCTTCTGGCGGTTGAGTAGATCATAGAATCCGGCTGACTGATAGCAGGGCTTAAGCGCGGTTTCTACTTGTGAAATAGACGACTCAGGATTCATTTATAGAACCTCTGACGGACGCAGCACCCAAGCGTGACTCACGGAACATTCTCAGGGCCTCTACATACAAACTGCCGCCCAGACTGAGACTGGTCATAGACTTACCGCCATGCCTCTTGGTGTGAGCCACCGGCACGGACAAAACCTCATAACCGGCTTCTTTGCAGACAATATTGAATTCAAGATCGATCATAAAGCCTTCCTCTTTAAGTTCAAGAAGGCGCTGAAACTTGCGAGGAAAAACTTTCGGGTTACCATTCACGTCTCGGGTGCTGAGTCCAAAGAGCAATCTGCACTCAAGGTTATAAACCCAAGAGGCGATACTGCGCAAGAAATTATCATGACCGCTTCTTACTGCTTGGACAACCTTATCAGGGTTTTGTAGGCCGCGCTCGACAAAACTGGCAAGCACTTCGCTGGCTACCCTGGCTGAACTTGAATAACAAAGAAGCTCTCCGCGGGCTTTGGACAAACCATACTGCACGGCTGCACCCCAACCGGTTCGGGGAGAGACCAGAGATATCACTTGAACCCGGCCCTGATATTCCCGGGCCAGGTCTTCGCAAACAGCAACGCTTGCATCAGTGGAACCATTCTCCACCAAAACAATTTCCAACCGTGGTACAATTTTGGACTCAAGGACAATTATGTGATTCTCGACCACAGATCTGATGTGGTCAGCCTGATTACGTACAGGCAAGACTATTGATACTTTGGGATTTCCTTCAGACATTAAGTTGAGAGACCATGTTTTCGCCAAATAAAACATTGAAAATCGAGGCAGTATCGCATCGAATCACAAGACAAGTGTAGTGCTCAACTGTGAATCTGTCCTGGAAAGAAAATTATTACTTACTAATATGCTTGCTTAGTAACTCTGATTTATCTCGAAAAACGATACAGTCGGTTGCCGAATAAAGCGACGCAGAAAATCGACAGAGTCGTCAGCGACAAATATTGACGCCCACACTCAAATTCAGCTGCTAAAAGGCTTCCTTACCAGCCTTTTAGCAAACTTCCTGGCAAAGCAAAAAAGAGACATTTAAACTATCGCCCTTTCACATGTCCTGAAAGGCAGCGAAATCCCCATCATGATATAGTTGCCAACGGTTGGTCCGCACAAAGACGACTCCGTTGAGTACAGTCTTCACAGCAATTCCTGGCGATGCAGTTTCGCTGCTTTCACTATGGTTAATTGTAGATTGATAAGAGAGATGGAAGCGACCCGCCGATTTGTCGTTAGCTGCGACAGTCCGTCTTGTCAGTACCGAATTCATAGGTTGCGATATTCTCTTCATGAAACGAAGAGCCACTTTAGAAGAAATAGCCATAGAACAATTGAATGGGGATCAAATCATCCCATTCAATCGCGTTTATCTCACCGGCAAAGAACAAGAGTATTTTTCAGACGTTCTCAAACAGAAAGAACTGGCCTGCAACGGTAGATACACGCAAAAGGTACAAGACTGGCTCAAAGGGCGGCTTGGAACTAACGGAGCTTTTCTCACCGGCGCCGGTACCCTCGCCCTCGAGATGGCAGCACTTTTGCTCGACTTAGCGCCCGGTGATGAAGTAATCATGCCCTCCTTTACTTTCGTCACCACCGCCTCTGCTTTTGTCAGAGCCGGCGCCACCCCGGTTTTTGTCGATATCAATGCAGAAACTATGAATATTGATGTCGCCCAGGTGGAAAAGGCTATTTCAAGCAAAACTAAGGCTATTGTGCCGGTGCACTATGCCGGTGTCGGCTGCGACATGGATGCTTTGCAGAAACTAGCGAAGAAACACTCTCTTGCCCTCGTTGAAGACGCCGCCCACGGCATCTTAGCCACATATAAAGACAGATATCTCGGCACCATTGGCGATATCGGAATCTTGAGCTTTCACGAAACCAAAAACGTGGTAGGCGGCGAAGCCGGAGCCTTGCTCATCAACAATGAAAAGTATCTGACAAAGGCCAGACAACTTTGGCATAAAGGTACAAACAAGCACGATATGGAATTGGGACTCGTGGGCAGATACACTTGGACCGAGCTAGGTTCAGCCTTTGCCGCCAGCGAGATTACCGCTTCCGTAGTCTGGGCCCAGATTGAAAAAGCGACTGAAATAGTGGAGATGCGCAAAGCCGCCTGGCAAAGATACTATGAAATGCTCACTCCACTCGCCCAAACAGGACACATAGCGCTCCCCCATGTGCCAAAAGATTGCGTCCAAAACGGCCATATCTTTTACTTTCTCACCCAATCGAAAACAATTCGAGATGAACTTATCCAGCACCTTAAGAAAGACAAGATCGAAAGCGTCTTTCACTATATTCCCCTGCACAGCTCACCGGCCGGGCGAAAGTACGGCAAATGCCACGGTCAACTCAGCACCACCGACAGTGCCAGCGAAAGAT
>JAFLCK010000021.1:0-99306 GCA_017303615.1 Obscuribacter phosphatis (SeqCode)
GGGCTGGCCTTTCTGCTCTGCGGCGCCATCGATTATTACAAAGCGGCGCATAAACTGAGAATGGATAACTTTGGCATAAGCGTTTGGTCTCGATCTCTGATTATGTGTCTTCTGCTTTCGGCTTTGACGATAGTCACTATTGTTGGCATTATCGGTGAACTTCTACACTAAACGAAGCAAATTGACAGTCGACGCGAATACGAAAGCAAGCACCAAATACGATACCTGATCTATCTTGACGAAACCAAGCTTACCAAGTCTGGGGCTTGCGCCCGATGCCCCGAGAGGCAAGCGTCTGATCAATCAAAGCACCGGTAGTCGGAAAATATCTACGCAAGCCTTCGGCTAGGGGCGCATCGCCACTTTGATAGATCTCGGCGAATAGTTCTTTGCGGGCACTCTCATTAAGACTGCCGCGCAAAAGGGCAGACTGCACAAAGGTATGTAAAGTAGGCAATTCGCGCTCAAAGTTTATGTTTCGCCCTTTTTGTTCGGCTAGGTCTTGCTTCACTGCTTTATCAAAATCGGCACTATCGCTAAAGAAGGCAGAACCAGGCACAAGAGCGTCGTCGATAGCGTGACCGACTTCATGCGAGCGGGCTTTAGATGTGCGGTCTCTTCTTTCTAAGACGATCTCTTTGCTGCTTGGATTATAGAGAGCCTGCGATATGGCGATGATAAATGAGCGATCGATATGATGGGCAAGAGCCTTAGACACAGGCTCATCGGTGAGCTTCACCTCAACTCCGGCTGCTTCAAAAAGTTCCGGCACTCCTTGCGGCAGAGATGAGAAGTCTTTATCTGGTTTAACACCGGGCAAAAGCGGCAGATTGTCATAAATTCTGCGCAACTGTTTGACTTCGGTCGAAGCAGCCGACAGATCGTCCTTGGTGACATCGTCTGGATCGATCATATTCAAATTCCACCAGGAGCCACCTTTGTGCAAGGCTCGCAGGTAAGAGCGGCGTTCGGTCAGACTCTTGAGCAGTTCGAGCTCCATAGTTGCCGGCAAGCCGCTTATGGGGTTGCGACCGGCTTTGGCATCAAGAGCACGGGCATCCAATTCGCTTTTCTCTATTCTGCCGTTGCTGTTTCTATCTAGCAAATCAAAATGTGATAGACCATAACCAATGCTGATATCGCGCACCTGTTCTTTACTTATCGCAGGCAAAGCTTGAGCATAGACAGTCTTTTGTTTGGCGTCATAACCGCCATAGACCGACTTGGTCTCGGCAACTAGTTTTGCATAAGCAGCCTCGGCAGAGACCTCTTGAGACGAACGCAAGATGGTGCGATCGGCATTAAGGGCGGCTTTCAACTCGTGGTTGTCGTATTGCATGCGACAAAGGTATTGAAAAACAGCCGCAAAGACAATGGGGAAGCTACCCCGCCCCTGCCACAACTATGACACAGATTTATGCTTATCTAGTTAAGTGCGGAAATCTGAGCGCGTTTACCTACTTTGCCGAAACATAGACAGCCGAGAGAATCGGCTTTGTTTTACCTTTGAAATCAAAGCGAATCTCACCCCAGTCTTTCTGATAGATGGCTACAAAATCTTCAGACCAGAGCTTCTCGCTCTCATCGCCCTCGCGGGTCCAGCGACCTAGTTTAGCTACCACATCCTCGGGGGTGATGGTTCTATCTTGATTTACTTTGAACTCGACAACACGCATATCGTCTTCCTTCAAAACGCAAGTGCGCACTCGCTGAATAGGCTTGTGACGCAAGAAATCGGTCTCGAATTCTCTAAACTCGCCTGCTACCGGGTGAAATTTCTTGCCTGTGAATTTTTGCAGATAATCTAAAGTGAGCAGATGTCCAGAATTTAATTCATCAAAAACAGGCTTGAGCACATCAAGTTTTTGGCTATGCCCATGAACGGATGATACGGGCGCAGGCACGGCAATATTCGGCTGACTGAGGACGGCGGTAAGACACAACGAAAGCAATGGATTCATAATTGACACAAGCCTCCCTGACAATTTCGCCGATTATTCTGGCAAAAGATTGTGCGGGAATTGTGAAGGACTATTTGATATCCATCGGTCTAGTGTCCATACCAAGTCGCTGTGAGACGTCCAAGCTCCATTGGAAGAGCCTGGTACCTAGTCTGGTATCGAGAGATGCCTTAGACGACTTGGCTTCTTCTTCCTTGACGAAATATTTGCCGGTGGTGGCGTAAAGTTCTGGGGCAGTGGCTAACTTAATTATGGTTCTAGCACCGACTTCGGGGCTGACACCGAAAATCTTTGCATTTGCCTGAATTATCTTACCGATTAGTCCGTTGTTACCGCCAAACTCGGTGGCCACAACACCTGGATGCAAGGCGTTGACTGTCACACCGGTAGACTTGATGCTGTAGGCTAAGTGATAAGCAAAGAGCAAATTGGCCAGCTTAGTATTAGCATAGCCAAAATAGCCAACCGGGACATTCTCTTTAAAGTTGGGCATGTCGTCGAGCATAGCTCTTTTGTGAGCATCTGATGAAACGATAACGACACGACTGGGAGCCGAAGCTTTAAGCAAATCGAGGAGCATGCCGGTTAGCCAAAAATAGCCGAAATGATTTAGCGCCCAGGTCATTTCGATGCCGTCGACATTGTATTGTCTGCGCATAAAGAGGGCACCGGCATTATTGACCAGCACATGCAGCTTACTGTGCCTCTTCTTTACTGCGGTGCTTAAGGTGCGCACCTGCTGAAAATTTGATAGGTCGCAGACAAAATATTCCAAGTTATCGCTGCCGGTCATTGCATTTATTTCGTTGATTGTGCTGCGGCAACGCTCTTCATTGCGACCGACAATTATGACGGTGGCGCCTTTGGTGGCTAATTCCAAAGCCGTTACTTTGCCGATACCGGCTGTGGCGCCGGTGACCAGGCAAACTCGACCTCGCATTGAAATATCCGGTACTGACACAGAGCCTCCCTTTCTACCCTCATTTCTTGCCAGCAAATTTTGCCGACAAGAACTTCTTCAGACGCTCATAGGCGGTCTGGAACTTTTCATCTTCTAGACAAAAGCAAAGTCTAGCCATATCGTCGCAACGTCCCCATGGTCCAGGGTTGATCAAGAGTCCGGCTTCTTTAGCCAGGGGCTCGAACTGGTCTGAAAGCTTGCCCAATAGGAAAAGCCCGCCGCGGTAGGGGGTATCGTAGCCGTCATCGAGACCGTATTGTCTCAACAGGGCAAGCAATTGTTCGCGCTTTTGAGATAGACTGCGACGTCTTTCCATCAAATAGTTTTCTACTTCGTTAAAGACTTTGGTGACGTCGAGCATGTGGTTGAGCGAACGGTCTAAGAAAGCCGAATAAAGCCCGTCCCAGGCACGCAAGAGCGACAGCGGCGGCACCGGTGTATAGCTTTGAATTTCTTGCGCCCAGGCATCGCTGGGAGTGAGCATAAAGCCTAAACGCATGCCACCGGAGGCGAAGCTTTTGGCAACACCATCGACCATAAAGATGCGGCTTTGGAAGGGTCCTTGGCTGAAAGAAGCGGTCGAAAGAGAAGAAGGCGTCCAGCGGCCCAAGCGGTGGTCTGATAGCAAGAAGAAGATCTCGTCGCTGAAGATATAGATATCGTTCTCGTGACAGTGCTCGACTATCTTGCGCAACTTTTCGGGGTCAAAGAAGACTCCGCTTGGATTATTGGGCTGGGTGATCCAGAGCACGTCCAGTTTGACGCCTGACTCTTTTAAAGTTTGCAAATCGCGAGAGGAAAGCAAATAGGCTTTCTCCGGCGATGTCTTGATTTCAACAGTTTGGGCGCCATAATAATCGAGCATCGGATAGAGCGGACCATAACTGCCTGAAGGCAGCCCCACCACTGGTGCGCGACCAAGTCGGGCTTTCATAGCCTGCACGAAAGCGCCGAAGAGCGGAAACACTCCTTGTGCCAAGACTACACGCCTGGGTGTGGTGCCCACATGACGGGTGAAGTTGACGTAAGAGCAGACCCTTTCCTGCACAATTTGAGGCAAAACTGCTGTTTCTTCGTCTATGAAGCCCTTAAATAGAGACTTGACCAAAATATCAGGCGGCGGCGCTTCAAATTCACCATAGTCAAGGCGAATAATATCGGCACCTTCTGGGTCGACCGGCTTGGGCAAGAAGACTGGATCTTGCTCTATAGAACGAATCAATTCGCTCACCTGAATACCGCTATAGGCATCGCTGCACGACACTTTCTTTTCGGCGCTTTCGTTGAAGGCAAAAGTCATTAGATCTTCGAACAGCCATTGATAAAGCAGCTGGGTCGGATAAGCAATGCGAGAATAAGTCAGCTCAGCGCCGACATCAAGCCCGGGCAGCCACTGCAGCGGCGCATTGACAAGAAAACTCAGCTGCAGGTCTGGGCTGAGAATATTTTTGACCAGACCGTATAGCAGTATCAAATTTGGTGGCAAGTTTTCTTGCGCCGCCAGACGCAAAGTCATATTGGCGCCAAGATTAGAACTGATAAGAAAATTCTGCGAATCATCAATTAGATAAACACGGTCGGGGTGCTTAGCCGCCTGCTGGCAGAGAGCCTTAATTGTAATTGGCGAAGGCGCCGACAATTGCTTTGGCGAGATCAGCACTATCGACGGTGCCACTAAGTCATCAAGCTCGCAAAGCTCACTGAGGTCGTCATTGCCTACAGTTACATCTAAACCGGCTTGGTTTGCCGTTGCCAGATAGACATCGGTCAAAGAGGAAGAGAGCAATATCTTTGCGGCTTTAGTGCCGGAGCAAAGCTTGAAAAGAATTGCCGCCAACTCGGCACGAGAGGGCGCAACAAATAACTCTTCGGCTTTGACCGGATAATAACAAAAGCCCTCAAGATAGCGAGCGAGAAGCTCTCTGATGCTCATATCGCCGCGTTCATGAGGATAAGGCAGCGAACGAGCCTGCATCATCGACTGCGAAAGACGCGAGAGAAAACTGACACGCTCTTCTTTCAAACGAGAAAAATCAAGCTCTTTGCGCAAACTAGAAAGACCCATTTTAGAAAGATTGCGCACAAAATCAAAAACATAGGGCTCGAAGCGAGTGTTGGCCTCATAGACAAGCAGGTCGTGATAGATCGGTCTGCCATTGGATAGCAATTTCACTGCTGTCTTAGCCGAGACAGATTCATCGGCATCAGACTCGCGCGACATAAAGAAATGGAAGCGAATACCGTAAGATTTTTCCAGTTCGACCAGTGAGGCGAGATCTGTATCGTCGGCTTGCTGAATGCGGCGCATCCAAACCAGGCGAGCATCAAAGCCACGACGCTCGAACATACTTTCGATAGCCTGACGACCGGGGCGTCCGCCCAAAACCAGGGTGACTTTGCCGCCGGCATTGAGCAAGAGCTGCGATTGTTCCAGAGCCGAGGCAATAAGAGGCAAGCCAAAACGGTCTTCTAAGATGCCTTGTTCAAAACAATAATTTGAGAGATCATAGAGATCTTTCTCGGAGTAGCCCTCTATATTGCCGTCAATATCTTGCAGTGGCACCACTGGTTTAGGATGCAAAACCTGAGGAATACAACCGACCACATGGTCAAAGAACTCGCCCCTAGCCAAGGGAGTCTGCAATAGGTCTGAAACTTCTACGCGGAAAGCCTGCACGATAGGTTCACCGGCTAAGCTTAGCCGGTCGGTACCGTCGCTGTTTGTGCCGTTCAACCAGGTATTGAGCCTGGCCATGGTCACAGCCACCGGGTTGAGATCGAGACCAACCACCTCTTTGACATGGGTAAAGAGCAAAAGCAAGATCGAGATCCAGCCTGAGCCGGTGCCTACTTCTAAGACTTTACGACCTCTGAACTGCTCTTTGGCTTTGAGCAAACCCTCGGCAAAGGTGCGGCCCCAAAACTCGGGCGAAAAGACTGCTTTTGTAAGCAACAAGCGAATCGGGTCGGTAAGCCCGGGCACAGTTACTTTCTTGAGCTGCAGACTTTCGATATTTTCGCTTTCGAGCTTTTCGGCTAAAGCATGCAAAACGCTAAGAGCGCGCTTGCTGAGCTCGGGCGAATCGCTGTCGAGAGCTTCTTTCAACCGAGTCAAACTACCGACCAGCTCGCTGCTTTCTCTTTCAGCGCCGCTATCAGACTTTTGAGCAAACGAAATAATTTCATCCAGAGTAGGACAAGACAAAACCTTAGCCAAGACAACCCCTCAGAAAGCAAGTTCGACTTCAGATAATTCTGAAGCCGAACCTATTTTACTTGTTTAAGCGCCATTACTTGCTGCCGAGCGCAATTTTAAGGTGTTTCTAGTCCAGGGCGCGGGCTTACCGCCGGGGTAGCCAAGCGCAGGTCACTGCCCTTCCAGCGGCTCTTCAGAACCGGTGTTTGCATTACCCCTCTTTCTCTGAGAACCTCTTCCTGCACCTTATCTTTCAGGTTCTGGAAGGCTTCGCCCAGGGTTGTGGCGTCGCCATTCTTGCGCAGTGAGTCAATAAGACAGCGGGTGAAAACACTGTTTTGATATTTCTTAGATTCCCAAGACACTTGAGAAGGTTGGCTACTTGAGATTACAAGTTGTCCGGTGCCTTGGGCAACCGCATCGGCGTCGAGATTGCCCTTGCGGAACAGCCCTTTACCGCCGGTTTCGGCAGCGCCGCTATGGCAGGCGTCCAGCACCAGCACAACTCTATCTGAGTGTACGCGCCCCTTGATAATGCGGGTGAGGTCTTGCATGGGCAAGCCGGAAGCATAAAGACTATCAACCTGACTGTCGTAGGCAAGCAAATAATTGACGCCGCCGATATCCATATCGGAAGCACTACCGTGGCTGGAAAAGTAAATAAGCACTAGGTCGTCGGGATTGGCAACGCGGGGCAACCACTTATCACCCAGCTCAGAGAGAATATTGGCGCGGGTTGCCTTTTCGTCGGTGAGCAATTTGACATGATCAGGGGCGAAGTTGGCTTCTTTTACAAGAAATTCATAGAAGTCTTTGGCATCTTTTGCCGGATATCTCAAATTGAGTGTGGAATCTTGGAAATTGCTGATGCCGATTATAAGAGCCCATTTGTCCCGCACCGGACGGTTGACGATTTCAAGACTATTGGTGGTTTCTGTAGTTTCGGCGGTCTCAGCTTTTGGCTTACCGGTTGCGGCATGACCGCTCTTCTCAGCTAAAGCCAGTCTTCTCGCTTCAGCCTCAGCCAAGCGGGCTCTTTCTCGCTCTTGTCTCTCTTCGATTTCTTTCTGCTTCAAAGCCAATCTTTGATTCTCAGCTTCGGCTTTTGCCCGAGCCAGAGCCAGCTTCTCAGCCTCAGCCCGCTCTCTTTGAGCTTTTACTTCAAGCTCTTTTTGCAGAGCGATCCACTTAGGGTCATTAACTTGAGCAGCACTTGCGGCAGTGCTGGTGCCGGCTTTTTTAACCGGATTAGCTGAAGAAGAAGTAGAAGAAGTAGAAGAAGTAGCAGCAGTAGTCGTCATCGCCAACTGAGTGGCTTCCGGCTTGCTAGCAGCGTTCTCTTTAGCGATACGCTGTTTTTCCAGTTCTTTCAGGCAGAACTTCTTATTAATTTCGGCCTCGTTCAAATTGCTGTCATAGCGCAGAGCTTCTTCAAACTGCTCAAGAGCCTCTTGCAACTTGCCTTGGTTGGAATAAATCAGACCACGGCTCAAATAACAAGTGGCGCAATCGGGTGCCAATTTAATGGCTTCATCGAGATCTTTCAGAGCCCGGTCTTGCTGCTTGATGGCTTGATAAGCCATAGCACGCCAATAAAAGGCACCGGCGCGGGTAGGGTTGAGTTTGATTACTTCTGAAAACTGGCTTATCGCCTGGTCAAAAGCCCCCGAGTTGTAAGACTGCTTGCCACGCTCGTGCAGGGTATTCTCGTTGTCATACCAGGCCGCCAAAGCCGGCTGAGGCAAAACACCAAACAAGCTGGAACTCAATAGACAAGACAGTGAAAGAAAGGCAGCGATACTATTTTTAGAGAGCCCGCCGGCAAAAGCAGCCAAGCCCTGAGTTCGCCCCTGCGTCACCCGTTTCTCATGCTTCTTTATGCGCTCGTTAACCATCGCAATATACCGATTTTCCCGATTTCACCAGACAAGACAATTATTGACTAAATTGAAAGAAGGAACCAGCTGAAAAGTCTCATTAAAAACTGTCGCCTGCTTCTTTCCTTAACGCCGGGTTCTTCATCTTTCTAAGGATGTCGAACTTGGTCGGTTTAACTGACTGTTCGGAAGAATTAGGGGGGCGGCCAGAACTTGATGAATTGACTGCGCTTTGTCCATGCAAAGATGACGAAGATGACGAAGATAACGAAGATGATTTGGTATGGGCAGGTCTCTGACCGCGCAAACGGTGACCGTGGGCGCTGCTCTTGTCATCCCCGGATGTGGCTTGGGAGGGGAGACCACCTGCATCTAAGGCATTACTGGAGGCTCCGCTGCTAACGCCTTTGGCATGCCGACCAGAGGCGGAGGGTCTAACTGTTTCAACCGATTGAGAGTCATGGGCAGGCGGCTTATCGAGATTAACATGCCTCTCTAGAGCGGGGGGACGCAGACCGCGAGCCATAAGCAGGGCACAAAAGACAAGCAAAAGAGTCAGAAAAGCCAAGCCGAGTGGACGTTGAAACCTGGTCTCGGGCGAAGAAACGGCGCTAAGATTATTATGGCTGCGCTGAGCCGGCAGACGCACATTGGAAGCACGGGCAAGCTTATCGCGGTTGTTTTGCCGGCTGTCGCGCAAAGGACCCAAATCGACCGTGACACCGGGACTACAAGCTGAAATAAGAGCATCTTTCAGCTCGGTCATCGACTGGAAACGATCGGCTGGCTCTTTGGCCAAAGCCTTGGCTATGACAAGTTCGAGCGCCTCGGGAAAATCACCTTCGGGGCAGGCTTCTTTTAGCGAAGGCGGCTCTTCGTAGACATGTTTGTGTAAGAGCTCGTAGATTTCGGCGCCATAGAAAGGGTCTTTGCCTGTAGCCATTTCAAAGAGAACCGCACCGAGAGCATAGATGTCGGCACGATGATCTATGCCCCCACCCTTGATCTGCTCGGGGCTCATATAGGGCGGAGAGCCCCAAAGCTCACCTGAATTGGTCAGCCGACGGCTATCTTCACCTAGTTTAGCCAAGCCAAAATCGACCACGCGGGCTGATGTGGTATTACTGACTGCAGTGGCGCCTTGCGAGAGTTTATCAGCGAATTTATCAGCGAATTTATCAGCGCTTCTGGCAGCGCTTCTGGCAGCACCACTATTAGTATCATTTTCAGTGTCATTTTTAGTATCTTTTTTAGTATCATTGCCGGTATCATCTTCCGCTCTATCAAAAGCGTCAGAGACATCATCAACCAGCATAATATTTGCCGGTTTGAGGTCGCGGTGAATCACTTCATGACGATGGGCATGAGCGACGGCAGATGCCACCTGCGCGCCGATACGAGATAAACTTCCCAGGTTGAAGCGCCCTTCTTCGGCAAGCACTTGGTCGAGGGCCCGACCACGCAAAAAGTCCATAACTACATAAGGCTGACCATCGTCACCGATGATACAGTCATAAACAGTGACTATGTTTGGATGCGAAAGTTTGCTCAAGGTCTTGATCTCGCGCTCAAAACGGCGCCAGATATCTGGTCTTTCGTCCACTCTAAACTTTACTGTTTTGATTGCCACCAATCTGTCTATGGGGTCTTGCCGAGCTTTGTAGACAACCGACATGCCGCCCCAGCCCAAGACCGAAAGTATGTGATAACGGTCCTCGAGACAGCGACCAATCAGGGGGTCTTTATATGGTCGTTTGGAACTTTCACCGGCTGACTGCAAGTCCCTGCTCAAAGGCTGGGCATTGGCATATTGCGCAGGTTCACTTTCATCTGCCTGTGCCTGAGAGCCACCCTCAACTGATGTAATACTGCGCCAATCGGCAGTCACCTCCAGTTTTTCGGTTTCTTCTTCTTCGGCACGGGAGAGCATGTGAAAGCCTTGATTCGGATCTTGTACCGGAGGAGCAAAACGACTCCAATCGGAATTAACCTGCTTATCAATATTCGAATCAGATTCTGTCTTTCCCATCTCAGACCTGACAATTAATCGCCGGCTCTAGGCGGGTAACCACTAGAGGTACCAGGATATCCGCCCGGAGGGGGGCCAGGGGGACCGCCATTTTGACCGAAGCCCGGACCTCCGTTAGAGCCTCCATTTAGTCCGCCATTTGGACCAAAACCAGGGGGCATCATCTGTCGATTATTCCCCCCTTGATTCTGCCCTTTCCTCATGGCTTCATTAGTTGCGGCCTGCACTTTCATCTTTAGTTCGCGCAAAGCCTTGATGCCCGAAGCAGGGTCGCGGCTCATCAAAGACTGGCAAGCAATAAGCTCTGAATTGAGGGCGGAAACATTGACTCCATGATCTTGCAACTGCTTGATCTCGGAGCCCAAAAGCTCGACCAACTTACTGCCGTCAAAGCCGATTGCCCGCAGATTTTCCTTAAGCTTGGCTTCGGTACTAGGTGAAGAAGCCGGGGTTGATACAGTGCCCTTAACACCTTGACCGCGACTGACCATTTCGGCCTGGCGGCATAGCTGTTCTTGTTCTTTCAATTTCTCTGCCAAGCGAGCAACAAGCAGCTTAACCTCAGAGGACGGGGCGGTTTTAGCGGCTTCGTCCATAGCGACGAAGAGCTTTTCGTAAGGGGCGACACCGGTGCCCTTTTTGCGCAAACTGTTGATGCGATCTAAGAGCATCAAACGCTGTTCCTCATATGGTCCAGGCGAGACAGTGATATTGCTCTCACTGCCCCGACTCTGTGCGGAAGTGTCGCCGTCTAGCTCACCGTCGATGCTGACTAGCTTTAAGCTGGCAAGAAACTGCTGCGGATCCATTGTACCGGCGCCGTAATTTTTGATGTCTTGTTCAGTGACTGCAATCTTTTTGCCATTGGTGCCGTCTTCGTCTCTAAACAAAACCCTGACACCGTCAAGACAATAACCGTAAGCATCAAGCACAGACTTGGTGATGAGCACGGCATCGATCTTCATGTCTTCTTCTTTGGCACGCGGATGCCGCCGAGTCAAGACTGTGGCAAAGTTGCCAGAGACCACCACATGGACGGGATAATCAGGATTTACAACTTTAGCTTGTCTAATCAAATCGACTAAATTTGACGAGCTAGGTTTTTTAGAGAAAGAGGGTTCTTCGCCCGAGGCGCTTTTGGGCGCTGCTTGGTTGTTGCCGCCGGCTGATGAAGCCTGGGCAAGGGCGGGCGAAACCGACACCAAAGCCGACAAAAATAAGCGGCCAACCAACCTTTTGCTGCTCAATTTATTCACCCGAACCCAAAAAAGCCTGACAATTAAACTAAAGGGCAAGTAAAAACTTGCCCCTTCAGCTTATCAAATTAACACTAGCGAGGACGATGTGGCATTTTGTGTCGAGAATGACCCATTTTGCCCATCATCATAAGCGGGCCCTTGACCATTGCCTGACGCATATCTTTGCGCTGGTCAGCGGTCAATATTTCCATAAAGGCAATCTGATTATCTATCTTGATTGATGACAGATCGCTCTTGAGGCTTGTGATTTTGCCCTTCAGATCGGCAGCCTTCTTACTATCTATATCAGCGCGCGTAATGGCGTCTTTGAGCTGCCTTTCCAAAGAATGCAATTCCACCATCTTTGGTCCAACTTTATCGAGCATAGAGTTCTTTAGGCTGTAGAGCTTTTCATACTGGTCATCGGTTAGGGCATGCTCGCCACTAAATAAACCACGCATAGCCGGACAACCACCAGGACCACCGGGACCACTGGGACCGTGGCTTCTTCCCCAGGCAATGACTGGCTGTTCGGGAGCCGTATCGATGGCGATCGCCCCGGGGATGGGTAGGGCTGGAGGCATGGGAGAGGCAGGTAGACCGGCCATAATCATATCTACTTCAATTTCACGGTCTTGAACCTCAGCATCCTGGGCAAGGGCGAAGGTCACCGTAGAAGTAAAGGTTAGAGCTAAGGCTCCACTAATTGACAAAAGATATTTCGGGCTGAGTTTCATTTTGGATTACTCCCAAATTCAGGGGACACTTATAGAACGTAATTTCGAGGCAAAAAGTTCAATTTTTCCGGATAAAAATTCCAAATCTTTCCGGCCTTACCACTCAGATGCGATAAGCTTGTAAGCCAAGCGCAATGGGCGTAGGAAGAACTTGTTCCCGAGAGGGGACCGCATTAAGGTTTTCTAATGAGCGAATCAACAACCCAAACAGCCCCATCCGACCCCTCCGAAACGATAAAAAGCGAAGCACCCAAAACTTCTTATCGTTGGGTGATTCTGGGTTTTGCCTTTTTCATTACCCTGGTCAATTATCTTGACCGCACAGCTATTTCTTATGCCATGGAGCCGATGAAGAAAGAATTCGGCTTCAACCATGAAGATTTCGGCAAGATAACCGCTGCTTTTGGCGTGGGCTATATGATTATGACCACTGGCGGCGGCATCATGGTCGACAAATGGGGCGCCCGAAAAGTCTGGGCCGGAGCTGCCATACTTTGGTCAGTTTGCACCGCCTTTATAGGTAAAGCTTCCACCCTGCCGCTTTTCTGCTTTCTGAGAACTTGCCTGGGCTTATCTGAAGGTCCGCATTTTCCCTCACTAACAAGGGTTGTGGCAGACTGGCTGCCCACCCAAGAAAGAGCCCGCTCCACCGCCATCGGTCTAGCGGCAGTGCCGATGGCATCGGCTATAGGCGCCCCGCTTCTCACTTTCCTTATGGGCACCTTCGGCTGGAAAGAAATGTTCCTTATTTTGGGCGGTATCGGTATTGTCTGGGCGGTAGTCTGGTGGTTTGTCTTCCGAGATTATCCCGAGCATTCACCCTTTGTTTCAGATGCCGAGTTGAAGCACATTCGAGACGGTGTAGCGGTGGACCGCCAGCGCCAACACCAAGAAATCAAAGCCCATGAAATTTCGCTCGGTAAGACCACCTGGAAGTTCATGCTCACAAATAGGTCTCTTGTAGCCAACAACTTTGCCTTCTTTGCCTTTGGCTATCTGCTTTTCTTTGCCGTGCACTGGTTGCCTGAATATCTCTGCCACACATTCCATGTCACTATGAAAACAGTGGGAGCCACTTTGTGGATGCCCTGGCTGGCTGCTGCCGCCATGCTTTCCATCGCCGGCTATATTTCCGACCGGCTTTGGGTAAAGACCGGCAGCATGCGCATCGCCCGCTCTCATATGATCTGGATCTGCCAATTGCTTTCGGCTATTTCTTTCATTCCCATTCTCTACAGCCCAAGTTTTGAGCATGCCTTGGTCTTTCTTTCACTGGGCCTCGGTTTTGGTCTGATGCCCAATGCCTCCTTTTATGCCATCAATACTGATTTAGCCAAAGACAAGGCTGCCACCAGTCTTGGCTTGATGGACAGCTTCCTGGCTCTGGCCGGCATTATTGCTCCATATATGACCGGTTTCTTGGTTGAAAAAACAGGCAGTTTCAATTCCCCCTTCATGCTCTTGATTGGCTTCACTTTGACTGGTGTACTGGCAGTGGCCCTGATGCAAAATCCGGACCGCGACAGGCAGCTGAAAGCCGGCTAGCATGACCGTGCACCTTAGCCCCAGCAATCTGGAAATTAAAGAGATGCTGGCTCCGGCCGGCATCTTGCCTGAAGATGTGCAGCTCACCACCTTGCCTTCAGATAGACATCGCCATGTCTATCTGGTAGAAACCATGCCGCAAAAGCAAAAGCTTATTTTGAAGCTCTTCAATGACGATCAGGAAATTTGCGGCTTTGAGAAGGAAGTGCGCATTCACCAATTGCTCACCGGCAATGGTGCCATTCCCAAACTGCTCTATGCCAGCCAAGAAAATCCGCTTTTGGGCAGCCGCAGCCCCTATACAGTGCGCACCTTTATAGAAGGAAAAACACTGCAAGAGAGCCTGCCCGAATTATTTCAGCTTGATGCAGGTAATCACCATGAGTATAGAGAAAAAACGGCGGCGGCACTGGGAAGCGCGCTTGCTTCGCTGCATCGCATCGGCTTTAACAATCAGGGCTATTTAGACGGCGAACTAAAAGTAGGTCGTGTCGCCCCCCTCAGCGGCAAAGAATTAGAGAACTATGCCGAAGCTGTGCTGGTCGCTAAAGCAAAAGAAAATGCCCTAGGTAAAGATCTAGCTTTGAGACTTTTAGCCTTTATAGAACAAGAAGCCGACTTGCTCGATGCAGTGAAGGGTTTTTCCTGTCTTTGCCATGGCAAACTGGGACCCGCCGCCATTCTTATTCAAGAAGGTGAAAACCAAGTCAGCCTACTCGACTTTGATGAAGCTTTTGCCGGCACACCTTATCTAGATTTTGGCAACCTCAGGCGAGAGTTGCTGGAATTTGCTGCCGGCGAAGCCGAAGAAGAAACAGCCAAGCAATTTCTGCAAAATACAGTCGCCTCATATAAGAAAGCCGGAGGCAAGTTAGATCAAGACTGGTATCGCTTAAGTATTTTGAGCGACCTTTTCAACTTACTAGGTAAGCTAGACAGTCGCGGCAATAGTGAAGCGGAGCTGACGATAATCAAACTCCGCTTCAGTGAAATTATGACCGAATGGCTTTTTCTATAGGCTTTTTCTATAAGGTTTTTTCTATAAGCTTTTTCGATAAGCTTATCGCCTTAGAAATCGGCTGTTTTAGGCGCTCTCGGGAAGGGAATCACGTCGCGAATATTGGCCATGCCTGTGGCAAATTGCACGGTGCGCTCTAGACCGAGACCAAAACCAGCATGGGGCACTGTGCCGTAACGACGCAAGTCGAGATACCACCAGTACTCGGCTGGATCAAGATGGCAGGACTTCATGCGACTTTCCAGCACATCGAGACGTTCTTCTCTTTGACTGCCGCCGATTATTTCTCCCACCTTGGGCACCAAGACATCCATGGCTCTCACTGTTTTGCCGTCTTCGTTGAGACGCATATAGAAAGCTTTGATGTCTTTCGGATAGTCATACACAATTACCGGCTTCTTGAATTTTTTCTCGGTGAGGAAGCGCTCATGCTCAGACTGTAGGTCAATGCCCCAAAAAACCGGAAACTCGAAGTTCTCACCACTGGCAAGCAAGATATCGACGGCTTCGGTATAAGAAACACGAACGAAGTCACTTTCGACAATACCTTTCAGTGTCTCGATAACAGTCTTGTCGATACGATCGTTGAAGAAAGCCATATCGCGGGGACAGTTGGTCAAGACATCAGAAAAAATGGTCTTGAGAAAGTCTTCGGCGCACTGCATATTGCCTTCCAGATCACAGAAAGCCATTTCTGGTTCAATCATCCAAAACTCAGCCAGGTGCCTAGATGTGTTTGAATTTTCAGCCCGAAAAGTCGGTCCGAAAGTATAGATATTGGTGAGAGCCGTGGCATAGATCTCACCTTCCAACTGACCGCTTACTGTGAGGTTGGTCGGCTTGCCAAAGAAATCTTTCTCGAAATCGATAGCACCAGATTCGGTGCGGGGCAGATTATCGAAATCAAGGGTGGTGACACGGAACATTTGCCCGGCGCCCTCGCAATCGGAGCCGGTAATGATGGGAGCATGCACATAGACAAAACCGCGCGACTGGAAGAAGTTATGGATGCTGCGGCAAATCTCATTGCGCACTCGGGCGACGGCACCAAAGGTATTGGTGCGCGGGCGCAAATGGGCGATAGAGCGCAGGAACTCAAAAGACGTACCTTTCTTTTGCAACGGATAAGTGGCCGGGTCGGCAAAGCCGAAGACTTTCACCGACTCGGCTTTTACTTCGGTGCTTTGCCCTTTGCCGGGTGATTCAACCACGGCGCCGATTACTTCTATCGAGCTGCCGATGCCAAGTTTCAAAATCTCGCCTTCATAGTTGGGCAAAGCCGCCTCAGCAAGAATCTGCACACTATCAAAAGTAGAACCATCATTGAGCTCAATAAATGAGAAGCCGCCTTTAGAATCGCGCCTCGTGCGCACCCAGCCGCATATGCGCACTCTCTTGCCGATGTTCTCTGCCTTCAGCGCATCTGCCACCGGGGTTCTAGAAAAACTATCCAATTTCACTGTCATTACCATTCAACCTCAACCTTAACGCTTGCGAATCAAATAAACGCCGTCTCTAATAGTGAGCATGACTCTGTCGACCCTCTCATCGGCAGCGACAAAATCGTTAAATGCGGCAATAGCTCTTGCATTTTCATCAGTGGTCTGGGGGTCGCAAACATAGCCGCTATAAAGCACATTGTCTACGAGTATGACACCGCCCCTGGTGAGCTTCGGCAAAACAGCATTGTAATAATTTTGATAGTTTACTTTGTCGGCATCTATAAAGACAAAGTCGAATGGACCCTCAAGCTTTTCTAGTGATGCCAGGGCGGGTCCCTCCACAACAGTAATTTTCTCGCCGAAGGGAGATCGTTCAAAATAACTTTTGGCGAACTTAATGCAGTCGGCATCTATATCGAGAGTGGTGAGTTTGCCGCCGGCAGGCAAGCCTTCTGCCATAGAAAGAGCGGAATAACCCGTGAACATACCGATTTCAAGCACATTCATCGCCCCGGAAATTTGCACCATCATCTTGAGGAAGCGCCCTTCCAGCCTACCGGTGAGCATCCACGGTACCGACATTTTCTCCCAGGTTTCCTTGCTGAGACTATTGAGCAAGGAGCTGGTCGGTTCAGATTTAGACTCGGCATATTCTTCAATGCCAGGCTTGGTCAAGGTGAGCATAAACAAAACTCCAGTTTTTGAAGCGGACGAATTGGGTGCTTTAGCCCCTCGTTATAGCAGAAAAGACGCCATTCTCAATTAAAAGAGAGACGGCTTCATCTGCTAAAATTTGCAACGAAATGGCGATTGAGAAAGCTCTATTTTGTAGTCATCAAGCGAGCTTTCCCCATGGCGCCAGTAATGACTAAGAGTAATTATCATGACAGTTTATCAAGAGGATTCTATAGATGAAAACAGCCCTATCACTGCTAGCCTTTTCCCTTCTGCTTACAACCAACTGCGCCTATGCAGAAGGTGAAACCAAGCCGGAAGTAGGCGAAAAACTGAAAGAAAAACGCGAGAAAATGCTTGAAAAGTGGGACACTGATAAAGACGGCAAACTCTCGGACAGCGAAAAAGCAGCACGCAAACAAGCACTGCAAGAGAAAGTGCAGAAGCGCCTAGAAAAATGGGATGCCGACAAAGACGGCAAGATCTCTGATGCTGAAAAAGCGACCAGAAAAGAAACAATTGAAAAGGTAAAGGCTGAAAAGCAGAAGAGCAAAGAAGCAAAGAAAGAAGCCAAAGCCGCCGCCAAGAAAGAAGCCGGCGAGCAGAAAGCTTCAGAGCCGAGCAAGACCGAGGTCAAGTAAAGATTTGGAGGAGAGGGCTCAGCCCTCTCCTTTCTCACTGACACAACTAGCGAGTTAAAAATGAGAGCCGATCACATCAGCCCCCTCGATATGTTCAAAATTGGCGTCGGACCGTCAAGCTCACACACTGTGGGGCCGATGGTGGCCGCTCTTGCCTTTAGAGAAAGCGCCCTAGCCTGGCTAAAGAAAGCCAAGCCGGGCAACTATGCCATGGTGGTCGAGCTTTATGGCTCTCTATCTTTAACCGGCCAAGGTCACCAAACCGATGGAGCCGTCTGCGCCGGTCTAGCCGGACTCAATCCAAAGTCTTCGCAAGTAGCTGATATCTGGGGCGCCATGGGCAAACTAGAAGCAGAAGAGACTCTAGACTTTGGGAGCAAAGTCAAGTTCAAGCCCAGCCAAGACATAAAGTGGTATGCCTGGACTTTCAACGGCGAAAGCCTGCCTCACCCAAACACAATGCGCTTTTGCCTGATGCAAGAGTCAGAGCCTGTGCTCGCAGAAGTCATACTTTCAGTCGGCGGCGGCTTTATTGAAAAGTTGGCTGATACAAAGGACCTGGCAGCAGATAGCCTGAAAGAAAGCCGCTTCAAGCCTCTGCCCTACCCTTACAACAGCGCCGCTGAATTTGTCGAGCAAGTGGAAACAAGCGGCAAACAGCCATGGGAACTGGTGATTGCCAATCAAGAAGCTCTTGGTCTTTCTGAAGCGAGCTTGAGAGAAAGACTATCTGAAATTTTGCAAGTCTTTGAAAACTGCATAGAAAGCGGACTCAAAGCCGAAGGCATTCTGCCTGGCGGTCTCAATGTGAGAAGACGAGCCAAATCGCTCTATGAAAAAATCATGGCAGGCAAGGAATCATCTTGGTCTTCGGGACTAGGACTGAAACCTTCGGTCTATGCCATTGCCGTCAATGAAGAAAATGCCGCCGGGGGCAGAGTGGTGACAGCTCCGACCAATGGCTCTTCCGGTCTCATTCCTGCCGTTTTTCGCACCCTCAAAGAAAGCCGCGACTTGAGCCATGAAACCCTACAGAATGGGCTAATTGTCGCCTCTGTGGTCGGCGCCCTGGTCAAGGTTCATGCCTCTATATCTGGTGCAGAAGTAGGTTGCCAGGGAGAAGTCGGCACATCTTGCGCCATGGCTGCAGCTGGCGCCACAGCTATGCTTGGCGGAACAGTGAGACAAATTGAACAAGCCGCTGAAATAGGTATTGAACACCATTTGGGTATGACCTGCGACCCTATAAAGGGCCTGGTACAGGTGCCCTGTATCGAGCGCAATGCCATGGGGGCAGTAAAAGCACTCAATGCTGCCGAACTATCGCTGGCAGGCGACGGGCAACATATGATCAGCCTCGATAAAGCCCTTCTGGTGATGAAACAGACAGGTTTGGATATGAACCAAAAGTACAAAGAAACCGCCACCGGCGGTCTTGCCCTGGGCTAAGGGCAAAGAGTAGAGACTATTTGGTATTTCAAAAGAAAAAGATTAAATCCGCTTGACAATTCAAAACAATGGGCTTACCTTACTCCTATCTATCATTACTAGAATTAACCGCATCCTCTGCAGTCAATTTTTCTTTGGTGTCCCATGCAAGAATCATCTAAGACCGAGTCGGCCAAAGTCAGGCCTGAATCTGAAAACGATGACGTTCAACTGCAAAGTTCGGCGGCTGAAGGTCGCGGCGTTGACGAATACGACTCTTCCTATAGAGAAGTCGAGCTTGGCACCAGGGTAGACGGTCCAATCAGGACTACCTTTCATGTCTATAAAAGCGAAGAGAGAATCGGTTATTTTCTCGAGAAAGTCTTCGACCCCGAAGGCAGGCTTATTCGCATCGCCAAACGAACAGCTGAAGGTCGGTCTGAAACTAAGTTCGACCCTCTAACGGGCGACATCGAAAAGATCTTCGAAACTTATACAATGCCCGACGGCAACTTATTGACCAAAGAGAAGCGCTATCTTGAAGACGATAATTCGCTTGAATCGGTGATAGTGGTAGATCCGCTCGGCAACCTGGTTAGAACAGTATTGCGCGAAATGACCAGCCTAAAGAACGTCTTTACTGGTCAAACCGAATACAACAAAGACGGTCAAGCAGTGCTCACAGTCAATCACTGGTTCGATAAGCGTACCGGCAAGCTCTCGGTGCGCGAACAGATTCGCTGGATGACCACTGGCGAAAGAGGCGTCACCGAACACTTCACTTTCACCCAAGACGGCTCACTGGTGAAATACCAAAAGCTGCTTTTGCATCCGCCTACAGAAAGCTATATGGAAGAGATTCATCTTTATGATCCCCGCTCGCAGGCACTGCTTAGAAAAGAAGTGCGCACCTATGGTCGCGGCGACGAAGAGGCCCAAGTGGAAGTAACCATATACGATACCAGGGGCAATCAGCTGGAGCAGAAGAACTCGGTCGAGCGTAGGCTCTAGACGAAATATAAGTGCAAAAAACGAAAAAGTCGAAGCTATGCTCCGACAAGTCAGTTTTTATTGTTGATTGTTATTGACGGGTATCGAACCCTGATAACTGAATAGCCTGAATAAAGACCCTGTCGCCTCCACTTAATTGGTCTTTGAGTATACCTGTATTCATACCAAATAAGCTTCATAGGCATCGACCTAGGAGAATAATGATTGGTCTTCGTCTCTCGACTCGCAATCACAAGTGTCGGAGTTCGACTCACTTAGTGAATCTATCCGATTACTCCCTAGAAAGGAGGTGATCCAGCCGCACCTTCCGGTACGGCTACCTTGTTACGACTTCGTCCCAGTCACCGGCCCTGCCTTAGGCGGCTGCTTCCCGAAGGTTAGCTCACCGACTTTGGGCGTGACCAGCTCCCATGACGTGACGGGCGGTGTGTACAAGGCCCGGGAACGTATTCACCGCCGCGTGCTGATCGGCGGTTACTAGCGATTCCGACTTCACGCAGGCGAGTTGCAGCCTGCGATCCGAACTGAGACCAGGTTTGGCGGTTCGCTCCCCCTCGCGGGATTGCATCGCATTGTCCTGGCCATTGTAACACGTGTGTAGCCCAAGGCATAAGGGGCATGATGACTTGACGTCGTCCCCACCTTCCTCCGGTTTGTCACCGGCAGTCTCGCTAGAGTGCCCAGCATTACCTGATGGCAACTAACAACGGGGGTTGCGCTCGTTGCGGGACTTAACCCAACATCTCACGACACGAGCTGACGACAGCCATGCACCACCTGTGTCCAGGCTCCCTTGCGGGCACCCTCTCGTTTCCGAAAGGTTCCTGGCATGTCAAGCCTTGGTAAGGTTCTTCGCGTTGCTTCGAATTAAACCACATGTTCCACCGCTTGTGCGGGCCCCCGTCAATTCCTTTGAGTTTCAACCTTGCGGCCGTACTACTCAGGCGGGATACTTATCGCGTTAGCTGCGGCACATCAGGGGTCGATACCCGATACGCCTAGTATCCATCGTTTACGGCCAGGACTACTGGGGTATCTAATCCCATTCGCTACCCTGGCTTTCGTTCCTCAGCGTCAGTTATGGCCCAGCTAGTCGCCTACGCCACCGGTGTTCTTCCCAATATCTACGCATTTCACCGCTACACTGGGAATTCCACTAGCCTCTACCATACTCAAGTCTGCCAGTATCCAATGCAGTCTCAGGGTTGAGCCCCGATCTTTAACATCAGACTTAACAAACCACCTACGAACTCTTTACGCCCAATGAATCCGGACAACGCTCGCATCCTACGTCTTACCGCGGCTGCTGGCACGTAGTTAGCCGATGCTTCCTCTGCTGGTACCGTCATTTTTTTCGTTCCAGCTGACAGAGCTTTACACCCCAAAGGGCTTCTTCGCTCACGCGGTGTCGCTACGTCAGGGTTTCCCCCATTGCGTAAAATTCCCCACTGCTGCCTCCCGTAGGAGTATGGGCCGTGTCTCAGTCCCATTGTGGCTGATCATCCTCTCAGACCAGCTACCGATCGTCGCCTTGGTAGGCCTTTACCCCACCAACTAGCTAATCGGACGCGGGCTCATCTTAAGACGGATTACTCCTTTCACCTTTCGGCATATGCGGTATTAGCGAGCCTTTCGGCTCGTTATCCCCCATCTTAAGGCAGATTCCCACGCGTTACTCACCCGTCCGCCACTAGGTATTGCTACCTCGTTCGACTTGCATGTGTGAAGCACACCGCCAGCGTTCGTCCTGAGCCAGGATCAAACTCTCCGTTGTCAAAAATCGTCAGGAATACTGACAATTTAAAAACGTTCTGTTTGCCTACTCAAAAGTTTTGACAGGCGCCTTTGTTCAAGGCTATTCAGTTATCAGGGTTCGAAGATTAGTTCGTCTGATTCGCTCCGACAGCGAATCGCGTGTGTCATCCACACGATGAAAAAATCTTATCAAGCAAACGAGGGACTGTCAAATTCTCGAAAGCCGCAAAAGATGTGGTTTGAACACATAACTTAGCAATTAATTGCATATACTTTCCCTTAATCATTGAGATAGAACGCCTTTTGATGCGGCTTTCAGCAGGTCTCTCAAAAACAGGACCGGCCAATCTTAGAACACTCTCTAAAAACTCTTCCATTGTCTGACCAATAAGGCCGGACTGAAGCGCTTTTTGGCACCGGTGACAATTGCTATCTTGTTGCCCCTCAGCTCGACCGCCACAATCGACGTACCAGTCTTGAAGAGCTCACTAGCGGTTACCGGAGAATCGGCGACCTTTCCTAAACGAAACTGTCGCAACTTATCTATATAAAGAGTGTAGTGTTGCAAAGCGCTGCTTCGATCAGGATAAGCAAGAATCAAAAGCCTCAGTCTTTCTTTCACAGGCTCTCTAAAGAGATAGTCAGCAAGAACTCCAATAATTGGAGCCTTCACCGTCTGCGCATTCTCCAGCTTCGGCTTCACCGCCTGAACTTCTCCACCAACTAAATCTTTACTCTCAGCTTGGCTATCTGCTTTAGCTAGAGGAGCGTCAGAAGGAGCTTGCCCAGGGGCATTTGCTTGATCAAAAAGAAATTCCAAACCCGGCGCAGATGAATACCAACGCGCAGAATGAACACCAAATACGAGGCGCTCACTTCCTGACAACTTATCAAGGAGTGGAAGTTCTTTCATTATTTCAGGTTGCGAAGAACCGGCGGGACCAAGCCTCTTACCCAGCTCGTCACAAAGACGTTTGACCACATCTTTGCTTTCATCATCATCTTCTGTGGCAGAAACAGATACAAAGTAGCGGCCCTGCACAAAAGATATACTGGCATCCTCTTCCGAACTGGCATCGCCGCGGCGAACCACAGTACCGGCACCTTTTCTCAGATAGAAATAGGCAGCCATGGCACCACTATCTTGTTCGAATTCATATATATAGATTTCGATGCGACGATTGCCGCGACTAAGAGTCTTACCAAAAAATGAAAGAATGCCGAACTCTTTGAGAATCAAACATCTTTCTTCATCGAAAAGACTTTGCAAGTCAAGTTTGGAAAGTCGACGAGGTTCGGAAGCTGTCCAGCCCCTCGCATCCAGTGCTGATGTATCTAATGACTTCCCTACCTGCCAATTTGTTTCCGCAAAAGCAAAATTATTTTCCCAGGCGCCGAAATTGAGCGCGCCGAAATTGAACGCAATAGACAGCGCCAAAGTTGTAAGCAGTGAGGCTTTGTTTAAGCGTCCCAAGCGGCTTCTCGCTTGCTCTAGCGCGGGCGCCAAGAGATGCTGACGATACTTTGATCGGCAACTGTAGTGATCTTGATGTCTAGCAAGTACTGTTCATTTACGGCGCTCATATCAATAGAAGTGGCATTGCTGGCGTCGTTTAGCAACTTGTAACCGGTCATGGCAATTTCTGTTTTATAGAAAGCTTCGATTTTGAAGCGGTCATCCGGGCTCTTCAAAATCACCACATAACTGAACTTGTTGTCGCCCAGGGGAGTCGAGTCGGCTCTCGTGCACTCAGCTTTGGGATAGCAGTTGATCTTGAAACCCTCAGGAATTTTCTCACCGGGGATTTCTTGCTTTTTACAGGCAGCGAGGGAAGAAATGGTCAAAGCAAGCAAAAACAAAACAAAGGTCTGCTTCATATGCGAAGCAAAACTAGCGAAAACTCGGCTGTCTCTAGTCTTCAAAATCATTTCGCACCCTTTCTAAAGATCACACGTTCAATAATAACGCAGTCAGCTTTCTTTGAAAGGCTTTGAAAGGGCGAAGACAAAATTCAATTATAGAGATCAGTTACCACTTTGGCTTCTGACGCACTTCCGAAACACCCTCGGGTGGCTTTTCTGCTTTAGCGCCCTTTCTGCCACTGCGCACTTCGGCAACACCTTCGGCGCCCTCTAAAGAAGCGCTTTCTTGCTTGGCTTGTTCACCGCTTCTCTCGGCACCCTCTTTTTCATTCTTGCCAAAAAGCTTAGCCTTGCCGGACTGGAACAATTCCATAGCTTTATTGCCGAGATTACCGGCTGCTTCCCCAGTGCCTTTGGGATCTTTTATAGCACCTTCAATAGCTTGTCTCTTCACAGCACCGGTAACAGCACCAACCGGATCACCGGCAGCACCAATAACAGGTGCAGCAATTCTTGCTGTTCCTTCCACTTTGTCAAAGTTGCGATTGGCTTCAGCACTGCCATTGCGACGCACTTGTTTTTTGGCAAGGTCGATACCGGGCTCGGCCAAAACTGTGACATCGCCGGCGGCAAGTCTAGCACCATCTCTTAAAAGCTTGGTCGGGTCTTTCTTATACTTGTCGGCAGTTTCACCGGCGACAGCGCCAACATCTTTAGATACGCCGTACTTTTTGTCGGTCTCTTGTATTTTCTTAGCCCCGGTAACAACGCCTTCCTTGACGGCGGCGCCGGCTTTTTCGGCAGCTGGACGAGCTTCTTCAGCAATTTTGCCGCCCACTTCCTTGGTCTTATCGACTACTTGTCCGCCTATTTCTTTGGTGCGACTCCAGATGCCGCCGGCAATATCGGCAAAAGTACCGGACGATCCTTTTGGCGGCTGCTCCTGAGCGGCATCAGCAGGCTTTTGGGCAACGGCAGTTCTATCAGCGGGCATGGCTGCACCTCTAGAAAAAGAGTAATTTCGGGGGAGTGAAAGCAGTTTAAGCTTTCCCGAAATCATTGTCAAGTGCGGTTTCCCGCAGTTTTGCCATGTCACAAAAGTGCCACAAATCGCTTTAAGAGCCAGGCCTGGCTCTAGACTTTTACTTCTTCCGCTTGTTTGAGCGAAAGCTCGGCCCTGTACCATTCGATGGTTTCTTTCAAGCCTTCGATCAAGTCTTTGCTGGGCGTCCAACCAAGCAACTGCTTAGCCTTAGTGATGTCGGGCAAGCGTCTCTTGGGGTCATCCACCGGCAGCGGTTTGGAAACGATCTCGCTCTTGGAAGCGGTCAAGTCTTTGATGATTGTGGCCAGTTCTTTTACTGTTTTTTCTTGGGGATTACCCAAATTAACAGGCAAATGATGCTCGACCCCCATTAGTCGAACAATTCCTTCTACTAGATCTGAGACAAACTGGAAGCTACGAGTCTGACTGCCGTCTCCATATATAGTAAGGGGCTGACCGGTGAGAGCTTGACCGATTAAGTTAGAAACCACCCGGCCATCATCAAGACGCAGACGCGGTCCATAACAGTTGAAAATGCGAATGATGCGCGTATCGAGCTTGTGTTTATGGTGATAAGCCATAGTTATAGCCTCGGCAAAGCGCTTTGCCTCGTCATAAACACCACGCGGTCCGATTGGATTGACATTACCCCAATAGCTCTCGGTTTGAGGGTGCACTTCAGGGTCGCCATAAACTTCAGAGGTACTGGCTAGAAAATACTTTGCCCCTTTGGCCAGAGCCAAACCAAGGGTGTTATGTGTACCGAGACTGTTCACCTTGAGAGTTTCGATGGGCAATTCCAAATAATCGACAGGGGAAGCCGGCGAAGCAAAGTGAATTACCCAGTCGAGTGCGCCAACCACATGAATATGATTAGAGACATTGTGATGAACGAACTCAAAACGTGGGCTGCTCTGATGTTTAGCGATGTTCTGATAATTGCCGGTGATGAGATTGTCCATAACAATAACGTTATGGCCCTCATTCATAAGCCTATCGGTTAGATGCGAGCCGATAAAGCCGGCACCACCGGTGATGAGTATTCTCAATGTCCGACTCCTCTATAGGTAAGCCCGGCATCAACGATATCTTGCTCGTTGAGCACGTTGCGACCATCAATGATCAGAGGCCATCTCATGGCTTTAGCCAGAGTCTTGAAGTCTAGATTTTTGAAGACTTCCCATTCGGTGACAAGCACCAAAGCATCGCAATCTTGAGCTAGTTCGGCGGCATTATCGCAATAGGTAATTTCAAGATTTGGGTGCTGTACTCTTGCTTTATCGTTAGAAACTGGGTCGAAAGCCTTGACCGAGGCACCCATTTTTAAAAGCTGATAGGCAATGGTTATTGCCGGCGCATCTCGTAAGTCATCAGTGTCAGGCTTAAATGAAAGACCGAGCAAGCCGACTGTGCGACCTTTCAAAATCTTCAATTCTTCCTGCAGCTTTTTGATCACGACCAAGCGTTGACGCTCGTTTACGCTAACAGTGGCTTCCAAAAGCGAAGTAGGATAGCTGTATTCTTTTGCCACTTGCATAAGGGCACTGACGTCTTTGCCGAAGCAAGAACCGCCCCAGCCCACACCGGCATTGAGAAAAGCTTTACCGATGCGATAATCGAGGCCGATGCCCTGTGCCACTTGCCTGATATCGGCGCCGACCTTTTCGCAAAGCCCGGCAATTTCGTTGGCAAAGCTAATTTTCATTGCCAGAAAAGCATTGGCCGAATATTTAATAAGCTCAGCCGAAGCCAGATCTGTCACGACAAAGGGAACATTCTTGAAGCCTTCCGGACGCTTAGCAAAAGAAGGAGCATCAAAAGTTTGATTGATGATTGGCTCATAGAGCTTCTTCATAGTGGCAGTGGCTTGTTCGTCTGAGGCACCGACGACGATGCGATCTGGATAGAAAGAATCGGTGATGGCGCTGCCTTCTCTCAGAAACTCAGGATTAGAAACCACTGTAAAGCTGGGATTTTCAGCCCGCGAAGCACGAGCCGGCACCGGCTGAGCATTCTGAACGCCTTGGCTGACCAGCATCTCAACCCAGTTGCCCGAACCTACCGGTACAGTCGACTTATTGACGATGATGCGACGCTTACTACCGTCAAGAGCGCCGCCTATGGCTCTAGCCACCACCATAACCTGCGACAAGTCGGGTTCGCCGTTGGGCAAAGATGGGGTACCGACGGCAATAAAGATGATGTCGGCGGCTTTGACAGCGCTATCCAGACTATCGGTAAACTTAAGATAGCCACTCTCGCTGGTCTCTTTTACAAACTCTTGCAGTCCAGGCTCGAAAAACGGCACCAAACCCTTCTTGAGCGAACCCAATCTCTCAGGATTGGCTTCCACTGCTGTCACCTGATTGCCAAGATAAGCCAAGCAGGCGCTGGTCACCAGACCCACATAACCCGCCCCAATTACACAAATATCCACAGTCAAATCCTTAGAATTTTGAACCAAACCTAAGCCAAGTGTGACCCAAGCTAAGCGTGCGCAAAACGAGGTTCAAAGAACTAAGCGCTATACTTGCATGGCGAGCATCACCTAGTCAGTACCTGATTCGGCACCATATAGTTTTATCACCTTGAAAAGCCAAATCAGGCGCCAGGCAGTTGATGAAGAGCCAAAAACCATTACTTTTCCGAAATAAACCATGATCAAAACTTCTAATTTGGACCGCTTTGTCGAGACCATCGCCCGCCTGCGCGCCCCGGACGGCTGCCCCTGGGACCGCGAACAGACCCATAAAACACTGGCCCGTTATCTGCTCGAAGAAGCCTATGAAGTGCTGGAAGCCATACAAAGCGAAGATGCCGACAAACTAAAAGAAGAACTAGGCGATCTTTTACTACAAATCGTCCTCAACGCCCAAGTGGCTAAAGACGACGGCAAATTTGACATGGAAGAAGTGGCCGGTCTGATCAATGAAAAGATGATTAGAAGACACCCCCATGTCTTTGCCGATGCCGACGCCGAGACACCAGAAGCAGTGGTGGACCAGTGGCAAGCCATCAAGGCTAAAGAAAAGGCGGAGAGAGAAGCGGGAGGCAAGGCCGAAAGCATTCTGGAAAGTATTCCCAAAGCCATGCCGGCCCTTTTGCAAGCCCTCAAAATATCGGAAGCGGCTGTCAATCAAGGCTTTGAATGGGAAAGAGAAGGCGATGTCTGGGATAAATTGGACTCTGAAATCAGCGAATTAAAAGAAGCAATTTCCAACCCCGATTTGAAAGAGCCCCAAAAGACCGCCCAAGCCCAGGAAGAGATCGCCCTAGAATTTGGCGATGTGCTCTTTTGCTTGGTCAATGTTGCCCGCTGGCATGCATTAAACCCTGAAGAATGCTTGCTTTTGACCATGCAAAAATTCAGAAAGCGCTTTTTTGAAATGGAAAAAGCAGCCTCTAAGCCCTTGAAAGATTTGAACCCCACAGAGTGGAACGACCTCTGGGAAGAAGCCAAACGCAAGCTTTCCAATAAGCAGTCTCTATAGATTGCGCGAAGCTGAATTTTGCTGAGCCATTTCTACGTTTTTCTTGGGTGTCTTGAGCACCTTAAGCGGTATCGAATTATCGAGACCGAGATCGATATAGTCAATCTTGTCTTTCATGCCCTCAACTGTGGGCAAGATTGAAACAATGCGCCCGAGACGACGGGTCAAAGTGGTATCAGGCATGCCCAACTTGAAGTGCAGGTCGCCGTTTTGCACGTGCACATCGAAGGGCTCGCGCAGATCGATAAAATCGACCGGACGCCCGGTTTGTTCGGCAATATAGTTTGCCCAGCTGGCCCATTGCGTCACTTCGTGGGCGGTCATCTTCAAATTGCTAGAGCCGTATATGACCATACGCGGCTTCACCACCGCAGGAAAATCACTGAGTGGAATAAAGCGACCGCTTTGGGCAATCACTGATTGCGGAGGAAGCTTGGGATCGGTGCTGAAAGAAGCCCAAGGAAACTCTTCCAGAACCTCTACCACTAAGCGCGGATGAGGCAAAGCATAGCGCCGCACAAAGGCATGCTTAACGGCCTTGAGTGAAGTCAATTGCCGCTCTAATTGCTTTGGATCAAGACGATAAACCGGCACATCAATCGTGCTTGAAAGCAAACGCAAAATCTGAGCACGTGTGGCTACACAATTACCCTTAATCTCAATTTGGGTCTTCTCATTATTGAGACTCCAGGGCAGATGAGTAAAGGAAGCCGCACCAAGAAAGACCAAGGCGCAAAGAAACATATAACGAATCACTTGCCGTCTCAGACGGGCACGTCTGGCCGCTTTGCGCATTTTGCGGCGGCTCTTCATCCATTCGCGTCTTTGACTGGCTTCCATCGGCTAGTCCCCTAAATCAGCTGGATTTGCCGACAGAAATGCCAGCAGATCGAAAGAGCCCTGGAAGGACAAACGAGCCGGACCAGTCAATTCTATATACTCTTGCAATGCATCGGATTTCTGCAATGCGCCATCACCACTAAGATAAGAAACCTGCAATTCTCCACCTGGAAGAATAACACAGCATTGCCTATTTAGGAGCATTTCTTTCACCCCGGCAGCGACAACGGCGCAGGCCCCGCTGCCACAGGCAAGAGTAGGGCCGCAGCCTCGTTCCACCACATAAACCCGGGCCTTCTGCGGCCCATCAATAGCCACCCATTCAACATTGACACCCTGCGGAAAGAGGCTATTTGACTGAATTTGCCTCGACAATTCGTTGAGCACTCTCTCGCCTTGCGATTCGCCGGAAAGGACGGGGGATATATCAGAAAGATATCCGAGCCAGTCTAAATAGCCCTCCTCGCGACAGGGCAGAACTACGCAGTGAGGATTACCCATATCTACATAAGCAAATTTGACACGGGCACTTGTTTCGACGCCGTCATTCAAATTAGGCAGGGCACTGCCGGCGATATTAATATAAGCAGGCATGCTATCGTCAAAAACTGGACCGGCCAATCGGGTGGTGGCAACCAGTTCTGTACTATCACCACCGGCGGTGAGGTCTTTAACTGTTACATGCACCGGATAGTCTAGACAGCGGACCGAAAACTGCACGACATCGTTCTTGAGGCCGACAAAGCCCTTTCTAACAAGAAAGAGAGTGAGACAACGCAGACCATTGCCACACATCGAGGCATAGGTACCGTCCGAGTTGATATATATCCAAGAGAACTGACAAAGTCTGGCATCAAAGTCAATACCAACTTTCTCTTCGGCATAACCAGCAACGATCTCTCCAATTAAAGAGACGATTTTCTGCGAATTTCTACTTGAGTTACCGTCCCAGTGCCTCTCTGCCTCGATGACAGAGCGGCGCACAGCCACTATTAAGCCATCTCCGCCCACCCCAAGCCGGCGATGACAAACGGCCAAAGCCAAGCGCGATAGAACTTTCTCTAGGTCTGCCTTGGTGGCGAGGCTGCCGCCCAGCCCGGGCACGGCGCCCAAAGCCTCAGCCAGCTCAACTTCAGAGACAAGGACAAAATCGTTACCCAGACCTTGAATCTTTTCGAAACTGATTAATGTAGGTGATGTTGAGATAGATTTGGGTGAGGTCAAAACCAGAGCCCTTAAAGACGCCATAGAAAAGAATAACCGATAAGCCAAGTTCATACTTGACATGTATTTCATAGAAGGGGATGTGCTAAGAATTGGTCATAATTTCTAGCCTTGGCTATTTTGATTAAACGACTTAAGACTAAAGAGGTTATTGCGACTTAATGGGCGACAGAAGCGACAAAAAAGGCTTAGACGGTCAAAAAGACCTCACAGCTCTAAAGGGTCTAAAAGCTTACATATCAGTTGACTTAGAGGGCGTAAACGGCATCTTGCACAGCAGCCAGACCCAGCCCAACGAACCGGGTTATAACCGGGCCCTCAAACTGATGCACGACGAGACCAATGCCGCCATCGAGGGGCTGCTTGAAGCCGGAGTCAAAGAAATAGTAGTAAATGACTCGCACTGGGACATGCGCAACCTGCGCATCGAAGACCTGGTGGAAAGCCCAGCCGTCTATCTGCGCAGCGGCTGGCAGAAGCCTTTTTCTATGGTTTCAGGCTTAAGTGAAGCGGAAAGACGCCCCGATTTTGCCATCTTTCTCGGCTATCACGCCCGCGCTGGTCACCCACACGGCGTGCTCAGCCATACTTATCGCGCTCAAATTTTCTTTGAGGTAAAGCTAGACGGCAAACCAGTGGGCGAAACAGGCTTAAACGCAGCACTCGCCAGCTATTTCGGGGTACCCATCGCCATGCTCACAGGCGACGACGCAGTCATCGAAGAAGCGCGGCAATGGCTGGGCGACCTCACCTTCGTCCAAGTGAAAGAAGCTGTTTCACGTTATTCCGCCATCTTGCCCAGCCATGCCGGCAACCTAGCCAAAATTCGCAAAGCCGCCAAAGAAGCAGCCCTCAACTCATCCTGCTGGCACAAATATGAACTGAAACCTCAGTCTTCTATAGAGATCACTATGTTTGACCCTTCTATGGCTGATGCAGCCGAACTGATTCCCGGCATTGAAAGATTAGACGCGCGCACAATAGCTATTAAGCACAGCGATTACTCCAAAGCCTTTCGCATGATGTTGGCTGTAGGAGCCCTGGGAGCCAGTCGCAAAGATCCCTATTTCAGCTGATCGCCCGCTGAAAAGATGGGACAGAGGCTGGAAAGATATTAAATTTTCCGAATTCTCCTCTTGACTTGTTATGTTGCCTGTCAATATCGGGTATCAAACAAGTACCAGCATATTTCTTTCATATGGTGTTAATGGGGCAACAGCCTCGCTGCTCGGCTCAGGTGTTTCACCAGAGCCGGAATGCGACTGAGGTGATTTGCCAGGCAGTGCTCAGGCGGAGAAGCTAGAGATGTTCAATTCCTCCTACCAGAATCTTTCTTTCAGACAACAAATCATCAGCACATCGCAGTCTTATCCTTGCCCTCGGTGCAACACCGGGCTCTTGGAGCCGCACGGCCTGACCGAATGTCTGAACTGTTCCTCCTGTCAGCGCTCGTTTGTGGCACTGAGAGGCGGCAGACTCCTAACCCCCGCCACCCGTCTGGGCTTCAAAATCGCCCCCACATTCTGGTGGGACGGCTTGAGATGGCACTGGGCCGGCACCACCGCCAGCACAAGACAACTCTTTGCCATGGTACTGCTCTTCACCTTGCCCATCCTGGCCTGCCAGGCAGCTTTCCAGATGAACCTCTTCCAAGACCGCCCCGAATGGCTCAGCCCGGCTCTAGCCTCGGCAGTAATTGGACTTTTCGCCATCCAAACCATATATTTTCTATGCTGGGATTATGACTTTGTCTCAAAACACAAAGATCGTGAGAAGCGCACAGCCCTATCGGACCGCCCTTCTCAGAACTAAAGTAAAGAAGCAAGATTTTGGCAAAGACCTCGTACTGCGAGGTCTTTTGCTTTAAGCTAAAATCAAAAGCCGGCAAGCGGCACATCACTAAGCATTAAACACTCAATTTTGGAAATCGAAAAATACAGCAAAGCGCCGCACTTCCCGGTAATGGTCGATGAAACAATCGAACTTTTACAGCTGAGACCGGGACTGACCTATATCGATGCCACCGCCGGTGCGGGCGGGCATCTGAGAGAAATTTTGCAGGGCACCGGGGGCGATTCCAGAGTAATTGCTTTCGACCAAGACAAAGAAGCCCTGGACAATCTAGAGAAAGCCCTCAAGGAAGAGGGCTTTAGCCCGGAAGATTTGGCAAGACTGACCCTCATTCATGCCAATTTCAGAGACCTGAAAGGCGAGTTGGAAAAGCGCGGCATTCACACCGTGGACGGTGGCATACTAGCCGACCTCGGTGTTTCATCGATGCAAATCGACCAGGGAGAGAGGGGCTTCAGCTTTCAGAAAGAAGGGCCGCTGGATATGCGCATGAACCAAAGCGCGCCTTTGAGTGCATATCAAATTGTCAACGAATGGAAAGAGCAAGATCTAGCAGATATCATTTACAAATACGGCGAAGAGCGTAACAGCAGAAAGATAGCTCGCCGCATAGTCGAGTCTCGACCGATCGAAAGCACCCTACAACTGGCTGATATTGTTGCTAGATGTAATTCAGGGGCATATCGAATATCCGATAAACAAAATAAAAAAAATTCTAGAAACAATTTATCTGGTGGTTTTGCCGGTGGTGGCAAACCCCATCAAATTCATCCAGCTACTCGCACCTTCCAAGCGCTAAGAATGGCTGTAAATCAAGAGTTGGAGAGCCTAGAACAATTTCTTAATGATGCCTCTTCGCTGCTTGCCCCCGAGGCCACTCTGGTGGTTATCACTTTCCATTCTCTGGAAGATAGAATCGTTAAGCAATTTTTCCAGAACGGCTCCAAGACTTGCATTTGCCCGCCCAAGATGCCTGTCTGCGTATGTCACAAAAAAGCAGACCTGCTGATAAAAACACGTAAACCTGTAACAGCTTCAGAAAAAGAATTACTTGCCAACACCCGCAGTCGTAGTGCTAAACTACGAGCAGCTCAAAAGCTGAATTAGGGAGTATATATGGTAAGCACCTTGAGACGCCAAGTAAACGACGAGCCGGTGAGCCTGTCGTACAACTTTCCCAAAACAAGCGCTGCTGAAAAGACCAACAGAGTGGCCCGAGTTTCTCTGGTGACCGAGAGTCGTCAAGAAGCATTCGGTAACAGAACTTCATCTACTGTCATCTCCGACAGCGCTCGCCCCGTAACAAACACTCCCGATGCCAGACCTTATCTGGTTCCGCTTGACGGCAAACCTAAGACTCGCAAAACTCCCCTGCTGGTCAAAGTCAATCGCGCCTTGCAGGCTACTCTAATCGCGCTTTGCGGTTTGGCTATCGCTTCTTATGCACTCAACGTTCATCAAGCCCACGATGTTGCCGGGCTGCAAGATCAAGTGCGTCGTCTCAATGAACAAAATTCCGAATTGGGCAACAGAATGCTCAAGTTTTTCTCATATCAAGGTATCACCGACAGCGTCGCCCAGCACAAGGGCTTGCGTGTGCCGACTACAGTGATTCCAGTTCGCGAAGTAAAAGCTCCTAAGATGAATGCCTTTAAAGCAGCCAAGCATCATCTGCCGCTTCTTTCTTCGTACTAAAATATCACTTGAAATCTATCAAAATTGCAGGGATGAAGCAAAGACTGTTTCATCCTATATATAGAACTGAGTTGTAGGGTGAAAGGTGGTTATTGCAAGAGAGAAACTGAGGATCGCCGACCGCGGGGTTAAGAAAAATCCTCGTTCTCCACTCTGGCGTCTTCGCATCTGGCAAATTTTGCTTGCCTGCGGAGCCTTGTCTATTATTGGACGCCTCTATTACCTGCAAGTTATTCAAGGTCCGACCTTATTCAATAAAGCTATAAATCAAAGACAGCAGCACAATATGCTGGTGCATCGCGGTGCGATCACCGATAGACGCGGCTTGCCCTTGGCGGTTGATACCACCAGATATGATGTCTATGTACACGTCAAACTATTGAAGAAGAGCAAGGAAGAAGCGGCTAAGATTCTTGCCCCGATTGTGCGCAAGAGCGAAGAGAAAATAATGAAGCTCTTCAATTCAGGCTATCCGATTGTCACCCTTGCTCGGCACCTCGACCGCGAATCGGTGGACCAATTACAAGAATTGAACTGGACCGGCGTCGATATTTTTGCCAAACCTTTCCGCCAATACCCTGAAGGAAAGCTGGCCGGCACCCTATTGGGCTATACCGATATGGATGCAAAAGGGCAGGGCGGTGTCGAACAAGCTCTGCATGATATGCTCACCGACACGGGCAATATTCCCAAGCCGCAATTAGACGGGCATGGGCGCCAGATCTTGGTCGATACCAAAGAACCAACCTGGGATATCACACCGCCGCTTGGTCGCCATGTCGAACTAACCATAGACAATTACTTACAGCACCTGGCTGAAAAAGAACTTTATGCCATGTGCAAACATTCGCATGCACTCAGAGGCGCTGTTATTCTCGCCGATCCTACTTCCGGCGAGATCTTGGCCTGGGCCAACTACCCGACCTTTGACCCCAACAGCTATACAAAATTCAAGTATGAGCACATGAAGAACTGGTCGATGGTTGACGTCTATCAGCCCGGTTCCACCTTTAAAGTAATAACCGTAGCCTCAGGCTTAGAAACCGGCGCCATCAAACCGAACCAAACTTTCTATGACGGCGGCTCGCTTACAGTGGGCAATCGCACCATACATAACCACGATGGCGGCCATGGCACCATCGACCTCAAGGGTCTCTTCATTCATTCATCAAACATTGCCTCGGCAATGATCGGCATGGCTATGCCGCCCAAGACTTTCTATACCAAGCTTTCTGAATTTGGTTTGGGCAAACCCACCGGCATCGACCTGCCCGGCGAATCGGGCGGTATCTTGCTGAACTACAAAAAATGGACGCCAATCGACCAAGCCACCACCGGCTTTGGCCAAGGGGCGATTGCCGTCACGCCACTACAGCTAGTGGCAGCAGTTGGGGCCATCGCCAACGGCGGTACCTGGGTGCAACCACACGTGATTAGACGCGTCTACGACCCCCGCACCGGTGTTACCGAAAAGTGGATCGAACCAAAGAAACGCCGCGTGGTTTCCGCCGATGTTTCTAAACTAATTTCCAAGCTTTTGGCGCAGAATATCGCAGAAGGTACGCAAATTGCCGGTCAAGTACCAGGCTATAATGTCGCCGGCAAAACCGGTACAGCGCAAAAGCCCACTGCCAGCGGCAGAGGCTATCAAGCCGGACAGACCATCGCCTCCTTCATCGGCTTCCTGCCTGCTTCAAACCCGCAGCTTATCTGCCTGGCTGTCATAGACGGACCACAAACCGACGGCAGATGGGGCAATACCATCGCCGGACCGGTCTTTAACGCGGTGGCAATGGAAGCAGCACGCTACCTCAATATCGCGCCAGATTACATCTACGACATCAATAATAAGGCTCAGAAAATCAAGCCCGTTGAGCCTCCGTCGGTGAAATATGCCGCCGAAGTAGGCAATATGAACGCAGAAGCGGACAGCGAGAGCGGTGAGCACTGATAAGAAACAAAGTCTGGGTAAGACCTTTTCTCTTGTTGCGCTCCTTACCTCAGCGTCTAAGTTTGTCGGGCTAGCCAGAGACATCTTTCTTACTAAGAGCTTCGGAACCTCGATGGTATCTGATGCCTTTAACTTTGCCACGCTCTTTACCGGCAATATTTTGGTTCTCTTCGGCGGGCTAGGGGGTCCTTTCCATTCTTCTTGCGTAGCTGTGCTGACACCGCGCAAAGACTCGGGCGAATGCGGACGTCTGACCATGCAGTTGCTTGTCTGGACGGCAATAATCATGGGTCTGATTAGTATAGCCGTATTTTTTCTTGCACCATATATAGTGCCGCTTGTAGCACCGGGCTCGGGTGATATTGTGCAAAGAGAGCGCCTCTGGCAAGAGACCACAAGCCAATTGCGCATAATGTCGCCCTTGATTTTAATAGCTGGTCTAGTCGGCATCGGCTGCGGTGTTTCCAATACGTACAATCAGTTTTTTTGGCCCTCGATGGCTCCGGCCGTAGCCTCAATCGCCATGATCATCGCCTGTCTCTTTGTCGACCCCGATGCCGCTCAACGCGACAAACAAGGCTATCTGCTGGCTTTAGGCGCCCTGATTGGGGCGATTGGACAGCTTTTGGTGCAATTGCCTGGTATGCTCAAGGCCACACCCACGTTCAAAGGGTTGAAAGTATTTACCAGTCTAGAACCGGGTACCAAAGAGTATTTGCACATGCTCTGGCCGGCAACTATTTCCACTTCAATCGGTTATCTCTATTCATATGTAGATGCCTTTTTTGCCTCCACTCTGCAAGAGGGAGCCTGGACCGGTCTCATTACCGCCAACCGTCTTGTGCAGTTGCCGCTAGGCGTGCTGCTCACAGCCATGCTTGTTCCTATATTGCCGCGCTTTACCATGCAAGTGGCCGAGGGCAAGATAGACGACCTAAAAGTAGAGCTGAGAAAATCGCTCAATCTCTTGTGGTTCCTGGCACTGCCTATGTCGGCCATTCTATTGGCTGTGCCCACGCCAATAGTGCGTTTACTTTTTGAGCGCGGTCAGTTCGACGCCCATTCCACCGCTCTGGTGACGGTGGTGCTACTGTATTTGGTGCCGAGCATATTCTTTTATGTAGCCCGAGACCTGATCACCAGAGTCTTTTATGCCCACAAAGACTCTAAGACTCCATATCATGTGGGGCTTTGCGCCATAGGCGTCAAGCTACTGATCACCTGGTTGATGGTGCGCCAGTTCAATCTGGGGCTGGGCGGCGTAGCGCTTTCCACCTCGCTTATTACTGTTTTCAACTTAAGTCTTCTGAGCTTTTTCCTTAGACGCAAAATAGGCCGACTCGGTGCAAGCAAACTAGTAAAGCCTGTTGCAGCCATGCTCTTTGCCTCTCTAGCCTGCGCTCTCAGCACCGCTTATCTCTATAGGTTAACCAGCCCCACTCTTTTGCAATTCAACCCCGGTCTATTAGGTCAGGGGCTCGCCCTGGCACTGGCTGCCGGTTTAGGCGGTCTTATCTATCTGGCTATTTGTTATCTTTTCAAAATTGAAGAAATCAACTATCTAATCAAACGTCTGCGCAAATGAAAAACCCCTGCCGCAGCAGGGGCTTCGCATCACTCCATTAGACTCGCCTACGGGCAAGACCTGGTTTTTCATTTTTGTCTATGAGTTTGTAGAGACAGCAAGCGAAACACACGACAACAATCGAGGCGAGCAGAACCCACGAGCTTGCCTTGGCAATGACAAAGCATGTCACTGCAACGCAAACCAGCGAGACGATCGTCGCGATTGGCTCTCGGGCATGAGCCATATGCGATCCTCCCCAGGAGATGGTTATTCAATTTTTGAAAGTAGATATACAATACAACACTCGGAAAATATAAATCGTCAATATTCCCGATTGCATTCGTCTAGATTGGCGCCGACTGCCCAATACAAAATTTCGACAAAATTTTCGCCGGTTTATTTATCAGCTCTTGGAAGAAACTTAGGGGCTGACTGCGGCTTCACCACCACCGGCAGCAGGGTCTCCGCCTCCTCCAGTTGGGGCACCGGCTCCAGGTTCAGAAGAACCGGCCAACTCTTGCATTTTGACGCTCTGCCAACCGCCGCCGTCAGAATACTTGACCTGCAAGGCTCGTACTTTCATGCCCACCACACCGGGATGTAAAGTGAAATCGCGCTTCCACTTTTGCGAGCGCTCACCGCCTGGCTGTAGATAAAATGAATCAACCGCATGGAAAGTGCCGCGGTCTTTGCCTTCGGCATCAACAAAACGCACTCTAAATTTGACTGCCGACACCGGCTTGTCAGAATTATTTCTATAATCCAGATAAATTTTTGAGCTCATGGGAGCGTCAAAAGGGTCAAGATCGACGTGACACTTGGCTGTGGCTTGAATTGGACAATTTTCTTCAGTGATATATTCACAGTCCAAAGTTCGAACTTTTCCGGCACTTTGAGCGTATACATATGTAGAGGGTGCAGATGACTGAGGAAGAACGGCCATGGCAGTAGGCAAAAGCAATGAAAGAAGCGCCGCCCGGCTGATTCTCTTATTTAGCCCGCTGGCCTTAGCCCTTTCCATATCCACCCTCCTGCTGACAAGCCCTCCTCAGGCTTGCGCCGACAAAACACCCACTGAGTTTACTCTTACCATACTTCATACAAATGATCTCCATTCCCACGCCGAGCCGTTTAGAGAAAAGGGCAAAGTTGTGGGCGGCATGGCGCGTATTGCCCATCTAATCAAGAAATTCAAGAAAGAAGAAAAGAACTGCCTGGCTGTTGATGCCGGTGACATTTTTCAGGGAACGCCACTCTTTACCCGCTATAAGGGCGAAGTAGAAGTTGAACTGCTCAATCGCATGGGCTATGACCTTTACACCATAGGCAATCACGAATTTGACGAAGGTGCCATAAATTTGGCAGAAAAGCTCAAATCAGCCAAGTTTGACATTCTCTCTTGCAACCTAGACGCCGAGAAGCTTCCCGCCCTAAAAAGCCTGCTAAAGCCATCGGTAATCAAAGACATTGATGGACAAAAAGTAGCCTTTGTCGGCGCCATCACCCCAGACATCGAAAACTTATCGATGCGCAGAGACGGTGTTGTGCTCAAACTGGCCGAGAAAAATCCCGACTCGCCAAACTATCTTGAACGCAACGGCTATATAGGAACAATCAGAGCCGAAGTAGAAAAGCTAAAGAAACAGGGCGTCAACAAGATAATCTTGGTCACCCACTGCGGACTTGATGTAGACAAGATCTTGGGTCAAACAATAGTCGATGTAGACGCCATAATCGGCGGGCACAGCCATACTAGAATGCCTGCACCGTTTTTGATCGAGCGCAAACAAGGCGCGCCCTGCTTGATAGTACAGACCGGCTCTTATGGGCGCACCCTGGGCAAACTGGCCCTCACATTTAATAGCAAAGGCGAGATAGTGCCGGGGCGCAGTCGTTACAGACTGGTAGAAGTCAATGACAAAGTGGGCGAAGAAGAAAGCGTCAAGACTTACATCGATAAAATGGCAGAACCTTTGAAAGTCTTGAAAGAAACAGTCTTGGCCGAGGCCCAAGGAGACTTTGATAATAACTGGCGTTTCTATCGACATGACTCAGCCCTAGGCGACCTTATTGCCGATGCTTTTTTAGATGCCGGCAAAGAAGAAGGCGTAGAAATAGCCATGGAAAACCGAGGCGGTATAAGGTCTCGCATTGACAGAGGACCAATCACTCTAGAAAAAATAGAAGAGCTGCTTCCTTTTGATAATCACTTAGCTTGCGCAAATGTCAGCGGTGCTCTGCTGATGAAAAATCTAGAGCACTCGGTAGCCGGTGGACTAGGCGGTCGCTTTCTTGATGTAAGCGGGCTAAAACTGGCTTACGACCTCGATAGACCGGCTGGACATAGACTAGTATTTGTCCTTGCCAGAGGCAAAGACGGACGCTATGAGCGGGTCAAAGACGACAGCAGTCAGTCTTTTCGCATCGGCATGACCGATTATTCTTTCAACGGCGGCGAAGGCTATGACTTTAGCGGTGCCCAAGAAATCACATACAGCAAAGAAAAACTAAACGAGCCCCTGCGTCGCTTCTTCCTCGCCAATAAAGCAGTGGCGCCGCAAAAAGCAGAGCGCATAGTGCCGCTTTACGGCAAGCTCAACTTAGCCTTAGAAAACCGCTTGGAAGCTGCATTTAAAGAGCACCCCTATATAGAGAAACTACCCAATAAAAAATTGGCTTTGTTCTCAGGAACAGATCTTGGTATTGAAACAATTGAGAAGGGCATAACTGTGCCCCTGCAAAATGCCAAATTGGAACTTCCTTTCATGTCTCCAGAACAGCTCATAGAAAAATTCAAGAAGTTTAAGCGAAATGATCAAGAGCGAAAATATTTCTGCCTAGTCTTGAGTGGTCAAAACGAAAGCCCAGAGAACAGTTGGGCGCGCATAAAGTACTATGCCGGTGTGCCTTTTTCAGCAAAATAAATTTCCAACTTCACGGTCTTTTCACAATACACTCACCTTAGCCTCACGCTCTATACGTAAAGTAATACTGGTTTCAAAATCGAAATCAGTGTCCGAGCAAAGCATAAATAAGTCTATGACTTAGACTGGAGAAACTTAGAAATGTTGAAATATCTCTCCCGCAAGGGAGCGCTCACTTTAGCGCTCTCCAGCCTCGCAGTACTCACTTTTCAAAGTGAAGCGATGGCAAAAGCTTTCTATGTATCGCCAAGCGGCGACGGTTCCACAGGCGCCAACTGGAAAACAGCCTGGCAGGCGCCGGACAAGATAGACTGGAACCAAGTCAACGCCGGCGACCAAATCATTGTTGATGGTGGCACCACCGGTATCACCTATCAAAGCGAACTAGTCGTGCCGAAGAGCGGCAGCGCCACAGCGCCAATCACAATAAGACAAGCGAATGGTGCTGGTCATAACGGCCAAGTAGTGCTCTTTGGCAATGCCAGCGCCACGCCGACACCGCCACCATACCCGGGTCTCAAAAACGGCATCTCAATTGGCGGTTCTTATATAAATATCGTGGGAGCCCAACGCAGCGGCATCAAAATCAAAAGTTATCACGATGCCTGCATAAACATCGCGCCCGGACAAAGCAATATCAATCTGCGCAATATAGAATTCGAAAATCGCATCGGACTGCCTCCCTACGGCGTAATCACCTGTGTGGGCTTAAAGTACTCCGGCTATAACGTGCAGGTGGCTAACTGCGACTTCAGAGAGTGCAACACCGGCGCTAGAGAAGTAGCCCAAGAAGGCTCAAACAACCTCACTGTTTTCCGCAACTGCACTTTCGGTTCAAACAGACACTATCTAAACTTTCAGAGAGGCTGCGGTACAGGCATAGCCGGTGTCAATACGTTTCAATTCAAAGGCAACTACAATTCCACAACCTATGCCCAAAATTGCATCTTCGGCACCCACCTAACCTTTGCCCTATCATTTTCTAAAGGCAATGTTCAGGTCGGCAACTGCCTCTATCTAGCTCATCCGATGTACGCCAATTACTTTACCTTTCCCGCTGGCTCGACCGATAGAGTACGCATCAATAGATGCACATTCATCACACCGTCGCAGCCCGGCACACCGCCCTACGGCATGCTCGGCGGTCCTATCTATACAACCGGAAACGGCGACATCAAAGTATCAAACTCGGTTGTCTATGGTGGTTCGGTACAAGTACCCGTCACCCAAAACATAAACGGCGGCGGCAACGTACAATTCAGAGTGGCAGGAAATACAACCGCCCTTGCCGCCACTCTAGTTGATCCTCAATTTAAGGACGAAGCAGCAGTGGCAGCTATGCCTAGTGACTATGAGCCCTATCAGTTCGCCCTGTTGGACTACTCACCGCTGCCGGGTGCGCCCTCAACAGGTAAAGGCTCGACCATAAGCTCGGTATCAACGCTGGTGGCACCATATGGACCCAAAGGTAAAATTCTACCCCTGGGCGGTCCCTAGAAAATAGGCGAGGAAAAGGCAATGAGAAAGAGATCGGCTCATAGAGCAAGTGACAAAAGAAACGGCCAAGCCCGCAAAAGAAAATCAAAAGGCGCAGCCCTTCTGCTCTTCGTCGTACTCTCTCTCGTTGCCTTTACTTCCTGCCTCGTTGCTTCATCAGCACTTATCAAACTAGTGTTGCTCAAAAGTCGCGCCCAAACAGCCGCCGAAGCTGCTGCTCTGCAGAGCGCCCAAGCACTTTCAACCGTAACAATAGAAGACGAGCATTTTGGTCTAATCGGGCTTTCAGACCTGGCCCCCAGCCAAAATTCTCCCAAAGCCCTAGACGGCAAGCCCCTACCCGTCACCAGCATCAATACTCTTACAGCAAGCAACCGTGCCAGTCTGATTATTGCCGAAGCCCTGGGCAACGATACCTTGCGACGGTTATCTCTGGAGGACAGCGCCAGGTTAAAGGCAGCGGCTCTAAAGCTAACGGCGGCTCTGGCTCAGTCGCTTGCAAAGCAAGAAGCAAAAGCTAGACTGGTCTATCTAGCCAATCTAGAAGCGGCAGGCATCAAAGATCACAATTTGACAAAGTTTGTCCTTAAATTAGGGCGCAAACCAAGCTCCGGCAAAAACCAAGATACCGCCGTTTCGACAATCACACCGGTGCCCAAACCATATAATCTAGCCGGGCTAAGCAGCAAGTATTATCCGGCCTTTACCGATACTCCGGTAGGTCGCGAATCTTTTCAGTTTTTTGCAGTCGGCACGCAATCAGCACTTTTGCCTGTCGATAACTTTCAAGAGATAAGCTGCAAGGGCGATATAGCAAGCGCCATTGCCAGCCTTGTCAAAGTAGATGCCGAAGTAAGCCAAGATTTGGGAATGTCGATAAAAGGCGTGAAAAATTCAGCCTGCGCTCTGCCCTGCGCCCTGGAAGATAGATCACAATCGGGACTCCTAGTCTTTGGTCTTCCCCAAGGCATGCCGGGCGGCTATGAAACTTTGCAAGATCTGCTATCTGACCATCAACATGCTCTCAATGCACCACTCTTTATCTCGCAAGGTGGAGATTATCCAGTGGAAAGCGAAGCGGCTCTGGCACAGTGGCACGGTCTTGGCGCCACCCCCAAAAGCACTAATGTTTTCGCCCTGGGTTTTTATGATTGGCTGCGCACCGCCCACGGTCGCTACAATCTAGAATCGGTCTTGAACACGGTGCTATCGAGGGTGCAACCAAGCGCAGAAAGTTTTCGACCAGGTCAATCGCTCGTTTATCGCATAAAAAATCATTCTGTAATAACCGAAGCGCACAGCGTAGGCGATGTGCCAGATCAGAAGGTGCATGAAAATCAAATCTATACAGTGGCCTGGTCGGCGCTGCAAGCAACCAACGGCACCTGGAATCTCAACTTTAGAGATCAAGTACGTCATCTCGGGAGGATCGCGGGCGGACGCCATGCCGGTCAATCTATGGAATGCGACGGTTATTTCGGCAGAAACAGTAATTTTAGTGAAGCGGATCGCAAAGCCTATTTCGACGGCGGCATCGCCTGCGAAATCATACTCACCCTTTCACCACCGGTAGTATCACAACAAAACTAGCAGCTTACTTACCCAGCTTTTGCAGATTTGTTTTGGCATCTTTGAAATCTGGCGACAGACTCAGAGCTGCTTCAAACTCCGCTTTAGCTTCAGTGGCTTTACCGCTTTGCATATAGGCAACACCAAGGTTGTTTCTCGCCCTGAAATTGCCGGGGTCAAACTTGATGGCAAGCAAATAGTGCTTCACCGCAAGCTCGGTCTGGCCATCGCTCTGCAAGAGCAAGCCATAGTTATAGTGAGCATCGGCAAACTCGGGGTCTATCGAAAGTGCTTTCTTGAATTCATCGGCAGCTTTTCTTTTATCACCCTGATTTAGATAGGTCATGCCAAGACTAGTATGAGCCTGGCTATAGCCGAGATTGCGCTGGGCTTCAGAACAATCCGGCTTAATTTTGATAGCTTTCTGAAAACAAGATATGGCTTCAGGATACTTACCTAGACTGTTATACAGCACACCCAGATTGTTATAAGCTTCCGAATACTCGGGAGAAATGCTGATTGCAGTCTTGTACTCTTGCATAGCCCGGTCGCGGTCGCCGTTTTTTTGAAGCAGGCGGCCAAGGCTGAAATGGGCAAAGGCGTTCTTGTCATCAAGATTAATAGCCCGGTCATAACCTTCCATAGCACCGTTCACATCACCCAGGCGCTCTTTGGCGATAGCAAGGTTATACTGAAAATCACTCTTTTGGGGTGAACGCTTGACCGCGTCTTCAAAACTGGCTCGAGCCTCATCATAGTGCCCCATGTCAAACTGAGCGACGCCCTGGTCAAAAATAAAGTCGGCAGAGCCTGGAGCCAGCTTCAAAGCTGTTTGATACTGTTTGAGAGCCTCTTCAAACCGCCCCAGGCGGTGATAAACCTTACCCAAGAGATCATAAGCCTCAGCATCATTAGGGTCGTTGGCCACGACCCGGTTGAGCATACCGCCCGCCTCCTGATAACGCCCGGCAAAATAAGAGCGCTTGGCTTTTTCGAAGAGATTCTCGGCTCTAGCCGGGCCAGGGGCAATCAATGAAAGACCAAGCACGCCGAGAACCATGAATAGGACTAAGAGCGAGTGCATAAATTGACCCATATACTTCGAGATTCCTTGAGAGATTTCTTGAGAGATTTCTTGCGAGATTTCTTGCGAGATTTCTTGCCTTGAGTGCTCAGTATTCTCTTTAAGATACAATATATCTTCTCAGCTGGCTCTCAGGGCTTTCATTAGAGAGGCCAGCGCCTGCATCGAAGGCACAAGAAGACAATTTAGAAGGAAAGAACAAGTCAGTGAGTCAACCTAGATTGAGCGGCAGCTTCTGGAAGGCAAAGCTATTATCAGCAGTCCTCTTGACCCTGAATACCCCATTTATAGCCGATACAGCTCTTGCTCAAGGAAAAGACGACGGCTGCAAAGAATGTCTCAACCACGCCACAAGCCTCATGGCTAAAGGTGATAATCAGGCAGCGGTGGAATCACTGCGGGCCTGGCAGAAAAAATGTCCAAATAATCTCAAGTTGCATCTTTTGCTTTCCACCCTCTTGATGCAAATCAAGGACGGGCAGGAAGAATCTTTGCAAGCAGCTAAGCGAGCCTGCCAAATTGATGATGCAAGCACAGCCGCTCACCTGCAAGCGGCCATGCTTCTGACAATGATGGGTCGCATGCCTGAAGCCGGTCAAGAGTATGAAAAAGTAACCGAATTGGACCCCGCCAATACAGATGCCTGGACGGCTTTGCTGCAGGTTTATGAAGCGACTGGAGACAGTCGTTTGGCGGAAGCCAGGCGCAAAGCAGCCAGCCTTGACCCAAAAGAAAGAGCAAATCGGCTGCGTCTGATGCAAAGCATGCACCGCTCCGGCAATACGCAAGGAGCAAGACAGGAGCTGAAGAAGCTGGTTAATGATCCCAATCTGCCCGATGAGACTTTTCTTTCTATCGGCAAAGAAGCGCTTTGCCTAGGCTATCTAAGCGAAGCCGCCGAAGCCCTGGAGCGCTATAACAAGATCAAAAAAGTGCCCGACGAGGCCCAGACATTGCGCGGTTTTGCCCTTTACTTGCTAAATGACAAGAACTGGCTAGCGCAGACCAATACTGATGCCGGCAACGGCAGTCTTTGGAAAGTACTTTGCGATATAGACAGCGGCAAGTTCAATGAAGGACGCAAGAGTTTTGAAACTATAAGCCGCAAGAAAGACAAGACCAGTCCAGCTCTAGTTAGTTTCGTCAAGGGCAAACTAGCCCTGGCCCAAGGTGAAAATCAAGAAGCAATTTCTTGCTTTGAAGAAGTACAGAAGAACGAGCCCAGCTTGACGGCAGTAAAACTATATCAAGCCCAAGCCAATCTCAAAGAAGGCGACCTGGTCGAGGCTATGAGCGCGGCTAGAGACCTTTGCGGCCTAGCCGACCTAGCAGCTCGGGCTAGAGCCATCGAGCTGAGAGCACGACTGAAAGATAAAGACAGCAGCAAGAAAGGACTTGCCGAAATTTCCTTCCAGGTTGAAAAAATGAGTAAGGAGAAGCCGGATGATCCAGCTCTCAATGCAGCACTGGGCTTCCTTAGCTTGAAAGAAAAAGACTATGCTCGCGCCCGCGAGAAGTTCGACAAAGCCTTGGCGCTTGACCCATCTAATCAAGATGCCATACTAGGTTTAGCCAGGCTGGCCAAAGAAGAGGCAAATCCTGCCCTGGCTCGCGAGATGCTAGCCCGTCTAAGCCAGCTTGCTCCAGGCGACAGCGAAGCTAAAGATCTAAGTGATACGCTAAAATAATGCCGAGATGGCGAGCCAAAGAGAGTAAATGGTGGTTACAAGCTCAGAAATTCTAATTGAGTCTATAAATCCAAGTACTAAAGAAGTGCTGGGCAGAGTTCCGATCATGGGTAAAGGCAAGGTCGACGAGGTCGTAGCCGCCTCTCAGAAAGCCTATGAAATGTGGCAACTTACCTCTTACAAGCAAAGAGCAAAATATATAGGCAAGCTAAGGCAAGTAATCGCCGATCAAGCCGACGACATCGCTCGACTGATCAGTGAAGAAGTAGGCAAGCCTCTCGCCGAAGCTTATCTCTCTGAGCTAACCGGGCCGCTCGATACTTGCACATGGTTAATCGAGAACTGTGAAAAACTTCTGAACGACCAAACAATAACCCTATCCAATCCTCTCCTTTCCAGCAAACAAAGTATTGTCACTTTCGAGCCGCTCGGTGTTGTAGGAATCATCGCTCCCTGGAATTATCCATTTTCGATTCCCATGATGGCCATTTTGATGGCTATCATGGTAGGAAATACAGTCGTACTCAAGCCTTCTGAAAAGTCACCCTTGATAGGTTTGAAAATTGCAGAGCTTTGTCAGGCTGCCGGCTTGCCACCATCGGTGGTGGAGGTCATCACAGGCGACAGAGAAACCGGTAAGTTTCTCAGCGAAGCCAATCTAGCCAAGCTTATTTTTACGGGCTCGGTACAGGGCGGTCAGAAAGTGATGGCGCAGGCAGCCGCAAACCTTACCCCGCTAAGTTTAGAATTGGGCGGAAAAGACGCCGCCGTAGTTTTGCCCGACGCACCGCTTGACTGGACTTGCCGAGGACTGGTCTGGGGCGCCTTTACCAATGCCGGACAGGCATGCGCGTCAGTGGAGAGAGTCTATTTAGTAAAAGGCAAAAATACCGAGAAAATGCTGGCCAAGCTGGTCAAGCTCACCAGTGCTCTAAAGCTGGGCGCTGGCACCGCCGATAGTACCGATGTCGGACCCCTCATTGATGAAGTGCAACTAGCTAAAGTAAAAGAACACGTTGAAGATGCCGTCGGCAAGGGGGCCCGCATTCTGGCGGGCGGACATAGCCGCGAAGATCTGGGCGGTTACTTTTTCGAACCGACCATACTGACAGACGTCAACCACACCATGAAGGTAATGACCGAAGAAACCTTCGGACCGCTGATGCCAATCATGGTCGTAGAAAATGAAGATCAAGCAGTGGAGCTTGCCAACGATAGCCAATATGGTCTATGCGCCACTATTTGGGCGGGCAAACTGGAAAGAGCCGAATGCGTGGCGCGCGACCTCAATGTCGGCACAGCCTTGATTAACGACTGCCTCTTTAGTCATGCCACACCGCAACTACCTTGGGGCGGCATCAAGAAAAGCGGCTTCGGGCGCAGCCATTCTTATTTCGGACTCTACGACTTAGTCAACATCAAACATATCAGCATCGATAGCGCCGGCGGCTCGCACAGAGTCTGGTGGTATCCATACGGCAAAGGCAAAATAAAAATGGGAAAGGGCGGCATACAGATGTTGCACGGACGCATGGCAAATCGCCCTTCGGGTCTGCTCAACTTTGTCGGCAACGCCTTCGGTCAAGCCGAGCCGGGTGAAGAGAACAAAGAGAGCAAATAATGTTCTTGACGCAATAGGAACGCGGGAAGATTGTCTTAGTCAGAGCAACGAACAAAGCTCAACTTCCATCAGATCTCGGTCTTGATTGCCTCGGTTGACTTTAAAATAGACCCTCAAATTAAGCTAGAATGCAAACTGGATTGTACGCAGAATTCGCTGATTTTATTTGTGAAGTCTGAGTTTGTAATGTTTCAATTTAGTTCCAGCCTTACAGTTTCTTTCCATTTTCCTGACTTCCTTCTGAAAGGGACTTAGGTTCTTTGTGCTTTCAAATGTGTATGCTCCGCATAGGACACTTACATAAGGCTGATTGGCGAATCATGAATTTCTTTATGGTCCTTCTGTTCCGTGCTCCCACTTTCTTACTTATCCAGCCTTGTGAGTTTGAATAATTCTGGAGGTTGACTGTCAGCCTTAAATAGAAGTTCTTCCAGTATGACTACGCTAGCAGTTTTCTTGTAATGAAAGTAATTTTGCCGATCTTTTGTGTCCTTGTAGGCTATTGTTATGCCATCACTTTGAACTGCGAGATTTCCAACTATTGGTAATCTGTCACCTGCTATCAGTGCTTGGTTAAATTGGTGAATAGAGACTCTTGCTCCCGTTTTTGCACTATTTTGGGGGTCTCTGACCACGATAAGCTGTAGCTCTGTGTTATCAGGCTTGATATGCACTTTCCGGATTCCAATCAATTCGCCATATTGGCTCTGTTCCCACCATTCATCAATCCTCACACCTTTTGAATTAGAACCAGTCCAGTGACCCCTCAAAAACTCAAGGTTTTGGCAATAACCCCAATTGTGTTCAATAACCGACGGTTCCGCTGGGGCGGCGTTCGCACTATGCTCAATATTTTCTGTCTTCTTTTCTGTTGTGGTAAAGGATGGACTCTTGTATTTCTTGCGATTTATGTTTACAGCTCTCTCGTCTATTATCTTGCTTGGTTCGGCACGAACAGAAGCGAATGATAAAACAGAACAAACAGAGACAAGCAAGACTCGCATAGAACCCTCTTATTACTGACCAAATGGCAAAGCGAATTGCATAACCAACTTGCTAATTTTGCCCATAACAGTTTCTCATGTTCTGCAATTCAAAATAGTAAGTATTCGATCAGAGGAACCTTGAGCTCTGTAAGCTTAGTTTAGAAGCCACTTCTCTGATTTGGTTACTTTTCAAGTGGCTTAGCAAAATTCTTTATGAGTCTTTGAAATCGCGTTCCAAATATCGCTTAGGCCTGTCTTGCGTCTTGGTTAACAATAAGAAACTCCAAGAACTAGATGCCTATAGACCAGCTGAGTCTGCGGCGCGGCTCCTATATCCAACACGAAGAAATTGGACTCAAACGGGTACCACTAGTTCTGACGCAAACTCGGAGATATGCCACTGAGACTTGTAAATCAGGTCAAATTACAGCAGCGGCCCATTCATTAATTACCCCCAAAGCACCCTGCGGACTTACTAATTTGGCTATCCATTGAGCAAACAGCTCGCTCAATACTCCAATTTTGATGCGCCCCAAAGACAGTCTCTTCATAGGTCTGGAATTATCAAAGCCGGCTCATAAGTGCGAGAACGTATAGCGCCTGGTGTTTGAACTGTTGTCTCAGTTAAGAGCAGTTCCTTTGGTAGTTCTGGAAACTTACCAGTTAACTGATTGAGAGTCTGCGGAAAATCTTCTAATTTCAAAAGGATTCCTTGGTCGGGGAACTCTTTTGCAAATGGGCTCAAGGTCAAAGCCTCCTTCAGAAGCGGATAGTAGCTTGAGCCATACCAACCAAGCCAATAAGGTAAAGATGGCAAACCTTCCCACCAGGGTCCGACCGAAAGACTGTAATCGTCGACTATGTATTGAGGAAGCCCATTAGCCGCTATGCCAGAGCGGATTACAATAGCCGAAGCAAAAAATGAATTCACTTCAATGGCTGTTTGTCTAAACAGCTCTTCGAATTTCGCAGAGAAATCAGCCTCGTTCTCAAATGCAACCAGATCGATTTGCAAGGTAAGTAGATGACTTGGTCGAAACCTCGCAGGCAGGCTCTTATAGACAGATTCATCTTCAGCGGGTCTAAAAGAACCGATTTGCACCGGAGATTCTCCATACCAGCCCACACCGCACTGAAGCGCTCCGGGTTGAGGCTCGAGCATTTTGATAAATCCCTCGTAGTTGCTCCCGTTGATAGGAGAGTCAATTGCTCCTATAAGTCCATATTGAAGTGGCAAGAACCGTGGCTCAAGGTTCTGCCACAAGCTGAGCACCCTTGGCATAAAGTCCCTAGGTCTGGACTTGCCACTTATATTCCACTCGATTTGTAGCTGCTGATTTTTGTTCTTAACTGGCGGGTTCACCGGAGCCTGGGTTCCAGGACTTATATAACTTACCCTGCCAAGATTATCGTCATGAACTACGCCCAAACCTTTGTCAGCAATCTGACGAGCTAGAATCTCGGCTATTCTTTTTGTTCTTTCGCTGCTATCCTCAACAGTGCTGACATTCAAAAGAAAACGTGGACTTGCCATCGCCTCTAGTAGCGTACTTCCTATAGCCCCTGGCAACACCGGCATTCCACCAAGCACTTCCATGCACTTGTGGTAACCGCCAAACAAATTCCTTTCATTAATAATGAGCTTATCTCGCTCTCCAGCATTTCGAATGCATTGAAAGTCCTTCCTTACCTTAAAGAACTCCTCGACCAGAGTGAGAGATACAGGCTCTGAGACAAAGATCCTTAAGTTAAGGCTGTCAAAATCAACAGAGCCTGTCAACTCACGCAAAATTTTCCTAAACATGGCAAAAATCTTCTCTTCGAAATTTGGAGATATGAAACAACTGCCGAGGGTAGGCACTAGACTCTAAAGCTTCAGCTTACCATGATACAAAAGGAACTGAAGCAGGCAACTCACTAACAACACATATTCTCGCCACAACTCAGACTACAAAGACCCAGTGCAAGCACCTGCAAATAAAATTACTCTCTCGAACCTGCTTATATCCGATTCATAAATCGCGCCCTAGACTAGCGCGACTAGACCTTGAATATGCCACCTAATATGGTGCAAGCTCTTTCGACATCGGCTTCGGTAGTATCCTTTCCTACCGATATACGCAGAGAGCCCATGGCTTTATCATGACTCAAACCTATAGCCTTCAAAACAGATGAAGGCTCAATGAAACCGCCTTGGCAAGCACTGCCGCCCGACACAGCCAGCCCTTTCAGGTCGCCTTTCATCACCAGCGCCTCGCCTTCATAGCCCTCGGCGCAAATGCTCAAATGACCAGGCAAGCGCAGTTCAATCTCTTGCGGTCCGGTTATTTCAACACCGCCTATACCTTTGACAGCAGCCAGCAAGCGCTCTTGATAGCGGCGCAGACGGTCTTCTGCCTCAGCTTGTTCTATGCGAGCCAGGCGAGCGCCTTCACCCAAGGCAACTATATTGGCCAGAGGCTCGGACAGACTCGCATCGGTCAGCTACCCTAATGGACAGACCACGAAATACACCTGGTACCCAAATCTGCAAGACCAGCGTTTGCAGCAAATTGCCAACCTGGGACCATCCGGCAACACAATTTCACAGTTTAGTTACCGATATGACCCAGCCGGGCAGATAAAGCAATGGCAGCAGCTGCAGGGCAATACAAGCTTGAACTATGCCCTCGACTATGACCAAGCCGGTCAGCTGGTCTCGGCAGCAGCCAGCGGAGGACCTTTGAGCCCGAATTATCTGAAGCAATATTATTATGCCTACGATAGCGCCTCAAACAGAACCGGCATGCAGACAAGCACGGTGACCAGAGGCAGGGTTAGTGGAACTGTCACTGCCGGTAATGTCTTAACGGTTACCGTTACCGATCAGTCGCTTTCATCTGGCTCAAAAGCCATAAATTACACTATTGCAGGCGGCGACACGCTTTCGACCATCGCCACCAAAATGGCTGCCGCTATTGCAGCAGATGCCGACATGATAAATATTGGCGTGACTGCATCGGCAAATGCAGCTGTCTTGAGCATCAAGTCGGCTTCGCCAAATGTCACTTCATACTCTGCCTCTACCAGTGGTGGCGCCACAGCAAGCATTACTTTGAATGCCACCGACAACTTTGTTGAGAACGCAGTTATCGCAGGCACCAAAAAGACTGGAGACATTCTGACGATAACCTTTAAAGACCCGGCACTATCTGGCGGCAGTAAAAATGTCAACTACACAGTGCTGGCTGCCGATAACCTGACCACAATAGCCACGGCATTGAGGAACGCCATTAACGCCGATACAGCCTTGCAGGCAATCGGGGTGACGGCGACATCAACAGGCACGACCATCACAATCAGGTCTACTTCGCAGAATGCCACAACCTATGCGCAGTCTGTAAGCACTGGCTCAACTGAGACCATCAGCCTATCTGTAAATCAGAACGGACCAGTCAGAATTGGCATTGGCGGCAGCAAGACAACCGGCGATACGGTCTCTCTAGTCACCTATGATGCAGCCCTGAGCGGTGGCACCAGAACGACCACGTATACAGTGCTTGCTGGCGACACCCTTTCGACCATAGCCAGTGGTTTGGCCGCGGCAATCAATGCCGATACAAACTTGCAAGGCATCGGAGTATCAGCAGCAGCGAGCGGCACTGTAGTGACTGTGCAGTCAAACTCGACGAACCCGACAACCTATAGAGGCACAACCAGCACGACAGCCACCGAGACCATCTTGATTGGCTTGCCGACCAATGGTGCCCAGGTTCTTGTTATCGGAGGCACCAAGACAACCGGCGATACCCTCACAGTCACGGTCTTTGACCCGCAACTGAGTGGCGGCTCTAAGGCGGTGAACTATGTCGTGCAGGCGGGCGACACTCTGACAAGCATCGCGACCAATGTGGCGTCGGCAATAACGGCAGACACCGACTTGCAAGCGATAGCTGTCTCTGCCACAGCCAGCGGCACGGTTGTTTTCATAAGCTCAGGCTCGAAGCTACTGACGACATATGCGTCTTCCACCAGCGGTGGTGCGACAGAGACTCTGAGTTTAGCTTCTTCCACTAGTGCTAATCAGTATGGTTATAACAATCTCAACGAACTGACCAGCATAGCAGCGGGCGGCGCGACAAGATTTGAAGGAACTGCAAACAAGGCCCTGAAATCTGCCACTGTGAACAGTAATGCTGCGAATTTGCCTGACTCACAGAAGTTTGTAGGTAGTGCGACACTGAGCAGTGGTGCCAATACCATTCCTGCTAGTGTCACAGATGGTACCAATACAACAAAGACCAGTTCTTACAGATTGAGTACCAAAGGCTCTGCATCGAGTAGCCCAACATTTGATGCCAACGGCAATATGACAAGCGATGGCACCAACACTTATGAGTGGGATGCCGAGAATAGGTTGGTTAAGATAAATTATCCAGGTAGTGGGAATATGAGTCAGTTCTTACAAGATGGGTTGGGCCGATGCTGTGAGATGATCGAAATTTCTAGCGGTAGTATTGCTAGTGTCAAGAAGTTAATCTGGAACGGCAATGGCATACTAGAGGTGAGAGATGCTATTGGCGCCGTCATCGTAAAGTATTTCAAAAGAGGTCAAGCAGAGAGCATTACGACATACTTATACACAAGAGATCACTTGTATTCTGTTCGCGAAGTTACTAGTTCCAGTGGGAGTGTACTGACTCAGCAGAGTTACGAAACCTTCGGAGTTCTCACATTAACGCAAGGCTCGATTTCTTCTGATTTTCAGTTTGCTGGAATGTATGCCCATTCTCGGTCCAATCTAAGCCTCACGTTATACAGAGCTTATAGTGCGAGATTAGGAAGATGGCTTAGTCGAGATCCATTGGAAGAAAGGGCTGGAATAAATCTTTACGCATATGTAAAAAACCTTCCGACTAGTCTTATTGATCCAGACGGAGCTGTCGCTAGTGTTGCCCCACCCCCGTCCGGCTCTCGCAGATCTAGATGCAAGGACCCGTTTTCTGATTGCCAAGAAAACAGCGATCCAGATTGTTGCATAGACAACTGGGAAAGCTGCTCAAATTTGTGTGAAGATATCTATTTCACCCCCAAAGATATAAAGCTTTGCAAGGTGTGCTGTCAGCAGGTTTTGGAGCGTTGCAGAAGCAATAGTCCTTTTCCCGGAGGCAATTGGCATGACTGCTTTCCTGAATTTGAGTTTTAGGGAAAATGAAACCAGGTAATCAGTCTATCCCGGCATGAACTAAAGGAACTGGAGAGACGATAATGGAATTTTTGAGACAACTGAAAGAAGGAAAGACGATGGATTCTCTTATGGCTGCTGAGCTAGAAGAGCAGCTCATAAAAGGCACATCGGATGAGAGTCAGAGAATAAAACTTATTGCATATTATAGTAAAAATGACAAGAGTAATCCGAATATTGTTAACCACCTAATTTGGGCAGTTACGAATTTTCCTGCTACGGAAATGTGGCTTCAACCAGAGTTGCATATTTCAGACAACTTGCATTCCGAACAGGTTCTGAACGAAATCTGTCAAGCTTGGCTGAGGCAAGTAGAACTTTTCCCGAACGATGCTACTGTTAATTCGAATGCAGCGCATTACTTGCTGTTTATCAACGATGAGGTGGCCGAAAAGCTGCTGCTCAAAGCGCAAGCCTTAGAGCCAGACAATGTAATACACCAAGCCACGCTGTCGAATCTGCATTATAGGCGATTTAAGTTCAGTGAGAAAGAAAACAAAGAGCTGTTTGCACGCAAAGTTCTTAGTGAGTGCCGAGTTGTAATGCAACTTCAGAATGCGGATTCGGAGAATCTTCGTCAAGTTCCTCGCCGTCTCATTCTCGAAACGGCTATCGAGGTTGCGGATTTTCTTGGTGAACTAGGCGATGCAACGCGATTCAAGAAGGAGTTGTACGAATTGATTCATCAAAAGTCTAGCCGCCCATAGAAGTTTTGCCTCATCAAATGTCAGTGTCCTTTCTGACCGTGCGACATGATGGAGGTCAAATGAATGGAAGACATCTTCCCGGGGACGTGCCACTCCCCGTCCTCACGTATTAGAAGTCACTGACTTCACCAGCGGTGGCAGTAAGTGATAAATCCGCCGTAAGCCGGGTACGAAAGGCTTGATGCGCTCAGCCTCAATTGGGTAAAGAGCCAAGAGGAATAATCATTCAGTACCAAGGCAAGTGAATTACGATCAATTCCGTAATCGGACGAATGGTGCAAGAGGCTGAAGCATCATAGCCGGAAGGCAAGCGGGTTGGCGCTTGGTCGTACCGATCGAGTGCGTGGTAGTGCCTGTCCGATGATTCGCGTGGTAGCGAAAAGCTTGTCAGGCTGATTTCCTAAGAAGGTTACCAAAAAGGGCTTACGCGCCCATCGGTGGAGACCAGTTCTGGGGAAGTAGCTGTTGAAGTTGGCTTGTTCTCAATCCGTTAATGCGTGCTAGGACGTTGGCATACCAGTCTACAGGGCTGATGCCATTGCGCTTAGCGGTAGCAATGAAAGACAGATGGACCGCAATTGCCTTTGCACCCGAATCGGAGCTGGCGAAGAGGCTATTCATTTGAGAGAGGACTACTGGTTTAATGCTGCGCTCGCTTCCGTTATTCGAGACTTCCACAAAGGGATAGTCGATGTAAACTTGCAGAGCGTTCCAGCGATTGAGAGCGTAAGCAATGGCTTCGCCAAGTTTTGTTTTCGGCAATACCAGCCGAGACTGTTCAAGGAGCCAGTCTCTCAGAAGCGCCAGCTTTGGTTTAGAAAGTCTTTGCCTGAGATCGAGGCGGTCTTCAAGTCATATGGGTAATCTGCGTCACCGCGATACACCCAAACGAAGTCTCGATGAGCTTTTCCCAGTCCCTTTTTGATTACCGGCATTGTGGTGGCGTCAGATTGAATTACTCTTCCCGAGAGAATTCGCTTAGACATTTTGGTAACTATGGGAGAGACAAGCTGCGCAATTTCCGCAAGCCAGCGAGACATCGATGTTCGATTGATGGGAAGACCGAGAGCCTTCAAAACTTCTAACGGAGTCTTTCTGGAAACGCCTAGAAAACCCCTCTATGACTGTATCGCTCCAGAGACGAAGCTATTGCTTTGGTCAAGGCTATGGGGTAATCGATACCGCTGCCGGTGCCTAACACTGCTCAAGTCGATGCCATCAAGTATCAAATGCAAAGTAGCAGGCTCAATTTCTAGCCCGGCAGAACTCACGTGCTCTAGGTCTGGAAACTGGAAGGTGCCTTTCTGGAGCACTTTGTAGAACATGGCGTAGCCACTGTTGTCCCAGAAGACGCACTTGATTCTATCTGCCCTCTTATTCTTGAACACGAAGAGATACCCGCTCAGCGGATTAAGGTGTATGGTTGCTCTGATCACTGATTGCAAAGAATTAAATGACCTGCGCATGTCGGTATCCTGAGTGCAAAGAAAGACTCGCGTTTGACTTGGTAAGCTAATCACAATGCCACCTCTCGAAGAACCAGAACGATCTCTTTCAAAGACTCTCTATCGATGCCGACAAAGATTTTTACAGTTCGTGCGGCAAGATCTAATTCAGCAACAGCTGGTTGCGAATTTGTCTCTGCGCAAATCTTCACTGGATGCTGCAGCTGAGCCACCGGCATGAAGACAGGAATGCTATCGGTCTCAGGCTTCGCGCTCTTTTCCTGATCTCACCGCTGAATAACTTTCTTCCACGAGGGAAAAGTATTCGGATTCAGACTTTCTCTCATGCAAAAGGCATTCTGGCTCAATCCTCTACCAATCCGCGCAGCAAGTACCTTCTTCCAGAAAGTCTCTAATGACAGTTAAGTTTCGCCCTTGACACGTGGGTCTGCCGATCAAACGCCCACACTTGATGCCAAACAATTATTGACAAGGGCCCGGCGTACGTTCTCGGTCCATTGCTGCTCAGACCCATTCTTGCAGTAAGCCGCGCGACGAGAAAATTGACTAGCGCTGCTTGACCTTGAACATGCCACCTAATATAGTGCAGGCTCTTTCGACATCAGCCTCGGTGGTATCTTTACCCAAAGAAATGCGCAAAGAGCCCATGGCTTTATCGTGACTCAAGCCGATTGCCTTTAAGACCGCAGACGGTTCGATTATGCCGCGGTGGCAGGCGCTGCCGCTCGATACAGCCAGACCTTTCAGGTCGCCTTTCATCACCAGCGCCTCGCCTTCGTATCCCTCGGCGCAAATGCTCAAATGTCCGGGCAAGCGCAGCTCTAGCTCTTGCGGTCCGGTAATTTCAACACCGCCCAAGTCTTTTACGGCAGCCAGCAAGCGCTTTTGATAGCGGCGCAGACGTTCTTCTGCTTCAGCTTGTTCAAGGCGCGCCAGACGTGCGGCTTCGCCTAGTGCAACTATGTTTGCCAGAGGCTCGGTACCGGGCATCAGCCCCATTTCTTGACCGCCGCCAAAAATAATGGGCATAACATTGACCAGCCGCCGCAAGAATAGCGCACCAATGCCTTTAGGTGCGCCAAACTTGTGCCCAGAAAAAGAAATAGCCGAAAGCGGCAGCTCTTTCATGTCAACTTTGAGCTTACCAATCACTTGCACACTATCACTGTGATGGAAAATCTCTCGCCCCTGTCGCTTTGCCTCATCTTGCACCAACTGGCAGATGGTCTGCATCGGCTCGACAGTGCCTATCTCGTTATTGGCCCACATTATTGAAACCATCGAAGCCCCTTCGCGAAGAGCCTTTTCTAGCTTATCGAGGTCGACTATACCAGCCTTATCGACCGGCAAGTAAGTCACCTTAAAGCCGCTGCTCTCTAGATATTGCGCCGGGCCGGTCACCGACGGATGCTCGATGGCAGAAACCACCAGGTTGCGGTTCAAGCCATTGGCTTCGACAAAGCGAGCCCGCCCCAAAAGAGCTACATTGTTTGCCAGGGTGCCGCAAGAAGCAAAATAAATCTCATTGGGCTCGCAACCGATAAGTTCAGCAGTCTCCTGCCGGGCTTTATCCATAGCGGCGCGGGCTTCCCGCCCCTTTGCATGTATCGAGCTAGGATTTCCGAACTTATCTTGCAAAAACGGCAGCATTGCCTCCAATACCTCGGGTCTAACCTTTGTAGTGGCGCTATTGTCTAGATAAATCGACATCTTCCTCACACCTTACAGTCTTGCCAACATGGTAACATCTCTTACTTAATGGCAGCCCGCTTTACTATCCTTTTTCTTTGTCTCACCCTGGCTCTCATCGCCAATCTTTGCCTGGGAGAAACTTGTGTTGATCCGATCACGGCGCTAAAGACGGCGTTTAGCGGCACGGGCGAACTGGCTGCCGTACTCAACGAGATTAGAATACCGAGACTGCTTAGCGCCATGCTCACCGGCATTTATTTGAGTTTGTCGGGCTATCTTTTGCAAAAGCTTTCGCGCAATTATCTAGCCGACCCTTACCTAACAGGCGTGTCGAGCGGGGCGGCGCTTGGGGTGGCGGCGGCATTGCTGCTCGGTTTAGACCTAAGCTTGGTACCTCTGGTTGCCATTATCGGTGGTATCAGCACTTCTACCACTGTCATCGTTCTATCGCGCCGCAGTGCCACCGGCCACGGCGGCACCCACGGACTATCAATTACCCGTTTACTTTTAGCCGGCATAGCTCTTTCATCCGTGGCGCAAGCAGCCATCAATTTGATGATGCACATCTTTGGTACGCAGAGTATGTCGCAGGGTCTCAATCTTTGGCTGATGGGCGGACTGAGCGGGCGCACCTGGAGCGAACTTTTGCCGCCCCTGCTTTATTCTATACCGGCCCTGGCAGTTGCCCTATTTTCAGGCAAACAGCTAAGGCTCTTGAGTTTAGGGGAAGAGACGGCAGCCGCCCTTGGCTTGAATGTGGGCAGAGCGCAGCTAATTATTTTGGCAGCCGCGGTTATGCTGACCGCCTCAGCCACATCTATCGCGGGGCTGGTGGGCTTTGTCGGACTAATCGCCCCCTATCTGGCCAGGCAGATATTTAAAGGTTCTGAGAGCGTGCAGATTGTCAGCGTGCTTGCCATAGGCGCGGTGCTCACACTCTTTGCCGATCTTGCCGCCCGCACCCTCATAGCCGCGCAAGAGCTGCCTTTGGGCAGCCTTATGGCGGTTCTGGGCGGGCCTTTCTTTATCTACTTACTTGCCGGAATAGATAGAGTTTCGGAAAGCAGCGAGGAAGCCTAAGATGATTAAGCTGCAAACCAGATCTTTAAGCTTGGGCTTTGCTCAGCCTCTATTTAGAGACCTCGACCTTAGTTTAGAGTCGGGGCGCATCACGGCGATAATGGGACCGAACGGTTGCGGCAAGTCGACCTTAATTAGGGCACTGGCAAGACTAAAGAAACCGCAACGAGGCACTGTCGAGTTAAATGGGCAAGACATATGGCAGATGTCGGCACGAGACTTTGCCGCCAAAGTGGCCTGTGTGCCCCAGAGCATGCAGCTGCCCGACGAATTGAAAGTTTTTGACTTGGTGACCTTGGGTCGTAACCCGCACCAAAAGTGGTGGCAGTCTAAACTAAAAGAAAACGAGCAAGCCCAAACCGAAAGCATTTTGCAAAGGCTAGAGCTGACCTCACTCAAAAACAAATATCTCAATGAACTTTCGGGCGGCGAAAGACAGCGGGCGATTATCGCCATGGCTCTCAATCAGGCACCTTCCCTTTTACTTTTAGATGAACCAACCACCGGGCTTGATTTTCACCATCAAGTGGAAATACTGCAGCATCTAAAGGCTATGAAAGAATCCTGCGGTCTAGCAATTGGCATAGTCTTGCACGACCTCAACTTTGCCGCACGGTTAGCCGATCAGGTTCTGCTTATCAAAAATGAAAAACTTTTGCAGGGCGACCTGCAAACTGTCTTTACATCAGCCAATCTGAAAGAGTTCTTTCAAGTAGATGTGGCTTCCTTCAAAGTCGAAGAAAGCCACATTTATTATCTTAGAGATTTTATCTGAAGAGATTTTATCTAATTAGAAGCCCAGATTGGCGAAGATACTGATGTTGTTGCGGTTGCCGCCTCTCCAGTTCTGCACCGGTCTGTACTGAGGTCTATTCCACCAGTTATTCTGCTGATAATAGCCATTATCTTGGTTGTAATAGCCGTTATTCCAGCCACTATTCCAGGTATTGCCCCAGCCGTTGTTACCCCAGCCGTTATCCCAACCGTTGTTGCCCCAACCGCTGTTCCAGGTATTACCCCAGCCGCCAGGATTGAATATAGCAGCGCCTCTGCCGTCCCAAAGATTTTTGATGGCAGCCACACCGATACCGGCTCTCAGCACAGGGGCGACATAATCGTTCATGAAATCTCTAAAGCCATTGCTGCGGCGTCCGTGACTATAGTCACCGCTGTAATATGTATCGTCACGGTCATAAACTGGGCGATAACGACGACCATCGTCACAGCGACCGGTGTTGAAGCAGCCTCTGGGCTCAACATAGTTGCCATACTCGCGCTCAAACTGTCTTTGCTGCATCGATCTCAGATAGGCTCTTTCTTGCGATGCAAAGGCAGCCTCGTTAGCGGCAAAACAATTGGGACCGCGTCCCATATAACCTTGCTCACCGCCCAGATAAACGTTCTGAGCATGAATAATGATTGGGCGACCGTCAGAACTGCGGCTATAGAGTTCAACGTCGCGATTGCGGTCATTGCCGTTATTGCAAGCTCTATCGCGCTGGCAGTTGACGTTTCTATCAGCCATATCGACTACTGGCGGCAGATCAGACCGATGGGTCTCAAAGTTGTCCACGGGGCTATGGTCGCGAACTCGGGATTCTTTCCATGTCATCTTGGGGGGTTCTCCAACTATTACAAAGCACCGCCTGTGCTTTGAGCTGCCTTATACATCTATCAAACACCTCTGCACCATGCCCAGTCAATGGGAAAATTCCCACCGCCGATGATTACAGCGGTCAAATCTAGAAAGTGTTATCGAGACAACAATTGCCAAATCTTCGGGACAAATACAAAGGCGGCTACGGCAACCGCCGTCAAAGCCGAAAACATAACGGCAGCCGCCGCAGTGTCTTTGGCATAACGAGCGCTGAGGTGATAGCGGTAATTGGCTTGAATGTCCACCATGTGCTCAATGGCAGTGTTGAGAAATTCGGAGACGATGACGAGCCCTATAGAAAAGATGAGCAAGGCATAGCCCCAGGCTTCTACCTGCAAGAACCAAGCCAGGGCGAGCACCACCGGTGTGGCACAAAAATGAATACGCAAATTGCGCTGTGCCAGTGCCACTTTTACGCCATTGAAAGCGTGATAGAAAGACTCAAAAACAGAGCCGGAGCGGCTGCACTTATGATTCCAATCATCTAGAGAAATCAATACAGGCGACTCTGAATCGGAAGCTTTATCGACAGACTGCGGCACTTTACCTGGGTTTGCATCTTTAGGGTCGGCACCTTTAGGGGCTGCGCTAGTATCTGCCTCCGCACTGGCATCTCTTAAGCCGGTATCTCTTGAGCTTACATCTCTTAAGCCGGTATCAGGAGCCGGCACAAAACCTGGTTCTGTTGAACCGGGCTCGGTCGAGCCAATTTCACCCTTATTTTTCTCAAGTGTCACCGGTCGATGTTACCTATTAGATGTTGCCTGAAGATGTTGGCTGCAGATTTTGGCTATGGCGATAGAGATCTGAAAATCTAAGAGATCTAAAAATCTAAATGCCTAAAGCACCCATAGGCATTTTACTTGACAACCATCATCTTTTAATGCCGACCTCATCTAATATTTTGTTTTGGTAACCAAACATTACCTTTTCTTGGGCCGGGGTCTCGTGGTCAAAGCCCAAAATATGCAAAAGACCATGAGCAAACAAGAAAGCCATCTCACGTCGCAAGGAATGTCCATATTCTTCAGCTTGGGCGGCAGCTCTCTCAACACTTATATAGAGTTCGCCCAGTTGCCAGCCTTCTTCATCTTTCATATCCAGCGAAAAACTGAGCACATCGGTGGCTTTGTCTATGCCTCTGTAGAGCCCGTTTAGCTCGGCTATGCGCTTATTTGAGACCAGTACGCAAGATAACTCACCTTGGCAGAGAGCCTCATGCTCGCCCTGCCGCTTCTTATCGGCACCAAACAGTTTGGTGAGAGCATCCGCCACAGAGCGGCAGTCTGTCTCAAACTCAGCCATATCGACGCTGTAGCGTCTTTGCCTGTTATGAAAGTAAATATCCAAATGACGAATCCTTAATTAAACCGACAATTAAAAGTCATTATCCATATTGACCAATACAACTGTGCTATTATGCCGCGTTAAGGAATTCAGTCGTAGGCTAGAGCTTAGCCTACGGCATTTTTTTGTTTACTGATAACCCAATTTTCAATTTATTTAGATGCCAAACAGCAAAAGTCCCGACCCAGCCCTCAAGTTAATCACCGAAGTAGCCGAAGCAACCGCCAATGAGCTGGGCTTTACCCTAGTAGATGCCCACTTTGGGCTGCAGGGACGCAAAACCATTTTAGAAATCACAATTTATAAGCCAGGTGGGCGCATCGGTCTGTCAGACTGCGAAGTGGTGAGCCGTGAACTAGAAACTCGCTTAGAGAACATGAAAGAACTGCCGTCGCTTTTGCACGGCTCTTATGTGCTCGATGTGGCAAGCCCAGGGCTCGAGCGAGTGTTAAAAACAGAAAGAGAATTTCGCATTTTCCAAGGCAATACGGTTGAAATCAAAGCCAAGAGCGACGTCGGTCAAGGTGGCTTTGGTCAGCATTTTTTAGCCAAACTAGGCGCCTACGAAGCCGAAGCCAACGGCAAAGATGCCAAAGTCACCCTGCACCACCTAAGAGAACTGCCGGCCGCACCCCAGGCTAAACAGCCCAAGGGCAGAGGCAAAGCCAAAATTGCCATCGAGGCAGTCAATGAACTGACCACAGCGGTCAAAAATCTTTCCCTGATCAAGCTCTACGCCGACCTTTCAAAAGCGGCAATAGAGCACAGAGACGACGAAGTAGTCGATCTCAATACAACCAAATAACAAACTATGGCCCCAGGGGCTGGGAGGTAAAAGTGATAAACATAGGCAGCCAACTACTCGAAGCAGCCGAGGAGCTGGAGAGAGAGAGAAATATTCCGCAGGAAGAGTTTATTGCCTACGTTTGCGACGCCATTGTGGCAGCCTACAAGAAGAAGGTTCCTGATCACGATGTAGACGGCGTCAGAGCAATCTTTGATACCGAGACCGGCGAAATCGGTATCTTCGCCCCCAAAGAAGTTGTGGAAAAAGTTTCGAACGAATACCACGAAATCGGACTGAAAGACGCTCAAGATCTCATTCCCGATGTAACAGTCGGCGAAGTGCTTGAAATCGAAGTGACCCCGGCTGACTTTTCTGAATTTGGTCGTATTGCCGCCCAGACAGCCAAGCAGCTAATCACTCAACGCCTGCGTGAAGCAGAAAAAGATTTAATCAAGAAAGAGTTCGATGCCCGCAAAGGCAGCTGCACCACTGGTCAAATCGAGCGTATCGAAGTAATCAGCAATTCGCGCAACAACGTTATTGTCAACCTCGGTCGAGTGGAAGGCTGCATGCCCAGCCGCGAACAGCTGCCGGGCGAGACCTATCGCGTCGGCAACCGCGTCAGAGTTTATGTGCTTGAACTGCGCGAAACCGGCAAGGTGCCTCAGATAATTGTTTCGCAAGCCCACCAAGAACTGGTGCGCGAACTATTCGAACTCTATGTGCCTGAAATCGAAGACGGCACAGTAGAAATCAAATCTATCGCCCGCGAAGCCGGCTATCGCACCAAGATCGCCGTTCACTCTGAAGATGCCGATGTCGACCCGGTCGGAGCCTGTATCGGTACCAGAGGCGTGCGTATTCAAAACGTAGTTGCCGAACTGCGCAACGAGAAAATCGACGTGATTCGTTATTCGACCGACCCGGTCGATTACATCTCCAACTCGCTTTCACCGGCTCGCATCACCACTGTAGCGCTCTATGACGATTCGCCGGAAAACGGCGGCAGAAGAGCTGAAGTAATCGTTCCAGACGATCAGCTTTCACTCGCCATCGGCAGAGGCGGACAAAACGTTAGACTGGCGGCCAAGCTCACCGGCTGGAAAATCGACATCAAGTCGGAAAGCCAAGCCGGAGGCTCATTCCGCAGTATGAACCAAGCCCTTGACGAGTTGACCAGCTAATTGAAAAGAAACGAAACCCACAAGTCTCAGAATCTCAGATTGTGCGTTGCTTGCCGACAGGTCAAGCCGAGGGAAGAGCTTGTGCGTGTAACGTTTGATTTCAGAACAGGAGCTTTGGCTCTTAACATCAAGAAAGGCACACAGGAAGAGCGGTCGAGCCATTTGCTCGGCCGCTCCGCCTATTTTTGCCCACAAGAGAAATGCTTTGAAAGCGTGATAAACACTACAAAGTTGAAGGCCGCCATTGAAGGACGGAAGAAAAAGGGCGTGAGCGGGCACAGGCGGCTAACCTGGCCGCTTGAAGCACAACTTATCGAGGCGCTACGGTTTGAGTGCTCAAATAGGGCAAAAACGTGCCAAAATACTGAAGGATACGGAGAGGACTGAATGGACGATAGAGTTCGAATTTACGAGCTGGCACGCAAGATGAATATCTCAAACCAGGATATCATCACGACTTTGCGCGAACTGGGCTACGACATCAAGAGCCATTCAAGCACTATCGACAAGCATGCGGTAGGGCAGCTGATTGCCGCCATCGACAAGAAAAAGAAAGGCGGGGACGACAAAAAGACCGCCAAAGCGGGCAAGCCGCAAGACAAACCGGCAGCCGGCGCCGCTAAAGCCAGCAAGATTTTGCCGCCGCCGGAGCCAGCCCCGGTAGTCAAGCCCCGCGTACTATCCCGCTATCGTCCAGATCGTCCGGCTGAGACCCCAGTTGAACCGCCGGCCGAACCAGAAACAATCGAACCGGCAGCTTCGACAGAAGCTCAGACCAGCCAGGCGCCGCAAGCAAGCGCCGCAGGCGAACCAGCACAATCAGCTCAATCAGTACAAGCAAGTCAAGCGAGCCAAGCGCAAGCGCCCAGCGGCATTGCAGCAGGACAAGCGCAACCGGCTTCCGAAGGCGAACAACCCGTTGCAGGCGAGAGCCAAGCCGCGCCGAGCAAACCTATTGAACCCCAAGCGAAGCCTGGTGTCACAGGCGTTGCACCTAGCCAGAAGAATATTCAAGGTCAAACTCAAGGGCAACCTGGCGCACAAGCGACACATGGTCAGCAAAACAGAGGCGGCGAAGTGCTAAACAGACAAGCGGCGCCGCTCAGACCAGAAGCAAGACAGAGCAATCAACCTCTTTCAAGAGAAGAAGAAAAGAGAAAAGAGAGCACTACCGAGACTCCCTTTGAAGAAATGGAGCCCATTATTAGAGCCACCGGAGACGAATGGTCGGACGGTTCTAAATATGCGCCCCGTGTTATTCGTAAGCTAGATCAACCTCCTAAAACTAAAAAAGTGGAGGAAGAAATCAAACCTGCCGCCAAAGAGCAAGAAGTTCCTAAGTCGAAAGATAAAGATCGGGCTCGCGACAAGAAAGAAGAAGATAAAGCAGATAGTCGTCACAGCAAAAAACGCGTCGATTTTGTTGAAGAAGACGTGGAAGACGAACTCGCAGATTTGAAAGGTCAAGCAGTCAGACCCATGACCCCATCGGTACCAATTAGAATTGCCGCGCCCTCGATGCGCGCCACCCCGCCGCGTCCACCAAAATCTCACAGACCGGGTGCAGCCGATCGTCATGGTCAAAAGAAAGAAGAGAAAGTTAGACCGGCGGCTGCCGTTGTGGAAGTGCCTAAATCTATCGTGCTCAACACCTCGGTGACCGTGCAAGAACTGGCCAATAAAATGGCTGTGGCAGAAACCGAAATCATCAAGCGCCTCTTTATGAAGGGCGTGATGCGTACCGTCAACCAGATGGTCGAACTAGAACTGGCTCGCGAACTGGCAGTTGAAATGGAGTACGAAGTACTCTCTGAAGAAGTGCAAGAAGCCAAAGAAGAAAAACTAGTTGAGCTTTCGGAAGAAGACAAAGCCAACCTGGTAACAAGACCGCCTGTGGTCACAATCATGGGTCACGTCGACCACGGTAAAACAAGCTTGCTCGATGCCATTAGACAAACCAAGTTCAATCTTACCGACGCAGAACATGGCGGCATCACCCAGCACATCGGCGCCTACCACGTAGAAGTGCCCGATGAAGAAGGCCATATGCGTCAGATTGTTTTCCTCGACACACCGGGTCACGAAGCTTTCACCGCCATGCGCGCCCGCGGCGCCAAGGTGACCGACATAGCCATTTTGGTGGTCGCTGCAGACGACGGTGTCATGCCGCAAACAGTAGAAGCTCTCGACCACGCCAAAGCAGCCGGAGTGCCGATCATCGTTGCCGTCAACAAGGTCGACAAAGCCGGTGCCGATCCCGAACGTGTCCTCACCCAGCTGATGAACCACAACCTGGTTTCTGAAAAATACGGCGGCGATACTGTCACAGTGGAAGTTTCGGCTAAGAAGAGAACCGGTTTGGATAACCTGCTTGAGATGATCTTGCTGGTTTCTGACATTCTCGAATTGAAAGCCAACCCTGAAAAACCAGCCGAAGGCGTCATCGTCGAAGCCGAGTTGAGTCGCGGTAAAGGTGCCGTGGCCACAGCCCTGGTCGAAAACGGCACTTTGCGTGAAGGTGATTTCATCGTCGCCGGCAGCAAGTGCGGTCGCGTCAGAGCCTTGTTCGATGACCGTGGTCAAAGAGTAAAAGCCGCCGGACCTTCTATGCCGGTGGAAGTGCTTGGTCTTGATGAAGTGCCCTTGGCCGGTGACCGCTTTGAAGTGGTAGACGATGCCCAAGGCGCCAAGATGTTGGCCGAACTGCGCAAGCAGAGCGAAGCCAAAGGACCGCAGCACCACGTCACCCTCGAATCGCTGCACGACTTATTGGAAAGCGGCGAAGTGAAAGAGCTGAACATTATCGTCAAAGCCGACGTACAAGGTACAGCCGAAGCCATCGCCGATTCTATTCGCAAACTCAGTTCGAGCGAAGTGCAGACCCGTGTACTGCGCACCGCTTCTGGTGACATCTCTGAAAACGACGTCAACCTGGCGGCATCTTCCAATGCCATCATCGTCGGCTTCAACGTACAGCCCGACCAAAACGGAGCCCGCGTTGCCGAAGCCAACGGCGTCGACGTCAGAACCTATAACATCATCTATCAAATCACCGATGATATTATGAGCGCCATTCAGGGTCTGCTCAAGCCTATCAAGGAAGAAGTACAGATTGGTCAGGCCGAAGTCAGACAGATATTCAAAGTCGGCAAAGGTCTCATGATCGCTGGTTGTATGGTGCTGAGCGGTAAGGTGCAGCGTGGTTCCATTGCTCGCATCGAACGCAACGGTCAGGTTATCCACGAAGGCAAACTCGATACTCTCAAACGCTTCAAAGACGATGCCAAAGAAGTGGCACAAGGCTTTGAATGCGGTATGAGCTTCGACAAGTTCTCAGACCTGCAGATTGGCGACAAGATAAACAGCTTCATCGTGCAAGAAACAAAAAGAGAACTATCCTAAATGAGCGCAGAAAGAGCACTACGCGTAGCCCAGTCAATCAAGAAAGAACTGGCTGAAATGATCAGACGCGATCTAAAAGATCCCCGTCTATCGGTTTCTGGTCTAATTTCAATTACTGAGGTAGAGTGCTCGCCCGATCTGCGCGCCGTCAAAGTTTTTGTTTCAATCTTTGGACAAGGCGATAGACAGGCTATTATGGATGCCTTGAACGAGCAAGCCGGTTATATCAGAGGCGAAATCTGCCGCAGATTAAAGCTGCGTTTTGCACCCGAGCTCTCATTCAAGCTGGATGATTCTCTGGAACGCGGCTCTAAAGTAGCAGATCTATTGGGCAAGATTTCACGCGGTGAAGTCTGAGAGATCTCAAGCCAAAACTGAACGGCACGGTTTTCTCTGCTTAGACAAACCGGCAGGCATGACTTCGCACGATGTCGTAGCTATAGCCAGACGTGCCCTCAAACAAAAGCAAATCGGTCATTCCGGCACCCTTGACCCCATGGCCACCGGCGTCATGATCTTGGCTGTGGGTAAAGCAACAAGACTCTTACGTTTTCTCAAAGACGACAAAACCTACGAAGCCGGTGTCTTACTGGGGTTAGTGACAGCCACCGATGATATAGAGGGCGAAGTCTTAGAAAAGAAACCGCTGACCGCAAAGCAGAAAGAGCAAATCAAAGAAAATATCGGCCCAGCACTTTTGAAATTCCAGGGCAAAATCGAGCAGATGCCGCCTCTATACAGCGCCATTCATATTAATGGTCGCCGCCTTTACGACTTAGCCAGAAGCGGTGAAATCAAACACGAAGAATTGGAGACTTATGTCAAAAAAAGACAAGTCACCATATACGATATCAAGCTCAACCGCCTTGATATTTCTAATGACGAAAGCGAAGAAGCAGACAGCAGATTATCTTTGAAAATTCACTGCTCAAGCGGCACCTATATAAGATCTATTGCTAGAGACCTAGGCGAATATTTTGGCTGCGGTGCCTGCCTCGACCAGCTGCGCCGCACCACTGCCGGTGCTTTTTCAGAAAGCGACTGTCATAGTCTAGATGAACTAAAAGAAGCAGGCGAAACAATGCCCCTCTTGCCCATAGAAAGAGTGGGCTTGCCCATACTGGTAGTTGAAGACCCTGACTGGCGGCGCCGCTTTTGCCAAGGACAAAAAATAAGCCCCCCTCAGTCTTTGCAAAAAGAAAGCCAATACTTCTTATTGACGGCACCCGAGCAAGAGGTGCTGGGCATTGCCGCACTTACTGAAGACGGGCTCTTAAAGCCGGAGGTGGTGCTTGCCTGAATCACCCGAAGACAAAAACAAGCCTGATAACGACAAAACTGAGCTTGAACAAAAAGAGCCGGACTTTCAGGAAGACGCTCTCATTGAAATGCCGTCGTCCTTTAACGCAGACACAGTCTTTATAATGACTGTTCTGGTTGAGACCGGTCTATTGATACTCTCGACCCTATGGCTCAATATCGCCTCATTTGACAGTAAAGCCCTTTACCTCGACAACCCCTTTGCTCCCGAAACTCTTCGCCGAACCTTGAGCTATGGACTATGTGCCGGGCTTGCGGTCTCATGCCTGAACATAATTCTGATGCTTTTCAGTCTTAACCCTAAGAACAATATTTATATCTTTCGTTCTTTTAGAGACCTGATTTTTCGAGAAATGATGCCTCTCTTCGGCGGTATGACCCTCTTTAAGATCTGCTTTCTCGCTTTTATTTCGGGCGTCAGTGAAGAGATCTTCTTTCGCGGCGTCTTGGAAGCTAAAGTTGGTTCGCTAAACGCCAATCTTTGCTTTGCCTTGGCTCATTTTCCCCGCCTCTATTACTTTCCCTATGCCGCCTGGGCCGGGCTGGTGGGCATGCTGATGAGCTATCTAAAAGTAGAAACAGGCAATCTAATCACGCCCATGATCTGTCACTCGGTTATCAATCTAATCAGCATCTGGCTTTTGACCAAGCTTTCAAAGAAAAGAAAAGAGGAAGCCTAAACTTCCTCTTTTCTAGAACTTCCAAGCTATCTAGCTAGATTAGCGACGCTTTTTCTTAGCGACGGGTTTCTTGGCGGCTTTTTTAGGAGCAGCTTTGGATGCAGCTTTCTTGGCAGCGGGCTTTTTAGCAACCGATTTTTTAGCGGCAGCTTTTTTGGCCGGCTTGGCAGCAGCTTTCTTAGCCGGTTTCGGCTCAGCAGTTACAGCCTTGGGCAGGGGAGCCTGTTTGGCTTTACCGTCCACCACATCTTTAAGTTCCTGACCAGCTCTGAAGACCGGCACTTTGGCAGCATTGATCTTGAGCTTTTCTTTGGGGTTCTGGGGATTGACGCCATAACGAGCTTGTCTTTGACGACGCTCGAAAGTGCCGAAGCCTACAAGAGTTACGCGCTCGCCCTTGGCCAACGATGAAGTCAGCGTGTGGAGCATTGCGGCAACTGCATTGTGAACGTTCAGCTTGGTTTGTCCGGTGGCTTTTGCCACTTCAGTGATTAGTTCTGCTTTGTTCATGCTGTTTGTCCTAAGCTGGCGGAAACATAGTTTCGCTAAGATTTTTGCGATCGGAGATACTACCAACTCCAATTATTTAGTTCAAGTACTTTAGACTGTGCTAGTCTGATTTTTTCTCTGGAATCAGTCTACAAAAAGCACCTAAAACCATGTTCGACGAAGACACAATCACCGCCATCTCAACCGCCCCCGGAGTGGGAGCCATAGCCATAGTAAGGGTTTCGGGACAGCGAGCCTTCGCCATACTGGGAGAAATTTTCAGCGAAAGAAAAAACAAGACGACCGTCTCTGATTCAAAAAATAATTTTGTACCCGAATCACACCGGGCCTACATCGGATATATCAAAGATCCCCTACGTGAAGAGAAAATTGTCGACGAAGTAGTGGTGGTCACCTATCGAGGTCCGAACACCTATACCGGGGAAGACCTTGTCGAAATCAACTGTCATGGTTCACCGGTGGTGACCCGCGAAATTCTGAACTTGGTTATGACCCAGGGGGCGAGACTAGCCGAAAAGGGCGAATTCACTAAAAGAGGCTTTCTTGCCGGTCGCCTGGATCTAACCCAGGCGGAAGCCGTGCTCGATGTAATTCACTGTAAAACCGAGAGGCAAAGCCATCTTGCCCTCTCAGTTTTGCAAGGGCATCTGGGTAAGCGCATAAAAGAGATCAGAAGCCGCCTCATGGAACTCTACACTCGCATCGTGGCCGGCATTGACTTTCCGGAAGAGGTGGGCGACCTCGACTTGGCCGACCTAGAGCCAATCATCAATGAGAGCTTGCAAGAGTTGAGAGACTTGGCAGAGACCGCTCGCTCCGGTCGTTTCCTCAGAGACGGGCTCAAACTAGCCATCATCGGTCGCCCCAATGCGGGTAAATCAAGCCTGCTCAACCGTTTGCTCAATTTTGAAAGAGCCATAGTGACCGACATACCGGGCACAACCAGAGACAGCATCGAAGAACCTGTCGATATAAGAGGAATCCCGGTAGTAGTCATAGATACCGCCGGTCTGCGAGATACCGACGACCTGGTGGAAAAGATAGGCATTGAGCGCACGACGCGCTCGGCGGAAGAGGCGGACCTGACCTGTATATTGCTCGACGGCACGGCGACCGGCCCTCTAGCCGAAGAGTCTCTAATGGCCGAGCGGCTAAAAGAGCTTGCCCGCCCCTATTTTGTAGCGGTCAATAAGTCCGATCTGCTTGATGAGAATTCCATCGCAAAGATATTAGACGAGAAAATAATTGCCGGCAGCCTGGGCGAACCCACCATAATCTCGGCTCTAAGCGGCGATGGCATTGAAGCATTCAAAGATGTCATTGAGAATTTCGCCCTCTTCGACAATTCTCGCAAAGAGATCTCAGCCTCACTAAATGAAAGACAAGGCGCCCTCTGCCTCAAATCGGTTGAATCGCTTAGCCGGCTAGCTGAAAGCGCCCAAGCCGGTCTGCCCCAAGACTGCCTTGCCAGCGACCTGCGCCTGGCGGTAGACGCACTTGATGCCATTTCCGGTCAGGTGGTCACCGAAGAAATATTAACCGAAGTATTCGCCAACTTTTGTATAGGAAAATAAAATGGCCACACTTTATTGCGAAGACGAAGAATACATCTCGGCTTTTACCATCAAAGCCAGTTCATTTCAGGAAGTGGACCTAGTGAAGGAAGTGCAGCAATGGCAGCATATCGAGCTAACCCTGACAAGCGGAAATAGGGCGCTTTCTTTCGCCTCAGACTTTGATCCGGAAAAACGACTAAGCATGGACGATGTTCTAGCCAGGCATACCACCGACGCCAATCAATTGGCTAAAGACGCTACAGCCGGAAAGAACGCCACAGGCAATAAAAATACCAAAGACCTAGCCGAGGCTGTACTAGACATTCAGACCGTGGCCAATGCCTATGTGCTTTGCCGCAAACCCCAAGATGAAATCAACCACCTGACCAAACAATTGAAAGACCTTATAGAAGGCAAGAAAAACCGTGTCCTCTTTGAGCCGGCAGAGCCGTCTTTTGAGCTTGCCCTTGAGGTAAGCGCCGGTTCATACAGGGTCGAGTGCTTTATCGATGCCGGGAATGTTGAGACCGGTATTTACCGCTGGGACGCTCTAGGGGTAAGGTTTTTCACCGACCAAAAGCGTATTGCCAACTTCATAGAAGAACTTGAAAACGAGTTCAAGCTCTGATCTCTTGATAAAATTGACAGACTAATCAGTTCGGCAGTTTGTAGATGCCGAGCATTCAGAAAGGACGGTACATATGTCAGTCAATACACAGGTCAAAATTAAGCTTCCCGACGGCAGTGAAAGAACACTAGACCAGGGTAAAACCGGAGCCGACCTGGCTAAAGAAATCAGCGAGGGTCTCTTCCGCAAAGCTGTCGGTCTTTCAATCAACGGCGAACTGAGTGATTTGTACACTCCCCTCACCGATGGCATGGAAGTAAAAATACTCACCGCAGACGACCCGCAGTCGATAGAGCTTTTGAGACACAGTACCGCCCACGTCATGGCTCAAGCTGTGCAAAAGCTCTTTCCCCAGGCAAAGATAGCCATCGGTCCGACCATCGACAATGGCTTCTATTACGACTTTGAAATCAAAGATCATTCACTCTCAACCGAAGATCTAGCCAACATCGAAGCCGAAATGAAGAAAATAGCCGAAGCCAAACAAAGGCTGGTGCGCTATAACATTGCCGATGTAGACAAGCAACTAAAAGAGTTCGAGAGCCAAGGCGAGAAGTTTAAGGCCGAGCTTTTGCGCGAGCACAGAGACCATAACCCGACTCTCTATCTGATGCAAGATAAAGACGGCAACACCATATGGAACGACCTCTGCCGTGGACCGCACCTGCCCTCAACCGGGCTAATCAAGGCTTTCAAACTCTTGAAAGTCTCCGGCTCTTACTGGCGCGGCGATGAGCATAAAGAGCAGTTGCAGCGCATCTATGCCACAGCCTTTTGGACCAAGAAAGATCTGGAAGACTATCTGCACAAGCTGGAAGAAGCCGAAAAGCGCGACCACCGCAAATTAGCCAAACAGCTGGATCTTTTCTCGACCCACGAAGAAGTGGGACCGGGTCTCATCTTTTGGCATCCCAATTTGGCCACCGTGCGCGACTGCATCGAGAACTATTGGCGCGCCGAACACAGAAGACGCGGCTATCAGTTTGTCTATACACCGCACATTGCCAGCGAGCACCTATATGAAATAAGCGGTCACCTGGAAAACTACAAAGAGAACATGTATTCGCCGATGGATATCGACGGTCAGGCCTATCGCGCCAAGCCGATGAACTGTCCCGGTCACATCATGATCTACAAATCTAAACTGCGTAGTTATCGCGACTTGCCAATCAGAATGGCAGAGCTGGGCACTGTCTATCGCTATGAGCGTTCCGGCGTCTTGCACGGCATGCTGAGAGTGCGCGGATTTACACAAGACGATTCGCACATCTTTTGCACCCCAGAACAGTTAGAGGGTGAAATCTCGGGCATCCTTGATTTGATTGACGCTCTCATGACCACCTTCGGCTATAAATACAAAGCCTATCTGGCTACCAAACCGGCCCAGGCGATGGGTACCGACGAAGAGTGGGAAATGGCTACAGGCGCGCTTGAGCGCGCCATGCAGAAACGCGGTATGGACTATGAAGTGGACGAAGGCGGCGGGGCTTTCTATGCACCGAAGATCGACGTCAAACTTTTTGACGCCATCGGACGTGAATGGCAAGGACCGACTGTGCAGGTTGACCTCAACCTGCCAGAGCGTTTTGACGTCAACTATGTCGGCGAAGACGGCAACAAGCACCATACAGTCATGGTGCACCGCGCCGTGCTGGGTTCTATGGAACGCTTCTGCGGCGGACTAATCGAACACTATGCCGGAGCCTTCCCGCTTTGGTTGGCGCCGACCCAAGTAGCTGTCATCCCGATTTCAGATCGCCATCAAGAGCATGCTAGAAAAACAGCCAAAGCTCTCACCGATCTAGATATGCGCGTGCACCTCGATGAACGTAGTGAAACAATCAACTATCGCATCAGAGAAGCACAGATGCAACAGACACCATATATGGTGGTAATCGGCGACAAAGAAGTGGAAGGCGACGCTGTGGCAGTGAGACATCGCCGCCAGGGTGATCTTGGCTCTATGAAGCTTTCAGATTTTGTTGAAAAAATGAAAGCTGAAGTAGAGAAAAAAGAATCCATCTAGAAGGCGGACCAAGAAACATACCGATAAACATGCAGATAAGCATGCCGAACCACGGTAAAAACTGAGAAAGAAGGGAGCGCAAGTTCCCTTCTTTTCTTTCGAGACTAGATTATAGCGGGTGCAAATTCAAATGGAATTACTTGTATTGGATGATGATGACCTGGGTCTTGCGCGCTTCAAAAAATTACGTGGTGAAGCGTTAGCAAAGGCACCGGAAGCATTCGGTGCCTCTCTCGATGATTTTCTCAATGAGAGTGATCAATTTTTGCGCGGGCAAATTAAGAAAGAAAGCAATCGTTTTGTGCTGGCGATACTAGACGAAAATGGCAGCGATATCTGTGCCATGGGCGGATTTTTTAGACGCAAGGGTAGAAAATTGGAACACAAAGGTGTAATTTGGGGTGTCTATGTCACACCGACCAAAAGAGGCAAAGGACTGGCAGCGAAGTTGATGCAAGGACTAATCAGCAAAGTCAAAAGCGATGTCGATGTGGAAGCAATTCAACTGACCGTATCAGAAGGAAACGAGCCGGCAATACGGCTCTATGAAAGACTAGGCTTCAAAGCATATGGACGAGAAGAGCGGGCTTTGCGACTCAACAAGGAAGAAAATTTTGTCTATCTAGATGAAGTAATGATGGAGCTTCGACTGAAGTAATAAGGTCCGCCGTTTCTATTCTTAAGCTTTAAGCCCTTCAAGTAAAGCATGGAAGCATCTTCTAGCAAGCTTTACCGAGGCTTTCTCGCTGGCATTACCAAAGGTCTGCAAGTTGGTGTAGACAATAATAAAGCCAATAAGGTGCACTAAAAATTCAGTCTCGACATCGGTTCTAAGCTCCCCTTTCTTCTGGCAGAGAAGCACCAATTCCAACAAACGATGCACAAAAGGCGGCATGGGTAGCTGAATAGAATTATCAGGACAAAACTTGGGCGGAGGCGGAAGCATTGAACCGTCACGGAACAAAACTCTAGCAAGCTCTGGTTGTTCGAATGTCCAGCGAACACTATCGACCACGAAGCCCTCGACAACAGAAAGCGGCGACTTAGCACTCGCAGCCTGCTCAATTGCTTTCTCGATAAGAGCTTCGAAATATTGGCATCGCAATGCTAAAACAATCTGCTCTTTAGATTCAAAATTATTATAAAGGGTTCTTTTGGCTACATCAGCTGCTTCAGCAATCTCATCGATAGAAGAAGCCTCGTAACCTCGCTGGCTGAAAAGATTTGCCGCAGCCGACAGAATTGCTCTCCGAGTTTCTTCCTTCTTTCGCTCTCTTCTGCCAACTGTCACGCGTTCGCCTGCCTTTACCACCTTAGCTCTGCAAAATTATACCTGAAGGTACGTCGACCTAAAGCTCCAACAACAATCCCTTGGTCTCAATTCGAAAGACGCTTTGTTCACAACCAGTTCATCATTTGACACTAATTTGGAAACGTTATCTCTCGTCAAAAACAGATCCGTCAGGAATCCGAAGGGTAGGTGCAATTTGACCTTGAATTCAGCAAACAACAGCCATGAAGCATATCTGATACTGGGCGCCACCGGCGACATAGGCTCTGCCCTTTGTCGCCTCCTGTCTGAAAAGGGCGCCAAGGTCATGGCAGCTGGCAAAGACCAAGAGAAGCTGGAAGAGCTATCTAGTGAAACAGGTTGCAGCCATTTTCAGCTTGACGCGAGCAATTTTGATGAAGTTGATAAGTGCTTCGAGAAGACACTGCAGGAATTCGGACGCCTAGATGGGGCCGCCAACTGCGTCGGCAGCCTGCTGCTCAAACCCGCTCATCTGACTAGTCATGCAGAATTCAGTAATGTAATCGCCGCCAATTTAAATTCGGCTTTTGCCTGCGTCAGATCTTCCGGTAAAGTGATGAGAAAAGAAGGCGGCTCTGTGGTGCTGGTATCTTCGGCGGCAGCCAGCATAGGCTTGGCAAACCACGAAGCTATCTCAGCCGCCAAAGCCGGCATAGAAGGTTTGATGCTGGCAGCTGCCGCATCTTACTCTAGACAAAAAATTAGAGTTAATTGCATAGCACCAGGTCTGGTGCAAACCAAGTTGACTAAGTCTGTGACAAGCAATGAGAATAGCCGCCAGGCTTCCTTGTCTATGCATCCACTTGGTCGGCTGGGGGAAGCAGCTGATATAGCCCAGGCTATCGCCTGGCTTCTGAGCAAAGAAAGCAGCTGGATTACAGGACAAGTTCTTGCAGTAGACGGTGGGCTGTCAAAAGTCAAAATTGCTCAAATGCAATTGCAAGCAGCAAGATAGAAAGATAGAAAGCTAGAAAGAAAGATTACAGAACCTGTATGAAGTCTAAATTTCAGGGTTCTCAACAACTCCATTAAACAAGACTAGACCAGTGATACTGTCTCTCAAGATAAAAAAGAAAGGTCGATCGAAAGTAAGGTCGAACTTGTCGGGATTCTCTTGGGGCATGCCTGCCCCAGCCATCATCAAAACCTTTGTGACAGCAGCTGCTTCAGTACCATTCTCGTCAACCTTCAAGTAAGCCTTTTGCTTTGCTGCAGCTACATACAGATTGTAATCCAGAGCGGGTGGACTGAGACCGGGCAGGTTGCAGTGTTCATCGCTGAGAAGAATAGAAAGACCTAGATGTTCAAAGGCAGCCGTGAGATCGACTTCTATGTCAATCTTGAATTTAGGTAAAGCCAGTCGGCCTTCCTTCTTCCTTAGCTCAGAAAAAACCCGACTCCAATTGACTTTGAGAAAATCAATAGACTGGCTCAGACTAAGATTCTTCTGGGGAAGGAAGAAGTGCATCTGCACTCGTTCACCCTGATAAGGCAAACTAATGCAATCAAAGCCTGGGCAACTGAGATAATCGAAAAACCCGTCAGTATGCATAAATTTGCATTCTCTGACGCGACCATTAGCGAGAAAAAAGTCTCTTGGTCTGGTCCCATCAAATGAAAATGGATCGAGCCAAAGTCCTTTGAAATAAACGACATTGGCCAATAACATCATAGCGTCAGTATCAGCCTCGGTAAATACGTCAGACAAAAGCCCCTCGGTCTGGTCCTCCGCCCATTTGTTCAGTATAGCGAGAGCTTGACTTGAGTCCGAATGCATAGCCGAGAAAACAGCTCCATATCTTTGTCTTACCAGCTCCTCGAAATCAGAATTGATCTCAAATGAACTGGATAGCCAAATCGAATTGGCGATCCAGATTTTGACTGTATCATTAAGACCTTCCAGCTCTCGCAAAAGACTAGTGGCAGCTTCTGCCGACGGCAGAGATCCACAACCAGCGTAAAGGGCCGCTTGAAAGGCTTCTTTGGTGGCACCGGCGGCACCATGAGCAAGCATGTGCAAAATCAAAAAGACCGATAAGGGGGAAGCAACGAAATTGCTTCCACTATTGAGACTTTCAAGAAAACTGAAAAACTTTCCAGTAAAGCCCGCATAGCCTGACATTAGCGCAACATCAACTTGCTCTGGCACCCTTAGTGCCTTAAAATTCTTCACTTCCCTTATGTGGGGCGAGACTTTTGTTTCCCTTAGTCCGATCTGCTGCAAAGAAGGCATCAACTTCAGTACCTTCAATCCAACATCGGTAACCTTTGTATAACTCGCGTCCAGACGATCTAGAGAATCAAAGGCTGTGACAAACGGCAACGCCTCGTCATTCAGTCTGGTGCGCGATAGGTCCAGCCTAACCAGCTTCTTCAAACCAGACAAAGCCTGCAAACCGCTCCCGTCAATGGCAGTGCCAGCCAAATTAAGTTCTTCCAGATTGATCAGATTGCCCAGCTTGGCCAAACCTTCATCAGTAATTGCGCTATTACTCAGGTCTAAGTGTCTTAATTCAGTAAGCTTCGCCACAACGTCCAGCACTCTGTCATTCGCCATCCGTTCCATTCGCACCGACGACAAATTAGACATTTCAAGAATTGCTTCTATATCTTCTGCAGCGAGATCCCACAGTCCCTCAAAGTTGATGACGTCAAAACCATAGATAATACTCTTTCTTAGGTTTGGTAAGCCGGCCCGGCTCAGCTTGAGGCCTACCAACACATTAGTTGGCACTTCCATTTCACCTTTAGCAGGCCCCAAGGTCAAATCTCGAACAGAAATGAAGTCATCCAGAATTAACTGATCAATTTTTGGCGGGTATAACACCAAAATTCCGAACTCTGTATCAGCCGGAAAACTGATTACTCTCTTTGGCGCGTCGTTAATAGTAATTACATTAGCTGAAGGCAATTTTTACATCCCATCAAATTTTTCCAAATAGAGCTTCCTAAATCTAATTTCCCTAAAGATTCCCAGCTGCGAGGAAGTTTAAACCCGAAACAAAGGCAAGTACCTGCAAATACCAGACGTAAACGCGCTCTCAACGGCGCCAACTAGATTTAGCCTTACGTTTCCATGATTTCCAATCGTCATTAATGGTTCTCTTGAATGATTCTATATCGGTGTATCTATGCAATTTCTGCAAAGCAGCAAAATATGCAGGATTTACCTTCTCTGCAATATGGTGCATATTTTCATAGAGATGCATTGTTTCAATAGCCGACTGAAAGGTTGTAAGAGCCCTTTCATTGAAGCCGCAAGACTGCAGACATGCACCTAATGCGCATTGCGTTAGGGCTATGCGATAGTCAGTTTGATCAAACTGCTTTTTCTGTGCCGAAAGAATCTTCTCTAGCAGCTTGATTTTGAATACACCAGTCGCTTGTCCACCAGCGTGGCCGATGACATCAAGAATATCATCCACGAGGCTCTGACTTGACTGCACTGGATAGTCACCAGGACCGCGACATATGTGGACATCATGCTCAGGTGGTGCATAGTAACCTTGATTTAGATCGGTTTCAAGAAAATTATCGAGTACTTGCTCGGCCCGCAAGAAATTATTCTGCCGCATATAAAAGCTAAAGCGATGCATCATCTGAATTTGGGCAGGCAAACTGCCGAGACCGGCGCAAGCGTCTACTTTGGCTTGGGCCTCGTCCAGAAGAGAGATAGCCAGCTCGGAGCGACCGGACTCTACCAATGCCATGGGCAACCTGCAATCAATCAAATACTCATATTTTGCACACTTGGCATAGGCATTCTTGCCAGCTTCTGAGTATGCCTCAATTGCTTGCCTGGCATGCTTAATGGCATCATCTACAATACCACCTTGCGCCTCAAGCAAAGCAAGAGCCAGATAATAGTGCACGACATCGCCTTTCTTCTGAGACAATGCCGCTGCCACAGCCCTTTTAGCCAAGTCAATTCTCTCTCTAAGCAGTTTGTCCGGAGTCTGTTTATCGACAGCCTGCCTGGTTGAGTTCTGTCTAGCAGCTGAATAACCCTTGTGCCAAACTATCGACTCAAGCAATCGAGGCTTCTCCGGATCGGAATCGGGCAATAGTTCACAAGCTTTCTCTCTAAGAGAAAGAGAAAGGTCGGCATTGCGCTCATATTCAAGCCCGCTTAATGCCAGATAAGCTTTTGCCAGTAGAAGCGTGTCCAACTTAGAGCAGCTTCGGCAAAGGGCGATTGCTTTCTTGATTATTTTCTCTTTCTCAAACTCAGATAGAGTGGAAGCTGGGCCCACCGCATTCAAATAGGCACCGGCAGCAGCATGTTTATCGCCAAGTCGTTCTGAGATTTGCGCAGACAAAAGACTATCTCTGGAGCTCAAAGTTTCACCTTCAAAATTTTGTTTTAGAGATGAAAGTGCAGCTAGATTGTTGCCCAATCTCAAATACAAAAGGGCTTTTTCTCTATCCAACGGTCCACATATCCAACCGCGAGCATCTGCTGCAATAACCTTTTCATACCCAAACAAAATATCTAAAGCTTCTTGAGAGCGCCCCCTTGCATCAAGGGTGCGGCATAGTTCTACAAGCGAATAGACAACCTGCTCATTTATATCTGGCTTATCAGCGAGGGCTTTGGTGCAAAGCGCTCGCACAAAAGAATAATCTTTTTGGTTCTGGCAGGCATAGATTCTTGCAGCGTCTGTGTATAGCAAGCTTAGCCCATTTACATCAGGCGTCTTTTCTGCTTCTTGCAAAGCTCCGTCAATGAAGAGCCGCGCTCTCTTGGTCTCGCCGGCAAGATGAAAAGCCACAGCCAAATGACGTAGATTATTCGAACAAGACTTTTGAATTCTAGATTCATCAACATCAGCTTCCCGAAAGTTAGATTTCCGCCCGCCCTGAATAGCACCCCAAAAGCTTTGCCAATCAGGATCTCCGGTCTCTATGTAATTGATATAGGCAAACTCGGAAGCAATCATCGGCAGAGAGATATCATGACGATAATCAAGATCTTGCTTGGCTATACAGACTTGCTGCAATTTATGCAAAAGTTCTCGTGCCTGCGTCAATTGACCGCAATCGGTCAACCTTCTTGCCAGATGCATACAAGTGGCAAAATAATTCTGTCTGATTGCTTGCCCTAACTTTGCCGCCCGAGAATCAGCAAATTTTGAGACAAGTTTGTTTGTTATGATTTTGACTTGGTCATACTTTCGCTGCTCAATTGCAAGTTGAGCGTCTCTTGCCAGAACCAGCCCCGATGTATCGGACGGATAGTCGAAGCTGGGCGAAGTCGGCTTAATTGGCGGCGGTGCAGCTGGAATTTTCTTCTTAGCAACGCTAAGTAAAGCGCTATCAAGATCCGAATGTCGGGGGAAAAATGCCGGCAACCGTTCGAGCAGTCGGCGCTCTTTCTCGGGAAGTTTGGCAAAACGCTCTTTCAGACTCAAAAGCTCATTTTCTGCAGCGGCAAATAGACCAAGTTCAGCCTCTAATCTGGCTTTGTAATAAAGCAAATAAAGTTTCTTTCTATCAACCATCGGCTTCGCGTTTAATTGAGCACAAATAAAGAGCGCGCTCTCAGTCATGCCATAAGACTGAATTATCTGAGCAAAGCGAAGCCATTCGTCAGAAAAGACTGCCACCTTTGAAGATGAAACTTTGTCTGCAAGTTCTCTAGCCAATGCCAGACCAGTGGCTTTAGCCGAACTAGTGGGAATACTGGCATAAAGTTCTGACAGTTCAAGAAACTGCGGCGAATAGTCTGCGCTGACATCGTCTTTTGCTTTTTCTCTGCTTATGACCTGAAAACTCCTGCACAACCTCTCGGCCTGGCTGACTTTACCTAGGGCAAGAAGATTGCGCACCAGTTCAGCAAAATAGGTCGAAGGCTCTATCTGCTCACCCGTGTGGTTCATTTCAGCAAGCAATTTCTCAAAATACTTATCAGCTTCGGCAAAATCACCACTTGCTTGCAGCAACAAAACTGCATTGAAGTATGCCACTGAGTAATGCAGGTCTTCTTGCTGCAGAGAATCGATTGCCTTTCGGCAAGAAGCTTTAGCGATAATGTCTGAATTGATTGAGGATAAAGCAAGCAAATTGACGAAGGATGTATTATTTGCACCGTCCAGATTCTGAAAGTACAGAAATGGATCTAAAGTTTCTAAAGTAGGCTTTATCAATGGATGCCGAACTACAGTTTTCACGGCAGTTTGGCCAAGAGAATCGGCTAACTCTAAAGACAAAGTTGAACCATAAGATCCGTCTAGAAGTCTCTTTATTTCATCTAGTGAAAGTTCTTGCACCGGCTTGCCGTCAACAGCCAAAATAAAAGTCTCACCCGGTGAATTCAGCTCTTGCTCATTGAACCGGGCGCTAAGCCCAGCATTATCTGTCTGCCTCAAACTGACAAATTCTTCAGAGCGCAGCAAAGCAGGTTGGGATAGAACAGGAATAGAACTTTGCCAAAGTAAAATGGAAAGCAAAAAGCCCCCATTGAATATTTTGGCTATTGGCAGGGACTGTTTTTGGGGCAAAGACTGACTCAATTATGAAAAAATCAGACGCAAAGGCGACCAAGTTCGAAAGGCTAAAGTCTAGCACCTAGCCATTTCTAATCTTTCGTATTCGCCACATTGACGTCTGCTCGAAGCAAGGCTAGCCTATTCTATAGCTGTAAAAGTAAGTGTCAAAAGCAGGGGACTTCAGCTTGGCAGATAATCCGCAAGACAATAACCGCAGGCCGGAGCCGAACTTCGACCTGGTCACCGGCGATAAACGGACAGGCCCGCGCCCGACCCTGGGCGATCCGCTGGATTTATTGCGCCAGAAACCGGAAGTGAAGCCGCAACAGCAGCAAGAGCGTCCAGCCGTGCAGCCTCAGGACAGGCCCATAGTAAGACCTGCCGACCAACCCTTGCCTCCAGTCTCTGAAAGACTGGCTCTCAACATAACCGGCAAAACCCTTGAACTATCATATAACGACAAAGATTTTGATAAGAAACTATCATATGCAGGCAAATACCATAGCCGCGACTTTGACAATCTCAAAATCACCGATATGCCGCCCGGAGTGAAAATAACACCCTGGGTAGACAGCAAAGGTTACTTCTTTTATTTCAATGACGGCACGGCTAAACCCAAGGAATTTCACTATTTCCCGCCAAATCTTCAATTTCTCACAACACCAAAAGATTCGACCGATCTGACCAAGCTTAGAAACGACGTCATGATAGCTTATAACAAAGACATTTCGCAAACCGTGACAGCTGAAACCCAGGGCGCAGGCGGTTTCCTAGACTTCAACCGACAAACAGACCCGAACCGAGACGGCGCTGCTTCGGCATTTCAGTATTATCAACGCATGTCAGGGCTCTCAGATAGAAGCCTCAATACACTTGAGACCACGTTGAGAGAAGGTGTGCGCACATCCGATAATCCTTATCTGAAGATTTGGCTGGCCGACGTTTATATGGCCCAGGCAATGAAAGGTATAGTCGGGCAAGCACTGACCGGCCAGCCGGTTGACTTGAAAGACCCAGTCTTGATGCGCAAGCTCGACGACGCCATATCTTTAAACCGTGCCGCCCGCATGAGCTCGGACAATACCCTGGGCGATAACGGTATGAAGCGTCAAGGCAATGGCTATTTGCCAATGATGCCCTACAATCCCTATTGGGACAGAAGAGCCAATGGCTTTTATGGCTTCTGGGGAGGCAGCGGCGACCAAGCCGCCTACAGAGAAGCCGCATTGACAACCCTGAAGGGTCTCATCCAAAGCAATACGATTCCAAGGCTGGAATTACCACCAGCTTTGCCCCCAAGGCGCTTTTAAGGGTTCTTTCATGTGATTGACCCAGCTTTCTGACACAATCTTGTCTATACAGACAAGGGGTTTTGCTTTGGCTATCAGTATTCTGGGCTCAACTGGCTCGATTGGCAGACAGACGCTCGACATTTTGCAAAGTGAGCATTTAGCGCCGGGTGCACCGGTTTTAGAGGTGGCGGCACTGGCGGCAGGCGCCTCTAACCTTGAACTTCTCGGCAAGCAAATTGTCGACTTTGAGCCTGAGCTGGTTGCAGTACCTAGCGATAGCGACAGAGAGTCATTGAGAGACATCCTGTCGGATTATTTTAGAAGCGGCAAAAAGACTGAAATACTTATCGGTGAAGAAGGTCTAATTGCCTGTGCCACCCATCCTTCTGCAAAAACAGTGGTGACAGCGGTGGTGGGCTTCCTGGGAGTCAAGCCCACTCTAGAAGCCATTAAGGCCGGTAAAACCATTGCCCTAGCCAACAAAGAAACAATGGTGGCAGCCGGTCATTTGGTCAATGAACTAGCAGCAAAACATGGCTCTAAAATTGTTCCGGTCGACTCGGAACACTCGGCCATTTATCAATCGCTGGAAGCCAGTATTTTGAAGGCTCAAGCAGCAGGCAAGAGCCTCGAACAGGCAGGCGAAGTAGAAAAGCTTTTGCTCACAGGTTCGGGTGGACCATTTCGCACCTGGTCGGAAGAAGCCATGGCACGTGCCACCGTATCTGATGCCTTAAAACATCCCAATTGGTCGATGGGAGCCAAGATCACAATCGACTCCGCGACCTTGATGAATAAAGGTTTGGAAGTGATCGAAGCGCGTTGGCTCTTCTCTATTCCAGCGCATAAGATTGAAGTGGTTATACATCCGCAGTCGATCTTGCACTCAGCCGTAGAATTTGTCGACGGCTCTATAGTGGGACAACTGGGACTGCCGGACATGCGCTTGCCCATTCACTTCGCCCTTTATCATCCACACCGAGTGCCTTCAGCGCGGGTGCCGCGCCTTAGTCTAAGCGAACTGAAAGACCTTACTTTTGAGAAACCAAATTTCAGTCGCTTCCCCTGCCTGGCAATGGCGCAAGAAGTTGCCGCCAACGACGATTCCAGCGCCTGTGTCTTGAATGCCGCCAATGAAATCGCCGTGGATAGCTTCTTGAAGGGCAAAATTACCTTTACTGACATCGCCCGCACGATAGAAAGAACACTATCTGTACACAAGCCTATTAAAGCACCACAGCTTGGCGATATACTAGAAGCCGACCGATGGGCTAGAGAAAAATCGGTAAGCCTCGTGGCGGTTTAGCCCATCTTCATCCCAGGGAGATTTGAGATGATCGCGCTCGATAAGCAGGTACAGGTAGTTGACCACCCGCTGGTACAGCATTTGCTGACCAAAATCAGGGACTATCAAACAGCCCCGCACAAATTCAGACGTTATGCCATTTCGCTCTCAGAGCACCTGGTTTATGAAGCCTGCCGCGCCATGAAGACAAGAGAAGTAGGGGTCGAAACCCCAGTCGGACCGGCTAAAGGGGTCTCAATGACCGACTATGTCATTTTGGCGCCGGTACTGAGAGCCGGGCTGGTTATGGCGGAAGCGGCTCAGCACCTGTTGCCGGCGGCTAGAATTTATCATGTCGGTCTAAAAAGAGACGAAGAAACACTGGAAGCCAAGTCCTATTACGCCAAGCTACCAGATTCACTGCCCAGCGATTGCCGAGTTTTCGTGCTTGACCCCATGCTTGCCACCGGTGGTTCAGCAGTGGCAGCCATCGACCTCTTCAAAAAGATGAAAGTAGAAAACATCCATCTGGTCTCGTTTGTGGCCGCACCGGAAGGTATCAAGAAAGTGCATTCGGTCTACAGCGATGTGCATATTACCTGTGCTTCGGTTGACGAGAAACTGAACGAAAAAGGCTATATAGTGCCTGGTCTCGGCGATGCCGGCGACCGCATCTTCGGCACTTAGACCTTTATTTTCGGCTCTTTTCAGCTAGGTTGATGGACTCTGAAATCAAATTTCTAAGAGAAATTTGCTCGCAGTGCGGCAAACCGGTCTTTCCAGTCAAACGAGTCTCTCCCGACTCAATGACAATAAGACCGGGTTTTTGCGCTTGTTTTGCCGAGCGCGACCTTTCAAACTTGCAGCCCAATGAAAGAAAGAAGCGCGCCGAGCAAGGCAGTCTCAACGCTTTCATCAACCAGGGTGAAGCAGATAATCTAGGGGAAGAAGACGAAATCAGCGAAACGGCAGCCAGTAAGGAAAATAGTTCTAAAAGTGCCGTCGATCCAAGTGATGACAAAGACGAAGGTCTCATTATCAAACTCGGAAACCCGTCTCAGCCAGCTAAGCCGGTGCGCCGTTTCGACCCAAATGTCGAACTGAAAGACGTAGCCGATCTGGGCTATTTATTTCAAGAGCGAATCGGCAAAGGCTCGCTTAGTTATGTTTACCAAGCCAAATCAAGAAATATCGAAAACGTACTTGCCATAAAGATTTTCCACCGCAAGCCTTTTGAAAACAAACGCACTTTTAAGCGCTTAGAACAAGAGGCAAGACGAGCCCAAGAACTAGACCATGCGCATCTGGCTTCGGTTTATGACTTCGGCTTATCGAACAAAGGTTATCCCTTTTTGGTCATGGATTTCTTAGCCGGTCCCTCGCTTGCCGAAGTAATAAAGAACGAAGGCTTTCTTGATGTGCCGAGGGTTGTGGACATTTTCATTCAAGTGGCTGAAGCTCTGGATTACGCCCACAAAGAGAATATGCTGCACCGCGATCTCAAGCCTTCCAATATTTATTTATTGAAGTCGACCGACAAAAGAGACTTTGTCAAAATCTCAGATCTCGGCATAGCCAAGGTTTTGCCCAATCCCGGTCGCGAAACCAAATATATGACTCCAGAAGGCGAAGAATTCGGCAACCCTTCTTATATGAGCCCGGAACAGTGCCTGGGTGAAAAACTCAGCCCTTCATCAGACCTCTACAGCCTCGGCTGCGTTATGTACGAAGCCTTGAGCGGCAAATTACCGCTCAGTTCATCTAATCCGGTCAGATTGGCTTTCAAACAAGTGAGTGAAGAACCGAAATCGTTGACAATGCGCTTTCAAGACTTAGACATACCGGAAGATCTCAACCAGGTTGTCATGAAGCTATTGAATAAGAAACCTGAAGACAGATTTGCCAAATCCGGAGAGGTTAAAGAAGCCTTACTGGCAATTAAGCAGGGTAAGCCAATCAAGCTAAGCAAAACCAAGCCAGCGACGGGCGACAAAAATGCCGGCCAGAGCGGCAGCAAAAATAGCAAAGGCTTCTTTCAAGGCATTATCGATAAGGTCAAAGGCAAAACAGACAAATAGCTTTAGTCCTGGCTAATTGTCGATATTGGCAAGCATGCTACCATTCTCACCGCTTTTGCTGCGGGTGACATATGTTTCTGGACAAGAGAATAGCCGTTGCGACACTTATTTCGGCACTGCTCTGGCAGGGGCAGACGGCACTAGCGGAGCCGCCTGAATTTCCTTTCGAGAGCGATAGTAGAGAAGTTCTGATTCCTCCAACTCCCACAGATTCCTTGCCCCCTTACATACCGCCGACACCGCCACCGCCGGTAGTACCAGACCCACCGCCCACTTCTTCCTTCTCCAGTTTCACATTTCCTATTCCCCCCACGTTTAGGCCACCAGTGGTGGTGCCGACCGATGTCACTTCCGCCGCAAACTATCAACAGTTGAACGCGCCAATGGCCAACGCCGCCCTTAACGGCATTCAAAAGATTCCACCAAGCTTGGTACCGAAAGAACCTCCCGCGCCTGATAATCCAGACGGCATTTTGGTGAAGTGGGCGCCGGGTACCATCTATAAGATGATTCAAAACAATGTAGTAGAGCTGGTCTCAGGTGAACTACTAATTTCTATTAAAAGTCCGGCTAGCCACGCGCATATTATCACCCCTTTCGGCAAACTAGCCCTCGATGCCAATTCCGATATCTTGGTCAGCTTTGAAAATGGCGTTCTGCGGCTAAAAAACCTGGACGGCGTCGGGATGAAGGTTAAGGCAAAACTCGACCAGGGGCCTTTTGCCGGCAAGTCTATAAAGGCAGTAACCGTGGCTCCCGGCTATGAGTTTACGGCTGCCGACCATGTGCTTTCCCGCAGTGAACTTAGACCAAAAGACGGGGTCGCACGCCGCTTTATGAAAGTTCTCGAAGAAGGACAATTAGCAATTTCAGAATTTTCCCCGGCAAGCGCCTTGCAAGGCAATGCCTTGGTTGCAGATCTCAGACAGAGCGTGAACGGTGTGAAAGAAAGACGCATTCTCTCCGACCTATCAAAAATGGCAGCTGTGCTCAATCACCAGATGGGTAGCCAGGGCTTCACTGAAAGCGGCAAAGAAGACGGCAGCCGTCTGGCTGGTCTGAATTCAAAAGTGAACTAAACAAAAGAGTCATGCAAAAAAGCAAAATGGCCATAGTCTGCGCCCTGCTTCTTTTGGTGGTGGGTTTAGCTTTACTGAAGGTCTATGCTGACGCAGCCAGGCTCTCAGCCCTAGTTGGTTTCAGCAGAGCAGGCAAGACCGCCGACTTTGTCAAAAATCCCGGCATTTCTTGTGTCGAAAGCTATTTCTATTTTGAAGAGGGGCTTAAAGACGATGTCATTTTCGGAGTTGACCAAGAGTTCATAGAAGGAAGCAAAGCCCCCATTTATGTCAAAGGGGGCGATTGGATGGCTTTTGTGGGACTGCAACGCACGGGCACTGTTTGGGTGGCGCGCGGCACTGAGGCAACCATGAGCGGCAAACCGAGCCAGACAAGAAAGTGGGAGATTCTCAATCTAGGCAGTGCATTGCGCCCCCGAACATGGTACTGCCTGCGGTGCAGGGCTAATTTCGGCACCAGGCACTTTGTCGATATGCAAGTAGAAGGACCCGGCTTAAACAAGACCATCGATCTAAGCCGCTACACGCTTGACTATCCTAATTTTATGCCCTTTGACGGTGCGGCCATGACCTATTATGTGCATGCCATGAGAGGACGCTCCATGATGAAAGAGGAAGGCAAGCCGATTATCTATTTCGATGATTTGCGCGGCTTACTGGCAAGCAAGGGTGAGAGCCGCCTTACGGAGGTCTTTTATAATGACTGCGAAAGCCAACCGAAAGTTTTGAAACAACCGGTTAGTGCCCCACCAATCAAACTAGAAAACTACAAAGATGGGCTTCTCTATTTTGAAAGAGATGAGGCAAAAGCAGACTTTATAGAAAGCCCTTTCGCTCATTCAGGGCGACGCTTAGCCAGACTAGATGCTGGTCTATAATACTGCGTTTCTATCAAAAGCAGACTTCATTGCCATTTGTGCCGCCAATATTAGATTAGACAATTCGGTGGCGTCCACTGGAGCGCAGGCAATGCCGAAGTGCATCATCAATTTATGTTGGGCCAGATCTGCGGCCAGATTATTACCGATTCGCTGAATAAAACCATGGCAGGCTTCGGCTCTGACGCTTGGCAATAGCAGAGCAAAAGTTCTATCGCCAAAATGCCCAAGTATGTCTACTTCACGCCGCAATTCATCGATTCGATGCAATACCTTCAAAAGATCGACTAAAGCTACTTCGGCACTAGGTTCCACCGTGCGGCGCAGACAAAAAACAATCAAGCTAAACTCGCCGTTAAACCGGCAAGCCCTCTCAAATTCAGAGGTGAGCAAATACTCGAAGACATCACTGCGCAAGAGCCCAGTATCTTGATTAAGCAAAAGAGGTAAAGAATGCTTTCCTGCTTTAAGCTTCAACACCACCGGCGATACCGGCAAGCCAATCGACATTACAATCTCTTCCGGGTTGGCAGGCTGAGGCAAAGCAGCACTCGGAGAAGTTGTGAGGCCCGGAGGACTTGGGGGCGGCGGCGGCATTGACATAGCTACAGGCTGAACTACAGGTTGTATCACAGGTTGTATCACAGGCTGAACTAAAGGCTGCACAGCGGCAATAGGCTCTGCAGGCATCTGGTTGGCCGGTAAATCAGGTTGAGTCATGACAAAGGATGAGCCTGAAGCCGCCTGCCAGGCGTCGTTTGCCGAATGTTGCCAGGCATCGCCGGCGACTCCAGAGAAAGAAGGCGACTTTGTGCCGATAGTCCCAGTATCAACGTTATTTGGAAAACTTGGCGCCGGCGGCATAGCATTTTGAAAACGAGGCTCGAGAGGCTGACTAGGCGCCCCTTCCCCATCAGAGCCAGTCGCATCGGGGGCATCGTGTGGAATAACCGGACTGGCAAAGAAGCTTCCTGTATTGAAACCTTGGAAGGCACCGACACCACCAAAGGGCGTCGCCGGTGGTGCCACTGAACCGGGATTCGAATAAGGTGTATTGGGAGCAGAAAGATCGGCAGGAACTGGGCTGGGTGAAATGAAACCAGCCTGGGGCATTGCATTTGCCGATGGCGCCGAAAAAGAAGAACCGAGAAGGCTGGCATTATCTTTAAAGACCAAGGCTTCCAGGTCGGTAATTTTCAGAGATTTGCCGTCGGGGGCGAGGAAGATACCAGCCCGCAATAAATGCGCCACGCCCATAACCCATTGACTGCGGCGCAAAGAAAGACGCTCCGCTACGTCAGCTAGATTGAGGGTGCCGTAAACATTACCGTAAATTTCAGAAAGCACCGCCGGCGACACCACCTTACAGGCATGAATCGAGCGAGACAATTCTTCGGTGCTTAGTTTTTCTCCTCTCACTAGAATTGACATATCATCGATTAAATAGTTGGCAAGAAAGGCAGTATCTTCTTTGAAGCGCTCGCCCTGCATGATAAGACTTTCCAGTGTCTCATTTATATTGACCGAATCAGGCTGTTTCTGACTCTCGAAAGTTACTACACCTCGATCCCAAGTGAAAAGGTCTAGCACGACTTCATCGCCCTTACCCACCGGCGAAAAGGCACAGACCGGTTTGCCAAGCCCAAACTGCACCATAACCTCGCAGTTGCGAGGTCCGAGTTTGAGATGACCAGTAGCATCATAGTGATTAGCCACTGAAAGCAAATAAGAGATTGGCTTCTGGGCAAGGTCTCCGGTCAATGCCTCGACAACAGGATCGGCATCTTTCGGTGGACTGCTTGAAACATTGAGAAACCCGGGTCTACGACCGCCGCTAGAACTCATTTGTCTTTACCGAATGGAGGAGATTATGAGTCTAGCTAATCGGAGCGAAAATGTCAGCAGTGGAGGACTTAGATGAACTAAGGTTACTGCCGACTGGTTATGAGATCGAAGCAGGCCACTTTAAGACAAACGAACTAGAAAAGACTTTCTCTGCTAAAGATTTCCCCTAAGGCAAAGTATCGAAACGGAACTCAAATTGAGCATCGCCGACCGGCACCTTGAAAATAACCTTGGTGGCTTTATCAGGAGATTTCAGCTCAAAGAATATGAACCCATTCAGTTCGCCGTGGGGCGGCACATCGCAAGGTCCGACACCCTCTTTGCGAATCTCTTCGGCAAGGAGCCGACCGGCTTCTTCCACTTGCTGCGCCTTCTGCATAGCCTGGGCTTCCGCCTGAAAATCGGGAACCTGAGTAACTCCGGTATTGCCGCTGTCACTGAGGAGCGAACGCCAAAAACCCTGGCGCCCTCTGCCATTATTGTTGTAATAGTTATAGGGGTTTGGGTAATAGGTAGTCATCGTGCGCGTGGCATTGCGACCATCTTGCCTGATTGAATCTGCTTTCTTGGCGCTCTTTGTTTCCACAGTCTGCGCTAAAGAAGCGGCATCAAGCATATTGCCGATGGCAATCTTCGGATTGAGCACAAAAAGCTCGGGTTTGCGCGGCAAGAATTGCAATGGACTATCGGTTCTATTAATCAGTTTGATACCCACTCTTACAGCTCGCTTGCCAGTGGCTTTGTCTTTCATCAGATAGGCTTCCAAAGAAGCTCTGCCTACATCTATGCGACGGTGCTCTAAACCACCTTCGAAACTTTCACTTGACCAGGGTGCGCCTTTGATATAGCGATAAGTGGGGCTGAGCCAGTATGGATGAGGGCTGAACCGTTTCTGCAGGGCATCGCTGTCTTTCTTGATTGCCACGGCCCGAGCGAAGTGTTCTTGAGCCCCCTGGGTATCGCCCAACTTGTAGAGCAAGCCGCCCAGATTCTCTTCCAAATCGCCGACGGTATATTTTGAGATCGAATGGGAGCCCTGTGCTTGTTTAATTGCCTCTTCCATAAGCTCTTTGGCTTTGAGCAATTCACCGTTCTGGGCTTCCATACTGGCTTTATGGGCAAGACAATCACTCAAGCGCCAAGTGGCACGATCAAGAGCACGCAAATCGCGCATCATAGCAATCGCTTCATCAAGGCAGGTATAGCATTTTGAGTCTTGACCAAGGGCTTCTAAAAGCCAGGCATTGGCATCTAAATAACGAGTTTTCAGCTCTTTGAGGGGCAGCAACTGATTGGAATCAAGTCCCGCCTTGCCGGACATAAGATAGTCGATAATCTGTCCGGCCTTCTTGGCGTTACTCTGGGCTTCCGAAATTCGCCCCTGCCACAAACAGGCTTCCATCATGCAAGTGGCTAAATAGGCACACTGCAGACTCTGCTTTGCCGCCGTTTTCTGCCTTTTGGCAATGAGATTTTGAGCAGACTGATAGTCACCATTATTGAGAGCATGCTCCACCGAAGCATCTTCAATTGAACTCTCGCCTTGATCTGAAATAGGGTTTGCCATGCACAAACAAAAAGAGTTTGATGACAGCAGTGAAAGAGCTAGTAAAACCTGTAATGAAGAATTCTTGAGCTTGAATGGCATGGGTCACCCGCAAACGATGTCAACCGGAGAGAGAGATTGAGGACATTTAGGACCTTGAGAATTTTAGCCTCGGATACGTAGATTCTACATTGTCACCCGAGCCTCCCTGAGCAATTCTATGGAAAAACTGGCAAAAGGCTGGGAGAACTGAATATGCTTACCCTCGCAAAAGACAGTCTAAAGACAGATGCAGTAACCATCACTTATAACCGACAAATTGCCCGCAATTATGAGTGTGACAGAAAAATCGAAGCCAAGCGCCTGGATGACTTGGTCAAGCTTATTTTTGAGCACACCGCAGGAGAAGGGCGAATTTTGGACCTGGGCTGCGGCACCGGGGTATTCACCACTTTGCTGGACGGAAGGCTGCCGATGGCAGTCACCGGTGCCGACAATTCGGAGGAAATGCTCGCCATTGCCAGATCTAAACCTGAGGGAAGAGGAATAGACTGGCACAAAGAAGATGCCGTCAAACTAAGCTATGAAAACGAGAGCTTCGACGTAGTCTTTATGAGCAATCTCTTGCATCACTTCAATAACCCTCTCGACGTAATTCAGCAGTGCGCCAGAGTTTTGAAACCAGGAGGGCTTTTGCTCAACCATTTCGGAGCCTTGGAAGACATTATCAAAGACCCTGACCACAAGTTTTTTGAGAAAGCCTCAGAACTGGATGTTCGACGCACACCGGCAAGAATTCAGATGGAATATCTGCTCAAGTCGGCTGGTCTAACCGGCATCGGTTCCGACAAGAATACTTATAAACTCTGCAACTCAGCCGCCGAGAGAGTAAAAATGGTGGAGAGCAAATATATTTCAGTCTTTCATCTGATGGACCAGATGTCGTTTCAGCGGGGACTGAGTCGCCTGAGGCGCTATGCTGAAGCCAATCAGTTTGACCCTTGGCTGAGAGAAATCACCGTCACCACCACTTTCGGTATCAAGCCTTGTTAGGGTCCTAAAGTTTGTCTGGTATGACACCGTCGAGATCAACCTTAATTAGTTTGAGCTGTGTCTCAAAGGCTGATGAAGAGACGGTCATATCGCCAGAGAAGGGATCATCATAGGTGGCAAGCAAGAAAATATTTAGACAGATAACCAGGCTGACTATAGACACCATGACTATCTGCAGCCGCAGATGCTCAACGTTGAAGAAATAAGTGAATAGAATGGTTGCCACACCGCCGACTCCTAGTATCCACCAGAGTGGCGCCGGCAGCCCGTTATGCAAGGCATCCACACGCAGTCGTCTATTGGTGCCGACATCGGCCATATGGGGCAGCATGGCTTGATGTGCATCGGTGTCGCGGGCAGAGACGGGCTCATAAGTGACACAAGCCCTCCAAAGATCTTTATAGACCGTCCAGGCTTGCTTGGAAGTATCATGTTTGGCGAGAAGCGGCCATTCATCATTAATCACTGTCTCCAGATACTTAGCACACAATCTCTGCACCTTGAGACGGGGAGCCTCCGGCAAACCATCGGCTAATCTGAATACATTACCGACCGAAGAAGCCTCTTGCTCGACTATCTGCCTTGCATTATTGAAGCGAGACATGGCATCAGCAACCATAAAGCCCAACAATACGGCAAATAGCATGCCAACAAACTGAGAATAGGGGTCGGCCACATCGTGATTACTCTTGAGAGTATCGGGCGCGAGAAGCTTGCGGAAAAGCAGAAGACCAGCAACTGAGGCAATAACGGTAGCCACCGTCAATGCAATACTCGTTCCATAAGTCACAGTCACAAAGACCTCCTAAGCCAAACTTTTCACCAATTTCACTGATTTTATTAATCAGTCGCAACTAAGCAAACCTTGTCAAGACAAGGCTTGCCACCAACTGCATAAATATACATGACTAAGGACAAAACGAAAGAACACCGAAAGAGAAAGAGGACGATCTCTCGCCCTCTTTCTCTTTTGTTCTTGACGTTCTTGAAGCGCTTGGCGGTCTTGCGGTTCTTTACTGACGAACCTTAGACCATTGCCAGAGCTTGAACCGACTCAACCGGCTTGCCGTTGGCATATCTGATGCCGAGTGCATCTTGACCGATGATCAGGCGCTGAATTTCGCGTGTGCCTTCGTATATGTTCAATACTTTGGCATCGCGGAAGAAACGCTCGACAGGATACTCATCGGAGAAGCCGTAGCCACCGAAGATCTGGACAGCGTTATGAGCATGCTTGTTGGCAGCTTCGCCGCAGAAGAGCTTGGCGATAGATGTTTCGCGGGTGTTGCGAACACCTTTGTTCTTGAGGTGGGCGGCTCTGAGATAGAGCAAGCGACCGGCTTCGGCATCGGCAACCATGTCGGCGATCATTGCTTGTACTTGTTGGTGTTCGCCGATGGGCTTGCCGAAAGTGCGGCGTTCCATGGCGTACTTGGTGCAAGCGTCGATACAACCTTGTACAACACCAACAGCACCGGCGGCAACCGAGAAGCGACCATTGTCGAGGGCCGACATGGCAATCTTGAAGCCTTCACCAACCTGACCGAGCATGTTCTCAGCAGGCACGCGCACTTCGTCGAGGAAAAGGGCAGCAGTATCGGAAGCACGCAAGCCGAGTTTGCCGTGGATGGGCTGAGCGGTGAAGCCTTTCGACTTGGTGTCTACGATAAAGCAGGTAATGCCTTTATGACCGAGGGAAGAATCAACGGTGGCGAAGATGAGCGCATAGTGCGCGATGGTGCCGCAGCTGATCCAGGTTTTGGAGCCGCTCAAGATGTAATCGTTGCCGTCTTTGACAGCGCGGGTTTGTTGGTTGGCAGCGTCTGAACCGGCTTCCGGCTCGGTCAGACCATAGCAACCGATGAACTCACCGGAGCAAAGTTTGGGCAAGTAGAATTTCTTCTGCTCTTCGGTTCCCCATTTGAGGATAGTGAGAGCAACCAAAGAAGTCTGTACGCTGAAAAGAGTACGTGTGGAAGAGCAGACTCTGTTTACTTCTTCGGTCATCAGACCGTAAGCAATATAATCCATACCCAAACCGCCGTACTTCTCAGGAACGGGGCAGCCGAGGAAACCTTCGGCAAAAATCTTCTTGGCGATATCCCAATCGAACTTGCATTCTCTGTCGTTCATCTGCGCTTTGGGAACAATTTCGCGCTCGGCGAATTCGCGCATATGCTTACGCATTGCAATTTGTTCGGGAGTGAAATCAAAGTCCATTTTCGTTTCTCCAAATAGTGTATTGGTGCAATGAGTTTTGGTTAGTTAACTTTGCCGGTCAGTTCATCGGTGTCGATTTGAGCTTTCTGTAGACGGCCAGAGTAGTCTATATATATCGATTTCCACTCGGTGAAATAGTCGATTGCGGCAGAACCTGCTTCTCTGTGACCGTTGCCGGTCTGCTTGACGCCGCCAAAAGGAAGCTGAATTTCAGCGCCGATTGTGGGAGCGTTGATATAGACAATGCCCGACTCAAGCTCTTCAATGGCTTTGAAAGCACGATTGACGTCTTGGGTGTACATCGAAAGAGAAAGACCATATTGAGTGCCGTTAGCCACTTCAAGGGCTTCTTCAAAGCTATCGACCGGGATGATTGCGGTTACTGGTCCAAAAATTTCTTCTTGGGCAATGCGCATGGTCGGCTTCACATCGCAGAACACTGTCGGCTCGTGGAAGAAACCTTTAGCATGATCACCGGTAGTGAGAGCATTACCGCCGCAAAGCAGCTTGGCGCCTTCTTTCTTACCAATTTCCACATACTCTTTGACTGTGTCGAGCTGACCTTGATTGACCACCGGTCCGACTTCATTTGTTTCATCAAGACCATAGCCAATCTTGAGGGCTTCGGTGCGAGCCTTGAAGGCTTTGCAGAACTCTTCATAACGTGAACGGTGCACGATGACACGACTAGCAGCGGTGCAACGCTGGCCGGCAGTACCGAATGCACCCCAGAGAGCGCCTTCGAGAGCCAGTTCCAAATTGGCATCTTCCATTACACAGATGGCGTTTTTGCCACCCAATTCGCAAGAAATTTTCTTCATCAGTTCGCCGCAACGGCCAGCCACTCTGCGGCCGACTTCGGTTGAACCGGTGAGAGAAACGGCACGAACTCTAGGATCCTCCACAAGTGCCATGCCCACTTTCGAACCAGAGCCAGTAACCAGGTTGAGCACACCCGGAGGCAAACCGGCTTCGTTGAGAATTTCAACGAACATCAAAGCACAAAGCGGAGTATCAGTGGCGGGCTTGATCACCACGGTGTTGCCGGCAACCAGAGCCGGCAGAGTTTTCCAGCTGGGGATGGCAATCGGGAAATTCCAGGGGGTGATGAGACCAACTACACCGATGGGCTGGCGAACAGCCATGGCGAACTTGTTGGGCAATTCGGAAGGTACGGTCTGACCAACCAAACGGCGACCTTCACCAGCCATGAACTTAGCCATATCGATGGCTTCTTGCACATCGCCTCTGGCTTCTTTCAAGACTTTGCCCATTTCGCGCACCATTGTGTGAGCCAGTTCTTCTTTTCTGGTCTCAAGCAAGTGCGCGGCTTTGAGGATGATCTCAGCGCGGTGCGGAGCGGGAGTTGCTTTCCACAGCGGGAAAGCTTTGGCGGCAGCATCAACGGCAGCCTTCACATCATTAGCAGTGGAGGAAGCGAAGTAACCGATTACTTCATCACTTTTAGCCGGATTGTAACTGGCGAAAGTTTCGCCGCTTTCCGACTTGACCTGGCGACCATTGATATAGTTGCCGTAGGTCTGGGGCTTGCCGCCATTGGCAGTGGCTGCCTCAGGCGCTTTGGTTTGTGTACTCATTTTTCTCTCCCGATTCTATTCGGTTGCTTGCCAGCCGGTCTTTTGCCAGCCGGTAATTTACCAGTAAATACCAACGACTTTGACAGTTTAGTTTTAGTTCTCTAGTTAGAACTTGAACTAAAATGTCATGCTTTTCTCGAGAATTTCCAGAGCCTTTTCAGCTTCGCTATCTGACATAGTCAGAGGCGGAATGAGACGAATCACTTGACCGGCGTTGCCGCAGGTGAGGACGATCATCTTATGTTCAAAGCAGCGCTCAGCCACTTTGTCGGCCAACTCTTTAGATGGTCCACCGTCCTTATCGTTGAACTCGATACCGATCATCAGACCGCGACCGCGAACTTCACCGATATAGTCTTTGCCTTTGGCAAAAGCTTTGAGGCGATTCATCATCATCTCACCTAGCTTGTGCGCTCTCTCACAAAGCTTCTCTTCTTGCATGACTTCGATAGTGGCAAGAGCGGCGGCGCAAGAAACGGGGTTGCCACCAAATGTGGAGCCATGTCTACCAGCAGGCCATTTATGGGTCAAATCGCTTCTAGAGATGAAAGCTGCCAGCGGCAAGCCTCCTGCAATTGCTTTAGCCATGAGCATAATGTCGGGCTCAACCCCTTCATGCTCGATAGCAAACATTTTGCCGGTACGGGCAAAACCAGACTGCACTTCGTCGATAACGAGCATGATGCCATGCTTGTCAGCTAGTTCTCTGAGACGAGGCAAGAAGCCCTGCGGCGGAACGATATAACCGCCTTCGCCTTGAATGGGTTCTACCAAGAAGCAAGCCACTTGTTCGGGATGCACAAACTGGTGGAAGAGCATGTCGATGTTCTCAAAGACTTCATCGACGACTTTCTCGGGCTGACCGCGGAAATGGCTTCTGTACTCATAAGGGAACAGAGCTGTATGAATCGAACCAGGCAGCGGCTCATACTTTTCACGGTAATAGAGTTTGCTTGTGGTGAGCGCAGTAGTGAACATGGTACGACCATGGAAAGAACCGCGGAAGTTGATGATTGCAGGACGTCCGGTCACATAGCGAGCCATTTTCATGGCGCCTTCCACAGCTTCGGCGCCTGAATTGGTCAAGAAGACCGAATCAAGACGCTTAGACGGTGCTATTTCGGTGAGCTTTTTGGAAAGCTCGATATAGCGCTTGTGATGTACGGTAACCGAAGTGTGCATCAACTCATCAAGCTGAGCTTTAGCAGCAGCAACCACTTTCGGATGGCAATGACCAACCGAATTGACGGCAATACCTGTACTAAGGTCGAGGTAAGCGTCACCGTTCATATCATAGATGTTAGAACCGCTGGCTCTTTCAGCCACGATTCGTGCAGACCTTGATAGAACCGGATTGACGTACTTATCGTCCATTTCCAGATAGGCCTGGTTTTTGTTTTTAGTCTCAGCCATCACCATAAAACGCTCCTTCAAACGACGGAGGGACCTTTTAGCCCCTGCCGCAGAAACATTGCGAATGTGTAAATGATATCAATTAAAAAGTGTAACTTCTTCCATATTTAGCTTTCTGTCGGTATTTACGAGCCTTCACCTGACATCTATTGTTGCAAAGAAGCACCCCACTTGAGACAGATTTTCAAGCGCGGTGGCTACTTAGGCTATCCTGTGAAAAGGCTCTAAGCTTGCTGGCGAAAAATAGCAAGCACAATAGTGAGTGTAATTTTAGGGAAAGACCGAAAGGAAGAACGCTTTTGTCTGAAAGTGAAAGAGAGCAAAACAACCAAGCCAAAGCTGCTGAAAAAGCGCTTGAAATAAGTGAAGATCTAGTTATTAGGCTGGCTGAAAACGGCATTTTCTCAAAAGATTTCACCGCCCTTTTGGCGGCGGCAACAGTTATCGCTTGCCTTGGGCTCTTTCAAAACAGCCCGGCAGTAATCATCGGAGCCATGATTGTGGCGCCTTTGATGCGGCCCCTCTCGGCTCTGTTGCAAATAATGCCCGGAAAAATTGAGATGAGTTTTGAGATGTGTTTCTCTGAGCTGGATTCCTGGTTATGCAGCCTCAAATTCAGCTATCAGTGTTTTCCAAAACTCGCTGTAGGCATTTTGGCTATCTAATCCGAATTGTTTTTCGACGAGATACACTTCGCCCTTGACGCCTGGAAACAACTGCCAGTGACGCATTTGCCCTTTCCGAAACATGCGCATAACTTCGAAGCCCTTAATGGTGGCATACGCGGTCTTCATTGACTTGAAGCCTCTGACTGGCTTAATGAGCCGCTTTAGCTTGCCATGATCTGCTTCCAGTCTATTGTTCAAATATTTCACTTGCCGATGTTCTATGTCTGCTTCGCATTTGCCAGAATCCTTCATCGAGGTAAGAGCGGCACCATAGGCTGCATTCTTGTCTGTGTTTATTGTACTTGGAAGATCCCAGGACTTTTGTTTTTTCATGGCTTTGCCAAGGAATCGCCTTGCTTGTTCCATGTTCCTTGTGTGGGACAGATAGAAGTCAATCGTTTTGCCGCTCTTGTCTATGGCTCTATAGAGGTACTTCCACTGACCTTTTACTTTGACGTAGGTTTCATCGACTCGCCAGGAGGAGTCAAAGTTGTTACGCCAGTACCACCGGAGTCTCTTTTCCATCTCGGGTGCGTAGTGCTGGACCCAGCGGTAAATGGTGGTGTGGTCCACCTCTACACCGCGCTCTGCCATAATCTCTTCGAGGTCACGGTAGCTAATGCCGTACTTGCAATACCAGCGGACACACTGGAGGATAATCTCACCCTGAAAGTGGCGCCATTTGAAGTCATTCATGGTTCGGTCCTCACTGCCTAAGATTAAATCGCGGCATATTCAATCTGTATATTTCGTAGAATACCAAATATGCGAACAATCCGGACCAAAAGAGAGCGCAAATGACTAAGCCCAAACCCAAAAAGCCCGCCAATTTCGCAGCGTCAAAACAAAATACGAAATCCGAGGCTGTCAAAAAA
>JAFLCK010000022.1:0-95739 GCA_017303615.1 Obscuribacter phosphatis (SeqCode)
ACTAAGTTCAACTATCCTCATTGCGACGCTTTCATGTGAAGGCTCAGAAGCAATACATGATATAGGAAAAGAACAAAGTGCTGCGAGGATTAGCATGGAGCGAACCAAGCTCTTGATATAGAACATCCTAACCACCTTTTTTCTGCAACAATAATACATTTGCTTCGACGAACTGACGCTGCCCCATTTGTTGGGCCACCTTTAAGAGAGAGCTCCTAGTTTTATGTTCCCTGTTGACTCCAGTTTGTTCTCATTCAGAGGTCGGTTTTCTTCTTCCGCTGCTAGTCTGAACTGTAACGGTTTCATGTTGGCCAGGGCGCAGTGCGGACGCAATGTGCTCTAGTCGTGTTTCCATTTAGAGATCAGAGGGGCTGCGTCTTCGATGCTTGTGAACCAATATTGATTGAGGCACTCGTCTCTAAATCTGCCATTGAACGACTCTACCAAGGCGTTTTGGAGATGATGTTCAATGTCCGAAATCTGCGTCCGTCTGACAGTGTGTCGCTGGTGAAGTCCATTGACCATCTGTCATTCGGTGCCAAGGGAGTTTACTTTGGTGTTCTCCTGCTCCAGTGATATTTGAGTCTTCCTCGCTTTCTGACCGCTGGATTGAGGTCGCGATAGATGCTGTAAACCCGCTTGTGATTCACTTTGGTACCCTCCACTCGAATCAGCAGACAGAGACGTTTGTAGCCGACGCCAAAATACAGCTTATCTCCGGACATGGAAACCGAAAAGCCTTGAACTCTACCAGCATCTTTCACTTGCCGCGATCGAGGTCGACTACCAAAAGGCTGTTCGCAATTTAGAAATTTAGACAATTTTTGCAACAAAGCCAGATAAACTGCGAATTTTGATATGATTAGCAACATGGATTGTTGTTTTTAAATTTATGAAAAAACCTGCCGTTGGTATTTTGATTTTTCTTATGTTTTTGGTGTGCTTGTGGATTTCGGCAAACCTTACAGGATTGATTGAACTGTTACCGATTAGCAGTAGCGATGAGATATACAAGTGTCAGTGCCCGGGAACGTTCGAGATAGCCCTTACAAAAGGTACTAAGTACGAAATTTGGGTCTACCGCAAATTTCGCCAGCGACTAAAAGAAACTAAGTTCTTAATTCCAGCTGTTCGGATTGATGATAAAAATGACCGTAAACAAATAAAACTTCTATTCCAAGAGCAATATCCGGATTTGGAGTATAACCATCTGAACAATTTTGGAGTAATAGCAAGAGTAATGTTTTCCTTTGAAGCACCTACGACTGGCAGATACCTTCTGTCCTGCAATGATGTTTGTATCCTTGCTATAGTCCCCAAAGATTTGTCGTATCCAGCCACCACGATATTTGATCATTGGTGGCATTATCCTGGCGCATTTAATGATGCTAATTTCATCAATCCAATTTCCAAGTGAACGCGTTGCAGCGCTCTGTGTCTGTGATAGTTTAGGCACGAGAGTGGAGGGGTCACAGCAACTGCCACGCAGCCCGCTCCGAAGACATTCTTTCTATGAGGAGCACCAGTCACATTCTCAAACATTATTGGCACAGAGGGGTTTCCTGCCATCTAAGATATGCTGTCGGAAACATTCTCGCGGTTCTCTACGAATAGAGATGCTTAATGCATTCCACCAAAGATGGTCTGGATACGGAAAGTTGCACCACGGTGTCAATGAAACAAAGAGTACTCACCATACAAATCGGAATAGCCGCGATAAACATTAGCCCGACAAAAACTCGACCTTCAATAGGAGACACTTGTTTAAGGCTGTGCAAAACAAAGCTTTCAAGTGGGGGGATCATAGCTCCCACCATCACAAAGATCAAAACCATAACTACTGAAACGATTAAGCTTGAAGGAAAGCCGGTTGGTTTTATCAGGGAGAACGCTGACACCAAGGACGCTGCTAGAAGTAGAAAGAGGCAAATCTTCATTGCTTTATAGACAAACATTCTTTCACTCCAATAACAGCTGTCTCAATCAATAGCAAATCAGAGTTACTAAGTCCATAGTAAAAGTACGGTAGTCAGTACCTAAGGCGACTTAGCTGGGACAAGTGTAAGTTTCAGAATTATTTGACACACTTAACCACCCCAAAAATCTTTTGGAGAGACACTCCTCTGGCGCCGGTACTGGCGCCACTACCTACAGTGGCTGCAATAAGGTGAGTCGTTAAATTCAACTCTGAATACAGAGTGAAATCAGATCGGTGCTAGGCCTCAGAGGCAAGCAGAGGCACCTGCTTTGACAACCTTCCGGGCTTTCCAAAAATCATCATCTCACGGGCTGCTTCAACAACCTCACGGGTTACCTCTCTAACAACGTCTTCGTTGATTTCAGAATCTTTGCAATCATAGAGAACAGGTTTACCAGCCCTCTCAGAACACCCTGTGTGTACCAGTGAATTAGCTTATACACCTCTTCTGGAGGCTTTGGAAGCCCCATAATTTCAAGCGGTTTGTCAATGAACTGGTTCGTCTCTGCTTCGCTAAGCGGCTTCAATTCTTCCACCTTAGAGACCCGGACGGAGAAGAGCCACATGCGGCTTAAGGCTCTCTCAAAGCCTGGGTCAGCCATAAGCAAGGTCCCGACATCCCACTCTTCCTTTATGTCTCGCAACTGTTCCAGCGCCTGATACTTCAGACTGAAGGCTTCGTCAACCACTATGAGCTTCACGTGCTGATTCTGAATCTCCTTAGCCCAATCTGCCGGACGGTACCAGTTTACTGCCTTTAGATAGGCGTTGTAAGTTTCAGAATTAAATGGCACGGACCCTCTGTGACTATGATGTCTTAAACAAGTCCGGGGAAAAGTTTACTGTAGCCCTGGAACAAAACAGCTAGAGCTTGCAAATCCATTCAATAAGCCATGTAAGGCTGAAGAATCAAAAATAAAACAGTCAATAAGCAAGCTTTCGAATGTAAGGGACCTCTTACTACTATGCCGACTTCTTCATGCTGTCAATCCGGACGTATGCGAATTGGAAAATAGAGCAATCTACAAACGAGTAGAATTCGCAGAGTATGTGGTGGCTCGCAATCTTTCCCAAAGATCTGACACTCTATCTAAAGAAGGACTAAAGATGATCAAGGCATATCACAAAGAGAACGCGACCTTTTCTCTCACACTGGACGAACTCATTGCAATACAGCAGAAGGCAAAATAGCTTTAGCCTCAAAGCCGACCTAAAAAATCGAGCTTCGCCACACAGGTTGGAATCAAGTAGTTCAAGCGGCAATCCATAGATATTTGATGATAGATACACGCCCTAATCAACTACACCTGTTGCCACACTCTCGATTGTCTGGCAACAGGTGATAGCTTAAAAACGCACCGCTCATGCGATATGACCGCTCGACGGCGTGAACGAAGAATAGAAGTATATATAACACTAAAGGTCACAAGCCGCCATAGCAACCGAAGTCACTCCCCAAGCGATTCCTCAGCGCGAAAGCAACTGCGCCGTATCGAGTATCGAAAACACGGCGATAACGACTAGATTAATGGCTACGAGCAACAAAAGCGTCTTCTTCTGGACCAAGAAAGACCGATTGAAGCCTAAGTTCTTTACCATCAAAAGAATACAGAGTACGACCAGAAGACTTATGTTGACTCCAAAGAACTCCCAGGGAAGGACCTTTGGATAAGCCAAATATAGACACCATGAAAAACCCAAAGCCAAAAGAAAATACATGCTGGCTTTGAAGTCATCTTTCATTGGCATGTCTAACTTCTCAGCTCGGTAGAAAACACTACAGTCTAGTTTAAAGGTCTCAAATAATTATCTTATCTCAGCCATCTCGGTCCAGCCTCCCAAACGGCAAAACTGGCGGCGACAGTTGGTAAAACAAAAACCTTTGAAGCCCCCCCTATCAACTCCACCCCAAACTCTCAGCCAAGCGACAAAGTTCAAGATCTTGACCAGGCAGGGCAAGCAAGCCGAGCGGAAAATCCAAGTGCCCGAGAACAAGTTCGGGAAAACCAAGAAAAGAACCGGGAGAGTTAAGCAGAAGATTCTTGCGCCGATTGTCGAAAAGTTCGCGGTCAGAAGCGCTCAACAAGGGCGGCAAATCACACACCACTGGCAATACCATCACCGTGACGCAAGGCAAGCCATTGTGGCGAGTTTCTGGTATGCCTTCCGCCTGCAGCCAAGCTATAGTCTCACTTATGATCGCTTCTCGTCTTGCTTGCCCTTCTCTGTACTGCGCTTCTGTGATTGTCGCCCCAGCCAGCAGACGCTCGGCTATGGCAGGAGAGAGAGCCGGTTTGCTCTCTCTAAACCACTTTCCATAGTGCTGCCAAGCTTCATAGCCGCGCATTACCGCAAACAATCCCACCATCTCTTCTAAATCGTAAGGCGGTTCTACCAACTTTCCAAGCTCAAAAGCGGCAGCAAGCGAAGAGTCAAAACGCGCTTGGTTGGCTGCATCTAATAGCCGGCGAGCCGATGCATCAACCAAGACCATTAGTTCTTCTCTCTTCGCCAACACATTTCCTGACGCATCATCGGGCGACTTATCAAATTCGCACCCTGCGCTTACACCCAGCAAGACAGAAAGCACTCGTGTCAATACTTGGGCTTGACGGGAAAATATGCCGACAGCGTCAAAAGTCTCACCTAAAGGCAAAACGCCGTCTTTACTCAAAAGACCGTGGCTGCTGCGCAAACCATAGGTGCCGCAATATGCTGCCGGCACACGCACCGAGCCCGAGGTATCGGTACCGATGGCGAAATCAGCGTGTCCGGCGGCCACCACCGAGGCTGAACCGCTGGAAGATCCACCGGGAATTCTCTCAGGATAGCGGGTATTGACCGGAGTACCATAAAAGGCATTTATCCCATCCATACTAAGGGTGAGCTCATCGCAGATAGTTGTGCCGACCAGTTCGGCTGCCGCATCAAGCACTTTCTGCACACAGTCTGCATGGGCCGGCGCCGGGCTCTGCATGTTAGCCCAGAAAGGCGACCCAAAACCAGCAACCATTCCCTGCACTGCTATGTTGTCTTTGACTGCAAAGGTCAAACCTTGCAGAGCTCCGCTTGCGGCATTCTTAAGATGCAGCCTTTGCACAAAGCCGTCGCTTCTTTCGTTACCTGCTTTTGATTGCTTATCTAAGTCGGTCGCCATAAATTAGTTAAACTGAGCTCGCAATAATTCGTTTTACTTTGTTGACACAAAATGTCTTTGCCATTTTACTAAGCTTATGCTCAAAACAGTCAATACCGTTAGCCGTCGTCGCCGCGAGTTCAATTGAACCCGAGGGATTAGCGGCTTGCAGCAAGATCATTAAATCCCCGGATGCACCGGGGATTTTTTTTAGCGCAATACAAGGAACAAAGAATGGACCTAGCAGCAGAAATAACTAAGTTTGACGCCAATAAGCTCAACACTAACAGGCCTCAGCGTATGGCTAAGCCGGAAGGTCCATCAGCCCTAGAATATGTACTATATGAACAGAGCTTGCGGGGCAAAGATATCATCGGCATCGAGCATCTCAATGCTCAAGAGCTGATGCTTATTTTAGACCTGGCGGCAAAACTAAAGGCTAATAAGTTCGACGAGACTCAGACTCTTTTCGGCAAGGGTCAAACCTTGGCTATGCTCTTTGAGAAACCATCACTGCGCACCAGAGTCACCTTTGAAGCCGGTATGACTCAGCTGGGCGGACACGCCATCTATTTAGAAGGCAAGTTGGGCGAGCGCGAAGCGATAAACGATATCGGCAAAAATCTAGAGCGCTGGGTAGACGCAGTCATGGCCCGCACTTTCGCCCACGAAACGGTGATCAGCTTGGCCGCCAATGCCAATATTCCAGTCATCAACGGGCTTTCCGACAAATAGCATCCCTGCCAAGCTCTGGCAGACTTTCAAACAATTATCGAGCACAAAGGCAAACTCAAAGGCATCAAACTTGCCTATGTGGGCGATTCCAACAATGTTTCCAACTCGCTGCTCTTTACTGCAGCGACACTGGGCACCGACTTTGCCATGGCTTGTCCCCATAAATATGAACCACAAGCCTCGGTCTGGATGAAAGCTCTTGAGCTGGCAGGAAAATCGGGCGCCAAGCTCAGTTTAACTGCTGATCCGGCGGCGGCGGTAGCTGATGCCGACGCTGTCTATACCGATGTTTGGACATCAATGGGGCAAGAAGCCGAGGCGAAAGAAAGAGAAAGTATCTTTGCCCCCTATCAGCTCAATAGCAATCTTTTGAAAGCTGCTAAGCCTGACCATATAGTTATGCACTGCCTGCCCGCCCATCGCGGACTAGAAATCACCGACGAGGTCATAGACGGACCCAATTCGGTTGTTTTTGATCAAGCAGAAAACCGACTGCATGCCCAGAAAGCCATTATGGCTCTGATTATGTAAGCAAAAATTTTCCCTTAATTTAAATCTGTACATTGAGCGAGGTCATACAAATGAAAAAAATTCTTCTAGCATACAGCGGCGGGCTTGATACAAGCTGCATTCTCACCTGGCTCAAAGAAAAGTACCAAGTGCCAATCGTGGCTTATCTAGCCGATGTAGGTCAAGAAGAAGACTTTGACAAAGTAATCGAGAAAGCCCACAAGACAGGCGCAGAAAAATGCATTATCGATGATCTGAAGGCCGACTTCGCTCAAAACTTTATCTTTCCTTCTATCAAAGCCAATGCCGTCTATGAGCTGGTTTATCTGATGGGTACATCGCTGGCCCGCCCTTGCATAGCCAAAGGTATGGTGGAAGCAGCTCTTAGAGAAGGCTGCGACACTATCGCCCACGGCGCCACAGGCAAAGGCAACGATCAAGTACGTTTTGAACTAGCCATCAAGAGTCTTGCCCCTCAACTAAACGTAATCGCCCCCTGGCGCGAATGGGAATTTCAAGGCAGAAGCGATCTCTTCGCCTATGCAGAAAAGCACGGTATACCCTTGCCTGTAACCAAAGACAAACCCTATTCTATAGACGCCAATCTAATGCATATTAGCTATGAAGGCGGCATTCTTGAAGACCCTTGGGCAGAAGCGCCGGAAGACATTTATATGTGGACGAAAAATCCAGAAGAGGCGCCGGACAAGCCTGAGTTTGTCGAGATAGAGTTTGACGCCGGTTGCCCAGTGGCCATCAACGGCGAGAAATTAGAACCGGCCAAATTAGTGGCAAAAGCCAATGAAATTGCCGCCGCCCATGGTGTTGGTCGTATAGATTTGGTAGAGAACCGCTATATCGGCATCAAATCTAGAGGTGTTTATGAAACACCAGGGGTGACTATACTGATGCAAGCCCACCAGGCTGTTGAGTCTTTGACTCTAGATAAAGAAGTGGCCCATCTGAAAGCGAGCTTGATAGGCAAAATAGCCGAATTGACCTATAACGGCTATTGGTTTGCCCCAGAAACAAAACTTTTGCACAACCTCATCGAAGAATCACAGAACACTGTCAGCGGTACAGTCAAGCTGAAGCTCTATAAGGGGCATTCGATGGTGGTGGCAAGAAAGTCAGAACAGTCTCTCTATAGCGAAAAGATGACAAGCTTTGAAAACATGAGCAGCTTCAACCCTGCCGATTCAGGCGGTTTCATCAATATTAGCGGACTAAGACTTTCCACCTGGAGCAAGAAAAATGGAAGTATTAAGAAAAGCCTTCAGCCAAAAGCTTGACCAGGCGCTCACTGAATTTGTCGGCTCGATAGATGCCGATGAATTTCTCGTCGAAGCCGATATCAGGGGTAGTATCGCCCATGCCACTATGCTTGCCGGCGGCGGTCTCTTGACCGCCGCTCAGGCAGACAATATTGTTGGCGGGCTGCAAACTATTCTCGACCTGTATAAAGCAGGCGCTTTCAAGCTCAACCCGGCTTTCGAAGACGTGCATATGAATGTCGAGAAGAAACTGCAAGAACTAATTGGTGAAGATGCCCTCAGGCTGCACACGGCGCGCAGTCGCAATGACCAAGTGGCGCTCGATATTAGACTTTATGCCTTGGGCTGCATCGAAGCCAATCTTAACGATATCAACGAACTGGTGGAAACAATCAAGGTTGTAGCGGCTGAAAATATCGATGCTATTTTGCCGGGCTATACCCATCTGCAACGAGCACAACCGGTGCATTTCGCCCATGCGCTCTTAGCCTTTGTCGAGATGCTCGAAAGAGACAAAGCGAGATTGCAAGATCTAACCAAGCGCGTGGCTGTTTCGCCATTGGGGGCGGGCGCCCAAGCCGGTACTGGCTTGAATATCAACCCAGCTCTAAGCGCCAAGCTTTTAGGTATGCCCTCGCATTTTGCCAATTCAATCGATGCGGTGAGCGATCGTGATTTTGTTGCCGAATATCTATTTGTCGCAGCTATGTGCGGCGTGCATTTAAGTCAAATGGCAGAGACATTTATTATCTACGCCAGCAAAGAATTCAGCTTCATTTCATTCAGCGATGCAGTGACCACGGCCTCAAGCTTGATGCCTCAGAAAAAGAATCCCGACCCAGTGGAGTTAATCAGGGGCAAATGCGGTTCGATGGTTGGTGAACTGGTCAATATATTGGTCACCTTGAAAGGCTTACCGCTCGGGTACAACCGCGATCTACAAGAGACCAAGCCTCCCTTAATCAAGACAGCTAAAGAAATAGGCAATTGCCTGCGGGTCATGACCGTGGTTTTGCAATGTCTGAGCGTCAATAAAGAAATAACCCTAAAGGCTGCATATGATGCTGAGATGATTAGCACCGACCTGGTGGAGTACTTGGTCAATAAAGGCGTGCCCTTTCGCAAAGCCCACGAAGATATTTCAGCCCTGGTTGCCCACGCGAGAGAAAGCGGCGTGCCCTTGAATGAACTGAGTCTTTCAGCTTGTCAAACATTCAATCAAGCTTTTGAGAGCGATCTCTTTAAACTATTTGACCCAAAAGGTTCGCTGCAGGCAAAAACATCGCCCGGCAGCACCGGCACCGAACAAGTCAAAGCGGCTCTCTCTAAAGCTGCTAAAATCTAGAGATTGTTCAATGCAAATTCGAATTTTAATGCGAATGCAAAACGAATAAATAGCAATCTAGACAGTTTGGGGCAAGCAAGAGAAATGGCTGAAGAGCACCAGTTAAAAGAAGTACAAAAGCAAGGCTATGACTGGGATGAACGCTATAAGGTAAAAGACCTGCCCTGGGACACCGGGCTTGTGGCACCGGAATTGAGCGAGTATTATGCGGCGCTGGCGCCGCAAGAGAAACCGGCGGCGGTTTTGGAAGTAGGTTGCGGCACCGGCACTAACGCCGTCTGGATGGCCCAGCAGGGTGCCAAAGTAAATGCTACTGAAATTGCTCCTACAGCCTTAGAACAGGCAGTGGCGCGGGCGGCAAGCTTGCAGGTGAAAGTTGATTTCCATTTGCTTGATATTTGCCAGAAAGACCCGGTTGAAGCAGGCTCACAAGACTTTGTTTTTGACCGCGGCGTCTACCACGTCATTCCCCAAGAAAGTCGCCAAATCTTTGCCTCCAAACTTCATAAAGCGCTTAAGCCGGGCGGTAGATGGCTCTGCATAGCAGGCTCTAAAGATGAAGCCAGAGAAAATCCCGAAGTGGGACCGCCGCAGCTAAGTGCTCTTGAATTATTGAGCGAAACCGAACCATTTTTTGAACTAATCAGCCTTGGGCGCACTTACTTTGTGCTGCCTGACGGCAAGAAATATCTAGCCTGGAAAGCCCTTTTTCAAAGACGCAAATAGAGCCGAGCAGTGTTAATGCTTTTGCTTGAAAACAAAGTCTTACGGCCAAGCTTTAGCAGCGCTCTAGAGTGCCAAGCTTAAAGCAAAGCAAAACGGCAATTCCCTTATTCAAGCCCTTAAGAGGGTTATGCTTGGAATTGCCGTTTTGTTTAGCTTTCGGTGGCAACAACCACCGCAGTGAGAGCTCTAAGTTGGGAACGAAATCTTTAGTGTTGCTCGCTATCAGGAGCATCTCTTTTATTCTTAAACTTCCTCTTGAGCGCCTCTCTTAAATCCACGTTTTTATAATAGCGCCGCCGCCGACATTCAACATCAGCATGAAGACTGATTCAAAATTTAGCTCATAGGTCGTTTTAATCATCCCAAAGGTTGGCATAGGGCTCTAGAAGGTTCCTATAAAAGAGGTGAATATGCCCCGAGATCTCCCTATCGGCAATGGCAATGTGCTTGTTAATTTTGATGGCCAATACCAAATCAGAGACATATATTTCCCGAGGGTGGGGCAGGACAATCAGACAGTCGGAAGGGTCAATCATCTAGGCTTCTGGGTAGATGGTCAATTCTCGTGGATTAACGAAGACTGGCATATCGAGAAACGCTACTTGAAAGAAAGTCTGGTTACCGATGTGCTTTTGCGCAATGACCGCTTGCACATAGAAGTGCGCATGCACGACCTGGTTGACGCCCAAGACAACATCTTGCTGAGAGAAGTGCATATCAAATCGCTGGACGGCAAAGATCACCTGGTCAGAGTCTTTTTTCACCAAGACTTCAGCATCTCGGAAAATGAAGTGGGCGACACGGCATTTTATGACCCCCGCACACTCTCGGTAATTCACTATAAGAAAAATCGCTGGTTTTTGATAAGCACAAAGACCCCTCTCAAATGTGGCGTCACCGACTGGTCGGTGGGCAAAAAAGGTGTAGATGGGCTGGAAGGAACATATAAAGATGCCGAAGACGGCAAATTAGGCGGCAACCCGATTGTGCAGGGTTCGGTCGATTCGGTGGTCGGGCTCAATTTGTCGGTGCCGGCCAATGGCGAGGCTTGCGGACATTACTGGATGTGCATGGGCCGCAACTATGAAGAAGTAAAGGCTCTCAACGATGAGATGATCAAAGAAGAGCATGCCGAGCGCATGGTGCCCCGCAACCAGAACTATTGGAAGCTCTGGGTCAATCCCGAGCATATAGATTTTCATGGTCTGCCCCCGAAAGTAACCGAGCTTTTCAAACGCTCGCTCTTGACCATAAGAACCCAGGTAGACAACGGCGGCGCCATCATCGCCGCCAACGATCACGATATCACTCAGTTTGCCCGCGACACCTATAGCTATATGTGGCCGCGCGATGGGGCGCTGGTTGCCTATGCCATGACCAAAGCCGGTCACCGCGACCTGACCCAGCGCTTCTTCAAATTTTGCAGCGACGTCATCAAAGACGAAGGCTATCTCTTGCACAAATACAATCCAGACCGCAGCGTCGCCTCAAGCTGGCACCCCTGGCTGAAAGACGGCAAAGAAGTTTTACCTATACAAGAAGATGAAACAGCCTTGGTGATTTGGTCGCTCTGGCATCATTTCAAAAAATTCCGCAATATCGAGTTTATTCGCTCGGTGGCAGACAATCTAATTTTTAAAGCGGCCGATTTTCTCTGCAACTACCGTGACGAAGAAACCAAGTTGCCGCATCCATCTTATGACCTCTGGGAAGAGAGATGGGGCGTGCATCTTTTCACCGTCTGTAGTGTCATAGGCGGGCTCAATGCTGCCGCCAATTTCTGCCAGGCAATAGGCGAGTTGACTAAAGCGCACCGCTATCAAGCTGTTGCCGATGAAATACAAGAAGCCATGGTCGAACATATGTGGAGCAAAGAGCATAAACGCTTCTGCCGCATGGCCACCCGCACCGAAAGCGGCTATAACCTCGACATGAATATAGACGCCGCCATGTATGCCTTGTTTGCTTTCGGCAATATGAGCCCCCATGACTCAAAAGTAGCAGCCACAATGAAAGCCATCAAAGATAGACTGTGGATTAAGACCGAAGTGGGTGGTCTGGCTCGTTATGAAAACGACTATTATCATCAAATCTCGCAAGATGTAGAAAATGTGCCGGGCAACCCCTGGTTCATCTGTACGATGTGGCTGGCCCAATATGACATTGCCGCCGCCCGCAGCCCTGAAGATTTGAAAGATGCAGTCAAAATGATGGAATGGGTAGCCAATCGCGCCTTGATGTCGGGAGTCTTGGCTGAACAAGTGCATCCCTACAGCAACGAGCCCCTCTCTGTATCACCGCTGACTTGGAGCCATGCCACTTTTGTCACTTGCGTGCTGGAATATCTAGACCGCAAGAAGCAATTGATGAGCGAGAATGTCTTCGCCCAAACAATTATTCCTGTTTAGAGCTATTGCGATACAGATTGCATAAGCTTGAGGGCTTGCACAGTGCGGTCATCTTTCTCACCAAATAGGGTCTTACGAATCTCATAAGCCCCTTGAGCATACTCTTGCGCTTTGCCTTTGTCGTTCTGCGCCTTGCAAACCATAGCCAGACAGAACTGGGCATCGGCCAAGCCATCTTGGCGCGAGCCGCCGCTACGCTTGTTGATATCGAGAGCCCGCTCAAAATGCTCACGGGCTTCATCTAGCCGCTTGGCGTGGTATTCGATTGAGCCTAGTGTAACTAGTGAATCAGCAATAGCCGGATTATCAGGACTGAGACTCTTCTCGCGCAAATCGAGGGCTTTCTCGTAAAGATCGCGGGCTTTCATAATCTTGCCGGTGAGCTGATAGGCCTGACCAAGCGCACTTTCAATATTTGCTTTGTCGATTGGGTTAAAAGCTAGAGAAAACTCAGCAATACTGAGGGCTTGAGAAAGATATTTAACAGCGTCGCGCGGCTTATTTTGAGCCAAAGAAAGATTGCCCAAAGCGGCCATTGTCTCTGCCACTTTATCTTTCTCGGGACCGGTGAAAGTTTTGCGTATTTTCAAAGCTTTGTCTAAATAAAGACGAGACTCTTTGAAGTTACCTTTAGCCAAATAAATTTCGCCCATATCATTGAGCGCTTCACTGGCCTCAGGCGAACTCATCTGACCGGCGCTCTCTCTCACTTTTAAGACAGCCCGACAGGCTGCCAGGGCATCGTCATACTTACCTAGTTCAAAACAAGCCTTGTTGATCCAAATTTGAGCCTCTGGCACTTGCTTTTCATAGCGACCCTTTTCTTTAGCCAAGGCCAGGGCGCTATTATACTGATCAAGAGCGACAGCATAATCGCCATGTTCGAAAGCGGCGTGGCCGCGCTTCATGATCTCTTCAAAAGCCAGTCCGGCATTTGAAGGCTTATTATCACCGCCGCCGACCACATTGAGCACGCTGTTAAAGCCGCCCAAGCCGGTGCTTGAGCCACCACTGCCAGAGGAAGAAGTTTTCGAGTCGCCATTTTTGCCCGAGAAAGCCACAAAAGACAGCACACCAACAATAAGCACCAAGACAACGGCACCGATTATTACTGGGCGCGGCAAGGCGCTGCTGTCATACTTTCTGCTGGCGGCAACCGTTTGACTCTTGACCGAGCCGCCGCCAGAGCCTGCACCTGAGCCTGAACCAGATCCAGCGCCTGAGCCGGCACCGGCACCGACAAAAGTCCGCAGTTGTGCTTCATCGACTTTTTGCGGTCCGGTCTGCGACTGCTTTTCTGCCGAGACTGCCGGTTTATCAGTTGTATCTTTGCCTGATGCAGCCGCCCTCGCTTGTTCGGGAGTGCGAGCATCGGTGGTAATGGAGCGGAAGACCGGCGGTGCATCGGTACCGCCAGCCGAAGGGACACGCACCGTCTGCGATACCACCTCTTCATCGGCGGCAGCAACGCCTTCGGCGCGGGCCTGGGCAGCGACCTCACTCATGTTCAAGCTGGCAACCGAATTGGTTTCTTTCTGAGCATAAATCGAACCGGACAAAGTGCCATAAAGACCAGACATCTCTTTGCGCGCCAATTCGACCAGATCGTCTTTCAGCTCATCCATGCTTTGATAGCGTTGCTCGGGCTCTTTAGCCATGGCTTTAAATACGATTTCTTCCAAGCCCGGCGGGAACTGAAAATCAGGCACGACCTCGGCAAAGCAGCGCGGTACGCCGCTTACATGATTGGAAAAACATTCGATGGCACTTTGCCCCGAAACAGCAGTGACGCCGGTCAAAACCCGATACATGACACAGCCAAACGAATAAATATCAGAGCGGGCATCGAGGGTCTTACCCATACACTGCTCTGGACTCATATAAAGCGGGCTGCCGAATACTTCACCGCTCTTGGTCAGATCTTCCGATTCACCATCTACAGCACCGGTGATTTTGGCCATACCAAAGTCGACGACTTTGACAAAATTTTTGCGCCCTTCCCATTCCACAAGCATGATGTTGGCGGGCTTCAAGTCTCGATGCACAATTCCTTTGCGATGCGCATGACCAAGCCCCGATGCCGCTTGAATAAAAATATCGACAGCGGCATCAAGAGGCAAATGCTGATTGGCATCAAGCATTTTGGAAAGATTAGTCCCTTCCAAAAAGTCCATGACCAAGTAGGGCATACCATCAGGCGTGACACCAAAGTCATAAACAGTAAGAATATTTGGATGATTGAGACTGCTTGCCGCCTGAGCTTCTTGCTTAAAGCGCTTGAGAGCTGAAACACTGGCGATGAGCTGGGGCAGCATGATCTTTATCGCTACCATGCGCTTCATCAGGGTGTGCTTAGCCTTATACACCAAGCCCATGCCACCGGCGCCAAGCTTTTCAAGAATCTCGTATTTGCCCGAAAGCATGGTGCCGATTAAGCTATCGGTCTTTACCGGCGTCAATAACTCATCATCGTCCGGACAGAGCACAATATCCTCTGTGAACTCTTTGCCGCAGGTCAAACAGACCTTGCGATAGGAACCGGACTGAGCTTCTTTTGACAACTAAAATTACCAGGCTATAGATCTAGTTAAATATCCAGCATTGACAACCGGTTTTGGCTCAAAGTGACAATACTTTTGACCTTTTGGCTCCTTCTTTCTTTTTATCATCCCTTAGACTCTTGCGCTTAGGCCGCTAAACCCCTAGATTTTCTTTACAATGACCCAAGCGGCAGAGACCCAAGTGGCGGAAGAGCGAAACAGGGAGTTTTATGAAAGCGAAGAGAAGCCCATCTTTATTAGCTTACAGCTTGGCGGCTCTAGCCATCACAGCCGTCATTCCGGCTCTAGGCGGCGGCACAGGCTATCAGCTGGTCAAGCCCAAGAGCTATAAAGGCAAGAGCACAAGCAATGTGGCTGCCGGTAAGGCTCTCTTTGAAAAGAACAACTGTCAAAACTGCCATTCGATAAGCGAAAAGGGTGGTTGTCTGGCGCCGCCTCTGGACGGCATCGGAGCCTATCGTGGACGTCCCTATATTATCGCCCGCATCACCTTGGGTGATAAATTCATCAAAGACTTCGCCCGCCGCTATAAAGACGAAGAGCTTATGCCCCACCCCCGTCTGCCTCTGAAAGATTCTTCGGCAATCGCAGACTATTTGCTCAGCCTCTCTTCGCCTGAAAGCGGCTATAAAGTCTATGGGCATAGTCGCGAAGAAACAAGCGAAGAGAAGTTGACCAACCCCTTGCCGCCCTCAGATAAAAAGCTGCCGAGCGATCTGGCACTCAGTGAAGAGGGTCGCAATAAGTTTCTACAATCGGGCTGCCTGGCCTGTCATTCAATAGGAAATCTGGGCGGCAGACTAGCACCAAATTTAGCCGGCATAGGCAGCAGAAGAACGATAGACAGTATAGAAAGTCGCATCACCCGAGCCGAACTGCAACCGGCCACCCTCGATGATGTTAAGGAAGGCTCGTCGAGCGGCATACAGCATAGCAGCGTCATGCCATCATCGTCTTTGAGCCCGGAAGAAATTCACGCCATAGCGGCGTTCTTAGCCACACTGACGAAATAAGCAAGCAACCAACTATTTATTTGAGCTTACGAATGGCACGCAGTGGTGCAGTCACTTTCCAAGAAAGCGACCGATGAATCTTATCGATTTCGTTTTGAAAATTGATATGGTCTTTTTCTCGGCAACGTTTCAAATGGTCTAACTCGGCAATGGTTGGACTGATATAGCGCAAAGCGAGAAAGAGCATCTGGGCATAGTCATCCGAGAGTTCCGGTCTGCCGCTCGGTATTGCTTCCGGCGCAGTGCGCCTGACTGCTTGCAGCGAAAGCCCTTGCTCTCTCACCAAGTGATCAACCTGCAGGGAAGAAAATTCAATCAATCTTTTAAAGTAGTGATCGAGACTTTCACCAATTTCTTCCAGGTAGCAATAATATTGCACGCCCAACTTGAAGCAATCGAGCAAGTCTCGCAAATGGCGATGATTGACCGTGGTGGTGCCGCCTTCATGCAAACGAAAAGAACAAAGGGGCTCGTTTATAAAGTAGAGATCGCCTTTCTCTAAAATGCGAAACCAATACTCAAGATCGCCGAAATGGAAATAACGAGTATCGTAACCATAACCTTTGTCTTTAGCGCGAAACATACCAACAACCGGCTCACCCAGCCGATTATCGAGAAGTATGAGACTCCAGGTGATCAAAAACTTGCCCGGGAAAATACATTCGCGATTGAGTGAAGGCGCTCGAGTCTCGCCGCCTTGTCCATCGAGTATAGACTTGGCAGTGAGCACCAGTGAAACCTGCGGATGCTCATCGAGAGCGCGACGCGCTTTGGCAAGATAATGCGGTGAGAGCTTATCGTCTTGGGCAAAAGGTTTGATGAACTCTCCGGCAGCCAGTTGCAGACACTGATTGTAATTACCAAAGAGCCCGAGATTTTTCTCGTTTATATGCACTTTCAGTTGAGGAAAGCGCCCAGCATAATTCTGCAAAATAGAGAGACTGTCGTCGGTAGAACCATCATCGCAGGCTATGATTTCGAAGTTTTGATCAGTCTGAGCAAAGAGACTGTCCAAAGCCGACTCGAGATACTTGGCACCGTTATAAACGGGCAAAAGAATAGATATCAGACCAGCCATTTAGCAGACATCTAAGACACAGGCGCCGTAAAACGCTTCACTGCCACTTTCTCATGATGGTCCATGAGATCTTCAAAGGCGTCAACGACTTCGTCCACATTACCAATTTTGACTGTCCGACCGCCATTCAAAAGAACAGCTTGATCGCACCAAGACTTGACCATATTCATGTCATGGGTGACAAAAATAATAGTCTTACCCGACTCCTTCATGCGCCAAATATGGTCTCTGCACTTCACTTGAAAGCTTTGATCGCCTACTGCCATGGCTTCATCAACGAGAAGAATCTCGGGCTCGACACTAACGGCGGTGGCAAAGGCCAAACGCACAATCATGCCGCTGGAATAAGTTTTGATAGGCTGATCGAAGAAATCACCAATCTCAGCGAATTCGGCGATAGACTCGACTCGCTCTTCCATTTCTTCTCTGGGAATACCTAGAATCATGCCATTCAAAAGCACGTTCTCGCGACCGCTGTAGTCGGGCTGAAAGCCAGCGCCCAGCTCCAAAATAGCGGTGATGCGACCACGTCGCTCGACATTGCCGTTGGTGGGTTCGAGCACTCCGGCGATTATCTGCAAGAGTGTAGATTTACCCGAACCATTCGGACCTATAAGAGCGGTTACCCCCTTGGGAAACTGCACATTTATGTCGCGCAGAGCCCAATACTCGCGATGACAACAAATCTTGTTGCGAGTAATGATTTCTTTTAGGCGATCTACCGGACGTTCGTAGATGTTGTATCTCTTCGAGACACCGGTTACTTCGACTTTAAATTGCTCGTTTGAACTTTCAGAACTCATAGGGCTTTTCGGGATTGGTTCCCAAGATGCTAGCACAAAAGCTCTACCGCCCCATGAAAAGCCTTAAATTCTCACTTGCAGAAAGCCGCCATTTAGGGATTATTGCCGCCTCGACCGACATTACTGCCATCCTGTTGCATGGCTTGACGTTGGGCGCGCCGAGCCTCGCGGGCCTGCTTCATCGCCTGCTTTTCGTTGTCGTCCAAAACGCCATCGCCGTTACTGTCAAAACGCTTGAGCATCTTAGCCTTGCGATCGCCGTTCTGCCCCATCTTGCCCTTGCCGCCACCACGACGACCACGATGCCCCCGGTGACGACCACCGTGCCGACCGCCCATCTGTGTGCCGTCAGCGCCACCCATGGCTGCACCCCCCTGAGGGTCACCGATAGGAGCTGAGTCTTGCCCCTGGGCGAAAGCCGGCAAGCCGCTTAGACCAATTGCGGCAAAGGCAAAAAGTGAGACTACTCGTTTTAGATTTGCAGTGAAATTCATTTCAGACTTACCTCATATAGACGGTCGAAAAATAACGCCTATTCTCTAAACGTAATTTCGAGCGAAAAGGTTCAATTTTCTGAGCCGAATTAATCCAAATTAAAAACTATTTAGACAATGCTGATTCGATTGACCGAGACAAAAGAAGCTTCTTCAGCCTCAATAACCTCTGCAGATGATGGTTCGGCAGCTTTCACATAAGAAAGCCCCTGATTGCTCTGTCGCAAAGCATTATTGGCCGCATAACTGACCACTGGCGAGAAGAAGAGCGAGAGGAAGAGTTTTTCCATATCGGCCCGCAGCTCACTTATGTCTCTGACATTATTTATTGAACGCCAGAAAGCTTGAGACTTGAAGGCATGCAACTGTCCTTTTTCAGCCAGTAAGGGGAAAGTGACCTGTTCTTGCGAGCCACGATCGGGCAAGAGTTCATAGATGCTTGGATCGATGACATAGATGCCGGCATTGACCCAATAGGGAAGTTCTGGTTTTTCTCTAAAGGCAGTCACCTGACCTTTTTCGTTAAAGTCGACAACACCGTAAGGACTGACCATCGGGACAGAAACCATGGTCACTTTGGCTTTGCGCAAATCGTGATAGGCAAAGACATCGCCTAGATTGAGGTTGGTTATAGAATCGGCATTAACCACCAAAACAGGCTCGTCTGATGCCGGCGCCAGAAAGCGCAGGGCATTTTTGACGGCGCCGCCCGAACCCAAAGGTTCATCTTCTAATAGATAGTTGATATTGACGCCCATAGCCTGGCCGTCGCCGAAATATTCGCGGATCATCTCATAGCGATGAGAACAAGTAATGGTGATATTGCGGATGCCGTTGGCCGAAAGCCACTGAATAAGACAAGCAAGTAAGGGACGCCCCATCACCGAGATCATCGATGTTGGCTTGTCATCCTGCACCGGTCTAACTTTGTCACCGCTGCCTGCAAGAATCACGGCATGTTTCATGGTCTGACCCACCCTCGACGAATATACATATGCAGCATATTAAGACAGCCGGCTACCAGATCACAAAAAGAAATATTTAAGAGGGAAGGAGCATGCTCTAGAATTCAAATACTCTCTGGAAAGGACTTTTGCTTGAGCGCCCACTTGCAGCAAAGTGAGGACAAAAATCGCCTCTACCTACCGGCTTTGCTGGTCGGTGCAACCTTTGCCCTGCTTTTAGCCCTCTGGTGGAGTCTCGACCATAGCTATCCTATTTGGGATGCCGGCTCGCATTTTCAAGACGCTATCAAATATGCCGAGCTAATTCGCCACCCCAAGCTTTTCAGTGCTAAGTTCTGGTACGAATTTCTCACAGTCAATTTCAACTATCCACTCACCCAGCACTTTATTTATGGGCTTTCAAAAGCTTTGTTCGGCTGCGGCCGCTTTTCAGATGCTTTGGTCAATCTACTGTTCTCCCTTACTCTTTCTTTTGCCATTGCGCTTCTGACAAAACTCTGCGGCGGCTCTAGAAAAGCTATGGCCCTGGCCATCGCTCTAGTCAATTTCTATCCGGCCACGATTCAGTTCAGCCACAGCCAAATGCTTGATTTCGGACATCTGGCTCTATCAGCCTTAGCACTTGCTGCCCTAGGCACTTTTCAGCAAAAGCAAAACAGACAGACTTTTCTATCTTTAGCCTTAGCCCTTGCCCTAGGGGCAACGGCAAAACAAGCCGCTGCAGTCTTTCTCGTTGCACCAGCGCTTTTTCTCTTGTTTTATTTTCTCAAGCAAAGACGCTTTAGGGCCGCCGCCGCCCTTGCCACCGCCGGCGGCATCACCGCCCTGTCCTTGCTTTTATGGATCTTGCCCAATTATAAAGCCCTAAAAGACTGGCGCGACTATTATCAGCCCCAAACTGCAGTTTCAGTAGAATCGGCCGGGCATGCACCGGTGTTTTTTGAGCACTTGCGCCTTTATCTGGAAGGGCTGACCGGACTGATGTCGCCGCTTTTGCTGGCACTTTTTCTTATTGCACTGGCAGTCAGTTTAAGACAGTTCAAGAAGCGTAGCCTGTTGGAAAATCTACTCTTATTGAGCGCCGTCAGTGGGATTCCACTGATGTCGATTTTAGCCATGAACAATGCTGAAGCTCGTTACGTCATGCCGGTTCTCACCTGGACAGCCGTAGAGTCGGCGCTCTTTCTAGAGAGGCTTTTAGAGAGGGGCAAGGCGGCTCGGCTACTGGCAGCAGTATGGATATTCTTGGCTTGCACTCAGTACACTATTCTCGCCTTCAGCCCTTATCCGCTGCCTCTTGCCAAAGAGCTAACGGCGGCGACCAAAAAACTGGCTATGGCCGAATTTGATTTCACCGGTCCATCCTTCTCACCAAGCCCGCCTGATGACCCCTGGGGACAGCTCTGGCTGATTCAAAATCTGGAAAAGGACGCCTGTGGCGAGCCTGTTTATTTAAACCTCTTGCCCAGTACCAGAGAACTGAGCGTGCATACCCTAACTGTCGCCTTCAAACTAGAGAGCAAACAGCCTGTTGCAATCTCGACTTTCAGACGCTTTACCCTCAATGGCGATGCCTTTGAATACAGCCCCGAGCAAATAAACTTTTATCAGTATTATTTGGTGAAAGACGGCTATAACGGCAAACCGCTGCTCAATGAGGCAAGCCGTAAAAACTGGGCGAATATACTCAGTGCTCTAAGAGACAAAAATAGATATGTCGAACTGGCCCACAAGACTCTCGCCGACGGCAGCGAAATGCGGCTCTATAAGCGCCTTTTCTAAGACTGAGAAATCTATTTGACGGCTAGTGGCAAAGTCACTTTGTCATCACTAAGTCGCTCATTGCCGGCATAGGCAGGTAAGGTCGCTAAATCATTGCCGATGCCCCAGATGCCTATCTTGAGAAAAGCTGTGTTTTCGAGTTCTTGATTAGAGAGAATAATCTTGTCTTGATAGAGCGCCCCTTCGGCAAGGTGGTCCTCCCGCCAAGCTCTCTTATAATCTCGACGCTTGTAATATTCGTCTTTTGCAGTGCGCAATTGCAACGAAACGAAACCCTCGAGACTCTGCGCTTTGAGAGTGCGCCAAGTGAGATAGCAAATCGCACCTTCAGGTCTTCTTTCAACACTTGAAGCAACCAGTTCGACATCTTGGCCAAACCGCGCCGCCACAGCTGAGTGATTATCTTGCACTTGGCTCACTTGAGCCACTGCACTTTGCCCAAAATGTATAAATGAAAGCAAAGCAGCGATGAATATGCAGTCTATTGCCAGAAAACCACGATTAAACCAAGCTAGCTGCGGCAGTTGCCAGACCGGCTTCTTTGTTTTCCAACAAGAAACAATTGCCTGCCTGAAAGGACATTCGACGAAAACATAAAGCAAGTGACTGGCCGCTAGAACAGTGCCAGCATAAAGTGTTATGGGCAGCCAACCTTCAAAGGTAGCAAAGTGATTGTAGTAATAGTACAAAAGCAGCCGGTGCACAAGATAAACCGAAAAGCTAATCTCACCCAAATAAACCAACAGAGGCGAACCGAGGGCGCGGCTAAACCAGCCTCGATTGAGGGCAAAGACGACAATGGTCAAAGCAAAGGCCGGTGCCACCGTACCGGCATGATAAAGCCAGGTAAATAGAGGGGCTTGGGCAGCGGTCTGGAAAGTGAGCAAGCCAGATAAAAAATGGGCGATACGCTCACTATAGAATGCACTTGCAATTGAGGCGGCCACTGCCGCCAGTTCTAAAGCTGTAAAGAGCAAAGGGGCTCGCCAACTGGTTTCTAGAGACTTTACCGGTTTGGAAGCAGAGTTCTGCTTGAGGGCAAGAAAAAGATAATAGGCGCTTATGCCCAGTGTAAATTCAAAAACCCGACAAAGCGGTCCGGCATAGAGTAGTTCATGATAAGAAACCGTGCCGCAAGCCATTTCAGGCAAGTTGAAAAAGCCGCTGAGGGCAACAAAAAAGGTCACCGAAAGCAAGGTAATAGTCAAATTAGCCAGACGGCGAGCGGGTAAATTACTCTGCCAAATAAGCAGGGGAAAAACCAAATAAAAGAAAAATTCAGCCGAAAGACTCCAACTGACGCTATTGAAAGCAAATGTAGTGTCTAGTATGGGAATCCAAGCTTGCACCAAAAATAGGGAAGCAAGCAGGTTGAAGACTGTGAAGTCGGCCTGAAACTTGCTTGGCAGAAGCAATAGAGTAAGCAGCAAACAGGCGATGTGCAAAGGCCAAATGCGAGCCAGACGCGCCACTAAAAAGGTGGAGACGAGCTTGCTCCAAGCTTTCTTTTCTGACTGAGAACTGCCGACAGTCTGCAATCTTGTGCCGTAGACAAAACTCAAGATAAAACCAGAGAGAACAAAGAAAAAGCTGACACCCTGGTCGAGGGCAAAGGGTTCGAGAAAATGCGAACCTAGACCGAAATGCCCCTTCATATGGTGCAAGACCACACACAAAGCAGCAAAGAAACGCAGTGCCGTCAATGAGCTAATTTTCTCGGGACTGTCCGCCTTTTGAGGGGCAAGCAGCGCAGTCGAAACAATTCGGTCGGCGCCAGAGGCGACGACACTTTTTTCAACTGCAGCGGTTTCGACCATTAAACGCCTTCTTACTAGCCTTACTCAAAAAAGATAAAGCTCAACAAAATCAGCCATCGAAGCAAAACAAGAAAGCCGACCACTTGGCATGATACAGCTTGTCAGAGCAGCTTTCCTTACATAAAGATCAGCCTCTTGGCCGAGCACAAAAGCTGCAGATAATAACTAGCTTTACTTATTTGACAAGATTGTCTCTAAATATGCATGAAAATAGGGCGATCGTGGCTTAAACTAACTATGGTCGGCTTTGCCGCCCAAGCAGGCGATTAGCTTGAAAACTTACCAGTTATCCCCGTTTAGTAAGCCCAGAATACGATGCTGCGACCAGGAAAAGGACCAGACCAGGGAAAAATTCGCCTGCCCAGGCAGACGGCGGCACCGGGCGTGCGCGAATTGCAGGCGCTCTACGAACAGGCAAGAGAAAACCGCGGGCGCGAAGTAGAGCTTATCTGGCAGGTTCCTGGCACCTACAAAACCTATAGCATTTTGATCAAATTTGACCGTGTTACACCTCACCCGCTCTGGCAGGTCTGGGAAGACAATGGCAGAGAAACAAAAATGGTCTGGCGCTTTGAAACCTCGGACATAAACATGCTCTTCGATGTCATTGCCATGCTCGAAGTGACTCACCAGAAAACCACCGGCACAGTTCAAACTCTTTCACAAAGCCAGACCGGCATGCCGGCGCCTACACCGCGAGCCACCGGCTCTTTCCCGGCGCTGGGGCAGACGCCGCGAGCCACAGGCTCCTTCCCTGCTTTAGGCAATAACGGTCAGCAAGCCCAGCGCTCCGGCATTGTGGGCAGCGGCGGCGCCGCCAATTCAGGGGTTTTCGGTACAAGTTCGGGGAACTATCAAAACTCTCCGCCGCAACAGCAGACAAGCGGCTGGAAGCCGGCTGAAGAAGGCAGCAGTTGGAAAGCCGCCGACCCTGCCACCGCCAGCGGCACCTGGCAAGCGGCACCGCAAAACGCCATGCCCGGTCAGGGTGTTACAGGCTGGAAACCCGCTGCTGAACCGGCAGCCCCAGCGCCTGCGCCAACTCCAAGCGGACTCAATCCTTTACAGGCGGCTATGGCCAATCTGGCAGCGGGACAGCCCCTGCCTAATACTCCGCCCTTACCGGCAAGCCAAGCCTTGATCAAAGCCGGACAAGCCCCAGCGCCGGTTCCACCCCCGGTCAATCCGCAAGTTTCGCAGCAAGCTTTGCTAGCCGGCACAGCCAGCCATGGCATGCCCGAAGGTTCTTTACCGGCAGATTTCTTTTCTGACGCACCCGCCACCATAGCCGGGGCGGCGCCGGTGAGAAGCAGCGCCATCGAAGGTCTCATCGAACAAAATCCGCTTAACACAGTGCTCACCAATATCGGTATGCAACAGCTGACCGGCAAATTGGAATGTGTCAGCGACACAGCCGTTGCCCATGTCTATTTCGAAAACGGCATTCCCAAAGACGCCCAAACTTCGACAAACCGCGGCGATGAAGCGATCAAAGAATTAGTTTTGTGGCGCAAAGGCAATTATCTTTTCAAACAAGGTCTGCGCACCGAAATGTCTTCGGTAGAGCGCAGCTTACAGACAGTCTTGCTGGAAGGCGTCGCCCTTTTGGACCAACTCAAGCACCTAGAAAAAGCCGGTCTTGTCTATGAGTCGATTTTGGTACAAAAGCAGAAAAACTTGGGTGAGCCGGAGCTCAAGCTCATGTTGTCTAAAGGACATCCCCTCGATTTTCAAACCCAGAAAGTAATTTACGATGCCCTTAGTCACAAAAAGACTTTCACCGACTTGCTGCGCGACCATCCCATGGAGCAAACCCAGTGGGCACCAATCTTGTTCAACCTGCTTTACTGCGGATTGATTGAGATCAAAGCACCAGCCGCCACCAGAGGTGGTGCTTTAGACTTCCTTGGTGAAGGCAAGCAAATCATTCAAAATCTAGGTCATCACTTTGTCAGACCAGACACAGGCATCGTCAGCTTCGAAGCCCTTCTCTATTTCTTAGAGTATGAATATTATCGTTATGAAGCCTATAACTGGCCCCTATCAATTATTGCTTTCGAAATGAGTCTGCGCCGCCCCGGCTCAGCCATCGGCGAGACCGAGCCCTTACCCATCCAAGCGCTATCCTCGGCGGCAATGAGAATCGGTCTGGTCAAGCGTCCCCTCGACCTGCTCACCCATTTCCAGGTAAATGAATTCGCCATTCTCATGCCGAACACAAAGGCTTCACAAGCAGCCTTCGTAGCCAATCGCATTCTTGATGCCCTGACTGTAACACCGCTTTCTCCCGGTATCGACCGCGCCAATATTTCGCTTTCTTTCGGCATCGCCAACCTGCCTTCCGACGGCGAAGACATCGAGAGCCTGCTGCAAGCGGCAGAACAAGCCAGATTGGAAGCCAGAGAGGGGACATTCCCGATTGTCCTAGCCAGAACACAGACCACAAGAATTTAGAGCGTTCATTCACTTAAATAGGGAATTTAGCGGTGTCCGACGGGCAAACCATACAACTAGGCGATCTGCTGGTGAAAGCGGGGCTTTTGCCGGAAGAAAAGCTTGATGAGGCAAGCCGTCTAGCTCTGAAGATGCGCCTACCCATTGGTCGCATACTGACCATGCATGGTCATGTCAGCGAAGCTATTTTAGCCAAAGCCATTGAAGTGCAGGCCAGAATAAGAGACCAAGCCATAAGCATCGACCTAGGCATAAAAGCCCTGGCGATGGTTGCCCGCGAGAATATAGATATAGACCAGGCAGTCGAAAAACTGACACCTAAAGCCAAGCCCCTACCGGTGCCCACCGAAAATCGCCTGGGCGAAATAATTATGGCAGCCGGCTATGCCACCCCCAAACAAGTGCAAGAAGCCATGGTACACGCCGCCGATACCGGACTGCCACTAGGGATGGTGCTAGTCAGCAAGGGCATCATCACTCGCTCTGGGCTAAATTCCGCTCTAGGAGCCCAAAGACTAATTAGATTGGGCGAAAACGAAAGAGACAAGATTATCTTTGCCCTAAAAGAAGCCAGACTAAGAGCCAAGAGCTTCTCCGAAACTCTGCGCAAAAACGCCATCGACCCCTCAGTTTTAGAACAAGACTTTGGCGTCGGAGAACTGCTGGTTATGGCCGGTGTACTTTCTGAAAGTCAGCTGCTGACAGCAAAAGAGCAAGAAGTGGTGGATGGCACACCGTTGGAAAAAGCAATCACCAACTGCGGAGCAGCCTCTGAGCCTTGCGTGCAAACAGCCACCCAACTTTTGAAGATGATCAAAGAAGGCATGCTCTTCGAAAATCAAGCCGCCAACATACTCAAGAAGATTCAGTTTGTTACCTCTTATGATGAGCTGAACAAAGTATTGGCGTCTATTGATGAAATTCAAGAAGAGATGGGCGAAGAAATCGTGGAAGTTGAAATTCCCGAGATTCTCAAAAAAGCTGGTTTGCTCTCTGATAAAGAACTGCAAATAGCCACCAATCTCGCTCTTTCTAATCGCCAACCTTTGCTGAAGACACTGATTGACGCGAAACTGGTGAGCGAACGCAATCTGACTATTGCCAATCAGTGCAAGGTCTATCTAGACCATAAGCTGATTCAGCCCAATCAAGCCACCATCGCTATTGTCTATGCCCTAGAAAACAACTTATCTATAGACGAAACACTTGATAGTTTCGGCTGGTCGGCGCCTGCCTAACTAGTTATATAGATCAACTATTTATATAAAGCCTGGTCAAACTAATAAGAAAAACCAGCACAAAAGCACATGCAGAAAATAGAAAAGCAGTCTCTATGAAGCTGGACTGCGCGCCGGAGGACACAACATACAGAGGTGCCGTCTGGCCAAGAAATGCACCAGTCTCAAGCAATTGCTCAAAATTACCGCCTTGGATTCCAGAAATTGATGCCGACATAAGCGCGCTCATACAAGCCCCCTTCAGAAAATCTGTTTGCGAGTTCCTATATATAAGACGTAATTTGCCGACAAAAAGTTCAAAAGCGAGGGCAAAATCTTAGATTAATTCAGCCTAGAACTGGAAATAGATAAAGGGTGCCGAGTTATCAGGCTGGAAAGTGACCATGGCTACGATCAACAAAGTGCAAAAGACTGCCTGCACAATAGCCGGAGTGCGCTGGAAGAAGCGCTTTTCGTTGAGCCAGCTCACCGGTAGATTGGTGAGCAACAAAGCAAGCACCATGATCATTACTATAGGCACAATCACAGGCATTTCCTGACGCATGACCAAGAAATGATCGGGAGCCCCCATGCTGTAGAAGGGGCGCATGATCAGCATGCGCTTCACCATAAGGAAGGCGGCATTAATGTCTTGAATGCGGAAGAAGACCCAGCCGATACAAACCGCATGAAAAGTAAGGAAGAGGGAAAGATAGTGCCAAATCTGACCACCCACCTTGCTCTCAATAAAGCTCTTGATACTAGGTATAGTGGCACGCCAGGCAGCAAATTCGCGATGGACAATGAGAGCCAGTCCGTGGAAGACTCCCCAAACGACGAAGTTCCAGGAAGCACCGTGCCAAAGACCACCGAGAGCCATAGTCAGAAAAAGATTGCGATTAGTCAGCCAACGACCACCACGCGAACCGCCCAAAGGAATGAAGAGATAATCGCGTAACCAGGTGGAAAGTGAGACATGCCAACGGTGCCAGAAATCAGCCATATTGGCGGCTATATAGGGCATGTTGAAGTTGATTGGAATATGATAGCCAAAGAGCAGTGCCGAACCGCGTCCTACATCAGTATAGCCAGAGAAGTCAAAATAAATTTGGAAGGCGAAGGCATAGGCGAAGAGCCATAACTCGGGGCCGCTGTATAGTTCAGGATGCTCCATGCCCATCTGCACGAAGACTGAAAGATTGTCGGCGAGCAAAAGCTTTTTGGCTAAACCAATGATGATGAGCGGCACACCTTCATCAAAATAGCTGAGCCTGACTTTGTTGTCGGCTTGCATCTGGGCGACAAAATCAGGGAAACGCTTGATTGGTCCGGCAATTTGGGTCGGGAAGAAAGCGGCAAACAAAGCGAAGAGCACAAAAGAATCTATAGGCTTTTTGCCGCGATAGATTTCAAATAGATAGTGAATGAACTCGAAAGTAAAAAAGGAGATGCCTAGAGGCAGAATGATGTTGAAGCTCCAGTGTGGATTTTGCGCCCCAAATAAAGGAAAGAGCCCCCCCACTGAATCGGCAAAGAAATTGGCATACTTGAAGATAGCCAAGACCACTAAGTTGATCACTATGCCGGCGCCGAGGATTTTTTTGTTGCTGTGGTCTTTGGCTAGGTACTTGCCCCACAACCAGTTGAACAAAGTGAGCGGCACAATTAGGGCCAGGAACTGCCAAATGAAGCTGGCATAAAAGTAGTAACTGGCGACAAGCAGCATGGGCAGACGCCAGGCTTTGGGCAAGACCCAAAACAATGCCACGATGACTGGCAAGAAAACCAAATACTGCAGACTTGTGAAAAGCATCTATAGACTCTTCGAAGAGGATTTGGCGTGATAATACCACCCTTCCTCTTTTCAAGCCCTAAGCCCAGTTAAGCCAGCGGCCCGTAAAACTTTTCTTATCTTAATTCGAGGGCTTGGCTGAGCTTTAGTTTTTATTTCAGCTCGAGCTCTCGGTCGAGCTTGCGGTCTTCTCTCGGCTCTAACCGTTATTTGAGCTTATACATGGCAATGCGCAGATAAGCCAGCGACATAAGCCCGCAATAGGCGAAGCCGTCCAACCACCAACGATTGCCCCGATAATGCTTATGCCAAAAGCGATAGAGCCCTTTGTGCGATGAAATAATCATGGGCACTTTCACTTGCTTAATCGACTGACCATAATGGTGCACGACTTGAGCGCTCGGTGTAAACCAGATTTCGTAACCGCTTTGAATAATGCGAAAGCACCAATCTACTTCTTCGAAAAGCATGAAATAACCTTCATCGAGGCTGCCTACTTTCTCAAAAATCTCTCGTTTGACCATGAGGCAAGCCCCTTCAGGCTGGTCTACACAGCGCTCATCATCATGGTTCCAGTCAAGCATCTTATAGCGGCGAAACTCTTTGCCGAATTTGCTTGAGGCGGGAAAGAGCCTAGACAGCCCGAGAAGCTCGTAAAGCATGCCGGTAAAGGTAGGAAACTCGCGGCAGGATCTCTGAATCGAACCATCGCTGTTAAGCAGTTGCGGCGCCACGACACCGCAGCGCGGGTGCTTAGCAAAGAACCGCAGCAGCGTGGCCAGGGCGCCCGGCTTAATCTCTGTATCGGGATTGAGCAAAAGAATATAGTCGCCGCTCGCTAGTTTGAAAGCCTGATTGTTAGCTTTGGCAAAGCCCAAGTTCTGATCGTTGGCAATAAGATGCACCCAAGGGTGCTCGCTTTTGGCCATATCGGATGAGCCATCAGCAGAAGCGTTATCGACCAGAAAGACTTCTACATCGTTATGCGAGGCGAAGTCGCTTTCAGCCTTGAACCGCTCGATTTCAGCCTGCAGAGCCACAAGACAGGCGCGCAAGAGATCTTTGGTATTCCAACTGACGATTACGATAGATAAGAGCATTTCTTTGACATTTTTAAAACCGCCTTAGTTTAGCCCTTTCGGGCGGCAATTAATTTAGGTCATTTTTATAAGTGCTTTTTATACTCTTGTTCATGCGCGCCCTGTCCACATCTTTTAGACTATCTAGCGGGTTGAGACCGTGTTTGTATGACTGTTAGATAGTGGATAGCGCCATGCTTGCCAAGAGACTTACCGACTTTATCATTTCCGCTTCCGCCCTAGTGGTATTGGCACCATTACTCATTTTTATCGCCTTGGCCATCAAGCTTGATTCAAAAGGTCCGATTATCTTCAAACAGCGAAGAGTGGGTCAAAACGGCGAATTCTTTGAAATTTATAAATTTCGCACCATGCGCACAGGCACGCCGGATCTGCCTACAGACCAGATGCTCAAACTACCCAGCCCTATCACCAGGGTCGGAAATTTCCTGCGAAAAACCAGTCTAGATGAGCTTCCACAGCTATTCAATGTTCTAGCAGGACAGATGAGCTTAGTAGGACCGAGACCGGCTCTGTATAATCAACTGGAATTGACGGAGCGGAGAAAGGACGAAGGCGTCCTCAAATTCCTCCCCGGCATAACTGGTTGGGCCCAGGTCAATGGCCGAGATGAGCTTCCCGATGAAGTGAAAGTCAAAGCCGACAAGTGGTACTGCGACCACTGGAGTTACTGGCTCGATTTGCGCATTATATTTATGACGTTCGGCGCGGTGTTCAGCAAGAAAGGAGCCAATTGAGGCTCGTTTTCTAAGGAGAGAAGAAATGAAAGGTCTAATATTGAGCGGCGGAAAAGGCACAAGAATGCGCCCGATCACCCACACAGCCGCCAAGCAGCTTCTACCCGTGGCCAACAAGCCTATTTTGTTCTACGGCATCGAAGCCCTCATAGATGCGGGCATCAAAGAAATAGGCATCATCATCAGCCCTGAAACAGGCAATGATGTCAAAGAATGTGTCGGCGACGGCAGCCGCTGGGGCATAAAAATAGATTACATTCTGCAGGCTGAGCCCCTCGGACTGGCCCACGCAGTCAAGACAGCCAGAGACTTCCTGAAAGATTCGCCTTTTGTGATGTACCTGGGCGACAACTTGATCAAAGACGGAGTAGGACCGCTGGTGGAGCGCTTCAAGCAAGGCGGCGCCGATGCCTTTATTTTGCTCAAAGAAGTAGCTAATCCTAGTTCTTTTGGCGTGGCTCTGCTCGATCCGGATGGTCGCATCAACTGCCTGGAAGAAAAGCCGGCCAAGCCCAAGAGCAATCTAGCCCTTGTTGGTGTTTATCTTTTCAACCCTAAAATCCATGTCGCTATAGACCGCATCAAGCCCAGCAAAAGAGGCGAGCTTGAAATAACCGACGCCATTCAAGAATTGATCAATACTGGAAACCGGGTCGATAGTCACATTCTTACTTCGTGGTGGCTGGATACCGGGAAGAAAGACGATATGCTTGAAGCCAATCGCGTCGTGCTTGACGAAATGACCGATGTGGCTATGAACGGCGATATGGACGGGAGCTCGAGAGTTTCAGGGCGTGTGCAAATCGGCAAGGGCAGCAAGCTTATCAACTGCACAGTGAGAGGCCCGGCTGTTATCGGCGAAAACTGCCACCTGGAAAACAGCTATGTTGGTCCCTTCACCTCAATCGGCGACGGCGCCCGCGTCAGTCATGCCGAAATTGAACACTGCATCTTGCGCGAGAAATGCCAAATTATGGAATTCCATGGACGCATAGCCGACAGCTTGATTGGTGTAAACGTTGAGCTGACTCGCTCAAACAACAAACCACATGCATTTCGCCTCATGATTGGCGACGACTCTAAAGTAGAAGTAGTCTAGGAAGAGAGCCGTTAAGTTAAATAATTCTGAGCAATTTAAGGCGCTATAGCGCCTTAAATTACCCGTTTTCGCTTGATCCGAAGCACCTTTCAAGTGGAAAATTGCATATCTGTAGAAGACCCGTATTTTGAATCACGAGGAAATTTCGATGAGACTTCTCATTACCGGCGGATTGGGCTTTATCGGCAGCAATCTTGTTAGATACTTGCTTGAGACCCATCCCGACTATGAAATCATCAATCTCGACGCCGAGACCTATGCCGGTCACAGAGAAAATCTGGCCGACGTAGACAAAAATCCCAAGTACAAACTGGTGGTCGGTCGCGTCGAAGACGAGAAGCTGGTCGATGAAATAGTCTCAGGCAAAAAGTTCGGAGCCATCGACGGCATAATCAACTTGGCTGCTGAAAGCCATGTCGACCGCTCTATCTCAGACCCCTTTGTTTTTGTGAAGAGCAATGTCATGGGTACCCATGTGCTGCTCGACGCCGCCTTCAGACATGGTCTGAAAGCCGGTGCCAGCCAGCCCTACAAGCCGGAAGATTACAAAATCAAATATGTCCAAGTCTCGACAGACGAAGTTTATGGCTCACTGGGACCGGAAGGTCTCTTCACCGAAGAAACACCGCTGCAACCAAATAGCCCTTATTCAGCCAGTAAAGCATCGGCTGACATGCTCTGCCGCGCTTACTTCCATACCTACGGCATGCCCACTGTGATCACCCGTTGTTCCAACAACTACGGTCCCTATCAGCATCCCGAAAAACTCATCCCTCTTTTCATCACCAATCTGCTCAAAGGTGAGAAAGTACCGGTTTATGGCGATGGTCTCAATGTCAGAGATTGGTTGCAAGTGGAAGACCACTGTTCAGCCATCGATCTAGCCTTCCACAAAGGCGTTCCCGGCGAAGTCTACAACGTGGGCGGTCACAATGAGCGCACCAATATGTACATAACCAAGCTAATCATCTCTGAACTGGGCAAAGGCGAAGAGATGATCAAATACGTACAAGACAGACTTGGCCACGACCGTCGCTATGCCATCGACTCCAGCAAAATTCAAAAAGAACTGGGCTGGAAACCGAAGCATACATTCGAAACCGGTATCAGAGCCACTATCAAGTGGTACACCGAGAACACCGAGTGGGTAAAAACAGTAAGCACTCCTCATAAAGAAGCAGAGCGCGAACTGGCAAAGGCAACACACTAAATTAGGCGCAGAAAGTGACTGAAGATCTGAAGCGACAAAAAATCCTTGTCACCGGTGCTGGTGGCATGTTGGGCAGAGCCCTCGCCCCCTGTCTAAAGAAAAGGGGACATGAAGTCGTAGCCCTGCCAAAAGAAGACCTAGACGTCACAAGCTATGCTCAGGTAGGAAGCACCCTCAAAAGTGTCAGACCCGAGCTGGTGATTCACTGTGCAGCCTATACCAAGGTAGACCAGGCCGAGTCTGAACCCGGCCTGGCTTACCTGATCAACGGCTATGGCAGCGAAAATCTAGCGCTTGCCGCTCAAGCCCTAGATATCCCTGTTGTCTACATCAGTTCAGACTATGTTTTCGACGGCGAGCAGAGCAGCCCCTACACAACCTGGGACAAAACTCGCCCGCTTTCTATCTATGGCAAGTCTAAACTAGCCGGTGAAGAAGCTATTCAAAGACATTTGAACAAGTTTTATATTGTCAGGACCAGCTGGCTTTATGGACCGAACGGACCAAACTTTGTAGATACAATCAGCCGCATGGCCAAAGAAGGCAAGCCCCTAAAAGTGGTCTGCGACCAGATTGGCACTCCCACCTGCACCCTTACACTTTCAGAATATCTTGCCGATCTTATCGCCACCGGCAGATATGGTGTTTATCACGCCACCGACGAGGGCGTTACCAATTGGTACGAATTCGCCAAAGAGATTGTCAAAGACCTGAAAGTAGAAGTTTCACCCATAGAAACAAAAGATTTCCCGAGACCGGCAACCAGACCCAAGTATTCGGTGCTTGACAAAACCACTCTGGTACACACTATCGGCAAAGAGTTAACACCCTGGAAAAAGGCTCTTGCTGATTATCTCGCCTCAGTAAGAGAGGCGCAGAAAGCAGCCAGTCACTAATGTTATAATTGCCCAGTCATAGTAGCCGCCAACACATTAACAGTCGATAATTATGCTCATGTTGAAACCCTTAACACACGAAGCCATCGGAGAAGAGTACAACAAAGAACTCTCCGTGCAAGATTATTCAAAAAAGACAGTCATTGACGGTGTAAAAATCATTACCCTCAATATGTTTGTCGACGATGGCGGCTCACTGGCTGAAATCGTGCGCTTCGACGACAATGGCAATTTGCAGATTTTGCCCGACTTCAAAGTGAAGCAATCGACTTATTCACAAATGTTGCCCGGCACAATCAAAGCTTTTCACCTGCACTACAACCAAGAAGATGTCTGGTTCATCATGCCTTACGACCGTCTTCTCATCGGTCTCTTTGATGCCAGAAAAGATTCACCCACCTACAATCAAACCATGCGTTTCGTACTGGGTGCCGGACGAGCCCAAGCTCTCTACATTCCCCGCGGCGTCGCCCACGGGCTGGCTAATCCCTGGCAAAATCCAGCCAATATGATCTATTTCGTCAATCAGTGCTTCGATCCAAATGAGCCTGATGAGAGAAGATTGCCCTGGGATATCCTGGGCGAAGATTTCTGGCAGATTCGCAAAGGCTAGACAAAGCAGAGAAATTTTTGAAAGAGCGATTTTGTAATCGCTCTTTCTTCTTTTTCCAAATATGCCCGTCTAAATGAAAATGCCAGAGCTGAAAGATGACAAAGAGAGCGGCAATAACTTTCCAACCGCTGCCCATAAAGATGAGCCAAGGCAAGCCATAAAGAAACAAGACCAAGACCAAACTGACCGGGTAAAAGAAGCTGCTGTAGTCTTTCAGTGCCTCTTGCAGATTCTCTTTGAGCCTCTCGTTGACCACGATTAGATACTGCAAGCCATGAAAGAAGGATGGCACAAAGAGCCATAGTTCCTTGACGCACCAGATAGGCAGCAAAAAGAAAGCCAGCCCGCTAGCTAGTAAGAGTATGGCAATCCAGGGTACCCTGTTAACCTTTCGCCCAAGCCTAAACAAGAGTCGACTGCAATAGCAAAAAGCGAAGACGCTCACAAGTAAGCGCAAAATATCGACAAAGCTCTCGCTAAAGAGAGCCCAGGCTGGCAATTCTTGAAAAAGGAAGGTCTGCCCTGCCTGCTGACCAGATGACAAAAGAAAAGCCACCCAGTAAAAGGCGGTTGTATGAAAGAGAAAATCCAACTGCCTGCGCCTATGGGGATCTAGAGGAAAGCCGCCTCTTCGGCAATAAATGAGGAAGATACCCTTGATTTGGAAGAGGAAGTGATAAGGCACGAGCAAAAGATAATACTTACAAAGCACCGCTATTAGTGGCAGCCTCAGCCAAACATCAAGCGATAGAATTGTGGCGGCTACGATGATTAGAGCGAAGAGCGAGCCCAGTCCCGGCTTACAAGAAGAACAAAGCGAAGACTTAAAACTAGATTTCCCGCTACTAAAATTCTCGACCGCTTCCAAGACCGGAGTGGCGAGAGAATGGCAAGCCGAAAAAAAGATAGCGCCGAGGGCCGAGATCTGGTAAAGAAGCTGCATTTGGTGGCTATTGCTTGTTTGAGAGCTTACAGAAAGCGACATAGCAAATAAGATCCAGACGGCACCGCCGCAGACAAAAAGAGAGTCGAATAGAGGCGAAACAAAATATGGTCTCATTTCCTTGTCACTGCTTATTTTCATTTTTTCAGCTCACGAGAATAGCCGCAAAATCCAAAAGGGCAGCCAAAGCCCAATTTACTAAAACAGGCACGAAGAAAGCGAGGGTGAGCAAGCCGCCGCCAAGAGCGCAGCCATTCTTGTGGAGAGCTTGGGGAAGCAGTTGCTTGCCCATTTTCTTATAGAAATAGATGCCGGAGAATAAGAAGAAAAACCCACCAAGCATGAAACTAATCTGCAATGTATTGGAGAAAAAATTGAGAAATGCCTCAAGACAAGCAAGCATATTGACCCTAAATGCGGTGCTGGTACCCTGAACCACAAGCTCGTCCATGGCAGACCTCCTCTATATAAAAGTAGTAAGTGCAGCTAGCTTATGCTTTGACAAAGACCAAGAACAGGTTGAAAACCCTATGGCGCCCTCGCCCAAAAGACTAGTTTCGAACTTACTAAAGAGCCTTCAAGCTCTTCTAGCAGTATTTATGAGCCAAACAGCAAACAGTACAGTCAGCCCAGAAAGTAAGACCCTGGGCGTCAAAGCCTCGCCATTCCAGAGCCAGCCAAGAAAGACAGCCACTATCGGATTGACATAGGCATAGGTAGCCACTCTTGACGGGGTCACATTCTGCAAGAGATAAACATAGGCTGAGAAAGCAACAATCGATCCAAACACGGCGAGATAAGCAAGAGCCAGCCAAGCTTCGCCCTTGGCGTTTGCTAGAGCCGACCAACTATGACCACTTTCGCCGGTAAGACAAGAGAGCAAGAAAAGAATGAGGCCGGCAGCAAGCATCTGCATGCCCACCGAATAAACCTGGGAAGGATGATTAACTGCCTTACGGGTATAGATAGCCCCACAGGCCGAACCAAAGGCACCGATAAGCACACAAGCGGCGCCGAATAAATCGACCTGGCCGTCCTTATCTAAACTATCGAGATCTAGCAAAAGAGCAAGACCGACAATACCCATGAAAAGTCCCAGCCAGGTCTTGCCGGAGGGTCGCTTGCCCGAGAAAAGCCATTGCAAAAGCACGATATAGATAGGTACCGATGTCACTAAAAGCGACACCAGACCGGTGGCTACGGTCTTTTCAGCAAGAGCGACACCGGTACTACCAAAGACCAAAAGCAGGGTGCCCAAAATTGTGGCTGAAACAAGCTCTTTCATTTGGGGCGGTCTTTCACCACGAAATATAGCCACTAAACACATCAGCAAGCCGGCAAAAGTAAAACGGATGCCGCCCATGAAGAAAGGCTGAAAAGACTGAAGAGCGAACTTGATAGCTATATAGGTCGAACCCCAGATAATGTAGACCAGAGCAAAAGAAAGCAAGATCTTGAAAGAATCTACCTTATCTTCTTTCTTGAACAGAGAGTGGTCCGGGGCTTCCATAAAAACCTAAAATTTGCCAAAGGCGGGAATAAATGCGGCACGAAAGACGTTCTAATAAGCATACTCTATGAAGAAGAGAAGAAAAGTGCGGAGAAAACATATGATGCAAGTATTTAGCAAAGCCGGTCTGACTGCGGCACTTACTATTGCCACCGCCATTCTTTCTTTATCTGCCTGCAGTCACAGCCCTGAAAAGCAGGCGGCAAGCTCTGCCGAGGCCAATATAGAAGCAATCTCTATAGAAAAAACTAACGACGAGACTTTCAAGAAAGACGTACTAATGTCTAAAGAACCAGTGGTAGTAGACTTTTATGCCGACTGGTGTCAGCCCTGCAAGATGATGGAACCAGTGGTGGAATCGCTGGCCGGCGAGTATAAAGGCAAGGTCAAATTCTATAAACTCAATATAGACGAAAGCCCGATCACCACAGGGCTATGCGGCATCGGTCCCATTCCTACCTTAGCAGTTTTCAAAAACGGTGAACTGGTAGGCGGCAATGTGGGCATGGCGCCCCGCTCTCACTTAAAGATGGTTTTAGAGAAATTTCTCTAAATCAATAAACCGATGCTCTAAATATAGGCGGCATCGGCCACGGCATCTGCAACCCGTTGATGCACCTCGCGATCGAGGATGCTGGGGACGATATTATCGAGCTTGGTCTGACGACAGATAGCATGGGCGGCCGCCAACTTCATGGCATCGGTAAAACGCTCTGAATGCGCTTTGAGTGCCCCCTTGAAGAGACCGGGGAAAGATAGTGCATTGTTGATGGTGCGGCCATCGGCAGCAAAGAGCGCCCCTTGAGCCATAGCCACTTCGGGCAAGATCTCAGGGTCAGGATTAGACAAAGCCAAAATGACCTGACCTTTCTTGACCATCTCGGGCTTGATTAGACCGGGCACACCGGTGGTGGTCACCACCACGTCGCAGTCGGACATAATTTCTTTGAGGCTGACGGCTTTGCCACCCAATGTCTCTAGCCTGGAAGCGGCATCAGCTCTGAGGTCGGTGCCAAAGACATGTTGAACGCCGTAAGAGAGCAAAAGCTGAGCGATGCCGGAACCGGCAGCGCCAAGCCCGATGATGCCGACAGAGCAGAGGGGCAGCTCTAGACCGTTGCGCATCGCTATGGTCATCAGTGCAGACAGAACAACCACGGCTGTGGCATGCTGATCATCATGCAAAACCGGCACATTTAGCTCGTTCTGCAAACGTCTTTCAATTTCAAAACATTCGGGAGCGGCAATGTCCTCCAGGTGAATAGCACCAAATGTAGGGGCAATTGCTTTGACTGTTTCAACCACAGTATCGATATCGGTACTATCGATGAGAATCGGTACCCCACTGACCCCGACCAGCTGCTCATAAAGCACCGACTTGCCTTCCATGACCGGCATGCCGGCCACCGGACCAATATTGCCCAGACCCAGAATAGCAGTGCCGTTTGTGACAACCGCCACCGAATTACCGATACAGGTGTAGGAGCGGCTGTAAGCAGGCTCGCGCTGAATGAGCTTACAAATTTGGGCGACGCCGGGGGTATAAATCTTGCGCATCTGCGCGATACTATCTAAAGGGAAGCGGCTCTTCACCGCTATTTTGCCACCCTCGTGGGCCTGCTCCACCGGATCTAGAACCGACTCCAGACTGACGTCTTCTAAGGAAGAAAGACCGGCAATGACAGCGGCTAAATGCTCTTGATTGGTGAACTGTAAACTGATTTCTCTAATTAGAAAGTCTGGTCCTTGGGCAACAATGTGGATCTCGCCTATGTTGGCGCCCAACTCACCCAATTTGGTGGCCAATCGTCCCAGATAGCCCGGCTTATCGAGTACCCTAATGCGAAACACGCGCAAAAGTCGCTGCTCAGCTTTTATCACTTCTAGTTCCTTACGGTGACGCTTAACAAGTTGACGCTCAATGAGCTTACTTGTGAAAGGACCGAATTTTAAGCCTGTCTGAACAAATGTGACAGTTGTATACTCGATATTTACTTCAAAAACTTTAGTTAAGCGAAATGTGATGGTCTTGCACTTCGGTCCAGGTGCCGAACCAACGCAAGACCTTACCACTTGCCTCTTTAACCGGTACAGCCCGACAGAGATGCCAGAGATAGTCACGACTAACAGAATCGCGATCACGACCGCGGCGATGGCGGTTCAATCCAAGCACACGCTTGAGGCGAAATTGCACCTCGAAGGCTTCGCCTTTGGTCAAAGCTTCGCTCCAGGCTTGATCATAAACCGGCAAGTCTTCGCTATGAATGAGCAAGCGCCAACCGCCATGGGAACTCTGCTGGGCGGTCAGACCAGTGTATTCGAACCAACGGTGATTCCAAAAGTCTATCTGCCCGACGGCATCAGCCGTCCAGACTATCTGAGGCAGGGCATCGGCAATTAGGCGCAACTGCTCTTCAGAAGCCATGAGCGCATCGGTTACACGTCTTTGTTCGTCGATATCAGCAGCAATGGTGAGCCAATTAAGTGAAGCGCGGTCGGCATCAAAAAAGGGCACCACCTTGAGTAAATGCCACTTGTAGACACCATCTTTGTCGCATATACGAACTTCGCTCTGAAAATCAGCATAGATTTCGCCCACCGAAAAACCAACGCCGCTGAAATTGACCTGGTCGGAAGGATGCAGTAAATGCGCCCAAAGCAAAGGCTCTTCCTCGCGCTCTTTGGCAATGCCTGTGTAGGCATAGAACTTATCATTGGCATAAATGACCGCTCCTTCAGCATCGGAAACCCACAAAAGCTGCGGAATCACCGAAGTGAGAGCGCGCAAGTTTGCTTCTTTGTAGGCGAGCTTTTCAGCCAACTTGGTTCTTTCATCAATATCAAGAAAATAGGCAATCAGTTCGTCTTGCTCTGAACCAATACGAGTTAAGCCGAGCAATGCCGTCTTGGTCTTCCCTCCTTGACACTTCAGCCCCACTTCTATGGGCTCAAAGCCAAGGCCGCTCTTTATTTGAGCACAACCGCCTTTGAGCAGTTCCATCGTTTCTTGATCAAAAAATATGTCCACCGACTGCCCGCGCCTCAATTCATGGCTATAACCGGTGAAGCGAGCGAAGCTATGATTGACCCTGATGAGACGCAAGTCTAAGCTCATTTGCAAGACAAGCCCGGGTTCGCTGCTGACTATGCGAGAGAGAGCAAGGCAGTCTTCATCATTAACTGCCTTTTCTAAGTTGTCGATGCGCACTTTTGCTTGAGCGATAAGCTCTTGCAAAAGCTTCACTTTCTTAGTTTTTTCAAGCTGGATATTGCGATACTTCATTTTAGATAGATGTCCAGGTGCCAATCCACTGGGCGATTTCACCGCGATAGTTGCGTAAAGCCACAGCACGAGCCAGACAGCGCACATAGTCTTCCTTGCTTTCTTGGGCTTCCCTCAAACGAAAATCAGCTTCAAAAGCATCACCAGAACGCACACTACTTTTCCAACGGTTCATATATTCACGCCGGTCTTCTGGATGAATGAAGAGAGCAAAATCAAGACCCATTTTATGTTCGCGGCTATGACCGCTAAACTCATACCAGCGCTCATTCAAAAACTCAATCCGACCATCGGGCGCCGCCGTCCATACAATCTGCGGAATCTGATTGGCTAAAGACTGAAAGGCCTGCGCCGATTCCAAGACTTCATCCATGATGCGCTTGCGCCTATCTATATCAGTGGCGGTACCAATCCAGAGCTTGGCGGGGTCGGCAAAATGAGCCAATTTCTCGCCGTCCATATTGTTATTGATGGTCAATGCCAAAAGTCCATTGACGCAAGATAGCGGTTGCAACTTAATCGTATGCCAATAGCATTCACCGTCTTGAGCAAGCAAACGAAACTCGTCGCTCAGCTCTCGCTCTTCCTGCACAGCCTGCTTAAAGCGCCGCAAAAAAGTCTGCCTATCGCCTTCATGCATACTATCTAGAAAGATCGATCCATTGTCTTGCCCTGCAGTTTTGCCGGTCAGTTCATAAAGCCTGCGGTTGAATTGCCGAGTCACCCCTCTCTCGTCGCAAAGAAAGACGATATGGGGCATTTCTTCTACGATTGCCGAAAAAATATTGTTTCTTCTGCGCAGATTTTCTTCCAGAGTGCGCACTCCGGTTAGGTCAAGCATAAAGCCTACATATTCGAGGGGCGCAAGAGAAAGCAAGCGCAAAGTAGTGGCTGTGGGAATATACCTCCCGTCAAAGCTGATGCGGCTTCCTTCAAAACTATTGGAAACAATAGAGCCGGCAAAGTCGGCAAAATGAGCTTTCTCTTTGGCTATATCTTCCGCCGGAGTAAAATCGGCAAGCTGCAAAGCCCCACCCAGCACTTGCTCGGGCCCATAACCCAACCAGTTATAGAAACTGGAATTGGCGTCCAAAACCCGACCTTCGGCGCTGACTCGATAGGCCGGCACAGTGATAACCGAATCGGCAATAAGATAATGCATCTGACTGGCCGAATCTCGCAAGAGTAGATCAATTTGACGACTGTCTAGATTTTCCAGACCAACCACGCAAGAGCTGGGGGGATGGCTCTTTTCATAGGCGTCCTTGGCGCTGGCCTGGAGCGAGAGAAGTTCCAACTCGCGCTTCTCTAATTGATCAAGTTCTGCCAAAAGTGCATCGATCTCGGGGTCGGGGTCGAGTTCTGGTTGAGCAGCTATATCGGGGGTATGGTTGTCTTGCATTCTCAAATCAGCCAGAGAGCAAATAAAATTTGCAGCAGCATCACTATTGAAGGACGCCACAGAATCATCTCTGTCTTTATTGCCATCGCCAGAAAAGAGAATAACACAAAAAACGCCCCCTCTTTGAAACCTTGCAAAATATAAATTGATGAAACAAAAGGCGCCATTTCGGCGCCCTTTGCAGCATTAGATTTTCTTTTATCGTGAGCCCGGGACGACAAAACCCGGCGGAGATATTTGTAGACAAGATTGCAGACTTAAACTCTGAAAAAGGGAGTTTCCACCACTTTGTCAGACCAGAAGACCTGAATTTGATATTGACCTGGTTCAATTTTGACCGAAGGAGCCACCACGGCGCCATCTTCATTAGTTTTAGAAGAATAGACAATGCCTTTATCGTTCTCGGTCACTCTTACTTCTACATCGGCTATGGCGTTCTCGCCGGCATCTTTAGCCTGCAAAAGCAAGCGCAGGTTATTCTGGTCGACCATCCAACCGAGATTGACCTGAATGCGCACATCGCCTTCAACTTTTTCAAATGTGCCAAGCGAAACTAACTGATTGCCGACGCCACGAGTGGCACCTGCCGGCACCATCTGCTGCCAGGAAGAAGCAGCCAGCATGTCTTGCCAGGTGCCGATGGCAGTATCGCGCGCTTGACCCAGCAAGTCTTTGAGATGAAAGACTGCCTTATCCATAGCTGCTTCCACAGCCTTATCCACTTTATGGACGAGACTAAGCTCGGCTTCCATACGACCAGTGACACGCTTCACCACTTCTTCATCAGTCTTTGATAAAGAAAGGAACTGGGAAGCCATCCACATGGCTTTATCGAACATTTTATTTTCCCCGGGCAGGGGCAGGTCGTTGAAGTTCTCATGACAGAACTTCTCGAAAGACTTAGCGCACTCATTTTCGTCTTGAATTGAGAGCACCTGCTCTAGTTTGTCGTTTAAGGTCGTCATTGCCATCTCCTGAATCTATCTAATGCGGGCCTCGTCCTGATCAAGCTTGTCTTTGAATGCTTTCAACGTGCGGACGATTCTCTTGTCGATGGTATCTATACTCTTCGCATCCATTTTTAGACATTCAATCAAATCTTCTCGCTTATATCCTTCTACATACTTCAAAACGAAGCAGGTACGGTGTATTGCCGAGGGAAGCTCCTGCAAAACCTGTTCAACCAGATCATTAATTAATGCTCTACTGGCCGGGTCGGCTCCACCGCTGGCGCCGGTGACACTTACTTCTTCACCGAACAAATCTTCAGCCGAACGCCCATCCTCTTCGTCGAACATACTATCTAAAGATGTGGTGCGGTACTGACTGGTGGTCGAGGGGGCGTCGTCAAAGGCTTTTGCCGGGGCCAAGGTCTTGACGGTCAAGACCGAACCATCAACCACCGCTTCGCGGCTCTCCAACTCCAAATCCAATTCCAGATGGGCGCGCTTTGCCCCGCTTGGGGGCTTTTTAGCAAGGGCATCACCGTCTTTATCTTGATCTTCATCTTGATCTTTATCGGCGTCTTTATCTTGCTCTTTTTCGATTGGCTTTTTGCGCAAAGAGACTTTGTGATAACGCTCAAGATTTTGGGCAATCGCCTTGTTGCAGGCACCCATGCAATACAAAGCCAGTTTGGCGTCAGGATGGGCCGGGTCAAAATGTTGGGTGACCAAAAGCAAAGCATTTTGCAGAATATCTTCGGCATCTTCACTGGTGGCAAGCCGCGCCCTGGATCTTATATATCGCATCATTCGCTGGGGGGTGAATTCCATCTCCCCCCTTAAAAATGCTCTACTTTCCTTGCTGTTCATGCCGATATATAGCTTTCAAAAATGGACCGGATAACTTTCAAATTTCTTTCCAAGTTTTATGCAAGTCCCTGCACTTTGCATAATATTTACCACTAGACTCCCCTTACAACCATCCTCTCTCTAACCTGGATTGCAAGCGGGCTCGGCATTAGCCCCGAACAAGCCGAAACAAAGCCCAATGTTAGCAGATTATAAGAAGAAGGCAGCCCAATAGAACCCGTTATACTTGTGCCGGTTAGAGAAAATAGCGAATTAAACTCTGAAAAAAATTCTGAGAAAAACTCTGAAAACCCTTCTGAAAAGAACTCTAAATAGGTATCCACAACTGTCCACCCTGTCACAATCGATAAGATTACTAATGCTCGCCACCTCTCTTTCGAGCGCGTCGGCGGCTTTAGCACAACCGGCAGGACCGAAAGATGCGAATGCCTCTCGTTTGCCTGCCCAAGTTTATGTACCCTCAAAAGAGGGCATTTTGGACACTCTGGCCCAAAATCCGGTGCTTAAACCTGTACAAAGCCCAAACATAGACCAGAGCAAATTTTTACCCCAAAACCAAGACTCGGGCTCGCCACCCGCCCCGTCTACAAATTCCAGTACAATCCAGGCGCTTGATCTAAAGCCTGCCATTGAAACCCCAGCCAATGCCAAAGTACTTGGCACTGTGCAATTCACCGAAGAAAACACTCGCAGTGAAAGCGGTCCGGGCACATCCATTTTGCAAGCACTAGACGAAGCCTTGGTGAAAAGCCCGCGGGCCTCAGCCATTAGAGCCCAGCTCAATATCACCCGGTCGGCTTTTGCCGAAGCCACTGCCCAGCCCAACCCTGGTATCTTCTTTGACCGCGGTCCCTATGCCGAACAGGTGAAAAGATTAGGCCCGACCTTCAACTGGGAACCGCCATGGAAACTGGTCTTCCGTCTGCTTGCCACTAAAAGACTGGTAGACCAAGCCAAAACCGACTTGATGGCCATGCTCTGGAGCCTCAGGGCCGATGTGCGCCGTGCCTATACCGAAGTAGTTGTTGCCCAGGAAACTGTGGAAACACTCAATTCTTTGTATGACCTGGCTAGCCGCCTTTCCACAGTCTCAGAAAAACGCTTCCAAGCCGGCGACGTGCCTGAATTGGACGTCTTGAAAGCCAGATTGGCTACTTCGCAAGCTGATGTAGAAAGACAGGTGGGGCAAAGAAGGGTAATCAGAGCCAAGCAGCAGCTCAATATAATCATGGGCCGTGCCCCTGAGACTCCCATAAATGTGCCTAGATTGCCGGCCTTCCTGCAAGAACAACGGTCGGTGGTGCTCGATGAAAATCAAAAGAATCAGCTCTTGCCCGACTTTAGCCAAGAAATGAAGCCTCTGGACGTCTTTATCAGCAAAGCGATGGAACAGAGGTTGGAATTGAAGAGCATCGCTCAGAAGCAAAAGCTGAACGAAGCCAATCTGAGAACGGCCTACGGTAATGTCATTCCCAACCCGCAGGTGAGTTTCGGTTCGTCAGAATCTGGTAACGCCCCCACCGGTCCTAAACTCAATTCGATTTATGTCTCGCTCAATATAGAAACCCCGGCCACTAACTGGAATCAGGGCGAAATTTTCCGCCTGAAAGCTCTCGGCAAACAGCTCAAATATGAGATGGATAGCCAGAAAAACATAGTCAGCCAGCAGGTCTCGTCTGCTTACAATAATGTGCTGGCTGCCAGACAAAAACTGAAAGTCTACCAAGATCACGTATTGGCTGACTCGTCTGAAGTAGCACGCCTGGCTAGACGCAGTTATGAAGTAGGGCAATCGGACATCACTGCCACTTTGCAAGTACAACAGGCCAATATCAATATTAGGGGTCAGTATCTTGATGCGGTAAGACTCTATCAAGATGCCTATACTGAGCTGGAACAAGCCTGCGGCAGGCCGCTCGAATATTAGTCGGCGATTTAGCTTTTGGCAGTCGATTTAGCTCTACCATCAAGTCTTTCATCACAAGTTCACAACAATCTTCTGGGAAAATAGGCGGAACGCTTTGTATTTTGCCTTTGGTTAAGACCAGCCTGGAATTAGATGCTTCAGTCTATAGATGACTTTATCGATGCAGCCATCAAGGGGCGTTATCTCACGCTTTTTGCCTGCATTGCCGTCTTTATAGCCGGAGTAATAGCCTGGAAGCTTCTGCCTATTGAAGCCTATCCTGAACTTGCCAACCCGCAGGTGCGGGTGATTAGTCTTGTCCCCGGTAAAGGCCCGGAAGAGATAGAAAAACTAGTGACCATACCACTTGAAAAAGAGATGAATGGTATACCCGGTCAAACAGCGCTGCGCTCGATTTCTATTTATGGTTTATCGGTCATTATCTCGACCTTTTCCGATACAACCCCGACGACACTGGCTAGACAACAGGTGTTGGAGCGCATTCAAGGCGCCAGCCTGCCCGATGGCGTCAGCCCGCGACTGGAGCCGGAAGTGGGTTCATTGCGCGAAATATATAGATACTGTTTGCACAGCCCTTACTATAGTTCGATGGGTCTGCGCTCCATCCAACAATGGGAATTGGAAAAACTATTCAGACAAATTCCCGGTGTGATAGGCGTGGTCAGCGCCGGCGGACCGACTAAGTCTTATCAAGTCAATGTCGACCCCTATAGACTAAAAGCCTACGGCATTACCCTCAAAGAAGTCTTTGACGCGGTGAGCAAATCTAATGCCACCACCGGCGGCGGCTTTCTAGAACACAACGGTTCAGCCCTCATAATCAGACAGCTGGGCCTGATCAAAAATCTCGACGACATCAAAAATGTCGTCATCAAGGCCACGCCTCAAGGCACACCGGTGCGGGTCTCTGATGTAGCCGAAGTAAAGATCGGACCACTGGTGCGGCGCGGGCAAGTAGGCAAAGACTATGAAGACGATGTTGTAGAAGGCATAGTTCTTTTGCGCAGAGGCGAAAACCCCACCCAGGTCTTGAAAGCTCTCAAGAGTCGACTGCCGGCAATCGAAGAACAATTGCCTAAAGGCGTGCAACTAGCCCCGCTCTATGACCGCGACAAACTAATCAACCAAACCCTGCAAACAGTGGGCAATAACGTCACCATGGGCATCAGCTTGGTGGTGGTGCTCTTAGCGGTCTTTCTTGCCGACCTGGGTTCGGCTGTAATCACCGCCGTGGTTATACCACTGAGCATCTTAATAGCTTTTATCTGCCTCACTCTTATGGGCGTACCGGCTAATCTATTGTCTCTAGGCGCTATAGACTTCGGCATTCTAGTAGATTCGGCCGTGGTCATGACCGAAAACATAGTCAGACGGCTTTCACAGGAAGGACACGACCTGTCACCCGGCGAAAGGCTTATCTTACTGGGTGAATCGGCCCGCGAAGTAGGCGGACCCATTGTCTTTGGCATCATCACTATCATCGCTACATTCCTGCCCATCTTTACTTTCTCAGGGGTAGAAGGCAAACTCTTCAAACCGCTTGCCATCACCATGGTCACAGCCTTGATTGGAGCGGGCTTTGTGGCCTTGACCTTGATTCCAGTGCTGATGTCTTTCTTTATGGTCAAGAAACCGGTAAAAGAAACGACATCACCCCTGGTGGCAATTGCCCGACTAATTTACAAGCCGACCCTCGGTTGGTCTCTCAAGCACCCGCTTGTGGTCATTAGCTTTGCCGTACTTGCTGTCAGCGGCGCCGCCCTTTTGTTCGGCAATATCGGCAGCGAGTTTTTGCCCCACCTCGAAGAAGGCAATATCTGGCTGCGAGCCACTCTCAAACCCGGCTCGGTCACCCTTGAAGAAAGCGTCAAGGTGGCAAGACGTATTCGTACCACCTTGATAGAGAATTACCCAGAAGTAAGGCAGGTGCTATCGCAGGAAGGCGGACCGGACGACGGCACCGACCCAGCTAAATTTGCCGACCAAGAACACTATGTAGACTTAAAACCGGCAAGAGAATGGCGCCCCCAGTTCAAAGAGAACAAAGAACTCTTGATTGCCGCCATGCGCAAAGATCTAGAGCAGATACCCGGCGTCGGCTTCTATTTCACCCAATATATTCAAACCACTCTCGACGAAGCCCTCTCGGGTGTGCAAGGTTCGCTTGTGGCTAAAATAGCCGGGCCAGATCTGGCCGAACTGGAAAAACTGGGCAGACAAGTCGGTCACATTATGGGCGAAACCCCGGGTATAGTCGATGTTATCGTCGACCCCTTGCTTGGGCAGCCGCAGTTTGTCATCGAAATCGACCGCGCCCAGGCAGCCAGATATGGACTATCTGAAGAAGACCTGAAAGAGCTGGTTGAAATTGCCATAGGCGGTGCCAGCGCTTCCACTGTCATTGAAGGTGAGCGCCGCTATGATTTGATGGTGCGCCTCGCCGCCCCCTATCGCAATAGCGAGGAAGCCCTGAAAGATGTGCTGGTCGATACACCGAGCGGCAAGAAAGTGCCCCTTAGTCAATTGGCTTCGCTAAAAACAATGAACGGCGCCACCCAAATATGGCGCGAAGCAGGCTCGCGCATGGCCACCATAAGAGCCAATGTAAGAGGGCGAGACCTGGCTACGGCGGTAGAAGACGCCCAAGCACGTGTGCAGAAAGAACTTAACCTGCCTGAGTCTTATAGCGTCAAATGGACAGGAGAATTTCAAAGACAAAGAGAGGCTTCTCACCAACTGGCTATTGTTTTGCCGGTTACCTTGGTGCTCATAATTATCATTCTTTATCTTTCTTGCGGCACCTTGGGCGGTGCCATTGTCATGTTCTCGGTAGTGCCGCTTGCAGCTATCGGCGCCATTTGTGCCCTCTTCCTCACCCATACTTACTTTTCAATTTCGGCCGGGGTGGGGCTAATTGCTCTCTTTGGTCTAGCGGTCAAAAACGGCATTCTCTTGGTTTCGTTCGTCAACGAAATGCGCCATGAAGGCTTCAGCATCGAAGAAGCCATCTATCAAGGTTCACTGGTGCGCATGCGCCCAGTACTAATGACTGCCACGATTGCAGCAGTTGGGCTCTTGCCCGCCGCACTATCTAATGAAATCGGCTCACAAACACAGAAACCCTTTGCCATAGTGATTATCGGCGGCTTAATTAGTTGCACCTTGCTGACCCTCTATGTTTTGCCCGCCCTTTATTTAAAATTTGGACCCAGCCCCGGCAAGAAATCAGGCAGCGGTAGCCGCTCTTCGATAAGAGCAGAATTGAGCGATATCAGTGGGAAGTAGAGCAAAGCAATCTATGAAAGAGCAAAGAATAATTCAGGCTATGGTCTTCGGTTTTTTGATCGGCAGTCTCAGTGCCTGTTCGCAAGAAGACGGCATAGAGCCCAAAGCCGGCCTATTCAAGAAACCGACGAGCGAAACCCGCCCCAATGTAAGCGCCGAAGATCCGCTAAAAATATCAAGTGAACAAGCTAAACAAATGGATTTACGCACTATAGAAGTAGTGCGCCGCACCCTGCCCGAAGAATTAAAGATACCGGCAGTGGTGCAAGCCAACCCCAATATGACCACGCCGGTAGCCTCTTTGGTGCCGGGAAGGGTTGAAGAAGTCCATGTTCAGCACGGCGACGAGATTGGCAAAGGGCAGCTATTGGGGCTAATTAGATCAGACGAAGTCGGTCAAATAGAAAGTGAACTGATAAGCAAATTGCTTGAGTTGGAAGCCGAGCGCAAACAATATCAAGTAAAAATGCAGCTGGCCGAGAAAATCTATGAACGCAAGAAACTACTGCTGGAAGAAAAAATCGGCTCTCGCGCTGATCTAGAACTGGCTGAAAACGAATTAGAACAAGAGCGGGCAGCACTGAGAGCCATTTCGGACAAGCAATCGGCGGCCACTGAAGCCTGCGTGCAGAGATTAAAGCTCTTTGGTATCGAACGCCACGAAATCGACCGCGTGATCAAAACCCGCGAGGTCCACCATCTCTTTGAAATACGGGCGCCGCGCTCTGGTGTCTTGACCATGAGAGACGCCGACCCGGGCGAGATAATTTCAGCAGGAAAGACCCTGTTTATTATTGCCGATCTATCTCAAGTCTGGCTTACCGCCCAGCTTTCCGAAAGAGATGTCAGCAAGGTCAAATGCGGTCTATCGGTAAAGGCGCAGGTAGAAGGCTATCCCAACTTGGAATTTCCTGGTCATCTCAACTTTATCGACTCTCATATCGAAACAGAGACCCGCACCCTACCGGTTAGAGCCACTATAGAAAACAAAGAAAGAATATTGAAACCAGAGATGTTCGGCACCCTGACAATCGAGACCGGCAAAGCCTCAGCCCTCTTTCTGCCCAGCAAATGCGTACAACAAGTCGGTGAAGCTAGTGTTGTATATGTGCGCAAAAGCGGTGATTTTTATGAAAGAAGGGTAGAAACAGGTAGAAGCCTAGGGGACAATGTGGAAGTCTTGAGCGGTCTAAATGAAGGCGAGACTGTGGCCGAAGAAGGCAGTCTTAAACTGCTCGGCATGGCATTGCAGCGCCTGAGCAAATAAGGCGAAGCACTTAACCCAAAAGTCAAAGACCAAAAGCTTATGCCCAAAAGCCTATTCAAGGACAAATATATAAATGCAGTTAGTGACAGCGATAATTCAACCCTTTATGGTGGACAGACTGACCCGCGCCCTGCGCAAAGCCAATGTGCCAGGCTATACAGTTATTGATGTGGAAGGCTCGGTAAATGTAGCCGATGAGCCGGTGAGCGCCATGCCCCGCGTAAGAGTAGATGTGGCGGTCAACGATGCCCGCGCCGATGAAGTTATGGAAATTATGGCAAACACTGTGCGTACACATCAAAAGGGCGACGGCATAGTCTACGCTATTCCAATCAGCCGTTTCGTACACATAGAAACCGGCAAAGCCGACACGAAGGCTTTAGAGTAGCCCGACGCTTTACCAAAAGCTAGCTTGCAAAAATAGCTTGTCTAGAATCTTGAAACCGAACTTGGCACAGTCGGGAAATTGAAGACATAGTTGGCTATGTCGGCCTGTTGAAAGGTGTTCAATTTATTGATGGCACCTCTTTCGCCTAGCGGCACCACCAGAGGAATAGCAACAATCGGAGCAAGAGTGTTGATGGTATCCATGGCGATCATGCCGGCAATCTTGTTCTTGGTGATACCGCCTTCTGTACCGGGAAGCCGCGAAGCAGGCAAATAAGTCTCGCCCCTATTGCCTAAAGAAAGACCGGAAGAAGCAGTGAGAATAGCTTTATTAGACCCCGGCGCCGGACCAGCTTGGGGTGAGCGCAGAGCCACCGATGCCGCCTCGGCAGTTAGTTCTTGTGTGTCGGGATTGAGTTTGACATCGCCGACCTTGAAATCGAGACGAAAGGCAAATGGCGAGCTAATAGATTGGATATCAGAAAGAGCCAGAGCCTGAACCTGACCGGGCAGAACTTCAAAATTCAACTTACCGCCGCTCACCGAGCGCACATTGCCGGTCAAAGAAGAACCGCTCTTGAGAGTGATGGTCTCTTTAGCCCGCTTGCGACCAGAAGTAAGCTCAGAGAGCCAATCGCCACCAGTAAAATAGGTTAAGGCAGAGACCGACTGACTGGAGGCGTCATAGTTTGCCGAGACGACCTGTCCGCTCAACACTGTGTGTCTATCAAAAAGCCAGTCTGGAACAGCTTTGATACTCAAATCGCTGCCCGCAATCTTGACTTGCCCCTGGGGCAATTGCAAACGTCCCAGTTTATCGGCCGCTTGATTGACATTGAGCTGCCCTTCCTTGAGAGAGAGAGGCGCACTCTGGGCAGATGAAACAGCCAGTAGCGAAGAAATCGCTAGAGCGGCGGCTAGACAAGCCGGTCTCTTGCTTAAAAGGCTTTTTCTCAGGGCTAATCTGCTCAATTCCATAAGTCTTATCTGAACTCTCGTCTAGTTCGGGCCGACACACTTAGATTCTAAGATATGGGGAACATCGCCTCCCTAATTCCGTCTCATTTTCTGTTGTCAATTCACACGAAGTAACCAATGTTTACCGCCACAAGCCGGCTGGAGGTCTAGATGAACGCGTCATTCAACCCGAAAAACTCTGGATTTACAGCCAAAGAAGCCAAAGCGGCTAAAGAAAATCTAGAATTGTCGGAACGCCAGGTCCCAAAAGCCAGTCAGGACAATCAACTAAATCAAGACTGCAGCGACGGGGTCTGCACGCTCAAATGGAAGCCTAGGGCGCCAAAGAAAGCCTCTTAAGCAAGAAAAACCCAGCAAGTTGTATAGTTGGCTAATGCTAGAAAAATCAGACTCTCTTAGAATATGGTGCTGTAAGCTCTAGATGAGACGCCGCCCATGCTTGAAACAGAAAACAGAGAAGCCGTCGCCGACTCGAGTCTGAGATACGACTATAAGCAAGATGAGTTCGAAGAAGACAGCCATTATGGCCGTCTCTTGCACCGGGTTGGCAAGTCAAAACGAGTGCTGGAGCTAGGTTCAAGCACCGGTTATCTCACCCAAGCCATGCAGGAAAAATTTGGCTGCCGCGTCACCGGAGTGGAAATCGACCCTGCCGCAGCCCAAAAAGCCCGAGACAAGGGTCTTGATGTGAGAGTGCTAGACTTAGACTTTGCCGACCTCAGTGCTGAATTTGCCGGTGAGACATTTGAAGCGGTCCTGCTTGCCGATGTACTCGAACATCTGCGCGACCCCGCGACCACTCTGCGCCAAATAAGCAAAATACTTGCTGATGGGGGCAAGATTGTTGCTTCTATACCCCATGCCGGGCATGGCGACATCAAAATGGCTCTGCTTACCGGCCGCCTGCCCTTCCGCCCCATGGGACTGCTCGACCATACCCATGTCAAATTTTTCACCCGCAGTTTATTGGAAGACCTCTTTATCAAAAGCGGCTATCGCATCGATGAAATAGAAAGAAACCGCTGGAACACTTCTTCCACCGAAGTTTCCTTTGCCGCAGCCAATGCCCTGCCCGAGAACTTGGCAGAGCTTAAGAACTTGCTTGACTGTGATCCGGAAGGAGATACTTATCAGTTTATTGTGCAAGCCACAGTGACCCAAAATAGCGCTCAAGAAAACTCTCAAAATAATCTGCCAACTGTCGACATAGTCGTGCTTGAAACGGCGCTGCAAAAGGCTTGTGACCTTTATCATGCCGCCTTGCGCAACATAGACTATCCCAAGGCAAAATTGAAATTTTGGTTTGTTTCTGGAGAAGCCGAGAAAGACCAGATTGAGTATAGCGACAGCGCCGACAAAGCCAGTCCGCCTATGACGGCAAGCGACTTTCGCAGCTTTCGCTTCCTTTCGGGAGGCAGCCTGGACAAAACACCGCCACACGCCAGTGATTGCATTTTGAAGCAGCACAGTCTCTCGTCCCTGGCTATTTCAAACCGCGGTCGTGCCCTCAAAAAAATAGCCATGGGTTCAAATGCCGACTTGCTCTTTGTCTTGAACACAGACAGCTTGCCTGCCTCTGACTGTCTTTATAAACTCGCCCAAGCCTATGAAAAGCTCGACCCAAGGGCAAAGCTAATGACCGTGCTTTGCGCCAGAGCAGAAGTAAGACAGGCGGGGCCGGCCCGCTCCGATGCGTCGCTCAGCCGCAAAGACGACAACCTTGCCTGGCACGAATTTAGCGGTATGCTCTTGCCAAAAGCCCTTGTTTTAGGCGACTTTCCCCAAGATATCAAAAATCAACTGGTTACAATCGATACCAATAAGAGCAAACTAGAAATAGAGAAAGATGCCGCCGGCAGCCCGATAGATTCTTCCTTTTTGACAGAAGAAGCACAAGCGCAAGACTTTTGTTTTAGAATCTGGCAATTGGGCGGATGCGTCAAAGAAGTCTATCAAGCTCGCTATTTTTCAAACGGGCCAAGATTAAGTCAGGGCACAGCCGACGAAAGGAAATTCGACGGCATGCGGCTGCGCAGACGTTGGGGTACATCTAGACAACTTATCTCTTTTGCCAGAGAGAAAGAAAATGAACAAAGCCCAGATTGGCTGAGACTGTTCAATCACCTAGTGGCGGCCATGATTGTCGAAAAGCCAACGGCACTGCCGCAAAACGAGCCCGGGAAAAGTCTGGTGGGCTTTCACGGACCACACTCTATTTTGGTGGGCGCCGCTCTCAAATAACTGACTCAGCTCTCGCTCGGATGCACTGTCTGTGCCGGCTTTTCTTTGGCGTCAGTGCCTGAGCCGCCGTTATTACCTGCAGTCGGCGCCTCTTCGACATCTTTATTGATAAGAGTGTAAAGAGTCGGCAAAACAATCAAAGTAAGAATGGTCGAGGTGAATAGCCCGCCCAAGACCACAGTGGCTAGCGGTCTTTGCACTTCGGCACCGGTACCATGCGAGAAAATCAAGGGCAGGAAGCCGACCATCGCCACAAGTGCGGTCATCAATACCGGTCTCATCCTCACTTTCACACCTTCCAAGGTTGCTTGCAAGACCGGCATACCTTGTTTTTCAAGTTGCATAATATAGCTGACCATGATTACACCGTTCTGCACAGCCACACCGAACAAGGCGATAAAACCGATAATGGCGGGCACCGAAATGGGTTGGTGAGAGACAAGCAGGGCAATGATACCGCCGATAATGGCGAAGGGTACGTTGAGCATGATCAGTCCGGCATTGCGCAAACTATTGAAAGATGCGAAGAGCAAGATAAAGATCAAGAGCAGCACCACCGGCACCACCATACAAAGACGAGCCATAGCTCTTTGCTGGTTCTCAAACTGACCGCCCCAGACTACCCTGTAACCCTTGGGTATCTCTACTTCTTTATTGACGCGGGCTTGTACTTCTTCCACAAAACTGCCGAGATCTCGACCACGCACATTAGCCAAAACAGCTGTACGACGCTGTCCATCTTCGCGGTTGATCATGACTGTACCGCTGGTATTGGTAATTTCGGCCAATTGCTTGAGGGGCACTTTACCACCCTGGGGGGTGTCCACCAAAATCGATTCGATATCTTCCTGGGTATCTCTAAACATGACCGGGAAGCGCACCAATAGACCAAAGCGCTTGGTACCTTCCACCACTTCAGTCACTTGCCGTCCCGCTAATGCAGTAGCGACAATTTCTTGCACATCATCGACATTGAGACCATAACGAGCGATAACATCGCGGCGCAGTTTGATATTGAGCTGGGGCAAGCCGAGCAAATGTTCTTTCTGCACATCGGCAGAGCCTCGCACTTCTCTAACGATTTTTTCAATCTTAGAGGCGATATTGTTGAGCGTCACAAGGTCTTCGCCAAAGACTTTGATACCGAGGTCGGCTTTGATACCGGCCACCAAGTCATCGATCATGTCGGCGATAGGCTGCGAAAAGCTATAAATCAAGCCGGGGATTTTATCCACTTTGTCGGCCATTCTATTGACCAAGTCTTCTTTATCGTGGGTGGTCTTCCATTCGCTCTTGGGTTTCAAGCCGACATAAACGTCGGCGTTGTCGACACCTTCGAGGTCACCGCCCATACCAGATCGTCCAATCTTTGAGACGACCACGTCCACTTCCGGGAACTCCATCAAGGTTTTTTCTACAATGGTTGCGACGCGGCGTGACTCAGTGTGAGAAACACTAGCGGAGAGCTTGGTGCGCAAAAGAATGGAACCTTCATCCAGTGAGGGAATGAATTCCGAACCAAGAAATGGGAAGAGACAAAAGGAGAAGAAAAGCAGCGCCAGTGCCCCGGCAATAGTCATACGCGGATGCTTGAGAGACTTATACAAAGCCGGTTCGGCAAACTTACGAAAGCCTTCGATAATCGGGCTCGGCCTTTCCACAATCTTGCCGCGCATAAACCAGAAACAGAGCACCGGTATGACAGTGAGCGAGACGACCAAGGCGCCGGAAAGAGCATAGATATAGTTAAGCGCCAGAGGCGTAAACATTCGCCCTTCCACACCCTCTAGGGTAAAGAGCGGCAGATAGACAGCAATAATGATGGCAATAGCAAAGAAAATTGGGCTACCCACTTCTTTGGCTGCCGTGTAAACCACAGAAAAGCGATTTCTTTCGTATTCTTCTTTGGATATTAGGCCGTGGTGAATCTTTTCTTGTTCTTCGGCCAAATGTCTAAATATGTTCTCGACCATTACCACGCCGGCATCGACGATCACACCAAAGTCGACAGCACCAAGGGTCATCAGGTTGGCAGTCAGACCAGTGTGCTTCATCATGATGAAGCTGAAAAGCAGAGCCAGGGGAATAATCACAGCTACAATCAGAGAACAAGGCAAGTTGAGCAAGATAGCGCCCAAAACCAAGATCACCAAGGAACCGCCCAAGGTCAAGACTTCTTTTACAGTCTCGATGGTTTTGTCCACCAGGGCGCTCTGGTCATAGTAAACATGAATCTTGACGCCGTCGGGCAACTCTTTAGAAATCTCATCGACCACGTCTCTGACGCGCTCAACCACTGCTTTTGTATTGACGCCTTTGCGGGTCAACACTACCCCGGTGACTGTTTCGCCGATGCCGTTCATCGAGGCAGAACCGCGACGGAAGGCAGGACCAATCTCGACTGTGGCTATTTGCCCAATCTTTACCGGCGTGCCGTCCACTGACTTGAGCAGCACATCTTTGATGTCTTGCACACTTTCGATACGACCAAGACCGCGAATGATAATCTCTTCGCCGCCGCGCTCGATAAAGTTACCACCGGCATTTAAGTTATTGGTCTGCAGGGCATGAATGACATCTTGAATGGTGATATCAAAGCCCTTCATCAAATGCGGATTGACCAGCACTTGATATTGTTTGACATAGCCGCCATAACTGACGACATTGCCGACACCGTTCACGGCGCGCAAACGTCTTGCCACTTGCCAGTCTTGAATGGTGCGCAGCTCAACTAGATCATGTCTATCGGAAGTAAGATAGTAAGACATGACGTTCGAAAAGGTGGAAACAACCGGACCGAGCACCGGCTTGGCCGAGCCCTGCGGCAGCTCAATTTGCGAAAGCCTTTGCTGAACAAGATTGCGCGCCCAGTAAACATCGACATCGTCGTCGAAAATTGCCGTCACCACAGACAAACCAAAGCTTGAATTGCTGCGAATCTTGTTTACTTTGGGCAAGCCATTGAGACCATTCTCGATGGGAAAAGTGACTAGAGCTTCCACTTCTTCGGTGGCCATACTCTCGGGCTCGGTGATGATTTGCACCTGCACGTTGGAGACATCGGGAAATGAGTCGATGGGGATATTCATGGCGCTATAAACGCCGAAACCAGCCACACCAAGGGCAGCTGCCACGGTAAGCAATCTTTGTTTGAGCGCGAATCTAATTAATTTGATCATGAATTATTTAGAGCGCCTCTGGCTTTAATTTCTATAGCTCAGTTCGGTCTTAAGCATCAGTGAACCCTGGGTGGCCACTGTCTCTCCGTCGGTCAGTCCAGACTTCACTTCAATATAGTCTTCACCAATGACGCCCAAAGTCACTGGTCTTTCTTCATAGCCGTCGGGATGTTTGACGAAAACCACTTTGCGATTGTCGCGCTCTTGTATAGCCGCTTTCGGACAGGCGAGGAAATTGCGTGAAGCACCTTCCAGGTCTATCTCGGCGTACATATTGGTTTTCAGCAGACCAGTTGTATTGCTCAGACGAGCCCTAATTGGCACCGTTCTGGTGAGCGGATTGACATCGGGCGAGATAAAGGCGATGCGACCTTCAAAACGACGGTCGGGAAAACTCGGAACATTTATTTTGACTGTGTCACCGATGCGCACCCGGCGCAGATCTATTTCGGGCAGGTCGGCACTGGCCTGCACAGTTTTTAGGTCAGTAATCTTAAACATAGAAATATCGGGCTGAACCATCTCGCCAACCCCGATCTCATACTTGCTGACGACACCGGAAATGGGGGCGACTATGCGCACTAAACCATTTATATTGCCTGTTTTCAGCACTTTCTGGGTCATAGTGTGATCGGCACCCAAAAAGTCGAGTCGTTTGACAATAGTGTTGACATGCTGCTTCATACGAGTCACTTCGGCAACAGCCAGCTGATAGTCGCGCTTCATCAAGGCGCGGTTTTTATAGAGCTGCTCTTCGCGGGCAAGAGCGGTCGAAGCATTTTCATAATCGACCTTGGCCTTGGCAAGGGCAGCCTTGGCAGCCAGATAATCTTTAGTAGCGGCAATCTTCTCTCTATATAGACCTTCCAGCCTTTGATATTCCAACTCGGCCAGTTCAGCCTGCACACGGGTATTCTGCATCAGGGCACGGGCATCTAAGAGACCTTTGGGGCGCTCCAGATACTCTTCATAAATCTGTCTTTCGCGGTCGGCATGAGCTTCTGCTATGCCAAGCTTAGAGGTGGCCTCGACCAGTTCGCCCTGCAAGTCGGTGACCTGCGGACTGTCGACCATAGCGAGCAGTTGACCACGGGCAACAATGTCCCCAGGCTTTACTTGGATATCGGTAATGCGGCCGGCAATACGCGCCGAAACGTCTACAGAGGCGCCATAATCGGCTTCAATGCGTCCAGTCAGGTGCAGGGGCACAATAACGTCTCTATTGACCACCTTTTCGGTCTTAAACTCGATTTTCTTGGCGGTCTCTTCAGATAAAGGAATGATTTTTGAGGTCGAACTCGTCTCTGTTTTCTTTTCGGGTTCGGGTTTGCTGTGTTCGCCGCAACCGGTCAGACTAAAACTGAGAGCGCAACAAATGACTAGTGGCAAAATGCCAGAGGTCAAGACATTCTCAAGCGAATGACCGGAAGCCGCTGACTTGCTCGGCGATTTGCAATTGGAAGAAGCTGATTTACTATGGTTGAACAAAGCTTTGTAATGTACTGGCGAATGCTCGCGCTCTGAATAGGGGATTGCCTTTTAAAATTAGAGCATACACTGCAATGAGATTTTTGAGCAAAAAATCAACACTAAACACTTGAAAATTTGCAATGTTCACTATTAAGCAAAGCCCTGCACTGGTGAGCATTTTCAAAAAAGGGACCGAATGAGAATTGACAAATGGCTGAAAGTCTCAAGGCTTATCAAGCGCAGAACTGTAGCCCAGATGGCCTGTGAGCAGGGAAGAGTTTATGTCAACGAAAGACCGGCGAAAGCCTCGCTTGTTCTCAAAGCTGAAGATAAAGTTCATATTGAGCTTGGCGCTAGGGCGATAACGGTTAAGGTGGTTTCGGTCCCCGAAAAAAATGTAGCCGCCCAAGATGCAGCCAAGCTCTATGAAATTCTCGAAGAAATCAGACGACCACCCGAAGTGCTGGAGTGGCTCGACGAGCAATCTGAATTAGACGAATAAGGCGACCGGCTAAATTTGCTAGTCGATATACTCTCTCAACCTTCTACTTCTATTAGGATGCCGCAACTTACGCAGAGCCTTGGCTTCAATTTGGCGAATACGCTCTCTGGTGACTCCAAACAACTGCCCAACTTCTTCCAGAGTACGCTGCCTGCCGTCGTCCAGCCCAAAACGAAGCCTGAGCACGTCTCTTTCTCTAGGCGAAAGTGAGGCCATTACTTCATGAATATCTTCGCGCAGTAAATCTTGGGTGACTGAGGCAGCCGGGGTTTCGGCGTCTCTATCTTCGATAAAATCGCCGAGTTTGCTGTCTTCTTCTTTACCGATTGGCGTTTCTAGAGAGACCGGCTCCTGGGCCACCTTAATGATGTCGCGCAGCTTGGCGATGCTAATCTCCATCGATTCAGCAATTTCTTCTTCGGTGGGCTTGCGGCCCTTATCTTGCTGAAGCTTTCTGGTCACCTTTTTCAGTTTATTGATGGTCTCGACCATGTGCACCGGTATACGAATAGTGCGAGCCTGGTCGGCAATGGCGCGGGTAATCGCCTGGCGAATCCACCAGGTGGCATAGGTACTGAATTTATAGCCGCGCTCATAGTCGAACTTTTCAGCAGCACGAATCAAGCCCATATTGCCCTCTTGAATCAAGTCAAGGAAGAGCATGCCTCTTCCCACATACTTCTTGGCAATAGAGACAACCAAACGCAGGTTGGCCTGCACCAACCGTCTCTTGGCGATGGCGCCCTCGGCACCGCCCATTTCAATCTTACGAGCCAGTTCAATTTCTTGGTCGGCGGTGAGCAGCGGAATGCGACCTATCTCACGCAAATACATACGGACTGGATCATCGGAGGAAAGACCTTGGGAGACTTTCTCTTCAAAACGCTCTGGATCGTCTTCGAGGTCGTCCTTGAACTCGAAAGTATCCTCGGAACTAGCCTCGGGCAAACTGGGCATTTCCTCGTCCAGCTCATTTTCCCCGGGGGAAAGCAGCTCTTCTAATCCTGATTCTCTTTGTTTTCCTGACACTTCTAACTTATCCAACTTTTGAATGAAACTATCTTCTTTATCTTTGCCCTTAGTCACACATGGGTCTCCGTCTTGTCCGAACTATTTATTTCGTCCTCTATGGCGTCCAGTTTGCGCTTCAAGTCTTCCAACTCTTCTAGAGTCTCAATTTTGGGCAATACCATCGAATCAAGAGTGGAGAGTTCTTTTATTCTACCCTGCAATTGGGTGGCCCTGCTCTCATCCTCCTCCATAGAAAGCTGTCCGCGAGCGCCGGTAATCAAGAGCGACAAGCGCTCCTTTATTAATCTTGCCCGGGATTCTTTCAAAACAACCTGTACCGGCACTTTTTGTTTTCTAAATTCCTCGCATTTTAGAATTACCTCGACCAAAGACTTGGTGGCGGTAGGGTCGGGGGCAAGGCGGTCCATAAGCTGGTACTGCAAATCTTCAATTGTCGAAAAGGTCGTCCCGACGCCATATACGGCATTCTTGATTTCCTGGTGACTAGGGCTCAAGAAGCGCTCCTCGGCGAGAGCGGCATAGGCTATGTCATAGTCCTCGCGCGAAGTGAGATAAAGGGCGAGAAGCTGCCTTTCGGCTTCCATCGAACCAGAAAGGGGACCACGACGCATGGCCGGCCCCATGGCTGAAAGAGGCATAGGCATGGTCTCTTCATCGGCTATGTCTTTCTCGTGCTTGCCTTTTTTGAAATTCTTGTTGTTTTTCTTAAAACCGCCAAATTGCTGGGACTGCGGCTGAAAGGGCGGTGGACCAGAATTAGTGTATTGCGGAGGCTCAATACGCATCTGCTTGGGCGCCGCCATTCTGCCATCGCCCGCACCGTCCCCCGATTTACTGACAACCCTGACTTCTTTCTCGAATTCTTCGCCGCGAAAATTATTCAGGCTTGAATCATCGGCAAGTGAGTCGCCAACCTCTAGAAAGGGGTCTTGCTCGGGGGCATTGCCTTGATATTGACTCTTGCCATACTGATTTTGATTAGCCCCCTGATTATATTGACCCTGCTTATACTGGCGCTGGTAACCCTGATTTTGCGAATACTGATTTTGTGAATATTGGCCGGGTCTGAACTGGCTTTGCTTATTGTTGTACGAATAGGCATCACGGTCCATGCGATTGGCTCGCCGATATTGACCAACATCGGCCAATATTTCTTCTTCTCGCACCTGCAATTTCATGGCCCAGAGCCTAATGTATTCGCCTCGACCAACGGCATTTTTGATCAGAGCCAAGATGGGCACAATCTTACGGGCGGCATCAATTCGACCTAGACGCGAATGCAAATCAATGCCCTTAACCGCTTGCTCTAGTTGATAATCGACCATCAACGCCGCTTTATCTATGGCCGCTTGAAAGGAAGTTACACCGGTCGGTCCGGAGCGCAGACATTCATCAGGATCTTTACCGCCGGGTATGGCAATGACCCGCAATTCGATGCCGATGCCTTCGGCAATCTGGCTGAGCATCTCGATACCGCGCTCTACGGCTCGTACACCGGCGGCATCGGCGTCGAAAGACAGATAAACTCGCTTGCTTTCGGTGTAACGCACCAAGAGCTTAGACTGTTGCTCGGTAAGCGCCGTGCCGAGAGTAGCCACAGTATTGGTAAAGCCAAACTGATGAGAAGTTATCGCGTCAAAATAACCCTCGACCACTATCACCGAGTCTTTAGACTTGATTGCTTCCTTAGCCAGGTTAAAACCAAATAGATGCAAACCCTTGTGATAAATGGGTGTTTCAGGCGAGTTGAGATATTTGACCTGATCGTCGCCCAGGGTTCTGCCACCAAAGGCGATGACACGACCTTCGCTGTCGCAAATGGGAATCATAAGACGATTGCGGAACAAATCATAATGCCCGCTAGACTCTTGCCGCCGCCGCACCAGACCAGCCTCCTCCAAAGTAGCGGCCGAAACTTTGGTCTTCTCGGTGAGGAAACGCAAGAGCCCGTCCCAACTATTTGGGGCATAGCCGAGCTTGAACTTCTCGATTGTTTCAGGCGAAAGTCCACGATCTTCAAGATACTTACGGGCGAAAGCGCCTTCCACAGGGTCGCGCAAAAGGCGCAGATAATATTCGCTGGCTTGCTGGTAAAGCATCAAAATTTGCGAGCGGCGATCGTACTCTTTGCGATCTTCCACCGATTCAGCCAGCTTGACGCCATATTTGCGCGCCAATTCGCGCACCGAATCAATAAATTCAAGACCTTTGGTCTTTTGCACAAAGGCAAAAACATCGCCGCCTTCGCCACAGCCAAAACACTTAAAAATGCCTTTCTCAGCATTTACATGAAATGATGGGGTTTTCTCGCCATGAAAGGGACAGAGCCCCTTGTAATCTTTACCGGCGCGCTTGAGAACAACGGTCTCTGATATGACCTCAAGAATGCCTGCGCGCATTCTCACTTCAGCAATGACTTCAGACGTCACGCCTTTCAAAGAGGAACCTCCCGTGCGCAAGCACGCTTTCGCTTTCTATATCTAGTCAAGTTTATAACAACTTGGCGCCCTCTAAATAGAAAAGCCAAGTAAGCAAACAACAGCAAAATAAGCCTTTCCAGAGCAGCGAAGCAGCCCCGAACCGGCACCACAGACCACCGCCCCAGCTTGACATGCCGACTTCTCAGGTGAAAGCCGTTTGGATTGTTTATAATTTCCAGCTAATATTTCCACCCTGAGTTGGTTCCTTAAATTCAGCCGCGGAGGCTCTCATGAGAACACTAATCAAAAACGGCCGTGTCATAACCGCTGTGGATGACTATTTTGGCGACATTTTGATTGAAGGAGAGCGCATCAACCTAATAGGCGAATCGCTCGAAATGGAAGCTGACAAGGTTATCGACGCAGAGGGACTCTTGGTCATACCAGGCGGCATCGACGCCCACACTCATATGGATATGCCCTTTGGCGGCACCACCTCGGCCGACGACTTTGAAAGCGGCACCAGGGCAGCCGCCCATGGCGGCACCACAACGATCATCGACTTTGCCATTCAAAATAAAGGGCAATCGCTCTATGACGCCCTAGACACCTGGCACGGCAAAGCCGCCGGGAAAGCCGCCATAGACTATGGTTTTCACATGATCGCCACCGATCTGCCGCGAGAGCGTATGGGTGAAATGAAGAAACTGATCAACCACGAAGGTGTGACCAGCTTCAAGCTCTTTATGGCTTACCCGGGCGTTTTGTTGGTCGATGATGCCACCATTTTTAGAGCCATGACAACAGCCGGTGAAGAAGGGGCGCTTATCTGTATGCACGCCGAAAACGGCGTGGTTATCAATGAAATAGTGCAATACGCTTTAGAGCGCGGTTGCACTGCACCCAAGTTTCACGCCCTGACTAGGCCGACCAAGGCCGAGGCCGAAGGTGTCAACCGCGCCATAGCTCTGGCTGAAATGGCCGGTTCGCCGGTCTATATAGTGCACCTGAGCTGCTACGATGCCCTGAAGAAGATCAAAGAAGCCAGAGACGAAGGCATTCCAGCCTTTGCCGAAACCTGCCCGCAATATCTTTTCCTTGACTACACTCACTATGAAAGCAAAGACTTCGAAGGTGCTAAATATGTTATGACACCGCCGCTTCGAGAGAAATGGAACCAGGAAGAACTCTGGACCGGTCTGCGCATGAATGACCTGCAGACTGTCTCTACCGACCATTGCCCCTTCTGTTTCAACGATCAAAAACAACTCGGCAAAGACGATTTCAGCAAAATTCCCAACGGTGGACCCGGCGTAGAAAACAGAATGAGCCTGATTTTCAATGGCGGAGTTGTGGAAGGTCGAATCAATCTCAATCGTTTCGTGGAGATTACATCGACCGCCGCCGCCAAGATTTTCGGTCTTTTCCCGCGAAAGGGAACCATAGCAGTGGGTTCGGACGCCGATATAGTTCTTTTCGACCCCAACAAGAAGATGACAATCAGCGCCAAGACCCACCATATGAAAGTCGACTACAGCTGCTACGAAGGCAAAGAAGTGCAGGGAACGGCCGAATATGTCTTTTCTAGAGGCAAATTGATCATTGAAAAAGGTAAATATCTCGGAAAAGCAGGCGACGGAAGCTTCCTAAGGCGTTCAACCGTGCAACATAAGACTAAGGAATCGGTCTTAAACATCACAAAGCAGAAATAAAGCGCCATTTGGCTGTTAAAATTTTACTTGCAGTTTAAATGACGAAACAAGCGTAAACTCCCCAGGCAATCTCAGGATGGTAATCATGGGCTACACACAAGAATTCACAAGACTAGTGACCGAAGAACGGAACGCCAGGACAATGGACCTGGACGTACTGGAAACAGAAGAACTAGTGGCCCGCGTGCAGAAGGAAGACTTCGACGTGGCGGTGGCAGTGCAGAACGTAGTACCTGAAATTGCCAAAGCAGTCGACATAATCGTTGGCAAGCTGAGCCAGGGTGGCAGACTGATTTATTTTGGAGCAGGCACCTCGGGCAGACTGGGTGTGCTTGATGCCACCGAATGTCATCCTACTTTTGGTGTCGATAGAGAGCTTGTGCAGGCTTGCATAGCCGGTGGCAAAGAAGCAATGTTTGTCTCTTTCGAAAATGCCGAAGACTCCAAAGAACTGGGCGAGCAAGACGCAGTCAAGCTCAAGATTACAGACAAAGATGTACTGGTTGGTATCACAGCCAGCGGCAGAACACCCTATGTGATCGCCGCTTGCGAACTAGCCAAGAAAGCCGGCGCCGCCACAGTGGCTCTGGTCAATAACTTCGATTCACCGCTGGCTTCAGTCTGCGATGTCACTATTGCTCCTATTGTCGGTGCCGAAGCCTTGACCGGCAGTACCCGCATGAAAGCAGGTACAGCCCAGAAAATGGTGCTCAATTTGCTTTCCACCTGCACCATGGTGAGACTGGGCAAAGTCTATGAAAACCTCATGGTCGACCTCAAACCAACCAATGAAAAGCTGAGAGAAAGAGCAGTTTCAATGATTGCCTTGCTTTGCGATGTTGCCCGCCCCATAGCCGAAGGAGCCCTAGTCGCTTCCAATGGTCATGCCAAAACAGCAGTGCTTATGCTTAAGCGCAAAATGGGACGCGTGCAAGCAGAAGAATTAATCGCCAAGTCGGGCGGTTCACTGCGCAAAGCCCTCGTCGCCTCGCAAAACTAGAGCCATTTTCTAAGCAGTGGCCTTAGACGATTACATCACATTAGGCAGAAGCGGTCTGAGAGTCAGCCCGCTCTGCTTGGGTGCCATGACCTTTGGTCAGGAATGGGGCTTTGGCACAGACGAAGCCGCTTCGCATGCCATTTTGAGTGAATATTTTGAGCGCGGCGGCAATTTTATCGACACCGCCAATGTCTATACGAAAGGGCACTCTGAGGTCATTCTCGGTAATTTCCTCAACAAGAACTTCAGAAGAGATCGGGCAGTCATCGCCACCAAGTTTTTCGGCACAATGTATCCCTCTGATCCAAATGCCGGGGGCGCCAACCGCAAGACAATCATGCAAGCCCTAGAGGCATCACTGAAGCGCTTGCGCACAGATTATGTCGATCTTTATTGGATGCACTGCTGGGACAAATTTACCCCCATCGAAGAGACCATGTCGTGCTTGGACGACCTGGTGAGAAGCGGCAAAGTACGCTATATCGGATTTTCAGATACGCCCGCCTGGAAAACAGCTGAAGCCCACACCCTAGCTAAACTGCGCGGCTGGACCGCCTTGAGCGCTATTCAAATTGAATATTCGCTTTTGGAACGCACAGTCGAAGGCGAATTGATACCAATGGCTCTCGAACTAGGACTGGGCGTTACACCTTGGTCGCCTCTCAAATTTGGCATATTGACCGGCAAATACACACGCGAAAATCGACACAAGGCAAGCCCCGACAGAGGCGAATGGATAACCAGTCAACTGGCAAAAGAAAAAACTTTTGAAGTTATCGACGCAGTCATGGCCGTCGCCAAAGAAATGCAGACCACACCGGCCAAAGTTGCCATCGCTTGGCTGCAAGCCCAACCCGGCGTGACTGCGCCTATAATAGGCGTGCGCACAAAAGAACAACTTTTAGACAACATACAGCTAGATATCAAACTTGGGGCAGAGCAAATCAAACTTTTGTCGGATGCATCCAAACCAAAACTAAACTTCCCCTTCGACTTTTTGAAGGGCGCCGGGACATTTATGGCCGCTGAAACCAAGATAAACGGCGAAGCCTATGGAGAAAGTCTGCTTGCGCCTAAAACAGACGCCGACAGATTTGTCTAAAATATTTGTCTAAGATATTTGCCTAGAATATTTGCCTAAGAAATCCCACTAAAAAATCCAGATTCACACGAGCTAATTGGCTGCCCGCAGATAAAAGACTCCAGCTTCATCTTCTTCCACCCGCCGCCAGTTTTTCTCTTGTCCAAGGGCATGATCTAGTGGTCCATTTTTAGGAACAAGTGCAAATTGCAATTTGTACTTATCAAATAAAGCTTGCCAGCCTTTTTCGGCACCGAGCATGACCTTATAATCAGAGATAAACTGAGAGGGATAGAAATCGGTTTTCTCATCGACAAAGATTTTTCTGTGTAGCCGAAAATAGATATAAGGTCCCCAGTTATCGTAGTTGAAACCTTGGGTTTCGGGGGGCAAGCTTTCGATACACTTGACCGTCTTTGTCGGCTGGGTGGCGACGTACATATCTTGCTGCTTATACTGCCCATCAAACAAATAAATCGCAATCACAAGCAGTGTCAGAAAAGACGAAACAAACCATGGCACCATGCCGTTTTTCTTGGCACTGACAGGCGCGCCGCCCCTAAGCTTTTGCCAGGCCGGACCAAAACTTGGCAAAGCCAATAAAGCCAAATAAGGCATCAAGCGGGCCGACATAAAGCCACTACCGGCGAAGGCAACAAAAAGGAGAAGTTCGGCAGTCGGCGGCAGAAAGCGAGCGGCTAAATTAAGCCCTAGCCAAAGCGCTATCAAGACCAAATAAGCCGGGCTGCCCGGAAACATTTTGATATCGAAGGGAGCCCATTCTAAGCCCTTCTGGGTAATTTGCGGATGGGAAAGATAGGCAAATAAATAATCCCAAAAGGCAAGCCCTCTCAAGTTAAGCAAAGAGCCCAAAAAAGTAGCGGCAAGAGGTAAGAGATAAGCTTGCCAGTTGAAATTTTGCCACTTAAAATTTGGCGGCTCAGCCCGAGAGTCGACCTTGCGCCTTAAAATCAAATCGAGAAGATCGCCCGCCAATTTGCTGCCCAAGATAAGCAAAGCGAGCACCACACTGCCGTGAAAATTCACCCAAAGAATGGAAAGGACGCCGCAAATAAGCGCCTTTTTGAGCGGTGTCGCTTTAGATACGAAAGCCAAATAATAGAAAGCAAGAAAGAGAACATAACTTATGGCATGGGGGCGAGCCGACCAATGAATGGTCGTACAAAGAAACACTGGAATCCAAAAGATCCAAGCACTGAAGCGACCCAGACCGCGCATCCGACCTAAAACCAAAGTGCAAAGCAGGGCGATACCCAAGGGCAAAGCCCCGGCCACAACTACGCCGTTCAAGCCAAAGAGCTGATACATCAAGCCGAACAAAACATCGGTGCCAAGCTCATGGGTAAGCCAGGGATAAGCAGGATTTATCGACCAGGTATAAGTTGTGGTGGGAATCTGATGTTGAGTAAGAATATAGAGACCGGTATCTATATGCCTGCAGGTGGCGCCGTCGCGCAGCAAGACATAAGGACAACCAAAGAGCAGATTGAGCAAGAAAAATGGCAAAAAGAGCGGCGTCAAAGGGGGAAGGACAAACTTCCACTGCTTCTTTGCCGAGACTTCTTGATCAGATTCGATGATAAAGGCTCCAGAGTTTTTCTAAGTATTGCCAAGCCAGAAAATAATATCGTAATTGGTGCCCAACTAATCGATGGCATCAAAATCGCTGTCCAGCCCTTCCCCCTGAAAAGCTCGATGCCACTCCATTATGCCGCCTTCAAGATTGAACGCATTTTCCACCCCGTTTGCCTGCAAAATGCGCACAGCCTGCTTGCTGCGCTGTCCTGAACGGCAATAGACAACCACAGAGCCTGATTTAGACTCTGAGTTAGATTCTTGATTAGACAAAGCAAGCGCAGTCTCTATCGACGATTTAGAGATAGATAACTGAGAAAGCGGCAAATGCACTGCATTTTTAAAGCGCATCGTGCGAAACTCTGCAAGCTCTCGCACATCGAGCAAAGTCAAATCGGGCTTTTGCAGCTGTTCATGCAGCTTCTGGACCGAAATAGATCTGACTGGCATAGATTCTAAAGGACCAGATTTTAGAGGGACAGACTGAGCATAATTATTGGCAGCACTGCAAATGCAGTCGGCTTGTCTCGGTATGGCAATTTTGTAAAAGTCAAAAGTGAGCAAATCGAAAAACTGCATCACCCCCACAAGAGGTGACGGCTGACCGAGAAGTAATTGCAAAACCGCCGTCGCCTGGGCGCAACCAACCAGCCCGGGCAAAACGCCCAAGACCCCGGTCATCTGGCAGGTGGGCACACTGGCAAAAGCCGGCATATAGCAGCGAAAACAAGGACCACCGGGGGCAAAGACCGAGCACTGTCCTTGAAACTTGTGCAGGGCACCATAAACAAAAGGAATGCCGAGAGCCAGACAAGTATCGTTGATGAGATATCGCGCCTCAAGTGAGTCGGTGCAATCGACCACCACATCGAAGCCTGCCAATAGTTCAAAGACATTTTCAGACGAGAGAAAGCGAGACTCTTTTTTTAGTTTGATCTTGCTGTTCTTAGCCAAAATACTGGCGGCGGCGGCATCTACCTTACTCGCACCGAGATCGGCTTCGTTGAACAAAACCTGCCTGTGCAAGTTGGACAATTCCACTTTATCGCCGTCACACAAACCCAGCTCACCCACACCGGCGGCAGCAAGATAGGTGGCCACCGGCGCCCCCAGACCACCCAAGCCGACCACCAAAACTTTAGATGCCAAAAGGGCGGCTTGTCCTTCTATGCCAAGTTCGGGCAGGGTCGTCTGTCTAAGATAACGCTCTAAATCAAGAGCTTCATTGCTTTTCATTAGAGCAAGCGGCGCCTGCAACCGGCGCAAAAAACCCGCAAATTGCTGGAGCGAAAATAGCGCACTTCCGACCAACTGCGGCTATAGCTCAGATAAAGCCTTTCATCGCTTATGCCGCGATAGGCTATATGAACAACACCCTGACAGCAAAGCTCATCTTCTTGCGCTGTTGGCCCCTGCGGCTTTTTGCCGGTCAAGCGGGCGATAAAGTTTTTGAAAGCTGCAAGCATTGCCACCCCAAATCAACTAACAGGCAGTTGAATGGTAAAGGTCGAACCTTTCCCCACTGTAGAGTCTACCGCAACCGTACCATGATGCCGCGCAACGATCTCGCGGGTGATGGCCAGACCCAGACCGGTGCCGCCGGTTCCTCGGGTGCGAGCCTTGTCGGCGCGATAAAACCTTTCAAAAATATGGGGCAGATCGGCTGGTTCGATGCCGACACCGGTGTCACTTATTTTCACCAAGACTTTAGCATCGTTGGTGGTAAAAGCCTGCACCGCCACCAAGCCGCCGGCAGGCGTGTAATTGATGGCATTGGTCAAGATATTGGTCACCGCTCGCAAAAGCTGCAAGAAATTACCCAAAACTCTAATTTCAACATCGGGCAGAGCCTCAGGTTCGGCGGCTTCTTGCCCTTCGGCATTGCGGAAGACCAAGCGCACGCCTTTCTTATCGGCACTACCGCGCACCTGTTCGACTGCGTCGCTGACCAATTGATGAATACTGACAGCCTCTTGGTCGGAAGCTTCGGCACCACTATCCAGCTTGGAAATATCGAGCAGATCTTGAATCAGGCTGGTTAAGCGATCTGCCAAACGCTCCAGAGACTGCAAGAACTGGGCTCGCAACTTAGGGTCTTCGGCAGCCCCTGCTTGCAGAGCCTCCACCACCGAGCCTATAGCCATGGTCGGAGTCTTTAGTTCATGTGAGGCGTTGGCAATAAATTCTTGTCGCATACGCTCTTGCTCTCGCAAGCGACCGATCATTTGGTTGAAAGAAAGACAAAGCTCACCTATCTCGTCTTTGCGACTGACCGGCAGAAAGGCTGAAAAGTCGCCTGAAATTGAAATCTGCTTAGCCAGAGCGCTCATCTCTTTCACCGGTCTATTGACACGGGTGGCCAGCCAGAGCGAAATGAGCACGGTGACAAGACCGGTGGCAAAAATAATCTCGAGGAAAACAATCAAATCTCGCTGCAGTCGTCTTTCTATCTCGGTAAGGGCGACACCTACCCTAATTACGCCTGTGGTTTCACCCATAGAACGTACCGGATAAGCCACATACAACCAGTTGGTATTGCTCACCGGCTCAGAACGAGTACTGTTGGAAATGACGCCGGCCAGGGCTTCGTTGATTTCTTGCTCGTTGGAAAGATTTTTACCGGCTAAAGGCGGCGCCGAATCAGAGAGCAAGCGCCCGTCTTTGTCGACCACGACGATGGCTACACCCAACCGAGAAGCCCGCCTTTCCACCGCCGACTGAATGCGCTTGCGAGCCTGGGCAGAATCGAGCACCAAGTCATTATCAATCTCAAGACCAAGGTTGACCGCTTCTACTTCTAGAGTGTTCTGTAGATCGGTGAGCGATTCCTTTCTTATGGCCACCAAAGCCCAAAGACTGACGGCCAAAAGTGCGATGGTAATCACCAATAAATAGGTAATAAGAAGTTGGTTAGCCAAACTCCTGAATAGCCATTTATGGAGGATGCGGTCTAAAAGATTCACCTATATTCCTTACTCTTGGAATGCAAAAGAAAAGTCTAACCTTGTTTTTACAAGCCGCCGGAACAATGCTCAAAAGGCAGACCGGTTCTATATTCCTTTTTCTTACAGAGCCCCTCGATCGAGTTCTTGACTAGCCCCAAAAACACACCCTGCAATTTGTTCGATTCCAGAATGGCTTCCACAATCACTATAATCTCTTTGTATGTTTGATTGGGCTACCTGGCAGCAGGCTTTTCAAGTAATTAACACCTGAGGGTCTGCACTAGCAAGTTACTAAACCAGGCAAAAACCAAAATAAGGTTGCCGGAGTAACCAATCTAAATTATCAAGCACCACGCTTATGAAAAGCAGCAAAGGTGCTAAGCGACATGGGAGGTCCTGTTTAGAAATGTCCGTTGCAAACGTAACCGATTCCACCTTCGAGCAGGAAGTGCTTAAAGCCGACATTCCGGTACTCGTTGATTTCTGGGCCCCCTGGTGCGGACCCTGTAAAGCCGTAGCGCCGGTGGTCGAAGATCTTTCCAAGGAATACGAGGGAAGACTGAAAGTAGTCAAGCTAAATACTGACGAGAATCCAAAAACCGCGCAAGCCTACAAAATTCGCGGTATTCCCAGCCTCTTCCTCTTTAAGAGCGGACAGGTGATGGAAGAAGTAGTAGGAGCCGTGCCGAAATCTACGCTTACCCAGCACATCAACAAGCACGTGTAATTAACAGTTTAAGCAGCCTAATTTGTTGTAAGTAAAGGAGAAGCTATGCAACTTAATCAGTGGAGTCGCCGTTCATTCGCGCTTTCAGCAGCGCTTTTGGTCGGTATCGGTCTTGTGGCTGGTACTTCGCAAGAAGCCTCGGCCAGACACCACAGAAGACATCACAGAGTAGTCAGACACAATGATCTGGCTTCTGTAGCCGCTCGCACCCCCGAACTCAAGACTTCGGTGGAAGCCTACAAAAAGGCTGGTATGACCGGTATGCTCCGTCGTGGCGGTCAGCACACAGTATTCATGGTGAGCGATGCTGGTTGGGGCAAAATGCCCAAAGAAAACCGCGAAGGTTTGATGAACGACCAGAAGAAGCTTCAAGAAGTGCTGAAATACCACATTTTGAAAGGCAAGCAAGAGGCAGCTGAACTTCTCAACAAGCGCTCAGCCGTAACCCTTCAGGGCGAAAGCCTCATGCTTGATAACAAAGACGGCACCCTTATCGTCGATGGTTGCATCACCACAACCCCCGATGTTAAGGCTTCCAACGGCGTTATCCACATCATCGACTACATTCCGGTGCCCGAAAGAGGCAAATAATCGGAATTTTCAGCAATTGGAAAAGAAAGAAACGGGCGCAAGCTCGTTTCTTTCTTTTTAGGCAAACCTCGGCATCAAGCCGGTTTTACTTTTATCGCCTATTATGTAATCAGCCAGGCTCAGCCAATATACAATATTAGCCAATATACAATATAGGTATTCTTAAACCAGGAAGAAATATGAGAGAACTTGCCATTGGATTTCTAATCGCCTTGCTCTTTTCCAGCTATATGAACGGCACCAAACAAGACAGCCAGTCCAGTTGGTTTCCGACGGCACAGTCAAGCGCAGGCGGCGAGCAAAGCGTAGAACTTATTGATGACATCAATGAGGGCACCTTTCAGGGCGAAGTTTTGGACAGCCACGAACCGGTTCTAGTGGAGTTTTATGGCCCGGAATGTTCTATTTGCCAGCAGATGAAGCCCGATATGGCTAAGCTTGCCGAAGAAAGCAACGGCTTTTTGAAGATCTACAAGGTCGATGCCAAAGCCAATCAGGTCTTGGCTGAAAGATATGAGATCATCAACTTGCCAGGTTTTGTCTTATTCAATAAAGGCAAAGTTGTGAACGCCACCAGCGGCAAATTCACCAAGCAAGAATTGGAAAACTGGATCAAAAAAGAACTGGACATGCCGCTATCGGCAAACTCAGAGCCAGTGAGCACTGAACCGACACAAACAAAATGAAGTATCTATTCTGGGGTTTCATTATTGCTCTTCTTTTCACGATGATTATGTCACCGAGTGCTTTCCCGCCGGTGCGCATGCCTGTGGGTATAGCCGAAAGCAGACCAGCAGCTATGGGCACCAAGCGTATGGAAGGCGGTATTCCAGAGATAGATGTAGTTGATTCAAACGGACTATCTAGATACGCCATAAAAGTTTCAGACAAGCACGGCAATCGCAATGTGCAATTTCCACATAACGACTAGGAGTTAACTAGAGAAATGAAGAACTGGGTTCGTTGGGTATTATTCATACTCTGGGTGATTGCTCTAATAGCCACTGCGCAGTACTGGAACCCGTTCACATCGGTCTCCGCCCTGCTCAAATATTCGATCATTTCGGTGATAGCAGCCGGGGTCTACGGCGCCCTCTTCATCCTCATTCAGTTCTACATACTGCTTTCAATCATCTTTCCCTTGCCGCCGCGGGGCGATGCCAAAGCACCGCAAAATTTCTGGCGCAAAACTTTCAAGTTCTTTTATAAAGACTCGCCGATAAACCCCAAAGCGCCTAAGTTTCTCAATGAAATGATCGGCAACGAAGCGGCCAAGATAGAAATCAAAGAAGCCATCGATATATTGCAAAAGGCTGTGCACTATGAAGGTTCCGGCGCCCAAGTACCGAAAGGTATGCTTTTTGTGGGTCCCCCCGGCGTCGGCAAAACACTCTTTGCCCGTGCCATCGCCAACGAAGTAGGCGTGCCTTTCTATGTTGTGGAAGGCGGCGCCATCAGCGGTCTCTTCCTCGGTTTGGGTGTGCTTAAACTGAAGACCCTATTCAATAAACTAAAGAGACATGACCGCGCCATTTTGTTCATCGACGAAATCGAATCTATGGCCAGCAAACGGCAGCAAGACCAGGGCTTTGGCGGCGTCGCCGATATGAATATGACTCTCAACACCTTGCTCACCGAAATGGACGGCTTTCAAGGCTCTAGACTTATGGTCATCGGTGCCACCAATAACGATGGCATGCTCGACCCGGCCTTGCTGCGCGCCGGGCGCATGGACAGACGCATTTACTTTCAGATGCCCACCCCGATGGAAAGAAAGCATCTCTTTGAATACTATCTCTCCAAAGTGGCTTACGATAAAGATGCCATCGACTATGAACAGATAGTCAATCTCACCACCAATTATTCTCCAGCTGAAATCGCCTCGGTGGTAAACGAAGCAGCGCTTATCGCCAGACGCCCCGGCAACCCCAATACAGTCAATACCGAAATGATTCTGCAGGCGCTTGACCGGGTTTCGGTCGGGCTCGAGCGCTCCATCTCAAACTCAGACGTGGCCACAATCACCCACGATGCCACTATCCGTTTCAGCTCAGTGATCGGCATCGAAGACATCAAACAAGAAGTCTCTGAAATTGTCGACTTTTTAAAGAGAGGCGACGAACTGCGCAAAATTGGCGCTAAATTACCCAAGGGCATCTTGATGATAGGCCCACCCGGCGTCGGTAAATCAATGCTGGCTAAAGCCATTGCCAACGAAGCCGGTGTGCCCTTCTATGGTTTTTCAGCCAGCATGCTTATCGGTACATTCAGGGGACAGGGCGCCGACCGCATCAGGTCTATCTATACCCAAGCAAGAAAGAGCCCTGCCGCCATCGTCTTCATCGATGAGATCGATTCTATTGCCGGCACCGTCAGTGATACCGGCACCAACCGCACCCACGAACTCAATCAAATTTTGGTGGAACTCGACGGTCTTGGCCGTTCCAACGTCATCACCATAGGCGCCACCAACCTAGAAGAATCGCTTGATTCGGCTTTCTTTAGAGCTGGTCGCTTTGACCGCAAAGTATATATTGGTCTACCCGACCGCGAAGCACGCAAAGAAATCTTTGCCAAATACCTGAAAGAAATCAAAATGGAAGCCGAACCAGACCTGGCTAAACTAGCCAAGTTGTCGGTTAACTTTTCAGGTGCAGATATTGCCGCTGCTTGTAACGAAGCCGCTATATTGGCAATAAGACACGGAAGGCATGTGGTCAGCGAAGCCGACCTAGAAGCAGCCATAGACAAGCTTTCGGTCACAGCCGGTCACAAACTCAATACAGGCGGCATGAACCTCAGCCGGGTGCCCGACCTCGATGTCAAAATCGACGACGTCAAAGGCATGGACGAAGCCAAAGCCGAAGCAGCCGAAGTTGTGGCACTGCTTAAGAACATCGACCTGGTGATTTCACTTGGGCTGAAAGCCCCTAAAGGTATCTTGCTTTCAGGACCGCCCGGCACCGGTAAAACAATGCTGGCCAAAGCCATCGCCAACGAAGCCGGTGTGGCATTCTATGCACTTTCAGGCGGCGACTTTCAATCGATGTGGGCAGGCGTGGGCGCCACCAGGGTACGGAAAGTCTACGAACAAGCTCGTCGCAGCGGCAAACCAGCCATAGTCTTTATCGACGAGATAGATGCCATCGGCGCCACCAGAGGTACAGATCTAGGCGGCGGTGCCATTCAAGACGCCAACCACACACTCAATCAGTTCTTGGTTGAATTGGACGGCTTCGGCAAGCATAAAGTGCTCACCATCGGCGCCACCAATAATCCAGGTATGCTCGATTCGGCACTGCTTAGACCCGGTCGCTTTGACCGCATCATCGAAGTGCCCCTGCCAAATCTGGAAGGCAGAGAAGCCATACTCAAGCAATACATTGAAAAATACAAAATGGAAAGCGATGTCAGCCTGCTTGAAATAGCCAGAATGACAGTATTCAGCTCGGGCGCCGACCTGGCAAATATAGTGAACGAAGCGGGACTCTTCGCCATTCGTGAAGGTCGCACTTTGATTAAGAGCGAAGATATTTTCAAAGCCATTCAAAGGGTGAATTTCGGCATTTCCAAAAGCCAAAAAATATTGTTGGAAGAACTCTGGAGCACAGCCTATCACGAAGCCGGACATACAATCGTCACCTACTTCAAGGGCAAGAAAGAGCTGATTCAGGTGGTGACCATCGTCCCCACAGGTAGAGCCTTGGGCTTCATGTGGGCGGTGCGCAAAGACGATCCCTTCCACCATGCCCCAACCCGCGAAGAACTGCTCACCGAAATCGAAATCAGCTTGGGCGGCTATGTCGCTGAGAGCTTCTATATGGAGACCACCACCGCCGGAGTCTCTGCTGATCTAAACAATGTCGCCTCGACAGCCAGCGCCATGATAAGACAGTACGGCATGGGTAGCTTTGTCTTCAATACCGATGGCGCTAAAGGCTCTAGACAAAACCGTTTATCTGAGTCTACCGAAGCGCAGATAGACAAAGAAATCAAGAAAATCACCGATGATTGCCTAGAGAACGTACGCAATTTGATTAGAAGCAAACGTGCCGAACTAGATCTTTTGGCCAGGGCTCTTGTGGAAAAAGAAACCCTGCGCTATCGCGATCTGGTTGCCATACTGGAGCCGCACCGCTCAAAAGAAGATATCGACAAAGAAATCTTCACCCATGCCGAAAGAAAGCAAGTGGGCACACCGCCCATTGTCAGTCTCGATTTGCTTTCGGGTCTGAAAGAAATTGCCAAACTAGAAAAGAACGGCAAAAACGGCACTAATGGCAGCAATGGCAATCATGCAGAGCAAACTGAAAATGCCGGACAAGACGCCGGACAAGGCGCCGGACAAAGGTCCGAAGATAGCCCGGAAAATAAAGAAGGTCAAAATTAAACACTTCTCACTGCTGGTCTTACTTATTTGTCTATCGGCTTTGTCTGCGGCTATAGCAGCAACAGAAAAAGCCGAGACAATAGAGAGAAAAGGGGAAAGAGAAAATCCCACACTACCGGTAATACTAAAAGTAGAACCAGACCAAGCACTTACAGCACGTCTTGTCGGCACAAGTGGCACTGCAGACAAGACTGGCTTTTGCGGCGGAGACGCCGCCTATTCTATTGCCGCCAAAGACCTTAGCCTCTGGCTATTCGGCGATAGTTTCTATGGCAAAATCGAAGACGGTAAAAGAAAAGATTGCCTTCTGCCCCGTAACTGTATTGCCACCGACAAACCCCTAGATAAAAAAGGCAAGCTGCAATTTCAAATTAGTGAGGCTGACTTTTTTGCCACCCCAAAGCCGGACGGTTCTTACTTTTGGCCGGGCGACGGTATCTATATAAACAAAAACCGCTTTCTCATTTTTCAACACCTGATCAAGACCGACACCGAGTTACCCGCGCCTTTTCAGTTTCGCATCAGCGCCAACTATGCCACTTATCTTGATATTGCTCCCAGCAAAGCAAAGTCGCAGACCAAAATAATCAACAAAAGCCTAGAGATAAAGACTGAAGATTCACTCTTAGCTGTAGCCTGCTTGAGAGAGAGAGAGAAAGATGGAGACAAAAGCAGGGACTATTTATATCTCTACAACACAGCTGAGAGAATGAGCAAAGACGGCTCACACCCTTGTACACTCTCGCGCTTACCGCTTGAAGAGATAGCTAACCCCGAGAAAATCGCCCAAGCTATAGCCAACATGGAATGGTGGCAAAGCTCACAAAATAAATGGCAAAGAAACCAGAAGCAAGCAGCAATCTTGTTTGCCGACGGCGCCAGCGAAATGTCGGTGGTTAGAATCCCCGGGCTAAAGAGACTCTACGCCTTTTATATTCCAGCAGACAAAAGCGCCATCATGATAAGAAGCGCCAAAAGACCGGAAGGACCATGGAGCGACAGAGTAGAAGTGCTCGCTCTCAAGCCGGGAGACGGACTTTTTTGTTATAGCGTCAAAGCACATCCCGAATATTCGAGAAAACACGGACAGCTTTCTTTAACCTACAATGTCAACGCCACCGACAGCAATAGGCTATTCGCAGATAGCTCGCTTTACTTTCCAAAAGCAATCAAAATCGAAGTAAAAGAAACTGACTAAATTAGCTGCTTGGTCAATCGGACGAAAGTTTTTCAGCCATCTGAATAATGCGCAGATATTTGCTTTGCAGTTGTGTGAGTTCCCAACCAATTCTTTCAATCTCTCTTGTCTGAGAAGGGTCGGGTTCTTGACCACGCCAACGGTCAAGAGTGCTGGAGCAAACTTTCAACTTATCCATCTCACGGCGATAAACTTTATCTACTTCACCTGAAATAGCGCCAAACCCAGAGGGCGCCGCTGTTGATAGACTATCCAACGCTTTTTCCAACTTACGAAAAATATCTTCGGCGTTGCCGGTGGAAATCTCAATGAAATTAGCCAGTTCGGCAATGCGCTCCAGAGGCAGCTTCTCTATATGCGATACCGATTCAACTTTCTTTTCCATCAAAATCAACTCTCAAAAACTTATTGAAACTGGGCGCCCGGCGGAATTCCATATAGTTTACGAATACTATTTTTGTCGCGAGCGGTAAGCAAGGCTGTGAAGGGCTCTCTAGCTGTGGGGAACATTATATCGCGGGGATTATTGGAATGGTTCAAACCTAGGGCATGTCCCACCTCATGCAAGGTCGTGGCCTCGATTTCACGGGGATCTTGATCTGTACTAAAGAAAACCTCTACCTTGGCAAATTTGAGATTGTCTTCCAACCCTTCATCGTCATCACGCATGGTTTCTCCGAGAATAGAACCAAAGCCACGCTCTCTGCGATACTTGAGAAGCTTGCAGACAATGCGCGCTTCTTTTTGAGAGACTAGCTGGTAACGCAAAAAACCACCAGACGCTTGCCGCCATTGCTCAAAAGAATTGAGAACGGCTTTCTTGAACTGCAAACTATATTCTTTAAATGCAGGGTCAACCAAAATGGCGATTTTGATAGGAAAATCTTTTCTATCGAAGTGCTGCAATTCTTCTTCTTCGGCAAAAAGATAGTCGGGGCTATTGACTGGACCTTGCGATTTATAAAGCTCGATTTTGCCAATTAGAGACCGCAGATAAGCAAACCCCTGGGCGCTGCCTTGCAAGGTCAGCCCGACTGAAGCCTCTTTCTCGGCTTGCTCAAATTTACCCATGCAAAAATAATAGTAAGCCATACTGCCCCGCGGCTCCGCCAGCTTAGGTCGCAGTTGCACGCAACGCTCAAGATAATCAATCGCCTTTTGATAGCGACCCTGACGGCTCAGTAACTTGGCATAAAGGAAAAGAAGGTCGTAGTCGTCTCTATATCTGCTTTCGGTCTGAGCCTGCTCTAGTAAGTTGAGCGCCTTGACATAATCATGCTGCAGGTAAAGTTTTCGCACCTGCGCGATCAAGACTTTTTTACTAGCTGAATCACTACTATTTTGAGCTTTATTATATTGAGTCTTGCTCTGGGCCTGCGCCTGCTGGCATGGCAAAAGCAAAATGATGACAGCCAATGCCGCAGCAAGATTTTTGGACAAAAGTTTTCGACCGCTCATACCACAAGTATAGACTGGTATGAACGGTCGAATTGTATTTATGCAACTGCTGACAGCTTAGGGCGTGAAAGCAGAAAGGTCATTGGGATCAGCTGCGGTTGGTCCTTTAGCTGGTTGAGCCTTTCTGGCTGCTTCTTTGGCTGCTGCTTCTCTAGCCGCCGCTTCTTTAGCTGCTGCTTCTTTAGCCGCCGCTTCTTTAGCTGCTGCTTCTTTAGCCGCTGCTTCTTTAGCCGCTGCTTCTTTGGCTGCTGCTTCTCGGGCTGCAGCTTCGGCCTGCTGCTGTTGTTGCTGTTGTAGCTGTTGGTCGGTGCCGGTCATCACCGGATTACCCGAGCCGTCTTTGACAACATTACCAGAGCCGTCTCTCAGAGGTTGAGCGCCACCGGCTTTGGCAGCCTCGGCTGCTTTGGCCGCTTCAGCCGCTTTAGCTGCTTCAGCTGCATCAGCAGGTTCGGCTTTACCTGCAGGAGCCGCGGCGTCGCCACCACTGCGCTGCGGGTCAAATTGGTCAACGACATCGCGCTGTTGCTTGGCGGCAGCTTCAGCAGCGGCCTTTTCGGCAGCCTCTTTACGCTTAGCCACTTCAGCATCAAACTCAGCCAGCTTGGCTTTCACTTGCTCATCAGCCCAGCCTTCTGGTCTTACTCTGATGGGAGCCTGTCCTCTCATGAGCATCTTGTCGGTGTCTAGTCTGCCGGTCCAGCCATTGAGCTTGGCCAGTGCATCTGAGAACTTAACGACATTGGGCTCGCTAAAGTCTTGACCATTGGCTTTCAACTCGCGACGGGCCAGTCTGTCCCAGCCGTCGCCGGGCATGACATCACGAAACTCACGCTTCTTATAGGCTTCAGCCAACTCTTTGGCATAGGCTTCGCGAGTTTTGGCGATGGCTGCGTCATCTGCATTGGCAGGCAATTCAGGCAGCTTAGGATCTTCGTATTTCTCGACCGGCTTGGGTGCAGGCGCTTCAGCACGGCTCTCACGAGCCTGTCTTTGTCTTTCGACACGGCGTTGTGCCGCTTCTTCGCCTTCAACTTCTTGACCGGGTTGTCTTGGTCTGCGTCTTACTTCGGCCACACCTTCAGGTGCGCGCTCGTCTGGAGGCACTGGTCTGCCCCTTCTCACTTCGGCGACACCTTCAGGATTAGGCTGCCCTTGAACGACGCGACCATCCCTTCTTACTTCGGCAACGCCGCTGGCATCACCTACTGCCTGAACGTTGACTGTGGCACGTCTTTCAGCTTCTTGACCGGCTCTGCCCCGAGGAGAAGCAGAAGCGTAGAGAGCATCAGGATTGGTGCCGAGAGCCTTAGACAATCTGCTTAGATCGATATTGTGGTTAAACTCCGGCTGTCCGTGCGAATCTCTATTGTTGCCGGGGCGCTCACCACGCATCAACTGCACAGCTGGACTATCCCAATTGTTATAGAGTTCCTGGGCGGTTTGCACGTCTTTCTGACTGAAACCATCAGTACCGGGTGCCATAGTGCTGGCTTGACGCAAATATGCGCCAACGGCATCTCTGTCGAATGAATCATTGGGCTTGCCGCTGTCGAGAGAGACGAGACGGTTAAACAAACTCTTGGATGGATCACCGTTATTGCTGACCAGATTGTCGGTCAAACGTCTAACATCTTGGTTTGTCGCCACTTCGCGGTCGGCTTCGTACTGTTTGACCTGATTGGCATCTTTGCCTTTTTCGCGGCGTTCTAGCGCCTCGTTCAGGTCGCCTTGGGCCAGTCCACCTCTTTTACCGAGAATAAATCGGTCGTTTTGCAAGGAGGAATAGCGCTGGGAGATATCATCGAGGAAGGCTGCTTCAAGAGGATTCTGCGCCTTGTCTACCGAGACTTCGCCTCTGCCCAAGCGCCCATCTTTTTGCAAGCTATCGAGCCTTTCGAAGTTCTGCTTGGTCCAGATCTCGGCAAAATTCTGCAACTGCTTCTGGTCCATACCTTCGACCACCTTACTGGTGTATTTTTGAAGGTCGGCTGAGTTTTCACCATATTTGCCCTCGGCCCTGGTGAACTCTCGCATGAGAGCCTCATAGCCCTGCTGACCGCCGGCGCCGGCGCCCTGCAGAGTGGCATCAACACGTTTCTGCAATTCATCGTCTTTTGGGCTTGGTTTATCGTTAGCCATTTTTCAAGTAACTCCTTGATATGCTTAAGAACTTGGGAGTGCTACTTGCGATATGCCCGGGCCGCTTCCATTTCATTCCAGGTGAATGACTGAAATAGGATTGCCGGTATTTAATTTCTGCAAGGGGGATGGTTAGCATTCCTAAGCATGACATCCAAGATGTCACATGTCATTGGGAAAATTACGTAGGAACCCGCCCGAAAGAGATTAAAATAGGTAGGAAGGTACTGCAGTAAGCGAGCAATGGCTCAAGAAAGCTCCAAAGGACAACCAATTTCACTCATCGACCTGGAAGAATTCAAACCTCAGACCGAAGAAGATTCCAGAGAAAGAGCCATATTCTATGCGACGGCCATGGCGGTCCTCGCCGGCAATATATTGACCTCGTACATAAACTATTGCAAGTCGGCAGTGGTATTCAGCCCCAATGGGCAATTCAAGCCAGTTGAAACACCACCCATTTCAGAAGAATTGTTCAAGCAAATAGCCAAAGAAGTACAGACAGTAAGTCTTTGGCTGGCTGTCTGCGAAAACAGCGACGATGAGGTCCCCGAATGGTTCAAAGAGTTTTCTTACTTCTCTCTGAGAGCCAGCGACGAACTCATAGAAGCACCTTTGGCCAAAGAGGTCTTTGAACTCTATCCTCTCGATTTAGGCATCATACCCACCATTCAGTCGCTTTCTATGAATGTCTGCCATAAACTCGCCCTAGGCGAAACTAGAGTTGATGCAGCTTTAGCTCTAGGAGACATTATTTTGGAAGCCGCCCGCCAACGCATCGAACTTCTGAAATTCTCCCTCAGTCAGTCGATGCTGGTCTTGGACACTTGGGTAGCCGAAGTAAAACCAGGCGCCTTTCAGCTTCAGTTTTAGGGATTAAAAGCAAATAGAAAAGTCGTGCAAAGGTTATAGCCGGCATGACCGATTATCGTAGTGGTGGTATTGGTAAAGCGCCTGGCAATGCCCATACAGCAAGACCAGAGAGCCACCTGCACAATCAAGATTGGCGCCTGGGCAAATTGTCCATGCATGACGCCGTGCAAAAAGGCAGCCGGCAAAATTCCAATAACCGGCTGAAAAGCACCCCTTATCAGAGTTTCTTCGCCGATACCGGCACAAAGAGCGGTGGCGATGGCTAGCAAGGCGGCTGAGCCGAGATTTTCGGCATGGAAGGCACCGGCATTATAGGCTGATATCTGCCCGGCCATGCCCTGTCCGGTGGAATGGGTGAAGAGTGACCAAACCCAGTCATAGAAGAAGCTAAAGAGGATAAGGCCGATACCAAGAGCCAAATGTTTAAGACTGGGCTTTTGCCAACCCAGGCGTTCCACAAAGGTCTGCTTGAATTTTCGCGAGACCAATAGTCCGCAACCAAAAGCCGAAACAGTGATTAGACCCAAACCGTTGTATTCGAAGAGCTGCTGCAGAGTGATAGGCATCGGCAATGGAATGCCGGGGATGGCAAAGCCCGATGTAGATAGATTGGCATTGGCAATATAAAAGCCAAAGCAAACGATGAAGCAAAAGAGCCCATTCATATGAGGAATGGAATCTTCCTGGTAAATCTTCTGGGCCACGAGCGATGCCCCCAGGGTCATCTTATGACGGAGAGGACCAGTGAGAGCGCGCAAAGAGACAAAGCCATCAAGCACAGTCAGTATTTTCGACAAGAGCAACCGGAAGGGTCTCAAGAGAATCAAGAAAAGCAGTATAGAGACCACCAGGTTGACCGTTCTGGTGTATTCGGTCTCTTGGGGACTCGGCACCAGGTTATAGAGCACATAGGCCCCTGCAAAGATAAATATGAAGCCGCGTATGATCCAAGCCAGCCAGGCTTTCTTGCGTGAGCCGTGGGCAATCAAGCCCAGGACCGAGCAAACAAAGATAAAGAACATTTCTGGGGACATCGAAGCCTCTTGAAAACCTAAATATTCAGGGTAAAAACCAGGTTTAATCTATTTTGACCATGCTAACATATTGTCAAGGTACAGATATCTGGGTATCTTCTATCATAGGGGTATTCCTATTTTTGACCCACCCTATTCTTTCGACTATTTGAGTAGAGGAAAAGTTCGGAACAAAAATAGTCGAATGAGAGTCCCATTAGGTTACGTTCGGAGGTATACACAACGAAGATGAAGAAAAGCCTATTAACTGCCGGTCTTGTACTAGGTGCTCTCGGCGCAGGGACAGCCAGCTTTGCTAGCGGCCCTCTGACCGTAGCTCCTACGCCAGTACCGACCAAAACCGTAATGGCCTCGGTAAACGTAAAGCCGATTCAAACCAATCTGCTCAAGAGCTATCGCTCGGTTAGAGCTTTCTGGTTGTCTCGCGCTCTCGTGCGCTAAGAGAAGCCAATCAGGTATAAAAAGAAAGAGCCGCCTAACAGCGGCTCTTTTTTGATGGCGAATTACTAGCCGGACAAGTCAGCCCGAACAAACCTATATATAGAATCGATACGCAAAGACAACCTGGACTATTTGCCGATACGCAAAATGACTTCGTCGGGTCCGGCCAGATTGAGGCGCTCCCGAGCCAAACGCTCGATACCGCTTGCAGATCTATAAGAGCTCAGACCATCACGCAGTTCTTTATTGATTTCCTCTGCCTGCTTCTGCCCTTCTTTCAAGACTTGGGCTTGTTTGTGCAAAAACAACTGTCGCTCGAAAGAAAGAAAAATGGCTCGCCCGGCCTGAAAAATAGCCAAACCGGTGACCAATAAGACAATGATGTGCCTGACTGTTTTGCTTTTCACCGGCAGCTTTTTGCCGGAAACATTTAAATTACTTGCGTCCATCTGCAAATCAAACACCTACTGCCTTGGCACCCTCTAAAATTTCGTCGATTTGCGCTTTGAAGTCAAGCATGAGCGAATCAATTAATTGTTCACTTGTACCCTCACCAGATACACGAATGACAGGTTCAGTACCAGAGGCCCTGATTAAAAGCCAATTATCATCGTCATAATAGAGCTTGAGACCATCCAGCTTACTGACTCGCTGCAAGGGCTTGCCGCCCAACTCTTTGATAGGGTTTTCTTCTAGACCCTTGAGTAAGAGCTTCTGCGTGGCATCGGTGAGATGCAAGTCTCCTCTTCGTTGAAAAAAGGTGACACCGGCCTCGTCCGCTAGATCTTGCCAAATCGCCTCTAGACTTTTCCCTTCCAAGGCCAGCATCTCGAGCACCAGCAAATTGGCCAAGATACCGTCCTTTTCTGGAATGTGACCTTTGATCGAGACGCCGCCCGACTCTTCGCCGCCAATTAGGACATCATCGGTGCGCATCTTTTCGCCGATATACTTAAAGCCCACCGGAGTCTCGATGAGAGGCAGAGCAAAAAGCTTGGCCACATGGTCAAGCATATGGCTGGTGGCCACATTTCTGACCACGGCGCCTTGCAAGCCATGGCGCTTATGCAGGTGTCTGGTCAATAGACAAAGCAGTTGATTGGGGGTAAAGAACTTGCCACCGGCGCCAACAACAGCGAAGCGGTCGGCGTCTCCATCGGTGGCTAGGCCCAAATCAAAATCGCCCTGGGCCATCACCGCCTTCAGTTCAGATAGATATTTTTCAGTCGGCTCAGGCATACCGCCGCCAAACAAGGGATCTCTATAGCCGTGCAAGACAGTGAAATCAACACCGGCCCTTTCCAGTATCACATCTAGATAACCACGACTAGTGCTAAAAAGGGCATCATAAGCCACTTTAAGACCAGCTTTTTTAATGGCGGCAAGATCAATCAACTTTGATAGCGCCACCAAATATGGTTCATGGGCGCTAAAGCGATCTGCTTCCTGCCGGCTCAGCTTGACCACTTCTTTTCTGCGCTCAGGCGGCACTTGCTTGAGATTGGCAACAATCTTTTCGGTTATGTCGTTGGTGGCAGGACCACCATAAGGGGGGATATATTTGACGCCGCAATACTCAGGCGGATTGTGACTGGCAGTAAACTGAAGGGCACCGGCTGTGGGTTCGGCTTGGGCGGCCCAGGCGATGCAGGGGGTGGGAATATCGCGGTCGCTCACTTTCACTTTAAGCCCCATTGCCAAAAGCACTTGAGCCGCTCTCAAGGCAAAACGATCTGCCATAAAGCGAGTGTCATAACCAATCAGAACCGGCTTCCTATCAAGCTCAGGCACTTCTTGCTGCAGATAGAGACCGATGGCATAGGCAACTCTTTCAACGTTTTCAAAAGTAAACTGATCAGCTATTACCGCTCTCCAGCCGTCAGTGCCAAACTTTATTGCCTCTGCCATGAACTCCCCTTCAAGAAACAAACAAAACGCCACACCAAAAGTAAATCTAGACCGCTCCGAGGGCTAAATAATTGCCCATATACTCGCGCAAAGAAGCCCAAGCTGTGCCAGCCTGCTTTCTACCCCAATGCTTGTCGGTCACTTCCTTGCTGCCGGGCGGCATCACACCCGATGGCTTCATCTGCTCTAAGTCGCGATCAGAACCAAACTCGACAACACTGCCGTCTCTGCCATAAAAACGATAATGCCCATGCCCGAGCTTACCCCGCCGCCCTTCTCCTGCTTCGCTCTTCATTTCATCTAATTCAGGCTGACGGCTGACAGGGCTAAACCTAGTGGCCATGCGGAAACCATCTGAACAAAAGATGGCAGTCATGGCATACCACTGGCCAAACTCATCAGCCAAAAGACGCTTTTCGATGTGCACCGAGCGCACCAAATCTAGACTCCAATATTGACCATCGGCTCGCCCAATCGAAACGCAGCCGAAAGGATCAACCTGCAGGGTCTCTCCCTGAGCCATAACCCGCCCAGAACCATCTCTGACAATCACCCCGTGTTTATCGCGCTTTGCACTGGAATGCACGCGACCCTCATGATCTAGACGAAGGAAAGAAATCAAATGTCCAGCCGCGTCATAGCTGAACTCCAAGCGGTCACCAAACTTGGTATGAATTTCCTTCACCCGCCCAAGCGAGTCTTTCATGAGCGCCGCACCCGAATCAAAGGTCTCGCGCCGCTCACCGCGTTCCTTTGCATTGGTTACCTGCGAATTGCTTGCCTGAAAAGAGCCGCTCAAGCTCTTCCCACGCTGCGCCGGTGCTGCGGCCGGCTCAGATGCAAACCTTTCACTGGCTCTCACCCAGTCAGGTGCGCGCTCACCCCATTCGAACTGCACCTTGGGTAGATAAGAGAAATCTTCGCTATCTAAGTCATCATCATCATCGAAATCATCTTCCGAATAGTCGATATCAGCCTCATAGAAATTATCCGGAGCCGGCTCATGAGGCTTAGGCAAGCGGCTTGCGGCACCAGCGGCAGAGCCTGACTGCTTGCCCTGCTCTTTGTAATCAGAGCCATTGCGTTGTCCCTTCAACCAGGCATCGAGCATGCGCTCCGCTCTAGAGCTGCTCAAGGCACTAGCACTGACCACAATACCGGCAGAGTTGAAGCGGTCTCCGTCTAGAAGAGCCTTTTCAGCAGCCGATGCATTGACCGACAAATAGTCTAAAAAACGTTTGCGAAAATCACTGAGGCTCTCCCCGGGCATCGGGAAATCGGCTTGAGTAGCCGGCAAGAGACGACCGACGCGCCCCTGAGCCCTAAAGCTATGACGTCTTACAGATGAAGCGCTGTGGTTTGTCTTGGGCATGGGGTGAAGCCCGGTACCTAGTGAGCGGCAGAGTACCTGCATAAAGCGGATAAATTGTACCACTCAAAAACCTGATGCTTAGTCTTTTCTATACTGGGTGACTTGGGTTTCAAGCCATCCTCTCACCTGCAAAGACTCCGCCATTTTCACGCCTGTCATGCGCTCATCGTACATTGCCACGCAAAACTGACCCATATTTATCTTGCCTTGGCTAAGTAAATACTCAGCTAATTGCAGCGATTTCATTTCACTATCGGTTACATATCCGGCTGAAAGAATGAGATCGGCTAAAGGAACGTCAGGGAAACTGCGCATTTGGTTGGTCAAAGCTTGCACTTCAGCAGCCCCGATAAAGTGCGCTTCTTTGAGCAGCTCGACAAGCATGGGCATAGGCTGCTGCACAATCGGCTGAGTGGTGACCATAAGAGGCTGCGGGGTGCGCACTTCTTGCGCCACCAAAAGCTCAAAGCTGCCGTCGTCGGGAATAAGACCTTTTGAAACAAGCTCACCACGACTGACGATAAGATCGTGACTGAGTCTCAATCTCGGCTTGCGCAAAATAAAGCCGGCATCCAATACTTGAAAATATTCGGGCTTGCGATCTTTTGGACTGCCTTCTCTCAAGAACTTCTTAGCCGCTTTGAAAAAACCAGCCACAACAATCGAAGGCGGCACGTCGCAATCGATCTCGAGAGTGCTGTACAAATTGCGGGGAGTCTCGGTCTGGTTCGGTCTTAGATCGGGCACCAAGTCAGGAAAAAGTTGGTAAAGCTCACTGCATGAATTGACCTGGCCGGCGACATCATTGTCGGCCCAACTTTGTCTTAGAGCCGCGCACAAAATCTGGCTTTCCAGCTCGATCCTGTTTGCTCCACCGGTGTCAGCCATGCTACCGAATCACTCCTAATTCTTCTCTACTTCGAAAGTCAACTCTGTGTGCCCAACGCGCACTTTATCGCCGGGCGATAAAACTTGACGCTTAACTACCGGATGTCCGTTTAGCAAGGTGCCGTTTGTCGAACCAAGATCTTCAATCCAGAAGTCACCGTCTTCAAAAGTTATCCAGGCATGATGCCTAGATGTAAAAGTATCGTCAGGTATAACCACCTGGTTGGAGGGGTCTCTGCCGATTTTGACTTTGGAAGTCTTCATCGAATAGCGCTGTCCGGTCTTCTGAACCACCACCACTACTGTGTTCTGGATAGGCTCTTCCACGACCTTAGAATCGCTCTGCTTGAGATAATCAAGCTGCAAACTCTTCAAATCAAGATCTGTCACCGTAGCACAATAAACGCAGCGGGTGCCCACCGGGGTGGGACGTCCACAACTAGGACAAGCTTCTGTATTTTCCGGCATGCGACTCCTAACCTAACCCTCAGAGCGCCAGTTTCCATGAAGTGAGCTTTTCATGAAGCACCGCTGCGACACAGGCCTATTATACGCACCCAATAAGGCTAGTAATTCAGGTTCTTCTTCTGACAACGAATTCTTTTAAAGATAGTTTGCCCCGCCCTCCGGGCCAGATAACAAAAAAATCCCTCCAGGCCTTTAATTTCCTAGATCTCAAGTTTGGGGGCGGGATAGAAGTCAGGCGCTGGCAGTTCTCACCGAATCATCGGCTTTGGCCACTTCATCTTCGGGCAAGCCTTCACCGCCGCCCTTGCGGGTGCGGAAGCAATAGGTGCAGTAAACAGGCTTGTAGCCCTTGGGCTGGAAAGGTACACGGGTAGGCGAACCACATTCGGCACAGGCTACTTCAGCTGTGCGACCCGGATCTTCACCGTTTCTTTGCACCCGCATCAAAATTCGACAGTTAGGACAGCGCTTGGGCTCGTTAACCAGGCCTTTGGTATGAAAAAACTCCTGCTCGCCGGCTGAAAAGACAAAAGTCTTATTGCAATCCCGGCAATTTATATCCTTATCGTGGAAAACCATAGCGCGCCACCTGTGATATAGGGGTTTCCTTAGTCAAGCGGTTTTCTCAACAAAATTGCACGGAGCTACTGATAGGCAAGAAAACCTGAGACGATAGAAGTCTCGATAAACCCATGGTATCACGAAGGCATTTTTAGAGGATATAGCCCAGCCCCCCGCTAGGGATATCACCATAGAAATATGGCAATCCCCTTAACTGCCAAGAGCTTCACTAACAGCCCTCACCGACGAGAATAGGCACCCACGCTAAGATCCGCTTCATTTCCCGAAAAGAACGCAGCACTGGCAACCATGGCGGCATTATCGGTACAGAGAGCTATGGGTGGTCGAAAGATCTTGAAACCCTCAGCCAATGCAAGCTTTTCAAAACGTGATCGCAAATCGCTATTGGCAGCCACGCCGCCCGCCAAGACAATGCGGTCGACGCCATAAGCCTTGGCGCATTGCACAGTTTTGCGAAAAAGCACACGATTGACGGCATCCTGAAAAGATGCAGCAACATCGGCCGCCACTAAGCCCGACCTGGGGTTTTCCACAGTACGCATCACCGCCGTTTTCAAACCACTAAAGCTGAAATCATAGCCGGGCACCTGCCCCTCGGGAAAACTATAGGCCTGGGGATTGCCCTGGCTAGCCAAGCGGTCTACAGCCGGTCCACCGGGATAACCGAGCCCTAAAATGCGCGCCACTTTGTCATAAGCCTCGCCCGAGGCATCGTCGATAGTTTGACCGACTATCTCAAACTCTTTATAGCTCTTGAAGTGCATAATCTGGGTATGCCCGCCGCTCACAACCAGAGCGATAAAGGGAGGCTCCAGCTCGGTTCCTATATAGTTGGCGCAAACATGGGCTTGAATATGGTCCACGGTGAGAAGGGGTTTGTCTAAAGCCCAGGCCATGGCTTTTGCTCCAGCCAAGCCGACCAGCAATGTGCCAATTAAGCCAGGACCATTGGTGCAGGCAATGGCACTGACAGCAGAAAGGACTTCGCTTGCGGGCAGGGCAAGCACGCCTGAAGCTTCCAGCAAAAGCTCGTCCAAGAGCGGATTGAAAGCCTCCAAATGCCGCCTGGCTGCCACTTCCGGCACGACACCGCCAAAAGCACGGTGCACTTCGGTTTGCGAAACCAATTTAGAGGCAATCAAGCGTCTGCCGTTTTCCACAAGGGCAAAGGCAGTTTCGTCGCAGCTAGTTTCAATTCCCAGACAAAGCATACTCTTCAGTTGGCGATCCCGATTTCTACCGGCTATCTAAACTACCACTTGTTTGGGGCGAATATTTATCTTGCAAACAAGACAACCTATTGACAATGAGCCGGTTCGAGCTTACTATCTTTTCAATTAACGCCCGGTTCAGGTGCTCGCTTTTTGGGCATATAGAAGGGAAGCCGCGAAATCGGCTGGTTAATTGAGGAGAGCCTGTCTCTACCTTAACTTACTAACAATTTGCAGCAATGCTCAGGTCATCGGGTGGCCAGCCAATGAAAAATTATATCCAGACGTTTTCAAGAGCATCTTTCTTTATCAAAGTCCAGGTTGCAGTCTGGCTGCTTGCCGGGACGACTGCGGCATATGCCCAATCTTTCGACCTGGGCGGCGGTTCCACCGGCAGTGTCAGCATCGGCGCCAATGGACCCACCGGGGTTTTGAATAATGCCTCGATGGCAGGCGACGCGCCGACAATTGGTGGAGCAGGCGGCTTTGCAGGTGGACCGGCCTCTATGGGCGACGCTGGCACAATCGGAAGAACCAGCTTTCGCACTGGTGTAGGAAATCAAGCCATGGGAGGTTTTGTTACCGGTCCAACCGACCCGAGCCAGAATCCCATGAGCGGTAGAGGCGAAAACTTTGGTTTGAGCAACACCACCACCGGGCTCATGGCGCCATATTCAGTCGATAATGCCCCCATGCCGGTATCGGCAACCAATAGCGGGCACATGGATTATGGATTTACCGCCGGACCTCAGCAGTACTATGACAGCATGTATGGCTTAACAAGAGCCGGCAACAACCTTATTGACGACCTAGGCAGAAGATTCACCGGCGGCTTCATAACCAGCGGCAGACAGTCGCTGCCCAGGGTCTCAACCGGTTCGGTCGACATAAACACAGTAACCCGCGGCAGCGCCGGATTTGGACCCTAAAGGGTGCAAATCGAGTTTTTCTCAAGCGGAGCATTTGACAATGAAAAAAGCAACCGGACTGGCATTGATAGCATTGGCGACAACCGTTATCGGTATGGGTACAAGCATGGGCTGCGCCCCTCACGCATTTGCTCAAGGCTATGACACATCAGGTCTCATGCCCACCAACCGCGACATGGGCTTTATCTCTCCTAACTATGGTCAAGCCAATAACTCAATAGGAGCCAAAGGCGATATAGACCGGGGCAGTTACAAAACAGGCGCCGCGCCTTCAGATTATGTTCAATATAACAAGAGAGAATCATCATTCAGCGGCAAGCAGCTATCCAACGGCGACTACGGTCAAGCCAGCGGACGCAGTCTCAATAGCCCAATCCATCCCTTTGGCCTTGAACTTCCATATGCATCCACAGGTGGTTTGGCACCGGTCTTCGGCTATGGCAGCCAGAACACCGGCGCGCCTAGATTCACCAGTGTTCTAGATCTTCCCGTCACAACCGTTATACCGGGGGTAGGTCACATATCGGTGGTGCCAAGCACCGGCCAAGTGGTCAGCCGCATTGGCGGAGTAAGAGGCGGCATGACTGTCGGCGCCGATGGTATCAGCAGCGGCTCTATCGGTAACGGCTCGGGTCTTGGAGGTACTTTCGGATCGGGAGGCGGCACAGTCGGCGGCACCATACCCGGCCTTGGCACCTTCGGCAATAGCGGGTTCTAGAGAAGTTTTATTTGTTCAGGAAGTGAATCAATTGCAACCAGTCTAAAGTGAGAGGCTAAAAAAATGTCAACCAAAGTGAGTAACCGGCTAAGCGGTTACACTGCCAACAAAATCAAACCTCTACTGGGAGCCGCTCTTTTAGCGGTCTTTGGTTTACAAGCTCTGCCTGCCAATGCGCAGAGCGTTGGCGACATTGTGGCCGGACAGGTGCTCAACCAATTGATGGGCGGCAACCGCAACCAGAACCGCCGCAACCTGCCGCCTGTAAGAATGGATAGTTTTGTGCAGCAAGCCGGCGGTCACGCCGAGCACATTTATGGCGACGAAGGAGCCAATGGTCTGCCGCCTTACTTTGGGTTTAGTAAAGCCCACCGTATAGACACAGGCATCATGGGCACAAGAAACGCCGGCCTCACTACCGGTCACGGCAGCATCATGCCAGACGCTTGGGGCGGAGATGAATATATCGGCGCCGAGTGGTCGGACACAAACAGAGGCCGCCCGCCGCAGCACTGGGGCGGACAAAACCTAGATGCGGCAGCACTCGGTCAAGCAGCAGCCACTGGATTGATTCAACAAGGCTTGACCGGCCTGACGTCTTCCGGCAATGACGGCGGCGGCGCCCAGGCAACAGGCGGCGACGGACTGCCACCGGCACCAGGACCAGGCTTTCAGCCGGCCACCGTGCACGGTCAATTTGTAGGCTATTACAGCCCAGAAGAAGTAGCACTATCGCAAACCGACTTCCCAGCAGCTTTTGAACAATTCGTCTATAGCGGACGCTATATGGGCTCGGCTGAAAACGCAAGATACATCTTGGAAGTCGAAATGGGTCGCCCCCAAAATGGAAGAACCATTCCCGGCACGTAAATGCCCCTGCCAAATAATTGATAGTCAAAAGAAAAGCAACATGTTAAAAACTATGTTGCTTTTCTCTTTCTTGGGCTGAATAAAGACCAGACAGGGAATGTCTTGATTACTTACTAATTCAGTTGCCCTAAAATTTTGAGGAATTTAAATGCCCGAAGTGGTTTCCACGGCAAAGGCCCCTCAGGCCATTGGTCCGTATAGTCAGGCCATCAAACATGGCGGTCTAGTTTTTGTATCCGGTCAAATTCCCCTAAGGCCAGACGGCAGTTTGGAGTCAGGCGGCATAACCGCCGAAACCAAGCAGGTTTTGGAGAACCTGAAAAACATCTTGGCGGCTGCCGGTTCGAGCTTCGAACAAGTCTTGAAAACAACTGTGTTTTTGAAAGACATGGGCGATTTTGAAGCAATGAATAAAGTTTATGCCGAATACTTTGCCGAGCACAAACCAGCAAGAGCCACTATTCAAGTGGCCAAACTGCCAAAAGACGTTTCGGTAGAAATCGAAGTAGTGGCGGCGTGCTGAATATGGGTCTAAGCATCACCGACATAATCGCCCTGGTCACCACCGCCATTGGTGCCGGTACCGATCTTTCCACTCGAAAAATCTACAATTGGCTTACCTTCCCCACAGCCGTACTGGGAGTGGCCCTAAACGGCTATTTCAACGGCATCTATACCGGCTTTCAAAAAGTTGGCGCCGTAGAAGCAGCCTGCGCCTGGGCTATAGCCACAGCCATTATGTGCTTTCCCAACCCCGGTAAAAGAATGCACTTCGGCGACGTCAAGATGATGGCAGCGGTGGGCGCCCTGCTCGGCTATATCAAGTTCTTGATTTGCATGTTCTATTTCAGCCTTTTCTATGGGCTTGTAGCCATGTTTCTCATTCTCAAATCAATACCCAAAGAACAAGTGAAAGGATTTTTGCTCTTGCTCAAGTCTTTTGTCTTTGCCGGGGTGAACCTCTCCGAAGGCTTCGACATGGCTGAGGTAGACAAGGCGAGAAAGAAGTTAATCCCACTTGGTCCGATTATCTTCGCCGCTACATTGGCGGCAGTGTTTGCCGACCGCTTTACTATGCACTTCCTGGGCTTTACTTGGTACTAATTAGTAGATTCACCCTCGCTCTTAACCGCACATTAACCAGCCTCTGCCATATTTAAACGAGTTGCAGAGGAAGCAAATTATGAGCGCCGCCACAGGCATAATCTATCTAGATTTCTTAGTAAGACCTTTTCTAAAAGTCGCCATGAAGTTTCCAGCAATTGGGCTCTTCGTGCTCTTTGTTATCTATGCCGCCATCGGCTATGTCGCACTAAAGAGCGCCTTTCTTTCAGACCACACATAAGTTGGCAAGCATAGTAAAATTTGGCGATGATTCGCCAAAAACTTCCAAAACACAACCCTAAACTATTGTGCACCAAGCCGCTCCTGGCTTTGTCGTCTTTGCTTTTGCTCGGCAGTATCACTCTTGGTGCCTTGCCTGCCAAGGCCAAAGATCTGATCATTCATAATGCCCGCATCGTCACCATGGAAGATCATCTACAAACAAGCTATCAAGCCATGTCGGTGGTTGATGGACGGATTGAGAAACTGGGCAATGATGCCGAAATTCTTTCTCTGAAAAAGAAAAAAACTCAAGTGATCGACTGCCAGGGCAAATTGGTCTTGCCCGGTCTGCACGACAGTCACACCCACTTGGCTGAGGGGGCTCTTGAGATGACCCAACTCAGACTGAACGACTGCCGCAATCTAGCAGAGATAGTGGAAAAGACCAAGGACTATATAAAGACACATGCTGAACTGAAAGAAATTGTCGGTCATGGCATATCATTGCCGGCCCTAGCCGAAGCCCCGCTCACTTGCTCAGATCTAGATAAACTAAGCAACAAACCCATTTTGCTCTACAGCGAAGATGGACATTCGCTTTGGGTGAATAGCAAAATACTCAATCGCATCGACAAGCGTCAACTGCAAGAAAAAATCAAAGAGAAGCTAGCCGGCACCTTGGCAGACGGCAGCGCCAGCGGCTGTCTTCAAGAAGAGGCCATGGACTTAGCCGAACCCTTTATCAAAGGGCCAAATCGCAGGCATTTCGCCGCCGTGCTCAAGCAAGCGGTAGAAACGGCTAACTCGCTCGGTATCACCAGCATTCAAGATGCCCATGTGCGAGACAATGTTCTGAAAGCATACTACGACCTAGCCAGACGCAAAGACTTAAATCTTAGAGTAGAAGCCGCTTTAGCCACAAAACCCGATATGGATGCCGGCGACTTGCTTAAGCTGCAAGCCAAATCTTATAACTATACCTGCGGCAATCTGAGAGCCCGCTCAGCCAAAATCTTTTTAGATGGGGTGATTGAAACCGGCACGGCAGCCCTCATAAAGCCCTATGACGACAACCAAGAAAATTTAGGCAGAACCAATCTAGACCAATTAAAGCTAAATAGACTGGTATTAGAGCTGGTATCAAGACATTTCCAGGTGCATATTCATGCGATAGGCGACAAGGCAGTGCGCATGGCTCTTGACGCTTTTGAACCGCTCAGTGAAATTTCCAAAAGCGAAGACCTGAGAAATATGATCGCCCACCTCGAACTAGTAGACGAACACGAATTACCCCGCTTTCACAAGCTGGGCGTTATTGCTAATATCCAACCCTATTGGGCTTTCCGCGACCCTTATGTGACAAAGTTGACTGTGCCCAAACTAGGCCCCCTTAGAACCGAAAAAATCTATCCTTTTGCCTCCCTTTCTGGCAATGGTGCTCGTTTGGCAGCGGGCAGCGATTGGACTGTTTCGACCTTAAATCCATTTAAGGCCATGCAAGTAGCCATGACCAGACAAGCCGTAGATGAAACTCCGCAAGCCCCCTTAAACTCAAAAGAAATACTGACCCTAGAAGAAATCCTAGGTGCCTACACCACAGGCGGTGCCTACGCCAATCATCTAGACCATGTTTGTGGCACCCTCAGCCCGGGCAAATATGCCGATTTCATTGTCTTAGACCAAGATATCACCAAGTTGCCGCCCAATGAAATCGGCAAGACCAAGGTGCTCGAAACTTATCTGGAAGGCAAAAGAGTTTTTCCTCTAAACAGCAAATAAGCCGTGAGAACACCTAGAGCAAGGAAGTGATAATTGATCAGAGATCCTTGCAAGGTAAGAATATAGTGAATCAAAGCATAGAAGGGCAAAGTAAAACACAAAGCCGGTAAAACAAAGCCGCCTAAATAAGACCAAGCCGGCAGAAAGCGGCTCTGCATCACAGGCTTGAGCGCCAAAATCAAGGCTGGTAAAAGCAGCACCAAATCATAGCTATAGCAATGCAAAGAGAGAACCAGACCGAGAGGCACCGCCATTAGTGCAGTGGCTCGAGCCGGGCAAGCCTTTCTAAAGGCAGTGCCCAAACCGGCAGTGACAAGTAAAGTCATGGCAAAAACGATACTACTAAGGGTGTTTATCCAAGCGACTGCTTCCTTACCCCAATAAGGCAGACGCAAAAGTTGTCCGCGCAAAGTAGGGGTAGCCTCTGGGTTCATCCAGGTCAAATCGAGCATGGAAAACTGAAACAAAGAAAAATAGCCGCGGTAGGCATCAGCGCAATAGAACCAGGAGAAGAGCAAAAACGCCGCTGAAAGCAAAGCAAAATAAAGGGCAAAGCGCAGCCGCAAAGCCCCCAAATGAAAGGCAAAAATGGTCAAAGCCAGATGGGGCTTGAGCAAAAATGGCAAAAGAACAAGAGCAGCCGGCCACCATTTCTCGCTGCCGCGCCTGACAAAATATAGATGCAAAGCCAAACTCAAAAACAGGAAAGCTGAAAGCTGCTCGATACGCAATGCTTCCCAAACAGGACCAGTAAAGGGCAAGACCGCACCAAGCCACATGAAAACCCGTGAGCCCAATTTGAAAGTCTTCATAAGCAGGCAAAGACCAACAAGAAATAAGACAAGCAAGACAATTTTGACCAGGAAATAGGCATGACTGGCTGGAAAAACCAAGAGCGGCAAGAGAAAGGGCAACGCCCACGGACCAACATAAAGCGGAATAGCCCGGGTGCCTAATGCCGGAAAGGTAGCAATCTGATAAGGGAAGAACTGGGCGACATCGTAGATGTCTTTAGCCCTGCCGGCAAAATAGAGGGCGGCGCCGCAATAAAATTCGCTTAGATCGGTGACTTGAAAGATATTTTTGGCCGGCGGTGAAAGCACCAAAGTGATTGCTA
>JAFLCK010000023.1:0-84150 GCA_017303615.1 Obscuribacter phosphatis (SeqCode)
CCGTTGCAGTTCAGACTAGCAGCCGAAGAAGCAAACCCACTTCTAAAGGAGAACAAACTGGATTTAACTGGGAATATAAAACTAGCAGCTGTCTCTTAAAGGTGGCCCAACAAATGGGGCAGCGTCATTACTACTCCGAGGCTCGAAGAAACTTTCATACTCAACAAGAAGCAATTGCTTTCATTAAAGACGAACTTGCGTTTATGCCAGGCGTATACAACAATCAAGGTCTAGCGATAACCTGGAAAGCTTCTTATGAAGAGAATTATCTGGCTGTCTCAGTTCAACAAATATTGATCAATGGCAAAGAACCAAAAGTTCTTTCGGGTGCTAGCGACAAGTCTATTCTCTTTGAGCTTCTTTGTTCGGGTAAAGCCAGAGGAACAGCTAAGTGGTGATCGCTCTTACTACTTGTGTCCCAGAGCCATGATTGCCAGGGCTAAAGCAATGACGGCACCTAGAGAAATTGAGCCCACGCGCAACATTTTTGCTTTCTGCTTGGCTCTCTTTACTGCTTCTATTTGCATCTGAATGCGGCGGGGAAACACTTCCAGCCGTTCTTTCAATTTTGCGATTGTTTCGAGACGTTCTTTGGGGTCTTTCTCAAGACACCTTTCAATCACTTCTTCCAAATCTCTTGGTCTATCTGCTGCAAATTTAAGCGATGAAATACGCGGTGGCAACTTGAGAGCGTGACTGTTTTTAATATCGAGGGCGGTGCCATCTTTGAACGGTGGTTGACCGGTCAAGAGAAAATAACCTAGACCGCCGATAGTGTATAGCTCGGCTTTTTCGTTATATTCTAGATTGCGAGCTTCATCGCCCGAATAATAAAGAGTAAGCCAGCTGTGATTGAGTTCTTCGCTCTTTTTGATTTTGGGCATGGCAAAGTCGGTGACTGCTATAGTTGGCTCGGAGTTTGTATCATCAATAAAGATGATATTGCCTGGTCTAATATCTCGATGCAGCACACTTTGACTTTGGGCATAAACAAGCACTTCGCAGAGGCTTATCAAAATCTTGACGGCGACATCATGGCTGGGAATGTCGTACATAGCCATGCACTGTTCGAGGCTGAAGCCGTCTTTGTATTCGCTGACCACATAGGGGCAATTGTTTTCAATGCCAAAGTCGGCTACCTTGGCTATATTGGTATGGGTTAGTTGTTTGATTTTGCGCATCTCGCTTTCAAAAGTTTGATGCAAATTGGCTGGGATATTCTTGAATATTTTCACCGCCACTCTGGTGTTCCTTTCTTTGTCGCGGCAAAGAAAGGTGGTGGCTCTCACGGTATCACCCAAGAGGGCGATGGGGCTATATTTTTCTTTTGGAAAAGCGAGATTCTTAAGAAGCGAAGCTGGATCAAGGCTTACCGGGTCTTTCTCGCCCGGCTTCAGTTGCACCGGAATCTTTTGGGCATCTGGTGTTTCACAACTGCAAAGTTCAAAGCGATCGCTGGGGACGCGGTAGTTTAATCCCGCCTGATAGGGTATACGCCTCCGACACTTTCCGCAAACTGCTATGGTGAACTGCACATTGGGCTTATACGTATACTGGCAGCGGCAGTATGAAACCCATTGGTTAGTCTCTGACTTTAGATCAGCACCGGCCGGTAGAGGCGGGCGAAAGCAAGCTTGGCAGGTTGTCTCTGTATTTTCCATGGAAGAATTATACAGCCGGAACCTTGAGACTATTTGTCGGCAGCTTCCAGGTTGGCTGGTCCAAAATGCTCGGGCAAAAGACTCTTCAGGGCTATGGTGCGATATTTTGAGGCATCGTCTTGAGAATTTTCGCTTGTTGCATCGATTGGAGCGACCACCGTCAAGGCTATACCAAACTCAGCAAAAAACTGTCTTGCTACACCGGACGGATAGCTGAAGGGTTGCACGCAGAGTGCTTTGAATTTGCGCTTGCCGGCGTTCATGGCGTTGACCAAGGCGGCGATGTCGGCTGAAATGGAACCGCCATAGGTAGCAAATTCGGCTGATGCGCCGGTGAAAATTTCACCGCTATCGGTAAGCAGCGCTGCACCCTGGGGTAGTTTGCTGTAGGGAGCGTAGGCATGTTTGGCTGCCAATCTAGCCGCGTCTAAAAGTTTTTGCTGTTCAGCTTGGCTGAGAGACATCTATATAAACTTTATTAGGGGTCAAACTTTATACGGGGGCAGTCTAAGTTCGAGATTCATTATCCAGAGCAAGAGTTCTCTATGGCGATCTTCCAGCATCTTTATCAGAGCTTGTTCTGATTCACCCGGCTGTGGGGCTTCTTGAGCAATTGTAGAGGTGTTGGCATTGCTTTCTTGCAGTTGCGGCACTTTCGGCGCCTTGTAGGCGCTGTCGTCGCTGGGCGCGCCCTTGGGCTGCAAGTAAGTTAGAAACTCAGACATGGCTCTCCTTGTCATGTAGTCTGCACTACATTGACAGCTTAGCCCTTGTGAACTGTATTTACCTGTATGGATTTTAATTCCATCATGAGAGTAATTTCAGTGGCTGGTGCAGGTCGACCAGTATTGCCTTTTGGGCTCTTAACCGACCGCCTCTTGACTGCTCGGCTTGCAAAGATTACTTAAAAATTCCACAAGTTTGGCAAAGGCCATACCGCGATGCGAAAGCTTGTTCTTTAAAGAGGGTTCCATCTGGCTGGCTGTAATCTCATAGCCTTCCGGAATAAATATAGGATCAAAGCCAAAACCGTGTTCGCCCGCCTCTGAAAAGCCAATTTTGCCCCACCAGTCTATCTCGCAGACAAAGAGATCTTTATCTCGATCACAAAGAGCGAGGGCGCAGACAAAGGCGGCTCTGCGCTTGCCTTCTGGCACAGCTTCCAGCTCTTGCAAAAGTTTGCTGCGGCGATCACCGTCTGTGCCTGGGGCATAGCGAGCCGAATAAATGCCTGGTCGCCAGTCCATGGCTTCCACTTTCAGCCCGGAGTCATCTGCCAGTGAGAGTTCTCCACTCATTCGCGCTGCCTCTCTGGCTTTGATCAAGGCATTTTCGGTGAAGGTGGCACCGGTTTCTTCCGGGTCGAAGCCGGCTGGTGCCAGTTCTACATCTAGATCGAGCTTGGCTTGATGCAAAAGAGCCTGGAACTCTTTGAGCTTGCCTTTATTGGTTGTCGCTAGTATTAGTTTCAATTATCTAGGTCTCAAGCGACTTTATTCAGAAGCCTTGCGTTTACGCGAGCGTTCGCCTGCTTTAGCTTTAGAGCCGGCTTTCTTCTCTGAATTGCTGTTGCCATTACCATTGCCGTTGCTATTGCCGTTGCTATTTCCATTGCCATTGCCTGAGACGTTGCGGCGGCGGTGATCTCTTCTGAAGACCCTGATTACATCTGATATTTGCGAAATGGCTTGGGAGACTCGCGCCAACTGGTCGATGTCGTTGACATCGAGCAAAAGAAATATAGTGGCTGTTTTCTTGTCTCTGTGGGTCTCGACTCGCAGATCGCGCAGATTGACTTTGTGGTCCGAAACTTTCTTGAGAATGTCGCCGGCGATACCGACCCGGTCTAGGCATTCTACTTGCAGACCGGCTGGATAGTTGGCGTTGCGGTCTTTAGACCAGTCTACAGCCATGCGCCGCGATTCTTCGATTTTGAGCAGATTGTTGCAGTCGATGCGGTGCACGGCTATGCCACTACCTCTGGTGACAACCCCGACGATTGGTTCGCCCGGTACAGGCTGGCAACATTTGGCTAGATGGTGCAAAAGCCCGCCTAGACTGGAGATATTGCTTGGCTTGCTTTCTTGTGGGGTGGGTATGGCATAGCCTTTTTTCTGAATCTTTTCAGCTTGGTCTACTTCGCGAATGCGATTGACCACTTGGTTGATTGAAAGATCGCCATAGCCGACGGCTGCCAAAATATCGTTGGCGTCGGCAATGTTCAGCCGTTTGCCCACTTCTTTGAGCTTGTCCGATTTGAGAAACTCTTCCAGGGTGTTGCGGCCCAGTTCGGCTTCCAGCATCTGGCGTCCTTGCTGGATATGCTCTTCCCGGTGGTGTTTCTTAAACCACTGTCTGATGCGGTTTTTAGCCCCATGGGTATTGGCGAAATTGAGCCAGTCCATTTTGGGCTGGGCTGTTTTGCTGGTAATGATTTCGACTATATCGCCGTTCTTCATGACCGAGTTAAGAGGCACAATGCGGTCATTGATGCGAGCCCCGATGCAACGGTGCCCGATATCGGTATGAATGCGATAGGCAAAATCTATCGGGCAAGAACCGGAAGGTAGGTCTATAACATCGCCTCTGGGGCTGAAGACAAAGACCTCATCGGCAAACAGGTCCATCTTCACTTCTTCGAGATATTCAGATGCGTCTTTGAGATCTTGTTGCCAATCGACTAACTGTCTCAGCCAAGCTAGTTTCTTGTCGGCGCTTGAATCGGCTTTGACAGCCTCTCCGGCTTCTTTATAGGCCCAGTGCGCGGCGATACCATATTCGGCGATATGGTGCATGCGTCTGGTTCTGATTTGAATTTCGACCGGCTTGCCTTTGGGTCCAATAACGGCTGTGTGCAAACTTTGATAGCTATTGAACTTAGGCATAGCTATATAGTCTTTGAAGCGCCCCGGTATCGGTCGAAAAATAGCGTGCACCGTGCCCATCACTTCATAACACTTCTGTGTGTCAGGATCAGCTTCTAGTTCGCAGAAGTTTTTGTCTGGATTGCTTTCGATGATGACTCTGACGGCAAGCACATCGTAGAGTTCATGGAAAGATTTCTGCTGTTGCTTCATCTTCTTCCAGATACCGAAGAGATGCTTGGGTCTGCCGAAAATGTCTGCCTTGATCGCTCGACCATCCAGCTCTACTCTTAGTTTCTGCACGACTTCTTCCAGCAAGAGTTCGCGCTCGGCTCTAGTGTCGGCCACCAATCTTTCGATTTCTCGGTATTCATCTGGATGCAGATATCTCAGACCAAGATCTTCCAGCTCCCATTTCATCCGTCCCAAACCGAAGCGGTTGGCTAGGGGGGCGTAAATTTCCAGAGTTTCTTTGGCTTTCTCAGCTTGCTTATGGGGCAGCATGTGCTCCATAGTGCGCATATTGTGCAGTCGGTCTGCCAACTTGACCAAGACCACCCGAATGTCTTCAGCCATGGCCACAAGCAACTTACGAAAGTTCTCGGCTTGTCTTTCTTCTTTTGAACTGAAAGAAAACTTGCCTAATTTGGTAACACCTTCGACAATGCGCCTGATATCAGGTCCAAAAGCTTCTTCCATTTCTTTCGGCTTGACGTCGCAGTCTTCCAGCACGTCATGCAAAAGGCTTGAACAAATGGTTTCGGTGTCGGCATTGAGCTCGGCCAATATGCAAGCTACTTCTACCGGGTGAATGATATAGGGGTCTTCCGACTTGCGCATCTGCCCGTCATGAGCTTTATAGGCAAAGTCATAGGCTTTATGCACCAAAGCGAGGGCATCAGCCGGGCGGTCCTGCTTTTCTAAGATGTCAAATAAAGGCTTACCTATTAGTTCTTTCATCAAACTTACGCGCCAGGACCTAGTAGATTATACCCATTGCAAGCCCGATTCCGGACTTTGCCAGGCTTACCGCCAGTTTATCTTGATAATTTAGGGGGCCCAGGGCACAGATTTCAAGTCTTTCGGGAAAGGATTGCCCGATGAGCCCCAATAGTTGTCTGATGAGTTATTGAGAGATTTGGGCCTTTGTATGCGGTTTAGATAGGCATAATCATCTTGGCTTTTCTGACCGCTGCTGGTTGAAGAATAGTAACCGCCCGAGGCGCTTGCATCGCCGACCGAACCAGAATAATAGTTGCCGCTTGCCTTGCTGGGGGCTGTTTGGATGACTGTTGTATTGGAAAGCCTGCCCGAATTAGGAATGCCGTAGTTCTGATAGGGGCGGGCATAATTGCCGCTGAAAGCGCCGGAAAACGCACTGGGGCGATAAAAGTTGCTGTAGGGCAGGGCACCGATTCTTGGAATCGAGCCTACATACGGAATCGAGCCTATATTTGGCACAGAGCCTAGATAGGGCACTGAACCGAATGATCTAAAAGAGCCTATATTTGGTACCGACCCCAAAGAAGGCACCGAACCTACATAAGGCACCGACCTAAAAGTCCCTATATAAGGAACCGAGCCCCAAGAAGAACCTATAGAAGAACCCCAAGAAGGACCTATAGAAGAATTTGGCAATACTATTTGAGGCGGTAGCCCGTTTGCGTTTTGTGCCAGTGTTTTTCCTGTCGAAAGAACTGCTAATGCTGCCAAGCAAGCCAGCATTGTGCCTTTCAGTGGACGTTTTAGGTTGAACATTTCTAACTCCTGCCTTGTCTTAAAATATTTACAACTCTGTTACAACCTCTTTGCTACTCTGACATCGTGATTGAAATGCTCGTTGCATAGATTTCAATTTACATGCCCCTCTACCCCTCGCAAGTCAAATTACCAGTTAAGAGAATAAATTAGAAGCTTCCTTTGCTTGGAGCTCAGTTTTTTTCGCTTATTTTGACTTCCTTTTCTCCAAAGGAGTTTCTTATCATGGCTGATACACACAATAATGAGCGCTTCGATAGACCAGCCGAGAGCAAAGGCACTGTTGAAAACAACAATTTCGATGTTCATGAACTAAATAAACAAGCAGCCGCCATGGCTGTCGAGAACAAAGCGAATGGTGCAGCCGGAGTCTCTAAAGACGGTAATCTCGACTTCAATGCCGCACCAATAAGTGGTTATGACAAAGCCTCCGGTAAAAATGAAAATGCTAATAGCCAGTCTGATGGTGCAGAGGCTAATGGCGCGGAAGCCAGTGTTTCTAAATCGAGCGGGGCTGCAACCAGCTCTGAGAAAACACAATCAAAAGGACAAGAGCAGGCTAATCAAAGCGGTCATAGTGGATCGGATGGTTCGCAGGCTGCCGGTAGCGATAATCCATCACAGAATTCACCTAATGCAGAAGGTGCTGCTTCTGCCGGTAAAGAAGGTCCGCAGAGCGAGAGCACCGGCAAGAAAGACGGCAGTGCATCAAAACCATCCGATTCCAACTCCAAAAGTGATTCGCCCAAATCCCAGGGTGGCGGTGGAAAGTTAGACAGTACTGGTGAACCTGGCGGTGAGAGCGTCAACAAAGACCAATCACAAAAAGGTCAGGCCGGTGCTGACGGTATCGAAAAGCAAAACAGCAAGCCGGAATCTGGAAATGAGGGCGGCAAAAGTCAAAACCCAACTTCTCCGGAAGGCGGCGCTAAGCTAGACAGTAAAGGTGAAGCCAACGGTGATAGTGTCAGCAAAGATCAGTCACAGACCGGCCAGACCGGCGCTGACGGTAGTGAGAAGTCAAATAGCAAGCCTTCTTCCGACTCCGGCGAGGCTAAATCAATTGAAGGTCGTAAGCCCGCTGAATCGCATGGTTCTGAATCAAAAACCGGTGAAGGCGATGCTCTTAAGTCTTACGACAAGCAAGGCAGCGGCAACTCTAGTAGTAGCAGCCAGAATGGTTCCTTCGCTCCGCAGTCAGGCTATGGCATGAGCCAATCTGCTAATAGCGCTGCAAGCGGCAGTGCCAGACCGACTTGGTAGATGCAACTTACTGGTCGGCCAAGTCTTCAGTAAAGAAAGGAATTCAACTACTGATTGATTGTGGCTGACCAGTGATAGTGCTCGATGCGCCAGGAACCTTCTTCAAAGATCATAATCACATCCAGGGAACACGGAAATGTTCGACCGAGGTCATTGGCAATAGCCGTGCCTTTCATCAAACAGCGTATTCCCTGCATGCGTTGAACATTGATCTTGGGCTTGTAGACATAGCCTACTTTTAGCTCTTCCAACTTATATTTAGCCGCTTGTCCCTTCAGGGCTTCCAGCGGTTCTCTGGTTGGCTTAGCCCAGAACTTGGTGATCTGATTGAGATTCTTGGCGTAGTACAGGTCTCTTATATAGTGATAAAAGACTATCGCCTGCTGGCTTTCAGCTGCTCTCACCATGGGTGAAACCAAAATGGCCGCCACCGCCATCAGTGCCGATAAAGTTAGTTTCGCCGTTCTATTCATGATCTTATTCCTGGTTTTGTTCTTAGACTGGTGAGAAGTCTTTCTATTTCACTGCTTTCTATGTCACAGCTTTCTTTCTGCAATAGACCGGTGTAAGCCAGTGATGGTACTGGGGCATTTCGCCGCGGCAGAGTGAAATGTACTTGTCTTTTATCATAGTCGATATAGGACCCGCGCTGCCAGAACCAATCGGTCGACGATCAACTTCGATAATTGGAGCTATCTGAGCGCCGGTACCGCAGAAGAAAAGCTCGTCGGCGATATAGAGTTCGGAACGGTCTATCTGTCTGCTTTCTACTTTCAGATTCAATTCGCCTTCGGCCATCTCAACTATGGTGCGACGGGTAACGCCTTCCAGAATATTCTCGGTGGAAGGTGTGGTGATTAGTTTTCCGTTCTTGACCATGAAGACGTTCATGGCCGAACCTTCAGAGACATGACCGTTTTCAGATAGGACTATACATTCATCAAAGCCGGCCATGAGGGCATCGGTCTTGGCCAGGGCGGTATTGGCGTAGGCGCCGACAATTTTTGCTCTAGCGGGAATAGCATTATCTTCTACTCGGCGCCAACTCGAGACTTGCACTTTCAGACCAGCCGCTCCGTGAAAATAATCACCGAAAGGTACTGTAAAAATGCAGATGTCTGAAGGATTGTTTTCTAAGGACGGTCCCACTCTGTGCACTGTTTTATAGGCGGTGGGACGAACATAGGTATCGGTGCGAGGAGCGTTCTTCTTGACCAATTCCACAGTGATTTTGCATAGCTCGTCAATCGAGTATTTGACGTCGAGATACATGATCTTCATGCTGTCGGCCATGCGTTCGTAGTGTTCTCTCAATCTGAAGAGATAGAGTTCTTCTTCTTTAGCATTCCAGTAACCGCGTATGCCTTCAAAGACTGCAGTGCCGTACATGAACGAATGGTTCATGATACTGATTTTGGCATCTTCCAGAGGAACTATTGCACCCTGGAAATAGGCATAATTTTTCTCGGTCACAGCTTAGCTCCTCTTTGGTTATTGTCCTTTGCAGTACTGAATGCGATCTTCAATGGTGCGTCTCTGAGCATTTTCTGGTTTCAGTTCCAGATATTTCTCAAAAGCTTGAGCGGCTTGGGTCCATTGTTTATCGCTTTCGGAAAGCACGCCGTATTCATAGAAGCCATCCGGAAAGGTGGGCTCTACTTCAGTGGCTTGCTTGAATTCTTCTTTGGCTTGGTCTAATTTGCCTAAACGTTTGAGGGCTCGACCGAGAGCGGTGTGACAGGCGCCTGAGCTTGGATACTTCTTCACTTTGGCGGCGAAGAAAGCAGCTGCTTTTTCCGACTCACCAATTTGAAGCATGTAATTGCCGTTCTTCAAGACTTCGTCGAAGTTTACTTCTTTGGCCCAAACCGAGGACAAGCTTGTAAGCAAAAGTCCTGTCAATAAAAGGCTCCCGATCGAGCTTCTCATAGTTTCTCCTTAGTGCGGCTTATTGGTCTTGTTGAGCAACTTGGTGGCACTATTGACGGCGTGGTTGGCGGCGTCGTTGATCACTTGCTTAGCGGCATTATTGATGATTGTGCCGGTGGCGCTCATCGAACGGCTCATACCGGCCGGTTCGCTGGCTCCGCCTACAGGCGAAACAACAATGGCTGATACTTCCATCGATACTTTCTTGACCGAATCGCCCACACGTACTCCCGAGCCCTTAACTATATTGCCGGTGGAACTTTCTTTATCAACCGAGTCTAGGGTGATGACAGCAACTGTGTTTTTGATCTGTTTGATCACTTTGCCGGTATCGGGGTCGGTGATGGTTTTGAAAGGTCTTTCGACCGCGAGATTGTCACCAACGGCCAGACCATTGATTTTGCCTACGTTCAAAGTTATAGAGTTGCCGGTGACATCGGCAATCTTGCCTTCTACGTTCTGAGCGGCAATAGACTGGTTGTCGGGAATTTTGGCGGCAGCGGCAATAATCTGACCACCCATATCTTCGACGGCTTGCAAGGTTGCTTCACCGGCAATTGAAGTGGCAAAGTCGGAAGAATCAACGTCGACGCCGAAAGCACCGGTGGATGATCTCTTACTTTCGCCGGTGCCGTGCACGGCGGCCAAAATCTCGGTGGTGTTTACGTCGATAACACGGGCATCAACGGCTACTTTCACCTTGCTTTTGCTGGAGCGCACTGTGCCGATGAAGCCGCCGATTCCACCTACATAAGGAATGGAGGGGATGTAACCTGTGGGTAGGCTGGCGCTTGACGATTTGGTTTCATAACCAAATTGAGTAACCGTGCCTACGATGATCGCGTCAACGCTCAAAATTTTACCGATTTTGCAGGCGGTGGCTGGGTCGGCGCGGTCTGAAACCGAAAGATTTTGTTCTTTCAAGATGCTATCGAGCATCTGTCTGTCAACCACTGAATAGGTACCATCGTTGACTAGTTTGGTGATGAGCAGGCTGACAATGCCTTTACCAACGTCATATGTGCCTACCACTCCAGAGACTGAGCCATATTCGAACGGCAGAATGGCAATACGTCTTTTGGTGGCGGCTAACGAGCTTTGGGGCATCGAGCCTACCAGCAAGAAGAGCGCAAACATTAGCGCCAGTGTCTTCCTCAATTTCATCATCTACTCCTTACCTGATACGGCGTTTGTTAAAGATACTGGATTAACCTTTCGGTGCTTAAAGATAGGATTGAGCGGCTGATTTATTTTTGCCTAATCTATCTTTTCGCTTGCTTAGCTTAATCAGCTTACTTAGCTTTCTTTTTGGTCAGCATGGCCCTCCAACCGGCAATTTTGGTGCGGGATGCCTTATATCTTTTGCTCTTGGCATTTACGCCCGAAGCTATACTTATTGCCTCACCGAGGCTGCCCTTTTGAGCTTTAGCCTGGGCTGCCTGCATCCGTTCTAGGGCGTCTTGTTCCATTTCGAACTGGTCGATAAGAGCTCTTACGTCCTTAAAATGCGGCGTGTCCGGGGTAATAGGTCTCAAGAGCGAGATTGCTTCTTGATATTTGTCTTCATCGCCCAGACTTTGCGATTGAATTATGCGGTCGCGGGTTTCCATTTCAATCATGACAGCCTGTTGTATCGGTCCAATGACGCGGGTGCTGGCTGCATTGATTACATCTCGGGCGGCGTTGTCCACCAGTCTCTTATTGAGCTGGGGGGCGCCTGAGACCGAAAAGTCTTGGTTATATTTTTGCACTGCTGCTGTATGAATAACCTGGCCGGAATTGGTTTTGACCAAGACCGAGCCGTTATATCTAATTGAACCTGACATCTGGTCGATGCTTTCATTTATATTGCAAACCACGTACCAATCTGGGTTTACAGTTGAAAGTGCCACGTCTTGCATATTTGCCAGCTGACTAGATATACGGTCGACTATGTCTTGTTCTACACCGCTGCCATTGCCGGTGACGACGGCAATACGCACCGGCGGCGCCGCTTGGGCGGCAGTACAGCTAAACAAAAGCAAAAATAGAGTGGAGCATGCTAATGCCAAATGTTTCCACTTGGGGCTGACTTTCACCCAATTACTTATCGGCATTACTTAGGCTCCTCTATCCATAGCTTGGTTGGCAAGACGATCGGCTTCCTTGTTTTGCTCCCGTCTGACATGGCTGATGGCAAACTTTTTGAATTTGCTCTTGAGAGCGGTTGCTTTCAGATATAAAGGTTTGAGATTTTCATTTTTGACTCGGTATTCGCCCTTTATCTGTTTGACCACCAGTTCCGAATCCATGCGCACTTCCACTTCGGGTATGCCTAAGGCGAGGGCCTTTTCTAGACCAAGCACCAGACCGGTATATTCGGCCACATTGTTTGTGGCTGTGCCAAGAAAATGCGAGATATTCTCTAGATTTTCACCGGTGGCGGCGTTGCTCAGTACAACACCACAGCCGGCTGGCCCCGGATTACCTCTAGAGCCGCCGTCGGCATAAATAAGCACTTGTTGTGGCATCGGGTTTGAAGATTGCGGACTATTTTCGCTCATGGCAATTTTCCTTAAACAGCAAGCAGTTTGCTGACGATCTGATTGAAGCGATTCAGGGCTTCTGAAACTTTCTCAGGTTCTTTGCCGCCGGCTTGGGCGATGTCTGGGCGCCCACCGCCTTTACCGCCCAATATCTGAGCCACTTCAGAAGCGACTTTGCCGGCATTGAGACCTTTTTTGACCAGCTCTGGGCTGAAAGCCGCCACCAAAGAAACCCCGCCATCAGGCTGCGGTGCCGCCAACAAGACGGCAAGATTTTCGCGATTTTTCAGATTTTCGGCCAGGCTCTTGAGCGATGTAGGCGAAATATCTTGCACCGCCTGCGCTACCACAGTCGTCTCTCCCATTTTAGAAGCCTTGGCGATAAGCTCGGGTATGCGAGCCACTGCCAATTTCTCTTCCAGCACTTGCAGCTGTTTTTCTTTCTGCTTGAGATTGTCTTGCAGCCTGTCTATCTGACTGCCTAGTTCGGCAGGCTTTATTTTAAGGCGGTCTGTGGCATCGGTGAGATGTCTCAATTGGTCAGAGATATAGTTCCAGGCTTTTTCACCCGATAGGGCTTCGACACGGCGCACCCCTTGCGAGATACTGCCTTCCGAAATAATCTTGATTTGACCAATCTCGGCTGTATTGGCCACATGGGTGCCGCCACAAAATTCCAACGAGAAGTCGCCCATCTGCACTACTCTTACTCTGTCGCCGTATTTCTCGCCGAACATAGCTATGGCGCCAGTCTGTTTGGCTTCGTCGATAGACATCTCGGTGGTCTTGACCGGGCTGGCTGTGCGCACCCAAGTGTTCATCAGGTTTTCGACCTGGGCCAGTTCGGCTTTGCTTGGTTGCTTGCTTAAGGTAAAGTCGAAGCGCATGGCTGCCGGTCCGACTTGCGAACCTGCTTGTACTACTTCTTTGCCAAATATTTGTCTGACTGCAGCATGGAAGACGTGGGCGGAAGAATGGTGCAACATTGTTTCTTTACGTCTGCTGGCATCGACATCGGCATTTACTTTGGCACCATCGGCGATGACGCCCGATATAGATCTAACCCGGTGTATATGCAGACCTTCATGCTTCTTGGTGTTGAGCACTTGCAAGATGCCGTCTTCATTTTTTAGATAGCCGGTATCGCCGAGCTGACCACCCGATTCACCATAAAAGGGCGTGCAATTCAAGATGATGTCGGCTTCTTCGCCTTCAGAGATCTCGCGCAACAAATTGCCGTCTTTGCCGATGATGGCCAGTATGGTGGCTTCACTTCTCAGCTTGCCATAGCCGGTAAATTCGGTGGCGCCGTGTTCTTTCAAGACTTTACCGAGGGCTTCTTCACCGGTGATGATGACATTGAACTTGCCCACCGAAGAAACTTCTTCGTGTTTGGCTCTGGCTTTGGCAAAGCCGTCCATGTCTACGGTTTTGCCATGTTCTTGGGCGATCTCGGCTGTCAATTCGATGGGGAAGCCATAGGTGGCATAAAGATTGAAGACATCTTCACCGGCAAGTATTTTGCCCTCTGCACCGAGCATATCGTTCAAGAGGCTGGTGCCTCGCTCGATGGTTTTGGCGAAGCGCTCTTCTTCTTCTTTGATCACTTGCACCGTGCTCTCTTTTTGAGCGACCAGTTCTTTATAGAAGTGCCCATAGATTTTCACCACTTCATCGACAAGCTTGTAGATGAAAGGCTCGGTAATGCCGAGCAGTCTGCCGAAACGAGCGGCGCGTCTGATGATGAAGCGCAGTACATAACCACGCCCGACATTAGAGGTGCGAATGCCGTCTGATACCAAGAATGTGACGGCTCTGGCGTGGTCGGCAATGATCTTGAGATAACTGTCTTGCTTGGTCTCTTGGCTTAAGTTCCAGGGTCCGTTATTGATGCCGCCTCTGTAGGGCACAGCGGCTAGGCTGGATACTTTCTCGAGAATGGGGAAAAACAGGTCGGTTTCAAAGGTATTGTTCTTGCCTTGCAAAATCAGGGCAACCCGCTCAAGACCTGAGCCTGTGTCCACATTTTTCTTTTCCAGAGGGCTGAATTTGCCTTCTTCATCTTTGTAGAGTTCCATGAACACCAGGTTCCAGAACTCCATATAGCGATCGCCTTCGACACCCTTATAGCAATAATCGTCGAAGCTTTCGGGACCATAGTCGGGTCCGCGGTCATAATAAATCTCGGAACAAGGACCACAAGGACCGGTGGGACCGGGCGGACCCCAGAAATTGTCTTTTCTAGACATGCGGTAGATGCGCTCTGCCGGAACGCCGACTACTTTGTTCCAGATTTCGAAGGCTTCGTCGTCGGGTGGATTCTGCTCGTCACCTTGAAAAATAGTGACATAGAGCTTCTCGGGCTCTAGTCCAAGTTCTTTGGTGACGAATTCCCAAGCCCATGGAATCACTTCTTTCTTGAAATAGTCGCCAAAGCTGAAATTGCCAAGCATCTCGAAGAAGCTATGGTGTCTGCTTGTCCGTCCAATATTTTCGATATCAGAATCTTTACCGCCGGCTCTGGCGCATTTTTGCACGGTGACCACACGGGGCGGCTCGGTGGGTTTTGCTTGACCAAGGAAGATGGGCACAAATTGCACCATCCCTGCTGATGTCAAAAGCAAGGTGGGATTGTCAGGAATTAAGCTGGAGCTGGGCAGATGCAGGTGTCCACGCTTGTTCTCGAAGTACGAAACAAATTTGTCGCGGATCTCGTTACCAGTGAGCGCCATAGCTCCTCCATTGCAAAAGGTCGGCTCGGGTGCAGCAAATGCCGCAACCAGGCTAAAACAGACAGAGGCTGATTATATCTTATTTCCAGCCTTGTTATTTGATAGCTACATAAGCTTGTAATGAAGGCTATAAATCTGCTAATCTGAGCCATTCGTAAGCTCTAGCTTAGTTTGGTGTAATCAGATTTGAAGCTTGAAAAAGTTCTTGTCGTTCACAAGAAGTCAACTTATCAGATTCAGGCGCAGGAACATAAAGAAGCGCGTTTTCTCAAGCTTATGGAAAGCGGCTCGGATGTTGTTTCACGGGTCAGGCTTGCCCATGAAGAGCATGTGGAAACCCTTGAATTGGTTGAGTCTGAGTTGCGCCGACTGGGCATCAGTTTCCAGTCGCTCTGGCGCTCTCAGGTGCCCGGCATAGTCGAAGATATAGACTTGATGATATCGGTGGGGGGCGATGGTACCTTCCTCGATGCCTCCCATGCTCTGCGCAATGTGCCAATTCTTGGTGTCAACTCATCTTGCTCTTCCAGTTTCGGACATTTCTGCCTAGCCAATAAAGACAATTTTCAAGACTGCCTGGAAGGCATAATCGACGAGAGACTGCATCCAATAGATATACTGCGCCTTGAACTTTCTATAGATGGAGTAGTTATTCAGGAACTGGCCTTGAATGAAGTCTTGATTGCCCATAGTTCGCCGGCGGCCACCAGTCGGTATTTTATTAATGTAGACGGCAGGCAAGAAGAGCAGAGATCTTCGGGTATTTGGGTGAGCACTCCGGCTGGTTCCACCGGCTCGATGCGTTCAGCCGGCGGGCAGGTGAGCCCCATCGATTGTCGCAGTTTTGAATATCTGGTTCGCGAACCATATACAAGACCGGGTGAAAACTTTGTTTTATTGAACGGCATGCTTGATCAAGCCAAGCAGATGAAAGTAAAGTCGATGATGCGCACTGGTGAAGTCTATATCGATGGGCCTCACATAATATATCCACTGAGCCTGGGCGAGGAATTGACCATTAAAGCCAGTCCCTATAGTTTGCGTGCTTTCATAGATAGACACGTCAACGATATTTTCAATAAAGTCGAAGCAAAAGCCGAGTCGACATCTTGTCTGGGAGAGAACCGCTGAAATGGTCGAAACAAACCGCACCGAGCCGGGTGGAACTGAATCTAGAGAGAAGAATCTAACCGTCTCAGATAAGGCTGCCGTTCTTGTTGCTCAGCTGGCTGCCGGTACGATCAGAAAGCTCGGTCTGGGCTTGGGCTCCAATTTACCTGGAAGGATTGCCCGCAAATTATCTCCTACTGTTTTGAGCAATCTTTCGGCACAGACCAAGAAAGGTGTCGTCGCCGTCACCGGCACCAATGGCAAGAGCACTACCAGTGGTATCCTCTCCGAGATTCTTAGAGTGGCCGGCTTTACTTTTGCCCACAACCGACAAGGGGCCAATTTGGTCACTGGAATTACGGCTTCTTTGGTTGAGTCTGCAAACTGGGCAAGCGGTATCAAAGCCGACCTTTGTTTGTTTGAAATCGATGAAGCCGCACTGCCGGTGGTGGCGCGTGAAGTGAAGATAGAGACAGTGCTTGTCACTAATCTTTTTAGAGACCAACTTGATCGTTTTGGTGAATTAGATACAACAGCCAAACTCATTTCAAGCGGCATCGTCAAAAACCATAGTCGCGCCATACTCAATGCCGATGACCCTAATGTCAGCCAACTTGTGCCAGATGAGTCAAGGTTCTTTTACGGCATCGAGTCGGTGAAGGAAGCCACTGTTTCCAGTCAAAATCAAGAACTTGCCTATTGTTCCAAGTGCGGCGCCGAAGTGGCTTTTCATAATGTTTTTTATGGTCAGCTGGGGCATTGGTACTGTCCCTCATGTGAAAATTCCAGACCAAAACCAAATATCATTGCCAAAGATGTGGAAGTCTTTGCCACCAGTTCGCGCTTCAAGCTGCAAATAGGAAATACTGAAGAAGACTGTGTCTTGCCCTTGCCCGGTCTATTCAATGTCTATAACGCACTGGCTGCAGCCACCGCCGCCCACTATATGGGTGTGAGCAATCAGGCAATTCGCTATGGTCTAAAGGAATACAATACTCTCTTTGGGCGCTCTGAAAAGCTGGTTATCGACGGCAAGCCGGTGATTGTCCAGCTGATCAAAAATCCGGCCGGTGCCACCCAGGCGGTAAGCTCTTGTGTGAAAGACGATAAAGCTCGTTTGCTCATTGCCATCAACGATAATCTGGCCGATGGCAGAGATGTTTCCTGGTTGTGGGATGCCGATTTCGAACAGTTGGCCAAGGCTGCCGCCGCCCAGAACAGTTTGGTTGTCTCAGGGCAGCGAGCCGAAGACATGGCCGTGCGCATGAAGTATGCCGGTTATGCTGCAGACAAGATTGTCTGCGTGCCCAAGCTGCAAGAAGCTTTGGAATTGTCTTTGAATGAACTAAAAGAGGGTGAGACCCTTTGGCTGATGCCGACCTATACCTGTTTGCTCGATTTACAGAAACTGCTCAAGTCTATGGGCGTTTCAATGTCTTGCACTTAGTTTTAGCTGATAAAATCAAAACATGAAGCGATTTGGTCTAGTTGGGTCAAGACTTTTGCTGGCTTGCCTATTTAGTCAAGTTTATGCCGGTTTTACTTGTTCGCAAGAAGCGACAGCCTCTCCTGCGAAAACAGATAGTGCTCTTAAATACATTCAGAAAACCCAGAACTCAAAGAAGAAAACGAATTCTAGGAAAATTAAGAACTCTAAGAATATCCAGAACTCTCCCAAAGAAAGAAAATCTACTCAAGAAGACAAATCTACTGAAGAAGACAAAATTAGCACTGATCTAAACTCATCGAAAACCCAGGACTTTGAACAGACTCAAGTGCAAGACCGGGGTTCTGTCGGAGACAATTACAGCAGACAAATGAATATAGGCAGAGACAGATTGCCGCCCTGTGATTTGAGACCGAAGAATAGATATTGGGTGCCTAAAGGCACTTTTTCAACTGAGCTGGCGAACCCTTCTCAATAGATTAGGGCAGAATGCCGCCCGGCTTTACATGCTGGAAGAAGATGAGCAGCGAAGGCGCCAAGACCAGCACCATGAGGGCGGGCATAATACAGAACCACAGGGGAAAAGCCATATAGATAGGTAGTCTGGCTGCCTTTTCTTCTGCTTTTTGACTGAGTTTAGTTCTCAGATATTCAGATTGGTTGCGTAGGGTCTTTGAAATGCTCAAACCCAGTTGATTGGCTTGGTTGAGGGCTCCGGCAAAGGCGCCCAGCTCTTCTACACCGGTGCGTTTGTATAGTTCCTGAAAGGCTCTCTCTCTGCTCATGCCAAGCAAGATATCGCGGTTGAGAGTAAGCAACTCTTCTGCTAAAGGCGAACTCCTGCGATTGCTACGGCTATCATTTCTATCTTGCTTTTCTTGTGCGACACGGGTCAAGGTGGCATCTAGACCAAGTCCGGCATCTACGCAGAGCACCATGAGGTCCAACAGCTCCGGCAGGGCTTCTCTGATGGCAGTTTTGCGTCTGCCGGCCAAAACGGTAATCACCAAATCTGGTGCAAAGAAAAGAAAGATGGCCGTGCCCAAGACAATCAGAGGTTGATTGACGAAAGCCCAAAGTATTGTTGAAAGCAGGGCGGGATAAAGTTTGGCTGAGGCTAGAAAAGCCAGTTGGGTATTGCCGCGGAAACCGCAATAATTGAGCTTGGTTTGCAGTTTCTCTAGATAGGCCGGGAAGGGTCTGAGAATTTCAGTGGCCGGATTGGTTAAAAAGACCGGCAGATAAAGAGGACCGTTACCGAACAGATTGTTATTGAGATTTGTGCCGATAAGTCCGCCATTGCCTGCCGACTGAGTCTTGCGACGCCATTGCACAGCGACCAGCACCAGGGCGACGGCGGCAAAGGCAAATAACTCGGGATATTGGCTTAGATATTCTGGCATCAGGCTTTTACCTCGGTCATTTTCTTCATCAGGAACATACCTAGAAATTGCAAACCTATGGCTAGGATCAAAAGAAGCTTGCCTGTCTCATTCGTAAAGAGCGGATTGAGATAGCCAGGGCTCAAGACTTCAAGGGCGGTGGCAAGAAAGATGGGCAAAAGACCGACTATGAAACCAGTGAGCCGGCTCTGGGTGGTGAGCACACCGATTTGTCTCTTTAGCTTAAGTCTGCCTCTAAGAGTGACATTGGTTTTATCCAGCAGTTCAGCCAATGATCCGCCTACCTCTGCTTGAATAGCCACCGCTCTGCCGATTAAGTCCAGCTCGGTAAGCTTATAGCGTTGCTGCACAAAGGCGAGAGCCTCTGAAAGAGTCAGACCAAGGTTCATGCGCTGATCTATATGGGCAAACTCGATTGAAAGAGGAGCCGGGCAATCGCTGGCGATAGATTTGACCGCCTGCGGTAGGCTGTGCCCCGAGCGCAAGACCGAGACCATGAGGTCGATGGCATCTGGCAGTTGTTCTTGAAACTTTCTTCTTACCGCCTGGGCTTTGATTTTGAGAATGATAATCGGCAGGGCAAGAATTGCCACAGGCAAAAGTAAGGTCAACCAAAGAGGGGCTTCAAAATAGTTGGCGCCAAGCAGGCTCAAGCAGGCAGAAATAAGCACTAGGCCGGTAAACTCGGAGGCGTCCATGCTTAGACCGCTCATCGCTACAAGATCGCTTATAAATGCCGGTGCCTTGATGGCAACGGCGCTGCTTACTTGTACTCTTTCTTTCAAGAGTTTCTGATCTGACGGGCCCAAGGTCTGGCTGAGAGCCGGTGAAAGTGCTTCTTTCACTCGCTCTTTTACCTGACGATTCCATCTCAGTCTGCTATAAAGTCTGGTCAAGACTATGCCTGTAACCACGGTCAAAAGCAGGGTGAGCGCTAAATAAGTAGGGTCGATGCTGAGAGTGTGGTTCATGGTTCGCTACCCGCAATCTCGACATTTTGAAATAGCTCGGTGGGAAGCTCCACTCCCATTTCTTGAAAACGCAGAGATTTTGCCGGTCTGATACCACAGGCTTGGTGGCGGCCGGTCAACTCGCCGCCTTCTTTCAAGGTGGCTTTAAATTCATAGAGGTCTTGCATGGCAATCACCCCTTCTTGCACGCCGGTGATTTCAGAGATGCTTACTACTCGGCGCTTGCCGTCTGATAGTCGCTTCACTTGTACCACCAAGTCAAAGGCTGCGCCGATTTGTTCGCGAATTGATCTTTGCGACAAATCGACACCTGACAGCAAAACCAGAGTTTCGATACGGGCTAGGGCATCGCGGGCGGTATTGGCGTGCACTGTGGTGAGCGAACCTTCGTGACCGGTATTCATAGCTTGCAGCATATCTAAAGCTTCGGCACCGCGCACTTCGCCCACTATGATGCGGTCCGGTCTCATCCGCAAGGCGTTTTTGACCAGCTCTCTTTGTCTTACTGCCCCTTCGCCTTCCAAGTTGGCCGGGCGAGATTCCAGTCTAATCACATGTCTTTGCTGCAGCCGCAGCTCGGCGGTATCTTCTATGGTGACGATGCGTTCCGAGCCTGAAATATGCGATGACATAACATTGAGCAAGGTGGTTTTACCAGCCGAAGTACCGCCTGAAATGAGTATGTTGAGGCGGGCTTGCACTGCTTTCTTGAGAAATTCAGCCATCTCTTGCGAAAGAGCACCTTTTTCAATTAGGTCATCGACATTGAAAGGTACTGGTCTAAAGCGTCTAATCGATAGTACCGGACCATCTAGAGCCAAAGGCGGAATTATGGCATTGACGCGGGAGCCGTCGGGCAAGCGCGCGTCTACAATGGGCGAAGCTTCATCGATGCGGCGACCGATGCGGGCGACTATGCGGCTGATTATATGAAGCAGATGTTTGTCGTCCTTAAATCTAATTGGTGTTTCCACCAGCTTGCCGTCTTGATCGATCCAGACACTTTGGCTGCCGTTCACCAAAATATCGTTTATAGAGGCATCACTCAAAAGAGGCTCAAGCGGACCAAGACCGAGTGTCTCATAGAGTACTTCTTCGGTCAGTGTGTCTCTTTCGACTGCAGATAAAGGTAGTCTCTCTTCGTCCACCAAAACTCTGATGGTCTCGCGCACCGCGCCTTCCAGTTCGCTGTCTTGCGAGAGTTTCATCAAGACGCTGACATCGATGCTATCCACCAGTCTTTCGTGAATACGCATCTTCAGATCATGGTGTTCCAAATGGGCTTTGTTCTGCGCTGGGCGCAAGCTTAAGCCTAGACCGGCGCGTTTCTCATTTGCTTCTTTGGCGGCCGGTGCCATTTCACCTGCAAGAGAAGCATTTACACTCGAAGCAGAGGCATTGCTTTGTTTGCCTTGTCCTGGCAGCTCGGAGGCTCTACTTTTGATGATTGATCTAAGATCGGTCATTTCTAGCTCCTGCTGTATTCGAGAGAGATTGAAGCAACTATATTTTTGAGCGAACGGCTATAGGCGCAGCGAGGCGCCGTGAGCACCAGGGGCAGTCCCACTACGGCGGCATTTTCTACTTCTTTGAAGTCGTTGGCCAATTTCACTAAGTTGAAGTCTCTATCTTTGACCATCTGCAATATTTGCCCTTCAATTTCTTTGTTTTTGCCACCGGCGCGGTTAAGCACAATGGTGAGATTTTCACCGGCAAAGCCCAGGTCGCTTATCACTTTCAACCAGCGTGCCGCAGCGGCGATGGCCGGCACAGTCGCTTCGATAAGCAAAAAGAGATGACTTAAGCTGTCGAGCAAGTCGAGTAAGGTCTGGTCCATTATCTTGGGCAGGTCGATAACGGTGGTATGGTTCAGCTGTCTCAGCCCGGCAAGCAGGTTGACCAAGGCATAGGGCGAAATAGTCAGGGCTTGGTCGAGAACCAGGGGCGGGGTGATTAAGGTCAGATTGCCTAGATCTTTTTCGGGCAACGACATGCTGGCGAGCATTTCTTCTGTCAGCCCATCAAGTCGCGGGCTCAAGTCTTGCAGATTAAAGCGGGGAGAGACATTGAGCAAAGTGGCAAGGTCGGGTTGTTGCAGATTACCATCCACCAGGTTGACCTTTTCACCCAAAGCGAGAGCACTGGCTAAATTAAGGGCGAAAGTTGAGGAACCTACGCCCCCTTTCACTCCCAGCACACCAATTGTTTTGCCTTCTTTTATACTGCTGACTTTCATATTGCTTACTGGCATTAGCGTGCCCTCACCAGAGATGGTGCCATGACCATCGAGATTTTCTTGGGCGCCATGCTGTGTTCGCCTGCTAAAACTCTGGTGGTGAAAGGCGCAGTTGCCTGGGCAAGGGCGCGGCCGTCATAAGCCGCCGCTGCATGGCAGACATTGGGCATGACTATTGAACTAACCGGCTTTACAGTCAAAGCCAAGGCAGTTCCGGCAGTCGGATCCACTGCCATAGATTGCAGTTGAAAGAGAGCAAAGCCCAAGACTTCATGCTGGCTGGAACGGGTACCGGGCACGGGATTGCCCTTCATCACCGGAAACATATAGAGAAACTTTTGACTATTTAGTGTGTTGACTATGGCAGTGAGATTGGCTTTCTGGCTCGTGAATGCGGCGCTCTCGTGGTCTATAGCAGACAAGATCATGCCTCTTTCCACAGCTCTCGGCGGAATGGCCGTGGTATCACCCTTGATGAAATACTTTAGATTGGAGATTGCGTCGCTTACGGCCTTATTACCCTGGGCATCACCAAAATAGCTATTGCCTGTGCCCCCGCTCAAGTTGACCAGGGCAGCTTTTATATGTCCGGCTGCCGGTGGGCTGGCGGCATTATCTAGATCGATTGTGACAAGAGCCGGCGGCGCTTGGGCGATGGCGGCATATTGCAAATTACTGAGGGCGATTGGCATGGCGGCAAAGCCTGCCAGTTTTCTTTTCTCAAGATCGGCATCGAGGCGGCTTACGCCTGCGCCGATGCGAGTGGCTGGTTGAGCCGCCACTTCTACATCTATGATCGGACTTAAAAGGCTAAATTCGTCGCTTTTGGGATTTACCGAACTATTGAGGGCAAAAACAAGAGGCATAAAGAATTGACGTAAGGCGTCCACCCCTTCCCTTCTTACTTTTAGGGTCAAGAAAAATTCGTTTGAGTCTTGCTGATTTTCGGGGAATTCGATTTTGTCGGCGCTGAACTTTACCGCCGAACTGCCGCTGTTATTTTGGCCACTATCTGGTCCGCTAAGGGCTTGATGCCAGGCGATCGTGTTATTGCCTTGTCCCGAGATTTCATTTAGGGCAGCGGCAATATTGTTTTTGGCTGTGTTGCCATCGTAAAGATCTGAGGTCTCTTTTATTTGACTGGCATAGGCGGCAAGAGCCGCTGTTTTACCGGCAAACTTGAGAATCTGCACATTGTAGGTGCTGCGCATGACATCTACGGTTAAGGCGGCAAAAGCAATGCCCACAAAGACTAGAAAAAGCGCCAGAGGCAGGATTGCCCCCTGCCTGCTTCGCTTTATATGGGCAGTCTTTCTGCCTTTGCCTTTACTGTGATCGTGGAAATTCATGCGTCTCTCTACGGTTGCCAGTAAATACTTCTACAACCCAGTCGGCAGCTTTTTTCACTTCCGGCATGGTTTTGACTGGGTTGAGGTCAAAGAGTGGCGGCGGTGGCGGTACGGCAAGGGCCGGCAGGGCTGGCTGCAGATTGCTGTTGAAAGGCACTGCTGCCGGGGCGGCGGCGGGCAAGCTTGGCTGTGTCTGGTGGGCTTTAGCCGGCAAAAGATCGTCTTCGGCTATGCCGTATGACTTTGGCTCGACTGTGCTTAAACGATTGCGCAAAACCAATCTGATTCTTCCTGTTTCTTCCGCTTGGCTTAAAATTTCGGCTTGTTCCGGGGTGACTGCCAGGGTGATGCGCGAGGCGTCATGACCTTGCAGACTTTTGCTCTTCACTGCTTCTTTGGGCAAGCTGAAAATTACAGGCAGGTTTTGACAGATTGTTTTGGTGTACTTTTTGCCTTCTTTTGTGGCGGTAAAAATGACATCTACTTTGTCGCCGCCGGTGATACCGTGGTCGACAAGGGCTTCGTCGTCAAGCTTTAGCGAAATAGCTCTTTCGTGTGTTTCAAGCTCCTGAGAAAGGGTTTGACCTGCCTTAAGCAGGCTTGTATCGTGCAGAGGTTCACCCTTACTTATAAAAGTGCGGGCGATTCTGCCTACTACCATATTGTTTTTGGCAAACAGACCTTCTTGATCAAAAGATGCCGGTACAGTCACATAGTGCAAATTGTTGTAAGAGATTCTAGTGCCGGGCAAAATGTCCTGCCCAGCGCCTACTACGTTTATGGTCTGTACCACCGGCTTTGGTGTCATAGCCTTAAAGACAGTGGCGCCCGCCAAGACAACCAGCAGTGCCACCAAGATGAGAGTGAGCGGCGAAGACTGCGGCTTTTTAACCGGCAGTCTTTCTTTAGACAGCAACATCTTGTTTGTTTGTTCTAAGGTCTGTACCACTTTGAGCCTCTCTTAACAGATTCAGTCTGCCAGCTGTTTGCCGCAGACTGCTATTTCGCTTATCAAGCTGTCTCTGAAATTTACGGCGGTGCCTTCACCGGCATAAACTCCAAAATTTGAACCAAATTCGTTATCGCTGTTTTGGGCAGGAAAAGCACTGCCGATAAACTTAAAAGGATAGGTAATCTTTACAGCCACTGTGCCTGGTGCCAGAGTCGGATCGGCGGCATCGGCGTCATAAGGCAGCACTTTCACCACTGAGCCTGGGGGAAGGTCGCCGCTGGTGCCGGCTGATAGCAAGTTGGCCGACCCTAAAATGGCCGAGAGTCGCGAACTTGCATTTACTTGTTTGCCCGTTTGGTCAAAGCCAAGTATGGCTTCGCGTCTTGAGGGGTCGGAGAGTGAGGCGCTCAGAGCCAGGTCGGCGACGCCTTCCTGGCAGGCACTAAGCACAACTTGCTTCATATAAAAGAAGCGGCCGAAATAGAGAATAGTGACCATGATCAGCAAAAAGAAAGGCAGGCTCAAGGCCAGTTCAATCATGGCCTGACCGTTCCGCTTTTTTGAGCGGTGGCTTTTCTTTCTGTTGGTTATGACTCTTGACGGCACAGGCGGCTCGCCCTCATCAAAGTTGCAATTAGTGATTAAAAATTGCCGCCGGTTCTAAAGAGAAACTCTCGAAGCGGCGGCAATTAAACTCTCAGAACTAGTCGATGATCCAGGGCTTGGCGTTGTCGCCGGTGATCTGGATTGTACGACCTGGCTCGGTGGATTTTGTGCCGCCATAGTTGGTGGCTTGTTCTACTTTCCACACCATGTCGCCAGCGATATGGCCAAGCGATCCCAGAGCGACTACGCAAAGGGCGGCTACGCAGCCGATACCGAGGGCGTACTCAACCATACTTTGACCGCGCTTTCTGCGATTCATCATCTTTCTCCTTCTCATTCTGCGTTCAATCTATATTTGGGTTTGTGATTTGTTTTGACTAAAGTTTGGACAATGCCACTTTTTGCATTACTCGCTAATCTCTTTGCGAATAATTCTCAATAGCTGTACAAAAGGCTAGCAGTCTCAACCGGGCTCAGTCAATTAAGAGCTTCTCAGGAAGATATCGACTATTCAGTCTTGACAATATTAAGATTTCAGCCGGTGGGCGTTTTCGGTAATCGGCTGCAAAACTTACCAGCTTGCAATCGACCTTAGGGGTGAGAATTATTCTTAATAAATCAATACCCGGTATCGCCAAGAACCACTTCCGCTTCATCCCGGGCGTTCTTGAAGCCCTTTGGTTCTTGGAATATCTGGTCGTTTAGCTTGGCTTTCTCCGCTTTCAGTGTATTGAGAAGCTGTGTCAACTTAATGCCGCTCAAACCGGTCTTTTCATCTTTGTAATTTTCAAAAAACTGCAGGCGCAGAGGAAAACCCAAACCGGTCGGGCAGTCGCTCAGATGGGCGCAGGCGATCTCCATCTCTTTAGGCAGATTGAGCTCGCGGGTGGCATAAATATTCATGCGCGGCCTTGGCAACTTCTTCTTATCTTTGTATATGTGTTCTGACCGGTAACCCTGACACATAAAGTCGGCTATTTTACGGTCTTCTATGCGACGCAAGACTTCCACCGTGCCAAGTTTCTTGTCTTTCTCTGCGACTGTGCGCAGAGTCAGTCTTTTGGCGACACTGTCCACCGTAGTCTTGTATTGCAGTTTTTGCTCGGTGTTATACATGATGATGAACTTGTAGGGCGGCTTGAGATGAATCTGCAAATCCATCGCATCCATGCGAAAACGTGTCGGGGTCACATAGCAGGTCAGCTTGCCATATCTTGAACTATCCTGCTTGAAGATATATCCGTCTTCGGCGGCGGCTTCTGCTTGAGGCGAGAATCCGCCGAGCAGGCTGCAAGCCAAGAGTGACCAATAATATTTTGAGGGCAAAGTTCAGATCTCCTGTGCAGAGATTATAGACCCAAATTTTTAGGAGTCAGTATGTTTAAGCTGCACAGAACAACTAAACAGACTTATCTAAAGTAGTGATTTGCCGACTACTCAGCCCAGTTCTTGATGCTAAACTAGTGCTTATATGACTGATTCGAATGATCGCAAGAAATTGACCGGCTTGACCCTCGATCGCTGGGAGATTCTTGATCGTATCGGTGAAGGCGGCATGAGCGAGGTTTATCGCGCCAGGCACGTGATCATGAATAAGTTTGGCGCGGTCAAGTTTCTTAAAGCCGATCTTTCGCAAGACGAAACCGCAGTAAAGCGTTTCCAACAAGAAGCGATGACCTCAGGCAGTCTTGCTCATCCTAATGTGGTGCAGGTCTATGACTGTGGGGCATCAGAGCAGGGCTTTTATCTTATTTTGGAATTTCTAGAGGGGCTGTCTCTGGAAGACCTGCTTATCGAGCGGGCCGATGCCGATGAAGAAGGCATTGGGCGCTTGAGCATCGATGAGGCTATTCCCATCTTTATCAAGGTCTGTCAGGGGCTTGCCCATGCCCATAGCCGCGGCATTGTACACAGAGATCTTAAGCCCAGCAATATCATGATTTTGCGTCAAAATAACGATGTCAAAATAGTCGACTTTGGCATAGCTAAGTTTATGATGACCGCCGGGCGAGAGCTCAACTCGCTTACCAAGACCGGCGAAGTTTTTGGCTCGCCGCTATATATGAGCCCCGAACAATGCCGCGGGCGTCAACTGGACGGGCGCGCCGATATTTATTCACTGGGCTGTCTTATGTATGAAGCGGTGACCGGGCGCAAACTCATGGCTGGGCGCAATCCTACCGAGGTGATGCTCAAGCATGTAGAGAAGAAACCAGACTTGACCGCCCTTGAGTCTTTGAACCATGTCGGCGCCCCTCTGCTTCACGCCATCGTGGCGCGCTGTCTTGAGAAAGAACCTGAAAGTCGCTTTGCCGATGTGGAAGAACTGATTGCCGCCTTAGAAGAAGTGCCTTTAACAAGCTCGTCAAAAAAAACTACAGCTGCTAGAGACAATCAAGTCGAGCAAAGTGGTTTCAGCATAATGACACCACTTTTGGTGCTGGCCGCCCTGGTCACAGTTTTACTAATGGGCGTGGCAGTCTTTGCTCTTTGGCCGGTGCCCAAGATTCCCGAGCACCAGTTGAAGTTGAAAGATCCACAGCCGCTCTTGACCTATACCTATCGACCCCGTCTTTTCGATGCTAGAAGAAAGAAAGAACTGCTGGAAGTGCAGCCGACTCTAGATTTTTTGAGAGGCGGAGTAAAGGAGCCCTCGCCGGAGAATTTGCTCAAAATCTGTCGGCTCAATCTAAACTGCGCTGATATCAAATATGCAGATCAGCGTTATGAAAAAGCCGGCAAAGATTTTGCTGATGTTTTAGATGATCTGAAGAAATACAAAGATGTCAAAATCGGTGTCGATGTACTAGACAAGCTGGATAAAACTGTTAGTGACGGAACTAGACTGGTTGCCTCTGAAAGGCAAGGCAATATAGAGCTTAGCCTGAAGGCTAATCTAGGCGCTGTAGCTGCTTATCGAGCTGCTCAAAGAAACTCGCAGCCACGCGATAGCGCGACCGATTCTTTCAATAACGATATGCGAGAGGTGCTGCATGACGCCGAAGACGCTCTCAATGATGTTCACATTGAAAAGTACGGCGACCCAATAGTGCTGAACGATCTTTTGACTGTCTTTATAGTACATATGGAAGATAACCACGAACTGGAAAAAGCCAGGCGTTATCTGGAAAGAAATCTTTCGGTGGAGTTTTTGCAGCGTTTAGCCGATAGGCGCAGAAATATTAGTTCTTCCGATTTGGAACAAGATGAGCACGCCAACAAGCTGGAAGAAATAAATAAGAGGGCAAACTTAGCCGACCTTTATCGAATCGCCGAGAAATTCGATAAGGAAGATCCATACTTGGAGCCGCTTGAATATATGCAGAATGAGCCGCAAATTGAAAAGTCGCTGCTCAGTCGCCTGCGCTTCAGGCACGGGCTCTACTTGCTTGAGCGTGAAAAGGGCGACTATTTTAGACAAGCCGCCGCCGAGTTTGAAAGAGCCTTATCCGGACTTACCGGTTCAGAGAAAACTGCCTGTGCTTCCTATGCTTATGAAGCTAAGAAGCATTATGATTGGTTTGGCTCCCTTTTGTTCCGATTTCATAATGGCATCTAAAGACAGTGGTGTTTGGCAGACTGAAAGTATGAGTACAAAATATGAGTGCAATATATGACGTCAGGTAGAGATACATTTAGTTTCAAGGACGACGCTTTTTCCCAGTCGAAAGATCCTTTTATAGGCAAGGTGCTCGACCACTATGAAATAGAAGAGAAAATAGCCGATGGCAGCCTCAGCTCGGTCTATATAGCCATTGACAGCAATAACCGTCAGGAGGTTATTGTCAAGGTAATTCATAAGCATCTCATTTCGACTATCAAAAATTACAAGAAATTGGAGCAGAAGATAAGGGCTCTGATTGCCCTCAATAGTCCTAACATTGCCACCTATAAAGATGTGGTCTTTGTTGATGGTCGTGTTTGTTTAATCATGAAACCCTTGGTTTTCGAGAGTCTCGAGGATCTGCTTTCCAAAACCGGACACATCGGACCAGAGCGCGCCGTTGGTATTTTCAGCCAGGTCTGCGATGCTCTGACAGCGGCTAACAAAGCCGATATCATGCACCGAGACATCAAGCCAAGCAATATCATTATTTTAGATAACCAAAAGTTCTCAGACGACATCATGGTTCTAGACTTTGGTATTGCCCGTATCATCGCCGAAGAAACTGAAGGCGGTAAGACAGATCAGTTTATGACTCGTACCCGTGAGGCTTTCGGCAGCCCGCTTTATCTAAGTCCCGAGCAATGTGCCGGTAAGAAAGTCGATAACCGCTCCGATATTTATTCACTCGGTTGCGTAATCTATGAATCTCTCACCGGCAAACCTCCTTTTGTCGGTAAGAACGTGCTTGAAACCGCCTACAAGCATATGAATGATAATCCGCGCGACATGGGGCTCGATCCTTCGATGGAGCCCATCTCGTCGCGCTTCGAAGAAGTAGTGGCTAAGTGTCTGGCAAAAGATCCCGATGCTCGCTATCAGAGTGCCGCCGATCTTAAAGATGACCTAGAACTGCTTATGACCGCCGAAGACGCCGAATGGGAAGCAGAAGCCGGTGTCTATCGCGAAGAAACACCGCGTAAGCGGGAAAAGAAAAGTACGCGCATATCGGTGGAAGCAATAATTTGGGGCGTTTCCATTTTCTTTCTGGTCGGTATTGTCGGCTTTTGGTCTTGGTTCATTCTTAAGCCGGAAGGCAGCAAGAAGTATCCCAATTTTGACAGCAACACACTTTGGCTCGTCAATCCAAGCAGCAAGACTAAACCTATAGACGACTTCGGCAATAAAGAAGAAGCCATCAAACTTTCTTTGCAAAACATTGAAAGAGACATGGGGACCAATTGTAGAGAATACGCCGACTCTGTCTTTTCACTGGTGCAGCTCTATTTTGAAAGTCAGCACTGGAGCGATGCTCAGCAGTATGCCCGCAAATTGGTCTCGGTCACTGAAAAGTTAGAGAAGGACGGACAGGAAGGTCCCGGACCACTATCTGAATGTTTGCGCCTGGTGGCCTATTCGGCCTTTATGGCCGGAGACTATACTGAAGCCATCGCCGCCGGTACCAGATCAGTTGATCTTTCCTATGGCAAAGAAACATTGAATGGTCAGACGATTCAATGTTTGAGAGTCTTGGGCGATATTTACTCGAGACAAGATAAGTTGCGCAAGGCTGCTGAAGTTTACAACAAACTCTTCGCCATGGCCGAACAAGACAAAGAACAGCATCCGACCATTTACTGGGAAGCAACCGCCAAGTTCGGCGACATCTATAGACGTTTAGGCGACTATAACGAAGCTGAGCGTCTCTATAAGCTTGGTATCGAATGGTGGCGTTCACACGGTATGCCCGATAATATCTGGGCTGTGCGCGCCCTCTATGGCTATGCCATGGTGCTCAGTTATCAAAATAAATTCAAAGAATCGGAAGAGTTATTGAAAGAAGATCTGAGCATCATCAAGCGTCTAAACAATGTCGAACTTGGTCTTGTTGGTGCCGTGCGCAAGCTCTATGTAGATACTTTGTGGCATACCAACTGGATGGGTGCAGTTTCAGCCCAACTGGGCGATCTAGATAAAGACATCAAGCGTAAGTAGACAGATAAAAGAAGAAGAGGAAGATTTTTTCTTCCTCTTCTTTCTTAATTTGCTTTGTTTAGGCTGGCTTGTCTAATTACTTGGTTTTTTCCAGCTTGTTCATTGCCTCTAGAGCAATTTTGGAATCAGGTTTGATTTCCAAAGCCTTCTTGTATTCAGCCAGGGCCGATTGTTTTTGCCCTTGCTTTTCCAAGAACTGAGCGTATTCGACGTGGGCGGTAACATCGCGAGGGGCCAGTTGAATGGCGCCTTTGAATTCAGCTTCGGCTTGTTTGTTATCGCCGGATGCAGCCAGAGCTGTAGCCAGTCTGCGCTTTGCCGGTGAGAAGTTAGGCACTGTTTTGAGAGCTTTGCGTTGGTTTTCGATGGCGCCTTTATAGTCGCCCTGTTTCTCGAGCATCCAACCTAGACCACTCAAGGCATTTGGATGATTGGGGGCAATTTTGAGAGCGTCTTTGAAAGCTTGTACAGCCGACTGGGTATCGCCTGATTCGGCATAGATATTGCCCAGGTTGATATAAGACTCGGGTACTCTTTTATCGAGGGCGATAGCCTGTTGTTCAGCTTCGATGGCTTGCGGATACTTGCCTTGCTGAGCCAAGAGCACACCCAGGTTAATCAAGGGCGAAGCGTCTTTATCATTCAGTTCGCTAGCTTTTTTGTAGGCGGCAATGGCTTCATCTACTTTGCCCAAGTGGGTACAGGCAAAGCCCAGGTCCATGTGGGAACGGAAGCTAGTTGGCTTCAATTTGCAGGCTTCTTGGAACTCGACCATGGCTTCTTGTATTTTGCCTTGGTTGGCGAGAATTTGACCAAGCACGACGTGGGGCAGGAAGCTTTTGCCGTCTAGTTTAATCGACTGTTTGCATTCCAAAATGGCTGTGTCATAGTCTTCCATTGCCGCCAAAACGGCGCCCAGTCTCTGGTGCGCTTTAGCATTGGTGGGTTCTTGTCTGATTGCTTCTCTGAACTGTTTGGTGGCTTCTTTCAAGTTCATTTTGTGATAAGCCGCTTCGCCTTTTTTCATGGCTTCCGACTCTTCTTGAGCCGTAGCGGGGCTTGTATTGAGAAGCGCTGCCATAAGAAGAAGCGCACCGCCTCCAATCTTATTCAATTTCATTGATCTTTCTCCTTGCCTTTCGAAAGGCTTTAGTAGGCGGCTGCCTTTTCATCTGCAGTTTGTAATTTGACGATATCTACCCCGGCCGATGTTCCCAGTCTGGTGGCACCAGCGTCGATAAGGGCTTTGGCTTTGGCATAGTCTCTGATGCCGGCTGAAGCTTTGATGCCTAGCTTGGCCGAGCCCAGAGCTTTCTTGATCAGTTCTATATCGGCGACGGTGGCCCCTTTGCCGTCTTTGACAAAACCGGTGGAAGTTTTCACCATGGCTGCTCCGGCTTTGACACAGCATTCGGTGGCCTGCACTTTTTCGTCATCAGAGAGCAAGTCGGCTTCGATGATTACTTTCACCGGCATGCCTTTGGCTGCTTTCACAATCGATTTGATTTCTTCGGTGACATAGTCTAGGTCTCCCGACTTGAGCGCGCCGACATTGATGACCATGTCGATTTCTTCGGCACCCTCGGCAACGGCACGCTGTGTTTCGGCAATTTTGATGTCGGTAAGGTTGGCTCCTAAAGGGAAACCGATAACTGTTGCCACGGCGACATTGGAAGAGGATAGTTCTTTCACCGCCTGTCTGACGAAGCAGGGATTGACGCAAACAGCAAAGAACTTATGCTCCATTGCTTCTTGACAAAGCTTGCTCACCTGAGCCTTGGTGGCTTGGGGCAAAAGCAAGGTGTGATCGATATATTTAGCTAGATCAATAGAGTTCGACACGGTTAAAGTCTCAAGCGAAAGTATAGACGCCCAAGATTCTAGCCTTTTTCCTCGGCTCTTTTATTACACGCTTTTCCACTTATGGCTTGGCGGCAATATAGTTTTAGCTCTGTTTAGGTCTAACTCTATTTAGATCAGGCTCAAACTCTTTTATTGCTGGTCGTCTCTAAGTGGCTTATGTTGCGGTGATATTCTTGCAGACTCTTCACGGCAAAGCTTGAATTGCCGCCCTGCAGAGCTGTAATGCCGGCGGTTACTGCCTTGGCGCCCGAGACCGTGGTCACCACAGGCACGTTGTAATTGATCGCCGCCCGCCTAATAAGCTGGTCATCGTCTCTGGCTGTTCGTCCTGAGGGTATGTTGACTACCAGCTGAATTTCGCCGTTTTTAATGCGGTCAACCAGGTTGGGGCGACCTTCTGAGACTTTGTTGGTCAAAAGGCAGGGAATGCCCGCTTCTCTAATCACCTGGGCGGTGCCCCTGGTGGCAATGAGCTCAAAGCCCATCTGATACAGGTTTTGCGCTATCGGAATGGTTTCTTGTTTGTGTGTATCGGAAACGCTGACAAAGACTCGTCCTTTGGTGGGCAAACCATGCCCGGCGGCCAGCTGCGCTTTGGCAAAGGCTAGACCAAACTGACTGGCTACCCCCATGACTTCTCCGGTCGATCTCATTTCAGGACCAAGCGAAATCACCGATCCTGAGAAGCGTTTGAAAGGAATGACCACCGACTTGACCGAAACATGCGGCGGTAAAAGTCTTGGCTTGATGCCCAGTTCAGAGAGGGTCTTGCCGACCATGACCGACGCCGCCACCCTTGCCCAGGGCACGCCGGTGGCCTTTGAAACAAAGGGGATGGTGCGAGAGGCGCGGGGATTGACCTCTAAAATATAGAGTTCTTCGTCTTTTACGGCGAACTGAATATTCATCAGACCGATGACCTTGAGCTTGTCGGCCAGCTCAGTGACGGCTTTTCTAATTTCTTCAATGATTTTGAATGGAATATTTTGGCTGGGCAAGACGCAGGTGCTGTCGCCCGAGTGAATTCCTGCTTGTTCGATATGTTCCATAATGCCGGCGATGACTGTGGCTCTGCCGTCTGAAATAGCGTCAACATCTATCTCGACAGCATTTTCAAGAAACTCATCGATAAGCACATGCATGTCGCCGCGGGCAAAGCCTTCACTTAACCAACGTTCCAGATCTTCTTGCGAATAAACGATGGACATGGCTCTGCCGCCCAGCACATAGCTTGGTCTGACCATAACCGGATAGCCGATTTTAGAAGCCAGTTCGATAGCTTCAGCGGCACTTCTGGCGATGGCTCCTTCAGGCTGCTTTAGTCCCAAAGTCTTGATTAACTCACCAAATCTTTCGCGGTCTTCGGCCATGTCGATACTCTCGGGGCTGGTGCCGAGTATCTTATAGCCTCTGCTTTCCAGTCCCTTAGCTAGTTTCAGAGGCGTCTGCCCGCCCAGTTGCACAATAATGCCTTCGGGTTTTTCAATTTCAGCGATATTCGAAACATCTTCCAAAGTGAGGGGCTCGAAATAAAGCCTGTCAGAGACGTCATAGTCGGTGGAGACTGTCTCTGGGTTAGAGTTGACCATCACTGCTTCAAAGCCCAAGTCGCGCAAGGCGAGGCTGGCATGTACACAGCAATAGTCAAATTCGATACCCTGACCGATGCGGTTTGGACCGCCTCCCAAAATGAGCACGCGCGGCTTAACCGCTTCGAACATTTCGCTTTCATTTTCATAGGTCGAATACATATAAGGCGTAAAAGCTTGAAACTCAGCCGAACAAGTGTCGATCATCTTATAGCCTGGCACCACATTTAGTGCGCGGCGGTGCTGCCAGACCTCGGCTTCCGATACACCCATAATGCGGGCCAATTGTTCGTCGCCATAGCCCATACGCTTAAGCTTGAGCAAAATTTCGCGGTCCAGGTCTTCCAGACTAAGACCGACTTCTTTCAATTCTTCGGTGGTCTCGAAAATTTCAGCCAGGTTGTCGATAAACCAGGGGTCGATATCGGTCAGTTCAATTATTTCAGCCGGTGAAATACCCGCCGAAAGGGCGCCGTAGATATCGGTGATGCGGTGATGCGAGGGCAGCGAGAGACGGCGGCGCCATTCCCAAAAGTCGGCTTTGCTTCTTGCTTCCACCTGGGCAAAGCCGGTCAGCCCCACTTCCATGCCGCGCAGAGCTTTCTGAAAAGATTCCTGGAAAGTGCGACCGATAGCCATGACTTCGCCCACCGACTTCATCTGGGTGGTGAGGGTGGTGTCGGCACCGCGGAACTTTTCAAAGTTGAAGCGGGGTATTTTGGTGACCACATAGTCTAGAGTGGGTTCAAAAGCTGCTTTGGTTTCGCGGGTAATATCGTTGGCAATTTCATCGAGAGTAAGACCAATGGCTAGCTTGGCTGCGATTTTGGCAATCGGATAGCCGGTGGCTTTACTGGCCAGGGCAGAAGAGCGCGAGACGCGCGGATTCATCTCGATAACGACGATGCGGCCATCTTGGGGATTGATGCCGAACTGAATGTTGGAGCCGCCGGTGTCGACGCCGATAGCGCGAATGACTTTGATGGCGGCGTCTCTTAGTCTTTGGTATTCCTTGTCGGTGACTGTCTGCAAGGGGGCGACAGTGATCGAATCGCCGGTATGCACCCCCATCGGGTCTAAGTTTTCGATGGCGCAGATAATTACCACATTGTCGAGGCGGTCGCGCATAACTTCCAATTCGAGTTCTTTCCAGCCAAGTACGCTTTCTTCCAACAAAATCTCACTGACCGGTGAGGCCGCCAGTCCCTGACCGGCTATGTCGTCCAGTTCTTCCTGGTTGTAGGCGATGCCGCCGCCGGCTCCCCCCAGGGTAAAAGCCGGTCTGATGATTATGGGAAAACCAATGCGCTGTCCTACTTCTCTAGCTTCTGAAGCATTGCGGGCAATGCCCGAATTGGGCACCGAAAGCCCAATTTCAAGCATTTTTTCTTTAAAAAGATCACGGTCTTCGGCTAACTTAATTGCTTTCAGCTTGGCGCCGATTAGTTCGACGCCAAATTCGTCCAAGACTCCGCTTTCAGCTAGTTCCACCGCCACATTCAGACTGGTTTGCCCACCCATGGTCGGCAAGAGAGCCTGGGGTCTCTCCAGGGCGATAACTTCTCTCACCACCGAGGCTGTGACAGGCTCGACATAGGTGCGGTCGGCCACTTCGGGATCGGTCATGATTGTGGCCGGATTTGAATTGACCAGTACAACTTCATAGCCTTCGTCTTTTAAGGCTTTGCAGGCTTGAGAGCCGGAATAGTCAAATTCACATGCCTGCCCGATGGTTATTGGTCCTGCTCCGAGAACAAGGATTTTTTCGATATCGGTTCGTTTGGGCACGGTTTTAATCCTCAGATTTAATTTGACTGGTCCAGAAAGTGCGTTTCAAAGGTACTTACTTCTTGGTACATAAGCTTCAGTGAAATAAATATTCGTCCACGCTCTTCGCAGCTACTAGCCTAACGACCCAGGGGGAAAGATGTCGTTAAGTTCCTTTCCATTTGTCGATAATGTCATAAAAATTGGAAAAGGGCTGCTTCTTACAACTGCCCTTGCTGCCTCTGCCGCTGGTTTTTGTACTTTTAGCTTGGCTCAAAGTGCCGAGGCTGTGCCTGTTCGTGAAGACGAGCCGGTGAAAACCCTCGATTTCTTGCCGAAGCGACCGGTTTCGATGTGGAAAGACGATGAAATCGCCACCCGCGGAATAGTCGTAGCCGTTCATGGGCTGGTCATGCATGGTCGGGTCTATGACACCATGGCTCGCGAACTGGCATCGCAGGGCATGCTGGTTTTTGCACCAGATCTGCGGGGTTATGGTCGTTGGACCGCCGCAGGCAACGATGAAAAGTCTAAGGTCGAAGCTAAAGTTGCCTATGAACGCAGCTTTGAAGACCTAAAAGAGTTGGTGACTGTGCTGAGAAGTCAGTATCCCGACCTGCCAATTTATATGGTGGGTGAAAGTATGGGAGCCGGCATGAGCATCCGCATCGCCGCTGCTTTGCCCGACAAAGTAGATGGTCTGGTTCTCTCCAGTCCGGCGATTAAAAGGCGCTTTTATCTAGAACCCGAAATGGTCAAAGATTTGGCTCATCTGGTGGCCAATCCCATGGGCGAAGTCAACCTTGTTCCTTATATAAAGAAATTTGCCTCGGAAGACCCGGTCATCGCCGATGAAGCTTTGCAGGACCCCTTTGTGCGCAAGCATCTTAACTGTCTTGATTTGCTCAATACGGCATCTTATATCAAAGGCAATATCAACCATGTCTCGCAAGTGCCTGCCGATATGCCGGTGCTGATTATTCAGGGTGATAAAGACCGCATGTTGCGCTGCGAAGCCGTTAAGTCATTGATGAGCCGTCTGAAAAGCCGCGACACCACCATGTGTTGGCTCAAGGGTAAGGGCCATGTCTTGATTGAGACTTCGCATATCGAGCCAAGCACCATGACCACAATCAAGAGCTGGCTGAACGACCATGTGGCGCCTTCGGCACAGAGCCGCAACTTGCTCAGTTCAAACTAAATCGAGGTTTTTGGCAAAGTCTCTGGCATTGCTCACATAGCTTTGCCAGGTGAGAGCTATCAATGCCGTCTCCTCTTCTTTCACGCCCCGCATCACCTTGCCCGGTGCGCCCATGACCATGGAAGCGGGCGGCACCACGGTGCCGGGCGCGACAACGCTGCCTGCAGCAACAATAGAACCTTTACCGATGACCGCCCCATCGAGCACAATGGCACCCATGCCTATCAGACAATCGTCTTCCACATGGCAGCCGTGCAAAATGGCGCCATGCCCCACTGTCACTCTTTCGCTTATTGAAAGTGAGTGCCTTTGGGTGACATGCAAAATGGCACCATCTTGAATATTGCTCGACTGTCCTATCGAAATTGAGTTGATGTCGCCCCTGACAACACACGAAAACCAAATGCTCGCCTCTTGGCGCACAATTACCTTACCGATGACAACGGCATTGGGGGCAATATAGACTCCTTCTTCCAAAAGAGGTTTGACGCCATGCAGTTGATAAATCACTGATTCTCCTCAAGCTCAATTTTCTTGAACTGTAACTCTCTGTTAAGCGTTTCTGCGGTGGTCCAGCAAGAAGACCTCAGTTGCAGCCTTCTTATCAGGCAGCTAGCATTATCGTATACAGGCTTCAAGGCTTTACTAACTATATTGAATGTCAAGCTGTTAATATTCCTTTGGCGGCCCGTTTTTAGCATGCCGACTCCAGATGCATTCAGTGGAATGAATTGGGGGAGGTTGGTACGAGGATTTTTTTACTATGCCGGTTTTCGAACAGCCGATGCGCAAGCTACTGGGAACACTTTCTCCCACAATTTCATGGCTCAACGAGAGAGGCACCGTAGACGTTTCTTCCGTACCGGAAGCACATATGGATGCCATAAAGCAGCTGGAAAAGATTGGTATTGTGCACAAGCGCAACAATCGCAGCTACGAACTGCAAAAAATTAGACTGAAAAAACTGCTCGGCAATCTCGGTATCGAGAGTCTGGCTGTAGCTACTGACTATCCTCAAGTTGCTGCTGCTCCCGCAGGCGCTGAGACCATCACCGAACTCAACTAAACTCCGTATCATTGCCATAGTCGAGAATTGTCAGTCGAAAGTATAGAAAAGCGCAGCCTCAAGTCTCTTGAATGGGACAAGCTGGTAAGCGAACTTTCTTTACTGGCGCAAACTTTAGAAGGACGGGCACGTCTATCGGCTTTGCGTCCCGAACTGGGCAGGCAACACTTAGATATAGCTAGGCTGAGACTTTCTGAAAGTCAGGAAGCCGCTTATTTGGTAGCTGCTAAGGGCGAGCCCGATTTATCTTCACTCGAAGTAGACTGGGCATCATTAGAAAAGCTTGCCATCGGGGCGACACTTGGTACCCATGAACTTCTCAGCATGCGTCGTCTCCTCTCGGTTTCGCGTAGAACAAGAAATTCTCTTTTGCTTCTAGAAAAGCCTAGTTTTCCTTTGCTCCATCGCAAAGGAGAATTGCTCATTTCTCGACCCAATGTTGAAAAAGAGATTGAACTGGCCATCGAAGACGATGGATCGGTGAAAGACACCGCCTCAAGCTTGCTTTCGCGCCTCAGGCAAGATGCCCGCAAGCTGGAAGACCGGGTCAAAGAAGAATTGCGCAATATCATTCATAAACTTGCCGGCAGCAAGGTTTTAACCGACGAACTCTATACAGTCAGACATGGCCGATTCGTCTTGCCGGTCAATTCATCAATGCGCTATCAAATAGAAGGCGTGGTGCACGATGCCTCGTCAACCGGTCTGACGGTTTATGTCGAGCCGCTTTCAGTGATGGAGCTATCTAACTTGATTAGGCTCAAAGGCACTGAAATTGAAGCTGAAATTGAACGCATTCTAGACAGCCTTTCGCGCGAGCTTTTGCCCTATGCGGCTGAACTTAAGGCAAGCTATGAAGTGCTTATAGACTTAGATTGCATCTTTGCTAGGGGCAGGCTGGCCCATCTTACTAATGCCAACATGCCTGAACTGACCGAAGAGCGCTCTTTGATGTTGAAAGAGGCCAGACATCCACTTTTGATGCTGCGCGGTGAAGCTAAGTCGGTAATCGGCAACGACGTCATTCTGGAAGACGGTAAACGCGCTCTTTTAATCACCGGTCCAAACACCGGCGGCAAAACTGTCTTTATAAAAACAGTCGGGCTCTGTGCCCTGATGGTGCGGGCTGGTTTAATTCCACCTGTGGGCAGAGGTTCGCGTCTCGGTTTGTTTGACCTGGTGGCGGCCGATATCGGTGATGAACAGTCGCTTGAGCAGAGTCTTTCCACTTTCTCGAGCCATATGAAAAACATCATTGAAATAGTCGAGGTTGCCGATACCGGATTATTGGTCTTGCTCGATGAAGTAGGTGCCGGTACAGACCCTAAGGAAGGCGCCGCTTTGTCTCAGGCAATCTTAGAAGAGTTGGAGGGGCGCCGCGCTACTTTTGTGGCCACAACCCACCTGGGCGCCCTCAAAGCTCTGGCTTTCGGCAACTCCACTTTCTTAAACGGCAGTTTCGAGTTTGATGAAGAGAATCTGCGACCTACTTATAGGTTGAGATTGGGCGTACCCGGCGAATCGAAAGCGATTGCCGTCGCTTCCAGATTAGGGCTGAATGAAAATCTCGTCGCCCGAGCTAAATCTCTCATGGGTGTCGATAGCGGCGTCGACTTGCTGATCAAAGACTTGACCGAGAAAATGGCGTCTTTGAGTGCCCTAGAAGAAGAGAACCTCAGACAAAATAGAGAGCTTGTCGCCCAGACCGAAAGTCTGTCTAAGCAAGAAGCGGAACTGAAGGGCTACAAAGAGAAATTGATGACCGAAGAGCGCAGTAAGCTGCTTTCTGAGTTTGAGGCGGCTAAGAAGTTAGTCTCTGAGACTGTCAAAGAGTTGCAGCGCAGCCCCTCTCTTAAGAAAGCCGAGAAAGCGCGACAAGATTTGGAAATTATCAAGTCGGAACTGAAATGGAAAGACGAGGAGAACAAGCGCCTTAAGGCTCCTTTGCCCGACTTCAAACCGGGAGCGGCGGTGCGGCATCTGGCTCTCAATCAGATTGGCTCGATTTTGACCGTGGATGGAGAACAGCTGCTGATTCAACTGGGCAGTCTAAAAGTGAAGGCTCGCCCGGCTGAGATTGAAGCGGTGTCCGGCAGCAAGCTCAAGGAACAGCGGCGCTCTTATAAGGGACGTAGTTCGCCGGCTCAGGTTTCGGCAAAGTTTTCAGGTCAGCTTAAAGATGTAAGTGAACCGATATCGGTTTTTGTAAGAACAGCAGTGAATACCCTCGATTTGAGGGGGAAGCGGGTCGATGAAGCCCTGCAACTCTCCGAATCTTTTATAGATAGCTGTGTGCTTGCCCGCATCAGTCCTTTTATGATCATCCATGGTCATGGCACCGGTGCTGTAAAGCAAGCCGTGCGCTCTTTGCTTTCGGAAGGGCGCTACAAAATCAAGTTTAGACCGGGTGAATTGTATGAAGGCGGCGACGGCGTCACTGTTATAGAAATTAATTGATGCCCTGTCCAAAAAAATTCAAACCGGTGTAGTAATGATTAAAAGTAAGGGAAACAACCCGCTTGACAACGCCGCTACGTAGTTTCCCCAGTTTCAAAGGCTATTGATGCTGGAATAAATTAATTAATGCGTTGGAAAGCATTTCTTGAGGTCTTAATAGATGGCTGCATTAGACGGGTCGGGCGATAACAAAAAGAAAGAAGAGCCTAAACACGAGCCTAACTTCGACATAGTCAACGGCGCTCCAGAAAGGCGCAACGGACCAACCGGTTCGGGGCAGCCCGTGGATGCCAAAGGGACAGAGGCGCCCACCGGTGCAGTCAAGAAAGATGGCGACGTCACTGCACCGGCTAAACCCGCCGGGCAAGCCGGGGCCGATGCTAAAGCTCCAGATAAAGCGCCCGATAAGGCTCCCGAAAAAGCTCCAGACAAGGCCCCCGAGAAGGGACTTGATAGAGGTCTGCAGCAGGCTCCCGAAAAAGTTAACCCGGTTGACCAGCTCAAGAAAGTCAACGACATATTAGACAAAGAGGTACCGGCCCTCAATAAAGCCGGTAAGCTCGATGAAGCCAAAGCCGCCTACGAGAAAGCTATTCGTGAAGCCGAGAAGGTCTCAAAGCAAGATATCGAAAAGGCTAAGCTTGAACTGGCCGAAGTGCAGAAAAAGCTCAAGACCGAAACTAATGTAGAAGAGAAAACCCGCCTCAAAGAAAAAGAGCGTGAACTCTTTAGTGTCTCGCGCATCAAAGATGCTGCTTATGGCAATATGGCTCTCTGGTATTACCGTCAGGGCAAAGCTGAAGACGGCAATACAAAACTATTGCAGGCTGCCGGTATTGACGAGGCAACCGCCAAGAAACATGCCAAGCTTGCCCCTGAAGACCTGCAGAAACTCGGTGAGACCGGTCTGCAATTGCAGAATGTCACTATCTTCGACGACATCCATTTCCAACGCCAGATGAAACGTATCGAAGATTCTAACGGTGCTCCTCCTGATGCTTACTTTGTTTTGCACGATAAAGTGAGAGCTTTCAACGATGAGGCGGCCAAGAAAGCCATCGCCCAAGCTCAGGGCGACAAGCCAGCCGGTCCTGTCGACAAACCGGCAGGCACAGGCGACAAGCCCGCCGGCACTGGTGATAAACCAGCTGGTCCTGTTGATAAACCGGCCGAAGGCGGCGACAAACCGCAGACGGCTGCTAAACCCTATGATGCTAAATCAGTAGAAGACAGAGTGGTTGCCGGTGCCAACTATCTTGATGCCCTAGGCAAGGCCACCGATGGCAGAAAGATTGATGATAACGGCAAGAAGCTTATGGATGACTCTATCAATGCCTTGGTAGAGATGAAAAATCATTTCCAACCGGCTGCCGTCACCGCTGCTACCGAGCTAATTAAGCAAGTGGGCGAAGATAAGTTTGAAACTGTACTGGCCGCCAACAAAGTTTATAGACAAGAAGCCGTCAAGGTGCAGTCTGATCCGGCTCTCTTGGCGATTATGCAAAAAGGACAATCGGAAAAGCCGGAAGAGCGTGAAGCTGCTCAAAAAGAATTGGTCGAAAAGTTCCCCGCTTATGCTAAGGCCCAGCAAGATTACATTGCTTCGGTAGGCGGTGATCCTAAGAAAGCCTATGATGTCAACCTGCTCGCCAGCCCAATTCATTCATATAGGCAAGCCGCCGATATGGAACTGATGATGCGCACCCAGTACGGCAACGCCTTGGTGGCTGCCGACGATAAGACAGGTGCCGCCGCTCAAGTCAAGGCCATAACCGAATCTCTCGGTCCTCAAAAGGCTGAAGCTTTGGGTGCTCTATTGAAAGATCCCGAGCTTGGTCCGCAACTGAAGAAACTTTACGAAGCCACCGGTAGTGATACCAGCGCAGTCGGTACTGCCGGCGATGGCGTGCCCGCCCTCGTTATCGATAAGTCTAAGCCGCTTGCCGAGCAGATGAAAGACAAGCCGGTCGACCAGTTGGAAAACTTCATCAGAGCCGAGCAAGGTAAGGGCAACCTGACCATGCCGGAAGTGAAAGCTGCTTATGAAGAACTGATCAGACAGTTCGGCAGTCCTGAGTATCAAAAGGCCAACCGTGAGATTGTCGAAGGCAACCAGAAGATGCTCACCGAAGGCAAGAACGCCGAAGGTAAGCCACTCACTGAAGAAGAACGTTATAAGCTGCATGCTGAAAACTATCTCTCTTTCGTCAATATGCAGTACGGGGCCAATCTGCAGTTGCAGTACGCCAAATATCTCGGTGATTTCGGCCGCCGCGAGAAGATGGTTGAAATGGCTCTTGCCAAAGAACCTTATGAACCCGGCTCGGTGCAGAGATCTGCCACTGCCTTTGTAGAAGGCGGCGTCAATCAACTGGCCGATATGCAGAAATGGTCGCAGTCGGCGCTGAAAGCTGCTGATGGTCTGCCTTACGACCTGATGAAGAAAGAAATGCAGCTGCAAGGTCAGAGCATCGGCAAAGTCGGACCGTTCGAAGAGCAGCTTGCTGGTCTCAAGCTCTCTATGAACGGCGAGATCAAGCGCAACGATAAAGGCGAGCCCGAAATTTCATACGGCATGAAAGATCTTTCGGTGACCTACCGTCTAGAGTTGGCTCAGATTTATCTGAGACACGACATGATGAACCAGCTCGATCTGCAAAAGACTAAGTCTCCAGCCACCCAGGTCAAGACTACCGATGAACTATACAAGCCGCAGGTAGCCGGGCAGATGGCTTCCGAAGCTTTGGCTATGTGGCAGAAGGAAAATCCAACTGTGCCGCACACCATGCTCAACCAGCTTGTGGCTTTTGGTGAAATGCACAATCCTCAAGCTTTCAAAGATGCTGCTCGTTTAGTGCGCGCTGATTCATCCAGCGGTACTGCCGATATGGCTTCTATGGCCGCAGCCTTTGTGCTCAACACCGGTGGCAAAATATTGCTTGCCAAATACGCCAAACTCAAGGGACCCGCTGCCGATCTCGGCGGTGATGCCATAGGTCTGGCTGGTGCTATCGGAGTGCGTTCTGCCGTTATGTACGGCATGACCGGCGAGGCTGAAAACTTCAGAGATACTCTGGTCCACGGCACCGCCTCGGCGGCCATGGTCTCCGGCTTCAAATATGGTTCGCGTCTCTTCGGTACTTCTTACCGCACCGAAAATATGTCGTACAAAGCAGTGGCCGGCGGACTCGTCGATGCTAACAGTTCGGGTGTGCGCTTTGCCGAAGAAATGCTTGCTTCCGGCAAAATTTCCGGTCAGGGTGCCGATCTCGCTAAAGAGCTTGTGGCAATTGAACAAGCTAAAGCTAAGGCTCTGCCTATCTCGCCTTCTGAAAATGCTTTGCGGGCTCAGGCTCTTATGGGCAAACCCATCAAAGACATGACCGAGGCCGAAGCCCAAGAAATGTATCGCATGCTTGGTCTGAAAGATATGAACAAGGCTCAGCTCACTGAGTTTATGGGTTCAGTACTGAAGACCAGACCGGGCGACAAAGCTCTGGCTGCCAGACTAGCTGCCGCCGACCTCATCGACCTCAAGACTGTAGGCGATCTGGAAGTGCGTGCTCAGGCTCACAGTCAGCGCATGGTCGATTTTGCCGGAGAGGTCGATAAGGCACTTGTGGCCGGCAACAAGAGACTGGGCGACAACATGCCCTTTGTCGGTCTGCGTCCTGAGACCAAGATCGATTCGATTGTGCGCCGCATAGCCAAAGAAAATCCCGGCAAATATGCCGACGAACAGGCTATCAAAGACCAAATTACTTTCCTCAAAAATTCTGGTGTCAGCACACTGGGCGACCTGAAAGCCTATTACTTCGAAGCAAAACATGCCGATATGGGTGCTTTCATGGAGAACGCCGCCCGCGAAGGTCTCTTGCCGGAGCGCGGTCGCATGACCCGGGCCAAAGAAGCAGTGATGCTTTCTGACAGCCAGAGTGTAAGTAATGTCTTGGCTGAACTGAAGAAGAAACCTGGTGTAGATCCTGATCTCATCAAGCGTCTCGATGAGTCGTTGCCGGTCTTGGAGCGCATGGGTATCAAGAATATGCGTCAATTGCAAGAAGCTCATGCCATGGGCGGCGAACTGCAATCGGTATTGAATATCACCCGTCGTCATCCTGACTTTGCCGATGCCGAGACTGCCTCGATAAGCGACCTTCTGCGCCGCGACCCGCGTGCTCTTGGTTTAAATGGCAATCTCACCTCTCAGCGCATTGACGGCATACTCGGCACCCGCACCCGCGAGCCTGGAATTATCTCTAGAACTGCAGGCGGCGCTGCTGACTTGTTGTACCGCGATCGCTTCTATAACTTCACCAGTCCAAGTCGTAACTGGGGCAAGATCGATCCCAATAACACCAACCTGGCTCAACTAGAGCGAACCTCTAATCAGATTAGAACCAGGGCGGCGCTTGGCGGTTCGCTCATTGCTTCAAGCGCTTATCGCAGCATCACCGGTGTTTATGACAATGCCATCGACACCGATGCCCTTGGTCGTCCTCGTATAGATCAAGAACTTGGTCGTCAGCTTACCGTCGGTGAGGCTTTGCAGCGTTCACTTATCGGCAACGGTTCTCTGGTCGAGCGTATGACCGGTAACATGGCCTCTGATGTCTTGCTCGGCAGCTTCTTACTTAGACCGGCTATTGCCGGCAGCGAGCAAATAGGCAAAGGCGCTCTTGGTTATGTCTTTTATAAGGGCTTTGACGAACTCAATAAAGGCTCTGCCACAGGCTACAGCGATGCCGCCGACGCCGATGCCAAAGCCAAGCGTATGGAAGCACCGCTGACTAACGAAACCAATGCCACCGGTTTGGTCTTCGAGCAAGTGCGCCAGGGTCAAAGTGCCGCCGATCAGCAAGTGCCCCAGGGCCAAGATACCGCCGGTCAGATAGCTGATGCTAAGCAACAAGAAGCACTTAGAGCCAGACAGGCGAGTGAGGCTAAAGCGAAGGCTGAACAAGAAGCCAGAGAGCGAGCCGCACGAGATAAGGCTGCTAAAGAAGGCAAAGCTGCTCCGCCGCCTGCCGGACAAGCCCAGACTTCTGCAAATGACCCACTTGGTCTGAGCGCTTTTGATCAACCCTAAAGCAGTCTGGAAAGACAGTTCAAAGACATGAAGGAAAGAGTGCAGGCGCAGATCCTGCACTCTTTCTTTTGCAGAGAGGGCAAAATTCAATACCCTATTTTAAAGGGGATGCCAAGAGGAGTGCTGAATAGTTCTGCCTTTCCAGACTTTTCATGAAAAAAATCGTCTGAATTTGTCCAATTTTGGGCACATTTGTATAGAGAATGAGCACAGCCTCCCCCCTCAGATTTTAGAGCCTGGCTGTGTTTTCTAGAGGAAGTGTCATGGGCGATAGTCAAGTAAAACCGGTAGATAAACCAGCCGAAGGCGACAAGGGTCAGCCAAAACCGGTGGTTGATACAGTGCAGTTAATGAAAGATGCACCGGCCAAGGCTGAGAAGCCGGCTCAGGCTGACAACTTTCAAATTGTCGATCGCACCCAACTAAGTGACAAAGTCACAACCCATGCCGATGACGTCAAGTCTAATTTGGCTAACGCCAAGGCTGCAGCAGTAGAAATCGCCAGACTTGATAAAGAACATACTAATCCGCAAGACAAGATCAAAGTCACCGACTCTAAAGGCAACGAAGTAGAGATGACTGTGGATGAGCGTGTCAAACAGCTCAAGCGTGAGATAGACACACAGTTTTCCACCGCCATTAAGAAAACCGACAATGTACCGACCGAAGCTCTCACCGAGTTGGTCAAGCAAAACACTCTTGAAAGAGTTGCTCTTTCGCAAAAACTTGGTATCGATATAGTTCTATCCAACCCTGGCGAAGTGAGAACTCAGATTGATAATCTCATGAAGCAACAGCCCAACAATCCCGATCTGCTTCGCATGAACCAATTGCAGACCGATATGGAACGTCTGCGCGGCGTTGGTGAACTTTCTTCCGCCACCAAGATGCTCTATGCTCAGTATATGGCCGCTGGCTTGACCAATGAAAAATACGGTCTTGAGAAAGGCGAAAACGGTAAGTTGCTTGTTGATCCTAAGGATGTGCAACTGGCTGCCCATATGATTATTCAAGCGGGCGAGAATAAAAACTTTCGCGATAACCCGACCTATCAAAAGGCTCTAGCCTCGGTCGGCGAGCACTTGGGCGTCAAAGATCGTGGTGAAGCAATCACCAAGAAAGTTTCGGAAGCCGCTATCGAAAGAGACCCGGCTAAGAAAGAAGCCATGCTCAAAGAAGCTGTGGAGCAGACCAAAGGTATTGGTCTAGATAAGCTGGCTACACTATATCGCGATCCTGAGTTTATGGCTCGTCAAAGTCAGGAAGTACAAGACCGCATTAAAGCCACTGTCGACAGTGCTAATAATGCCAGACTAGAGTATATGCGTCTTTTGACCAGTCAGGGACGCACAGCCGATGCCGAAAAGCTTATGGTGCAAATCAAAGCCGATGATCCTGGTGCTGTCGGTCGTCTAGAAAAGAACGGCGACAAGCTTGAGTTCAAGTACAATACACCCGAATGGCAGGCTCTCGATAATCAGATGGCACTTGGTACTACCACCAATGCCGCTCAGTTTAGACAACTGGCAGACCTCTATAACAAAAAGATGGCTGAGGGACAACTTACGTCTTCTGGAAGAGGTTCCAGCGCTAGTTTTGATGAAGTCTTGAAGAACGGTGCTAATCGCAGCGATATCGGTGCCGATCAGATTTTGAAGGCAATGCAGCAACTCACCATCAAACGCGAAGAAGAACGCAAACAAAGTGTAAATGGACTAGATGCCGAAATAAAAGGGCTCAAGGCTGAACTTTCCGGACTGCCTGGTAAGTCATTTGATGTCGAAGCCAAACGCGAGATGGCTAGAGAAGAAATTGAAGATAAGCTGAGAGTTCTGGAAGCCACCAAGCGTCAACTGGAAGAGAATGCCAAGAAAGTCAATGACTTTGAAGACGCCGAGCGCCGAATGCTGGTCATCAACCGCTTTAGCATGCTCAATGAGAAGAGCTCGGCCAGCGAAGAATTGGAAGCTCTCAAGCGTGACCATCCTGAATATTGGAACACACGCTTTAACGATGAGCAGAGACAACAAATTGAAAAAGCTTGTGAATATGTGCCGTGGTACAAAGACTGGCGCACATACGCCATTGTCGGTGCCGGTGTGGTCGGAGCCGTAGTCGGCTTTGGTGTCGCCAGCGCCGCCACTTCGGCTGGTGCCGTGGCTGGTACTGCTGCCTTCCTCGGTGTATCGGCTACCACTGCAGGCATCGGTCTGGCAGCCGTCGGTACTGCCGGTGGTGTGGTCCTGGGTGGCACCGCCGGTGGTCTCACCTATTACGGCGCCCACAATATGGCTGATTGGATGGGCATGACCAAAGAGTACGATAGAGCCAATTTTAAAGAAGACTTCCTGCAAGGTTATCGCATCGGTTCGGTAACCGGCGGTATCGGCGCCATGGTGCCAGGTGCGGCTGCAGCCATTGTTGTCGGCAATACCGAAAAAGCCGTGCTTGCCGCAGTGGCCAATCGCGGCGGCAATCTTAGCGCCAATGCCACCGGCTATCTGTTTAATGTCGGTAAATCGGTCCCGCTTGCTGCTTCATTCAATGCCACAAATGAAGCCTCTAGATGGGCTATGAGTGCGCCTGGTCAGTATCATTTCGACGGAACCCAATTTGTCAAAGATACAGCGATGTTTGCGGCTCTAAGCCCGCTGGGTGCAAAAATCCATGAAGTGCCCTTGCTCTCTAAGATACCGGTACCAGGTTTGCGCGGCTCACAAGGGACTCTCGCCGCCAATGCCATGATCGCCGAAGGCTTCGGTCAGATTGTTATTTCGGGTAGTGAGCATCTCAATGCCTATTCAAATGGCGCCGCCTACAATCCCAACAATCGCATCGGCATGTTCTCACCCACAAATGGCTATGCCGAAGATCCTAATTCTAGAGCCGCTCGTGAGCGCATCTACGGCAAATATATTCAGTTTGATGAGCTGAGCTATATTCGCAACTACAGAACTCTCCAGTCTCAGTTCGTTCCGCCTGAAATTACTTCACAAGCCGAGCGTCAACTGGCTAAATAGGGTATCTATTTAGTGGGCCGCTAGGGCGGCTGTCTACTGGAAAGGTAGTTCTTGCGCTAGATGCCGTTTTTATCGGTAATAATTCCGGCCTATAACGAAGAGAGGCGGCTGCCGCGTACTCTTGAGTCGGTCTATGAGTTTTTGCTTGGCGAGCTAGAGAAGAGCGGCCGAACCTTTGAGATTTTGGTGGTCGACGATGGCAGCCTCGACGGTACGGTCGAAGTTGTGGAAGAGTTCGCCCGCCACGCTCTTGATAATACTGTGCGTCTTGTCTCTTATGCACCCAATCAGGGTAAGGGTTTTGCCGTGCGTACCGGTATGCTCAAGGCTGAAGGGCAATATCTGCTTATGAACGATGCCGATGGTTCTTCGCCGATAGAAGAAGTCGAACGACTTTTGGCTGCAACTACCAGCGGTGGCGGCGGCGCCAAGGTTGTCATCGGCTCCAGGGCTAAGGAAGATCCCACTGCCAAAGTGAACGCTCTGGCTTATCGTAAATATATCGGCAATACTTTTAATTTAATTGTGCAGTCTTTGCTTTTGCCGGGTATTCACGACACCCAATGCGGCTTTAAGTTATTTGAGAGACAAGCTGCCCAAGAAATTTTCTCAGTCGCTCGTCTAAACGGCTTTGCCTTTGACGTTGAACTTCTCTATATTGCCAGACTGAAGGGCTATGCAATTAAAGAAGTGGCTATCAACTGGAACAATGTGGAAGGTTCTAAGGTAAATGTCCTTACCGATTCGCCCCGCATGCTCATCGAGGTGCTGATAATTACAATCGGCGCTTGGTTTGGCCGCTATGCCAAGGCTAAAGTCTAGTCAGAAGTCTAGTCAGAATCTAGGCAAGCAGATCAGCCAAAATCTAGCCAGGCTCTAGTTAAACTCTAGCCTAACTGTGGCTTTCTCTTGCTCGCCCTATTCTCTAGCCTTAGCCCTGCACTTATTTAGCAGCGGTACTAAGAGCCAGAGCCTTGACCACTTCTTCATGAATTTTGCCGTTTGTGGCCAAAATATGGCCGCTGGCCATATCTAGAGGACCATCTTCTAAATTGGTCACTTTCCCGCCTGCTTCTCTCACTATCAAAGAGCCGGCTGCCACATCCCAGGGTGCCAGTTTCCTTTCCCAGAAACCATCTAGGCGGCCGCTTGCCACAAAACAAAGGTCGAGGGCGGCTGAGCCGTCGCGTCTGACGCCATGGCACATATTGGTTATGGTGCGAAAGCTGTCCATATTGTGGTGGACGCTCTTTAGGGTGTCGGGCGGGAAGCCGGTAGCCAGCAAGCTGGTATCGAGGGTGGTGCGATTGGAGACCGAAATTTTCTCGCCGTTCAAAGTGGTGCCTTGACCCTGGCTGGCCACAAATATCTCTGAGGCGATGGCGTTATAGACCACGCCTAGAACCATTTCGCCTTTTTCTTCCACACCAATAGAGACACAAAAGAATGGATAGCTATGGGCGAAGTTGGTGGTGCCGTCTAGAGGGTCGATAATCCAACGTCGGGCACTTTCTTGCTTACCCGACTCGGCGCCGCTTTCTTCCGCCAAAAAGGCATCATTGGGGAAGCTAGCTTTGATTGTTTCGATGATGAGAGCTTCGCTGGCTTTATCAACATCGGTGACTATGTTAAATGCACTCTTGTAGTCAAGTGATTTTACCTTGCCTACTCTAGACTTTTGCAATTCGCCCGCTCTCAGCGCTGCTTCTCTTGCTACTTTCTCGATTTTTTCCATATTCTTCGATGTTTTTCCAGCCGGTAGAGATAATGAGATTTTAGACTCTTTAAAACTCGGTATTTCTATCTCTTTACGCTTCTTGCAGATTTGTTGACGACCACCATTGGCTTATTTATGCTTATTATCCGAAGAAGTTTTAGAGATTAGCTGTATGTCCACTCTATTGGTGTCCGCAATCATTATCTGAGACTAATATAGCTGGCGAAAGTGTCGCCGGCAGAGATGTCGGCGTTTTTGTTTTTATCAGGAGAAAACTATGTCAGAGAAGCCCGACTATAAGGTCAATCTTCCCAAAACCGCTTTTCCGATGAAGGCTAATAGTGCCGTAAGGGAAGTGGAGATTCAAAAGGGCTGGGACGAGAACGGGGTTTATGAGGCTAATCTCAAAAAGAGAGCCGGCGCCCCCAAGTATGTTCTGCATGACGGTCCCCCCTATCTGTCTTCGAGCAAGATCCATATAGGTACCGCGCTCAACAAAATTCTCAAAGACATAATCACCAAGTACAAAGCGCTAAAGGGCTTTTATTCGCCCTATGTGCCGGGTTATGACAGCCATGGCTTGCCCATCGAAAATGCCGTGCTCAAAGATGTAAAAGGCGGACGCGCCGCCCTGACACCGGTGGAACTGAGACAGCGTTGCCGGGCCTTTGCACTGAGCAATCTGAAAGGACAAGAGAATAATTTCAGACGCCTTGGTGTCTGGGGTAACTGGGAAAAGCCTTATATAACTCTCGATCAGCACTTTGAAGCCAAGCAAATAAGAGTCTTCGGTAAGATGGCCGCTAAGGGTTATCTCTATAAAGGGCTCAAACCTGTATCGTGGTGTCCAACCTGCGAAACTGCTTTGGCTGAAGCTGAAGTCGAGTATGCCGACCATAATTCACACTCAATCTATGTCAAGTTTTTGGTCGATAAAGAAGGCAGCAAAGAGCATTACGCCAAGTTGCCCGCTGCCGTGCAAGGCAAAGAAGTCGCCTTTGTCATCTGGACAACTACTCCCTGGACCCTTCCTTCCAACCTCGGTATAGCTCTCAATAAAGACTTCAATTATCAGTTCTTGCAAGTGGAAGGCGAACCAAGCATCCTTGTCATAGCCGAAAGCTTGAAGCAGGCTTTCCTTTCTGCTATCGGCAAAGCTGAAAGCAAGGTGGAAGTATTGGCCCAAGCTTTAGGTCATGAGCTGGAGCTTTTAGAGACCAAACATCCATTCTTGGAGAGACTCTCGAAAGTAATCAACGGCGATCATGTCACCGCCGAAGCCGGTACAGGCTGTGTACATACAGCGCCCGGCCACGGTCCCGACGACTTTATCATCGGTAAGGTCTACAATTTAGGTGTGGTTTCACCACTTGATGGTCGCGGCATCTTCACCAAAGAAGGCGGCGTCTTTGAAGGGCAGCGTTATGACAAAGCCAACCCCTTGGTGGTAGATCATCTGAAAGAAAAGCAAGCCTTGCTTGCTCACAGCACCTTCAACCATTCATATCAGCACTGCTGGCGGTGCAAAAAGCCTCTCATCTTTAGAGCCACCGAACAGTGGTTCGCCTCGGTGGAAGGCTTCCGCAAACGTGCTCTGGAATGTATCGATACTGTGGAATGGCTGCCCAATAGTGGACGCAATCGCATCTTTAACATGGTCGAGAACCGCTCTGATTGGTGTATAAGCCGTCAACGAGCTTGGGGCGTGCCGATACCGGTCTTCTATTGCAAAGGCTGCAACGATCCGCTCATGACCGATGAAAGCATCGAAAGAGTAGCGGCCGTCTTTGATAAAGAAGGCTCTGACTCTTGGTGGGAGCGCGAACCCTCCTACTTCTTGCAAGGGCTCAAGTGTAAATGCGGCAGCACCGATTTCATCAGAGAGACCGACATCATGGATGTCTGGTTCGACTCTGGTGTCACCCATGCGGCTGTCCTCGATGAAAGACCAGAACTAGGCGGTACGCCTTGCGAACTTTATTTGGAAGGTTCCGATCAACACCGCGGCTGGTTCCAATCATCGCTATTGACCAGCGTGGCAGTAAGCGACCGCGCCCCCTACAAGACCGTACTTACCCATGGTTTTGTCGTTGATGAAAGCGGCCGCAAAATGTCTAAATCGGTCGGCAATGTGGTCGAGCCCGATGAAGTAATCAAGCAATATGGTGCCGATGTATTGAGACTCTGGGTGGCTTCGGTCAACTATACCGACGACATTCCAATCGGCAAAAATATGCTTGTGCAACTGGCCGATGTCTATAGAAGACTGCGCAATACCGCCAGGTTCCTCCTCGGTAATTTGAGCGATTTTGATCCTGCCGTCGATAAAGTCGATAAGTCCAAACTATCTTCACTCGATAGATTTGTATTGCATAGGCTCAATGAAGTGGTCGGTGAAGTCACCCGTGACTTTGATCGCTTCGAGTTCTTCAAGTATTATCAGCTTTTGCAAAACTTCTGCGGTGTCGACCTCTCGGCTTTCTATTTCGACATCGTCAAAGACAGGCTCTATACCTCGCATCCTAAAGACGAGGCAAGAAGAGCGGTGCAGACAGTGCTTTGTGAAGTGTTGCATACTCTTGTGCGTCTCTTGGCTCCGGTCACACCGCACTTGGCTGAGGATATCTGGCAACATCTAAGCGAGCCAATCAAGCAGTCTTTCGGCAATCAAAGCTCGGTTCTGCTCACCGATTATCCGGTGGTTGATGCATCTTTGGAAGATAAAGAAGCCGCCGCCTATTGGTCCGACCTGATGGCTGTGCGCTTGACCGTCAACAAAGCCCTCGAGCAGGCCAGAGCCGCTCGCTCCATCGGTAGTTCGCTTGAAGCAACCGTAGTCATGTCTTTTGAAGATAAAGAGAAGGCAGCCAAGATCAAGAAAGTAGAAAAAGATCTAGCTACTGTCTTCATCACATCTGGTGCGCGGGTTTCAGACAACGGCTTGCCTAAAGATGGAGCTGAGGTGATTTCCACTGTCAGTGAAGACGGATTGACCGTAGCCGCCTACAAAGCCTCGGGCGACAAGTGCGCCCGCTGTTGGAAATATACCGGGGATGTCGGCGCTAAAGCAACCGGCGACAATCAGTTCGGCGACCTCTGCGGTTTCTGTGCCGATGTAGTGGAAAGATTATAAAAGTGCAAGACTATAAAGCAGCGAGACTATAAGAGAGCTACTCAGTAAGCCAGAAAATAAAAAGAAAAGGCTCAAACTAGCCTTGCTTTGCTGCGCCTTTCAGTCGACTTAATTCGGCGCTGCCTGCAATCAAAACAGTGACCAAGAGCATTAGAGTGGAAAGGGCGTTGATTTCGGGGCTGACGCCGAATTTGACCATACTATAAATGCGCAGGGGTAAAGTGGTGGCACCGACACCGGCAGTAAACTGGGTGATGACGAAGTCGTCTAAGGAAAGCACAAAAGCCAGTAAGGCACCAGAAATGATACCAGGGGCAATCAGTGGCAGTGTCACCTTAAAGAAGGCTTGTAGTGGCGTCAAACCCAGGTCCATTGCGGCTTCTACTAGGCTGGGGTTCATGCCCTGCAAACGAGCCATGACTGTCATGGTCACATAGCTGAGGCAGAAAACCACATGGGCGGCGATGACTGTACCTAAGCCCAGTGATATGCCAAGGCTGATAAAAAGCAAGAGCGCCGAAACCGCCATAGCTATTTCGGGCACCAGTACAGGCAAAATCAGTAAGGCATTGAGGGCGACTTTGACGCCGCTGTTCTTGAGCTTGCTCAAGCCCATGGCGGCAGCCACACCCAAGAAAGTTGAAATTAAGACCGAAGAGACTGCCACAAGCAGACTATTTTTAAGTGCCAGCAAAACATTTTCGTCTTGAAAGAGCGAGGCGTACCATTTGAAGGTGAAACCGGTCCAAGATACACCTAGTTTGCTTTCGTCGAAGCTGAATACAACCAGTACCAAGATTGGTGCATACAAAAATGCATAGACCAAGATACTAAACAGACTGAGCAGCTTGCTTTTGGGCATTAGACCGGGCTTTTTGCCTCCAAAGCCAAGAGTTTCTCTTTCATGCGTTTCAGCGGTTGCATGTCGCCTTTCTGGGCCGCCACTTCGATACCCTTTTGATAAGCAGAAACTGCCTCTTTTATCTTGCCTTGCCCGGCCAAAGCTGCCGCCAAATCTTCATAGCACTGGGTATGGTTCGGCTTGATGGCAATTGCCTTCTGCAAATATTCTTCTGCTTTCTCAAACTCACCTAAAATGTTATAGCAATTGCCCAAACCTTGATTGGCGAAGAGATCTTCTGTGTCAATTTCAAGCACTTGCAAAAACATCTTGATGCGCTCTTGCGATTCTTTGATGAGCGCTTCTTTGTCTTCCTTTTCTTTCTTTTCTTGCATGGCTAGTTTTGCCGCCTCGCGCATGCGTATACTCATCGAGGTGGCTTTTTCTTCTTCCGCCTTTTCTTTGTCGCCCTTTTCTAAATAAAAGACCGAAAGATTGGCATGGGCCATAATCGAATCAGGATTGAGCGCCACAAGCTTTTCCATGACTGAAATGGCTTTATCTATATAGCCTTCGGTATTTTCATGTTTAGACAAAATCACACCGAGGGCTTCAAAGGCGTCTTCATAGGCCGGGTTTAGATAGAGTGCTTCTTCCAGCCTCTCAATAGCCTGTTCGGTGTCGTTTTGGCGGGTAAACAAATCTAGGGCTTGGTCGAACAAAACTTTAGCCAGGTCGGCATCACTTTTGTTTTCGATAAAAGGCAAAGTGGTGACTTCGCCCGTCACTGGTCCGCTCTCTGTGCTGATTTCAAGCTTGCGACCGGGCACCCGCAGGTCGCGCTTCAAAAAAGCCAAGGCTAGATGTTTTTGCAGTCGTGGGCTATAGGCTTGGCTGGCTATGGTGCCTGCTATTTCTTTGTTTGCTGATTCTTTGCCTGCTGATTCTTTGCCGGGGGCTAATCTTATTTCAGACATCGGCGCTAAGTCTATCGCTCTATCTAGAACTAGACCCATTAGTTGTCTCGTGGGCGAGCCCTGGGCTTTCACCCTGGCCAATACTTCCTGTCCTTGAAAACAGCCCTTGGTATACGATACCGCCGGTGATGCTAAGGACAGCTCCACCAATAGAGTGTCTTTATAGTCGACTGCCAAAAGGGCATAGCCGGCTTCCACCCTTCTTGCGGCAATTTCTTCGGCATCAAGCTCGGGCAGGGCTAAAGCGGGGGACTGTCCACCTTCTTCTGAAAAGAAAAGAAAGCAGTCTGTGCTTTGCATCGGCAGCCTTAAGATATAACCGGCATCTGTTTCAATCAAATCTTGCAATGAAAGCTCTTGCTTGTTGTTTGTGCCCAGGTTTTTGGTCAAGTTGCGCACTTTCAGAGCTGTTGTCTCGCCGCTCAAAAGAGTGCAGGCAGCAAAGTCTTCTTCTACTATTTCTACTTTGTCGGCAAAAATAAAGCGGTCAAGATGACTCTTCAGCGCTTCTATTTGTATTTTGGGCGCCGCCAGCAAATAATGCTCTTGGCTTAGGCAATATAAATGAAAGTAAGCAATGATTAGGGCTTTGCGGTCAAGCAGGCTGGAGGGTTGACCTTGCTTGCTTGCCAGTGCGTTTACATCTGAAGTGCACTGCGATTGCAGAAATCTTTTGGCGTCTGGTCCCTTTAGAGACAAAAGACCAAAGTCGAAATTGCTTTTGATGCCGTCAGGAAAGGCGCATTTTGATTGTTCTTGCATCTTGTTTGTTTGATTTTTTGAGTCTGTTGGATGGATTGGCAAAGTAACTGCATAGCTTGAGACTATTCTTGAGCCTGGCTGTGAGATTCACGAGAGCGGCTTGAGAACATTATGGCCATAAGAAAGAACGAGCCGAACTCAACATTCGACCCGTTCAAATTTTAACCTATATCTCAATTAGACCGAGAAAGAGTTTCCGCAGCCGCAGCTACCTTTGGCTTGAGGGTTCTTGATGACAAAACCCTGACCATTGAGCCCGCCTTGAAAATCGAGGTGGGTTCCTTTTAGATAGATGGCGCTTTTGGGATCGATGAAAACTTTGACTCCGAAGGCTTCTAGAACATGGTCTTTCTCTTGGGCATTGTCAAAACGCAGTCCATAAGACATACCAGAACAGCCGCCGCCACGGATTTCCATGCGAAGACCTGTTTTGTCAGGCTCATCAGCGAGGAGTCTTTTGATTTCTTGAGCGGCAGCTTCAGTCAAATTGATAACTTGCGGCTCAGTAGTTGTTTCCGACATGTAACCTCCCGGTCATATCCGTAACTAAGTGCTTCTAGAGTAAATTTAGCACAAGCCGAGTATATACTCTACGCTGCCCGGCAATTGTAAATAATCGCTCAAGTTTGCCCCCCGCTGCCCCCCAATCGAGCTTGTCAAGGATAAGCTGGAATAAGGTGTGGTTAGGTAGCAACAGGTATCTTTTCTTATGGCGAAACCCTCTTATCTGGAGACCTGCGAGACTGCGTTCAGGCACGTTATTTTGAGACTTGGGCAATTAAGGCCAAGTCAACTAATTCCAAGTCGACTAATTCCAAGTCAATTAAGACTGAGACGAGTTAAGGTAGAACGAGAGCTTCATCCTGTCGTCGAGTCTAGTTTAAAAGAAAGCAGTAAAGCAGTTTCGCAGTCTTTACCAGTGATATCGCCTGAGAAAGTCGCCGATAAGTTGAGGAATATAGGTACTGCCTCGCATGCCGGTGACTTGAATAAGTTAAGAGCGGTGGCGAGAGCCAATTGCCCCATGGCGAGCGACAGTTGGTTTGAAAAAGAGGCGGTTGGTCTCGATGCTTGTGCGCAGCAAAGCGCGCAAGAAAGCATGAAAAGGCAACGCAGCAGCACCAGGCTGACGGCTGCCAGGCTGACCAATACACGGCTGCAAGCATTGACCGAAATGATGAACGAAAAAAGCGAGCAGCACTAAACGCGGCTATTTTCTTTGATTTTGGCGGCTACTCGCGCCAGCCTAACGCCGTATTCTTTTGTCACTAATGTATCGAGGTCGACCCATCTAAAGTGGCTCACCTCTTCTTGTTGCAAATTTAGTTCAGCCTTATCGTTTTCTAGTTTATAGACAAACTGAAAATCATGGTGCAAATGGCGCCCTTCGCCCTTGGCCGGGTTTTCTGGAATTACATGCGAGTCAATGTCTATAGGTTGAATGTCTTGATGAAAAACGAAGGCGGCAAGCTCTTCTGCACAAGCCGATTGCAATGCCGCCGCCGGATAACCCTTGACCAAAGAACAATCTTGCCCTGCTATACCGGTTTCTTCGCTAAGCTCTCTGACTGAGGCCTTGAGTGGCGCTTCCTGCCAGTCGATATGACCACCCGGTTGCAGCCAGCGGTTGAGCATGTTGTGCTTGATGAGCAGTACCCTGTTTTGTCTATCTAAGACTAGGGCGCTTGCAGTCAGATGCCCCACCATATTTTTGCGGCTGGTCAGCTCGGCGTCGCCTTCATCTACTTGGCGCAACAAGACTTCTAGACGCTGCCGCTCTTCTTTATCGGCATAGTGCTCTAAGTAAGTATTGATTAGGCAGCTGATATCGTCTAAGTAAGCCATTTTAGTGCGCCATCAAAAGTCAAAGAGAATCTGAGCCAGTTCACCAAGCTCATGAAAGCTGGCTTTTACTTTGTCGTAAGAGATGCTGTCAAAAGAATTGGGAATGACCAGGACAAGCCCTTTGCCGCCCTGAATATGCAATTCACGAAAACCGCAATAGCGGCTCAATGTTCTTATTTTTTCAGCCACACCCGGATAATTGATAAAGCGCTGGCAAATCGCTTCGTTATTGCTTGTCGCGATAAATTCGTTGTCGAAGATTTTGGAACCGGTGGGTGCCTCTCTGGCGTCCAGCAAGAGCAGTTTGCCGATTATGCCTGAAAGACCTTTAGCCACTCTGGGCGTAACTGTGATGGAAAAGAGAGCTTCTTTTTGACCTTCACCCAGTACATCGGTTTCGATATAGAGAGTGGTGCTAAAGGGAAAACCAGGTTTGATAGCCTCAATTGTGGCTTTGAAACCAGAGATAGAACCTTTGATTGATACCTCTACCCGTTCAGAATCGTCGACGACTCTGCCATCTACGATCTGGGCAAAGTTTTTTTTCTTGTCGTCGATACTTATCATTTTTATGGCTATCGCTATGGCTACTGATCAGGCTCGATATTAGGATTATAGAGCTTCATCACTGTGCTTTTAGCAGCATCTTTGTCTTTCGATTCTTTGGCGTCTTTCGAATCTTTGGCGTCTTTACCCGACTCTTTTGGTGCTGCCGCCTTGCTCTTCAACTTAAGCAAGCCCTTCAGTCCTTTCTTCTCTTCGCCTTTGTGCTGACCTTGACCGCTATGGTGGGCATCAGCAGTTTTGTGCTCTTCATGGTCGAGCTTGAGCGCCGGTGCGTCTTCATTCAGTCCTAATTCTTTGTACTCTTTTTCAAACTTATCGTTGAGACTTGCCAGCTGTTTGCGGGCATCGCGGGCTGTTTCAGACTCGGGCTCAAGTGAAACGGCTCGGCTCAATAAATAATGGGCTTGAGGTTCTTTGCTGTCTTTGAGCATCAAAAGCCCCAAATGATAATAAGCCTGCGAAAGATCTGGCTCTAATTGCAGCGATTTGACATAGGCTTGCTTGGCTTCATCAAACCTATCCAAACTCTCTAGGGCTTTGCCCATGTTCATATAGGCCGAGCCAAATTTGGGGTCGACTTTGATTGCCGCCTGCCATTTTTCAATGGCTTCTTCTTTCTTGCCTCTAAAAAACAGTACCGAGGCCATGCCGTTTAAGGTTGAAGGTCGGTCCGACTTAAGAGCATAAGCTTTGTTAAGCGCCTCTTGGGCTTTGGCATAGTTTTTTTGTCTGATATATGTGAGACCGAGGTTGCAATATGCCTGTTCCAGTCTGTCGTCAAGTGCGATTGCCTGCTTGTAGGCTTCCACAGCTTTGTTGAAATAACCGTGCCGGTAAAGCTCGCGCCCCTGGTTGTATTTTGCCACTGCCTCTTTGTTATAGCCCTTCCCCGAGCTCTTCTGACCTTCGCTCTTGGCAGAACCGCTGCTTTCGCCCTCTGCATAAGCCTTTGAAAAGGTCAGGCAGAGCGTAAGCGCTAGTAGTAAGTTGAGTGTTCTAAATGGCATAGTTTCGAGGTGATAACCGACAAACGTCTATTATAGTACGTGTTTTCCTCATTGCCGACCTTAGGGCATGGGCTTATGCTTTGCTGTAATCTCCCCCGAGCTTGCAATTTTTCTCATGACCCTAAAGCCTGAAAGTCCCATCTCAGATAGAAACAGCAAAGAAGCAAGCGAAGCCAACGTCTTGGGTCAGTCTGATGCTGTAATGGCGCAAAGCAAATTCATTCAGGAAGTTCATGAAATTAAGGCTCAAAAAGGCGGCGAGATAAGCCCAGACGAGCTGCGGCGCACTGCCTTCAAAGCTCTCGACCGCATGTTCGGCATGACCAGCGGCGATGGAGGCGAAAATGCCGGCGTCAGTGCCGAGCAAAAGGCTTTTCGCGATAGTTACAAGTCAGGCAGCTCAGACGGTTCGCTCGATACAATGGCTTCCCTCGATCAGGGCGTGAGAGCGGCATCCAACCCGCTTGAGATATTCAGAGATGCCGAAGCCCGCGCTTTGATGCCCATGATTCGCAATCTCGACCAGGCTCAGACTATCTCTCCGGCAGACAATACGCCTCTAAAAGAAGTTAACGGTTCTTTCTTTTCGCAGAAAGACCTAGAAAGACTGGCTAACGGTCAAAATGTTGAAATCGAGCTTTTTGACAAGACCTTGCCCGAAGGCGGCAGCCGCCGCGGTCGCCGCATCAGACTGGGTAACTCCGATGTCGATAAAGTGGTGGCTTTGATTGGTCGCAACGAAGGGCGAGCCGACAGTATTAACTGGAACGACGCCGGCTCGGGCATTTCGGTAGGCATACAGCAAAGCAATCAAAAGTCGGGCAACCTGCCTGAATTATTGCATCGCATGAAAGAAGCCGACCCAGCCAAGTTTAGACAGATATTTGGTCGCAACGCCGATAATTTGATGGACGAAAACTTTGTCAGACGCGCCCATTTTGCCCCCGGCAATGAACTGGGTCGGGCAATGCAAGCCGCTGTCAGAGAACCGGCCTTTCAAAGAGTACAAGTGATGATGGTGCGCGAACATGTGGAGCGCGCCGCCGAGATAGCCAAAGGTCTAGGCATACAGTCGACCATGGGCGTTGCCTTGGTGGCAGACCTGACCAATCAATTCGGCGAAGGCGGCGCCCTCAAGTATCTGCGCCAAGCCCGTGGTCGCCACAGCGAAGAAGCCAAGGTGGCAGCCATAGCCAGAGCATCGGAAGGCGGTCATTTCACCAGACGCCAGCGCTTTGCCACCATAGCCAAGTCCGGCTTGGTCTCGACCCAAGAGAGTTTCAACGCTTAGACTTTTGGCAGTCAAAGCAGCTTTGACTGAGCTTATTTAGTTTGTTTAGACTTATTAGTCTTAGCTTACTGTCTTAACTTAATTCAGCTTGGCTAAAAGGGCTTCGGCAGCCAGTTCATAACCGAGGGGACCGCAGCCTACGATAACACCACTGGCGATATCAGAAAGCAAACTCTTGTGTCTGAACTCTTCGCGGGCATAGACATTAGAGATATGAATTTCGACAAACTTGATGGCGGTTGCTAAAAGGGCATCTCTGATGGCAATAGAAGTATGACCATAGGCACCAGGATTAATCACTATGCCGCCTTTAGTTTCTTCTGAGCCTTTGAATTCTTGATAAGCCGCCTGAATGCGATCTACTATCGCCCCTTCATGATTTGACTGAAAGAAGCTCAGTTCAGCCTTGTTTTTCAGCCGCACCTCGAGATTGGCTTCAATGTCCTTCAGGGTCAAAGTGCCATAGTGACTGGTTTCTCTCAGCCCCAATAGATTTAAGTTAGGTCCATTAATGACCAAGAGCTTGATCACGACTGCAGCTCTTCTTCTTCCATTTCCATGGCTTCTAAGGCGCACTGAGCTTCCACCAGGAAGGGATCGTTTCTGGTCAATAGTTGCTCTCTGCGCACCATCTGCACCAGTTCACCCAGAACATCGATGATTGGCATATTGATGCCTTCGTTGGTGGGCACTTCCCGGTCGATGATAAACATGGCGGCACCAAGCAAAACTCTCGCTTCGACGGCACGCAACTCTTTAGACTGCAAAATTTCACCAAAGACATCGGTCTCTACCCGGTTTTCCATTACCAGGGCTTTAGAAAAGGTCATGACCGAATTGAGCAACCCTTTGCTTCTTTCTTCGGGCAAAGATGCCGCCGCTCTAATCAAATTAAGGCGGTTGCCGGCGTCACCGAGACTCTCGGCGCTATCCACCAGGTTTCGCACTTGGTTAGCCTTTGTATTGAACTGTCTGCGCAATTCGTTTTCGGCTACCGATGAAACCGGTTTGGTGGCTGCGTCAAAGCGCTTATCATAATAATCTTGTACATGCTGACGTTTCAGCTCAATGCCGAAGGGCATTAATTCCATGAAAATCGACTCCAGCCCTTCAAGCTGGCTTTGCAAATACATTAGTTCGTCTTGCGTGACTGTCAAAAGGACCGCTCCTTTTCAAGGTCGAATTTCTCAATAGCCAATGATAGCACTGCTAACCAGGCATATATCAATTATTTCAAGTAGTTCAAGATAGTTTGAACAGTCTCTTCTACTGTCATCCCGGTTGTATCCACAGTAAATTGGGCTTTCTCATAAACAGGCGCTCTCTTGGCAAGAAGTTGACTGACGCGATTGACAAGGTCGCCTTCACCATCGAGCATCGGTCGCGCTTCCGAAGCTAGAACTCTCTTGGCAAGAGCTTGCGGCCCGGCTTTCAAATAGACAGTCAAACCAAGCCGGTTCAATTTCTCTATATTGCCTGGAAATATCGGCAGCCCGCCGCCGCAGGCCAGGACAAATGGCGCTATTTCCTCAAAGAGGCTGTCCAAAAGTTGATTTTCCAGCTCTCGAAAGGTCGCTTCACCCATGGTGGCAAAGATTTGCTGCGGGCTCATGCCGGTGCCTTCTGCAATAAGCTTGTCGCTATCAACCAGACTGAGTTTGGTTTGCTCTGCCAAAATCTTGGCGCAAGAAGATTTTCCGGCACCAGATGGGCCAAGCAAGATCAAATTAGGCATCGAAATCGGCTCTGTTATATTGATCTAGTCGCTTTTCTTTGACAGACTTGTAGTTTGGCCTGGGCGTCTATCAAATTAGGATTGAGCAAACATGCTTGTTTGAAAGACATGGCTGCACCGGCATAATCTTTGAGATTGTACATGGCCAGCCCTAAACCATAATGGGCTGATGCCATCTGTGGTGCCAGATAAATTGCCTGTTCAAACTGTTTGATTGCTGCCTCATAGTTGCCCGCCATCGAATACATCGAGGCTAAATTGTTATGGGCGGAAGCAAGATTAGGATTGAGCTCTATAGCCTGTTTGAAATAGTTGGTGGCTTGGCTGTTTTGATTGTTGGCCGCATAGGCATTGCCCAAGTTGAAGGCATTGACTGCATTTTTAGGTTCCAGCTTATAAGCCTGTTGATAAGCTTCCATGGCTTTGGCTTTCTTGCCTGACCGGTCATAAATAAAACCGAGACTGCTAAAGTAAGAGGCTTTGGTCGGCTCTAGGCGGGCCGCTTCTTCAAACTCTCTGCGGGCCAGGAAAAAATTATTGGTGGCCATGCCGGTCTTGCCCAAAAGTTCGTGGGCTTCGGCTAGATCGGGCGCCACCGCGAGCAGTGTGCGCAGTTCTCTACCGGCATCGAGCATTCTGCCCACTTGCATTAGGGCTTCGGCTCTGGCTAGACCGGCCACAATCTCTGGGCTGGCTTTGGCGGGTTTGGCGACAGCCTTGTCACTTGCCTTGATTGTGCCCGAGGCTAGTCCGCCTCCGATAACCACATCGCGATTTAGTTCATCGAGTTGTTTCACCACACGCTGGCTGTCGCCGAGCTTTTCATAGACTCTAGCCAGGTTGGAATGGGCCGATGAAAGATCTAGTTGTATCGATGAAACATTGAGCATCATTGACGATGCTGCAGCCAGGTCGCCCTCGAGGCGCTTCACCTGAATTTTGGTATAAAGGTCTGAAAGTTTGGCTCTCGAAAGCAAGATGGCTTGCTTAAACTGTGCTTCTGCTTCGGGCATCTCGCCTATTTCGGCATAAATCATGCCCAGGCGGTTATGCAATGTCGTGTTGCTTGGATCTTTCTCTAGACCGCTCTGCAACTGCGCCACTGCTTGGTCGACGATGCGCATCTCTTCAGATGTGGTGGGCTTTTGACCGCCTGTTTGCAGACCCTGACCGACTGCAGCGACGCCGCCTACTGCACCCAACGGGGCGCTCAAATTGCTGCCGGCTTGCCCGTTTGTCTGATGATTAGGCAACTTGCCTAAGAGCTTGCCTGTTTCTTGCACCAGAGCCGACTGCAGGGCTCGCACAGGTGGATAGTCTTTTAAAGCCAGGTAGGTCACCGGTACCGCTACCATGACGGTGCCCGCCACGAACAGGGTTACCAGCATTTTGTTCGAGCGCCTCGAACCGCTGTGAAGAGATTTAGCGATTTGACTAGTGCTAGCCAAAGGTAGGTCTCGCTTGCTGCCTGGGATATATTTACTGGATCAAGATTAAGGTTGCTAAATGGTCAAGTCAATACGGGTTTTTACGCACGAGACGGAAAGGTTTAAGCGGGTGCCTGATAAGACAAATCTCATTCTCAAAGCCGATACCTATTAATAAGGCAAAAAAGCCCCGGTGACATGCCGATAAAGAAAATATTTCAAGCTTTTACTATTTTGCTTTGAAATAGAGAATCACTATACCCAAGGCGCCAATGACCAGGTTGGGCATCCAGGCGGCAAGCATAGCCGGTATGCGTCCAGCATCACCCATGGCGCCCGATGACGATTGCAGCACGTAATAGAGGAAAACTATCACCGCCGAATAGATGAGACCCATGTTTGACCTTGATCGTCTAGCCAAAAGTCCAAGCGGGGCTCCGGCTAGAGCAACTATCAAGCAGGCAAGCGGTTGCGAAAACTTTTGATAGTAGCGCACTAGTAGGTCATTGGTGACACTGTTCGACTCTTTCAGCAGGTCTAGATAATGACCCAGCTCAAGCATATTCATTTCTTTGGGCGAGACCTTGCCGGTCTCCATCACCTTTTGCACAGTGCCCAAACCCGGAATGACCAGTTTGTCGAACCTCAAGACCCTAGTCACGTCAGATTCGCCCGAGAGCACATAAGTGCGCCCGTTCATAAGGGTCCACTCGCCGTTATTCCAGAGACCATTTGAAGCGGCGATAATTTTCACCAGCTTATCGGTACTAAAGTCGAGCACAATAATATTGCTCAGGTCTCTGCCGCTGTAATAGCCCACATAAAAAATGCGGTTCAAAGCCAGGTCTTTACCCCTTTCAAAATAGGTAAAGTTAGCCTGACCAGCCGGCAGCTCGGTTTTATAAAGTGCCACCCATTCAAGGCGTTTTGAGGTGCGGTTGGCCCAGGGCACGACGCATTCGTTCAGCCCAAGGCTGACAAAGCTGGTGAGCACGCCGAACATCAAGGGTGCCGCCATAATGCGATAAAAGCTGACGCCGCTTGTGCGCAGAGCCAAAATTTCAGAGTCGCCCGAGAGGCGGTTGAAAACCAAGAGTGTACCCAGCAAAACCCCGATGGGAATGGTCATAACAATGACTTCGGGCAAGTGCAGACCGAGAATGGTCAAAGCCATTTCGAGGGGTACACCCGAGCGCATAACCAAGTTAAAGATAGACTTGAGCTGTTCGGCGCCGAACCAGACCCCGGTGACGATACCAATACCAAATAAGAGCGGCTGCCAGAACTCGTTTGCAATATAGCGGTCGATAAGCTTCAGACCGAAGGTCATAGGGTAAAGTCCTCGCCGAGATAATGTTTGCGGGCAACGGGGCTTTCGGCTACTTCGCGGGAAGAGCCGGCCACAAGTATCTTGCCGTTATCAATGAGATAGGCACGGTCGGTGATCTTGAGCGTAGCGCGAGGGTTGTGGTCGGTGAGCAGCACACCGAGGTTCCATTCATCTCTAAGCCTTCTAATCAAGCCCTGAATCTCAGTGATTGAAATCGGGTCGACCCCGGTGAAAGGTTCGTCGAGCAAGATAAATTCAGGTTCGGAAGCCAGACAGCGGGCAATCTCCAGACGTCTTCTTTCACCACCTGATAGCTGTACTGCCAAGGTCTCGCCCAGGTGATCTAGGCTGAACTGTTCCAGCAAGTTTTTGATGCGTTGGTTAAACTCGCGTCTTGGTATGTTCTTTAGTTCGAGAATGATCTTGATGTTTTCATTGACGGTCAATTTGCGAAAGATTGAAGCTTCCTGCGGCAGATAGCCGATACCGAGGCGGCTGCGTTCATGAATGGGCAATTGGGCAATGTTCTTGTCACCAAGGGTGATGCGGCCGCGCTCGGGCTTGACCAGACCAAGCACCATATCGAAAGATGTGGTTTTACCGGCACCGTTACGTCCCAAAAGACCGACAACTTCCCCGCGGCTGACATGAAAGCTGACACCGTCAACTACTCTTCTTCTGCCGTAGGTTTTTTGCAGGTTGTCTATAACAAGGGTCTTCAGACCGGAACTAACTAAAGTTGACGTCATTGGGCCGCGTTTATCCTACTTGTACTTACCTGCTTGTTCTTGCTTTGGGCAAGCTGATAATCAAGACCAGGGTTTTCTTGTTTCTTCGGCAAGATATAGGCTTTAGTGTTGCCTTCCGCCAGCACTTTGCGGTCAGCTACAGTGAGCTGAATGCGGTCGGCGATCCAGCGTTTACCCGGCTGGGTAATCTGGCTGCGTCCGGTGAAGATTATCTTTTCGGCTTGACCATCGGCGTTGCGAATCAGCACAACCTTAGGACCGATGCCGACTGTGTCGTTATAAAAAATTCTGACATTGCCGTGGGCCGAAAGGCGCCCAGTAAATTTGTTGTAGTCTTGGCTGTCTGAAACAATGATGATAGGCGGGTCGGTGCCTTCAGCATCGGCACCATTGACCAGATTGGACTGGAAGTCGCCTGCCCCTTTGCTGGATGCAGCATTGGCAATCGGCTCGCTGGTGGGCTCGGCATAAGGCTTAGACGGCTCAGTCTTGTTTGCCGGTTGGGCTTTGTTCTGAATGACTTTAGATCTGACATGACCGTCGGCTTGCAATCTCTTGGTGTTGAGAAAGTAAGTCATACGATCTGACTGGGTATTATTTGAACCCTGGGTAGCAGAGACCCTTCCGGTAAAAATTGCTGCTTCCGGTCTTGTGTCGATGCCATAGGCCATCTTCAATTGGTCTGCTATGACATTGATATCCCCGGTGCGCACTTTCACATTGCCATAGGCTTCAAACTGTCCGGTTGCTTTGTCGTAAATCTGTTTATCTGCATCGGTGATGATTTTGGTTGGTCCGCTTTCGCTGGGTCCGCCCAAGGGGCTGGCCGTGCCAGAGCTTGAACCGGCACTACCGCCGGTGCCGGCAGCACTGGCTGTAGTCTGTTCTTCCTGCTCGGGGGCATCGTCACCAAATTCGTTTTCATCAGCCTTTTTCGCTGCCACAGGCTTGGCGCCTTTAGTGCCTGCTTTAGCTGTTTCTTGCGGCTTTTCTTCCGGTGCGTCATTGATTACTTCAGAATGGGCATGACCTTCGGCGATAATCTTTGAACTGGCCATTTCAAAAGTAAGCACATCGGCATCAATTTTATTGGTGCCTTGCACAAGATGAGGATGCCCGGTGAAAACCGCTCTTTGTGATTGCCCCGTCACCGGGTCTTTATAGAGAGTGGCTAAAGGAGCCAAAATAATAGTGTCTTTGAATTTTACTCGCACATTGCCGCGCGCCACCATATGGTCACCGGCAAATTCTTGTTCGTTGGCGACAATATCGATAGGGCCGCCGGCATCAGCCGCCGGGGCTTGGGCAATTGCTGGCGGCACCGCCAGCGGTATCATTGCCGCCAGCTGGGTTAAGAGTATGAGACCGGTTGCTATCTTTTTTGTCGCCATTTTTTTCGTCTGTTCTTTGTTCTTTTGTAATCGATCGCTTGACAACTGTATGGTGCTTACTGACTGAATTACTCTCTCTTACTCGATAATGGCATGGGTGTGTCCCGTAATCTTGAACCCATCAAGATCTGCCTTGCCAAGAACGCCAGATGCCATATCTCCGGTCACCTTGGCTACCCCGGCCACCACGATGTTAACACCCCCGGTGGCCTTGAACCCATTTTTTTTCGTTAATTCCAGGCGCTTCGTTTCCATTCTTGACTTTCCTTGTTCGCCCTCAGCCACCACAGGCTGTTTTGAGGTCGAGTCAAGCTTCACTTCGCGACTGTCTTCGTTGGCCACGCCAATGGGGGCGCTGACTTGCATTTTTACTTGGTCGCCGTCGAAATATTGCATCACTATATCGGTAAGGTGAACGTTCTTGTCTTTCTCGAAGACGCCGCTTTTGGCAGTAAGTTTCCACTTCACCTTATTCTCGCCGTCAACCTCTGAAAGATTGTAGTTGTCAATAGAGATCTTGTCGGCAGTAGGATTGGCTTTCCTATTCGCCTCGTATTCTTTCTCTTCTTTTTCGGCCTGCTTTTGCGCATAAAACATCAAACCGACGATTACTCCGAGAATCGCCAGGGCCAAAACTAGTTTGAATGCGTCTGTCTTGAATATCCACATGGTGGCTATTCACTGCCCTCCATCTTTTGCTTTGTTCTGTGCTTCTGTTGCTTCTGCTTTACCAGTGGTTTCTGCCTTAGCATTAGATTCTGTCTTACCTAAAAATTCAGTCTTGTCTGAAGCTTCTGTCTTACCTGCAACTTCTGCTGTACCTGCAACTTCTCCTTTGTCGCTGCGCAGAGCCACAGCCTGCGAGACGTTTTTGAGGCTCTCTTTGAGATTGCCCTGCTTAAGAAAACCCTCGCCTAGAAAGAAATAGGGAGCCGGATTGGTTGGATTAGCATCTTTTACTCTCAGCCATTCGGCGATTGATTCGTCCAGTTTACCGCCTGCTTCATAAGCTAGATGCGCTCTATATATGCGCGCCCAGACATCGGTTGGATTGCTGGCCAATATCTGATCGAGTTTTTCTAGTGCCAGTTTGTAATAGTTTTGAATCTGCGGAACGGCTCGAGGCGATGCCATCTCAATCGTTCTTTTCACTTTCGCGGCGCTCTCCAATGTCGTCGCCGCCTGGTCTTGAGCCTGCTTTTCCGCCGGCTCCTCCTTCAAAGTCTTGATCCATTCCTTATAAGAAGGATGGGTCTTATCTTGTTTGTCATAGCGAGCCAAAAGGTAAGCCTTCATGTAATAGGCCCAGGCCAGGTGATAGCGCACCTGATTGTCGGTGGGACAATAAGTAAGCATATTTTCATAGGTGCTAATCATCTTATTAAAATACGCCGGTCCACCTTCTTTCTCGGCTAGACCCCTTGCCCTTCGCACTTCCTTCAAGGCTTGTTCTACCTTAAAGGTGCGACTGAGGGCGACTGCATATATAAAACTAGCTTCGGCGTTGTCTGGAAAAGCCTCTCTTTGCTTACGGGCCAGTTCTAAGTCATTGGTGCAAACAATATCTTCAAAGCCGGTATCTATAGTAAGGGCCTGCCCGGGCTTAAGCAGCACTTTAGCTGCCGGTTGCTCCGGCGCTTGTTCAGAAGCAGCTTTTGCTGTATTCGTTTGTTCGATAGAAGAATTGGCAGGGGGCACTGTTACAGCCTCGGTATTTGAGGCTGGGCTGGCTTTATCACTAACTTTATCGCTAGTTTTATCGCTCTTTTCGGCGCCCGACTGGGCTGCGGCTGCACCGGCATAGCCAAGCCCTAAAGTAAGCGTGCAAATGGCAGCAAGCAGAGACGACTTAAAAGCCGATGCGGCAATAGGGCCGACCGAACGACCGTCTGTGCTGTTTTTGCTAAACCAGAACGAGATTTGCACCATAGACCGGGGATCATAACAGAATGGCGGCATGAGCCCGTTTAACGCGCCTAACAATGCCTCGCTAAAGCCCTGCTTTTCCATCTATGAATCCCCGTTCATTGGCTGTATCGATGCAGCTGTGAGGCTTTTACTTGAGCGAAAGAGACTTTCGGCAACCATTTATATGTAACTCATAAAGTAGTAACAGTTGGAAGCAATAGTTCGAAACCTGCAGGCACATACTGAATGAACGCAAAACCGGCAAAACTGTTCCCGGTTTTCTACGTAGAAACCGCAAAACAAAGCCTGAACAGGCCTTTGCGCTCACAAATATGTCACAAACCTATGGCAATCTTAATGCATCTCCCACAGAGCACCGAGCTCCTTTATCCCACTAAATCAGCTAAAAAGTCGCGACCCACCGTGACTGTTTTCTGACGCCTTTGACGAGGAATCCAAACATGACATACGATAGACCCCATGAGACCCCCACCCAGCCTCAGCCCCCTTCCAGCGACCTGAACCTGGTAAACCTGAACGGTAATCGCAACGACAACTCAAACCGCAACTCGAACGATAACCGCAACAACAACGCCAACGACAACCGCAACTATAACGGCAACAATAACCGTAACGACAACGCCAACAACAACAACAACCGCAACGACAACACCAACAATAACAGCGCCAACTCCAGAAGCAATTCGGACGCCAACGCCAGCTCCAACTCGCGCTCCGATTCGAGAAGCAACTCCGATGCCAGAGCCACCGGCGGCAACTCTGCTTCCGACGCCAGAGCCACCGGTGGTAACGCCGCCGGCGGTAGTGCAGCCATCAACGACAACAGCGTCAACAAAACCACTGTCTACGGTGGTTCCGCCTTTGCTCCCGATGTACGCGGCGGCGGTTTCTGTTCCGAAGGCGGCAGCGCCGGTGTATACGTTCTCGGTATCGGTGTTTCGGGTGGCAAGACCACTATCAACGAAACCTGCATGAAGAAAGAAGACTTCCAGCGCACAATGGTCAACGTCTGCACCGCCGCCGACAACAAGTCGTCCCAAGCCCTCAACGGCTGGAGCCTGCAACTGCAAGCCGGTCGCGAACTGAACACCAACGCCATGGCTCAAAGTGTCGCCATGTCTGCCAAGCGCATGGCCGATGCCAAAGCCAAGACCGCTCTCGAACTAGACTCTGTCTGCGGCACCATGGCTGCCACTGCCGACGGCACTATGGAAGCCCTCAAGCGTGCTGGTCTCGACAAGCCCGTCATCATCGTCGAAGACGGTAGAAACCCGCAAGAACAGAAACAAATCGACGAAGCTCTGCTCAAGAAAGTAGACGAACTCGACAAGCGCGTCAGCAAAGTTGAGTCTACTCCTACAGCAGTGATTCAGCAGAACCAAATCACCTTTATCGAGATGGAAGCTCCCAAACCTGCTCCCAGACCGGTACATAGACCTACTCCCAAACCTGAATCTAAGCCGGAACCCAAGCCGCAGCCCAAAGCTGATGACTGTGTAGACGAAACTAAGAAGAAAAAATAACTGACTCTACACTTTCTTTAAAAGGCTGAGGAAACCTGCCGTGAACAGATTTGAAATAGAACCGCCGAAGCGGTCGATAGTGCAAGAAAATGATGCGATGAAACTGCCCGAAGGCGTAGCTGAAGTACGCAGTCGTGAGGCTGATCCCCAAGTGAGAATGTCACTTGAAGCTCAAGCCGATTTGAAAGTCAATCGCACCGCGAGCAAAGACAAATACTCAGACTGGGTACCTGCCGTCACCCTCGACGAAAGAGGCTGTAAGCAGTATTCCAGCTGGGCAGTGGAAGTGCTCGAAGGCAAGCAATACACCATTCAAAAAGGTGATTCACTGAAAGACGTAGCCCGTCGCTCGCTTGGTGTAACCGGCAAGCCTGACGCTACCCCCAAAGAAATCGCTGAAGAGATGAAGCGTATAGTCGCCCTCAATAGCGACATGGCCGTCTTGCTCAATCGCAAAAATGGCATGGGACAACTGCCCCCCGGCATCACATTGAAGCTGGCGGAAGCTCCCAAACCACAGGCGGCAGCGAAAGACGATAAGAGTGCCGACGCACGCGCACAGGGTATCGATTGCCCTCCCCGCGAAAGAGTCGTCGTCTCTCAAGGCTTCGTCAGAGCTGAAAACTGCGACAAATATGAGTACATGCAGGGAACAGCCGGAATAGTCAGACCCGGTGCCGATGTAGTCGTCAACAGCGGTGCCAGAGTGTTTGTCTTCGGCGGCAAAGTTGAAGCCAGGTCTGGATCTCGCATAATCACTGTGGGTGGTGATTTGAACGCTGATCCTGATGCCCGCGTCAAGTTTGTCAGTTCGGAAGGTATTGTCGAATCTCATCCTAGAAAGACAGATTTCGTCAACCTACCGAAAGACTTCCTGGAAGAACCCAAGAAGCAGGCTGACAAGCCCGCCAACGGACCACAAGCTGACTTTTCTCCGGCTTAAGGAGATCGCAAAATGGGGAAAGAGGGGCAGATTGAAAAGTCTGTCCCTCTTTTGTTTTGTCTTTTTGTTTTCTTTTTCTTTTATTGAATCAGCGTTTATACTCACTCAACGTTTGTGTTCATTAAGATTTTGCTTTCAGCCAGATTTTATATTCACTCAGCGTTTTCTGCCGTTCAAAATAAGTCTTTCCACCGCCACCAAATCTGTCACTATATGCGTAGGCTCAGACTTGGCAAGCATCTCGGCCGTGTGCACGCCGGTTGTGACGCCGATGGCGTCGACACGGGCATTGCGAGCCATGTCGAGGTCGAAAATGCTGTCGCCGATGACCACAGTTTCTTCACGGGCGGTGCCGAATTTTTCAACTGTGACATCGACCGATTCGGAATGAGGCTTGTGATTGGTAACTTCCTGCGCCCCTACAACCATGGCAAAATACTCATTGAGATTATGATGGTCGATAACCACCTGCACCAGGTTTGAACGCTTAGAAGAAGCAATCGTCACGGTGATGCCGGCATCTTTTAGATTCTTGAGCATCGGAATCATATGCGGAAAGGGCGGGCAAATTTCAATTGCCATCTTGTCATAGATTTCTCTATAACGATTAGCCACTTCCAAATGAAAGTCGCCATCGCGGTCAGGAAAAATAATTTCCATCTGGCGAGGCAAGGGCACACCGACCAGGTGCTGCCATTCTTCCAGAATGCCCTCTTCAAAGTTGTATTCATCAACGACGATTTTCATCACATCGATGATACCGGGGGTGGAGTCGACGAGGGTGCCGTCAAAATCAAATATGGCTAACTTATACAAGTTTGATACCCGAATTCGAAAGTAGGAATAGAAAAGGAATAGAAAGACTTAGCAAGCAATAGACGCCGCCGTTTATTTAGCGGCTTTCACTGCACCTGACATAAGCGAAACAAAACGGTCGAACAGATAGGTCGAATCATGGGGACCTGGGCTCGACTCGGGGTGATACTGTACGGCAAAGATAGGCAAGGTGCGGTGCCTGAAACCTTCAACCGAATTATCATTCAAGTTAATATGGGTCAATTCCAGATGTTCGGGCAAGCTCTTGTCGTCAACAGCAAAACCGTGATTCTGGCTGGTTACTTCAATTTTTCCAGTGGTCAAATCTTTGACCGGTTGATTTCCTCCTCGGTGTCCAAATTTCAATTTGTAGGTGCTGGCACCCATGGCAATCGACAAAAGCTGATGACCAAGACAGATGCCGAAAATTGGAATCTTGCTCTCAATAAGCTGGGGCAATTCTTTAAGCACAGCAGCGCAGGCAGCCGGGTCGCCAGGGCCGTTCGATAGAAATATTCCGTCGGGCTTGGTCTCTAAAACGGCTTTGGCCGCAGTCTGGGCCGGATAAACAGTGACCTCGATGTCGCGCTTGGTCAATTCATTGAGAATATTGGCCTTGCAGCCAAAATCAAGCACGCTTACCTTGAGCTTGTTGCCCTGACCAAGCTTATAAACCTTGTCTGTGGTTACCTCGGCAGTCAGGTCTTGCCCAGTCATTTCAGGCGAGTCTTTCACCAACTTGGTCAGTTTGGCGGTGTCGGCCGCCAAGTCTTCTTCCAGATTGGTAATCAAGCAGCGCATGGCGCCCTGGTCGCGCAACTTGCGCGTTATATGGCGGGTGTCGACTTCGCTAATGCCGACGACGCCGTGCCTTTGCATAAAGGCTTCCAAGCTCTCTTGCGCCCTAAAATTTGAATGCAATCTAGATAGATGGCGCACCACCAGCCCTCTGGCAAAGACTTTCTTGCTCTCAAGGTCTTCGGCATTGGCGCCGTAATTGCCCATCTCGGGATAAGTCATAGTGATGACCTGACCGGCATAACTGGGGTCGGTCAATACTTCTTGATAGCCCATCAGCGACGTATTAAAAACAAGCTCGCCGAAACTGCGACCAGACGCTCCAAACGATAGTCCCTCAAGCACGGTGCCGTCTTCCATGACCAGACGAGCGGCAGCTCTATCTTGCTTGATGCGCAGTTTGCCTGACTGGTCTCTGTAAAACCTCTTTGCTCTTTCGGACATTATCAAGTGCTTCCTGAGTGCGAAAATTAAGTGCCTGTGTACGACCTTTGAGTCTAGCGGTTCTCTTGTCTGTCGGTCGTATCGTTAAGCATGCCGCCCGGTAAGAACTATCTTACCCAAATTTATCACTCATAAGCCTTTCGCATATACCGCCAACCGACCTTCGCCAGTTCAGCTTCTACCCTGGCTGTAAAGAGAGGCGCCGGGCTGTCAATATGCCAATCTGCATAAACTAAAGCAAAGCTTAGCTAAAGAGAGTACTAAACCCTGCAAGTACAGTTTCTGGCTATGTAAAATTAAGGGTGCTCAAAGGGGAATTCTTAGCAACTATGGATGCAATCAATAATTACTACCAACAGTTAGGTCACCTGGCGCCGCACATTGTTCTGACGGTGGGCATCTTATTCGCCTCCCTCTGGAACCTGTTCGCGCCCAAAGCCAAAGGCATGACTCCTATAGTCAGCCTGATAGCCCTCGGTGCCGCCGGATTTCTTCTCACCCGCGACCTGAACACCACAGTCAAGCTCTACGGCGGTGTTTTCACAGTCGACCCGCTCTACAGCCTTTTCTCCCTCTTGAGTGTGGTGGTGGGCATCATCGTCGTTTTGATGAGCATGGGTTATGACCACAAGTTCGGCAAGAACACCGGCGAGTTTTACGCCATCCTCCTTACAGCCGTTCTAGCCAACCTCTTCTTAGCCGGGTCTTCCGACCTAATCATGCTCTTCGTTTCTCTAGAGACCCTCAGTATCTGCTGCGTCCTCCTCACCGGCTTCCTTAAGCGCGATCTCAAGAGCCAAGAAGCAGCCCTCAAATATTTGCTTTCCACTGCGGCAGTCACCGCCACCCTTCTATATGCTCTGTCTTTCTTGTACGGCTTGTCGGGCAGCACCAATTTCGACGTCATTCGTGACGCCCTATCTGTGGGCGCTGGCGGCAACGCTTCCTTCTTCCAAGTCTTGCTTCTCACCCTGGTCATGAGCGCCGTAGGATTCAAGCTATCGACAGTGCCCTTCCATATGTGGACCCCCGACGTCTACGAAGGCGCCCCTACTCCGGTAACTGCCTTCCTTTCCATCGGTTCTAAAGCAGGTGGTTTCGTAGTCGCCATAAGGCTCTTGAGCGTTATGTTCGGTCAGTACCAAGTGGTCTGGCTTGGTCTGCTCGGCTTGCTTGCCATCCTATCTATGATTGCCGGCAACCTCATCGCCATGGCTCAGACTTCACTCAAGCGCATGCTTGCCTACTCTTCCATAGCCCATGTCGGCTACATATTGATTGGTCTTATGGCAGGCGGCGAAGCCGGTCTATCTGCCATGGTCTTCTATGTGTTGGTCTACGGCTTCATGAACCTCGGTGCCTTCGCCGCCGCCATTATGTTCAGCAATGAAACAGGCTCAGATCGCATCGAAGATTACGCTGGTCTGATTAGACGTCGTCCTCTATTGGCAATAGCTTTATCGGTCTGCTTGCTCAACTTGGCAGGCTTGCCGATTCCGCCAGCCGGTTTCTTCGCCAAAGTCTTCGTCTTCACCGCCGGTGCCTCAATCACGCAGCCTTTCCTCGGTCTGCCCCTGGGCTGGGTGCTCGTCGCTTGTGCTTTGATTACATCAATACCGGCGGTTTTCTACTACACCAAGGTAGTAATCGCCATGATTGTGCCCGAACCATCTGAAAAAGTGGCTCAACTGCCCGGTCGCGACCAGCCCAAACCCTATGTCGGCTCGCCCCAAGAGTTCCCGGCTTTCGCCCTGATGCTCTGCACCGTGATCGTTGCCGCCGCCGGTTTGACCTGTGTGCAGCCGCTCATGCAGCTCTCTAAAAACGCAGTCACTCAGATTTCAGGCTCAGCCATTCCGGTCGGCCAAACAATCCAAGACACAGCTTCAAAGTTCCTCACTTTCAAAGCTGAATAAAGACAGTGAATGCAAATCAAGGGAAAGCCTATCTGCTTTCCCTTTTTTTCTTGACCATACTGCTTGCCGCTTTCTACTACCCGGTGCTCTTTGCCGGGCGGGAATACTTTGTCTCAGACCACACATATTTTTTTGAACCCTTCGCCAGACTAATAAGCCAAGCTCTCAAAGAAGGGCGCCTGCCGCTCTGGAACCCATATCTATATTGCGGCATGCCCCAAGCCGCCAACCCTTCGCCCGGCTTATTCTATTTCCCCAGCTTTCTCTTCGGCTTGTTTTCCTACAGCAAAGCTATGGCATTGACCTTGGCGCTAAGCCAGATAGTCGCCTTCACCGCCGGCTTTTTTCTCGCCCTCGAACTAGAGCTGACTATTGTGCTTGCCATCGCTCTTGGTGCCATGCTCTCTCTCAACGGCTATATGTTTTCGTTCGCCGCCAATTACTCTTTGCCGGCCACGGCCGCCTGGGGTTTCTTGAGTTTAGTCGCCTTTCTAAAGCTAAATAGAGCCAGAGGGCGCCGCAAACTTTTATATATTGCCCTGGGCGCCTGGTCTGCCCACACAACAATCATGGCCGGACGCCCCGAAATCTTCGTACCAATTTTTCTGGTACTCGGCGTGGTGGCACTGCTGCCCCTGCGAATATTATTTAGCCAAGAGTCTGATAAAGCCCGGGTGGTCTCTGACCTGGGTGCGGTTGCCTTAACTTTTGCTCTAGCCCTAGGCATGAGCATGATCTCAATCTTGCCCACCTATGAATGGACGCGCCTGTCACCGAGGGCTGCGGGTTTAAGCCTCAGCCAGGTCTTTTTGTGGAGCGCCAACTGGTATGACTTCATCTGTCTTTTCACCGGCCAACCTCTAGGTGATCTGCAACACTCGCTCTCTCTTTATCTAGCCCAGGTGGCAAGCCGCAAAGGTTACTATCCGTTTTTGCCGACAGCCTGCCTGGGCCCAATTGTGCTTGTCTTGGCCTTGCTGTCGCTGGGCGAGAAAGAGCACCCCAAAAGACGACTTTTGTTTGCCGCAGGCTTTTTAATTGCCGCACTGCTTGCCGCCGGTTGCAATACACCAATAAGCGGCTGGCTGCTTAAAGCCGTGCCACCGCTGGCGGTGCTGCGTTATCCGGTCAAACTGCTTATATTTGTAGACTTGTTTTTGTCGCTTTTGGCAGTTTATGGTTTAAAGGCTGCAGTGGGCAAGCCAAGCCGACTGACCTATTCTCTGCTTTCTATCTTTCTTTCGCTCACGGCAGCCTTCGCCGCTCTCTATTTTTGTCGCGATCTTTATGCAGCCAAGCCTTTCACCGCCAACGGCACAGCCTATACTCTTGCCGCCCCCGGCTTTTTTGAGATGCTCTTTCGCTCACTTGCGGTCAATAGTCTAATCGCCTCAATCTTCCTTACATTTATCTTGGCTGCTCATAAGTTTGCCATGAAAGAGAGCGAACGTTATGCCATCGCCATAGGTGCCATAATCGCATCGCTTGCCACGGTATCTTTCTTGCTGCCGCAGCGCACCAGCCTTGGTGGCTTTTACCGCCGACCGGTTTTGGCAGACAGATTGACGGCGATGTCGCAAGCGGCAAACTTTGATAATGTCAACGAATTTAACCGCGTCGGACGCTATATGACCGGCTATTTCGACCCGCTCTACAGCCCGCGTGGCTATCATGCCCGCGGTGACCTAAACAAAATTCAGCTTGGCGAAAACTATATGCAGTATTGCCGCGACTTGCTTTTGCCTAATACCAGTGTGGGCACCTACCCAGTCACCGGCGGTTATGAAGCCTCTGCCACTGCCCAGTTTCAAAAGAATTTTCTGAAAGTCTTTAAGGCAAGCTCGCTAGAGCGCGCTGGTCAAGACGATTTGCCCCTATATTTGTTTTGCCGACTGACCGCCACAAAATTTGTCGGCTCGCAAACAAAGAAAAACAAGGGCAAGGGACCGCTCGATGTGGCTTTGCTAGACGAGAAATATTTTGCCCTCAAGCATGAAAGCAAGGCGCTTGCCCTGCGCGTTTATGAAGTGTTGCAGCCGACCCCGCGTGCTTATGTAAGTGAGGGTTATGAGGTGGTTGATGAGGTGGGGGGTAGTGGAACGTCGGGGACTTTGGAGAGTAGTGGCGCGGGTGGGCGTAATGGCACGTCGGCGAGTAGTAACAGGTCGGGGACTTTGGAGAGTAGTGGCGCGGGCGGGCTCAATGGCGCGTCGGCGAGTAGTAACACGTCGGTGGCTGATGCGGGCGGGTTGAAGAAGACCGGCAAAGTTGAAGAGAAACGCCCCGATGCTTTGGCTGAATATCTGGGACAGAAAGATAGTCAGTATTTGAAGGACTTTATTGAAGACGACCCGATTGTTGATAGCCCTTTTGAAAAGCCTGAGTTTGCCTTTTTAGACGGCGAGGTGCGCGAGCGCATGCCTTTATTGGTGCCTGCCGATTGGGGTAGAACAACAGCCGAATTGGCGAGAGATAACGGGGCGATTGGGGGTGCCGGTGGGGGCGCTGGTGGGGGACCCGGTGGGTCTGGCGCCGTTACGTCGTCAGGGCTGTCGAACAAAGTGCGGGTAATGATTGACAAGCCGGAACACCAGGCTATCTCTGTCACTCTCAAGAGCCCGGGCTATTTCATATTGTGCGACCATTTCTATCCGGGTTGGCGGGTCAAGGTCGATAGCTTTCCGGCAAAGCTCGCCAGAGCAAACGGCTTTATGCGCGCTGTGAAGCTAGAGAAGGGCGCCCATTTGGTTGAGTTTGACTATCAGCCGCGGTCGTTCACCCTGGGGTTGTATTTGACTGTGGCAAGTTATGCCATAGCCTTGCTGTTAGTGGGCTATTGGAGCCTGCCGTATCTTTGGCAGATTGTGCTCTTTCTGTCGTATGGCAAGAACTGGCGGGAGCGGGCTTGACGGGCTTCTGACAAGTGACTTTGCGATTGGTTGATAAGGGCTTGTCAGTTGATGCCAACCGCGGGTGGGTCTGGTAAACTACTCATCAGTGCCCTCGTAGTTCAGTTGGATAGAACACCTCCGTCCTAAGGAGGGTGTCGGGAGTTCGAGTCTCTCCGAGGGTGAGTTTTTTAGGGGATCGGTATATATCTAACCCTACATAGGGTGTCCTTGGACAACAAATGATTAGACTCCTGAATTGACGACATGGCGTTTTGGATCCGTGTATTTGCAGATTGACGATTGCTTAATCGATAGTAGACCTTTAAACTGCTAAGTGAAAAATCGATATTGTTCTTGCACGCGTCAGTAAGGAGCGCAGGATGCAATCAACACACGTAAATTCTCTTAGCAAGACAGTCGAATATCCATGGGAGCGATATTGGTGCCCGCGCGAAGGCCCACTCATGTTATTAGATAGCGGGTTCTTGACTGAGCCCTCTGACGTGTGGCTTAAAGCAATTAGTAAAGTGCGACTGTTTTCAGAGATCGATCATTACCAATTCTTGGGCTGCTTAGGAGAACCAGGAATTGGCAAAACAAGAGAGTTCATTCGACTTAAGAAACTGAAGGAAAGCGAAAGTGACTGTGCGGTGCTTTACATTGATCTTGATGAATGCCGCACAGACGACTTCGTAAGAACGAAAGTTGTCGCATCCGAGATTTTCCAAAGCTGGACAGCGGGAAGTCAAAAACTATACTTATTTTTCGACAACCTTGATCGACTGATGATGCCATCGCATCAATTTGCCAAGGAACTGGAGAATGCATTTTGCGATCTTCCCTTGGAGCGTCTCTATATCCGAATCGCGTGCAGAACATTCGAGTGGTCACATGTACTTGAAACGCGTATGCGCGCAATTTTCAACAGTTCGGAGGTATTTGAACTTGCTCCATTAACACGAAAACACGTTGCTTTGGCGGCAAGTTGCGAATCCATCGATGGAGTGCAATTCATCTCCGATCTGATAGACAATGATGCTGTTGCCTTTGCGATAAAACCTGTTAGCTTACGATTCCTGTTTAACAAATACAAAAAGGACAAGAAACTTCCTTCGTCAACGTTGCAGCTTTACAAGGACGGCTGCTTGCTTCTAAGTGCCGAACCAAATCTCGAACTACATGAGCAGCGACTGCAAAAACTCTCTCATAAACAGCGATTTGCCGTTGCTTCAAGAATTGCTGCCATAACCTTATTTTGCCAAAAATGTGCTGTGTATGATGGTATTGATGATGGAAATGTGGAAGAAGAAAACATCAAAATTGATGATTTGGTCGGCGGTGTCGAGAGTTTCGATGATGTTGAAGTTGAAGTTTCCAAAGATGCAATTATCGAAACGCTAGGCAGTGCACTATTCACTTCCCGTGGGACTCAGCGCTTCTCATTTGCTCACCAAACCTATGCAGAGTTCCTTGCTGCCTGTTTTCTCACCGAGAGAAAAGCAGAACGCGATCAAATTTTGAGCATTTTAGTTCATCCCACTGAGCCCGAACATCATGTCGTTCCGCAACTGACTGGAGTTGCAGCTTGGCTCGCAAGCATGAACCCAGACATACTGAAATTCATGATTGAAAACGATCCAACGGCTCTAATACTTGCCGATTTAGATAAAGCCGGAGGAGAGGATAAGCAGAATATAGTTACTAAGCTTCTAGGATTGATAGCTTCCAGCGGGTTGCCTTTGAGCATGATGGCGCAAAAATATGCAAAGCTAAACCATCCCAATCTTGGGGACCAGTTAGCGCCCCTTCTTGATAAAGACGCGTCGCCAAAAATGGTGCGCCATGAGGCAATGAGAATTGCCGAAGCATGCCAACTCGGTGACTTAAGTCCGCAACTTTGCAGAGTTAGTCTAGACATATCCGATAATTGTGAAGTACGTGCTGCCGCCATCACCGCTCTAGCATCCATCGACGAGGAAAGCTCCTTACGCCAGCTCATTCCGTTGTTGCGTGGCGCCCAAAGCGAGGACCCAGAAGATGAAGTTAAAGGAGCGCTTTTGAATGCTCTTTATCCGAAATATATTTCAACGAATGATCTTTTTTCATACATCACTGAACCAAAAAACGAGAGTCTGTTTGGGCGTTACGCACTGTTTCTTGGATATCAGCTTTTTGATGGGTTAAGACCTGCAGACATTCCAGTTGCTTTGTCCTGGGTGAGTGAGCAACAAGCCGAATATGAGAGAGTCTACGACCTTCCTCATCGAATAGAAACTCTCCGAAATGATATTATGCTCTATGCATGGGATTTCTTAATCGATGAAAAAACATTAGGAGCATTCGCAAAAATCGCGTTAGTGAGCTTGCTTCGTCATGAGCCAGTTGTGGGAGGCATACATGGTAACGAATTCGATAAGAAATTAAAAAACGGCAATGATATGCGGCGTTTGCTGATTAAGAAATTGATTGAACTAGCTTCGTCAAATGATAGTCCCCCACACCAAATCGACTTTCGGCTTGCATCAATTTGCGAGCCAAGCGACTTAGAGTGGCTCTTATCGCTCTTGGATGAGTTTGATGACTTGAAAATGCGGGAAATTGTTGTTGGCATGGCTCGTGAGATATACCGTCTCGACAATATTCAACAACTAGAGGCACTTTGGACCAAACGAGAGATCCCTGAGGTTTTCAAATGTTTTTCGTGGCTGTTCACTCCAGCTGATCTCGAATCCGAAATGGCGAGTCAAATGAGAGACCAATATCTGCGCCAAATGCAGTGGCAAGAAAGCAATGTGAAAGCAGGAAAGAAAATAGAGCCTCCTCCAGCTGAACGCATTCAGATATTACTTACGAAATCTGAAAACGATCAACCTCAAGCATGGGCATTTTTGATAGGTCAGCTCACTTTGTCAGAAAGCTCAGATCGAGACGATGAGATTGATTCCAATGTGGTAGACGTAAGGACTTTACCTGGTTGGAAAAATTCCAATCTCGAAACTCGCCGTCGTATCTTGAAGGCGGCTCTGCGATTCCTCACTTCCGACATAATCGAGCCGAAGATTGAGGAATGTCTTGCCGGTACTGGATTGACCAATTTTCTAATTGCAGGCTATCAAGCACTATTTTTACTGAAGTACGAGGATTCAGTTTCGTATTCTCAATTGACCATACCTGATTGGAAGCGATGGTTAGGTGCACCGTTGCTCTTTCCCAACCAGGATAGCGATGAGCGACATCTACAGGCAGAAATTGCAAATGACGCATTTCAAGCAATACCTGATGTTTTTATCAAGACTGTAATCGATAGGCTTAAGTTCGAAGCAGATGAGTGGAATTGGCTGCCGACGGCTCGAATTTTGAATTACATTTCCGATCGGAGATTGAGCGATGCTATTCTGATTGAAATAGAGAATCATTCATTGAAGTTGTCATCAATAGCCGCATTGTTCGACATATTGTCCAAGTCTGACAGAGCTAGTGAGTGGGCCTGGAATCAAGTCAATAGCTTGGAAGCACGGAAGTCCAATGATCAAGTTCTGATCATGATGACAGCGCGCTTCCTCGATATTTGGATCCCGGATCGCTGGAACGACTTTTGGGAGGTGGTTCAAACCGATTCCGAATTCGGGAAGCGAGTATTCGCAGAGATTGCAAATTGGGATTACCCGAAAGAATTCCTTGATAAATTACCAGAAGATCAGTTAGTGACACTTTATTCTTGGCTCTGGAAACAGTTTCCCGATGAGGGCGCTGTCAGATCTTCAATGGTTGTCGAAATGACACCACAAATGATGCTCTGGGACTTTAGGGGAGACATACCAAATTTACTCGCCAAAAGGAATTCTGAGTCAGCATGCGCCGCATTGGAAGCAATATTGCGCGAATTTCCCCACTTAGTCGGAATACGACGCATGTTAGATTCCTCAAGAGAACGACTAAGAATAAAGACGTGGTTGCCAGTTGAGCTAAAAAATCTGATGCAGCTGTTAAATAGCAAGCATTCGAGACTTGTGTCCAACGAATTTGAATTACTGAAAGTGGTGACCGCGGCCATAGATGATATTCAAATTGATCTTCAGCAACATCAACCACAGACCCAATTTCTCTGGCTCGAAGTGCCGAGATCGTGGATAAATAAGGTAATAGGCAAACAGACAAAGAAAGAATTACCGGACAAAATATATCGTCCTGTAGACGAAGCTAAATTTTGCGATTACATCGCTATGCAGCTAAACCACAAGTTAGTAAGCCGAGGAATCATCATAAATCGAGAAGTAATGATACGCGTCAATCCCGGCGCAAAAGGGGAACGAACGGATATACATGTTGATGCGATCGCACAATCTGGTTGCAAAGCCATCTTTGAACGAGTTACTGTGGTAATTGAAGCAAAGGGCAATTGGAATCGCGCACTGGAAACCGCGATGGAATCACAACTCGCTAAACAGTATCTTTTTGAAGCTCGAAGTAAAACCGGCATTTATCTGGTCGGTTACTTCAACTGTTCCCAATGGAACCAAGATGACAACCCGCGATGGAAAGATGCTCAGAAGTACACGCTGGTGGAGTTGAGAGATAAGCTCAGCAAGCAAGCAAGAGAACTTTCGGCTAATGGCTATTCTATTAAGTCCATCGTCCTAGACGCCTCATTAAGGCAATGAAAAAAAGGGCTACGGCACAATATGGTTAGCCATTATCATTTCGTAACTGGCGGTTTCCTCCAATCCAGCTCCGTGCAAACGTTCTGCCCTCAGGCGTACTATAGCTTTTGATCCATCAATGGTAATAATGTTCAAAGACATGTAGGTTTCTCTGTCAACCATCGTCTTTACTTTTCCCGTCGAAGAGCCACAGCCGACTATGATGGTGCCATTTTGAGTGCTAAAGTGCGGAATGTGTTTGTGACCGTGCAATACCATGGGAATACCTTTTTCTTGTAGCCAATGCAAGAAAGCGCTAGAATTCTCGAACTCACCGGTAGACTCTTGAAACCAACCGAAGATTTGTTGATACCATTCTGGTTTGTGCCAAATTGGTTTTTGAACTGAAATTGGATGATGATGCACAAGGGCAATCAATTTCATTTGGCTGGCACTCGCTCTATACTTGTCAATTGCGGTTCCGATCTCTTTCAATTCGGCTTCGTCGATTTTGCCTCGCGCAAGTGCAAATGGATTGGGACCAACTTTGTTAGAGTCAAATCTCAGGAATCCAACTCCACAATGCTCCAGAGGCACAAAAATATCGGCATGGTGAGACAAGCTAGAGATGCGATAGTTCGCTTGAACTGGAAGAAACCCTAGCATTCGAGAGTCGTGATTGCCTGGGACAATAATAGGCTTCTCCAATTTTAAATCATTCGTTAGATACGACTGAAAATTCTTCACGAGCTGTAAATTCCCTGCCGAAGGCGTATGCATCAAATCCCCAGTAATTACTGGAATAATCCTATCTTGACCAAACTCATTGATGACGGATTGAAGCGCGAGTTTTACGCGAGGTAAATTTGCTGCAGCCAGTTTGTGCCCTAAATGTAAATCGCTTAAATGAAGAATTCGAGTTATTGGTCGCTTAGTCTTTCGATAATTGGAACAAAAATCTGACCAGACATGCCGAATATGACGACCTTCCGCAAGATTGCTTAGTATCCACCGCATCTCA
>JAFLCK010000024.1:0-80560 GCA_017303615.1 Obscuribacter phosphatis (SeqCode)
CTGTCGTTTTGCTTGCCTTGCCATTGCTTTCTATGTGCCTCATTGTTTGGAACACAGTTAGCTTCTCTCTGCCTTCAACTTTTGTCGCCGGTCCGAACGGACACGACAATTCTGTATGGCAAACAGCCAAAGGCGGTCAAGGCGGCGGCGACCCGACTTTTGATAAAGCAGCTCTTTCATCGGGCTTTCTGCAATTCGGCAATATCAATGAACTGACCAACAAAGCTTCTTTCGATCGGGCTATGAACACCAATTATTGCCGCCCCGGCGATGCTATCGCAGCCAGCCAAGGCAAAGACAACCAGCTATCGGTGGCTGATGCCGTAGCTAAACAGCCCGATAACAGCCCCCAGGCAAAAGCAGCCAGCTTATTCAACAAAGATGTCTCTGACGAACAAAAGATTGCCACTATACGCGACCTGGCTAACTCGGGCGTAAAAAATCTCAGCTATAAAGATGACGCGGGCAAAGAGCACAAACTGCGCCTTGAAACCATCAAAGCCGGCAGCAATCAGATGGTACATATGTATGCCGGCGACGGTGACGGACGTGAAAAGATAGCCCTCAGGGGCATATCGAAAGCCGACGGCTCGGTGGAAAGAGCCAGAGACTCTAGAGGCAACCATGTAGACTACCAAGCCAAAGGCTATGCTCAGATAGCAACGCCGCAAGGGGACTCAATAAAGGCTGAAGACAGAGGCGCCAAGGGAATTCAGAAAGACGCCGCCAGAGTCGCCGGAAAGGACGCGGCTAGAACTAGAGAAGGCGCCGAACAAGCACCGGAAGCCAAACCAGGCACTATAGATAGATCCCGCTTTGATGCAGAGTTGAAAGATCCAAGAGTTATGGCGGCCTTCGCCGGTAGACTGCGTTCTGAAGTTGGATCGCAAGGTCCAGAAGCCCACCTTGCTTTCGCCGAGAAAGTGATGAACCGAGCCATGGCTCGCAACCAGACCCTGATGCAAGCATTGACAGGTAGTTACTATCCAACGCACCACCCCGGACGGTCTGACAATCCCAAGTACATCGAAGCCATTACTAAAGCCTGGAAAGAAGGAACCGACACAACCTTGGGAGCCACCGGCAATGCCTCTGGTAAAGTCGGTTTCGGTAAAGCCGGCGGTCACTATGATAAGCAAGGACACTGGGTTTCGCCCAACCAAACTGTTCGCATCAATGGCGAGCGCTTCGGATATGAGCAAGTCGACATCAACAGAGGCTGGCTTAAAAAGTATGAGCAGCTCAAACAGCCCCGCGTTTAGTCTTTAGTACAACTACTTAAACTAAAGCGCCAAACGCATAAAGACCCGCCTATCGACCGGCAGTCCGGCTGCGATCTCGTTACTGCGCAACTGCATCATATCGACATTGAGCTCTGATTCAGGCACAATCTGAAAGCCCAGACGACTATAAAAGGGTCTATTCCAGGGAACATCGGCAAATGTGCTCAGAAAAATTGCTGGCTGTCGATTGACTTTGGCCCATTCGATGGCAGCCATCACCAACGCCCGCCCCAGCCCTTTACCACCATGCTCGGGCAAAACATCCAATTCTTCTAATAAACAACCATACGACCAAAGAGACAGAGCAGCAAAGCCTACAGGCACACCCTTCGCATCACAAGCCACCAACATGCGGTTAGCTTCTATCATCTCCACCACTCTCTCTTGCGGAATATGATCCGAAAGCTTTTCTTCGGCGATCAAACCTAGCCCCGAGAAGCGTTTTGCCGACGCCACTTCAATATCGCGCAAGAGATCTTGAATAGAGCCGGACAAAACTGCCGTAGGCACCTGGGAAGCTTGCTTGATCTGATATTCGGCAACAGACAAAGAATTACTCCCATTCATGCGGCTCAAATCCCAAGACACCGAATGACTACTTCCGGCTTGAACTATAGGTCTGCGCAGCCTCTATAAACTTAGCAAAGAGAGCCTGATTCTTTTCAAAAGCACGTTCCGGATGGAACTGCACCCCGACCACGAAGCTGCGCGCAGGCATTTCCACGGCCTCTACGACACCATCTGCGGTGCTAGCAGCCGGCACCAAACCGACACCGAGCTTCTCAACACACTGATGGTGCGAGGTAGGCTCGGTGAGTGAATCTTTGCCAAGGGCAAGACAAAGCTTACTGCCGGGAACAAATTTTACCTCATGTGTGTTGAAGCCTTTCTGCCAACCATCTTTACTGGCGTGCATCACCTTAGACCGAGGATGGCTGGTGGGAATATCTTGAGTAAGAGTACCGCCGGCTCCGATATTGAGAGCCTGACTGCCGGCACAAATACCGAGAAAAGGCATATTATTGCGGTCTAAAACCGCTTTGACCAAAGCGATATCAAAATCAGACCGGCTCTTGTGCATAATCGAAACACTGGGGTGTGGATCAGCACCATAGATAGAGGGCGGATAATCATCACCACCGATCATCAGAACACCATCAAGTTTATCGATGACTTTCAGCAAATCAGTCTCAGGCATCGGAGGCAAAAGAATGGCTATTCCACCGGCCTTCTGAATGGCTTCGACATAGAGGTGAGAGAGTCCAATCTTGCGCGGTTTCTCCCCTTGCACGTCGCAGTTTATACCAATCAAAGGTTTGACAGAAAGAGATACTTCATTTGCTCTATCCCTTTCTGTGTCTTTTGCAGTCTCTTCTGAATGCACAGGACAAGCCAAACCAAGCATCAAAGCCAAACCAAGAACGGCATAGCTTTGCCGGGTCAGACTAAAACACCTCAGCCCGAAAGGCATTATTTCACCAACTCTTTGATGCCGTTCTCTACCTTAGAGGCAAAAGTACCGAATGGTGCAAACACGGCGGAAAGCTTGCTCGGCGGCTTGCCTTGTTCAATTTTGTAAGCGATCTCATCGCACTTGTCTGCTTTCTTGGCAAACTTTTCTTGTTGCTTCTCGGGCATATTGGGTTCAAGGCTGACATAGGCGCGGTAATGCAAAGCCGCTTCTCTCATAGACGGCGCTTTGTTCTTGAATAACTTCTCTAGGGTCTCGGCCAGCCCCAAATGCGCCTGGCTTTGACGCGGGTTGAGATAGGCGGCATTTCTGAATTTATCAATAGCGGAAGGATACTGCTTCTTGCTTGCCAGGTCTTTGGCCATGGTCAGCTCTTGCTGTGCTTTATCGCGAGCCTGGCTAACCCTGTAAAGACTGCGTGTGGCGCGAGCCGATACGTCTTGGCTGTCGGCTTTCTCGCCGCTACCAAAGCTTGAGGCTCTCTTGTATGCAGCTTCGGCGCTGTCGAGATCGCGAATCATCAACGCCATATCGCCCACCGAAAAAGCTTGCTCGGCTGTGGTGCAATTGGCGATGACGGTCTGCATTGCTTGACCGGCTTCCTGATATTTAAATTGAGCCAGCGCCGCCTCGGCGAAAGCTATACGCTCGGCGTCATTGGTCGGTGTGCCAAGTTGGGTCAGGTCTACCGGTTTGCCCGACATAGCCCGCAGCTTAGCATCAGCCAGGCGCAGCTCCATGTCATTGGGGTTCATCTGAATAGCCTGCTGAATGAGACCTTCGGCAGACTCATAGTTGTTAGATAAGAAAAAGGCACCGTCGGCATCTTTCTGAGCCTTGAGCACAAGGGCGCGAGTCATGCCTTTAACGGCGGCTGCGTCACCGGGTTGATATTGCAAGACAAGAGAGTACTCTTTCATGGCATCGTCCATTTTCTCAAGCTTTAAGGCAATGTCGGCGGCGCGGCGATGCAGGTCGACACTGTTGGGAGCAAGAGCCAAACCAGAGCGAACATCAGCCAGAGCCAATTCTAGGTCACCGCGCATTTCTCTGATGTCGGACATGCGCAAATACGCTTCTTCACTTTCAGCCTTGATGCTGATTGCTTTCTGATATTCATTGACGGCAGCGACTCGATTACCTTGCAGGCGATAAACATCACCCATGGCAATGTGAGCCGGGGCGCTATTTTTATTGAGAGAGATAGAGGTATTGAGAGACTTTTGAGCGTCATCAAGCTGCCCTTGCTTGAGGTAGGCTAAACCAAGCCCATAGTGAGCTGCGGCATTGCTTGACTTAAGCGAAATGGCTTCGCTGAAATCGCTGATTGCCTGGGCTATATCGCCGGTCTTGAGTTCAATCAAGCCGCGCTGTACAAAAGCCGTACCATATTGCGAATCCATGCCGATTGCCTGGCTCAAAGAAGAACGCGCCTCATTGAGACGCCCCTGCTCTTTCTGCACCTGGCCAAGAACTATGTATGCTTCAGCCAGTTTAGGGTCTAAACGCAGAGCCGTGCGGCAAGAAGCCTCGGCTGAGCTGAGCATGCCATTGCGCTGCTGCAAGACGTTCATATTTGATGTCTGCAGCCGGTATAGCTTAGAAAGAGCCTGGCCGACATGAGCCATGGGCATCTTTGAGTCGAGCTTAAGGGCTTGGGCGAATTTCTCATCAGCGGCATCAAGCTTAAACTGCAGCACCAGAGCCAAACCCATACCAGTGACGGCAGCAGTGTCCTTAGAGTTTTTGTTTATGCCCTGGCGAAAGGCCTCTTGCGCTTCCGCATATTTGCCTGCCAAAAGAAGCTTTTCACCGCTTGTGACATCGGCCGAAAGCTTGCCCTTAAATAGACGGTCCCGAAACCCGTGATTGGCCACTTTGGTGCCAAGGGGCAGAGCACGGGCAGCTGACTGCGACACTCCCGCACCGCCTGTAGTGCGCGATGAAAGGTTCGACTTTGTTTGCGAGGCAGTCGGTTTAGATTGAACAGCGGAACTAGTCATTACCAGACTTAAAGCCAGGCATGCCAAGGGAAAGGAAGATCTCCAGACAAAATGCTTGACATTTTCGACTGCTACGCCAGATATACTCATCGAAATTCTCCCAAACTAGAGGCTGATTGTGCCTAGGGTACACAATCAAAGCCCTTGATAAATTAACTCAACCTCAACTCAGACTTTAGTCTGACGCAACTGAGATCCCGGTCTGAATCAACCCAACAAAGACAGCGTCAAGAACCTACGATAACGGGCGCCAAAGGCATTCGTGCATATCAATTCTTTCTTGCCCGTCTTTGGGGTCGATGATAAATTTAACACCCTCTTCAACTAGCAAACTGCGCTGCAAGCGAGACAAATCAAGGCCGTCGCGTACTTTATGGGTGGAAAAACGTCCGCTCACATTGACCACGCGCTGCCATGGCACATTCGATGAATTGTACTGCCCAGATGAAGAAGACGAGAGTGCATTGAGCGCCCAGCCTACACCCTGGGCTGAGAGACGTTTGTCGAGCATATCAGATATATAACCGTAAGTTAGAACCTTGCCTGGCGGTATAAGCCGCACAATTTCGTAGACTTCAGCAAAAACTGCTTTGCCCATGCTATTGACCCTGCCCATTTCGAGCACTCGGCAGATTTCGAGCATTAGCCGCCTTTAGACGCTGCTGAGCCATCTGCGCAATCTTCCTATTTCGATGCCCTTGCAAACTCTGCAATACATCCAGACACTCTGGCGAATCGATACCACCCGGCTGCGTAAGCGACTCGGTGATAGAGTCAATTAAGGCTTGATTAGAAGTGGTTTGCAAAATCTCAAGCAAACTAAATTCAAGACTGCCCATAGGTTTGTCCGGGAAAGATTCGCGGTAGGCAGCAGAGATTTGCGCCGGCAAAAGAGCCTGGGCACCACCGCTATCGGCGGCTTCGAGCAAGTAATTAGCAGCGAAATCATCATTGGCGGCAAGAAAACCAAGAACCAAAAACAACTGTTTTCTTGCTTGGCTATTATTTTCGCTGGCGGCAGCATCAAATAAAGCAGAATAGTGACGGGGCTCGCTCAAATAAGTGAGCGCCTGCCGCAAGATCCACACATCTTGCGCAAAGCTGTTGCTCTCTTTCAAGCGCAGCACCGGGCGAGCCAAGAGAGCCGCCGCCTCAGAGCGACGCCCCTCATCTTCAGATTGCAGTTCTTGCAAGAGTTGGCTGGTTATCTGCCTGGCGATGGAGGCAAACCGCTCTCTGGTGAAAGGTCCTGAATCACTGTTCTTGAGGAACTCTGCCAGACCGCGCGCCTGCCTGAGCTTCTCTTGAAACTCGCGACTCTGCACCGGCGATGGCTCGGGCGCTGACGCCCCGCCGACCAGCTCAACGAAAAGCAGACAGAGTGCCGGCAAAACCGCAAAAAGAAAGACAGCGCCGGCAGCGACAAAGCCAAGAGAAACCCATCTGCCGCCGGGAACACCCGGCGCGGCCTCTCCCTTCGAATCATCGGGATCTCGCGCAGCGAGCAGTTCTCCCAGAGAGACGTCGCCGGACGGAGCCGCTTGCCAAAGAACTTTGAGACGAGCGGCAACCACTTTCATATCGGCTGGACGATCTTTGCTCTCGCGCGCCAACATAGACGCGAGAAGTTCAATCGTGCCTTCAGAAACACCGCTGCTGCGCAAGCGCTCAATCAGCAAATCTCGCTCCATTTCAGCTTGCGAAAGCATTGCTTCAAGCTGACTACCCATGGCATAGACAACTTCACCGGTGAGCATTTCAAATGCCAGACAAGCTAGCGAATAAACATCGGAGCGAGCATCAGGCTTTTGCCCTCGACATTGCTCGGGGCTCATATAACGCACACTGCCGAAAGATTCACCGGTGCCCACCTGGGCGCCCGGCGCCACGGCATCGGCGCCGACTCGATTCATACCAAAATCGGAAACGATAACTTCTAAGCTATTATCTTTATCTAAGGCAGCTTTGAGAAAGACATCATCGGGCTCGATACCACCATGTACGACACCATGCTCATGGGCATAAGCAAGGGCTTGGGCAATTTCACACAGCAGCTGCAGTGAAGTTTTCTCTTGAAAGCGCCCCAATTGCTTGAGAACCAACTTGAGACTGCGCCTATGATAAGGCAGCAAAAGATAGACAAAGCCTGCAGCGGTGCCCGTGACGCCGTCGACTAAACGGCCCGCAACATCGGCTGTAGAATCAACTACAACACCGCCTGTGGCGCCAGCACTCTCGGCTTCCGGGCGCAATTCGCTGACAGCACCGGCAACTCCAACACCGCCGAGGTCAGCACCGGCAGCGGTGGCGAACCCGCCTTCGAAGACCGGCATTATCGAGCGATGATTAAGCCTTGAAAGATAAGTGTAGACTCTTTCAAAACGGCGCCTGACTGTAGGGTCTGCCAAGAACGGGGGTTTGAGCACTCGCAAGACGAGAAAGCGAGGCTCTTCTCTTTTTTTGACCAGATAAGTCTCAGTTACTCGCCCGCTCGTCAGCCTCTTTTCAAGGAGCAAATCTAGACGGGCTAGCAAAAACTGCAACTGCTCGCCACTCTGCCAAGAAGCCTGCTCAGAAGAAGCCTCCGGAGAAGAAGACTGCCCAAAAGAATCCTCAGACAAGAAAGACGATTGAAACCCTGGGCTTACCGAAGACTGCTCTTGATCAACATGCAGGTCAAGCTTCGCGGGCTCTTCCGCCAACTCTTTGCAAGCATCGGCGTCAGAAGACAAAGCTACCAAGCGCTGGGATTCTTTCGCCTTTTCAAGCTCGAAGGGAGAGGGGTCATTCATAGTTTTACACAGCTTCTTCTCAAGCATTATCTAGCTATACTTAACTATACTCTCAGGGTAGAAGCGTTGAAAGAGCAAGAAAGAGTCATATGCGAACGCTGCCGCAAGCCTAAAGCAAAAGAGGGCAGAGGCGGCAGCTTGACTTCCTTTTTGCTGTCAGACCTAAGTTGCAGCTGCGACCAAGTCGAAAGCATAGGACAAGCTAGCTTTGCCAAGCCGGCACGGGCAGCCAACCTTGCTGAAATCTGCCGCCGCTGCGGCAAGGTCTACGCTGCCGCATCTATGCCGGGCAGCCTGACCAGCTTCTTCTTCAAGGAAAGTCGCTGCAGCTGCCCCAATCCAAACTTAACCAGTAAGCGAGCAGCCAAACGAGGGCGCGAGCGCTCTACCCAAGTGCGTACCGCTATTAGAACGCGCTTTTCACTTAAGAGTCTGGAAGCAGCTCAAGAAGCAGCCGCAATGGCAGCTTTGCAATCAGGACAAGTTATCGGCGGTTGCTACGAGCTAATCAACTTAGCTGGTCAAGGCGGTATGGGCTCGGTATTTAAAGCCAAACATCAAACCCTGGGACGCAAATGCGCCATCAAGCTGCTTTCACCTTCAGTTATTTCAGAATCGAGCTGGAAACTTTTCAAGAATGAAGCCAAGATTCTAGCCAGCCTGCAGCACCAAACCATTTGTCACATCTACGATTTGGGCATTGCCAGGCTCAATCTATCGGGAGGCGGCGCCGACGGCGAAGTCAACCTGCCCTACTATGCCATGGACTATGTTGAAGGTTTTACGCTGGAAAGTTTGCTCGATACAAACGGACCGTTATCGGTTGGTGCAACGATAGAACTTTTTTTAAAAGTTTGCGAAGGAGTTTCTTACGCCCACAGGCGCGGCATCATTCACAAAGATCTAAAGCCGGCCAACCTCATGCTGGGCATTCGCGGCGATAATCCAGAGGTGAAGATTCTAGACTTTGGTATATCAGAACTAAGCGAAACAGCCGGACTGGCTAAAGACGAGGTGGTGGGCAGCGCCCCTTACATGAGCCCAGAGCAGTTCACAGGCAAGAGCCTGGACCAGCGCAGCGATATCTACAGCCTCGGCTGTTCCATGTACGAAACTTTGGTCGGACACCCGCCCTTCGACGAATACGAATTCGAGTTGCTCGGCAAGCTGCATCTAAAGGAAGCCATTCCCAGCTTGAGTGAAGCAAGCGGTATTGAATTTCCAGAAGACCTAGAAGCAATTTTGAGCAAATGCCTGCAAAAATCACCTGATCAGCGTTATCAAAGCGTCAGCGAATTATCGATAGATCTGCTCAGGCTGCTTGAAGGAAAACCATTACAGTTCGCCAAATATACCCAAATAGAAGAGAAAGATCTATTTAGCAGTATCAACAAGCCAAGAACAGGCAGAATCATACTGTTCGTGGGAGTGGGTTTGCTGCTTATCGGTTTCAATTCTCTCATTCTCACTGGAATTCTCTTTTCACAACCAAGCAAGAAGTTTCGCATAAAGCTCGACAACGAGATTATCAGCAGCGACACCGCTGGTGGGCGTTTAGCCGGTCAAATGTACATAGATTTAGGAAACACAAATTCAGAAAATACTGCAGCTCAAAAGCAAAAAGAAAAGTCGGCATCCTCAGATACTAGATCAACTCATCAGAAGGTCTCAAAATTAGATTCAGACTTCATTGACGTCTTTGAGACTGTGCCCAGCAAAGAACTGCAAGTGACTTCGAAGAAGAACGAAAACGGCGCCATGAGCTATTTCTTCAAGAACAACCAAACACCCGGACTGGTCAATGTCTGCAATGAAGAAGGAACAATAATTACTTATCTGCCCCAGGGCATAGACAGAATCGAATTACAGAAAGGGCAAGGTCTATCGCTCAAAGAAATAAACGGCGATTACAGATATCTGCTTAAGACCATCGACTCCTTCAAACCGGATGATATCTTCGGCGTCTTTATAAATTCGCGCAATTTGCAATTAGAGAAGGATTCCGGCACCCCGCTGGATTTAAGCCAACTAGAAAAGAAGTTAAAGTCACTCAAGAATTTGCGGACTCTCTCTTTACCGCCGCAAGCTTTGCCGATACTAAAGAAAGATCTGAACGGCGAGTTTCAAAAACTGTCTCGACTAAGCCTCTACAATTCGAGCGCCGGCGGTATGAACTTGGCAGGTCTAGAGCAGCTAGAAAAGCTGCATCTATTTCAATTAGAAGTTGCAGGCAACGCCGGCAATCTAGCCGAACTGCTGAAGGTAGTAGCGAAATGCCCGCGACTGGGTTCTCTTCGCTTTTACAAGGCAACCCTCAGTCAAAAGGAAATCTATTTGCTTTCAGAATCGCCCTATCTGCGGAGCTTAGATCTAGTTTTCTGCGACTTACCCTCAGCAGATCAATTAGATTTTTCCAGGCTGACTAAAGTGGAATATCTTTCTCTCGCCTTCAAAACCACCACTGGCATGCCGCTCAACAAAATAGCGCAGCTAAGCAGATTAACCAAAATGAAAGTGACAGCGAAAGACTATCTGGAAGGCCGAGACCAAGACTTTGTAGAAATTCTGCAAAAGCTCATGCCTAATACCGATGTATCGCTATATCAAAATCCAAGCGCCTACTAGATTGAGATCATGGCACGGCATGAAGACTAATGAAACTCATACTTTGCCCTTGAGCCAAGATACTTTCCGGCGTCTTGCTTCAACCAATTCTTAGCCTGCGTATCGCCGCATAGATAAGCATCAAAGAAAGCAATGCAGAGCCGACTGATCATTTCATGCCCTTGTTTTGCTTCGGCGCTGACTGTCTTACTTCTGCCGCCAAACATAGAATGGGTGCCACCCTCGAAGTTAACCAGATACTGCTCACCAGCTCTGATTGCATAGAACGGAAGCGGTCTGTCTTCTGCCTTAGTTTCGCCGATAGGCGAGTTGTCTTCTGTACCAGTCATCAACATGCCGGGTATCTTGATCTTGCCGTATACATCAGTGGCTTCTCTGCCGTGCAAATTCACCGGCGGACTGAGATAAATCGCCGCCTTCACTCGGGGATCAGCCACTGATTTACTGACATTACCAATTGCGAAATTCTGCCCAGCCATAGCCATAGTCGTGAGCGCGCCAAAAGAATGACCTGCCATGCCTATCTTATTCAGATCAAGACGTCCTTTCAAAACGGCATCGTTATCATTGCGACGAGCTAATTCATCCAGAACGAAAATCGCATCTTCTGCACGCAACTTGAGATTCTCGCCGCTTGCGCCTTTGCCAATCTTTGACCTTATGGCGGCGACCAGTTCAGAACGATTGCCCGCGCCCTGTGAACCAAACCCACCAGAGGCCCCTAGTCCGCCGCCTGATCCAAAACGGCCGGAAACAAGCCCGCCGGAACCAAGCCCGCCGGAACCAAGCCCGCCGGAACCAAGCCCGCCGGAACCAAGCCCGCCGGGAGAGCCTAACCGAGCCAGCAAGGAAGATCTATCACCCCCGCCTTTTCTTGATTGCAAGAATTCTTTCAGCCCCTTACCATCACCAGTCTTCCAGAGAGATTCGTCACTGCCAGGATGCTGGATATGCACAGAGACATAACCATGCTCAGCCAAAGCTTCACCAAGATAAACCGCGGCTTCACGCGAACCACCCAGTCCGTGAGAAAACACAACAACAGGCGCAGCCGTACTGGAATGCTTAGGCATATAAATCTTGACCGGGATCTCCCGATTACGTTTGCGATCAAGCCAGGCTTGGTAAACCACTTCCACAGAAGCTGCATTGCTACTTTCATTAGCCTGCGAAACAGAAGCACTGCGGACCGCCAAAGCCTCATTCATGACCAGAAAACTATTTACTGTCAGTGCTACTGTGAACGCCCATAAGAGCCTGACTCTATATGCACCGCTAAAATCCCACACTCGACTTGACGGCATAAGCTACTCCCAACTTCAATTCAAAAACCTTCCAAGCTATATACGTAAGAACGAGCCAAAAAGTTCAATCTTTTTTGCAGATTTAAGGTTAGATGTTCGGACCAGGTCAAAATTTCTAAGACTGCTCTTGCGCCAAAACCGCTTCCAGCGGAACTCTCAGACTCTCAGACAAGTTCTTGCCAAAACGGTTAAATGCGGCGCGCGCGCGCTGAACGGCTTCTTGATTTGGCCTGACAAAGGAAGAATTTCTCTTCCTCAGCCAATTATCAAGACAAACTACAATTCTTTTTTTCGCATCATCGGAGTCGTCAAGGCATGCAGCATTGAATGAAAAAAGCAGCAAAGAAAGGGCTTGCCAAAAATCAAGCTTGGAAAGATGAGGCATCAACTTGAGAGATCTTTTGGCAAGCGGCTCTCTTTGAATATAGCCAGCTACTCGTTTGAAATCGACGGCAAATTTGCTATCCAGATGCTTGATGGCAACCTTAATGCATTTTCCAGATCCATCCTCCAGACATCTATATAGGAAAGCAAGGAATTGGTCCTCTTGACCCCGATTCAGACACTGAAACAAAGCCACCTCAAAGGCTGCCGCTCGCACAGAAGCTGAGCTGTGCATCAGCAACGGCTCCAACATCTCTTCATTTTCAACGGTCAAGCCGAACTGTTTCATACAGGAAAGGCAGACGACCAATTCGCTGACCTTCACTTCTTCAAACTGATCCAGCCTATGACTAAGATTTTGAAGCCTAGCCCGGAAAAGCATTTCAATATTCTCGCCCTTGAGGAGATATTGAGCCAGCGCACGCACTCCAGCTCGCTCACTAAACAATGACTCCTTTAACACCTCGGCGAGTTCGTCAGACCTGTTAGCGGAAAATCCTGCAAAATAACTCCGCAAGGCTTCAACTCTTAACTCTGTATGCTTGCTTGAGAATAGCTCACGCAACAAAGCGGGAAAGTCATCTATGCCCAACTCAATCAAATTGCCGGATTCGCCTACCGATCTGATGGAATTGAAAGCCATCATAGCGATTCTTTCATCTTCACAGTGAAGAAGGGGCAGGAAACTATCTGCCAAGCAATGCTCCAAGACTAGCTTGGCCAACCAAGAAGAACATTGAACACCACTCAAAACTAATTCTATTGCACTTTTGCTATCAAACTGAACAGCTTCTCTGCATAAATCAGTAATCAAATCCATGCTTGCTGAGCACTTCGGACTGCGCTCCAAAAGAAATAACAAAGGGAGACTGCGCGCCAATTCTTCAAGGACTGAGGCATCTCTACTTTTGTTTTGCAAGACCGCTCCAAGACCGCTAAGCGCAAGATCGCGAACTTTCACGACCCAGTCTCGTAGACGCAGCAAAAGAAATGGAATAACCGAGCAATCTCCACTTTCTATTAGGCGCCGCACAGCCGCCTCGCGCAGATAGCCGTTTCGAGACAAAGACATGAGCCCTACCGTAGGTATGGCAAGGTCTGCCGACAAAGAGAACTGTTCACCAGGAGGGCACCATGAAGTCCTAAACACGCGCTCAAGACTAGAGAGCTCTTGCGTCAGTCTTTGCTTGCCGACAAAGGCAAAGAGCCTTTCTAATTGACCGTTCGCTCCCTCCGAAATAGAAGGATCATCACTCAGTGCAAGCATTGCCATTTCAAAAGTCAACACAGACAAGGCATCCGCTGGCAGCGAAGAGCATTCTTCAATTGTCTGCAAAATCAGGAGTCGGGCTCTTCTTCTATTTACGCTTTGCACGACGGCATCTAAAGGGTAAAAACAAGCCGATATCGGTTTGTTTTTACCCATAGAATCAAGGCAGTTCAAAATTTGAAGCCTTAACTCCTCCGCTTGGCTACCCACCCCCCTCACTTATCCTTTTCTCCCACAGGCTTAACCAAATCCCTATTGCTGCCTCTTTTTTCGTACATAAATAGGTCAGTTAAATCCGAAGACTGTAATTCATCTCCGCTCTCAGAAAAATAAAAGGCAGCCAGGTCCCTTGCTTTGCGGTAGCCGGCTGGCGCCGCGAAGTCTGAAGTCTTGCTGGTAACAATCTTGAGAGAGGTAGGATTGACCATAGTGACAAACTGCCCTTCATGCCTCTGTTTCACCTTTATTGGGAAGCCATATTTCGTGGGCAAATCAAGCATATCGCACCAGTACTTAAGTACAGCATCGTTGAATGAATTACCTGGAATCGTCCAAAACTCTGCACTCGGCTTTGACTTAATGGGGACTTCAGTCTCAAAGGCCTTATAGTGCTCGACCGTCCTACCGCACAGATTCTCGACACCAACTTTCTCTACATGTTTGATTTTTACCAGGTCAATGCCCCGCCTAGCCCAGTTAATCCAATCCTTCCTAGTGGTTTCAAGGAAAATCTTATTCTCAGGGCGAACCATAATCACCTTATCAGGCATGTTCTTCCGCCAAACGGTTGAACCGGTAAAGGTTATCACTGATACAGCATCTTTAGAAATCAAATAGCGAGCGATACCAAACTGACTTGTCCTGGCCAACAACTCAAGCGCCTGGCTAGTTTCTGTTGCACCAGACAATCTAGCTTTCGTTGATTGAGGAGGAGGCGGCGGAGATGCATAAGCTGCGTGAAAAAATGAAATAATTGAGAGAGTGTAAAGAATTAGGAGCGCGCACAAAGCTAATGAATAGCCTTTTCTTGAATAGCCTTTTCTTGAATGAACTTTTCTTAGATGGCTTTCGCGAAATGTTCGAAAGAGCCTTAATCGCAAAGCAAATTCGATAAAGGCATAGGGGCTCAAGGTTTCGATTTCACTGGCAGGGAAAAATGTAAAAGCGCGGTCTAATCTGCTCAAAAGATGAACCCCAAACGAATATCAATTGATTTTAGCAATTCAGCACAGGATATAACCTCAAGAACTTGAACAAGACTGACGAGAATAAGGGCGTTGAAAACATCTGCTCCAGATGTGGCAGACGTCGCCTTCTGGCAGAACGGCGGGGATCACTCACCAGCTTTTTGCTAAGTGATCTAAGTTGTCAGTGCGAAGAGAGCTCGACACAAGCGCATGAATCTATAAAGGAAAAACCGCTTGAGAAATCCAAAAGCCGCACAGGAGAGCAAAGCAGCATTTGTCAACGCTGTTTAAAGTTAATACCGACGGTAGAGCGTACAGGCAGTATCACAGCCTTTTTCTTCAAGGATCAGCGGTGCCAGTGCCGCAAACCCCTGCTTGAAAGGAACAAACCCGACTATTCATCAAAAGCCCAGGCGCCGGCTCATGTAGCTGTTTATGAAGACTCTGATGATTACAGGCGGCAAAATCTGGCTGGACTGGAAACCCGATATCATGGCGGAGAGCTGCTTAGCAAGCGCACCAGCCTTAAAACCGCTATGCAGACAGCAAGAGCTAACCAGGCCCAAGCCACCATAGCGATGGCGGAACTGGCTCCAGGCCAGATTATTGGTGGATGCTATGAACTGATTGACTTGGCCGGACAAGGTGGCATGGGTTCGGTCTACAAAGCTCGACATACAGTTCTGGGAAGGCTATGCGCAGTCAAATTTCTCCTACCCAGCATGATTACCCCACGCACCTGGTTTCTGTTTCAAAAAGAAGCCAAGCTTGTTTCTACAATGCAGCATCAGACAATCTGCCAAGTTTATGATTTAGGCATCCATAACGAGACAGTCCCCTATTACTGCATGGACTTTGTAGAGGGGGCTACTCTGGAAAACACCATTGTGAAGCATGGACCTCTTTCAGTTGGCGCCACACTCGAACTGTTTATTAAAGTCTGCGAAGGTCTCAACTATGCTCATAAACGCAACGTAGTTCATAAAGATCTAAAGCCCGCTAATTTGATGATAACTGGCTCAAGCAACACTATCGAAATAAGGATTCTGGATTTTGGTATCGCCGACCTAGCTGAATCAGCGAGAGAATCACAAGGGCAAGGTTTGGACAGTGAACCAAACAGTAACGGTCTACAGCCCAAAGGTGTCCTCAAGCAGGCAGACATTATCGGCAGCGCTTCTTATATGAGCCCTGAACAGTTTGTTGGCGACGCCGTAGACCGCCGATCAGATATCTACAGCCTTGGTTGCGTAATATTCGAGACCCTGGTGGGAGCGCCACCGTTTCTAGAGCAGTCCTTTGAAGAATTACGCCATGCGCATTTAAACACACTGCCACCATCTTTAGAGGCACCCACCGGCATCTACTTCCCCCTTTCTATTCAAGCAATAATTGCAAAATGCCTTGAGAAGAAGCCTGATCATCGTTATCAGAGTGCCGCAGAGCTAGCCGCCGACCTAGAGCTGGCCCTGGCCAAGAAACCGCTACAGTATGCCTTAGAGCATTTCAAAGTGCTGGAAGAGGGACGTCGCTTCTCTCAGCCAAAAGACAAGTACCTTGATGCCGAACAATCTTCACCCCGCTCCGGCGCGAGCAGCCAAGCAGACGCGCAAAAGCGGACAGAACTTCCATTGCAAAGCCTGGCGCCAGATCTGAAGATATTTCTCTCAGCCTTGCTTGCGGTGGTTTTCTTGAGCTTCGCCGCTGTTTATCTCTTGCTCTTCAACCTAAGCAATGATTCAAAGAAGAACAGCAGACAGAGCAGTACTCATATTCAATCAAGTACAAGCACAAGTGCAAGTACAAGCAAAGACAAGGGAAAAAGAAAAGAATTGGTCGGCGACACTACTGGTGACACCACAAGCCGGGGTGCAGGCAACAACCTCACAAACCAGAGGCAGGATAATGCCTTAGAAAGCTCTGAGAGCCAGAGCAAAAGCCCCGAGAGCCACGATGCCGTTCTTCCGCAAGCATCACTCACCTCCGTGGCCCAGTTTGCCGTCTTGAAAGCTGCCGAGCAAGAGCCCTCATTCATTGCTATTCAGCCAATGCAAAATCCGAGCCAAATATCTCTAGAGAAACTGGAGAAACTAGAGAAAAACACCCTATTAATCAAACCGCTGAGCGACTCGACCCTAAACATAATATGCGCCGAGTTGCCGACCGAGAAGATAGGCGGCTTAGACATGACAGCGGTAAAGACAGCCGAAACCGAGCTGCGCTGGCTAACTGAAGCCTGTACCAAACAAACTCGCTATCTGCGCATACCGGTTGAAGCGCCCGGCGAAATCAGCAAATTCACCGAGCTACTGCCAAAATTTCAGAATCTACAATTTCTCATCTATCACGTCAATTCTCGGGCCAGCATGCCGGTTTCAGTACCTCCAGGACTAACCTATTTCGCCGTAGAGGGCGCCCATTTGCCGGGTATCAGATTATCCGATATCAATGAACGTCATCCCTCTAGAACCTATGGCGATCTGGTCAACAACAATCTTGTCCGAACAAAACTAAAAGCCATACCGACTTCGATAGAATTCATCAACTGCGAACTGAATGAGCGCACCTTTCACTTTCTTAGCCACAGTGCCAAGCTTGAGCGCCTAAGCTTGAAAGATTGCCGCCTGAAGGACTGCCCCATTGAAACAACTGCTATCTACGGTGTAAAGAGCCTGAAGATCATAGTTTCGGATGCACAGCTACCCGACTGGCTCAAACCCGAAGCACTGAGCAAAGCAGCCATCGCTCTGCCGGAAGAGCTTGAAATCGTGATGACCGCTTGGTCGGACAAGCAATGCCAAAAGCTAGACAAGCAGTACAGAGCATTTCATCCCCGCCTTAGGGACGATTCTCACAGGTTCAAAGTGACTCGGAGATAGTGCCAGTGACGATTTAGATAGGTTCAAAGTAACTCGGAGCTAGCGCCGTCTCGGGCTAGAAGAACCAAATCTGCGCCAGAAGATACTAAATCAGCACCAAATCGGCGCGCAGAAAATACCAAATCGGCGGCAAAACCCATCAAAAGCGAGGAATTGCAAGCCAATACGGGAATATATGCAAAAGCCGGAAAGAAGTCGGCACTAAGCTGCTAAGATGAATTTGGACGGTTTTGTGGACGGAGTTACCTAAATGCTGCTTAAAACTAGACAAGCTGTTCGCCCAGTCAGCAAATTGGACACCTATCGCCAAGGCGATGTACTCTTGCAGAAAGTCCCAACTTTGCCGGAGAACGCAATCGAAAAAGAATGCGAAGAGCGGGTGATTCTGCAGCACGGTGAAGTGACCGGACACGCTCATGCCATCAGCACTGAGTACGCAAAGATGTATACCGCCAAGGGACAACGCTACATAGAAGTAAAGCCCGGTGCCAGATTAGTTCACGAAGAACACGGTACAATCAATCTGCCCGAAGGCTATTATCGGATAATCCAGCAGCGGGAGTATGTGCCGGAAGCACCGCCCAGAGATGTCGTCGACTGAACTTAGAATAGAAAAACTCAATTCTAGACAACTGAAGTTGTTGGAAAAGTGCCGCGAGGAGTGGCGCCTAAATGGTCTCGGCAAGGGGCAAACCGACCGAGTCAAAGCGGAAGCCGCCATCAAGGCCGCATACCGAGCAGTAGGTTTAGCCGAACCTCGTGTCATTGTTTGGCTTAAGTCTCCATGGGCGGGCAACTCAGCCTCGCGCATTTTAGAGAGCGATATAGACTGGCCTTATCACCTCAATACCGCCCAATTAGAAGTCTGGGATGCCGTTTGGAAACAATGCCCAAGACAACTTGAGGCAATCTCAGGTGAAGCGCACTGGAAAGAAGTGAGACGAAGCCTGCGCCTGAGCGCCGAAAAGAAAGTTATAGAGCGCGAAGGGGTCTTACTTGAGAAGTATCTGAAAGACCAGTTCGCCGAAAACATGGGAATCTATATTTGGCATTATCTGCGCAGCCTGGCAGGTGCTAATGTGTCCAAGAAACTACGCGAGGAGGCCGAGAATCAGGTAAAGTCAGCCATAGAAGGACGACTTTCGGCTCTAGCCGCCGAACAGATTTATCATGAACTAGTTCAACCCGTGCACTTACAAGTATGGAGCTATGTGGCTGAACCGCTCAAGCAGCGCATTCCCACCATGAGCGGCATTCTCGCTGGTCCTCAGAAATGGCAGATCAACTACGGCTTGCATGACTCTAGCTGGCTTTCTTATTATGACTTTGTCGATCGCCTCGGCATAGAAGGCACCACCCCACTGAAAGGACTAACCGACCTAGCACGCAACGCCGGCTGGGTCTGGGCTTACGAAAACCTTTGCATAATGACCGATCGCCCACTCGAAGTGCATCGCGACAATCGTTTCCGCATACACGCAGAAGATAAGATGTGCATGCGCTTTGGCGATGACTGGGGCTTGTATGCCTGGCACGGCGTGCTGGTTCCTCCTTATGTAATTCTGCTGCCCGAGCCGCTCACCTTTGATCTGATCGAGTCTGAGCCCAATGCTGAAGTGCGCCGCGTCTTGATCGAACGCTTTGGACTAGAAAACTACTTGCGCGAGGGCAAAGTAGTAAAGATGCATCAAGACAATGCCGGCATTCTATATCGCATGAATCTCGAATCGGACGAACCTATTATTGTTGTCCGGGTCAAGAATTCAACCCCAGAACCAGACGGCAGCATCAAGGAGTACTTTCTTAGGGTGCCGCCCACTATGCAGCGAGCCAAACAAGCGGTAGCTTGGACGTTCGGCTTAACCGAGGAAGAATACGATCCCCTAGTGGAGACCTAATTACTAATTGTTACCACTTCATTTTTGGGGTACTTGCCAAAACAGAGACGACCGGTCTATTATGTAGACATCAACCGGCTGAAAACTAAATGTTTGGACGGGGGATCACAGGAGGTAAGCATAATGAACACTGAAGATCAAAAATCTACCCCCCAAAAAGAAACCGATATCGGTTTATTTGCAGGGTCAAAAGATAACTTCGCCGATATTTGGCAAGGGCAGCTGAGCAAACGCACGCAGTCAAAGCTAGACAAACTAACCTTACTGAACAGCCTAAAAGCCAGCCTGGGATCCAACTTGGCCACCCAGACAAATCACAAGTTTTTGGCCAACCACTAGACGACCGGTCCACTAAACCAAGCGAACATAGAAGTCCGCAGGGCTGCGATCTAAGCGCAAGAGCCCTGCCAGAAACAAGGATCAATCAAAATGATAGACAATGAACTATTCTCACTGGCGGTTTTAGCATTCATTCTCTGGATTATAGTTTCAGATCTGCGCGGTCAAAGCCAGATGGCAAGGAAACCGAAACAGAAGTCGACCGTACCCGTGCCAGCGCCGGCTTTTGCCCGCCTGCCAGAAAGAGACCATAAATAATGATTTCAATTAAGCGACGCGGCGAAACACGCGACAAACTTATTGAAGCTGGATTACAGCTCATGCTCGCCAAAGGCTACACCAACACGGGCATCCAAGAAATAGTAAATCAAGCTGGTGTGCCAAAAGGGTCTTTCTATCATTACTTTGATAGCAAGGAAAACTTTGCTCTAGCAATAATCGATAGCTTCGACCGCAATCATCTCTTGAAGATAAGGCGCCATCTCAGCTCAGTCGAAACTTCAGAGCAAAATGATTTCTCGGCTGGGCAGGATAATAAATCGCCTTACCGGTCAACCTCAAGGTCAATAACAGCCTCAACCTCAGGGTCAATAACAACCTCAACCACAAGCGAAAGAGCGCTCGATAGACTGCTTGCATACTTTCGCTCTGTAGTAGAAGAGAAGGGGGACTGTCCAAGCAAGAGCGGTTGCCTGATTGGTACACTGTCCCAAGAAATGTCTGGACAAAGTGAGCTTCTGAGAGCGAGACTAGCCCAAGCTTTAGATGGATGGCGCGCTGAATTCTCGCAATGCTTGAAACTAGCTCAGTCAGAGGGAGACGTGCGCCGAGACCTGTGCCCTATCGAACTTTCTGAAATTGTATTGAGCGGATTGGAAGGCGCCATACTGCGCAGCAAAGCAACAAATAGCCAGGCGCCGCTGCATTCATTCATAGAACTGCTGCCTAGACTTTTGCAAGCCATCTAGACTTTTGCAAGCCACCTAGATTTTTCAAGCTAACTAGATTTTTCAAGCTAACTAGACTTTTCAGACGCTTCGAAGCTATATCGACCTTTCGAAGATGTCTAAACTTCTGCGAGCCACTAGATTTGTCCATTAGAGCCAAACGACCTTCAACACAAAGATAGCTAGCTCATTGTTTTGAGAGCCTAATGCATATAAAATGCCTGTTTACCGCAACGCCCCGACCTCCGCTAGAGCGAGTAAACAATGCCCGAAAAAACTCTCAATTCAATACCCACGCCTCTCAGGCAATACGACCTGCCGTTTTGCTTTGAAGAAGGAGAGAGCACAGCGGCAAAAGACAGTTCAAATCAAGGCGCGGGCAAGTATGGAATCGTGGTCGAGAGTATCTTGCCTTTACAAGAGAAAGCCAACACATTCTGGTTAAAAGTAATGAGCGCCCATGGCATTGTCGAGGGAAAGCTGCATTTGCCTGATAAGCCAAGCGAAAAGCTCTTTGTCTTTCAGCCGGGCTTTCCCGGACGCGGCGCCGCCGACTTTGAAGCACTGCATCTAAAACGATTTCTAGAAGAAGGACATGTTGTCTTCACTCCTCGCCATAACGGCAGCCGGCTGACTGGAAAGTTTTCAGACCGTTACATCTCCTGCCCCGAAAGACAAGAATTGGCGAAACGAAATGGACAAGATGCCATCGGCGTGAACCCGATTTCGCCGCTCAGCATCTGGCTGGACGAGCCTCGGACAAACATGGAGGTTCTCAGCCCTTGCTTTAGCGAAACAGTCTTCTATGGACACTCATTCGGCGGCCTTGCCACCATGCACTCGGCTTGCAATTATTTCGAAGACAATGGGCCCGGTTCAATCAAGCGGCTTGTGATCATGGCGGGAGCGACTGGACGCATACGCTCTCAGGCAGACCACATCGTCAAAATGTGGTCTGAACATCTCGATACTGAATACATAAGAGAAAGAGTTGTAATCGGCGACGCTGCTAAAAATCTCGAAACACTGAAAGCGGCATATAAAGCCATACACGAAAAGGCGAATAAGATTCCAGCCGTGGTGGACATAATATTTCTGCATCCCTGGGGTGACACCGCCGACAGTATCGATGAGCTGATCGGTGTGAACGAGCCTTTGGAAATGATATTGAGCCTCGGACGAGGCACCCTCATAGTCGACACCACCCAGAAAGCCAATGCCGCGCTCGAGCAGTTAGCCCATGACATGGTCGACCTCTCTACCGAAGCTATGCTAAAGATTAGTGATCCTCATTGGCAGCCGGCATCACAAATTCTAAAGCTTACCTCTGCAGGTTTATAGGGCGATAGACAAGTTTTTGATAGTAAGCTATCATTTCCTCACAAATAGAAGTGCGGCCCTCTATAGCGCGGTCAGGCACGGTTTAGCTTAGGCGGCCGCGACCACAACCGGCTGGATTCGGCGCGCCTTCAAGGAGGAAATGATGCCGGAAAACGAACAAAGAAAAGTTCCAGTCACTGTTCTAACAGGCTTTCTCGGTTCAGGGAAGACAACCTTACTCAATCGTATTCTCACTGAAAACCACGGCAAGCGCATTGCTGTTATCGAAAACGAATTCGGCGAAATAGGCATTGACGACGCCCTGGTTGTTCAATCAGATGAAGAAATATTTGAAATGAACAACGGTTGCATCTGTTGCACCGTCCGCGGTGACCTAATCAGAATACTCGGCAATCTCATGCGCCGCCGCGACCGCTTCGATTATATTCTGGTCGAGACTACCGGTCTAGCCGATCCGGCGCCCGTGGCGCAAACCTTTTTTGTCGACGATGAAGTGCACGAACTTCTAGAGTTGGACGGCATCGTCACCGTTATAGACAGCAAACATGTTCTGCTCCATCTAGATAGCAGCCCCGAATGCAAAGAACAAATCGCTTTCGCCGATGTCATCCTATTAAACAAGACCGATCTGGTCAGCACCGAAGAGTTGGACCGGCTAGAAGAAAAGATCAGAGCCATGAACGCCATGGCTAAAATTTTCAGGAGCAAAGACGCCGCCGTCGACATGGATAACATCCTCAATGTCAAAGGCTTCGACCTCGATAGAGCGCTGGCGGTCAAACCGACTTTCTTGGAACCAGAGTACCCCTTTGAATGGGTCGGACAATACGAACTGGACGATACCTGCAAACTAGAACTGCAAGACGGGCCGGACCCGAGCATGAACATGCTGCTTATGGAATATCAGGGCAGCAAGCCTTGCGAGGCGATCCTAAAGGGCATGGCGGAACAGGCGATGAGGCAGTTCTCTCACGAGAAGACAAAGCTCAAGCCTGGTGAGTCACTGAGCAGAATCGATCATGTCTACGAATTGAACTTGAACACGCCCGGCACTATGACCTTCAATTTCGCAGTCAAAAAAGGCATCTACGCTGTTTTCACCCAACATAGACCGGAAGAGTTTCAGATGGCTATAAAGACGAATTCAGGTGAGCAGGCACTTAAGCCCCAAGCAGAACACGGCTTTGAAGCCGGGCATAGTCACGACAACGAAGTCAGCTCTGTTGGTATCGAATGTGATGGCGATATCAACCATATCAAATTTAATGAATGGCTGGGCTGCCTGCTTAGAGAAAAAGGCGCGGACATTTTCAGAATGAAAGGCATCGTCAGCGTAGCAGGCGAAGATCAACGCTTTGTCTTCCAGGGCGTGCATATGCTCTTTGATGGTCGCCCTGATCGACCCTGGTTGGACGAAAAACGCATCAACCAGGTCATCTTCATCGGACGCAATCTAAACAGAAATGAACTAGTGGAGGGATTCCAGAAATGCCTGGTGAAAGAACCACACTTGAGCCGCAAATAAGAGAAATGGCGCCGCTCTGGCGCACCGGCCTCGACGACTATGTCAATGAAATCAGCTTCTCGCCAAACGGTGATCTACTGGCGGCAGCCGACGCCTCCGGAGCCATAAGTATTATCTCTTTGGACGACGGCAAGCTTAGAGGGAAGTGGCAGGCCCATCAATTGGGAACCCTCAAAGTACAATGGTCAAGGAGCGGTAAATACCTGGCATCGGGCGGACAAGATGCCAAACTGATCGTTTACGACAGCAAAGATTTCAGCCGGGTGGCTGAAATGAGCTTGAGACGAGGCTGGATAGAGAACTTGCTCTGGCACAGGAAAGACGATCTGCTTTTGGCAGCTTGCGGGAAACAAGTGAAACTCTACAGTTTCGATGGTCATCTCATTCAAGATTTCGTCGAACAAAAGTCGACTATTTCAGACCTTGTCTGGCATCCGCAAATTCCGGACATGTTCGCCACAAGCGGCTACAGCCAAGCCACCATCTGGCACGTCGGGCAGGATAGCCCAAGACGAACCTTGGCTTGGAAAGGCTCGATACTGAAGATTGATTACAGCCCCAACGGCAAAGTTCTAGCTGCCGGGTGTCAGGACAGCAGCGCCCATGTCTGGCTTCTGCCAGGCGGCAGCGACCTGCGCATGGACGGTTATGCCACAAAAGTAAAAGAACTGACCTGGGACAGCGATTCGACCTTTCTGGCTAGCGGCGGCGGACCGCAGGCGGTTATCTGGGATTTCAGCGGCAAGGGTCCAGCGGGCAGTAAACCTGAGATGCTTGCCGGGCACGATGGCTTCATCTCGGTACTGAAATTTGCACCCAGCGGGCTGCTGCTGGCAAGCGGCGGGCTGGACGGCCTTATATTTATTAGAGACTTGAGCTATCTCAAAAAACGCAAAGCCCAGCCGGCCCCATGGCTAGTCCATCATCAAGAAGGAGCGGAAGTCTCTTGCCTCAATTGGCGAGGCGCTCTGAGCCTGGCGGCAGGGTACTCAGACGGAACAATTGCATTCTTCCAGATAAAATAACCTGACCGAAGCGTGAAACCATGGCAAAATAGACATTGCTTGTCGGACAGGGGTATCTGTCTTGACAATTTAGGCAATTGCCGGATCCGATTCACGTGAGGCGACCTGTAAAGATGGCTCCTGAAAAGAAGAAAGAAGAAAGATTCACCCGTGATTCACTCTTCAAGGAAAAGCTCTCCGACATCAGAAAAGCAGAACGCAAAAAGACTGAAGAGACTCGCAAGGTCTTGAATGCACAGTCTCAACTTGCTTCCACCAAGACAATCATGCCTCCCGAAGGTGAAGTTAGTACCGGACGCGATCGTCATCACCTGATGAAAGACCCGAAAACCGGACTTTATTCCGAGCGCTTCATCAGGCGCGTATTGAAGGAAGAAGTAAAGAGAGCGAAGAGATACAAAAATCCGCTCGGCATAATTGTAGGCAACATAGTCAACCTAGATGAGATCGAGCGTGCCGGCGGACCAATAGCCCGCGCTGCCATTGAAGTCGAGTCTTCTCGAATTCTGCAAGAGTGCATCCGCGACGTTGATGTACCAGGCGTGCTGGAAGACGGAACTTACATGGTTATTTGCCCTGAAACCGGCGAGGTGGGCTTGCACATAGTAATCGAGCGCCTATTGAAAAGATTGAACTACAACCAAAAGATCAATCTCAAAACGACCTGGGAACCAACCTTCTGTTTCTGCGCAGCTGTTTTCGGCACCAGCTTGAACAACGCCGAATTTATGCTCAATGCCGCCCACGAAAGACTCACTCTTCTTTCGCTAGAAACGAAGGCCGAAATGGAGAATACAGTCAAAGAAGAGAAATGGTAGGGAGCCGAGTGGCAATCAGCCACAATCTAAGGCGTTCTTAAAGGGAACAAGCTAAGGCAATGCTTCAAGGCAATTGTATAAGGCGCTAAATCAAGACAATAATTTAAGGCGATAATTTAAGGCAACGTTTCAAGGCAACGTTTCAAGGCAATACTTCAAGGCAACATTTCAAGAACAAAATCAAAGACTGAAAACAAAACGGAGAATCGACAAGTGATGCAGATCGAGATTGGCTTGAGCGAAGCCCAGAGAAAAGAAATCGCCGATGGACTGAGCAAGCTTTTGGCGGATACTTACACGCTTTATCTGAAGACCCACAATTTCCACTGGAATGTCACCGGTCCGATGTTCCAAACTCTGCATTTGCTTTTCGAACAACAATACAACGAATTAGCTCTAGCTATCGACGTTATAGCTGAGCGCATTAGAGCGCTTGGACACAAAGCCCCGGGCAGCTATGCAGTCTATTCCAAATTGACATCGATTCAAGAAGAGACCGGTCACCCCAGCGCTGAAGAGATGATTCACCAGTTGGTGAAGGGACAGGAAACAGTTGCGCGCACAGCTAGAGAGCTACTTCCAACTTGCAACAAATGCGATGACGCCCCCACCGCAGACCTCCTCACACAGAGAATGGAAATTCACGAAAAGAATGCCTGGATGCTGCGCTCCCTGTTAGAGAAGTAACCCTGTTAGAGAAGTAACAAGACTTGGTCTCGGCTCACAATTGACTGTGCGCAATGGGGGAACTCCCCCCTCACGGCAAAAGCAGGCCCTTGCGCAATTCAGCCAACAAACTGATAATGAATTAACAAATCGCCGCAAACGACAGCGCCACTATCACCGGTGGCTGCCTAAGTTCGCGCAATTCTGCACCAGCGCAAAAACAATATCCCGAGCCGCAACGCACAAGTCCATTCTTTAATTGGTAATGGCTGTAATTGGTAATGGCTGTAGTTTGTAGTGACTGTATTTGCAGATGCAGTGAATTTCAGCTACTACGATTTGTAGTGGCTGTGATTTAGAGCTAATGCGATTTGCAGTGGCTGCGATCTGTAGTGGCTGTGATTTAGAGCTAATGCGATTTGCAGTGGCTATCACTCTTGCACAGTGCAGCTACTCTGCGCAGCACATCTCCCATGTGCAGCAAACACTGCACGCAGTACAGATACTGCATACGGTGCCGCTTCTGCGTGCGGACGATACGCCATGAACGGTACAAGTGTTGCGTAAGATGCGGCGACTTCCGGAGCCCTCAGCAGCAATGGCTTCTCCCAAAGTGAATCGTCATCACTGTGAATTGTTCTTACAGCACGTTCTTCTACGATTGAGCTTTTCTTAAAACAGACTTTTCTTAAGGCAAACTTTCTTTCAGGCAAGCCCTCTTTCAAACGAATCTTCTTCAAGGCAAACTCTCATTCAAACAAATTTTCTTTCAGCTGCGCAGCAGTCTCGATCAGCTCTTCTCTATCAGCTCTTCTTCAAGCACTTATTTTGCACTCTCTTATCTTTCAACCTAAGGAATATTCTTATGCAAACCCAAGAGAAAGATCTCTCCGACCAAAATGCATTGCCGCCGGAACTGAATGCCGGTGGCTCCAGCCCGCTACTGAGCGGTTATGATGCAGGACCGCAGAGATTCACTACCGAGCCATCATATTACCTAGCCCTAGCAGCTGTGCTCATCGGCACCTATGCCTGTTTCTCCAACGATCTCAAACTATTCTTTTTAAGTGCGGCAGCCCTTGCAACTCTCACAACGGTATTATATATAGCGGCTGAACGCTTCATTTTCAGAGGCGTGAAAGAGCTAAACGAATTCAGAGCACCGTTCGAGGGAGTCTTTGTTCTGGCACTCGGTTCTGTTATGCCGGGACTAATTCTAGGTGCCTGCTCACTTAGTTGCCTGACGGACAAACAAGGCGGCAATATCTTCACCGAAGCCTGCAAGATAGGCTTTCTGCTCTCGGTCCCCAGCTTCAACTTTATTGTCTGGAAATCTGTGCGCAAGGGCTATCTCAATAGACCCAGACTAACTGCCCTCATGAACGGCTTTGCAATAGGCTCGACTGCAGTCTGGTCGATGATTCTTCTAAACCTACAATTCAATCCAGAAAACGTCTCATACTGCAAATTCGGCTGGATGCTTCTCATCACCCTGTCACCAATAATGCTCATCGCGTCTGTCCTACTGGGACTAGATCTCTGGCTCAAATCGGCAAGCAATATTAGACGCATAACTGTCTCTTTCAGCCTTACCGGAGCTCTGCTTGCGGCGATGCTATTGTCTGCCCCCTACATCAGAAGCCAGTATATACAAGGACTCATCGATACAGTCAAGAACTTCAACGGTATAGAGGGAGAGGAAGGCGCTGAGAGCGCGGCGAAACTGAGCCACCTAAGAAAGCTAGCTAAAGATGAAGACTTGCTCCCGGCAATCTATCCCCTCGGAGGGCTAGACCTATCCAAGTTGCTCATTAAGCAAAGAGGAATCGATATCGACAATCCAAGAGAGGTAGATTTTTACTTCACCCTAACCAGCAGGCACCCGCAAACTGCAAAGTTAGACGAGAGTACAGACAACAGGGTCTATCAGCCCACCGACGGTCTAGTCATAACCGACTCTCAGTTTCATTCATCGGTTGACACTCCCAGCTTAACGAGTACGGTCGAATGGGATCTGCGAATGCTAAATCAGACAGAAACTGACGCCGAACTATTTGCGCACCTAAATCTGCCGCAGGGCGCTGTGATCAACAGGGCAACTGCCTGGGTGGACGGCAGCTCAAGAGAGTGCGTCATCAGTCAGACAGAATTAGCTCCTGTGAATTATGCGCCGGCAAGTCGAGCCCACTTAGACCCACTAATCATCACGCAATCTAAACCCAACAGCGCCGACCTAAGCTTCTACCCGGTAGCTCGTAATGGCGGAAATTCAAGGCTAGTTCTCAGCTTCAATATTCCGCTAAGAGGGGTCAACCAAGATAGCTGCGAGTTGCCCTTGCCCGACATAGACGATAGCAACTTTAAGACCCCTAAAAGGCACAAGATGACAATTTCATCAACAAATAGGTTGTTAGCCAAACCTAATGGATTAAATCATGCCGTAACCATCACAAAAGAGAGTAGCTATCTAATTTCAGGCATCATCAAAAGCGATAACGTCGCCCTATCGAGCTCAAGCGACAACGGTACCAGCAAATCTACCGCGGACGCCAAATCGATAGATACCAACATCAAGATTGAAAAAACTGACACTTCTCAAGGGAGATGCATTCGATTCGAAAGAAAAATCAGCCAAGCACCGATCACAATTAGAGATCCATTTTCCAAGAACCCTATATACATAACTCAACGAGAGTTAGTGATAAAGAGGCCTCCGACACGAGAACTCGCACTGGTACTCGATACTTCATCTTCAATGAAAAACCATGCCGCTGCAATCAAGGATTTACTGCGAGATATTCCCGAATCACTGCCCGCTGCAGTTTACTTCACTGCATATGATGAGGTCGAGAAAAAGCAAAGAGTGATAAGAGAGCAGCCCAAACCTGTGATTCAGATTCTAGAATCTCTCTATAAGGAAGGTGGCGAAGATAATGCAGCCGCCGTCAAGCTCGCTCTAGAAAACACCTCAGAGACTCAAAACAATACAGTGATCTGGATTCATGGACCGCAGCCCCAGTTCAATCAGTCTCTAGCGAATGAAATGCTGGAATTGGCACACCCCATCAAGCTTCTGGATTATCAGATCTCAGGATTGAAGTCGAATCTTCCAGAGAAACTCCAAGAACTCGACTACTCTCACAAATTGTCATATGAAAGAATCGAAGTCAATAAATCTGGCAGCATGCTGAAAAACCTTGAGCAAGTATTAGCAGGCAATGCAGAAACGACAACTATTGAAAGGAAGACTTCCTCGAAGAATAGTGGAACAATTACGTTCGCTCAAAATGAGAGACTCGCTGCTCAAATTGCCCAAATCTGGGCAAAGGAAGAATGCGAAAGGCTAGAAAAGCAAGGCGAATCGAAGGAAGCTCAAAGACTCGCGCTAGCACACAGAATCGTTTCAAAAGACACAGGAGCTGTTGTTCTTGAAAATCCAAGACAATACAAACAACACAGAATAGCGCCAAGAATCATCAAACTCACCAACCCAACAACAACAACATCATCATCATCAGGAGCTCGATACGGCGGAATAATCGGGCAAGCAGTCGATCCTCGCTATGGACAGTCAAATATGGTCGGAATGCTAGCGGACTATGGCTATGACACAGCTAGAGATATCGTGCGATTCCTTTCAGTAATTGCGCTAATCATCGGTGTTGGTTTAGCTTTCGGTATTCTCAAATCAGCTAGTTCTGTAAAGCCCAAGCTGCTCGTAAAGGCAGTGGCAATTGCTCTGCTACTGCCCGTAGCGGTTCATGTGCTTGGCACTTGGGCGATCAACAACTACGGGGGGCTTGGAGGAGGACTCTAGAGCGAACGCACTAACAAAAAGTACCCTAAAAAAAAGAGCCGATATCGGTTCTTTTTTTTTAGTCAAACAGAATTTATAAAATTCCGCCAAAACATTTGAACTTTTTCGCCTCAAATTACGTCTTTAAGAGTAGAAAGTTCACCGAGGCACTGTTGATGAAAAGAGATGCCAATGAAGAAGCGAAGGCTAGGATTCATGCCATTGTCGACCTGGATACCTACAGAACAAGAAGACAAGAACTTCTCAACAACTTCAACAAGGAGTTCCCAGACGATAGCGCTTGCTGGATAGCTGTGATATCAGAACTGAAAGAAGCTGGACTATTAGACTGTAGACGCTGCTATGGCTCAGAAATCGAGATTTCCAAGACTTTTCGAACCTTTGTCTGTTTGCAATGCAAGAAGAAACATCAGCTAACTGCCGGTACCTACTTCCACGGAGTTCGTCGCATTCGAGCATGGCTATTTGCGATATGGACAATAGACCAAAGTTTCTACGTCAGCTCAAACTGGCTATCTAAGGCGCTATGCTTGTCACAATCAGCATCACTCCACATTCTGAAAACGGCACTAGTTGTGACCGAACGCGCGCAGGTTGAGCTATCAAAAGATACCTTTCCAACTTTTAAATTTCGCAATTTCTTCGACAAAAGATCTTTATTGACGGCAGCAAACACTAAGCCAAATGAAGAACTTGCTGCAGATGAAGCCGAGAGCGATGCTTACAAAAAAGATGACAATGAAAGAGACTCCACAAAATGGAGTCAGACCAGAACTCAACAAAGTAAAGCGAAGGCTGCAACAGGCCGACATAAAGACAAGAAGAAGAAGGAGAAGAACTCCAAAAATAGCGGACAAAAGGAATCACTCGCGGAAGGCGAACTGCAAAGAGGTATTCTAAGCATACTGCGAAGCGCTGACAGAACCGTAGACGATTTGATTGAGGAGCTTGGGCACAGCAGTAGAGATGTGCTGTCAGTCCTCACTGAACTAGAATTTGATGGCACCATTATCTGCCAAGCTGGAGGGAAAATATCCTTAGCTCCAGCCAGACCAGATCAAGGCTCGCTAGCAATCGAAGTCTTCCCAGCAAATCTAATAATAGAGGCAAAGAAAGAAAATGCGGCTTCGATTGAATCCGTCGACACCGCAATTGTATTCAGAATAATCGCTAAACGTCGACTCATCGGACTCAGTAGAAAGTACATGTCTCTCTATTTATCCGCTTCAGCAGAAATAGTTACAGCAACATCTTCCTCCAGAATGCTCTCATGTTGCGTAGCCAATGGCTATATCGGATCAAGATACCTCAAGAGGTATTGCTCTGGACAAACCTTGACTCTGGCAAAAACAAAAACGGTATACTGCAAATAGACCAATAGTTCAATGGCTAATCTAAATGAAACCCCTTAAGACAATCATAGTTCTCTTCTCTATGATCTCTATTGCGATGCAACCGTCAGCCGTTGCTGCGGAAAGAGCTCAGCCTAGAGTTGAATTCTTCGAACCAACAATAGAAACCAGCTCCAAGCAGCCATCAAAGAAGCTACCATGCTTAGTTATTCTGCACGGTTCTGGCGGGCTGGACAAAGAGGGTGGTTTCTTTAGGGAACTAGCAAAGTCTCTCTCCCAAGGTGGAAGAATCTGTGCAGTGTTGCACTACATGGACATTACCAGGCAATCTTCCGCAAGCCAAAGCGATATGGGAAAGAGTTTTGGGATTTGGTCCGCAGCGATTCAACGCTCACTTGCTCGATTATCCGAGGATCCTCGAGTTGACCCCAAGCGAATCAGTCTGCTAGGACATAGCCTAGGAGCACAACTGGCGCTTGATATTGGCAGTCGAGATAATAAGATTATCTCGGTTGTTAGTTTGTCTGGCTCTTTGGTTCGTCCGATTAAGCAAATAAAGAAAATGCCTCCAGTTCTGATTATTCACGGGGCAAGAGACTCAGTTGTACCAATCTCAAAGGCGAAGGAACTGCGCAATCGCCTGAAGGCAATTGGCTGTCAGCCTACTGAAGAGATATTTCGGTATTCCGACCATTCTCTTTCAGGAATATCTTTCGAGACCTTGACTGAGTTAATCGCCAAATTCCTACATAAAATAGAAACATAAGCTCAGAGGCAACCCTATAGCAATTACTATCAGCTCGAAAGCTAAAGCAAAGAATCAAAAAAAAATAAACCGATATCGGTATTTTTTTTGCGGAGACTTCCACACTCTTTTTGCTGAACAATCTTGCTTAGCGCCGCCTATGAAGAAAAGCTCTAGCACGCTCACTTTACGAGGATTACAAGAGATGGAACGGACTGCATCATGAATCCCAAAACGAATAAAGTAGCCCCAATGTAACCCATAGTGCGTCCCGGCAAGTTATCAGCGTACCACTCAATCAAAGGTATTAGCGAGCTTGTCAAACCGGTTGCCATCGCTATCGTCAAACTAAGACGCAGCACACGCTCGCCCATGTGACCTAGGTCATGTTGCAGGAAAGCAGCAATAAATCCAACGCTAGCAGCAAGTCCACCCAAAACCAAAGATAGGCAAAGTTTCCGATAGCTAAACGAAGGTTTCTTGCCAACTTCGTAGAAGAATGCAGGAGTCAACTTTAGCCGTGGCAATAAAAAAGCTGCCGCAAAAACTACCGGAACTAATCCGAATGCCACGAAAGAAAGTTTCTCATACCAGGCTGCAAGGAAAAGACCAGTTGAACGAATCAGAGCGAGTGAAAATAGAAATCTCTTTGTCTCATTTTGCCCGCGTCCGATTCGCTCCAGATGCAACCCTAATGCAATTCCCAATCCGGCTCCCGCTAGGAGCCCGAACTTGAGTCCCATCGTGGTGCTAATTGACAGCACAAGTATCAGCGTATAGGTGACACATCTGGTCAAAGTGCTAAGCGGACCTTTATCACCCCCCAAAAGATCGTATGCGAGGTACAAGCCGCCGATCAGATCCATAGTCATTCCGGTCAAAGTGATCTGTGCGCTCAGTTGCTCATTTAGTACCATATTTAGCCGTCCCGCTCAAATCTTTCAAGCGCTCTCTAAAGAGACTAATGTCTTCATTGAATAACTCCTCTCCTTGGGCATCGGTGTAAACCAGCCGGGGAACGTGACTAACCTTGTAACGCTCTGCCAGAGCTCGCTCCTCCGCACTAGCTTTGTCTTGAAACAAAACCTTGCGATAATCGAGCGATGGAAACTTTGCACTCAGGCTGGAATAAATCGGCTCAAAAGCCTCACAGGTAGTATTATCCGGCGAATAGAAGTAAAGCACTCTAAAATAAACTTTCCGGGAACTGTCCACACTCTTCGATGAAGGAGCATTGCCAAGAGACGACGCGGAACTGACAACTTTCCGCTGAGACAAAGCCTCCTTTGAGCGCCCCAAACCAAGTTCTTTTCCTTCAACCAAACCGCTATCTAGTCCATTGCCGGCTTTAGAAGGTAGAGACGCACCGTCACCAGAATCTGGAGAAGTGGATTGGTCTCCCACTCGCATCGACTTCCCCACAGCAGGATCGTCATTAATGACTGATTCCAAATTTTTCTCACTGTTTCTTTGAGCAGCTACTTCTGCTCGCGCAGCGGCAAGAAGAGTTCGATAGTCGTTATCTGCACCTGATCTAAGAAGCTCGGCTTCACCAGCCCGTTTCGGATTGATAAAAGTACCGAGGGCCCTAGCAGCGGATCTTCTTAGATTGGCATCCCGAGCGGATGATGCCACCCAAGCGAACTGCGCTCTTGCCATAACGTTCTGCTTGAGCGCTTGATATACAAGCCCCAAGTAATAACGCGTAGAAGCATCATAAGGAGACTTTCTGGCAACATTCTCAAGAATCCGTTTTGCCTCTCTGTAGTCGCCTCGATTGTAGAGTTCTATACCACTACTCAAAGTTTCCGCCGCAATAGAGCTAGCCGGTTCTACCGAATTGGAATTGCCACTGTTCAAGTTCTGGTTTTTCAAATCAGCTTTTGAATCAACCACTGCTCCATCGTTGGGCTCACTAGCGTTCGCAAATAAAAAGCTAGAGTGCATCACCAGAACGAAAAATCCAATTAGCCTAAATGCGTGAGCGAGGTGGAGGCTTGAAAATCTCAATAGCGTAGCCCTTACCGAGAATAGCCATGATTTAACTGCCATTGAGACATGTTTCCTATTACCTTTGGGAAAGGGTAAACCAAAGCTCTTCTCGCTTCGCAATCTAGACTCCTTTGTTACAGCTTGAGACAACTTACACTCACAGCAATGAAATTGGTCTGGATAAGCCCCAGTTGGAACCGCGAAAAGCCAGTAAGATGCCTGACCATCGAGATCTTAACATCTAAAATCATGAATCTCGGATTTAAGTTTCATCCCTGAATTCTGGCAAACAGTGGCGCGAGCTTCGAATGCTCAGAAAGCCGGATGGGTCCAAATAGAACCATAGTCAGAATGATTATCACGGCTAAGTCGAAAACCACAGAATGATAGAGAGCTGGCAAAATGAGTGAGTCTTTCTTTCTATATAGCCACGAAAGTAAGAATCCGACGCTCAGAACACAAACAATCGCCAAAGGCACAAACGTCTGAGCGACAAATAGTCGCACCACCAGAAAGTGCCAAACGGCAAAAGCGACGTTTGTCCAAATTCCGGCTGGACTCAGCACAGGCTCTCGCTCGTCGCAAAGCTCGTTTAGAACTACACCCCGCCAGAATAACTCCTCTAGAACTGGATTCACAGTAAGGAAATAAAGGCTCAAAGGAATGAACCAACTCAACTTGAATCCTCTGTCAATCAAGCTCTTTAATGCTAGCTCTCTATCGACAAGAAAATCACTCAAAAGTCCATAGGCTATCCACGTAAAGAGCGAAAAGCCAATGCTGCTCAGGAGCAGAACAATCAAATCTGTGCGCGACGGCAGTTTGAGATGTTCCTGCCAATGATGTCGATTCAATAAGACGGCAGGCAAGAGGCAGAACCCATGATAAAGCAGAAAGGACAAACCGATATCTCTAAAATGGTGCAAGCCAATGGCCAGAAAGAGCCAAGGCGAAAGGGACCAGAGAAACACAAGCATCTTTCTTTTTGAAGAGCTATTCAAGAAGCTAAAGACTGCCATATGGTCGCCTGGGCCGATAAGATAAGAGTGAAATCAAGAGAGACCGAATATAGCACCAGCAGCTAAAAAATCAATGGCTCACGACCCGCAGTGCACGAGAAAGTTTCTTGAAACGACTGGAAATCTTCTTCATTCGAACCAAAGATTCAAGACAAGTGCAATACTTCTGCGGAAATTTCTCGAGCATCGCTTGGCGGGCCGATAGACCCAGTTCTCTTACTGCGCATACTTCGTGAGCTCTGAGAATCTTGAATACCGCGGCAACCCGCTTAAAAGCGAACCCCCAATCTCCAGCTGTGACAGGCTGGGCCGCCCCGAGGTCCTCGGGACAATGGGGTACCCCGGTTCTAAAGGCGAAATTTAAGTTTACGACCTCAGGAATAAACCGATATCGGTTTATATACACCCCCTGAAACTGCGCGCCTGAATTTACAGCTCCGTCAGCCAAGTCAATTAGAAGAACGCCAAAGCCCCACACATATAGCCTTTTCAAGCCAAAATCCTTGAAATAGCAAGTACATTTTGCCTTATCGGCAACCCTAACCTGGCTGTAACCAAGAGAGAGCAACCTATTCGGCTCAGCTTTTACATCTTGTCCAAATAGCCACAATTCTTGATGAAGGACCCCTAAGGTAGCCTCCTTCAGTTCAATCTCTTGCTCAAGTATGCGAGCAAAGTCAGTTTGAAAGTTTGCTTTTGCAGCCTCAGGCAGCTTGCTCACTATCCTTTCCGTATTCGGCATTAAGTCTTGAAACATAGGCGCTAAAATCCCGAAAACTAGCCGCTTGATCACCAAACCGCCAGTGAAGAGCGGCTCTCAGAAGATATGGCTCAGCCGATAGGTCCAGACAGATAGCATCTGTAACCGCTTCTATTGCCTGGGCTCCAAAACCAAGGTGAGTTAGACACTCGGCCTTGCCCAGATATGCTTCAGCGTGCTCCGAATCCAATTCAGTAGTCTTGTCGAAATCCATAAGCGCTTCTTCAAACCTATCTAGAGAAGCCAAGATTACTGCGCGACTGTAAAATGCATCTGCGAAATCAGGCGCTATGTCACATGCCTTCTCGAAGTCTGATAGAGCCTTGTCGGGCTCTTCCAAAACCTCAAAAACCAAGCCCCTCCCATAGTAAGCATCTGCCTGACGCGGGTCTAAGTCTATTGCCTTACTATAATCTGATATAGCTTCTTCAAAAAATTGCTCTGCTGCCAAAAGTTGTGCTCTCGCGAAGTAAGCACCAGCCAATTGATCATCAAGCTCTAGGGCGAGAGTAAGATCATCCACAGCTGGTGCCACTATATTGAGTTCGGCATAAGCAAGACCTCTGAAATAGAAAGCTTCAGCACATGCAGGCGCATATCTGATCTTTTCTGAAAAGCTGTCCAGAGCTTCTTCAAAGTTGTTCTGAAGGAAATGAACACGACCTAAGTGATAATAACAATCATGCAGAACTGGATTAAGCTCTAAGGCTATTCTTAGATGAAGCAGCGCTTTGTCAAACTTTAGGTCTCGTATATAAGACTCAGCAAGGCGACTGTGTTTCAATGCTTCTTGCAAACATTTTTCGGCAGCGCGTCCAGGTTCTATGAAATCCTGGCTTTTGACACGCTGATATTCTGACTGTTCCATTTGCCTTGCATCAATGTCGTCAATCATGACTAGCTATTGCCGCTGAAGGGCAAAAGACCGATGGCTCTTGCTCTTTTGATGGCTTTGGTAATCATCCGCTGATTAGTACGACTGGTGCCGGTAATGCGAGCCGGCAGAATCTTGCCGCTCTCGCTAAGAAACTTGCGCAACAAATTCACATCTTTATAGTCAACAAATTCAATCTTAGCGGCAACCAGGGGATCTGACTTGCGTCTCTTGGGCATGGCTAAACCACTATCGCGTCCCGATTTCTTATTCACATTCTTCTCCTATTTTCTTGGCACTACCGTCTATTTGGCAGCGGCGGCTAAAAGTTCGTTGGCATGCTCGTGCAACAATCTTATGTTCCAATTCGGAAAGGGATCCGACAGCTCGGACCAAGCAGCCCGCCCAGCGTTCATTTCCACTTCATCAAGAAGGCAATAATCAAAGCGTTTGCGTAAATCACTTTCATCCATGTCGATTCCTATCAAGACTAGCTCTTGTCTCCGGTCGCCAAAAGGCTCGGCCCAATTCTCGTCTATGTCTCTGCGCAGCAAAGAATCAACAGGCCAAAGCTCTTTCGGCATTGCAGCCCAGAACATTCCGCCCGGCTCAATTCGGCAAGAACCGCCAGCCTGCGACCACTCAATTGAATAGTCCATTCGACTTGCAATCCACAAAAATCCCTTAGAGCGAAGCACTCCTTGCCACTCTTCAGCCAATAGCTGCCTCAATCTTTCTGGATGAAAAGGCACCCGGGCTCTATAGACAAAGCTCTTTATGCCATATTCTTCCTTTTCACTCTTTTTCTGCGCCAATCCGGCTCCAGAACGTAGCTCCTGCATCCAGCCAGGGGCTTCCGCCATTCGATCAAACTGGTATAAGCCCGTGTCTAGTATCTTCTCGCTGCTCACAACGCCAAAGCGTGCTCGCACAATTCTTGCCGAAGGATTCAATTGCTTGATTATTTGAGCCAAACGAGCTACAGCGTTCTTGTCCACCAAGTCAAGCTTGTTCAAAATAATTACATCGGCGCACTCAATTTGATCTACAAGCAGGTCTGAAACTGTGCGCTCGTCGACATCAGACAACGCCATGCCTCTCTCTTTCAAGCTTTCGCTGGCGCTGTACATCTCTAGGAAATTGAGCGCATCGACAACGGTTACCATCGTATCCAGACGTGCGATGTCGCCAAGAGAGCGGCCTTCAGCATCAGTGAAAGCAAAGGTCTCGGCCACCGACATAGGTTCAGAAATACCTGTCGACTCGATCAATAAGTAGTCGAAACGCCCCTCCAGTGCCAACTTTGAGACCTCAACCAGCAGGTCTTCGCGAAGCGTGCAGCAAATACAACCATTAGTCATCTCAACCAGACGCTCTTCCGCTCGGTTCAAAAGAGAGCCGTCCCGCTGAAGCAGTTTGGCATCTATATTCACTTCGCTCATATCATTGACAATCACCGCGACCTTCAAACCATCCCGGTTGTTCAAGATATGACTCAATAAAGTAGTTTTACCGGCACCTAGGAAACCCGAAAGGACCGTCACAGGCAGCTTTTTAAAATCGGCGCTTACGCTCAAGAGAAAATCTCCCCAAAATGCAACGCAAGCGCACCGTAGCCGCAATCGGGAGGACTATCTCCAAACTGATGCAGACCGATCTAATGTTTGAGCACATCGAAATGCCGCCATCTGGGGCGACTACGACACGCGTTGCGTTTTACTGATAATAGGTTCGCATTACCACTTGTGTCAAGTCCGGTTGTCATTATTCTTATTCTGGCAAAGTCCACAAAAGGCGCTTAGGCTAGAATTAGTCACATATTGCCGGAGGCAAAAAAATTCAATGAAAAAATCTCGTTTGGCGTTTGGCGCATTGGTTGCTATCTCGCTTTTGACTTCAGTTTCCACCAACCAAGCTTTTTCCGAGGAAGCGAAAAAGAACACTGGTATTGGAAGATTGGAAGGCGCGCGTGATTTGAACCTGTTTCAGGTCGAACCATCGATTATCAACGAAAAGTTCTACACCAGTGGTCAAGCAGAACGTCATCAATTCGTCGGTAATGTACTTCCACCCGGAGCCCCAATCCCTGACAACGGTCCTTCTGGACCGCAAGCAAAGCTTGAAGAAAGGAAGTCCAATTCTGAGAAGCTGCAGAAATCCGAAGGCAGTTCGACCAACTTGAACACGGACTGCGCCAAAGCTGACGCCGAGATTTCAAAGACTACCGAGGTAAAAGCCTCGGCGGATACGAAAGAAACGAAAGAAGTCAAAGATTCGAAGACCGGTGAAAGAAAACACCAGGCAAGCGGTTACTATCGCAGCGGCCGAGCTGAGCGACATCAGTTCATCGGCAACACCTTGCCCTACGGTGCGCCAATTCCGGACAATGAATAGAAAAAAAAATAAACCGATATCGGTTTAAAAAAAAACCGCCCAACCGGGCGGTCTTTTTTTAGCTTATAATCGTGACATGGAAAGAAACACCGTACAACGTCGTGCCATCCTCAAGGCACTCGATTATGAGAATCGTCCGCTAGCTGTGCAGGAGATTCTTGACTTAGCGTCTATATATTGCCCATCACTAGGCATTGCCACTGTCTATCGAAACGTCAAGACCCTTCTTCTCGAAGGCCGATTGAAACAAGTTGATATGCCAGGGGGAGCCATTTTGTATGAGAAACCAGGCATCCACCACCACCATCACTTTTCATGCAGAAGCTGTCAGAAAGTGTTTGATATCTTTGAATGCGCCCTCAACCTAAACAAAATCCTGCCGGACGGCTTTTTGCTTGAAGAACATGAAATTCTTCTTTCTGGTATTTGCAGACAGTGCAGCAGATCCAAAGACACTGCTGCTCTGCAGGAAAAATCACTCCAACAAGGAAAATCAATCCCTGTCACCATAGACACACAAAACAGTTCAGCCCACTGATTTTCTTTCTCGTGTTATGAAACAAAAAAGCCACCCAGAGTGAACTGCGGTGGCTTAAATGCTATCGGCTGACAGTCTCTTGCGAAGACTCGATATTTCTACTGCCTCAGTCAGATTCGGCGAATAGCGGACTCGCTTGCTACAGTTTCAAGTCTGCGCAGACTTGGCGTTTCCACAAGGTCCCTCGGCTCAAAGCACTGAATCTCTTGGACCAGCACTCACCGCTTATGTATATAGAATACCGCATTCGGTACCACTTACAAGACCCCCTAAAAACATTTCCATGGATATTTTGAATGCGCTCAGAACCATATAGAAAGCCAGTTTAAAGGCAGCACAGAATTGTCAGAAGCCCGGCCCACATAACAGCATTCCGAGAACAAGTTTTCTACAGCTTAAATTAAAGGGTAGCATCGCTTTCTGGTGGTTGGCAGAAAGCAAATCTATCTCTTCAGCCAAGACCTGAATGTCAGCCTATCCCCGTCCTTATCAGCACTTGCAAGCTGGCACATATTGAAATCCTGACACTTCGACAAACCAGAAGGCAAGGCATCGAGAATGCGCTCAAACTGAATGACGATTGACTCGCCAGGTTGAGCCTTAGCGACTTGCTTGCCACTACTATTGTCACCACCAGCGCCATCACTTGCCTTTACACCTGTACCAGCACCAGCGCCATCACTTGCCTTTACACCTGCCCCAGCACCAGCGCCATCACTTGCCTTTACACCTGTACCAGCACCAGCACCAGCGCCTGCGCCTGCCCCAGCACCAGCGCCAGCCCCAGCCCCAGCACCAGCGCCTGCGCCAGCCCCAGCAGCACCTGCACTCCCCAAGTCCAAGCCAAACCGAGTGCGAGACTGCAAATAAAACTCACACTTGGTGAGAGCATCAACCACAGCGTCAGCAGCTGTTTCGCATAAGTAGTAGGCGCGATCAAAGTATGCAAAGGCTTCACTCTTCCAGCGCCTAAACTCTGCAAAAGCGCTAGCATGTTCTGGGCTCAAAATGGCTGATTCAAGCCCTTGCGGCTCAGAGTTCTTCTTGAGTTGATAGATTGTTAGAAAGTTGACTTGCCCTGAGACTTGCGGAAGCGCTGTCAGAGGCGTCGGCAAAGAGAAACGAACAACATTAGCCAGTAAGTCGGTACAACGCAAGATGTCGCTGATGTAAGCATCATAAAAGTCATCGAACTCTACAGGCCGGGCGCCGCCTTCAGACATAGAGATAAACGCCAGCATATACCAGTTTCTATCGGGCTCTCCACTCTGCGAAACACCACCAAAATAAACTTCTTCGCGTCCAGACAATTCTTCTCTCCTCGACACTCACTCACTCACTCGCTCACGCGTCACAGCCCTCGCTCACGCGCCAGAGCCCTCTCTCACGAGCTCATTCGAAGCCGCCTCTAGCCACAATCAAGAGGCGCTCGGTCTGTTCGTGCAAACCAGCTGCAAACTTGTCCCCAAAGACAGCCACCCAAAACTTGGTCAGGGGACCATCGATTTCGATTGAAGCCCTAATCAAGGTCTCCTTGCCTGTCTTGCTGAGCTGATGACTAAAATAGACTTGGGCACCCGGCAGACGACACAAGTCACTATAGAGAAAAGGTGGATCAAACTTGACTATCTGCATCTTGAGTTCGGGCGTCTTGAAAGGTTTTAGGCTAAAAACCACTCCGACCGCCGGAGCCTCGTTGATGCGCACGTAAGCGACCCGATTATCTACTTTCGGCCAGTCTTGGATGCGCCCCAAAACGGGCCAAATGGTTTCGACCGGCAAGTCTGTTTGATATTGAAAAGAAAAGTGCCAGGCAGCCTCAGAATGATCGTGCCCTTTGTAGAAATAGTTCCGCTTTAACCTGTTCAAACCACCAAGCCTTGCGCTTCTTTTATTTTGTCAATTCGATTCTCACGATTTTGGCATCCGGTCCGAAACCCTGAGAATAGCGCTTGATCATATAGCACTTTGGACGCAGCGTCTGTTGTCTCAAAATTGGCTCGACTATGTTTGACATCTTATCTACACTTGGACCATATAGAAAAATGCGGCAATAACCGCCGCCAAATTCATGCCGCCCAAACTCACCCGCCCCGGCATCGCGCAAGGCACGGTCGAGGGCTTCCTCGACAGCTTTGTAGCTGCGCCTCTCATCATCAGAGCCGTATGTGTTACCCTCGAGTTTGAGATGCAACTCAAGCACTTGCATGGTGGCACGCTCTTGCGGGGTCTGCATCTTGGGCTTGCCGAGATTGACGCATGCCGAAAGTGCCACGGTGCTAAAGCCAATGCAGCAAAGTATTGAAATCAGTGAAAGAGCTCTCGCCTTCATCTAAAACCCCGCATTTAAACACTGAGATACAAATACTAACGGAACAAATACTAACCGAACAAACAGCAATTGAAAAGCTGGAACTACAAGCCGATTCTTTTCTTAAGTACCGCTATTGTATTCTTGAATACAGAATTTATGTCTTCGCTTTGTCGATTGTGCATGCCCATCAAATTAGCCAACACCTCAGCACAAGACTCGACTTGCCCTCTTGTCGATTTCTGCAAATAGTACCGAATACGATGCGCCACATCATCGGGCACATGAGCAATATCAAGCAGATAAGCATGTTTATACTCATCGGTGTGCGAAACAGCCCCAAGTGCAAAATCAACAGCATGACCGGTCTCGTGCAAGAATGTCTCTTCGATGCTGTCCCTTGAGAAAGCCGTCTTTACATCATCAGTTCGCTCATCAACTGTATGTTGGGCGATATAGATAATCCCATTGGAATACATGCCAGGGCAACTTTTATCCGTTCCGCCCTCATAACCAGCTACTTCCTGATAGGCACCTTCGGGAAATTTATCGATCATAGTAGGGGTGATGCAGATTGAAACTCTGGCATCATTGAGAATTTTCATAATGCGCGGAGGAATCTTATTGATGGCTTCGTCGATAGCATCGATGGTATCGGCGGAAACCTCAGGATGCCCGATACGCGGACGCACTATCTCGATTCTCTTCTTAATGTTTGTGGAGCCCTTGGGCGCCGCTGCCACCGTGCCTTCCTTAGGTTTCCATTCGTTGCGAGGGTCGAGCCTGGCCAAATACTGACTGGCAACGGCGGCTTCCTGCGGCGATTTGAGCACATCTCTGACTGTGCGATAGGTTTGTATAGCCTTGTCGCGCTCACCGCAAGCATAGTAAGAATGCGCCATATAAAGCCAAGCCGAAGGTCCGCCGCCCTCGTCGGTGATATTCTTCCAAAAGAGCTGTGCCGCCTCTCTGTAATGCCCCGCTTTATAAAAGGCTAAGCCCGAAATATAAGACTGTTGCGGGGTCGAGCTGCGCTGCCCAGACGCTTGAGCAAAGCAGGGCTGCACCAAAAAGAAAGACTGGCTGCCGTCAAAGGGCAAAGACGCCGCGATTGACATTGATAGAAGCGGCACCGGCAAGAATAGGGCAAGGGCAGTCTTTCTCATCAATTACCTTCCAGTCTGGTCGATGCTAACATTGTAGAGGCATTTGTTTCTGCGAGCAAAACTTTAATGAAGCTCTTCAAAACCAACAAGCCCTGTAAAACCGAAAAATCATCTCGTCATTGGTTACTATGAACCTTTTCAAGTTGGGCTTAGGTTTAGGCTTTAGATTAAGATTAGGGCAAGTTCTGACTTCAGAACTAGGTCAGAGTTCAGTACTAGTTCTGAGTTCAGGAATAGTTCTGAGTTCAGGAATAGTCATAAATTCAGCGCTAGGACTCAGTTCAGCGCTAACCCTCGGGCTAATATTCTCTCAACCGTCTCTTTCTCAAGAATTCCAGAAAGACGAGACCGCCGATAGCTTCAGTCGCTATATCAATCATTCCGATCCCGACGCCCCTATCTTGCATATACAAACCCCAGGCGAGCCGACCATAATCACTATCGGCTTTTCGGAAGATGCCGAAAAGTTTGCCAATGATTTCATCTCGGGAAAATCAAGCCGCGGTCATAAGCTTGTCAAAACGAGAGAAGGAAGAATAGTTGTAGTCAACGATAAGACCACGGGCGAACAATTCAAGATCATTCCGCTCAAACAAGGTTCGCGCTCAAAATCGCTGCGCACACCGGAATTTTTAGCCGAGCTATTTCCCAATAATCCAAACGTTATGTTCACACTCTCACGAGAGTTTGAACAGCAGAAACGCTGGGCCAAAGCCCTACAATACTACCGCAGAGGCTGCGAGGTATCTTTTGGCAAGACTTTGCACAGCAGCAAGCCGAGCCCATTGGAAAGACGCACCATAGGCAATTACCACGGCAATAGCGCTTACTATTTCTTACAACTAGGCGATACTAAATCGGCTCTTACAGAATTAGATCAAGCTATCAAATTCAAACCGGAAGAAGCAATTAACTTCAAGAACAGAGGCACTCTGCAGATGAAGCTCGGCAACGCTGAAGCCGCCCGCAAAGATCTCGCCGAATACAAAAGACTGACAGCCGAATCAGGCAAACTTTCAGTAAACGGTCGCACTGTCGGCGATACCAATAGCATCCTCGACATGACCAGCTCACTGCCTGCCATGACTGAAAAAGGTCACTACGAAGAAGTAATCAGACTGACCAATGAAATGATCAAAACAGATCCCCACTTCTATCGACCTTATTTCTTTCGCTTGCTCTCCAACATATCAATAGGCAACTATGCACCGGCGCTGAAAGACGCTGAGACTCTCAATAAGCTCAATAAAAACAAAACTACAGACAACATCCTTTCCGATGTCAAACAACTAATTAAAGAAAGCATCCCACCCTATGGCGACATTTCAATCTTAGATAGAAAACCGCCTGTATTGCTAATTAGAATAGACCAAAACCGAGCCACCGGCATATCGATGAGCAACTATGCCCGCACTCACAAAGGCGACATGAGAGTCTACGACGCCATCGCCGTCAGGTTGTGGAAAGCAGGCAGAATCAAAGAAGCCGATCAAGAAATAGATAAAGCATTGCGCGTAGAAAGCAGAAGCGAATGCTTACTGAAGCAAAAAGTAGAAACTTCCGAAGCTCTGCGCAATTGGCCGGCGACTGAATTCTTTTGCACTCGCTATTTAGAGGTGATTGCCGATAACACAGATGCAGTGATGAATATCGATCTCTTGCAATCAATCTTTAATACACGCAAACAAGCCCGCATCAAGCAAAATAAAATCGAAGAAGCTGTGCAAGACTGCAATGTTCTCTTGAAAATTGAACCTGATTCAGCCGAAGTTTATCGAGACCGCGCCGACCTGCTTATGAAACTCGGCAGATATCAGCAAGCAGTTAGTGATTACACGTCATCAATAAAATATGACGATACTAAAATTGCCAAAAACTATCTTTTGCGCGCCACTGCATACGATAAACTTGGCAAAGTCGAACTGGCTGCCAAAGACAGGTCGACTGCCAAAACATTAGAACAAACACTAAAATAGTCAAAAAGCAAAAGAGGCGTCGGCGCTGATGAAAATTTCTCAAAGACTAAGAAGCGAGGCGCTAGCCTTGGCTATCTTCGGCTTATCTAGTGCCGGCTTTTGCCAGGCTCTAGCCGCCACCCCAGAGCAAGATCAAGAGCCAGCCTCAGCACAGACAAATCAAGCCACCGAAGCGCCCGAGAGCCAAGCACAAACCAAAGGGGCCACTGCAACGCCAAGCAACCAAGCCACCGAATTACAAAGCAACCAAGCCACCGAAGCACAAAGCAACCAAGCCACTGCAGCACCAAGCAACCAAATACGCCAAGCCGAGCCGCTAGCCAGACCGGCACCGCCCACCCCCCTCGATTGGAGCAAATACTCAAAAGATCCAAAAGAGCGCTATTCGGTTGTAATTGATGGTGAACTAACAGAAAAAATTGGCATTCCCACTTATGAATTTCTGCCAAAAGGCTTTGATCGCACACCCCAGAGGCTGATTTTGTTTGTGCACGGCTTGACTTTGCACGGCGGCAGATACAACATCACAGGCAAAGTCTTTGCCGCCTACAATCATTACGCCGTTTCTTACGATATGCGCGGCTTTGGCAAGTGCTATTACGATCCCGACAATCGTTTCAACTCAGGCGAAGACCAAAAGAAAAAGGTCAACTATGAAAAGAGCTTCCAAGACTTGGTCAAGCTCGCCCAAGCGATGCGGGCAAAATATCCCGGCATTCCGCTTGTAATCATCGGCGAAAGCCTCGGCGCTACCCCCTGCTTGCACTTAGCCGCCGAGCATCCCGAGCTTGTTGACGGTATTGTCATTTCGGCACCGGCGGTGAAAGTCAATCCGCGCATGTTTCTCTCACCCGGCAGTCTGGCTGCCGGTTTGCAAGGCATCATCATCAACCCAAAATTCAATGTCAATCTAAACTTTTTTATGAAGCAATTGGTATCAAGCGACAAGAGAGTGGTTGACGACATGCTCAATGACCCGCTCATGCGCCATTCGCTCACCATTGCCGAGCTTTTGGAAACCCAAGAATATGTCGGCAAGAACCGCAAGTTTGCAGCTAAAATGCGCGAAGACCTACCAATCTTGATTTTGCAAGGACGCAAAGATAAGTGCGTAATCTCAAGAGATGTGACTGAATTAGCCAATTCAATCAAGTCAGACGATCAGACCCTGCGCTGGTTTTCCAGTATGTCACACTTACTTTTAGAGACCAAGTTCTTCAAAGCCGAAGTAATTGACTCAATTTCAGATTGGTTCACAAACAGAACAGCCAGCCAATTGGAAGAACTGAAGGCTCTTCGGCAAGAAATGAAAGAACTGGGTGCCGAAGAGCTCTAGCTCTACTTCCCGGCAGTAGCCATTTCGCTTTCAGCTTTAGCCATATCGGCGGTTTGCTCAGCCCGGGTGCGGGCAGTGGCAAAATGCGACTGGGTTTTAGGCAAGCGAATCTCTTTTGCCAAACCAAGCAATTTCAATATTGAAATGGTTAGCCAGGTAGGATCTGGCTCGCGCCAAGTCAAGCCATGCCTAGCCGAAGTCGGAAAAGCATGGTGATTGTTATGCCAGCCTTCGCCCATAGAAAGCATAGCCACTAAAAAAACATTGCGGCTGTCGTCGTTGCAATCATAGGTCTGATAGCCGAATTGACGCAGATGCCCCACTGAATTGACCAAGAGCGGACCAAGAAAAGACATAAAAGTGGCTAACAGATTGGCTGCCAGTACAACCGGTCCAAAGAGAAAATAAAGAGCGACACGGAAGGCAACGGCAAAGAACAAGCAGAGAATGCCGTCCCAATGAGTGTGACCAGCGTGCAAGGCGCGATAAACAGGGTCGCGATAGAGATCGGGAGCCAGCTCACGGCTTTCTTTGGCACTGATATAGACCTGCGGTTTCCACATCCAAGAGACAAAGGCATGGAAAAGCCCGTCTTTAGGAGCATGCGGGTCGCCGTCATGGTCTGAATAGCGGTGATGCAGTCGGTGCGTCGTCACCCAGAATATCGGCGAGCCTTCTAAACATAGGTAGCCTCCAGATACCACAAAATATTCCAACCATTTTGGAACTTTTAGACTCTTGTGAGAAAGCAGGCGGTGATAGCCGAGCGTGATGCCCTGTGCATGAAATACGTAGAAAATTGCAAAAGCGATAAAAAATGTAGTCATGCCCAGAGCTTAAACTGAGAACCAGCCTGAAGCATAGTTGATAAATGAAAGTAACCAGTTACCTAAAAGTATCCATCTATCGGTTGATGAAAAAATTGAAAGCGCAATAAAATAAAGCGAAGAAGTAATAACTTATCTCACTGCCCTAACAGATTAATTGTCGCTCTAGCTAAATCTACTAAGCTTGTCGACGCGATGGGCAGACCATCTGCTCTTCGCTGCAGCCTTCTATAGAGCAATAACATTTGGCTGAAGCAGTCTCATCGGCCAAAGCCTTGAGCTGCGCCATCAAAGCCAAAAGTCTGCGGCCGCGCTCAGTTATTGCATGTTCCACATGGGGCAATTTCTCGTCGAATTCGCGTCTTTCAATCAGCCCCAAATTCTGCAAGGCTCTTATCCGCTCTTGCAAAGACTTCATAGTCAAGCCTGGTATCAGCCTTAGAAACTTGCGAGTGCGCACCGGACCAAGTGCAATCTCGCGCAAAATTTGCACCGACCACTTTGCCCCCACCACATCAAGGAGCGCACTTAGAGGGCAATTGAGATTCTTATCCAACATTGATAGATCACTTTTCCAGTAAATTGAGACAACAAACAAAATTCTCTAATCTCTAAATGAGAAGAAGCTTTATCGAAGCCATTTTATTGAAGCTTTGACAAGGCTTAATTGAGCCTTTGATGAGCGTCTATTTGAGTGTTCAGGTTATAACAAGTCTGAACGGTAAGACTTGGCTTAACATCAATCTAAGTGATGATTTTCTTTCTGAGCAAGCAAGGCATTGCTGGTTATACTTTGACAGGTGATTGGAGAGACCATGAATGTAACTGGTTGGGAAGCGCTGAGACACTGGGGCGAAGGCGTAGCTCGCATCGAACCATTAGCTGGCGGAGTCGCTAACGATGTATGGAGTGTCCGCCTAGGCGAGCAAATCGCGGTCGCGCGCCTAGGCTCTAGGAGCGACGCCGACCTAGCTTGGGAGACCGAATTACTTACCTATCTAGACCATAAAGGGCTAGTCGTACCGGTGCCAATCCCAACCCTGGAAGGACGCTTATTTGCAGGCGGTCTGGTGGTAATGAACTACCTCGAGGGCAAGCCGCCCAAGACCGAAGCCGATTGGCGCCGGGTGGCAGACAGTCTTCGGCAACTGCATCAATTGACACAAGGCTGGCCGCAGCGCCCGGGTTGGCGATCGTCGACCGACCTCCTGAAAGAAGACACTGGCACTAAGATAAATCTTGGCAAAATGCCGGCTGAAGGCGTAGCCCGATGCCGAGCTGCCTGGACGCGACTGCTCGGACTCCCGACCGGCGTCGTGCATGGCAATCCTACCAATCCTGCAAACATTCGCATGACTAAAGATAGAGTGGCACTGCTGGACTGGGACGAGTCTCACGTCGACGTTACCACCCTAGATCTGGCCCTGCCGCATAATGCAGCTGGTCTTGACGCAGACGCGCTTGAAATAGCGGCTCAAGCCTCTGCCGCGTGGGAAGCAGCAGTCTGTTGGGACGACAATTATGCAATCAGGCGATTGGCCGAAGTTAGGGCAGTTTGAGCAGCGGCAGTGCTATCTCTTAACAGCGGCAGCGCTATCGCTTAACACAGATAGCGCACTTTCAATCAAATGCTTATGCAGATTTACTTAGAGGTCTAGAGACTTAGAGATTTCGAATCGAACTTCGCAGCGAGGAAACTCTCCCCATCATCCATGCCCCTAAATCCCAGCACTAGTACCAAGATGCGCCTTCAGAGCCTGCAGGGTAACACCGTCTACATAGCCGGCTTGCAAGATAGCTTCTTCGAGAGTGAGCTTCTTGAAATTAGTCAGCTGGAAGTGCAAAGCCTGCACCTCAGATGGACCAAGAAATCTATTGTCGACCATCAGCCTAACAAGCGGCGGCAAACCAGGCATATTGAGCAAGTCTTGGCCAGACTGCGGGGCGGCATGATGGGGCATTGCTTGACCAGGAGCGTTGAAGCTGCCGTCATCGGGAATGAGATTGTGTTTGACCAGGGCCTGCCTCAGCACATTCAAATCGTGACTGAGCCTGAGACGCGGGTGCTTCAAGACCAAGCCGCAATCTAAGAGTTCATAGTAAGCCAGCCGATTCTCGCGACCATGCAGCTTCTTGGTCATTAGATGCCTTTTGCGCTGCAACCTAAACAGCGCCTTCATCTTATTTGGTCCGACCTTTTTATCTACACCAAGAAATTCATACAAGTCTGGCAGGTCGCTATTCTTTAGCGAGCCGGACCTCAGCAAGTCAGGAAAAAACTCAGCCAATTGACCAGCCGCTGTCAAAACACCGCGCAAATCTTGACTAGACCAGCTCTGACGCAAAGCAGCGCAGAGTATCTGACACTCTACTTCTAAGCGCTTGGCCCCCATATCGGTGAGCAAGGTCTTTCCCCCTCAGTCCAGCCCCTGAGACCGAACTCTCCAGCCGACAGCGGCTCAAGCAAGAGCCACCGACTTTAATATCCTACCCAAACTAAATTGCCTCAATAAATCTTGGCTGCATGAAACTTAGCCAAGAAACCAAACCTAAAAACCAAACCCAGAAACTATATAGATAAAGCCGGTAATTAACCCAAGAGCCAAAATTTAGCCCTCAGCCAATTTAGCTTCAGCCCAAGCAGCCAAATATTGCTGCCTTTTGCGACGCCGCCGTGACAAATCTTGATAAATGATTATCATTTCCACAATTTTCACCCAAACGAATGATAATCTCCTATCACCAAGAAACAACTTAACCGTCCGGAGCTTCACCGTGAAGAAAAGCGACCGCATCATCATCAAGATGGCCTGTGGCGAACTGGCCTGCAATTTCTTTTACACCACCACTAAAAACAAACGCAATCACCCAGAGAGACTGCAATTGCGCAAATACTGCCCCGGTTGCCGGGTGCACTCGGTCTTTAAAGAGACCAAGAAATAAAACATCGAGGATAGAATCATGAAAAAACTACCGGTGACAGTGCTCTCGGGCTTTCTGGGCGCAGGCAAAACCACTTTGCTCAACCAGGTGCTCTCAAACCGCGAAGGCTTGAAAGTAGCTGTAATCGTCAACGACATGAGCGAGGTCAATATTGATGCCCAGCTTATTTCGCAGGGCAATAGCCTCAACCGCGTCGACGAAAAACTGGTCGAAATGAGTAATGGTTGCATCTGCTGCACCCTGCGTGAAGACCTCTTGCTTGAAATTGAAAGATTGGCTCAAGACGGTCGCTTCGATTATCTATTGGTAGAATCTACCGGCATCTCCGAGCCCCTACCGGTAGCTGAAACATTTGCTTTTGTGGAAGAAAACGGCAAATCACTCTCAGACGTTGCCACCCTCGACACCATGGTCACCGTGGTCGACTCGCTCAACTTCCTCAAAGACTATGCCGAAGCCGCCGACCTCACAGAGCGCAATCTTCAAATAGATGAAACCGATGATCGCACTATTTCAGACCTCTTGATCGACCAGGTTGAATTCGCCAATGTGATCATCCTCAACAAGACCGATCTCATCTCTAAAGAAGAACTAGCTAGGCTGCGCGGCATCATTGCCCATCTCAATCCTGAAGCCAAAATTCTCGAATCCAACTTTGGCAAAGTCGCTCTAAAAGAAGTACTCAACACCGGGCTCTTCGACTTCAAAAAGGCAGCCGAAGCCCCAGGTTGGATGAAAGAATTGCGCGGTGAACACGTGCCCGAAACCGAAGAATACGGCATCTCAAGCTTTGTCTTTAGAGCAATGCAGCCCTTCCACCCCGAGCGCATCGCCGATTTCCTCAACACTGAATGGGATGGTGTGGTGCGCTCCAAGGGCTTCATGTGGTTTGCCAATCATATGAAACATTCTATTGAATGGTCGCAAGCCGGTGGTGCATCCAATATCAGAGGCGGCGCTCTCTGGTGGGCCGAAGTCGACAAAGAAGAATGGCCGGAAGACGAACAAGCCCGCATCGACATTCAAGAAGAGCTGGACATGGGCAAACCCTGCCTGATAGCCGACAAAGATGGCGAAAAAGAAATGAACTTTGGCGACCGCAGACAAGAACTAGTCTTTATCGGCATCGATATGGATAAAGACTGGCTTATCTCAGAATTGAACAAAGCCCTTTTGACTGCCGAAGAATTTGCGCAAGGTCCAAGCGCTTGGGCTCAATATCCAGACCCCTTCCCGGGTTTAGTCGTCAATGATTCTGAAGATTCTGAAGATGCAGAAGCAGCCGAAGGCGCACCGGCTATTGCCGGCTAAAGCTCGACTGAAGAATATCTAGTCAAGCTCGATTAACCCAAGCTTAGCTAGGTGTTTCGCCCCTTCTTTGTAGCTGAGGGGCGAAAGAGTTTTGCTATTTTTCTTGAGGAAGTCTCTCACTCTCTCAGGCTCGGCTTTGCTGTACTCGCGCAAAGCCCAACCAATTGCCTTTCTTATGAAAAACTCTTTCTCTGGCGCCAGTTCTAAGCAATAGCGAAAGAGGGCTTTGTGATTGGTCTTTTCTTTATGGCCTAGGTGCGCCAGTAAAGCAGTGCGCCTAATCCAAAAATCTTCATCATCAACATAGGTTTCTATTAGCGGTCGCATCTGTTCTTCATTCTCAAGCAAAGCCCGCCCCACAAGCCAAGAAGCTATCGGGTCGGTAAAGTCCCACCAAGCCCCCTCTCGCACCAAGCGCTCATAGAGCGGCACCGCTTGTGGTATCACAAATTCTTTAAAAGAATCGGCATAGTTGATAGCGATATACTTCACTTCTCTATGTTTCTGCGACCAGAGCGACAAAACATTGTCGCTATATTCCTTCAAAGATCCAGGCACATAGAGTTTTTTGATTTCGCGAATAATCGGCACACGTTCGGGCTTCTGCACTCCATAAAAAGGCATCTCGGTGCGCATATATGCCGCCATCTCTTCGGCCTTGACTGGGTCTGCCAGAGCTTCCAGTCTATCGTTTACATACTGCGCCAAGCTTTTGCCTTTAGCCATTTCCGCCTCTCTAAATTCTTCTCTTGTTTGCTCTCTAATTTCTTTTCTAATTTCTCTAATCACAAGCCTTTCAGACCCTGGTTAGACTTTTGACAAGCTCATCGCATTTGCCGCGGCAAAGAGCGCTAAGTTCGGCAAAAGAACCCTGCTCATAATCACGAAAATCAAAACCCGGCGCCATTGTCGTACCAAGCAAGGCAAAACCGTAAGGTTTAGACAAAGACTGAAACAACGAACCTTGAGCCTCTTCAGCAGGGCTTTCAGAATAGACTGCAGAAGAGATATCACAAGACTGAGAGTTCGAGTCTTGAACAAGCAGGCGCGAAGCCTGCCAGACACCGGCTTTCACCAGAACCTGCGGCAGCTGCCCGGCAAGAATGTCATTACCAAGCATAAAGCGAGATACGGCACCGTCGGCTGCATCTATCTGAAACATTTCCACCGCATCACCTAGATAAAAATGGAAAATCTCATCAAAAGCAAGACGATGAAACTCAGAGAAAGTAGACGGCGTCAGCATGTAATAAATTGCTGTACCAGAGGGGCGAGCTTGCAAAGCACCAGACACCGATACCTGACAATCATTACCTCGATAAGTCTCGCTATAATAGCCACCCTCAGGGTGACTCTTGAGACCAAGCCGCACAATAATCTCTTGAGCTTGCAGCATCATCGACTCCAAAAAGTAAATGCAAGTATAGAGCCAAATTTTACTGCTATCAAAACATTGGGGTGAAAGTGCCGAAAGAACTCTACCTAGAAGCAATTGAAAGCATAAAATCATCTACCGAAAGTGACCAAAACAAGATAGAGCGTCGGCGCAAAATCCTTACAGAAGGCAAAATCTTCAAAATAGAAACTAGTGGCGGAGAAAAGGCTTTCTTGGCTATTCAAGACTTAGCTTGGGGGCATATAAAGGCTACTTTTGGCGAGTCTCCACGCACTGCCCACAAAAGTCTTGCCGAAAAAGAGCTGAAAGAAGCAATAGCAGAAGCTAAAGACAGACTGGCAGCAGACGCGACGTTGCGTCAGGCTCTCATCGAAACCTATTTCAAGGCAATCTATTCAAGCCCTGAAACCCTCTTTGAAGTGCCGCGTTTGCGAGTGGTCAAACCGATTTTCGACTCCCAGGCCAGAGCCAAGGCAGGGCAAGATTTTCCAGCCGCATTTGCCGCCCATCGCGATACCTGGTATGCCAATCCGACCAGTCAGATCAATCTCTGGGTCGCCCTTCACGACGTCAAAGCCACTGAGACATTTGTCTTTTACCCTCAGCTGTTTAAACAAGTCGTGCAAAACGGCTCGGCCCGATTTGAATACGAAAAGTTTAAGACCCAAGCAGGTTTTGGCAATTCGCAGTGGTACTCGGACGACCTCTACCCCTATGCCAGTCAAGATCTTTCCAGCCAAGACGAACACAGCTTCGCTCTCAAACAAGGCGAAGCCATTCTTTTTGCCGCTGATCATCTGCACCGCACCCTCGCCCATGACAGCGAAGAAATACGTTTCAGCTTAGATCTGCGCGGCTGCCTTCCCACCGATAGTGAGGCCGGCCTCTGCGCTCCGGGTATAGATAATCAGTCGAAGGGCAACGCAATCTGCGACTATCGCCCTGGTAAAGTAAGTAGAGGTCAGGGGAATGAATCTTAAAATATGACCGCCGCCTTTCGTAAACATTGCGCCGAATGTAACCGTACTTTCAGCGGCAACCTGACCAGTTGCCCACATGACGGCTCGCACCTGAACTCCACCCTGGTTATTGCACCGGGGCAGCTCAAGCTCGGCGAGCGCTATCAACTGCTGCAAGAAATCGGTCGCGGCGGCATGGGCGTAATCTATCGGGGCATCGATAAAAGTGCCGAAGAGGGCAAGAAAGATGTCGCCATCAAGATGCTCCTGGCAGACGCCGGTTCAGACGAAGTCATGTATAAACGATTTATGGCCGAGGCTAGAGCAGCAAGCAGTCTCAGCCATCCAAACATAGTGGCGGTGCGCGAATTCGCTGTTTCCAGCCAAGGCGTGCCCTTTATGGTCATGGACTATCTAGACGGTATGCCCTTGAGTGAGCTTATCAAGAAAAGCAGCATCATTCCCGAGCTTGCCCTAAAATTTGTTATCGAAGTGGCGGACGCACTTTCGCATGCCCACAATAGAGGCATTGTCCATCGCGACCTCAAACCAAGCAATATCATGATCATCAAAGACTCTGAAAACGGACACAAAGCGGTGCTCGTCGACTTTGGCATTGCTAAGATTTTTTCTCTGCCCGGCAACATGAGTTTGAGGCTTACGCAGACAGGCGAAGTTTTTGGTTCGCCCCTATATATGAGCCCCGAACAGTGTATGGGGCAAAAGGTCGACTACCGCTCCGACATTTATTCACTGGGCTGTGTGCTCTATGAATGCTGCACCGGACACTCGCCCTTTGAAGGCGAGAATTTTCTCAATGTCATTTTCAAGCATATCAATGAAGCACCGGCAAACTTTGCCAACACGGCTAAGCAAGAGGCTTTCGAACGCATCATCATGAAAGCCCTCAGTAAAAATGCCGATGATCGATATTCATCTATGGCTGAATTCAAACAGCAGATGGAACGTTGTCTCAAGCTTATGTGCATGGAAGAATCAGAGGTGAAAGCCTCCCTCGGACAGTCGGTGCCGGTGGAAGAAGACACCGGTGACGACCATATGTTTTTGCGCACCCTCAACTTGGCGGAAGGCGGACTAGCCTCTGCGCAGCTCGATCTTGCTCATATCTATAAAGAGGGGCTTTATGTCGAAAAGAATGATGAGCTTGCCTATGAGTGGTTGCTTAAGGCGGCGCAGCAAGGGCTAGCCGAGGCGGAATGCCGACTGGGAGATTGTTTCTATGACGGCGAAGGTGTAGAAAAAGACGCAGACAAAGCCTTCTTTTGGTACAGCAAGGCAGCAGAGCATGATTACCCACCCGCCTATTACAGTCTTTATTTGTGCTATCGCTTTGGCGAAGGCACCGAAGCAGATTTAGAGAAAGCACTGCACTACTGCATTTTGAGCGCCGACAAATTAGACTTTGACTATGCTCAGTTTTTGCTTGGCACTTTCTATGAAGGCGGCGAAATAGTAGAACCAGATCTGGAACGCGCTGCCTATTGGTATAAAATGGCTGCCAATCAGGGAAATGCCGATGCTCAATTTGCCCTGGCTCAGCTTTATGAAAATGGTCAAGGCGTCGAAGCAGATATTCTGGAAGCCGAAAGGTGGTTTCTCAGAGCCGCCGAACAAGGCGTGGTCGAAGCTTTCACCAGTCTTGGTTATATCTACTGGACCCATAAAGATCTAGTTGACAAACAAGGCGAAGCCCTAAACTATCTGGAAGAGGGAAAGCGCAACGGCAGCAACTGGGCGACCTATTATTTAGGCAATGTGCACTATCACGGTGAACTGGGCGTTTCCCGCAATTTCAAAGAAGCGGTGGCGCTCTATCGCAAGGCGGCAGCTAAAGACAATCCATCTTCTATGTATATGCTTGGTGAATGTTATGCCCGCGGCAATGGCGTGGTGCAAGACTATGCCGCTTCAGCCCATTGGTATGGCGAAGCGGCAGAACGCGGCTATTATCTAGCGAAGTGGGAACTATACTGCCTGAGCCGCGACAAAAAAATCAAAGCTCTCTCTGAAGAGGAAAGCCGAAAATATCTGACCGAAGCAGCCGAATGCGGCGTCGGCGACGCCCAGGCAGAGCTGGCAAGATTGCTAAGGGAAGAATAGGGACAAAGAAAGAAATCGCCAATAATAAATTGTACGGAGCACTTCAGAGCCCGCGCCTTAGCGTCCAATATAATAGACACTAGCTACTGTTAAGAAATAGCGATATTGACGTTAAAGTCTAGTTTCTAGTTGAAATGATTAAAGCAAGCACAGCAAAAGCATAGGAAGTCGGATGCCATACTCGAAAAGCAACTCAGCCCACTTACTCATTTTACTATTAGCTTGCAGCTTTACTTGGGCACCATTGGCGCAAAGCAAGAGTTTGAGCGATAGCCAACTGAAAGATGTGCAAGAGCGAGTACAAAACGACAGCATCACCGCCGACGATACCAAAAGCCTAGAAGAAACAGCCAAAAACAAAGCTCAACCAATCATGAGAAGAGTGCACTGTTTTGCTCTTCTTAGCCAGTATTACTTCTCTAAAGGTAAATGGCAACCAGCCTCAGATGCCATAGAAGAAGCCCTCAAGCTTGACGGCAAAAGCCCCGAAGCACTCGCTCAAAGAGCCTATATACACTCATACACGACCGATCCAAAGAGCGCAGCCTTGGCTCTCAAATATTACGATCAAGCAATCGCCGCCAATCAAGACAAAAGCTGGCTCTATCTAAATAGAGGCAGCATCAAGAAGCTGCAGAAACAATTCAAAGAAGCAATTGCCGACTTTGATAAAGCCGATCAACTGACAATGAGAGAAACTAAGCACCACCATGCAATGGCTCTCGCCTTAAAGACTCAATGCTTGGGACAGTTGAAAATGTATGAAGATTGCATCAAACTCGGTGATTCGATTAAGAGTGAAGCGTTGCCCGACCTGCTCAAAACTGACTTATTGGAAGAAACAGGACTGGCGAAACTCAGCCTCAATAAAGAAAAAGATGCGATCGCAGACTTCAGTCAAGCTTTGAAAATGCTTGCAACGGCTGAACCGCATTCATACACAAAACAGGCTTCGCAGGCTGCAATTGGTAGACTTTACTATTTGCGTGGAGTCTGCCATCACAAACTAAAAGAAACTGAACTAGCTAATAAAGACCTAGATCAAGCCATATCTCTTGGGTTTAGAGTGCCTGGTGCACCACCGCCAGATCGAGTCGTGAAACTTGATCTGAGCTCAGAAAAGCTCTTTCAGCCCTTGATCGCCCAGGCGAGAAAGACCCTGCCTGAGGCAAAGGCACGCTTCCTTAAAGGTCTTCCCAAAGGATACACATTCAGCGTCACCACCAGAATATACGACAAGAACAAGAAATTCGAGCAGGTCTTTGTCATTGTCAAAAGCTGGAGCGGTGACCGCATCGAAGGCATCCTCAATAACGAAGTACAGCTGCAAGGCTTTAAGCTTGGACAAGCACTGACGGTCTACGAGAAAGATGTGCTGGATTGGACCATAGTCAATACGAAAGGCGAAGAAGAAGGTAACTTGATTGGTAAGTTCATTGATAAGAACCTAGCGGATCAAGAGTAATTAACCGACCGGTCTATTATTGCGGTCAAAAAAAAGAGAAAGGCAGCCGATTGCATAGCGCAACCAGCTGCCCAACTCAATTTAACTTAGCGAGCCAAGCTCACTTCAAGACCTTATGAATAGATATTCCGTCGTGAGCCAGCCAACTCGTCCAAGAGCCGGCTGGGTGCAAAGTTCAGTCGCCAGTTCTGGCCAGCCTTGCCGCTGCCGATAGAGATATCGCGCATGAGATCGGCGAACGCCTTCACCCCGCGCTGGTCGATATGCTTGAGCGGTCCACCCAGAGACATGGTAAAGCCGGTGCTCACCTTAAACGCCAGGTCGAGCAAGAAAGGCTCTGCCACCACTCCGGCTTCCAAAACCCGCACCGCTTCCATTTCTATGGCACCGACCAAAACTTCGCGAATCGCTTCTTCGCACATCGGGAAGCTGCCGAGGTTAGGCGCAAGTTCTTTCAAGGCGCTATTTAGCAAAGGTACTCGCTTGCCGCCCGACATTTTGCCCAGCAGTTTAGCCATGCCGCGGGCTGGAAGAGCAACTTTCTTCACTTTTTCACCATCCCAGATGTAAAAGCCTTTGCCGCTCTTTCTGCCCAAGGCACCTTGCTCGACCAATTTGCTGACAATGTTGTCCTCGGGCAAAGCGAGCCGCTCACCGTGGGCATTGTGCAACGTACGGGCAACGCTGAGCACCACATCAAGCCCGACATAGTCCATCAATTCGATTGGACCCATGGGCATGCCGAAATTCTTCATAGCCTTGTCGATTGCTTCAACCGAAACACCCATAGCAAGAAGATGAGCCGCGACAACAAGCTCTGCGCCCAAGACGGCATTGACGATAAAGCCTGGATAGTCTTTGCAAGGCAGCGGCAACTTACCCAGGGCGCTCACCAAGCCAATCGAAGTAGCCAGGGTCTCTTTGCTGGTATGAGTGGTGGCTGGAATTTCCACACCGACCATACGGCTGACCGGATTGAAGAAGTGCATGCCGCTGAAGCGGTCTTTGTACTTGACGCCTTCCGCCAAAGCCTCAAGAGAGAGAGCCGAGGTGTTTGAGAAGATGAAGTAGGGCTCAGTGCGACCGGCGGCCTCCATCTCGCTGTCAATGCGGCGGTAACAGGCATGCTTCCATTCAAGCTTTTCTGGAATAGCTTCGATGATGGCGTCGCAGCAAACCAAAGCACTATATTCGGTGGCGGTTTGCAGCTTAAAAAGTACAGCGCTGCAATCGGCTTCGCTCATTTTGCCGGTCTTGACACGTTCGCTAGCCAAGGCAGCAATGTGCTGGGTTGCTGCAGCGAGAAGTTCTTCTTTCACATCAATCAGCACCACCTTATCGATAGTACCCGCCATCAAGGCTTCAAAGGCAATTTCTCGCCCCATGATGCCCGAGCCGACAACACCAAGGCATTTGACGACATAGGGCGCAGCCTCACCGGCAAGCTTCTTTGCCTGACTGCGGTCGATAAACATATCTACCAAATTTCGGGCTTCGTTGGTCTGGGTGCGCCTGGCAAAGACTGCCGATTCGTAGGCAAGGGCTTTATCGAGCGGCATATCAAGACATTTGAGAGTGCAGTCGGCGGCAATCGCCGGTCCTTCATAACCGCGCGACATGGCTTTGACAGTGGCAACAATCGAAGCCTTGGGCAGGTTGTGCGCAAAAGTGGCCAGCCTGCTCTTGAATGCTTTACCGCTTTTGACGGCAAGCATGCGCGCCGCAAACCGCTCGCCCAAAGCAGGCTTCTTGCTCTTTGCCGCCCTGGCAGCATAAGCCCGACCGGCATCGCTGTCGACAAAGGCTATAGTTTCTTCACCGAGAGCGACTGCCTCCGCCTTAGCCAACAAGACCGACTGCGCCACGGCTTCATTGACCAAACCAAGGCGCCAAGCGTCTTGCGCATTGACATCAATACCGCTGGAAATTATCTTCACCGCTTCGGAGGGATCGATGAGACGGGGCAAAAGCACCGCTCCACCAAAGCCGGGCAAAAGCCCCAGACGCACTTCCGGCAGAGCCAAAGCCGTTTTTGCGCTGGTGGAGGCAAGGCGATGACTGCACCAGAGCGCCAATTCCAGACCGCCGCCTTTGCAGGGTCCATCGATAGCGGCGACGAAAGGCTTACCCAGGGCAGGAATCTTGGCGAGAATCTGCTTGGCACGCTCCAACATGCGATAGACTTCCGCTTCGGAAGTTTCCTGCAACTGGTTGATCTCGGTGATGTCCGCGCCGGCGATAAAGTTCTCCGGGCTGGGCGATGCCAGCACAAAGCCTTTCAAATCATCTCGCTTAGCCAGATAGTCGAGCACTTTCTCCAGCTCATAAACAGCTTCCAGCTTAAGCAAGTTCACTTTACCCGGCACGCTGAACCAGACAATGCCGACGCCGTTTTCGCGTACTTCCAGACGATAATACTGCCAACTTGCTGGGCCGGCGCCGGCTTTCAACTCGCAGCCGCAACCGCCGTCATGCTCAATGTTCGCGCTTATCGCAGCGCTTGCTGCAGCGCTTGCTGCAGGGCCATTTACTGTGCTTTCTTTGATACTCATTTTATTTCACCTCAGTTGTGGTTGTAAGCTTTGATGAGGGCGGCAGCACCTTGCCCACCGCCGACGCAGAGGGTGGCCACCGCGAACTCTTCACCGGTCAATGACAATTCGAGAGCACCGGTACCGATGATGCGAGCGCCGGTCATGCCCAGCGGGTGACTGAGCGAAACACCGCCGCCGTTGCGATTGACCTTCTCGATATCGATACCCAGCCGATGAATACAAGCGAGAGCCTGAGCGGCGAAGGCTTCATTCAATTCCCAATAGCCGATATCGCCGACCGCAAGAGCGTTTCTGCCTAGCAGTTCATTGACTGCATCCACCGGGCCAAGCCCCATGGTCAGAGCATGCCTGCCGGTAAGCACCACGTCGACCAGTTCAGCCAAAGGCACGATACCCAGCTCTTTGGCCAGGTCTTCTGTGACCAGCACAAGAGCGCAGGCACCATCACCCATGCCGCTGGCATTGCCGGCGGTAACCACTCGCGAACGAGCTGTTTCGGGCAGTTTAGCCAGGGTCTCGACCGAAGTCTGACGAGGAAATTCATCATGTTCGACCAGCCCAACACCCGGAATGGCGATTGGTTCTATCTCAGTCGCCAGTCTGCCGCTTGCCATGGCGGCAAGAGCGTTACTCTGACTGCGGGCGGCAAATTCGTCGGCTTCTTGACGGGTGATGCCCATCAGATCGCCGACTATCTGGGCGGTTTTGATCATGTTCAAAACTGCCGGGTCTCTCGACTGCTTGATTGGTCCCAAGCCGCTTTCAGCCAAGCCAAAGAAGGGCAAGGGACCGTAAGTCTTGAACATCTTGCGCAAGAACTTAGGAGCCCTGGTGGTCAGCCATCGGTTCAAGCCGCTATAGCGCTGTCTTCCAGAGACAATGAGCGGCGGCAACGACATCGACTCCACACCGCAAGCGATACCAAGTGCTGCTTCACCCTGGCGCAGAGCCGACCAGACGGCGTGAGCAGCGTTAATGCCGGAAGCGCATTGATGCTGAATGGTGTAGGCTGTGATATTGTCGGGTAAGCCGGCTTTCTGAGCCGATACACGAGCAGTGTTTGGTTCGAAGTAGCTCTGCACGGCATGACCGGTGACAATCAGATCAATAAGACTGAGGTCTTTGATTCCAGCTCTGCGGGTGACGTTCTTCAGCACATGGGCGACCATGTCTGAGGCTTCAAGACGCGACAACTTGCCGCCCACTTTACCGATCGGGGTGCGCACAAAGGCACCTATCAGTACTTTCTTGGGAGTGTTCATAGTTTTCTCCTGGTTTAAATTTTGGTTGTTTAATCGAGGGCTCAGTACTTTCAACGCCCTGGGGCGAAAGCGCCTGAAAAGACATACATAAGCCTGTGCAAAAGCTCGACGATGAGACCGGCTAGACCACTTACTAAAGACCGTGTCTCGTATGGCATAAGAATGGCAAGCAATAAGATAAAGAGCACCATATTTACCACCATGGCGCTGGCTCTTCTGAGAACTTGCAAGATAATGTAGACAATAATGACTGCGACGATGAGCGAAGCGAGATCGATGTGCATAGTTTTTACTCTTTTGTGGAGTGTTTGCAGTGAGGAGTGAGAGAACTTGTTTGACAGCAAGTTCAAAGGCTCAAAAGCTCAAAAGCTCAGAATCTCAAAAAGTCCGTCCTGGTCTTATTCTGATGTTCAGCATGAATGAAACAGGTTCACCGTAGACCGGCGCCAATTGACGAGGCACGTCATAGAAAGTGACATCGGCACCCAGACCTACTCTTAGCGAGTTGGATGCGTAGACATCGTAGGCATAACCCAGAGTGAAGGCGCCGATGAGAGCGCTTTTCTCAAGTTCAAGATGGGCATGCTCGTCATGATCAAGAGCAGAAAGACCGGACTGACCAAACACATTGGTGGCGCCTAAACCCGATTTATCTACATACTCGATGCGACTATAAAGATAATGCCTGTCTGCAAAGTTGAAACTGCCCTCAATAAGACCGCCTGTCTGACCGCCGTGTTTCTCAATGTTCTTGCCGAACACAGTCGAGAGGGACAGGTAACCGTCATCAAAGCGGCGACCATATAAAGCAAAGGCGGTGAAACGTTCGAGATCGCCCGGGTGCAGGGTTTCTGGGTTGTGAACATGGGCATAAGAGGCACCGAAAACCCAATTTTCGCTGGGCATATATTGCAGACGCATAGAGTAGCTGTCGAAGCCGCCGATATCAATTGCCAAACGGTCTTCACCAGGTTCACGACCGTGAAAAGCCGATACGCCGAAGCGCAGTTTTTCATAATCGAAACCAAGCGAAAGCACGCCGTTTGTGATGTGCCCGGCATCATGGGCATGATGGCTGAGAGGCACGGCTGGGTTTTCCATAGCAGAGGGGCGGTGCATAAAGGCTGGCGGACCGTCTTCACGATCACCGGGAAAACCGAAATAGACATAATATCGAAAGCTTTCGCTGAGAGCCTGAGTAAAGCCTAGCGAAAGCTCAGAGACAAAGTTATGGGGATGCTGGGCATCAATAATAGACTGGCCTCGATAGCTTTCGCCGCTCTGAAACAGTTGCGGAAAACCACCGGCGCGAGCAGTCCAAGGTTCAAAGGTGAACATGCCCCGGAACATCAAGGCACTGCTTTCAGAAAGCCTAAATTCGCACATCGACATTAGCCAGTTCTGCGACTGGAAGGCGCTGACACCACGGGGTCCACCCTGGTTGTTGAAGCTCAACTTAAACTCGCCGTGAGCCATACAGCTCTGATCTTCTTGATCGCCAAAAGGCAAATTAAAGTGCCACATATAACCTGGACTATCGGCTGGTACAAGCGCCGTACCAGAACCCAAGGCACCCATTGATTGATAGGGACCGCCAAACTGAGAAGGCATCACCGGTAGTGACAAGCCAGATCTGCTGTCTTTAGGCTCATGCATATGCATATGCCCGGAGTGTTCAGGGTGCTCGAAGTGTCCAGAGTGCTCGGAGTGTCCAGGGTGTCCAGATTCGGCATTGACTGATGTCGGCAGTAAAACCATAGACGCCAGCATTAGGAGACGACAAGAAGGCTTACGCCCAAGTAGGCGTGATGGCATCATTTTCATAAATCCTCAGTACTGAAAGGGCCGCAGAAGCAGCGTTAAGGTGTGAGTATGAGTCGAACCGAGCAGATAAATTACTTGCATCAAAGAGATGCCGAGTTTGGGATATTGCCTGAGAAATTGTCTGCCGAAAGGGCTTTTTTAGTAATCCTGCAGCTTGGTTCGAATTGAAAAGTACAATCAGAGTATTAGCTTACTCATGAGCCCTATACAAGAACAATTGAGGCAAATAGACGCGTTTAGTAAGAAATCAAGGCAGGGCCACTTAAAGAGTCCCTGAAAAAATCGCCATAGCGTTTCTCTATTTCAATGCCAAAATTCAATGAAATGCCAAAAATCAAAAAAGAGAGCGCCTTACCGACCGGCTGACTAGGTTGGATCAACTAGCAAAGCATCTAGGCGACCTTGCCCATCAAGAGCGTAGAGGTCGTCACAGCCGCCAATATGCTCACCGTTGATAAAAATCTGAGGGATTGTTTTTCGACCTTTGCTGCGCTCAAACATCTCAGCAAATTTAGCGCTATCAGACTTGACGTCGAATTCTTCAAATGTCACTTTTTTCTTTTTCAGCAAGGCTTTCGCCCTTTCGCAATAAGGACAATGTGGACCGGAAAAAACTTCAACACGCAGCATCGATCGCTCCCAATAAGCACAACGTAAAAGAGTATTACCAAAGACGCTGTTTGTCCAAGAAATGCATGAAAAGGCAATGCTCTTACTATTCAACTAGATACCCCTGCAACTGTTGGTGAGAGCGCCGTTAGACTATTCTGAGATGGGTATATCTAACCTATTGGAAGGATGTTCTGAAAAACATTTCGGCTACTTACTTAGGCAACCCAATTAGGCAACTCAAAGCAGGTGCGGCGTGAACATAGACAATTTCAAATCTGCCCTGAGAAGAACCCAACCTGAACCGCAGGATACCGAAAGAACTTTAGCTTGGAAGCTTTTGCTTGCCAGAGCCAAAGAAAGTCAACAAAATGGAAATTGGGAAGACGCTTGCGCCTGCTATGAAGGGGCGGTTTCGATGATCGAAGCCAGACTGGGGGCGAAAAACATCTTACTGGCACATGTTTTGATGCAATTTTCCATTCTCAAAGAAGAAATGGGCGAACTGGATAAGGCTAAAGAGACAAGTCACCGAGCCAGAATGATCATTGCCGACCTGGCTTCAGACGCTGAGGGTGAACTGCTGAAATCTTGAGAGCTCAATTACCTTCTAGTTCGTTTAAGTTATTCGCTCGCGCTCTACTATTTTCTATAGTTTCTAAAAGCAACAAAAAAGAGCGGGGGTGATATCGCCATTGATATCACCCCGCCCTTCTCATTGCTTGGCTTGCCTGCCGAGCCTATTGGCTCAGCGCGGCAGCCTCGCCATCTTCTACCCGTTCCGGCAAGTAACGGCTCATGTAGACACCGTCCTCACCATCCGGATAGTAGTTCTTCTTGATGCGTTGGCGACGAAAACCAAGACGCAAGTAGCATTCGATTGCTGCCGAGTTGCTCATGCGCACTTCCAGAGAAACGCGCTTCTTGCCAAGCCGCCCGGCGAGCACAAAGAGACGCTCGATCAGACGATTGGCCAAACCCATGCGCCGGAAGCGCGGATGCACAGCCACATCGGCGATGTGAATACGTCCTTGCGTCACCTCGAAGAGGAGGAAGGCAGCCACGGTCTCGGGCACCTCGACCTCACTATCTTGGTCTTCTCGACAGGTGAGAACATAGCCGAAGCAGTTCCCCCAATCGAAGAAAGCCTCGATATCTTCCTCGCTCCAGGCATCGGCATAGCTCAGGCGCTCGATTTCAGCCACCTGGGCGAGATGCACTGCTCGCAGCCTGGAAAGACGCAAGCTTGAAAGAGACTTTTGTGATTTTTCCATGGTTGTTCTAGTAGTAAAAGAGAGGGGGAGGTTGTCCTACCCCTCTCAGCGCACCGCATTGAATGGAAATCAGCGCCGACAAGCCTCGACCGAGAGCAAGGGCACTTCGACGGTGACGCGGGCTTGCCCACCGCCATCTTTGCAGTCTTCCGCACTGACGGCAGCTGCAGGGGCAGCCGCCGCCGAATCTGCTTTGACGGCTGCCTGAGCCTTGGGCTCGGGCAGGTCGGCAAAGAAAGAATCGAGGTCGGCACCGGAATGGGTACCGGCTGCCGCCTCAACCTCGTCATCAGCGCGGAACTTCTTCACCACCGGAGGCAGACGCGGCTCCGACTCGTCCACCGGAACAGGCAAGGGCTTGTCGGCCGGCGGCAGTTTGTCGGTCGGAATACCGTCTTTGCCGGGCTTGCCCTGTTCCTCCTGTTCCTCCTGTTCCTTCTTGCGCGCCGCATCGATGATGGCATGACGCCTCATCTTAGCCAGCTCGGAAGGCGGCGCCTTCTGCAGTTCGACGAAGAGAGCCTTGAGCACCTTGTCGCAGCCGGCCTGATGGGCCTTCCACGAAGAGTGCTTCCAGTACCAGTCGCCCTGCTTGGGGTCATCGGGACGGAACTTGTAAACAGGCAACGAGACAATGCGCATTTCGAGACGGGTCTCGAAGTCGCATGCCTGCCCGTAGTACCAGGTGGTGATATTCACCTCCAGATACGTCTGAGCATTGCGGTCCACCTCAAGCTCGGTATTCCAAGGAAAGACGCTGCGCCGCTTGCCCACCTGCCAGAACTGACGCCAGACCCGAGTGCAGCCAATGGCGCCCTCGTAGTAACCGGCGGGAACACGGCAGCCAGTGCGGCGCGTGATTTCCAAGGGCGTCAGAAACTTCTCGTCCATCGGAGCCAGGTTGACAGCCCCGCTCCAATCGGTGAGGAAGTACTTGGTCTGGTCGAGAGAAGGGAAGTGCGACATGCGATTGCAGATGCGAATCAAGCCCGCTGCCAGCGCCGCCTCACGGAAGAGCTTGGGCACGTCGAGCTGACCGTGGCAGACCACGTGTGCACCATAGAAGCGCCGACGCGGATCTTCCAAAGCCTCGCGCACCTTGCGACGGAACTCTTGTTCCTCTTCGGCAGTGTGGCGACCATCGCTTGAGCCATAAGTGGCCACGGGCACGCCGTCGTCCTGCGTACCGCTGTTGATGTCCACCGAAACGTGGGTGAAATCGCCGTTCCACCCTTTGGGGTCGCAGTGCGAGTGTCCGACCATCAGGGTCTCGGGGGAGATCTTCTTGAAGAAGCCCCGAGAACGACCGGCGTCGGAAGGGTCGGTTCCGTAGCCGCCATGGCCGTGTCCCACATCCAGATCACTCACACCAAAGCCGTCATGAGAGCCGGCTGTTTCGCCGGAGCTGCCATGACCGCCGTCATGACCATCAGCACCATCAGACATAGTTTTACTCCTGTTGCTTAGGTTGAAACTTAGTAGTTCGTTACTTGTGCAACCCCGAGAAAGCGCCTCAGAGATTGTCACGAGAGTAAAATGAGAATGTGCCGTCTTAGCTCTCCAGCATTGCCTCCAGAGACCGGCCCGCGAAGGTCAGCCCATGAATGAAAGCAATAACGACTTGTCCACAAGCCAAACTGGAGATAACTGCTCCGGTCTCAATCAGGCGGCGTCGAATCAACACGCGACAGCCAAACCCGGTCAAGACCTTTCTCTGGAGCAAGCGCATCTAGACCTATTGCAGCCCGTCGCCGAAACCAAGCTGCAAGCCTGGCTGAGCGAGTTTTACGGCAAAGAGGTCGAGATTGTCGAAAGAGAAGTTCTCAGGCACCGAGACCTCTCCAGGGTTGAAAGATTGGTTTTTCGCGATGCTCTTCCGGCTTCGCTCATCTATAAGCAAGTTTTGCCGCCCTGGGATGTCGAGCAGGATTTGCATGAGCGCATCCTGATTCCATCCATCTCCAATTCGCCGCAGCTTTTCATGGCTGCTCACAGCGGTCAGATAACCGCCATGTTGATGGAAGACTTGGGACCGGTGAATCTGCTCACCTATATCGAGAACGAACCCGCCGCCAAAGTGAGCCAGGTGGCGCACAATCTCGGTGAAGAGCTGGCAAAGATGCACCGCAGCTATTCCTACCGCACCGATGAACTGATGCCGCTGGGTATACTGCGTTCACTTTCGCCGATTGATTACGAAACAACTGCCCGTTCGCTAGTTGACAGCCTCAGAGCCTGGAGCCTGGGTAACGGAGAGAAACACGATTGCCTGGTCAAGCTGGCGGCTTTGATTGCCGAAGAACTTGCCGACGAACCGATATCGCTTACCCACGGCGACCTTTATGCCGAGAACATCATCTTGCGTCATGACAAGCTCTTTCTTATCGACTGGTCGTGGTTTTCTATGCTCAGCGTGCCGCTCGTCGACCTAGCCACCGTGACGATGACTCATCAAAAGAACGGCGCCTTTGCCGGCTATGCCGCCACCGTCATCGAAGCCTACTGCTTCGAGTCAGGCAGAGACGAAGCCAAAGTTCGCGAGAAACTGCCCTATGCAGAGGCCCTCAGCCGCGTCCTCTTCCTCGACTGGTTGGTCGAAAGAAAAGAACGCGGCATCGAAGGCACCACAGTAGGCCCGGTCGATAACCTCATCGAGGTCGTGCTCGACGAGCTGGAAGCCCGTCGGCACGAACTTTAGAGATCAGCCGGTAGAGAATAGCCGGTACGCCCTGCTTACTTGGACAGACGGCGAGCCATCTCGACCAGGGTGCGCACACCGTAGCCGGTGGCGCCGCGCGGGTCGGGGCCGAGTTCGCGGCTGCGGAAGGCCACCGAGGCGATGTCCAGGTGCACCCAGGGGATGTCCTCGCCGGCGAACCGACGCAGGAACCAGGCGGCCGTCGTGCTGCCCGGAGCGCCGCCCGAATTCTTCAGGTCGGCCATGTCCGAGTTGTTGAAGGCGTCGTACTCCTTCCACATGGGCACGTTGAGCATGCGCTCGCCCTGCGCGTCACCCGAGGAGACCACCAGGTTGGTGAACTCGTCGTTGTTGCCGAAGGCGGCGCAGGCGATGTCGCCGACCATCATGCGCACGGCACCGGTGAGGGTGGCCAGGTCGATGATGCGCGTGGCGCCCTTGCGCTTGGCGTACTCGATGGCGTCGGCCAGCGTCAGACGACCCTCGGCGTCGGTGTTGTCCACCTCGACAGTCAGACCGTTCATGGTCTTGAGCACGTCGCCGGGCTTGTAGGCCGAGCCGCCGGTCATGTTCTCGGTGGCGGCCATGACGGCACGCACCTTGATGTTCAGACCGAGCGCAGCGATGGCCTTGATGGCCGCCATGGTGGCAGCGCCGCCCGACATGTCGCGCTTCATGTCGCGCATGCCGTCGGCCGGCTTGATGTCGAGACCGCCCGAGTCGAAGGTGACCGACTTGCCGACCATGGTCAGCTCGGCGGTGGCCTTGCCGTCCTTGGGCGTGTAGAGCATGTCGATCAGGTAGGGCGGCTGGTCGGAGCCCTGGGCCACGGCCAGGAAGGCGCCGGCGCCCATCTTCTTGAGCGACTTGCGGTCGTGGATCTCGACGGCGATGGTGCCACCGCTCTCGGCCGCGATCTTCTTGGCCAGCTTGACCATGCGAGCCGGGGTGCATTCACCGGCGGGCTCGTTGGCCAGGTCGCGGGCCAGGTTCACCGAAGCAGCCAGGGCGAAGCCGTCCTTGAGGCCGCGGGCGGTCTCCTTGACCGAACCGGCGTCGACCACCAGGTGCAGCTTGGCGAAGTGGCTCTCGCCCTTGTAGCCGCCCTTCTCGGTCTTCTGGTGGTTCATCTCGTAGTCGATCATGGCCGCGTAGGAAGCCAGCGCCTCGCCCACACCGTAGGCGTCGCTCTTGATGGCGGCGGCATCGATGGCGGCGAAAGCCACGTGCTTGGCCTTGAGGGCGCGGGCCTTGCGCAGCGCCGCAGTGATCGCCTTGCGGAAGACGGTCAGGTCAGCCTTGTCGCGAGCGCCCAGGCCGAAGACCAGGATCTGCTTGGCCGCGGTCTTGCCGTCGGTGAAGTGCTCCATGGTCTCGCCGACGGCGCCCTTGAAGCCCACCGACTCGGCCTTGCGAGCAAGCGAGCCCTCGGTGAGCAGGTTGGCGCTCTTGGCGAAGGAATTGCCCTTGGCGCCGTCGAAGTTCTCACCTTCGAACACGCCGACGAGCAAAACGTCAGCGACCACAGCAGCCAGGGAAGGGGAAGTGAAAGCCTTGGTTTTCATTTGGATTTTCTCCGTGTTGTAGTTGATTGCATGCGCCGACTCAGCTACCCGACATGGGCAGCCGCAGCCGTTCTTGCGCAGAAACGCCCCGAGCCTCAACTCATTTGGCAAGTGAGGCGCGGGCTACTATTTCTTGGGAAGCGGGGTCCACTTATCCGCGAGGATGATGGTGGACTTGGGTGGATCGTTGACCTTGGTGGGTTTGGCCCACATGTCACGATTGGGAATGGCCACCGTGCCGCCTTCCACCTTGATGACGGTGGAAAGATAGCCGATGTCCACTACCTTGCCTTTGACGTCCATGCCGACGATGGCAATGTTGTCGTCAGGCTGGAAACGCCGGGTCATCTGCAGGAAGACTCCGCAGACAAGGTCGCTGGCTACCCCTTGCAGTGACAAGGCCAGAGCCGCCGAGAGAATGCTCACGCCGAGGAACAGCTTGGAGAGCACTTCGGGAGCGACCACACTGGCCACGACAAAGACAGTGAAGACCCAGTAGCCGGTTTGCATCGAACGCAAGATCAGAGTCTTGCCCCGAGTGCTGGCGCCGGTCGTATCGAGGGTCTTGACGAGGGCAGCCCGAGCCGGGCGGTAGAACAGATAGGAGATGCCCAGAAAGATGACCGCAATGAGCGCGTTGACGCCAAGCGGGATGAGCTTTTCCAGGACACCGTCGAAACTGAGGGCGCTCAACTTGCCTTCAATTTCTTGGGTGAAAACGCCGCCTCTGGCCATCAGTCCCAAGAGGACCAAGCCGACGAGCAGCGCCAGAGCCTTCAGGCTCGTCATGATACGTTTGATCATGTTGGCTCCAGTTCAGTTAATCGCACTCCCAAACGAAACCATCAAAGGCAAATCCTCAGCCCGTTTCACATAGGCAAACCACCGCAAGAGCTGTTTAATCGCTCTTTCTTGCAATAGATGTCTAATGGATACGGTATTTGGAAGTGCTTAGATGGAAATCTCTTGATGAGATAAAGGAGTACTCTTTGAAACTAGTGAATAGTGGCTCAAGAGGCTATAGAAAAGCGGCAATTATGGGAGATCTCTAACGCGATCATGGGCTCTCTTGAAATAAGAGTGTTTAATCTTGGCTTCCGCCCTCTAGCGCACCTTCCGCTAAGCTCGAAAATCATCAAAAACTGCCCAAATCAGCAGGCATGCGGGCGTTAGAAAGTGAGCGCAGCTTGCGCATCATGACAACTACCCCGAGCCAAAATCTTATGCAGATATAACCACTTCTTGTAAACCAGATAACCCTTCGCGGGTGATTTCACTAACACCACAGTATTAGATTTTGGGCCCATTACCTTTTCTCACAACTTTTCTGAAACAAGCCACCAAACACTAACCCACGCCCGCACATGCACTGCAACCACTGGTGATACCAACCAGGTTAGTAGCGCTCGCTCGGCAATGGTTAGGTCGCAGGCTCTCAGAAAAGCGTTCACTCAACTATCTGAACAACCATCATGAAAGGTGTCTCATGACTGCTTCTCAGCCCAATCCGAATGAACCCAAGCCGGCAGTCTCCGAAGCGAACCGCAGTCTCGACGGCGGCAAGCTCGGCGAAGCCATGCTCTGGCTCTCCACTGCCAATGTTCTCGACCAGAGCCCCGACCGCACGCGGCTCTCGGGCGCCGTCAACAGCGCTTGCTTTGCCGTTGTCGCCAAGGTGGTGAACAACTGCGAACTGCGCCTTCTGCACTGCGGCAACGTCACCGAAAAGGACGTCGCCGAGATGAACATCGCCCGCGAAGCCATCGCGGCCATTCTCAGCAAGCTGCCCCGCGCCGGCGAGACCAGCAAGGAATTCGAAAACCTTGCCCTGGTCAACGCGCACTTCAACCGCCTGGCCGGCTCCTACCCGTACCTCTTCCAGGAGCACGGCAGCCTCACCCGCTTCGTGCCCACGCGCCCGAACGAAGCGGCCGACGTGGTCAAGACGCTCAATGCCTGCCGCAGCCTGCTGGCCGCCGTGCAGGACAAGGCCGACAAGGTCGAAACCGCCATCGGTGAGACCGAGCGCTACAAGGCTGTCGACACCGCCGTGTCCAACGCCGAAGCCTCCATCTTCGGCTTCCCCTTCGGCGTGCTCAGCGACTTCGAGGCGGCGACCTTCTTCATCGACGGCGCCATGCGTCTGATGGAAACCCCGCCCCAGCCCGGTGGTCGCATCGCCAAGCTCGACAAGGAACTGCAGGAGCTGCGCACCGCGCTGGCCTCGGCCCGTGCTCAGGTCGTGCACAAGAACAACGGTGAAAGCCGCAAGGAGCTGAAGCGAGCGCTGGCGCTCGTGCGTAAGCTGGGCTTCGCCATTCCCACCGGCATCTGAACGAAGACCGGAAGTCGCTTCACCGCGACTTCCGGTTCTTCCCGTGCTAGATGCTCTAATCAAGCGAAAGAAAGACTCAAAATATGTCTTCTGAAATAGCTCTCTATGTGAATAGTCTCAGTTCCGACTGGTTAATGCTCTCGGCATTCTCGGTCGGACTGAGCGTGCTCATCGCCATCTCTGTGCTGTCTGTTATGTTTGCTTTGAAAGTGCGCGCCCTCAAGCCGGAGCGCGACAAGGTCAAGACCTGCGGCTACATCGCCCCCAAGCCATCGCTCGAAACCACCCTCAAGGTGAAGCGCCTGTTCAGCTATCTGATTGCGCTGCAGGTGGGCAAGGTGCATATCGAAGGCAAGGAGAATATCGACGCCGTCATCGGTCCCAAGATTCTCAGCGGCAACCATCCGCACTGGGCTGATGTCGGTCTCATGCCGCTTCTGGTTGATGGCACCGGCAGATTCATGGCCCATGGCCGCGTCATGACTTTCTTCTGGGGCCTTCTGGGCGTCTGGCTTTCCAAAGCCGGTGTCTTTGCCGCCAACGACGAAATTCGCGACGGCGGAGCCCGCACCCGCGAAGCAGCCACCAAGATGCTCGAGGGCGGCGAAACTCTGGTGATCATGCCGGAGGGACTGACCAACTTCTCACCCGATGTGGCACCCTTCAAGCCCGGCACGGTCAAGATCGCCCGAGAAGCGGCGCGCCGCATGGGACAACCGGTTTATCTCGTGCCTGTCTACATTCGCTACGGCAAGTATCCTGGCGCCTGGCTGGCCAAGCTCGACCGAGCTTTGCAGTACTTCGTCGTCTTCCTGCTTTTTCCTTTCTATCGACGCGGCGCAAGGGTTGTGGTCGGCAAGGCCATCAGCACAGCCGAATTGGTCGACAGCAAAGGGCGAGAATTGTCTGACGAAGAAGCCTCCGAACTTTTCAGGCAGCGCATTGTCGCGCTCGACCCCGGCAAAGTTTGAAAGCTCTGGATAGTCTGAAGGCTCTGAATAGTCAAAATGATCATGAAGGTCAGATGACTTTTCTTCCCTCCCCGGAAGAGGAAACCGAACTGGGTTTCCTCTTCTTTTTCGCGCTTTTACTATTTTCTTTAGTATTTTCTCGGGTTAGCATCGCCTCGCGAAGAAACTTATGGTCAACTGATGCCATGATTCTTATGCAAGAAATTTCGCTGTTTTTCTTGCACTGTTTTTCTTGCATATTTTCTAGTTAGCGTTATCTCGCTAATCTTTAAAGCGTTTAATCAATCTACCACATGGTGAATACACGCAGACCTTGCCGCTTCTGACAGCTTTGATAGCGGCCTCCACGGCTCGGCAAATCTGCCTAAAAGCTCCACCCTGACAGCATCCGCTCATAAAGAGCGAGGCGGTTCCGCCGGCTCTAGCACCAATCTGTTCTGAGCCCTGTTCTGTTAGGGTGGTGGATACAAATCATCCTTTTTTTCACACAGAGCCTAAAGCCTAAACCAAGCAAACACGCACCACACAAAGCTTTTCTACTCGACTCGTTCGAGCAGATGTGGGCTGTTTTGCATGGCGTCGGCTGCAGGCTTTGTTTGGACAAGGCTGGTTTGCCGGTTATCTTCGTTTACCCTTGCAGAAAGGACACCTCAATGCAGCTGGTTCTCGAGCCGCCCCACATGGGCAAGAACTGGATCTTCTTCGCCAACGATCTGGCCAACGACAAGGGCTTCGTCGCCCACGAACCCTGCTACCACCGCATCCCCGACTCCGAGCGCTGGACGGTGAACATGTATCTGCGCGAGGCGGCCGAAGAATTCGGTCTCCGGCAGTTCATCTTCAACCAGTGCCAGTGGGAAGGTTCCACCGGCTGGGAGTTCTGGACCGACAACAAGGTCAAGATCAAGGCTGTGGTCGAGAAGGTGGCGGAACGCCTCGGCTTGACGGTGGACACCACCGCCCTGGGCTGACGCAATCCGTCGACGCACTAGGTCAAGCAACTTAAACAAGATAAAGAGAGGACCGATGCTCTGTCGCTCGAACTGTGGGGCTTGCTGCACGGCAATCTCCATCTCTTCGTCCATTCCCGGCATGCCCGACGGCAAGCCGGCCGGAGTCAGGTGTCCCCACCTGTCGGAAGCCAATCTCTGCAAGCTCTTCGGTAAGCCGGAGCGGCCCAAGGTGTGTTCCAGCTTCCAGCCCTCGCTGGATGTCTGCGGCACGAGTCGAGAAGAAGCTTTCTTTCTCATCAGTCGGTTGGAGACCGATACCAAGCCGGTTTCCACCAAGTAGTCACGTTCTGTATCAAAGTCTAACTGCGCTAAAAGCGCTGGAGCAAAACACATGATCTTCGATTCCAACTTCTGGCCCCTGGCTATGCTGGTGGCTCTCGTCAGTGCCGGCATCTTCGCCGCCTTCAACCTCTTCTTCAAGGAGGCGAAGCCCAGCGACGACGACCGCTACAGCTACCGCTACAACGAGCGCAAGCCCTACAACCGCAAGCGCACGCTCATGCTGGGCTGCATCGCCAGCGCCGTCGCCAGCCTGCTTCTGGTGCGGCTGGTGCTGTATTACTTCATGCCCGACTTCCAGGGCAGCTACTTCGGCTACTACTGGCCGCTGTTCGCTGCCGTGGTGCCCTCCAGCGTGCTGGCACTGTTCATGCACGAATGGCGGGGCAAGAGCATCGCGCTCTCCATCTTGGCGCTGGTGACGCTGTTCATCGTCGTGCCGACGGTGCAGTACACCTATAACGCCTGGGGTCCGAGTAATGCGCAACGCTTCGCCGCCCAGCCCAAGATTCTCATCGCCGCGGCCGACGAAGAGATGCCGCCCACCGACCCCAATCGGATGGTGCGTGTCACCAAGAAGAACGCGGCTTTCAAGGGTCAGACGGCGCTCACCTCCAGCCCGGACGCCAACCTGGGCAGCAAGTACAAGATCGACGCAGACGCCTATGACCTCCAGTCCATCGGCGGTCATCGCTACTGGGTCGCTCCTCTGGAATTTGCCAACTTCGCCGACTCCATGAACTTCGGCGAGCCGGTCAGCCCCGGCTATGTGGTGGTGGATGCGCAGGACCCCAACAAGGACGCCTTCCTCAAGCTCGGCTACAGCATGACGCTCTTCGAGGAGGGCAACTTCGGCCTCAACCTCAACCGGCACCTCTACAAGCTGGGCTACACCGACGGCTTGCTGGTGGACGCCAAGTTCGAGGCTGACGACAGCTGGAAGCCGCACTGGGTGGTGACCTACATCAAGCGTCCTTTTGGCGGCATCGCCGGTCGCGAAATCACCAAGGTGATCGTGGTCGACGTTTCCGAGCGCACCCCCAAGGTGGTCGAGTACAAGTTCGGTGAACAGCCGCACTGGATCGAGCGCGCCAACCCGGAAGGGCTGATCAAAGAGTACGCCGAGAACTGGGGCATGTACTCCGGTGACTTCGCCAAGAACAACTACTGGAGCGTCTTCTTCGGCGTGCGCAAGGACGGCACCCTCAAGCCCTCCGAGTTCGACCTGAACTACACCACCACCGAGCACTCGGTCTGGGTCATGCCCATGACCTCCACTCGCGACTCCGACCACAGCGTCGCGGGCGTGCTCGTGGCCGACACCACCAAGAACGAGATGATCTACTATCCGGGCCTGCGCGGGTTCAACGTCGGCGCCACCGTCGTCGATACCATGTCGCATGCCCCGGGCACCGGCCAGTTCAAGAACTTCAGCGTGGAGTCGGTGCAGCTCTACTCGATCTACGGCGAGTTGACCTGGGTGGGCATCTACACCTCGCCCCAGTCCGTCGGCAGCTCCTATCTGGCTGTCGGCCTGCTCCATGCCCATGGACAGAACTCGGCCGATGTGGTCATCGCCCCCGACATGCAGCGTGCCCTCGCCCTCTATTCCAACCAGTTGGCGAAGCGCGGCAAAGAAAAGGACGGCATCACTCGTGAAGCGCATGAGAGCAAAGAGGTGGCAGGCAAGATCTTCCGCATCTCGGTGCTCCCCGGCAATGCGCAGCAGCAACAGGCTGTCTACGCCTTCCTCATCGAAGGCGACAAGCGCATCTTCACGCTCACGCGCGACACCTACGCCAAGGTGCCGTTCGTGCAGCCGGGCGACCACGTGCGCTTCTCCTACCTGGACATCCAGGGTCCGGAGCTGGCGGTGACGAGCTTTACGGCTGTCGAGATCGAGGCAGACGGGAAGGCGAGCGAGTCGGCAGAGCCGGCGCGCAAGTAAGCAAGCTGCAGAGATGCGGCATGAGGGGCTTCTCGCAAGAGGAGCCCCTCTCTGCTCTGACTCACGGGGAGGCAGAGCCACTACCTACGAATGTGGAGAAATCTATGAACCAGAAACCGCAAAAGAACTCTGTGATATCTGGACTGCTCGCCTTGGTGGCCATCGTTGCCACCAAGGGCAAGGTCCTGCTCGGCGCTATTCTGAAGGTGAAAGGGCTCGGCACTTTCATCTCCATGGTCATCTCGATGGTGGGCTACTGGTGGGCATGGAACCTCGGATTCTGGGGCGCCTTCGGCTTCGTCGCCCTCATCTGGATTCACGAGATGGGTCACGTGCTGGCCGCTCGCAAGATCGGTCTGCCGGTCTCAGCGCCAGTCTTCGTGCCCTTTCTCGGCGCCCTGATTCGCATGAAGGAACTGCCCAAGAACGCCAAGGACGAAGCAATCATGGCTATGGGCGGTCCGCTGCTGGGCGCGCTGGGAGCCTTCGCCTGCCTGGGTATCTGGCAGCTGAACGGCGACAAGCTCTGGCTCTGGCTGGCCGGCATCGGCATGCTCATCAACCTCTTCAACCTGATTCCGGTGGCACCTCTGGACGGTGGCAGAATCGCCACCCTCTTCGGTCGCGGTTTCTGGTGGGCGGGGCTGGCAGCGCTGGTTGTCCTGTCCTTCGTCATCGAAGACTCCCTGCTGATTCTCTTCGCAGTCCTCGGGCTCCTGGAAATCGACAGCCGTTTCACCCGCCTACCGCGCTGGGTCTTCCTGGTACCGGTGGTGCTGGCACTGGCGCACGGGATCTACTTCGAACAATACCTCGTGGGCGGAATCTTGGCGCTCTTGAACCTGTTACTCGTCCGTGGCAAGTTGCTCGGAAAGGACGACGGCAACGAGCAGTCAGAGCCAACGCAGGACGCGAGCTTCTTCGAAGTCTCAGCCGGCGCCAAGGCTGTGATTCTGTCAGCCTACCTGGCAATGGTCTTGATTCTGGGCGCCACCTTCTGGTGGTTGGCCAGCATCTCGGCCCTGGTGCGCTGACGCAGTGAGTTAGCCCCTGCAGCATTCGACCTTGGTCAGTGCTGTGGGGGCTTCTCTTTTTTCAAAAGCGTTGTTTTATTATATGCTATCGTATTAAAAATTCAAAAGTGAAGTAAAATAGATACGTCACCGCCCTGATCTTCCTCGCAAAAGAATAAGCACTCAAAAGTAGGATGCAAAAACTGCAAATTATTGGAACAGCCCTAGTCTTACTAGTTTTGGCAATAATCCTCGTCTTCTTCTTGAGACGGCTGGAAGAAAAGGCGAATAAACCACCCATTTGTCCCTCTCCAATGCCTGCAGTCATGGTCTTGTATAACTCTCGCGAAATCAAGCTGGATAGCGGCAAACTAATTGAGATACTAAACAGAACCGAGGGAGTGGCGGCTCAAGAAGCGAAAGTAGCATTAGGACCAGGAATGAACTTAACCTATGTCCTGATTACAGAACCTGCGGAATTGACAATAGTCATAAACGATTCACCGGCAAGCGAACAAGATAACATCGAGATGGCAAACGAAGCAGAAGAAAAGAAACAACTTCCGGGCAAGACCATCTCCAAGCTGAAACAATGCACCGCCCATCTAGCTTTAGCGCCGATCAATCACAAATTACAAGCTCTGGACGAGAAAACTATTCAGCTCACAACTGTCGATCTTGATTTGCAAAAGCCAGAAGTGCAGAAGATCCTCAAAATTTTGAAAGATTCGTCCCAGGGACTGGTGTACGACTGCCAAAGCGATGAATGGTTGGAAGAGTAGTTTATCTGCGTTAAGATAATTTGTTTAAATCAACAAAACGAAGCCGCTATCAGCCTTGCTTTATCTCTAAGGCAAAAAAACTTCAAATGTCATCTGAAAACAGTCTTTATGCACAAATAGTTGATTTTGTTTGCCGAGAAATTGGTGTAAGCAAAATCGATCTAAAGCCAAATACTAGGCTATACCACGATCTAGGAATAGACGGCGACGATGCCGAAAATATCATGGCTAGTTTCGCCCAAGAATTTCAAGTAGACCTCTCTGAATACGATCATAACCTTCACTTTGGACCAGAGCAGGGCTTCTGCCTGCCAATATGGTTTTCATGGCTGCTTGCGGGCAAACTAAACAAAAGAGGACAGTTTAAGAAGGTGCCTATAACGATTCTGGATCTAGAAAAAGCAGCGGAAACCAAAGTGTGGTTAATCATGCAGCACAAAAATAGGACCTAAAGTAAGACGCGAGCCAGCATCCACGCATCGCCGCGCCTCCCATCCCAAAGGAAGGTCGCGGCATACTTCAGATTTCAAAGTCTACAGGTCATCATCGGCAGGATAAATCGGTGCCTGCTCCGCCGCGTCTCCATCCGGCAGCGAGTCATAATCTTTTCCATACTGGTTCTTCACCCGCTCCAAACCATGGCGCCTCCAGCAAGGCGGCGCATCCTTCACGGGGTACTCGGCTTCCTCGCCGTCACGCCGCACCCTGATGCCGTCCATACCAACCATCTCAACTAGTTCATGAGCCTCGATCAATGACGGAATGCCTCCATAAAATGAGCAACCGTAGAAGTGCGCAAAGGTGCCTGCATAGACAGTCCAATCGCGCTGGTCAAAAAAATAGATACCATGGTCAAGGTGCGCCTTAGTCAAATCTTTCATAGTTTGCTCCGAATAGAAAAAGGAGCGGCAATACCTCCCTGCATTGCCGCTCCAACAGTTTTAGCCCAGCCTCATGCCAGGCGATTCAAGCCATCGAAATTCTTAGCGCTTTTCACGCCAGTACCGCTCAAACTCTCGCTGCTGGCGGTCTCGCTCTAACTGCAACTGACGCTGACTATGCTCATAGTCCCGGCGCTGGCGCTCCAACTGCTGCCGCTGCTCTTCCAAGTACTGCTGCTGTCTTCTTAGAGACTCAATTTCTTGCCTGCGATAGTCGTTGTGATCAAAGCCAGGCACGTTGCGCGGAATCGGCGTATAGGGAGGGACATATACTGGAGCCCTGCGCACCGGCGGATAATAGTTGTTGAAATAAGGTGGCTGGTAGTAGGGCTGCCGGTAAGGCGAGTAGAAGCCCGGGTTGAACTGCTGATAGGGGCGATATTGGTAGTAAGGATTGTAGGGGTAAAAGCCACCGCCGACGCTCAAACCAATTCCGCCGCCGCCAAAACCGATACCAATTCCACCGCCACTGCCTACGCCGAAGCGAATCTGACCACCTGCCACCAATGGATGTTGTGCCTGTGCACTGTTGCACAATGAGACAATGCTTACCACAACGGCGGCAAGCATGAGACCACTCACTCTTGAATTTTTCATGTGTTTCCCTGTTTCTTATTGTTTTTCTGGGAACGATCGTGCAGCACTGCACCGCAATGGCGCATAAGATGTTGCACTTTTCTATTGCAAATCACTCAAAGCCAAGCGCGTTATGCCCCGAAGCAGATAACTGCCCAAAGCAAAACATTGATAGGAAGCCTCTAGCTAATCCTTGGCTTTTCCTTACCTTGGCGCAAAGCGCAATGAGAATCTGAATAGAACATCTTTATGCTTAGCGCAAAACCAACACAAAGGCAAGCACCCGAAGCCATCAAACCAACTCATATCGCACTTAAAGCGCAAGAAAAGCTAGCACAACCGCGCCACCCAAACCGGCTCCACGCATCACCGAAACTCGCTATCCATGCTCTTTTCATCGCAATTGAGCAAGCAGCACAAACAGCCAAGTGCACCACATACAGTGCGCCCGGCATTGTCATTTTAGACAGAGCTATAAGAACTCTCGCGATTTGATTTAAAACGAATGCTACAGTTCGACTGTTTCAAAGTTGTTGCAGTAAAACAATTACAGCAAAGCTGTTGCATAAATAAAAACATTATCTGCAAGAAAAGTACTCAAAACCGAGAGCACAAAATGAAGAGTTCTTGCAAAAGCCGAAATTAGCCATAAAAAACCTCAGCAAAATATCTTGTCGAGAAACAGCTTGAGCGGTATAGAAACAAACACTTGGTCCAACCTATTTTCTTTACCCCGACCGACAGGTATTTTCTATGCAAAAGATTGCCGAGCCCAGCAATTATTCAATTGACAGTCATCTAAACAAGAATGACTCGACAACGGCGGGCGATGCTCAACTGACCGATTTTGTGCAGTCAGCCGTCTATCCGGTCAGAGCCGAAAATGCCAATCTGCAGCTTGCAGCCAAATACGGCGATCAGGCTCTTAGGGTTAGCGAAAGCCTTACACCGGCGCAGCAACAACGAGCCGATGTACTAGACCCGCAAATGCTGGAACGCGCAGGCAAAGCCATGGCTGGGCTCATTCTCGATAAAGGTCGCATGGACATGCTATCGCAAGAAGGAGAGCTGATGTTTCTCATGGCTTATCAAGCCTACGGCAAGGAAGGTCAAGCCGGGGTGCAAAAGCTGATGGATGCTATCAATAAAAATCTGGGCGGCGACTTCAAATTAGAAATGCGCAACGACCCAGCCCTAACCAAAAGGGTAATTGAAGATTTCACAAAGAAAGGCGAAACACCGCCCGATTTCGTCGGCAGCATCGAGCTGAAAGACAAGTCTGGCCGCCCTCGCGGTGATGTTCTCTTTCTTTATAGCAAGAATAGCCCCGGAACAAGGATATAGCACTGGTGCGAGTATTAGACTCGGAACAAGAATATAGACCCGGCGCAAGAATTAGACCAGGAACAACAATATAAAACTGGCACAAGAATATAGCACTGGCGCCCAAAGGTGAAGCTAATATCTGCAGAGCACTGGTGCTCAAAGGTGGAGCTAACATCTGCAGAGCACAAGAACTATATGCCTACTTGAAATAGCCCACCATCTTGGCTTTGCCGAATAATGATTAATTGAGCCAGAGCTGGATACGCATTCACCAGATTTCTTCAATCTGAACGCCGGTCACTGATCGTCGATCAATGGATAGCCTGCTCATCTCTGTAATTTATTGAGCAACATATTAGTCTCTACACTCAGCTAAATCCAAATAGATTCAAAGGCTTCGGTAAAGTGTGAGACCTTAATGATCGACGACAATTGAAATTGCGGGTAAGTGACAACTAGAATTGCGCCTTCAAACCTCAATTGGTTGGACTTCTTGCTAGCGACAATTAGAAGAGTTGGCGACGACATGA
>JAFLCK010000025.1:0-75770 GCA_017303615.1 Obscuribacter phosphatis (SeqCode)
CTATTAATGCAGTCACTGCCGTTGGGGCAGCCGGAGTTGGCTGAGCTTGAGATGACTGAGCTGTTTGAGTTGGCGGAGCTGTTTGAGTTGGCGGAGTTGTTTGAGTTGGCGGAGCTGACTGAGATGGCTGGGCATCTATTTGAGATTTTGATGCTTCTGGTGTCGGTATGTTCGAAGGCGCCGGGACGGGCGTTTCATTTGGAGTATTTGGAATATTTTGATTGTTCTGATCAGTTTGAACTGGTTGTGCCGGCTCATTTGCTTGAGCGAGTTTAGTGCTGCTTTCTTGGCTTGGCACCGCTTGGTCTTCTAAAGAGGGCTGAGAATTAGGCTGAGAGTTTGAGGCGCTTGTGGGCGGACTGTTTTCCAAAATGGCGAAGGCGGCTTGCTCGCTATCTCGATTTTCCATCTTATCGATTAGTCTGGCTAATTGCATGCGCGTGCCGCGATCGTTTTGCAGTCGCAAGGCTTCAGATAGTTCTACGAAAGCACCGTCCAGGTCTCCGGCTTCGATTAGTTTGGCAGCTTCGCGTGACCGCTCGGCGGCATCAAGCGGGTTAAGCCCTGCTTCTTTCATCATCGAATTGAGATTGCGCCTTGATACTTCTCTGGCTGTATCTAAAAAGAGCGCGGCCCGAAATTCTTTGATTGCTTCTTTGGGATTGCGCAAGGCTTGCTGCAGTCCACGGTTGTTATGAGCAATGACTAGATTATCACGGGCGTGCATATAGCCTGGCGATGAGCTGACAATCTTCTCTAGCATGTCGATTGCTTTATCGAATTGCTTGGCACTTATGGCTTTGGCTGCTTCGTTATTGAGGTGGGCCAGTTCGCGACTGGTGTACTTGCCGGGGCTGCTATTTATTTTTGACTGTGCAATGGCGTTCTCGGCTTTGGCCGGCTGCCCGCCATGGGCTGAGTTTTTATTAGTCTGTAGATTAGCTGCATTTGGACCAATTGCCTTGAGGGGCTGCCGCTTAACCAGCTTGACTCTGTCTGTATTGATTGTTTGATTTTGAACTTGCCCGGCTTGACCAGATGTAAACTGAGCTAATTGTGATGGCACTGCATCTGGTGCTAGACCATTGCCTTCTATTTTGAAATCGGCTTGAATCTTGGACGTGCGGATAGCGATATTTTTTATCGGCTCTGCCTTATTTTCTGCTCTGGTTTCTGGTTTGGTTTCTAGTTTGCTCTCGCCTTTGCTTTCTTGATCGGCATTGACTTTGACATAGTCATTGAAACCGGCATTAACCGTAGGTTTGAGTGCTTTGTTGAAGCGTTTACCCATTTCGGGATTAATGGTGGCGGAGGTATTGTAGTCGGCTAGAGCACCTTGCAGATCGCCTAAGGCGTACTTGATGGCGCTGCGCTCGGCATAAGCCTGGGCATTGCCGGGAGCGAGGCTGACAGCTCGTTCGATATCAACTTTGGCGGCTTTCGAATCTGATAAGCGATGCCTTACCGCCGCTCTTTGAATTAAGGCTGAGACATAGTTTGGTTGCAGAGCTAAAGCCTTGTCGAGGTCTAGTAGGGCGCCCTTTAGGTCGCCAATTTGTCTGCGCACAAGCGCTCTATGCAAAAAAGCCTCGGGGCGGTTGGGGTACTTGTCTATTGTCAAAGTAAGATTGTTTATCGCTTGCAGCATATTGCCGTTGTCGGCTATTTGCGTGGCTTGGCGCAAGAGGCTTTCATAGCTGCTGCCTTTTGTTTGGGCCAGTGCGGTGCCACCTTCGCTAGTGGCAATGAGGGCGGCTAGAGAAATTAGTGAAAGAGCTAAATTGCCAGTCAGTGCTAGCGATTGTGCTGCCCTTGCCCTGGCTATTTGCATAAGCTGAGAGGCTGCGCTGTGTGTCGCTCTATTTGGGCTAGCGCTTATATTCGCCGCCATTACTGAACACCGCTCATAGCTAGCTCGCTATGGGCACCCCATTCCATAATTGAGCCGTCATAGACTCTCACCACTTGACCCTGGTAGATCTCGTGCAAAACTGCATAAAGTGCCGCCCTTACTCCTACTTCGCAGTATGAAATAGTAGGCTTGTCCGCGACTGCGGCAATTTTAGAGAGAAATTGGTCCTTTTCTATATAACTCAATTTTTCCTTGCCGGAGAACATGTCGTCATAGGGAAAGAGAATTGCACCTGGTATATGCCCTTTGCGCGGTTGGTAGTCGTAGCTGTCTCCATTAAACTCGGGGAGGCTGCGCGTGTCTACTAGATTTATTGCTTGGGCTTGGGTCTGCAAAAGATTCTTCAGCTCGGGCATCTTTATGCGCCGCTTTTCGTCCAGAGCGAGCTTGAATTTGCCATGGTGGCTGCTTGGCGCCTCTTTACTTTCTTGCTTGCCTGGGTGTTTGCCATGGGCAATATCTAATAGCGGTTCTACAGCACCGTCGAGCAGGCTGACTTTCTGTGCCCCCATATAGGCTAAGGTCCAGGCTATGCGTCCTTCTCTGCCTTTGTCTCTGTGACCGGAGCCGACCACCACTATTTCATCTTCATTACCGGCAAATGCGCCTATCGTTTGGGCTAGTTTTTCAAGAGCCGGTTCGTCTAGATTGCCCCAATAGCCCGGGGTATGCAAGACCGGCGCTACCTTTATTTGGGGTTTGCAGCAGGTATCTTCCCAAAGCAGGTTGAGCGATCCAGGTAGACTTCCTTTCGCGAATATTTCAACGGGGCGGGTGTCCAAGACGAGCTGGACTTTCCCCTGACTGAGTCTCTCTTTCAGGTCTTCTGGCTTAAGTAAGTGGAAGGTGCTGGGCAAGATTGTGCTTTATGAGACCGGTTTTGACAGACCCGAATATTATAGTCTAGAGGTCGAGGAAGCGATCTCGCTCTTGCGGGGCGGGAATGCGGCAGGCATCTCTTTTGCCGAAGAGGCGATAGCGCACTGCGGCGACAAGGTTATAGCCCGGATCTCTTAAGAAGGGCGGTATGACTAGGAAACCTTTGAGAAGACTGCTTGCACCGCGGCAATCACCCATTATGCGCAGGGCTGCCTCTGAGCGTTTATAGCGCCGCTCTTGCGGTCCAAGGGCGTCTCTGACCAGATAGACCGAACTCAAGACCTTGGTGTCGACGCCGTGGCGCGCTAGTACATATTTAGCTAAAGGGCTTTGTAAGGAGGCAAAATAAAAGTGTCCGTCGTCGTGCTCGAGGACGAACTGAACAAAACGGTCGCAAAGCCCGCAGACGCCGTCAAAGAAGATAATGTCTTTGCCTTTGGCTTTCTCTATTATTTGAGCCAACTCGCCAGAATCTTGGCCAAAATCTTCGCCAAGCAAGGCAGACTGATTTTCTAAATCAAGCCTGGCTCGCTTTTCTTCTTGCTCGTCACTTTGGGTTTTCATACCTATATTTTAGCAAGCTTGTAGGTTGTTCTCTGGGCAATCAGGCTTTCTTGCCTGCCGAGACCACAGGGCTGCCGCTGCGCTTGCTTTGGTTGAGCGATTCTCTCGCTTGGTTGAGCAGACCGGCAAGGTCGAGATTCTCTTCCGGCAAGCCGGCGACGCCAAAGGCCAGGGCCAGACTGCGAGTGTCTAGATTACCGCCCAGTGATGAATCCCAGAGTATGTCGCAAAGTCTCTTGGCTACTAGTGTGGCGGCTGAGACCTGGGTAGCCGGTAGCAGCAAGATAAAAGTGGGCGGCTCAAAATGGGCCAATATATCTATGCTGCGTTTTACTGTATCGATGCGTTTTGCTGCTTCTTGCACAGCTTGGGGCGGCAAGAGTTCTAGCCCGTTTTGGGTGCGATAGCGCATTTCGAACATAATCAGACAGAAAGGGCTATTAGTATGTTCATGGCGACAATATTCTTGCTCGATGAAGTGCCAGATGACCGGATAGTCGTAAAGTCCTGTCTCGGGGTGCTTTAGGGCTCTCAGTGCTCTTTCTATAGGGGCGCGGTCGACACCGAGTGACTCTAAAGATGGTATCGTTGCCTCTCTTTTGTGGCTGCTTGCCGGAGCGACAAGGTCGCAGCAAATGAGGTTGTACAGGGTGGGAATCCACTCTACTTTCGGCATTGGCATCTTGCGCAAGAGATCAAAGAGAGTGCTCTTATTGTCGATGAGCTGATAGAACTGCTTTTGCTTAGCCATATCCATGCGAGCGCCTCTTTCCATGCGCTGCTCAAATTCGGCTTCCGATATCGGTCCGTGCCGGCGAATTACATAAGAATCCATGGTCAGACCGACTTCGTGCAAATAGCGGTACTGGTCGGTGAGGGGGGCAGACTCCATGAGCATGCCTTCCATACGGCGGCGAATCGATTTTTCGGTGGTGCGCTCATTTGGATAGAAGGCAAATTTGCCGATGTCCCAGGTGAGCAGTTCCATCACCGCTGCTTCGCCCTTAGAGTCCGGGGCTATGGCATGCACCGGGGCGCCTTCTTCAAAGTAAACTTCAACCATGTCTTCGTTTGAGACAACCATGAGAACGCCGGTCATTTTGCCTATTTGCATACTTTGCAAAAGGCTCGGCGGGGTCATGTCGGTCAGCGCTCCTTCCAATGTGGGCGGGCGTTTGGTGTAGGGCGGCGGGTTGGTGAAAGATTTAGGCAGAATCGATGAATGATAGTTGGCTGTATCGGTCTGTTCGACGCCATAGGTCATCTTGATCTCGGGTCGGGCAACCGCAGTTGGCGGCACCACTGCTGGAGTCTGGTCGCTCGGTAGGGGCAGGTTCTCGATTTTATTGCCGATGAGGGCGCCGGCTTGGGGCGAGACTCCCCAGGCGCTGATCGGCGGTCGGGAACCGCTCACTGTGCCGACTTCGTTTGAATTTAGAAGACCGCCACTGGGGGTGCGGGGATAAGCTCCGAGGGCGGGATTGGAACCGGAGGCGAGGCTGTTATTGCCGTTACCGCCATTATTGCCGCTATTATTGACTCCATTATTGACTCCATTATTGACTCCATTATTGACGTTGTTATATCCGGCTGCATTGACCGGTGAACCATAAGAACCGTTGGCAGAGCCTGTGGCCGGCTCGGACGACATTTCCTGGGCTTTCTTTTCTAATTCTTCTTTGGCTTCCGTTCTGGCTTCCACTTTTGCTTCCTGAATATTTTGACCGGGGTGGCTGTGAGACTTGAAATAACCTTGAGGCTCTTGGCTGCCTCCCGCCTCTCTGGGTGGTTCTTTTGCCGCCTGCATCGCTTGCAATCGGGTCAAGCTTATGGCTGCAGTCTGGGCGGTCGGTCCAAAAGTGGTGCTTTGCGACTGCCTGCTTTCGCCCTCTTCCGGGCATTCTTTCAAAATGAAGTTGCGCACCAGCCCAGCGTCACCGGTTTGATGCGACCAGAGTGAGTCGCCGGAGGGACCATCTCCCTGATAGAGGCTCCATTTTGGTATCTCGCCTGGGTTCTCGACCAGGCATGTTAGGCAGTAAGTATAGAGTGGCTTGCCCACCGCAAAGGGTTGCTCGACCGCTCTTCCGGGGTTTTTCTGTGATTCGCTGAGAAAGAGGCAGATCTCTTCTAAAGTCGGCAGGCGACGGTCAAGCTTAGGCAGCTTGAGCGCAGCGATTCCTGACTTGTAGGGTCTGTTCATTCGGTCTGTTTTAATGCGCCAATATGCGATGGGACTTTCAAGGGCAAATTCATCACAAACCTCCTTTTATATCTAATATAAAAAGAGGTCCCTATGAATCTGTTTTACCTGTTTGACGCCCCAGTCAAACAAAAATTTTTACCGCTGCCAAAAATTGTCTAGAGTCTCTCATGGCAACTTTTTTCAGTTCTGGGGCAAAGCTCTTTCAGGCAGTAAATGTCTGATAATTGCCAGGGTTTTTCTAGTGAATTTGTATCTATTTACAGCGCTTCTGAAGCTATTTTCAGCACTCTCGCATTATAAAGCCGGCATAAATGGGTATTAAATGACCACGAGAAAGAGCGTATAGACATACTGGCGCGAAAGAAGACTCGGAGGACGGCGTGGCGGAAGAGAAACTAATATTTGTAGAGAGAGCCGAATGTGCCGATACTAGTGAGAGCCAGTCTGTTCTTGATGTCGAAAATTTCGAAAATATTGAGAATATTGAAAGTCGGCAAGTCGGCGCCAACAGCCTCAATATGTCGATTGAGACCGGTGGTCTCAATTTTAAGATGGACACTCGCATAGATAATAATGCCGAGCTGCTCAAATTGAGCGGACAGCTAGAACTGGCTTTAGAGATGCTCTCGCGCAGCCAGTCTCGTCTAGAAGCTGCCTTTGTCAGAATCGGACAATTGGAAGCTGAGCTGGCTGTGCTAAGACAGATTGGCAATTGAAGAGGTTGATTTGGAAGCGCTCGTTTTTATCAATTTCAAGCAAGCGCTGGGTTTTGGCCATGTTGGTTGGGGCTTTCAACTAGACGGCGGCGCTGAAGGTGAGAGTCGCTATGTCTTTGGTTCGAGTGATCATCTCTACCGTCATTCTTACCTAAATCTTTGGCAGCTTGTCAGGTACAGTCATGTGCCCCGCGGCGGCGATACCGATTTTTGGATTGCTTTTGGTAGTCGTGAAGATATGCTGGCGGCAATGAAAAGCGGACCACATATTGTTTATCATGCCGCCAAAGTCTTGCCTGTCGAAGACGCTAGACCCGGCTGCGTCGAGCCGATGGCCCAGCGTCTTCGCTATATGGGCTGGAGTATTCTAGGCAATAACTGTGTCGATCAAGCTCTTCAATTGCTGCGTGCTTATGGCGTGCCAGACAGAGATCTTGGTTACCTGCAAGAAGATTCAAGGCATTATTCAATGCAAGAGGCGCTTTCTAGAAAGATGCTCAGGCTGGGAGATACTACACTAATTTCCCCGGTTTCATGGTTCGAGTCTTTGCCTGGAAAGGTCATTCAGTTGTTTGATGTACAATTTGGACTGGTTGGATCTGGGAGTTGACATGGCTAAAATTTTGCTGGTTGAGGACGATACAAATCTCGGTCAACTTCTCAAGCTGCAGTTGGAACAAGGTCGCCATTTGGTTGATCATGTCGCCGCTGGTTTTATTGCCTTAAGCCAGTTGAAGGTCAATACATACGAGCTGATTATTCTTGACTGGATGCTGCCGGATCTTTCTGGGGTTGATGTTTGTAGGCAGTTTCGTGGGCAAGGCGGCCGTACCCCTATTTTGATGCTCACCGCCCGTGGTTCTGTAGAGGACCGGGCCTCGGGGCTGAATGCCGGTGCCGATGATTATCTTGTCAAACCCTTTGCGCCGGTAGAATTGAATGCACGAGTGCAAGCTTTGTTGCGGCGTCCGGTCACTTATGCCGGCAAGCTTTTGACCGTGCGTGATATTGAACTCGATACCGAAACCGCTAGAGTTTTTCGCGCTGGGCAAGAGATAGATCTTACCGCCAAAGAGTTTGCCCTGCTTGAGCTTTTGATGCGTTATCCCAATCAGAGCTTTACTTTGGAAACTATTCTCAGCCGGGTTTGGCAGAGTGATTCTAATGCCAGCGTCGATACTGTGCGTACCCATATGAAAACCCTGCGCAGGAAGCTGGGCGATACAGACGAAACCGGCATCATTCGCACCAAGCGTGGTGCGGGTTATCGCATCGTCGATTAGTCAAGATTATGCAACTTTCTCTGACGACTAAGACATCGGCAATTATCGTAGTCGTTGCTTTTGTGATTGTCTTTATCGGCACAACCACCCTTAGTTTGTCTGTGGACAGATTGCAAAACAGTTACTTGGTCTCTAAGCAGTTTCAGCTTTTAGATCTTTTGAACTCTGTAGTTATCGAACTCACCCGTGGTGAAACAGGCGAGAAAGAGTATTTGCTTACCGGTAAAGCTGTCGCCAAAGATCGCTTTTATTTTGCCTTTTCTCAAATCGAGGCTGATATTTCTAAGCTGAAGGTGTTATTTTCCGACCGCAGTGAATATGTCATGCTGCTTGAAGATCTGACCGAGTCTTTGAGCTTTAGAAAGAGTTGCGCCGAGGAAGTAATGAGCGTGCGCGATGCCAGTGGTTTGCAGGCGGCGATGGAAAGGTCTCGCCGCTTTGATGAAGATGGTATGACTCAGCACGTGGAATGGCTGGCAAAAGATGTCTCTCGCACAATCAACCGTGAGATGACCGATCGTTTCAGCGACCTAGACCGCGATAACCTCAATAGTATGGGCGGTATCTTTGTTATTCTCTGCTCATCTCTTGTTGCCCTTTTGCTTTTGAAATACGGGGTAACCCGCTATGTGGAAGACCGGCAAGAGGCTGAAGCGGTATTGAATAAGGCTAGAGACGCTCTTGCCGAGAGGGAAGCGCGCATGCGTGCCTTGGTTTCGACCGCGCCTGATGGTATTGTTACTGTCACTACTGATGGTATCATTGAGACTTCTAATGCCGTCTTTGATCAGATGTTCGGTTTTGCCAGTGCGCAGCCTGTTGGTCTATCGGTGGAATCTATTTTGCCAGGCTTTATGCTCGGTTTTGCCAGTGCTGACGGGCCAGAAGGTAGTGCCGTCAAGCCTACAAGCGGCGTGCGAGAGTTGTCAGGTCTGACCAGAGATGGTCTGCGTGTGCCTGTGGAAATAAGTATTAGTAATGCATCGCGTGGTGAAGAGACAGTACTGATTGGTATCGTGCGTGATGTCACGGAGAGAAAAGCGGTAGAGGAGCGAGTGCGCGATTTCTATTCTATGGTTTCGCATGAATTGCGCACGCCCCTGGCATCAATTAGAACCGCTCTTGGTCTGCTTGAGACCAACTTTGCCGGTGCCTTGCCGGAAGGCTCGATGCCCGTGGTCAAGATAGCGGCCGATGAGGCTGATCGCTTGATGCGCTTGATTAACGATATTCTCGATATGCGCAAAATTGAGGCGGGCAAAATGGAGCTTTATAGCGATACGTATAAAGCCTCTGAACTTGTTAACCGGGCTTTGGAGGGGCTTTCTACTCTCTCTGATGAAGCCTTGGTTTGTTTCCACCTGGCAGTGGACGACTCCCTTGAGGTCTTTTGTGATTATGATCGTACCTTGCAGGTGCTAAGCAACATACTTTCGAATGCAATTAAGTACTCGCCGCCACAGGGCCAAATAGATGTAGAAATTTCCAATTTTTCCGATTTTTGTCGCTTTTCTGTGCGCGACTATGGGCCGGGTGTGCCGAAAAATCAAACCCATAAGCTCTTTGCTCGCTTTGAACAACTGCGTTCGAGCGATGGTCAATACCGCTCTGGCACCGGTTTGGGGCTGGCTATTGCCAAAGCCATGGTGGAAGCGCAGGGCGGTCAGATTGGTATAGAACTGCCAGATGATGGCGGCTCACTTTTTTGGTTCACCTTGCCTCTTTCGCTACCAGAGCCTGATGAAGAAGGTAATGTTGTTGAACCTAGTGCTTATCTAGAGACTAAAGATGAAGATAAAGATGAACAGGCAAGTGAGGAAAGCAATAAAGAAGGATCTATATAAAGAAAATTCTGTATAAAGAGAATTCTCTTTAATGCTTTTGCAAATATTCTCTTAGCCCGATCGGATCATCAGTGATGATTGAGTCGACCTTTAGGTCCAGGGCTTGGCGCCATTCTTCTTTCTTGTTTAGGGTCCAGGTGTTGACTGAAATATTGCCGGCATGGGCATCTTTAACCGAATCGGGGCGCACGCAGTCGAAGGCGGGGTTCCACGCTGAAGCACCGGCATTGGTGGCGTATCCGGCAATGTCATAGGGGATGTTGTCCCCGAGCAGTGCTAGTTTATAACGCTTGCTGCGTGCCGCTATCGCTTTGATTACTTTGTGATCGAAAGAGCTGATCATGATTCTGTCTGGGTACTTGTAGTCTGCCAAAAGTTTCAGCAGATCTTCGGCGATATTTTCGTAATTCATCGGACAGTTCTTAATCTCGATATTGATTTCGAGTTTGCCGTCCACCAATTTCAGTACATCTTGCAAGAGCGGCAGCCTTTCATCTTTGAAGGAGCTGTCGTACCAAGAGCCGCAGTCTAGCTTTTGCAAGTCTGCTAAAGTCGTCTCTTTGACTAGACCTTTGCCATTAGTGGTGCGCTCCAGTGTGTCGTCATGTATGACCACAAGCTCACCGGTTTTGCATTTGTGAATATCGAGTTCTATACCGTCTACTTTCGCTTCAACAGCTTTGCGAAAAGCCGCTAGAGTATTTTCTGGCGCCCATTTCTTACCGCCGCGATGGGCGACGATTTTGACTTGATAGTTTTCATTGCCTTGTTTGCTTGCCTTAGGCTGTGCTTTATCGCTTTCGGCGCAGGCCGGCAAATTTAAATCTAGCAAACTTAAATCTAGTAAGCCGCAAGCAGAAATGGCACATAGTGCCAATATGGCAGAGCCAACCAAGATTTCCCTGCAAGACCGGCTGCCGACTTGTGCTTTTCTCATTTCTTTTCCTTAGGGGATATAGCCATAGGGCATGCCGCCACCATAAGGCATGCCTCCCATCATGTAAGGGTTCATGCCATAGCCGCCGTAACCGCCATAGCCGTAAGGCATATAGCCATAACCCATGCTGCTCACCGCGCCCACTGCCATGGTGGCGGCTGCACCTAGAGCTTTGGCAAGACCTTTGAGCAGGGGATGCCCTTTATTTTGTTTTGTCTGATCTTGCTGAGAATAATTCTGTTGAGCCAGATTTTGTTGTGAAGGTTCTTGTTGATAGTTAGGCTGTTGATAAGATTGTTGCTGATAGCCTGGCTGCTGATAAGTAGAACTCTGATAGTTTGATCCACCAGGATAAGAATGACTTGGTTGCGGATAGCCTGATGCAGTGGAGAAGTCGCCAGACTGAGAATATTCTTGCTGCAAGGGGCTGGCTCTATAGCTGCGGGGCGAGCCGGAAGAATTGCTGCCTGCCTGATTGTAAGCTGTATAGCCCGACTGTGGGCTGCGACCGCCATAAGAGTTGGTTGATGGATCGGATGCAGAATCTGATGAACCGGCGTTGCCATAATAATCTGTGGCGGTACCCGAATCTTGTCCGTTGTCCATGGGGGTGACTGAATTGACCGAGGGATGCCCACTTTGACCATTTAAGTGGACGGCATTGACCAGGGTGGCAATCTGATCTTTGAGCGGTACTTTATAGTCGGTGTGTTCGTTTGGAAAGATGATTCCTTCCAGGGTCTGAACCCTTTCAATAAAGGGTTTGTTTTGATAGCTCTGCCCTATAACCTGGCTTTCCAGCCAAGTGAGGTCTCGATCGTATTGAGCTTGTTCTTTAGGGGCGAGGGTTTTCTGCCAGTGCATTTCTAACTTGTCTGTGCGCGAAGAAAGGTCATCGTCTTGACTGACCCTGCCAAAGACCTTGGTCTCAAGCTGGTCTAGCCTTTTCTTGAGCGAGACATTCTTATATTCTTGCCCCATTATTACTTCTTCGAGCATATCGACGCGGGGATAGTCTGTGCCACTGTAGGCGGTGTCATCGCCCCCGCCTGAAGAACTACCTGAAGAACTACCTGAAGCACTATTAGAAGCATTATTAGATGCACTATTAGAAGAGCCGGTATCGCTTGTGTTGTCGGCACCAGCGCTTGCGCTTGAATTCGAATTAGAAGCTGAACTAGAACTAGAATCTTGATTGGCTGAAACCACAGACAAGAGATTGTTGAGGCGGCTTTGATTATCGCCGGTGCGGGCTTCGCCGAAGACCATTTTTTCGAGGCGGGTAAGCCTGTCTTCGATGCTATCGCCGCTATCGTTATAGCTGTGTTCGAAAAACTTTTGTTCCAGTTTGTCCAGCCCTTTTTGCATGTCGTTGAACTGGCTGCTTTGGGCTAGAGCGACGGGGCAAGAGGCAAAAATTAGCTGTGCTGTTGCTAGCGCCAGAATAGTTTTTTTCATGCTAGGTTGCCGGTCCTTACAAGACTCTTTTAGGCTGAGCTAGTTCAGACTGAGCTAGGAGGCCTGTCAAGATACATTTCAAAAGCTGTCATTCAGAGTCCTGAAATTATAGCCATTGCGGGGGCTTCTACTTAAGGTTGCCCCCGATTGAAAATGTTAACATTGCCTCATAAGATAAAGTAAGTAGTTGTTGAGGGCGTTTTTTTCATGACCGATACCTGGGAAAGCCTTGTAGCTAGGGCCGAAGAACATTCGGAGCGAGGCGATTTCGAAAGTGCCCTGAAGGCGCTGGAAGAAGCCAAGGCTATGGCGGAGAATTTTGAGCCGAAAGACCAGCGCCGGGTATTGGGTCTGCACCGTCTCGGTCGGGCTTTAGCCGAAGCCGGTCGTAAGGATGAGGCTGAGAACTGCCACAAGAGGGCGGTAGATCTTACTGTCTCTTGTTTCGGTCCCTATCATCAGAAAGTAGCCGATAGTTCTAAAGAATTAGCCAGCCTCTATTTTGAGACAGGGCGTTATGAAAAGGCGGAAGACCTTTGCCGAAAGATGCTCAACATTTATGAGAAGTCTCTTGGCATTAAGCATCAAGAAGTGGGCTTGATTTCGCGCAATCTCGCCATGATTTTGGAAGAGCGAGGCAAGCTGGAAGAAGCCGAGAAGTTCTACAAGCGCGCCCTGCTTATCTTGCAAGATGCGCTTAATCCATTTGATGGTGCACTCATTTCCTTGATGCAGAGTTATGCCGGACTGCTTGCCAAGAGTGGGCGAGAGGATGAAGCCGACTATATGAGAGCCTGTGCTCTGGGAAGAGTTTCGGGCAATATGCGCACAGTTACCGGCACTCACATCCCTGAAATTTAGCGACTGCGAGGAAGCAATGCAGAAAGTGGCTTTGGGTCAAGCTGGCTTACAGGTCTCCCGGCTTGGACTTGGTTGTATGGGCATGACCTGGGCTTATGGCACCCCCGATCGGAAAGAGGCTTTCAAGACGATTGAAAGGGCTCTGGCTCTTGGGATTGATTTTTTTGATACGGCAGAAATTTATGGACCCTATACCAATGAAGAATTCTTAGGCGAGGCTTTTGCCGGTCGCAGGGAAGAAATAAAGATTGCCACCAAATTTGGTTTCAAAATTGAATTTGGTAAGATAACCGGTGCCGATAGTCATCCACGCCGCATCAAGCAAATGCTTGATGAGTCTCTCAAAAGGCTGCGTACCGACTATGTCGATTTGCTTTATCAACATAGGGTTGATCCCCGCATACCAATTGAAGAAGTAGCAGGCACCGTGGGCGAATTGGTCGAGAAGGGCAAAGTGCGCTATTTCGGACTATCTGAGGCCGGTGTAGAAACAATCAGAAAAGCTCATGCCACTTTTCCGGTCACTTGTTTGCAGTCAGAATATTCACTCTGGGAGCGGGGCGTGGAAGAGAAGATCTTGCCTTGCTTGAGGGAACTAGGTATTGGTTTTGTGCCTTATAGCCCGCTTGGTCGCGGTTTTTTGACCGGCGCTTTGCAGAAGTTTGAAGACCTCGGTGAAGATGACTATAGGCGCCAAGACCCGCGCTATCAGGGCGCTAACTTTGCCGCCAATCTTAAGCTTGTGGCAGTCGTAAAAGAAATAGGCAAGAAGTATGGAGCCAGTCCTGCCCAGGTAGCGCTCGCTTATGTGCTTAGCCGTGACCCGCAGTTTGTGCCTATTCCCGGCACCAAGAGGGCTCGCTATTTGGAAGAGAATGTCGAGGCGCTTAGTTTGCAACTGAGCAAGAGCGACTTGGAAGAGCTTGGCAATCTAAGTGTAGCCGGGGCACGCTATGACGAGCGGCGCATGTCGATGATTGAGAGATAGCGCTCTTTACTCTTCGGTGACCTTGGCTATCGCTAGACCAGCTTTGACCAGCTCTTTTGTTTTGCCGCTATAGACCAGAAAGCGCTCTTCCCAAAGCGGGTCGAACTTGGCTTTATAACTGCGCAGACCTTTATATGAAAAGAAGCGATTGAGGTGTTCGTAAACCTGGTGCAGAGTTTTCTCGTAGAGGTTGTCTTCGGCTGCTTCTCCTACCCCCGAAAGGGCTGCTAGACCGAGGCTGAACTTGGTGAAACCCTGTGCGCGCAAGCTAAGCAGCAATTTGGCAAAAAGATAGTCCATGGTGCCGCTTTCGGCGTCGACTCTATAGCGCATCATGTCGATCGTGGTTTCTTTGCCTTCGCCTACACGGCTATAGCTTCTAATTTCGTTGACAAAGGCGGTGGCCTCTCCGCTAGCCTTGCGCACGGCATAAATCTTGTTTTTCTGCAGGTCTTCACGATTGAATTGTCCAAGGCTGAAGCCTCTTTCTCTTCTGCCAGGCAAAGAAAGCCATTGCTTCGAGATCTCTTCCATTTCGTTTAGCAGGCTTTCGTCATGCGGTGCCTGATGTTCGGTTAGTTGGTAGCCTTCTTTGTCAAATTTCTTGATTACAGACTTAAATGTCTTTTTCTTGATGGTATCACTACAGAATTTGTCCAAGTCGACAACGGCATCTTCACCCACTTTGATCGCTTTTAGACCAAGCTTTTCATAGATGGGTAAATTATTTGGACTGGTTTGCAGAAAGGCTGTCGACCAATCCATTTCGCGACAAAATTCTAAGAACTCTTGCACTAAGAGCTCAAGGTTGTCACCGCTGGCAGTGGCGTCACCAAGGGCGATGGCGACATTCAGCTCGGTTTTATAGGCAATAAAACCATTGCCTGTGCTGCAAAAGAAATAGGATTTGTCGGGCATCAGCTTGAAATAGTCTAGGGACGAGTCCCCATATTTGTCGAGCAGCAATGCTGCTAATTCTCTTTCTTTTGGTTGATAAATAAGACGATAACGAATCGGGCGAAAGATATTATAAGCAATAGATAGAGCCGAGGCGATGCCAAAGAGGTGCAGTGAATCTAGAAACCATCTGGCAAAGCGGCTACCCTGCCAGACTTGACCATTGCCAATGAGGGTTATCTCTTTGATGGTGGCAATCAGGGCTTGACTAAAGTTGAAGTTTATAGTCGAGTCTTTTTTGTCTAACAGAAAGAAGCCGACAATGCCATAAATAAGCACAGCCAAAAGCGATACAATTGCTTTCTTGAGAAATTCGAAGAATCTTATGGGCTCGCTCTTAACAGTGAAAGACTTTCTGGCTAAGAGCAAGGCGATAATGCTCAGGCAAGCCGGTAAGGCACTATAAGTTGGAATATCGAGATGGAAGAAATGGCTGTGTTCGCTGCCGTAGCGCGCTAGTTGCAAAAGAGTCAGGGCAGTGCTTAAGAGTAAGGTGATAAGCCAGGCATTTTTTTTGCGACGGAAGAGATTGAGGCTTAGATAGATGGTGAGAAAGCCAAGCAGGACCGATAGTGTATTGCTTAGGTGATAGACTTCGTAGGGCACCAGAGCATGAAAGAGCCGTGGATGTTCTTTGAGCCTGAGAGAAAGTGGTGCCAGTGTGGCGGTGAGACCAGAGAGCATGGTCAGACCGGCGGTGAAGCGGACTGCTAGGCTGTCTTTCATGCCATTTAGAAAGAAAGAGCCTGTGCGCTGTCGCCTGGAAGTTCTTCTTGCTTTTGAAACTTATCGCTGGCCAAGCCGGCTTCAGATATGCCGGGTCTTTCGAATGATTGTCCGTTGCTTGGTCTGGCTGCCATATTTTCAGCCTCACCTCTGACCGATTCACTTTCAGCCGGTCTTTTGAACTGACCTCTTTTGCGCATATTGTCTTCGTGGGCCGCTTGCAATTCGCGGTTGATTTTGTCTTCTTGTTCTTTGCGGCGTCTTTCTGCTTTGACCATGGCTTCATGATAGGCCTTCTGGCTATTGCCGCCGGCCATTGGGTGTCCACCAGCCCTGAGGGTGGCCAGCCTGCTTGCGTTCATTAATAGAGCGCTGCCGCCGAGCATACCGGCGCCCATCACCAGACCCATAGAGTTGAAGCCGCTGGAAGAACTGGTGGCGGTGTTTTGATAAGTCGAGCCGAAATTTGAAGGTAGGCTGCCTTTGGTGTTGACTGTGCCGTTATCGTAGACGGCACCGCCGGTGTAAGGATTGCGATAGTCGCCATAGGCGGCGTTATTGACCCTGGCATCACCCCAATAGTTAGGCAGGGTGACTACCGGTGCTGTGCCGTAATTGGCGCTGCTGCCGGTGGTGTATTGAGCTTGGGCCGGCAAGACTAAGCCGAGATCGAAGTTGAAGAGACAGCCCAGTGCCAGTGTTGCACAGGCGAGAACTCTAACTAAACGACTTTCTTTCTTCATGGCGAGGCTCATTCGTTTTTCCGACTGAACCATACTAGGGCGCCATTCGCCTTTTATAAATGGGGAAATTCCCATAGAGGGCGGAGCTATTTCGCAAAGATTAGACGTTGAAGCGGAAATGAACGACGTCTCCGTCTTTCATTACATATTCTTTTCCTTCCAGTCTCATGAGCCCTTTCTCTTTGGCTGTTTTTTCAGAGCCAGAAAGAACATAGTCGTCGTAGCCTATGACCTCGGCTTTGATAAAGCCTCTTTCGAAGTCTGAGTGGATTATTCCGGCGCATTTAGGGGCGGTATAACCGGCTTCGAAGGGCCAGGCTCTCACTTCTTTTTCGCCGGCGGTGAAATAGGTTTTGAGACCCAAGAGGTCGAAGGCGGCACGAATTAGTTTGTTAACCCCAGAGTCTTCCACCCCAAGGCTTTCCAGATAGGAAGCCCGCTCTTCGGCGTCGAGGGCGGAAAGTTCGGCTTCAATCTGGGCGGAGATAACCACCACTGGACGTCCTTCTTCCTGGGCTTTGGCTTTTAGTGCCATAACATATTTGTTCTTATCAGGGTCGGCCAGTTCTTCTTCTTTGACATTGGCGGCATAGAGCATTGGTTTAACCGACAAAAGTTGCAACTGCGGCAAGATTTCTCTTTCTTCGTCGCTGAGAATATTCAAATCGCAGGCCTTGACCTGGTCGATATAAGGCGATAGCTTTTCGAAAATATCGCACTCTATCTGGGCACGCTTGTCGCCTTGTTTCTTTTGTTTTTGCAGGCGCTCCAGCCTTTTGCTGATTGACGACTGGTCAGCCATGGCAAGCTCGATATGAATGGTCTCAACGTCGCGAAGGGGGTCGATACCACCGTCGACGTGGGTGATATTTTCGTCATCGAAGCAGCGCACCACATGCACAACAGCGTCGACTTCTCTGATATGCGAGAGAAATTGGTTGCCCAGGCCCTCGCCCTTGCTGGCGCCGCGTACCAAACCGGCGATGTCTACAAATTCAAAGGCGGCTGGCAAAACTTGTTGCGGATTGACCATGCTGCGCAGTTTTTCCAGGCGAGCATCGGGCACTTTGACAATGCCCACATTGGGCTCGATGGTGCAAAACGGGTAGTTGGCGCTTTCAGCCTGATAAGAAGCAGTAAGAGCGTTGAATAGAGTCGATTTCCCGACGTTTGGTAAGCCGACGATACCTGCTTTGAGCACGAGACCCTCCAGAGAGCTTGATATGTTTAATCTGCTCATTATAGTGACAAGCGGCGCAAAGCACTGTCTTCATTGAACTTTCTTAAGTTATTCAGCTAAATATTGCAGCGGGTTTCGGTGCTTGGCTTCGATGAAAACTTCCACTTTAGGATTGATTTTGTGCAGTGTTTCAAAAACTTTCTGGCATTTCACTTCATCAAAATTGCTTTCGAAATATTGCAACTTTTCCACTTTGGCGATGCGCTGATAAATCTGGTAGAACTGGTTTGGTGCTAGTTTGGTATTTTTTAGATGTAAGGTTCGCAGTGAAATTTTGGGAGAAACCTCTAAGAGCGTTGAAAAGGGCACTTCCATGTCTATCAAGTCGACTTGACGCCTTTCAGTGGAGAATATGAGTTTAATGAGAGCAGGAGTGGCTTTCAGCCCGTATAGATGAATCTTTTCTAGTCGCCTTTTCTTATCTAAACAAGCAAGCAGGGCTGTTGGGTCTTCACTCTTATTGCCCGACAAAGTGATTTCTGCCAAATTAAGCTGCTTTATCGGTGTCAGAGCTTTGAGCGGTAGCCCGCAGTCGTGTAAATTTAGAGCGATTAGATGCTTTGCTGCTGCGATGGATTTAATGGCGTTTTCATTTAGTCTGAAAGTCGGAATTTCATAGGATGTCAGTTCGGTAAAGTAGGGTATGACTGTGGTTGTAAATTGGCTTAAATCATACTTGTTGCCTTCTGCTTCTTTGAAAACAATTTCTTTCAGGTCTCTTGGCCTAAAGCCTTTTAAGAGTTGAGGATGGTCGCCGATGAATAGTCTTTTCCCGTCGCTAGAATCAGCAATGTCGACAATATAGGTATAACCGCCAATCTCGGGCAAGAGCAGGTCTTTATTGACTCGACTATAGACCTTGGGCAGACCGACTTCTAAAAACAAATTAGCCGGGTCTGTACTTTTGGGTGAACCTTCGCTGACTTTCGCAATTGAGTCTTTGTTCATTTCTACTTGGATGACGCCCAAGTCTAGACCTTCAGGAATGTGAAAGACATTGTCTAGACCTGATTTGGCGCCGAGTGTGGTGGGCTGCGATTTTTGAAAATATTGTCCGGCTTTGATTTTTACTTTCAGTAAACTCTCAGCTCTCTCGACCGTCGGTTCGGGGGGCTTTGGTGCGCTGCCGATTTCTTTCAACTTGTCGGGCGGTAAAAGTGGTGAAATCGGGGTGCGCACTTCAGTATTTGAGGTCTTCTCTTGCCCTTTGATGAACAGTAAGGCAGCGACGACCAGTGTGACTAGTACGAGGCTGATAGAACTGATAGTTAGCACACCGTATATGGCTTTGCTGTCTTCGGTGGTGGCACCGCCGACGATACCGGTGGCGATTTTTCTTCTTTTCGTTTTCTTTTCAGCCAAGCTCTTTAGTTGCTCAGTTTTTTCTATCTCGCTTTCAATACCAAGCTCTTCTAAAATTGATTCCAAGATTTCTTCAACTTGCGCCATGTTCTGCGGTCTATCTTGGGGCGACTTGCTCAGCAGATGATCGAGAAAGTCTTCCAGTGATTTGGGGAACTTTGCCCCGGGGCGAACTTTGCTGAGGCGTGGCGGTTGGGCTTCAACATGGGCGGTCAGGGTCTCGACTAGGTTGCGCCCTTGAAATGGCGGTTTGCCGGTTAGGCATTCAAAAAGGGTGCAACCTAGGCTATAGATATCGCTTCTTTCATCTAGTTTGCCTCCCTGTGCTTGTTCCGGGCTCATGTAAAGTGGGCTGCCAAAGATTTCGCCCTTGCCGGTCAAAGCTTGGTCAGAGTTTTCTCGACCAATTAGTTTGGCAATGCCGAAATCTACTACTTTTACTCTGGCGTAGATGTTTTTTTCTTTGTGCTCGTCTGCAATAACTATGTTGCTAGGCTTAATATCGCGGTGCATAATTCGTTTGCCATGGGCATGACTGAGGGCGTCGGCAACGCTAATGAAAATTTTTAGAGTTTCGGGCAGAGGGGGCAGCCCTTGACTCTTCAGTTTTTCAGCCAGGGTCGCGCCTTCCACCAGTTCCATAACATAGTAAGGCACTTTGTTTTTGTAGAGTCCGCCGTCGACAATTTTTACTATATTGCCGTGGTCTAGGCGTGCAATTACTTCAATCTCTGTAAGAAAGCGCGTGAGAACCTGGGGGCTCTGCTGCGAACCGAGCAAGATTTTCAGGGCAAACTGAGAATTTGTGTTCTGCTCGGTTTTTTCTAGTTGTTGTACTCTGTAGACTTGTCCGGCAGCGCCTTGACCTATAAAGCTTAGAATTTTGTATTTACTCTCAGAGCCCAGTATCTCTCCTTTATTCAAATACTCTGGCGAGTTTTCGTCTTGAGAATTGCTCAGTATGGTTTCGTCGCTATTCTTCAAGATAGTCCATAGCCTCCAAGCTACTGGAAGGTCTTGATTCTATAAGGGTGATGCTGGCCTTTTCGGGAAGAATTTTCTTGAGTTTAGACTCAAGCTTTTCGCGCTCTTCGCGACTCCATTTTTTGTTGTAAATATGCACTGCTGAGATACGTCTAAAGCTCTTAACAAGAGCTAGTGCTTGCTCAGTGGTGCAGTTAAGGTCGCCGACCCTCACATCTATCCAATTAGAGTAAGGGGCAATGCTTGTCAGTTGGTCGTATGTAATATTGCAATCTACAAAGGTGACTGCCAATAGAGATCGGCTTTCGGTTAGACGCCTTAGGTCTGCAGTTGATAGTTTCGTTTTACAGATAATAAGCGAGCGCAGGTGATTTGACTGGCTTAGTCTCTCGATTAATTGGCTGACATTAGATTTTAGATCTGAGAGACTCAGTACACTAAGTCTTTCTAGACGCTTGAGATTTAGCGCACCGCTGGCAGTGACATGCGAGGCGCGCAGGTAGAGCTCGTGAAGATTCTCGAAGCGGTTGATTGTCTCGATATCTTTATCACTGGTACCACTACCCTCTAAATAGAGTATATGTAAATACGGAAAGGCATCGGCCGCGCTTTCGATCAATTTAGATATGTTGGTCTTAACACTATTCAGTTTCAATTCATCAATATCTTCGGGGCGAAAACCTTTCATGAATTCTGGATATTTTAGGGCGGCTCGCAGGGGCATGAAACTCATGTGCGAGCCAGTGGGAACCCTGACTTTGTCTTTTACTTTGGCATTTATACTGGTTCTTTCGCTTAAACGATCTACGATTCTATCTAGGTCATCGAGGTCTCTAAAACCACTCGATTGCATTTCAGTTTTCGAGACAGTTTTCTTTTTCTTTCTGTTATTGCCGCCATAGGCAAAGCCAATGGTGCCGGCTGACTCTTTCGAGGGAAATTCAAATTCTGACATTTGCTCGCCGTCCACATCTACTTCGCCTTTGTAGAAGCAGCCGGGCTTAATTTCATTTGGATTGAGAATGGTCGTGCTTGGAGTCTGGGTGACTATTTCTTGTTTCTTCTTCGCCGTGTCGACCATGCTGGTTACATCTTCACCATGGGTTAAATGCTCTGCTTCGGGCGGTATAGCCAGTTCTTTAGCCTTTTGATCTATGCTTATCAGAGTGTAGATTACGAAAGAAAGCCCGGTAATGAGCGTGCCGAGCACAAGCGCCATGGTCATGGTAAATACTTTTTTTACCGGGCGGGCTTCTTCTTCTGAAAGATTGGTGGCGCGTACTGGTTTGCGTGTGCGTCTGGTTTGAGCTTGTGCGGCTGCTTTTTTCGGGGTGGAAGCTTCTCTGATTTCTTCTAAGATTTCAACCACTTGCAGCATGGTCTGCACCCGGTCATCGGGCAGTTTCTCAAGCAGTTGGTCGACAAAGTCTTCTAGTTCCGGCGGAAACTTCTTATCGGGTCTCCTTTCCGAAAGCCTTTGCGGGCGCACTTCTCGGTGCATAGTAAAGGTCTCGATTGAGTTGCGCCCTTGCAATGGAGGAGTGCCGGTAAGAGCTTCATAAAGAGTGCAGCCCAGTGAGTAGATGTCGGAGCGGGCATCGACCCTGCCGCCTACACACTGTTCCGGGCTCATATAGAGCGGGCTGCCGAAAATTTCACCCTTATCGGTGAGCGATTGGCCATGGTCGCGCCCAGCTAATTTGGCGATGCCGAAGTCGACCACTTTCACTCGGTCGCCAAGGAAGCCTGGTGAATTGGAGAGCACGATATTGCCCGGTTTGATATCGCGGTGGATGATATTGATTTTGTGAGCGGCATAAAGGGCGTGAGCAACCGCTGCAAACATATCGAGGGCTTCAAGTAGGGGCAGACCCTGCCTCGAGCCTTTTTTGATAATGTCTGAGAGAGTCTGCCCGTCGACATAGTCCATGACATAGTAGGGCATGGCGCCGAGTTCGGTGGGATGCACACCGCTGTCGTGCACCTGCACCACATTTTGATGGGAGAGCCTGGAAATAACAAGCACTTCGGTGCGGAAGCGTTCGATAGCCAGCTCGCTTACATCTTGCCCTATCATGATCTTGAGGGCATAGTCCGATTCGTCTTCGCCGCTTAGCTTTCTTACTCTATAGACCTGTCCGGCCGCACCGGCGCCTAGAAAGGAAAGTATTTCATAGTTGCCGATAATTGTGGCGGCGCTAAGATAGCCGACGGCGCTGGAGGCGCTTCTTCCGCGCGCGCCGACAGTACGGTCTTGGCTAATGACAGTACGGTCTTGGCTAATGACAGTTCGGTCTTGACTGGGGACAGTGCGGTCTTGTTCTCGGGAAGTGTTAGCAGCCGGCGCGGGCTTTGTCCTTGATGAGCCGGGTTTGTCTGAGCCGGACTTGGCCGAGTTATTGGGACTAATTGGATTATTTGAGCCATCCGGACTATTTGACTGATCCGGACAGTTTAATTCATCCGGACAGTTTGACCTATTTGAGCCATCTGAGCCGGCCGCGCCAAAATTGGGTTTTGCCTTGCCGCTCATTGCTTGCCTTCTGAATCTAGGCCGGAAGTGGCTTGAGTGGGAAAACTACGGCAAGCCTGCAACAAAGTTGAAACGATTGCCACATAAGTTGGGCGCATGAATTCCTTTGCTTTTGGAGTGCCCATGAACGATTCTTTCTCAGGTGATGTACGAGCCTCTTTCCAAGAGGGTGCTAGGGAAGGAAATTCCTTTTCCTCTAACTTTTCTATTTTAGATGTACCCACTACAGCTTTTGAGTCTTCAACTTTTCAACTGGCATCCACCACTCCCATAGACAAGGGGGTCTTAGATTTTACTCCGGTACCAGGCTATGATCCAAAACCAATTGAGAGCCAGTATCTAAAGGCTGACAGCAAGGTCAGTTATGTCGCCGATTCGACACTGCAATCAAGGGGCGGTAGAGATCTTACTGAAGGTCAGTCTGCTGCAATTAAGGTAACTAAGTTGCCCGAGGGGCTATCAGCCGAAGATCAAGCCAAAGCCGCTCGGCAGGCTGACATAGTCATTGGCAAAGATGGAAAAGTGAGAGTCGGTGCTGATTTTAGCGACAAGCCTTTGAATACTTACAATGTACTGGTCGAGAGTGGCGCCGATAGCGCGGTCACCGAGAAGGTAATTGATGACCTGGGCAATCTGGTCAAAGGCTCTGATGGCAAGGGCGTCGCGCGTCTAGATGTTAATCCTGCCCATCGCGATCTAGTCTCTTCTGACTTTGCCGAGCGTTTTGATGCGAAGTTCAGGAAGCCTGTTGATGAACCTATAGACCAAGGTGGTTCTGATTTGGGTGGAGGCGGTGGAGGCGGCGGCGGCGGCGGAGGCGGTGGCGGCGGAGGCTGCGACGGCGGAGGCGGAGGCGGAGGCGGCGGCGGTGGTTGCGACGGTGGCGGAGGCGGCAGCGATTTGCCCGAAACCGACCTAAACCAAGACCAGAAACTGGACTCTAAGCTGGATCAGGTCAGTCCTAATCCTACTAATCTAAACAACGAATCGTCAGCTTTCAGAGCCCTGAACGAACTTTCCGGTCGCGTCAGCGACATGAATCCGGTTCACTATTCGAGCTTCTTGACCAATATATTGCCCGATAACTTTATGGAAGAACTGGGTCCGCCGCCTTGGGATCCCAAGAAACTGGCTGCCTATCTCTCTAAGCATTCTAAAGAGATCAAAGATAAATTAGGCAAGAAGAGTGAGGGTCTAGAAAAGAACGGTGACAAAGATGGTGCTCAGGCGCTCAAAGGTTTTAGTGAAGGTTTAGATAAAGCCCTTGCCGACCCAGCTAAACTGGATACTTTTGCTCAGTCTATGTCTGACTTTGTTGAGCGTTCGGCCTCTGGCAAAGCCAATATGACCGACGTGCATGCCATGTTCAACAACGACAGCAAGCTTGAAGCAGCGATTAGAAACAGCGCGGTGCTGGATGCTGCCACCAAATATGATAGCAGTTTGCCCGGCGGCGGCGCCGATTTGACTCGCCTCAATAGCGATAATGCCGCTCGCATAGTGGCCGATTTGCAAGGAGGACTCTTCCCCTCTAGGGATGGTCGATAGTTATGCCGCTGGAGAGTGAACGCGATTTAGCCAGGGAGAAACTAGACAATCGTTTTGCCGCCATTGAAGCACGCAACCAGTTGCGAGAGTCTGTCCTGAGACCAGAGTTGAATGCCGAATCAAGTTCAGATTCAAAATCTGACTTAAAGGCTGACTCAAAACCGGACTTATTTAGACCTTTGCAGGCAAGCGAACGGACGCTCGAATCGGTTGATATAAGAAAGGGCGACGGCGCTCTTGTAACGTTGAAAGAAGGCTGCGTCTCAAAAGTAGTGCGAGGCGGAAACAGCCTCGAAATTGACTATGAAAGAGAAGACGGCACAATCAAACGCTCTCAGGATGGTCAGCCTATAGTGAGCAAAATTCGCACCTCGATAAACGGTGTGGAAAATGAGCTAGATCTGACTGCCAGTCAAAGACAAGTAAGAGTCGGGCAGAAAGAAGCGGCACTGGGCAATGTCGCCATAATCAACGGTGATAGGACTGTTGTCTTGACCACTGAATTTAATAAAGTCGAGAAGCATGGCGACCGCATAGTCGCTATCGAACGACCTTCAGGGGCAGTGCAGCAATATTTCTATGACCAAGGCAACAAACTGAACAAAGTTATTGAAACATACCGCACTTCATCGGGTCAGCTGGTCACTCAGATGAGCGAAAGAGTGGGTGATAGTGAAAAGTTTGTGGTGCGCTCAGACAACGGTGCCATGCCTGCTTGGCGCAGTGCCATGCGTGTGCGAGATGACGGCGAGCTAGCCTTTAAGGAGTTAAACGAGCGCTTCTTTACTCCAGCGAAATTGCGCGATCAAAGTGAGTCGAACCTTGGTGATATCTTTGCTTTTCAGTCTACCCGCGAAGACTTTATCAAGAATGCCGCTCGCTTTGGCGTCTTTAAAGGCAGCGAGGCTGAGACTCTCTCTTGGATGAATCGTTTCGAATCACGTGCACTTTCTTATGGAAGGCGCGGCTGGATGGGCGCCAACCAGTCAGATGTAGCGGCTACCTATGACAATTTATCAAAGATTTTGACTGCTGCACCGGTGGGTCGAGCCAGGGTGGTGGGCACTCAGGAACGTCGCTTACTGGTTGAGTCGGCATTGAAAGAACTGGCCGACCCGGCGCGCTTTATCAATCAAGGCTCGATTGGTACCTGTTCGCTCAATGCTGTGGAGAGCAATTTGGCTAGACGCAAACCACAAGAATTGACTCGCTGGCTGAAAGAAGCCTCGACTATGGGCTATGTCACCTCGGCTGGTACCAACCGTGCTGGCGAAAAGGTAAAGGTTCCCCTTACCGAAGCTCAGCTCAATTACGAGCCCAGTTGGAACCGTTCTTATTCCAATCAAATCTTCCAGTTTGCCGCCATTGCCGCTCTAGGCTATAGGTCGCGCGGTTATGACTATCGTGGCACCACCAATCAACAGCTCAATTATGTCTCAAGATTGGCTTGCGGAACCAATATGGGCATTCTCGATAATTGGATGGGATACGGCGCCCGCAAAGCAGATATCATCGGAGCTCTGAAAACACGCGGCAGTGTGGCTTATATCGTGCCTGGTCATTGTATGGCTATTGATGACTATGACCCGGTCAAGGACCGCTTTTACGTCAATAACTGGTGGGGAGGTTCTCGCGACGGCTGGTATTCGCCCCGCAATCTCGGCTTGCGCTGATGTTTAACAAGCGCCCAGTCTGGGAAAATCCGAGGTAAGAAGACTCTTGTGACTGATAATTCGCATGGAATTTGCCTTACCCCCTCAAGACTATTTAATCGCAGCAGGCTGCCTAGTTCTGTTTCTGCTAATTTTTGGCGGGCGTCTAAAGAATATGATGGAGATGACCGTCCTGAAAGAACTCACCGGTATGGTCGGTGATCCCACTAATGTGCATCCCACTCAGGTTTTTTCAAAACAGAATTATCATGAGGCGGCTAAGTCGGTACAGAGAGCTCTGGCTCATAACTACAAAGCCACCAACTGGAGTATCAAAGTTGTCACTATAGAAGACCCGATTGAGCGCTCTATAAGGGTGACTGGTAATTCATGGTTGGCGCCGGCCACCAATACGACCCCCAATACTTTGCAGGCACAGGACCGCCAACAGGCGGCTGTTTCCAATATGCCCATCGTAGTGCAAGTCGATATCTTTGACTATCAGGGTGGCAGTCGCATCATTTGGAAGTACAGTCCATCTAACCCTTCTGAATATCAAAGACGTGTTCAGTTAGGCGATCGCAACGTTTCTCTTTTGCTTGGTCGTACCAATTATTCTCTTATCAAAGAATTACATGCTCGGCGCACGCCGCCTTAGATAAACAATTAAGGCTGAGACAAGACTGGCGCTGGCAAGAGTGGCTAAGGCTGTTTCCAGTCCGTTTTCTTTCGAGGCTTCTTTTATAAAGCCAATCAAAAATGGTCCGGCAAAGCCGCCTAGATTGCCCACTGAGTTAATCAGGGCGATACCGGTTGCCTGGAGGTGCCGCGGCAAACTTTCACGGCAGAGTGCCCAGAAGGGACCGACTGCACCCCAGATGCCGAAAGCCGCCAGAGAGAGTGCACCGAACTTGATACCGTTATCGGGATAGAGGGCTGACAATAATCCAATTGCCGTGAGCGCGTTGGCCACAACCAAGTGAAAACTGCGCTCTCTTTTCTTGTCCGAGCTTGCCGCAATGATTAGCATGCCCAAGCCTTGAAAAATAGCTGGTATAGCTGTCAGTCTAGAAGTAACGGCATCGGATTGACCGGCTGCCGAGAAAGCTTTGATTACCTGCGGTAGCCAAAACTGAAAGCCATACATACTCACTGTCAGGGTAAAGTAGATAAGGGCATAGGTCCAAACTACTTTGCTTGTCAGGGCCGAGCCTGCTTTCGTCTGACTTTGTGTCTTGTCTTGTCTCTTTTCTTGTCTCTCAGGCTCTTGGGGGCGGGATTCTTGCAAATGAGCCTTTTGTGAGGGCGCTTCGTGAGAAAGAGCTTCTTGCAGTGCTGCTTTTTCTTGAGGGCTGAGAAACTTGGCATGCTCCGGGCGGTCTGGTATCATAAATGGTACTACAGCGCCTAGCACCACTGCCGGTGCACCGGTAATTAGAAAAAGCCATTTCCAGCCGGCTAGACCATGAAGCCCTTCCATGCCCAATGCCTTTTCTGCTACTAAGCTGCCCAGAAGCCCTGCTGCCGGAATGGCTGTCATGAAGCGAGCCACAGCTGTGCCGTACTCTCGTTTGGGGAACCAATAGGTGAGATACAAAAGCATGCCGGGAAAGAAACCAGCTTCAGCCGCGCCCAAGATAAAGCGGACAAGGGCAAAGGTAAAGGGATCTCTGACCAAGCAAAGGGCAATAGTAATGAAGCCCCATAGCACCATTATCAGTGCTATCCAACGCCTTGGTCCAAATTTCTCTACTATGTGATTGCTTGGTATGCCAAAGAGGCAATAGCCAAGAAAGAAAATACCGGCGCCAAAGCCGTATTCGCTGTCGCTGAAACCTAGATCGGCATTCATTTTGAGGGCGGCAAAAGACAGGTTTATGCGATCTAAATAGGAGACAATATATAAGAGAAAAAGAAACGGCAAAAGGCGCAGCGAGACCTTTCGTAGTGTTTGACTAAGTATAGGTGCGGCCTTGGCGATATCGTTTCTTTCAATTTCAGTCATCTTAGATGTTCTTTTGCTGTGGTGTCGATCTTTTGTTCACCATTATGGTCAGCTCGGCTTCGTTGTGGTCTGCCTTCGTCGGCGGACCGAAAATAGTGTAGTAGATATAGTCTGCTCCGTCATCCACAATTGCTGTGGTGCCTGCCCAGTAGAGCTTATCGGCTTCTCTTCTGCTCTCTTGATTAGTCCTGTCTAGATTAGTGCTATCTAGATTAGTGCTCTCTTTATTAGGACTGTTTTCTTGACTGGGCCTGCTTACCTGGCTTATTTGGCTTTCTTCTCCGGTGCTATTTTCTTGCTTATTTCTAAGTGCGTAGATTAGAACCTTTTCTTTGGCTTGGAAGCTATAGCGAAGCACCAGGCTGGCATTCATATGGGCCGGTTCTTCTATAGAAAGCACATTGAGATTTTCATACTTGCCGCTTGTGGCCGCCTGGGAAAGTATTTGCTTGGCTACCGCCATAGCCCTGCCTCTTTCGTCTTGAACGTTACCGCCGACTGCTTTGGGGATTTTGCCTGTAAATAATATGTAGCTGCTTCCCATATCTTGGCGGATATAGATCAGATCATTGACAGCCTGCCAATCTAAGACTCCTTGAGTGAGTTTAGGATGGTTGCTTATGCCACTCCAAATGATACCGGCTGCCAGTAGTACATATAGAGAAGTTTCAAGAACTTTAGTTGTCTTTTGTCGGGTCTTATCATCATCTACAGTATCTATATCTGTTTGGCTGAGTTCTACCGTGTTGATAAGTTTTTGCAGGGCAAGAGCCATGCTGACGATTAGCAGGAAGGCATATTGATAGATGTAATCAGCAGCGCGCAAGAATGCACTATTTAATTCAAAGTTGATAGTGCCGGCAAGTAGTATCGCAAATGATACCAGAGCGAGAATATACTTTGGCTTTGCTTTGGCTTTGAATAGAGATACGAAAATTGCTGGTAGCCAGGCTAGAGCAAAGGTGTTGAGTAGGTTTATATTGAAACTTGTATAGACTGCCGTCGGTGCAAAAAGCAATCTGAAATTGGTGGGTAAAGGCAGGTCGACCATGCTGTGCGAGAAGGCGGCGATGCCGCCCGCCAATGACATTAGAGCAAATGCTGTGTAGGAATCGCTTTTGTCTTTTTTGCCGATTTGTTTCTTGAGCGCAAATAGTAAGGTCAGGTAAAGCACCATTTTTAATACCAGTGCCGATAAGCTTGAGGGGCAGTATATTGATGGTGTGCCGTAATTGCTGAAGCGGTAGACTTGGTTGGCTAGAAATGTGGTAAAAGCCTGGTTGGAATTGAGACAGAACGACAACTTGTCGAATAAATTGCTCAAGCCTGACAGGAGCCCGCCTAAGGCGAAGAACTTAAAGAGAGAGCTGGGTTTTATGGGTAAGGTCGTCAGTCTTTTGTTGGCTAGTATATATAGATAGTAGGGGGGACCGACTTCGATTACGCCTTTGAACATAGCCAGGAAGATTTCATTGTTGATGCGAAAGTCGAGAGATGCCAGGCGGGCGTGTATTTCGAGCACACAGAGACCGACTATCGCCGCATAAATTAAAATGCGACCGCGTTCTGGCCAAAGCTTTGAGCTTTGTCTGCTCATATTCCAGCCCACTGTATGCATTAGCCAAATTAGCCAGACGGCAAAAAAGAGGCTCAATATGAGGGAATGCTTGACGGTTCTGGCAAAAGAATGGAATTGAAACAAATACTCGCAGATTAGAAAATAAGCCAGGGCGGTGAGATAGAACAACCTGTTGATAAGCTCGGTGCTTAGGCATTTGGTCAAGGCAAAGCAGATAACCAGATAGAGGTCGAACATTAGTACATAGCTGAACCAGGTGGTGCTGATTCTCGTTTGGGTATCGCTAAACAGGAAGGGACTAAGCACTTTATAGAAGGCAAAGGACTGAGTGCTCAAAAATGTGGTTGCGGCATTGATCGGCAAATTGGTGAAAAATAGGGTGATGGTATCGGCGGTGGTGCAAACTAGAGCTGCGGGTAGAAGGGTGAGAAGCAGTGGTGAGAGATATTTTGCTGGCACTAGATCGGGCAGCGACCGGGCTATGACTTTGCTTGAGCTAATAAGTTTATGCATAATGCCTATGCCGATGAAGTACCAGACCGGCCAGAGATAGGCATTCGATAAACTTAAGGATGAAAGGTCTAGCCCGGCTGTCACGCCCGCATTAGAGCGAGACAGATTGGCAAATAGAAAGAAGAGCATGAGCGCGGCGCTTAAGCGGTAGCTTTTCAGTGTGGCTTTATCAAGTGCAGTGGCGTCGCTATTTTCTTGAGGGTTTTCGTGGGTATTTTCATGAGTATTCTTGTGAGTATACTTAAGAGTAAGGTTAACCAGTGTCAATAACAAAAGACCGAGTATGGCACCGCATATGACACCGCTTGGTATGCCGGCGTAGGCATTTTGCAATTTCAGGCTTTCGCAGATAAGAGGCTTGAGCGGTGTCATTACCATTATCTGCACGCCGACTGCCACAGAAACAAGCAAGAGATTGACGCGGCTGCCTAGGTTGGCGGTTCGGGTGTGACGCGCTAGGGCGCTTTCGCTCAAGTGTAGATTGACTAGTACGGAAGCCCCCAATAGAGCGTTCCAGAAATCTCTGGGAATGGTTATGCTGGTGGTGGCAAGAAAGTAAAGTGAGGCCAGGGCGCCGGCCAAAAAGCCGAGACGGTTCGAGAGTGCCAGTCCGGCAAGAAGCGCTGACCAAGAAAGGGCGAAGAGTAGCTGCCAGAGATAGATACTCCAAACCGGTGCGGTGCTCTTGAAAGAAGCGAAGGTTTCTAGAGAGACCCTTTGAAAGGGAAAGTTTTCACCGGTGAAGGGAATGAGAAGGACGCTCAATATGGCAAGTTGCAGAAGTGGTCTGACAATCTTGAATGCTTCCGGTGCGAAGTCTTCACTGGCTGAATGGCTCAGCCTATCATCGCTATAAGGGCGCCAGTAGAATCTTTGAAAGATGGCTGAGAGCGCTGCTATTTCTTTCTTTTCTAAAAGCTCTTTGAAGCGGTCATAGCCAGGTGATTCTTGAAGTAAAGCAAAAAGCTTGCCGAAGATTAGGTCGGCAAGCTTTGCAAGAGATGGAAACAGACCGGCTAGATAATTGCCTAGCTTTCTGAGCGTGGCAATTAGTTGAACTGGGTTCAAGGGCTAGCTTGTTCCTGTAGCTGATTGCAGTTGGTTTGTAGAAATGGGCACCTTATTTGGTGCGGGCTCCGTCTACTTACTTAAGAGATACTAGGTTAGTCTTGAGTTTGTTTGTTGTCCCAAGATTTGGCTTCGGTCTCATCAGCTTTCACAGCTGGTTTTTCGGCAAGCTGTTGGCTATCAGTTTGATTCGATGTAGCAGCCTGAGCCGTTGTGGTTGCTGCTGTCGGGCTTTCTTTGATTGATTCCAAAGTTACACCTTCAGCCTTTACGGTTTCAGGCTTTGTTTCGCCTACTGCAGCAGCGTCAGCCTTGGTTTCTACTTTGCTTGCTTCCGGTTTGGTTTCTTCGCCCTTAGCAGTTGCTTTAGCAGTATTTTTGGCTTCAATCATTGCTGCTTTGGCTTCCAGCGATGCTGTGGCAGCATTGACCGGCGCAGCCAGACGAGTATCTAGATTGCCAGAGACGATTTTGCTGACTGTATCGGCATCCGTCATCTTGCTCATTAGTGATTGGGCATAGGCTGCAAGAAGCGGACGCTTGGTCATGCAAGCCATATGATATGAACGTACTGCAGTGGACGAAAGTTGGCTTATGGTGCGAGCTCTAACCTCAATACGTTTGAAGAGGAAGACCTCTTTATAGAGTTTGTTCTCTTCGGAACCGCCGGTGGAAAGAATGAAGGCAGTCTTGACGAGCTGGGCGCAGGGACCGATGAGGGAGGGCGCTAGACCCGCCACACCGAGGGCTGTCTGTACAGCTCCTGTGACCACTTCGGTCTTGGTTGTGACGGTATACTTAGCCAATTTTTGAGCGGTGGCTGAAAGAATGGGATCTTGCTTGATTACAGCTTCTTCGAGAGTTCTGATTCTGGCTCTCTCTGCTGCTACACCCAGGCTGCCCGGATTGGGCAAGGTGGCGGGCAAGGTGGCTTTCAGGTTTTGAAACTTGTCCACCAATTTGTTTGTTTCTTCTTCGCCCACCAAAAGGCTGAGGTTGGCTTTGGCGTCGCTCAAGGCTTGGGCTCTATCGGCAGCATCTTCTCGGTCGAGGGCATCGGCCAGTTCAGCACAGGCATTGACTGTGCTGACATATTTCTCGTCCACTGCTTTTTCCCATTTCAGTTCGGCAGAGAGCGTCGAGCTGGCTTTGATTTTTCGCTCCATGAGGGCGTTGGCGCCAGCGCTGGAAGGTCCGACACCGCGGTAGTTCAAAAGATAATGCAAGAAATTCTTTGACATTTCTTTTGCTGATTGACCAGAACCTTGCATCTTGAAGAGATTTTGGTCAGCCTGCAGTACTTCTGGATCTCGCTCCATGGCAGTGATGGCGGCGGTGTTTATTGCTTCTTCGAAGGGGTCTTTGCTGGGTGCAAATTCAACACACTTTAGCTTGCTCGAAGCGTTGCCGGCTTTGCCGTCTGTCTTGAGAGGCATGTGCGTAGAGACGCTGATGCCGGTTTCAAGTTTTTTGTCTTTATCGTCGACCTTACTGGTTTTGCTTGTAGTTTGGCTTGTTGTAGCTTCTGCCTTAGCGCCTTCGCCAGTAGTGGCTTCGGTTGAGCTGGAAGCGGCATTAGAGGCTGTGCTGGAGCCTGAGCTAGAGTCTGAATTGGATTCTGGCGCTGCAGTAGTTGAGGTTGTGGTGGCCGCCGACTGTTCGCCATCGGTGTAGGCGCCTTTGAGCACCATTGCCGGTTCAGCTGCTGAAGCCGCGGGAATAGAAAGGATGCCGGAACAGAGCGGAGCCTGCAGAATTTGTGTCTGCAATAGCTGTACAAGAAGTATTGTGCTGGCTACTTGTACTGCTCTATTTTTTTTAGCGCTTATCACCTGAAAATCCCCGCTTGGCCTGACGAAGTTATATTAATTGACACCGGTCTTGGAAATGTCTAATTGTAATAGCCAGGTGGTCTCTTGTATATCTTTTGACAACCGGGGCTATTCAAGGACAAAAATGCCAGAGGCGCGATCATACCACTTTATTTCTTGCCGTCCTTTGTGCCTGTCTCACAATTGGCCGCCATTTCCACCCCCTAATTAGCTGAAAAGAAGTCATTCAGCCCTGGTAGGGCTATCCTGACTTCTTTACAGAATTTTAGAATGTCCGACTTTATCGGCTGCTAGCTATTAGTAGACTCTTGCCGGTTTGCCTGTCACCTTGGTGAGAGTGAATTCGGCTTTGCCAGGCTCTCTGCCGAAGCTCATGCCAAGTGATTCATAAAGAGCTACATCATTGAGGTCGACATGTCTTTGCACGATGGCATCTTTGACATCCATATACTGGATGTCGCCGGCTTGCAGGCTGACAACGGTAACGCCGAAGGTATTACGGCTTACCAGTTCTACAGCTGCTGCACCCGCTTCCATACCAAAATTGGCATCGAGGGCGGAGGCGAAGCCGCAGCGCACCAAGTGGCTCGGTCTGATTTCGCGCACTTCAGGAATCTCGTAAACCCCTTCGACGAACTGCCCAGTGCGCTTCATGAACTCTTTCACTTCGGGGTCGGCTTTGATGCGGTCTTCGATTTGTTTGACTACATAGCGTCCAGCGCCCATCAGCTTTCTGTGTCCGAAAGAGTCGGGGGTTGAACTCATATCAACCAATTCGTTGCCAGAGGCGTCTTTCAGACCCTCAGCCACGACCACCATGGCTGTGCCGGCGTGGACATCGCTTTCTTCGATTCGTTTGATAAAGGCGCTCTTGACATGTCTGTAGAGCACATCGAAGTCCACCGGCACTTCCGGTATCAGAACGGCATCGGCATCAGAGGCGACGCCGCCGCGGAAGGCTGTGTGTCCAGCGTAACGACCGAAGACTTCCATAACGATGATGCGGTTGTGGGTGCGTCCGGTGGTGCGCAAATCGCGCACAGCTTCTGCAATGCGGTTGATGGTGGAATCACCGCCGACGCTGTAGGGCATGAGGTCGAGGTCCATGGTCTTGGGCGCATGCACGCAGGGGATGCCTTGCGAAGCAAGGTCGGCAACAACAGAGCCGGTGTCGTCTCCGCCGGCGATGACCAGGGCATCAAGACCGAATTTCTTCAAGCCCTCTTTGATGCGGTCATATTTCTTGTCATCCTTGATTTTGGAAACCTTGACTCGGGAATTTCCTGCTTCCGAACCGGCCAAATAGACGGCTATCTCTTCCAGTCGCTCTTTGGTTAGTTTGGTCAAAGCTTTCAGGTCGACCAAATTGTAGAGACCGGCATAGCCGTTGGGAATGATATAGGCTTGCATGCCCTTACTCAACGCTCTCAGGGCTGCACCTTTGATGACGCCGTTCAAACCGCCGCAGTCTCCGCCCGACGTAATAATGCCGATATTCTTCACTTGGTCCTCCAGTCGCCTTGATTTATATATGTGGCTGTAGACAGATTTACATCTTCACATCTTCACCTATAGATATTTAGCACGTTGCAGCGCATAGAACTGCTTGACTTTTGCATTTCGCATAGCAACTAAATCTTTCGTTGTCCTTCTTGCTTTGCTATCTCTTAGGCGTTGTAGTTGCTGGCTAAGGTTGGTTAAACTTGCAAATGAGTGCAAGCAAGTGCTGGTGCGGAGCCGGGGAAAGCAAGTGCGGGTGCGGAGCCGGGGCGAATAAGGGCAAGTAAGGGGGCGGAGCCGGGGAAAGAAAGTGCGGGTGCGGAGCCGGGGCGAATAAAGGCAAGTAAGGGGGCGGAGTGGTGGCAAATACGTGAGTCCGGATGAACTAGAGGTTCATTATCAAGAATAAGTAGCGAATATAGGAAAAGGCGCGTGCAAGAAATTGAAACAATCGAAGAACTTTACCAGGTTCTGGCTCAGGGGCGCGGTTTGAACGGCTATGCCGTGCAGGGTCTCGACTTGTCTCAAGCCGAGCGCATTTTGATGGAAAGTGAGGTGAGAGGCTCGTACTTTCTGGGATGCCGCATATCTTCCCGTTTAGAACAAAGTCTCGAAGCTCGCGGAGCCTCTGTCTTTCCTTTCATCGAGGGGCTTATCTTCAATCCTTTTCGCCCATTCTTATATAGTGCGGCCGAGTTGTATGACAGATTCAATTTAGAGGACCCCCAATCTTACGATGATTGCCTCGATGCCAAAATTTTGGCGCATTTTAGAGAGGTCGGCGGTGCTTGCACCAGAGGCTTAATCAATTCGCTTGCTCAGCGCCTGCACGACCATTCAATAGGCAACGCTATGGACGAGTTTCTCGAGAATATAGTCGGACCAGGCAAGCCTCGGCGCGGCATTGTCGCCATCATGGGCGGTCATGAAATGCGCCGCGGTGCCGCTGACTATTTTAGCGTCGCCTTAATGTCCTGGCGCCTCACTCAATTGGGTTATCTAATGGTCTCTGGTGGCGGCCCTGGCGCGATGGAAGCAACTCATGTCGGTGCCTGGTTTGCCGATCGCAGCCTCGACGAACTGGAGTCTGCTGTCTCCTATCTTTCCCAGGCTCCTGACTATAAGCATGAACTATGGCTCAGTTTGGCATTTAAGGTAATGCAGGATTATCCCGCTCCTGAGTCCAATCTCTACTACAGCTTGGGTGTGCCTACTTGGCTCTATGGACATGAGCCGCCCACCCCCTTCGCTTCTCACATCGCAAAATATTTTGCCAATAGTCTGCGCGAAGATGGTCTGGTCACGATAGCAACCAGTGGAATAATTTATGCGCCTGGCAGCGCCGGCACCATTCAGGAAATTTTTCAGGACCTGACGCAAAACCACTATTTAACCACTGGGATGGCATCACCAATGGTTTTCTTCGGTCGCGAGTACTGGACAAAGACTAAGCCAGTCTATCCTTTTGTTAAACAGTTATCGGCCAACAAGCTTTATGATAAGGTCCTTACAATATCGGATGATGTTGACGAAATCGTTCAATACATTCAAGAGCATCCGCCAATAGTGGCGCCTGTAGCACAATAGGAACGGAATTAGCGATGAAATTTGCAATTTTTGGAACCGGGGGCGTTGGTGCCGTATTTGGTGCTCGACTTGCCGCAAGTGGAGAGGACGTAACCTTCGTGGCTCGTGGTGCTCATCTAGATGCTATTGAGAAAACTGGTCTGCTTGTGAAAAGTGCGGAACTGGGAGACACCAGGATTTTCCCTGCCAAAGCTGTAGCAAAGCTAGATGACTTAGATTACGACTTCATCTTTCTAACCGTGAAGTTGTGGGACACGGTTAGCGCGATCGAAGCAATTCGTCCTTTTGTCTCAAGCTCCACCACCGTCATTTCCTTTCAGAATGGTGTCACTAAGGACGACTTGCTAGCTGATGCCTTTGGGGCAGATAGAATTCTAGGCGGAATCAGTTATGTCGGAGCGACGATTTTAGAGCCAGGAGTCATACAACAGAACGGCATTGTCCAAAAGCTTGTCTTTGGGGAGTTGAATAGTCGTGGTTCTATGGCATCAGAGCGTTGTCGCAATTTGAAGCAGTCTCTGGAGAGAGCCGGTGTGGAAGCCATAATCTCCGCAAACATTACTTCTGATATTTGGCAAAAGTTTATTGTTTTGGTCGCGATGAGCTCTGTTACAGCAGCCACTCGCCAGTCCATCGGCAAGGTCCGCAGCAATAGGCAGACAAGAGAACTCTTGCTTTCTGTTATGTTGGAGGTAAGAGATTTGGCGCTTTCCAGAGGCATCACTTTGCCAGAGAATATTGTCGAGGACCGCATGCAATACCTTGATAGTCTTTCACCAGATGTCACAGCTTCTATGGAGTATGACCTGCGTATGGGCAATCGACTGGAGCTACCCTGGCTAGCAGGCGCTGTGGTCGATATGGCTGCCGCAGCAAAACCGCCGCTAGCGGTACCGGCTTGCAAGATTCTTTCAGCTATTCTTTCGCCCTTTGTGCAAGGTGCACCAAATTAGTAGACTCTCCGCCGTCCTGGTTTTCTATAATTCTTGATTTCGTTTCTTCTCTTCAGTTTTGGTATCTCCAGAATAGTCATGAGAGCCTCAGTCGGAAGATCTGGTAGCTTGTCGCTGATCCATTGAGGCAGAAACCTTTTTAGATTTGGCAGGAACAAACGTTGTTCTCTGGTGAGTTTTTGGTAGATTCCTTCAACAACTTTCCTCGATGCGTACGCCTCTCCCAAAAGCCAGAGTTCTCTAAATGCTCTACCTACCTCTGTTTCACCCAGCGCAATTTTACGATTGCCCACCGCCTTGAAGTTGACCCTGGCCTCTCTTAAATATCCTATTCCTTGCTGGGCATCGAAGATTATCTGCTCTGCCTTGAATCCACACTTTACGCCTCTGCAGAGAAAGCGAGTATGTCTCCCCGGTAGGACTCCGGCTTTTCTTCTAAACAAGGACTTCTCTTGTACTTGTTCTGCTCTTGTTTGATTTGTAGTTGCCATATCGCCGGCAAAGGCTTTGCGCTTAATTGCGGCTAGCCTTTCTTCTGGAACTGGTTTGTTTCTTGGATCATATCTTCTGTAGACACCCCAAGTAAGTCGCTCTAGATATCCAGCTTTTGCCTGTCTGCTTAGAAATGAGTCCAGAGTGGCGCGGAGCTTGATCAGCTGTAGTAGTTCTCTTGTCGTGAAAATATAATTGTATGGCGCACTTGCGATGTAGCGCTTTACGTAGATGAGGGCGAGTGCATCACTCTTTGTTTCCTTTATAGACTTTTGTTTCCTGCGCATTAGCATCTCTCCATGACGGTTGGATGTGATATGGGCTCCTACTATGTAAGACGTGATCTGCCAGGAAAAAGTTCAATTCAGCTGAGCAAAATTCAGATTAAACGTTTCCTCAATCTTGTTTTGGAAGATCGCAAGAATTTCCCGGGAAATTCTTGCGATCTTCCAAGTATCAATCTACAGCCCAAAGATTCATTTCGAAAAACATTCCGCCGCCCTGTTGTCAAGTGCTCTGGCGCGTAAAATAGTTTTTTAAATCTCTATCTTTAGTTCAAGAACACTCAAAAAGGTAAGCAAAGATGGCAAGAACATATTCCACTATGACAATGGCTATCGGCTCTTTAGCTCCAGACTTCACCCTCATGGACGTAGTTACCGGCGCTGAAGTTTCAATGAGTGGTTTTATTGGTCAGAAAGCCATTCTCGTAATATTCCTTTGTAGGCATTGTCCTTTCGTTAAGCACCTGCAAGAGGAACTTGGACGCCTAGCGAAAGAGTACATGCCCCGAGGGCTTGCAGTGATTGGTATTTCAAGTAACGATGCGGTTGCTTATCCGATGGATTCTCCAGAGTCTCTGAAGGAATTTGCCCAGGAACAGGGATACGAATTTCCGATTTGCTTTGATGGTGACCAGGCAGTAGCTAGGAGTTATGATGCGGCCTGTACTCCAGATTTTTTCCTGTTTGACTCGAATCACAGGTTAACCTATAGAGGTCAATTTGATGATAGTAGACCCTCTCTGGACATACCTGTAACAGGCAAGGATCTGAAAGAAGCAATTGAAGCAACTATGAGCGGTCATCCTTGTGTGGAAGACCAGAAACCGAGTCTTGGTTGCAACATTAAGTGGAAGTTTTAAGATTTAATATCTTAGCCTGAATTGTAGACTTTCTGATAGAGCTTTTGATACATAAACGTTGTCTGGTTTTGGCTTACAGTCTACTTAATTGGTAAGGCGATTGTGCCGATTGTCTTTTGATCAGGATAGCTTTTGATTTGAAAAATAATGCTAGGCTTCAGTGCCGCATCGCTATCGGTCTTGCTCTTTAGGAATATCTTTCCAGCACTTCTTTCTCCCGGAAAGATTATTCGGTTTCCGAATATCAGTCCGGCTAATTCTCTTCTTGCTTGGTCTTTACCGTAATAAAGATGAGCCGGTGAATTTTTTGACTTGTTTAAGTCGAACGATAAAGGTCCTGAGCCAATGCTTGCGATTGAGCCGAGCACAAAAGCGCTGTCGCCGGGAATATTGACTTTTGCTGGAGCAGAAATAATTTCGTTGAGTTGCTTGGGTAGATTTTCGTCATTATGTGTAACTTTAGAGTGCTCTTTTCTATTTTGCGTTACCTTGAACTGAGCCATAAGACGGGCGTTGTCTCCGTCTACAAATAAAGCCCTTTCTGAGTTGCTCTGAAACGAGACAGTAATTGACTTGCCGTCATCGCTTGAGACTGCCTCTCCGATTAACTCTCCCTCTTTGAGGGGAGTGTCCAGCTTATTCTTCTCTGGCGCCAGAATATTTGTAGAAAGAGGATCTTCTCTTTCTTGCGAATTGGTCGGTAGCGCATAACTAGAAAACACAGCAATCAATAGTGCTAACGCAATCCGATTAGACTTAAAAAAGTCAGAAGTGATTTTTCTATTGGGACTACTCTTCGCTATCATTGTGTATCTTCCTGAATGAGACCGTCCTTTACTTTTATAACTCGTTTGGCATGTGATGCCGTTTCGGGATCGTGGGTTACGATGATGACTGTCATTCCTTCTTCCACTAGTCTATTGAAGAGACCCATTATCTCTCGGGCTGTATTGCTGTCTAGTGCACCGGTTGGTTCGTCTGCTAAGAGAATGCGCGGACTATTGACGATGGCTCGGGCTATGGCTACGCGCTGTTGTTGTCCGCCTGATAGCTCGTTTGGTTTGTGTTCCATGCGGCTGCTCAAGCCGAGTTCACTTAGCGCAAGTTCGGCTTTGACCTTGCGATTTACTTTCGGGACCTTTGCATAAACAAGAGGCAGCATGACATTTTGCAGTGCGGTCATACTATGTAATAAATTGAATTGTTGAAAGACAAAACCGATAGTGCGATTGCGAATGGCTGCCAATTCGTCGTCGCTTCTTGCTGTGATATCTTGACCGTCCAAAATGTAAGTGCCTGATGTTGGTTTGTCTAAGCAGCCGATTATATTCATGAGAGTCGATTTGCCTGAGCCCGATGTGCCCATGATTGCCACGTATTCGCCCTGCTTGATTTCGAGTGAGACGCCGCGCAGGGCATAAACCGGTTCGGCCGAGAGATTGTAGGTTCTGACAATCTCTCTTAGTTTGATTACGGTTTCAGGCTCTTTTGTCATTGCTCGATTGCTACTCGCTGCGCAGGGCAATGATAGGGTCGAGGCGAGCAGCTTTTCTTGCTGGGTAGATGCCGAAAAATAGACCGATAGCCAGCGAAACACAGAAAGAAAGAACAACCGAAGCTGGTGTCACATCGGTTTTCCAGTTGGCAAATTGGCTCAGGGCTGAGGCCCCTGCCACACCTAGTCCGATGCCTAGTATGCCGCCTGTCAGGGACATCAGCACTGCTTCGATGACGAATTGGGCGAGAATTTCTGAGTACTTAGCGCCAATCGCTTTGCGTATGCCTATCTCTTTGGTTCGCTCGGTGACCGAGACGAGCATGATATTCATAATGCCGATGCCTCCGACCAATAGTGAAATGCCGGCGGTGGCTCCGAGCAATAGGCTGAAGACGCCTGTTATCGACTGAGCGGTTTGCATGATGTCGGCTTGAGTGCGCAGTGTGAAATCGTCGCTGTCTGGATTTTGGATATTGTGGCGTAATCTGAGCAGGTTTGTGATCTGGAACTGCGCCTGCAGGTCTTCGTTTTCTTTGGCGCGGACCAAGATGCTCTTAACTTGTTTGCCGGTTACGGCATTGAGTCCGACTAGAGTGGCATAGCCTGTGGTAAGTGGAATGAAAATTTGGTCGTCCATGTCCATCATCTGAGTAACGCCTTTGTGCTCCATTACTCCGATTACTTCGAAAAGTTCGCCTCTGATGAGCACCTGCTTGCGCATTGGGCTTTCGCCGCTGGCACCGAAGAGGTTATTGGCGACGGTCTCACCCAGCACGCAAACTCGGCTCGCTTCTTTCATATCAGTGCTGCTGAAGAAGCGTCCCTTGGCCGGGTAGAAATTACGAATGTCGACATAAGATGGTTCTGTCGCTACTACCGATGTGCTGGTATTCTGTTCGCCGTATTGTGCTTGAAAGCCCGAATTGTACTGTGCCGCTACATCTTCTACGGCTGGACAAGTTTCTCTGATTGCCTGCGCATCGTCATAGGTAAGAGTTGCCGCCGAGCCTTGACCTTGTGAAATACTTGAGAGATTGGCTGCCCCTGGTCTGACATAAATCAAATTGACTCCAAGGCTCTGTACCTGCTTTTCAGCCTCTAGCTTGGCTCCTTGACCGATGCCCAAAAGAGTGATCACCGAAGCGATACCAATAACGATACCAAGAACAGTGAGGGCACTGCGCAATCTGTTGCTGAGAATGCCTTGCCAGGCTATTGCGAGTAATTCTGATAACTCTTCCAGTGATTTCATTATCTAGAAACTTTTAGATGGAGCAGTGTCAATTGCCGAAGCCTCTGGTCATGCGTCCGGCGCCGCCCATGCGCATTGCCGAGGCACCAGGACCGCTGCCCTGTCCGGGCTGCTGTCTGCCGCCATAGCCTTCTTTAGCCAGTTGCTCGCGACTTAGTCCCTGGAATATTTTGTCTCCGTCTTTCAAACCTTCAGTAATGACTATGTCTCTGCCGGTGGTTGGTCCAGTCTTGACCGGCTTGAATTCCGGTTCGCCTTTCGCATCCGGCATAAAGACGCCGCTCTGTCCCTTACGTGAAATAACGCAGACTGTCGGGACAGTGATGGCGTCATCAAGTTCGCCTACGATAAATTTCGCAGAGACATTCATGCCTGCTAAAAGCTGGCTGTCTTTGTCGAGCGGCTCGGCATGCACTTCAAATGTTGTGACGTTGGATGTTACGATGGCCGCCGGAGCTATCTGTGTCACCTTGCCTCGGAATATTTTGTCTGGATAGGCTGTGGCAGTTATTTCTACGGGCTGACCAAGCTTTATTTTTGGCAAATTCGATTCGGAAACCTGTGCCACCATCTCTAGTGAACCTGCCAGAGCCACAATCGAACTCGATGTGGCTGAAGTTGTAGCTGCCGAAGTTGTCGGTGTGACAATCGCTCCGGCGTCGGTGTATTTCTGTGTTATCACTCCGGCAAAGGGGGCTTTGATGCGAGTGTCGTTGATGAGGCTTTCCACGCGCATCAACTGCCCTTTGGCTTGCATGGCGCTGTGCCTTGCTGCCTCTATATCTTCTTTGCGATAGCCGGCGCGCATCAGGGCATGCTGCTCGGCGATGGCGTTCATTTCGGCAAGGCTCTGTGCCAGAGCGGCTTCCGCTTGTTCTTTCTCTTGTTTGGCCGCCCTGAGCTGCGATTTGGTTACTTCCGCCTGCGTATCGGCATCGATTCCGGCTTGGTCGGAAACAGCCCCTTCCTGTGCCAGATAGGTCTGTCTTTTGGCAAAGGTTTCGTTGCGACTGAGCTGAATGGTCAGAGCTTCAACCTGTGCTTCCAGTCTCTGTATGTTTTCCTTGGCTTGGCGGGCGGCGTTCTTGGCTTTCAATTCTTGATAGCGCGCTTGGGAGACTTCTTGTGGTCGATTACCGCTCTCAAGCTTGCTTACATTATCGAGAGCGGCGAGGTAAGCTCCTCTGGCTGCCGCTGCGTCACCCAACAAATTGCTGTCGTCCATGACTGCTATCAGCTGACCTTCTTTTACTCGGTCGCCCTGCTTAACGAGAAGGGTTTTTAACAAGCCTGTTTGTTTGGGGCTGATTTTTACTTCCTGTATGGGCTTGATCAGTCCAGTTGCCAGTACATAAATCTTGGCTCGACCGCGTTTAACAGCGATGAGGTTTTTGCTGATTTCTTCTTTCTCGTGACCAGCTTTGTTTTGCTCAAAGAAATAGTAGCCACCACCGGCGATGCTTAGCAGAAGCGCCCCGACCAAGCCTTTCTTCACCCAGTTCTTCTTGTTTCTGGGATTGCTAAGTTTGCTGGTGTCGTTTTGTGTGCTGGTCATATCAGTAAGCATATCTAATTATTTTAGGGGCAAGCAAATAAGTTTGTTTTTTTCGATTGTTTCAAGTCTCAGTTTCTGGTGTTTCAAGTCTTAATTTCTGGTGTTTCAAGTCATTGATTTCGCTATTTCAAGTCTTAATTTCTGGTGTTTCAAGTCATTGGTTTCGTTATTTCAAGTCTCTAGTATTGTCCTCACTGTTTCATACTGATTGGCTGTTTTATCTCTTTAGTCAGGGACTCTACCGAAATTTGACCACTGTCTCTTAAGAGTTGTGCTTGGCTTATATTGTAGGCGATAACTGCCTGCACGTGATTAGTCAGGGCGGTGACATAGGCTTGTTGGGCTTGAATCAGTTCCAGGTTGATGCCTTGCCCATAGGCTACTCTAAGATTGGCCAGGCGCAGCTGTTCAGTAGCCGATACCACTGCCTCAGCCGCTACCTTTACCTGCTCTCTGGCGGTGAGCATGTTCAAATAAGATGACCGCACCTCTTGCATAACTGTCAGATACTGCTGGTTCGATTGTAAAAGAGCTTGTCTAGCCAGGGCTCTAGCCGAAAGCGTATTGAAAGTGTCGGGAACGCCCATGGATGGTAGGCTCCAGTTTAAGTCGAAGCCGGCTGAGAAAGAGCGGCTGCCTGCACCGCTAATGCCGATACCCGCGCCTGAACTGCCGGTGGGAATGACCACGGTTGAACCGGCGAGGCTGCCGGAGCCGCCTCTGCCACTACTTTTGGATTCTGTAATGGAGGTGAAAAACTGAAAAGAAGGATAGAGCGGTGCTTGCGCCACCTGAATATTGCGATTGGCCGCCAGCCGCAGATTGTCGAACTGTTTCAGCTCTGGTCTTAGCTTGAGGGTAGCATCGACTAGCGCCTCTACATTAATATCTGGGTCAATTAATTTGAGTTCTCGCACCACGGTCTCTTGCGGTATGAAGTTGATGATCATACTGGTGTTGAGAACTCTAGCCAAAGCAAGCGCCGATTGTCTGAGAAGTACCTGCTGTTGTAAGAGCGCTTGCTTATCTAGGGCTAATTGGGTGCGCGACTGGTAAATTGCAAAGTTTGTGCCTACTCCGGCATTTTTCAGTTGTTCGTTGAGCTTGAGCTGGGTGCGCGACAATTCGACCGACTTGACCCTGATCTGCAAGAGGGTTTGATTGAGCAATAGATTGTAATAGCTGCGATAAGCGTCCAAGAGGGCATCGTTCACCGAAGCATAATAGGCGTTCTTTGCTGCTCGGCTGCGAAAAAGAGCGGACTGGGCTCCATAGACCACACGTCCCCCTTGAAAAACAGGATAGCGCACTGTCGTTGAGGTGGTGAAAACAGTATTGGGTGGAGCTGTGGCGCTATCTACTCGCTGCCCTCGGTAGGTCATAATCAGGTCGGGCAAAATTCTGCCCAGGGCCCCGTAGTAGAGATAACGCTGCGATTCAAAGCCGGCTTGCGAGATGCGAATCGGTAAATTGTTTTCAAGAGTTAGGTCGAGGACTTTTTTAAGCGATATCGGTTCATTATACGAAGCTTCCAACTGAATGGGCGGCAACTTGCCTCCGCCGATAGGCAAAAGCTCAGATATGGGCACCGGAGCAATTTGCACTTGTCCAGCTTCAGTCTTTTGTTTGTCGGTTAGGTTGGGATCATTCTTACTGGCATCATAGGGCTTCTTTGAATCGGCTTCAGGGTAGAGCTCTTCCAGTGTGGCATTTGGAGAAGGTTTAGGCAGCGGACCCCTGAGTGGCGCTGGTTTTTCGCTGCCAGGCAGAGCGGGCAGTGCAGGCAGATTAGAGTCACGCTCAGTGACGGCGCTTTCAGCTAATTCGGCTTTATCGCTTTGCTGTACTGTCTTTTCTGCCTGGCAGAAAGCACCGGGCTGGGCGAGCAGCAAGGTAAGCGAAAGCAGGATGGAGCTGTAACGGAGGGAATTCATTTAATCTGAGAGTCAGAGAAAGTGCTGGCAAATCCAGCTCTAAAGGCTAACTATAAAGCAAGACTCTCTATCAGGGTGATTGTTTCCGCCTGTGTCTGAGACAGAAATCACATATCAGGTCGGTGGCGTTCAAGAGGCGGTCGCCTCTTGCCCCGGCTAATTTAGCGTGAAGCCCACCAGGCCAGGTATGCCGCCCATTCTTTACCTGATAGTAGAGCACCTCGGAATCTGCCGCGCCGCAATAGTCTTTCATTAGATACTCAGGCCGGTCCTCTTGCGCATTTATCTGGCATTGATTGCGATCAATCCAATACTGCAGTGCCATCTCTGCCGGCGTCGAGTCAAAACGATAAATTGGCAGTCCGCCTCTCCCTCCGTGAAAGCGCACTACTTTGTCGCTCTCACCATTGATTAGTAAGGCGCTTATCGGTTCAGTCGCTTCCTTTGTGCTTCGGTAGAGGCAGCCTGCCACTGAGGCGAACGCCGCTATATTCTCAGGATTTTCCATCGCTATCTTCTGTGCGAGCATGGCCCCATTGGAAGAGCCGACTACATAGACTCGGTTGGGATCGACTTGATATTTCCCTATTAGGTCTTCAATTAGAGCGTTTACCGATGCCACATCGTCGCTCTTCTTCCACTTAGCCGGGCCGCAGCATTGTCCAGCATTCCATGTAAGCAAGCTGCCTTGCGGAAAAGCAACTATAAAGCCGTCTTTGTCTGCACGTTTGCAAAACTGCGAGTCTAGTTTGATAAATAACCAATTGGTTAGCCCGCCGTGCAGCACCACAAATAGTGGCACTTTCTGATCGCTTATTTTGACTGCTGAGGGAACATACACTTGCATTTTCGCTAGCATCTTTCTAGGCGCGGATGTTCTGTGTCTCCTTCTGTTTGGCTCTGAAATAGTTTGCGTTGTATCAACTTGCGTTGTATCAGCTTGCTCTGTATTAACTTGCCATTGCTCTGAGGCCGCCGACTCGAGCGAACTCAATAGTGAGGTGCCTAAGCTAGCTATACCCGCAGCCAGAGCCATGGAAAATCTAAGTCTATTCATATTTGAATTAGACCTTAGAATTCCTTTTCATTATGGTCTAGAGCAACAGTTCTTGAATTGTTTGTCGCCCTTGTCTCAAATCATTGTCTAGGCATGCCAGACCTTTCACTCACCAACTCGGTCTGCCGCTTCTTTTGCTGCCAGTCGCCGCCGGCGGATAGACCGTATTGTCATAATATGGCACCGACTGCGTATCTCCGGAGTTGGGCGGCAGAATAGTATTGTCATAATATGGCACCGACTGCGTATCTCCGGAGTTGGGCGGCAGAATAGTATTGTCATAATATGGCACCGACTGCTCATCTCCAGAGTTGGGAGGCAGAATAGTATTGTCATAATATGGCACCGACTGCGCATCTCCGGAGTTGGGCGGCAGAATAGTATTGTCATAATATGGCACCGACTGCGAATCGCCATAGTTGGGCGGATAGACCGTATTGTCGTAATATCGCACCGTTTCATATTCCGTCATTTGGTCGAGGTCGAGCTGTGGTAAGTATTTGCTCGGGTCTTCGCCTGCATCGATAAGAGTGTTTTGGCATTGCCTATGAGCGTCTTGCAGTGCCTCCATATTCATTCTGTAATTCGCCAGTTCATTGATAACGGCCTTGGTGTCGTCATCTTTTACCGGCTCTAATTGTCCATCCTGGTTGCGTTTGAAGATATCAGTTTGGACAGCAGGATCCCGGTGGTTCACTGAATAAATGAATGTATAGCTGCTCGGATCATCTTTGGCTTGATCCGGCAGCCTTAGCCCGTCGATTCTTGTTTCTTCTGTCACGGCCCCTTTGCCGTCGCCGTTCGCCGTATAGACCATGGTGGAATTATCCAGTTCTTTCGGCGGTCTGAAGTCATACTTCATCATCTCTCTGCAGTTGACTAGTTCTTCATTTGTAGGTGCGAAGGCATCTGCCGTTGCATTTTCTGCAGGCTTATCTCTTTCGAATCTGTCCATGTTATTCACCGCACTTGGTAAGAAAATCAGTGCGCTGAAATTAGCACCGAACTGTGTCGGGATAGTGACATGTTTCGAAAATTAGATGCACAAGATCAGGCTGAAAGCAGAACGATATCAGTCCAAGCACAGTCCAAAATCAAGTCAATATAAGTGCGAGATCAGTAATAATATGGTGCTTTCTTAGTCCAACTATTTTGAGGGAACTGCTTGTGCAATACGTTGTGGGCTTTCTTCGAATACTCTGAAGCAACGGCGCCGCCCTGACTCCACTTCGCTAATTTGACTAAGCGATAGAGTGTTTCTGGTAGGGTCGTATCGGCTGGGTTTTCTTTTAGTCGGGCCAAAATCGCATCGCCTAATACTGTTGCCGCTGGGCTGTTTTGCAAGGCTTTTGCTTCCTTGGCTGCTTGCATTTGATCTTCTTTAGAGAGCGGCGGTAGTTTGGCGAGATAAGACTTCAGCAACTGTTCTTGTAAGCTGTCTGCTTTGTAGTCATCGGCGTCTTCGTCTTGGCTTGCTTTCTCTGATGTCCAGTAATTATTGTTGTAATAGTCGAATTCGTTATACGGCAAGCCGTGTCTTTCTGTGCCGCCTTCCAAATAGGGGCGCAGTCCAAAGTTCTGCAGACAGACTTTAGCAAAGTTGTAGCGTCCGGCTTTGCTGTCGTCGACCGTCTTTAGCGCGCTGTACAATTTCGGGTCGCTTAGGGCTAGTTGCTTGAGCGCTTCCGCTCTAGCGTCTTTGTTATTCAATATTTGTGCTCTGACAAAGATAGTGCGGGCAAGAGTAGACTTCAAACCTTTGTCGTTTGTGTCTTTCATAAACTCGACCCAATATTTGAGAGGCAGATCTTTGTTGAGAGTTTCGGCCACTCGTGCATCTATAGAGGTACTTTCTTTATTGTTTTCACCTTGATTGTAGAGACGCTTTTGCCAGTCGGTAGACACATAAGTGACGTATGTATTAGTCTCGGCCGGTTTCATTGCCGCCGCCCTCAGATAATCTTTGATGTCTCTAGAAAGCGCTAGTCTTTGAGCCTTGAACAAGTTCTCCGTACTTTCCAGGTTGTTGCCTGAAACTGTTGCCAGTCTCTCGAGAGCCTTGTCCTTCTCACCGGTCTTTATATAGTGGTCTATCAAATAAAATGAAATGGTTTTGTATGCCGGACTTTCTTTGCTTACCTTTAGAGCTTCTTCCATAACTTCCGCCTTTTCCAGATTGCCGGTCAAGACGGCTGCTGTTAGCCAGGCTATGTTTTTATTTTGTTTAAATTTGGCTAGGGCGTGCTCACTTTTGGCTGCATCGACTGTTTTCTTGAATGCCTTTTCAGTGACGCTGTCATAGCTGTATGCATCCAGCTTTTGCTGGACGGTGTCTACCCAGTCGCTTAGATCGGTTAGCTCAGCCAATTCTCTTTGTTGTTTGTAGTATTTCTCAAGGCGCAGTTTTTCTTTGCGGGCGCGCTCTTCATCGGTCTCTTTATCATTGTAAGGTTCGGTTGAGTCACTTGCTTCATCGCCTTCGTCAGACATTTCATCTAGGCTGTAAGTAAGATCCCCCACTTTGGTGCCGAAATTTTCAGCATTTGAGTCGATAATTGCCTGCGCTGTAGCTTTGATAATATCGCGGCGTTTCAGCCCTTCTTTGTCGTAGACCAGTGGCTGCAAGAGATCAAGTATGTCTTGTCGCTGTTCAAACTTATTCTTTTCAATCTTGCTGAGCAGATCCTGAATCTTCTCTATAGCCTCGGCCTTTTCTATTTGACCGGCCTCGACCGCCTTAGATTGACAGCGCGCCATCATATATGGTGCTATTCTGCTGTATTTGTTTTCGGCTGCTGCTTTGTCATCACTTGAAACTAGAGAAGCAAAAAGCTTTCCGGCTTCATCATATTTTTTCTGATAGAAAGCCAGCGCTGCTTTTTGATAGAGAAAGTCATTCTTTGCATAAGTTGATGCTGAGGCTGGTGGCTCCACTAAATTTCCGGCACTCTCTCCGGTTGCTGTCTTGAAGACTACTTCCTGATTTTTGAGCCATTGTCTAGCTTCGTTTGAAGTACCAACTTTGCTGCCTTCTGGTGTTGTTCGCTTCAATATATCTTTTAGGTTTTGAATGGCAAAGGCAAGGCTTGATCCGGTTAGGTTTTCATTCGAGTAAAAGGCAGGAGCATTGTCTTTCTTACTAGTTTTGTCGCCTGGTCCCAGTACCTTCTCTCGCAAAGCAAGAAAGTTGTCTGATTGGTTCCAATAATAGATACCCTCGCCATTAAGTCTCATCAGGCGATTTTTCCACAAGCGCATAATGCTTTTGGTTTCGGTATCGTTTAGTGGCTTACCCGCTAGATAACGATAAGAGACAATCAGATAAGACTTGGCATAGCTGCGTTGAAGAATGCCTAGATTGCCTCTGGCAAAGCTTTCGAGTGGTAAGTCGGGGTGGCTTATATTATAGAAAACGGCATAAGGAAACTCGGGTGCACAAGCTTGACTTGGCACTATGGCTTGCAAGGAGGTCTGCAAGATTGCCGCTATGAGAATTGCGGTGCCTAGCTTGTTATTGCGCTTCATTTTCACCTGCTTAGAGTTTTGACTAACTTCTTGGCTCTGCCATAGCTAGCCTCAGACCAGCTATGAGCATTAAATACATACCAGTTACGACATTTAGGAAAGAATACACCTACTTTTTCATTGACTGCGCCTTCAAAGGTGCCGATTCCTAGGCAGAGTTCCTCGCTGTCTGCTTCACTAAACCGGCGCCCTCTTCCGTCTATCTCTTTTGATAGGGCTTCGGAAAGGGCGGCAACTATCTTTTCCTCACCCTGGCCCATACTAAAGAGCATTAGCACCCTTTCGTTCACGACAGGGGGCAGAAAATCAGGCTCGAGACTCCAGCTGGCTAGCGCAGTAATGCTAATTTTGACATCTGCAAGAGATTGCACTGTGAGATTTTCTTTGAGTTTTTGTAAGAAACTTGCATAAAACTGCCGCTCGTTTTGCCTGGCGTCAAAATCTACTTGCACTTTCTTGGCACCGCTTCTTTTCACTTCATCTATAAAGACTTTCACCAGCGGTTCGATGGCTTCCTTCTTAATCAGACCGGCGGTTTCCACCCTGATCACCGGAAATTTGGTCAAGTTGCTCGGTATTTTCAAAGTTTTCTTGTTGCTTCTGAAATAGACCCGACCTTCGACTATTCTGGCGTGCCCGGCCAGGTAGGCTATCTGCGTGCTGCTTTCGTTCTTGAGGAAAGTAAGATCTTGCGGATAGTCAAAGGTCCAAATAGTGAGGTTGATGCCTTGTTTCTCTTTTAGAAGAGGCTGGGCGGCTGCCGGTGAAATCGACCACTGCCAGGCAGCTAGGCATAATGCCATTACCAAACAAGCAAAAGGCGCCGTCCCAGCTAATTTTGCTAGCCCGGCTAATCTAAATAGTCCGGCTAATCTAAATAACCGGGCTGCCCTAAGGGGCTGCTTGCTTTTAGATAAAATGCTCATTTTCGATAGATTCTGTTGGGATGAGGCATATTTTACAAGGAAGTTCTGGTTGACATAGGTGGTTCTGTTTCTAAAGTCTTATTGACCGGGAGGTCGAATGCTTTTAGCCGATACAATGGCGGTGGTCTTCAGTGTGCTTGGTGTTTGCCTAACCTTTCCTGCTTTCTGGTTGCTTTTGTATGGACTCTTCCCTCGTTTGGTTTCATCTGCGGCTGAATTGGCGCCAATAAGGCGTTGGCTCGCCTTTTTGATTGGCTTGCCCATAGTTGTCACCATCACGGTTGTGGCCGGGCTAGCCTCTAAGCTGCCCGAGCCGGTCGGTGGTTTATTTGTCATCGCATTGATTTCAGTTAGTCTCACTTTGGCAAATTTAGGTCTTTCCGGGCTGGTTTTAGAACTGGGGCGCAGGCTTAGAAATAGTGCCTGGCAGCCAGAGAGCGCTAAAGATATGCTCACCGGTTCTTTTGTTTTGGTGCTTTCGTTTGTTTTGCCTGTGGTTGGTTGGTTCTTTCTCTTGCCTGTGGCTATTACCTTAGGTTTTGGCATTTTTGTTCGCACACTCTTTATGAAAAAAGCAAAGGCATGAACGGCAGCAAGAGAAATGCTCAAGTGATTAGCCGCCGCCGCATGCTTTATGTTTTAGCTTGCTTTTATGGTGCTTCTTTGACCGGTTGCGAACTGGTGCGCAGCTCGATATCGCAAAATCTCGGACATCGTATTCCAGATAGTATCAAAAGTAGTGGCATTGTCGGTGCCGGTGAAGAAATCGATCCCGACTTCCATCTGCTCAATCGTATTTCTTTTGGTCCCTTTCCAGGCGACCTCGATAGGTTGAAAGAGCTCGGCCCCGGCTATTTAGAAGAGCAGTTGCATCCCGATTCTATCGATGACAAAGCTGCCGATGTCAGGGTAAGGCGTTTTGAATCGCTTGAATTTGATATGCACAATATGCACGAGTTTAAGAAAGAAGTTTTGCGCTCTGATATGGCGCGTTTCACCATGCTTAAGGCTATTTACAGCCGGCGGCAACTCTTCGAATGTATGGTCGAATTCTGGAGCGACCACTTCAACATCAGCATCGACAAAGGCGATTGCATTTATCTGAAGCCGGCAGATCAAAATAATGTGATTCGCAAGCATGCCCTTGGCAATTTTAGAGATCTTGTGCTCGGTTCGGCGCGGTCTCCAGCCATGCTCATTTATTTAGACGGCAAAGAGAACCATGTGATTTCACCGAGCGATAGACCAAATGAAAACTATGCTAGAGAACTGTTAGAGCTGCATACCATGGGTGTCTATGGTGGTTACACCCAGCAAGACGTTTATGAGGTGGCAAGAGCTCTCTCTGGCTTCAAGCTGCGCGACCGCTACCGCCGAGGCGAAGTATACTTCGACCGCCTCTGCCATGACGACGGCGCTAAGAGAATACTAGGGCATGTTATTGCCGCAGGCGGAGGAGAAGGCGATCTAGAGAAAGTTATTGATATTTTGATGAAGCATCCATCAACAGCACATTACGTTGCCTATAAGATGCTGCGTTATTTTGTCAGCGATAATCCGGACCCCAATTTGGTTAAGGAACTGGCTAAGACATTCAAAGAAACAAAGGGTGAAATTAAGCCGATGCTCAGCCAGGCTTTAGCCTCTGATCAGTTCAAAAATTCTCGCGCCACCAAGTTTAAGAGACCTTTTCGCTTTATGGTAAGCTCAATTAGAGCTCTTGCTGGTGATACCAATGCCGGTGCGCCCTTGGTGCGTTATCTCGAGCGCATGGGTCAGCCTGTATTCCAGTATCCCACCCCCGACGGCTATCCTATGGAATCTCAACCCTGGATGGGCACCCTGCTTTGGCGTTGGAACTTTGCCATGGCTCTATGTGCTAATAAGATAGAGTCTTTGAGTGTCGATTTGCCCAGGCTAGGCGAGGCCCTCAATGCTGATTATTCGCCGAGCAAATTCCAAAATAAGATTTTCCCATACTTAGTTGGACGCTTACCCGATGCCGACGAAGCGCAAGCCTTTTCAGAAAGCAAGCTGAAAGACCAGGAGCTTTTGGCAATGATTCTCTGCTCTCCTGCTTTTCAGATGCATTGAGGTTGTTTTGATGCCAGGTAGCAGTGAAACGAAAAATGGCAAATTTGAGCGTCAGGACGGCGCCCTCGGTCAGCCTGTCGTCGGTGCTAGAACTAAGGTTGGAAATAGGGCTAGAACTAGTTTGACGGTCGACTTTGGCGAAACTGAGAATTGTCTGGTTGTAATATTTTTGCGGGGCGGCGCCGATACACTAAATATGTTGGTGCCTGCTTTTGATGACGATTACCATAGGTTTCGTCCCAATATCGGTATTGCCAAGTCTCTGCCCTTGCCCTCGTCTGGACCGGGTGCCCTTGCCTATGGTCTGCATCCGCAACTGTCTGCGCTCTTGCCACTATATGAAAGCGGCGAATTGAGTTTTGTGCAAGCTGTCGGTACAGACAATTTATCCGGTTCACATTTTGAAGCCCAAGACCAGATGGAACACGGCAGCACGTTCAAAGGCGGGCATGTAGAGCCTCTGAGCGGCGGCTATCTCGGTCGGCTTCTGGCTTTGAGCAGCGGTCCGCTAGGTCCATTAAGCGCTGTTTCGATCGGCACCAATGTTGCCGAATCTCTGCGTGGCGCGCCTTCCATAGCGGCTTTGAGCGGCATCGATGAAGTGGTATTAGAAGCGCCCGAGGCGGAGACCGCGGCAGTTTCGGCTACTCTGGCTAAACTCTATGGCGGCTGTTCCAACAAAGACCTTGCCGGTGCCGCCTCTTCTACCTTACAAATGTTAGAGCGCATAAAGGTGCTGGGTCTCAAGCAAAAGCAAGAAAGCCTGGCAAAGGTGAATGGCTCGGGTATTGCGCAATATCCAGATAGCGAATTGGGTCGGGGCTTGCGCGATCTGAGCAGCTTGCTAAAGGCCAAGGTAGGTCTAAAAGTTGCGTGTATCGATAGTGATGGCTGGGATACGCATTTTGTGCAAGGTAATGAGGAAGGGCTGCAAGCAGGCTTCATTAAAGATTTAGGCAGCTCTTTGCGAGCTTTTCAAGACGATCTTGGTCCTCTCAGAAAGAAAGTCACAACAATTGTGCTTACAGAATTTGGCCGCCGTGTATACCAAAATTCTTCTCTTGGTACAGATCATGGCCGGGGCTTTGCCGCCATTATCAGTGGTGGCGCCAACAAGGGTGGTCGGGTAATTGGCGCTTATCCCGGTTTGAAAGAAGACCCTTCTTTGACCCTCGCTCCTACCGGTCTATCTGTCTTGATAGACTATCGAGACTTTCTGTTTGATGTCATGAAGAACACTTTTGCGCTCGATGAAGAGCTTGCTTCAGTTATTTTTCCCGGCAATAAGTATAGACAGATTTTGTAGTTACCCGGCTAATTTAGATACCATGGCAGTAAGAGAAGCACAGTCTACCAAGCCGGGATTTTTCAATGTCGCTATTTTTCAAGAACAAAGCCAAGGATTTTGACAAGCATCTAGTTAAGGCTCAAAAACAAATATCAGAGAAGCGCTACAAAGATGCGTTAGAGTCTCTTTCTAAAGCAGAGGCTCTTTTAGATGGCAAAGATTCGGGTTCATCATGGGCTTGGATTTATGATTCAAGAAGATACGCCCAATATGAACTCGGGCAGATAGATCAAGCTCTAGAGACTTGTCGCACTGCTATAGAAAAGCTTGGTAATACTACGCTATTTCCATACTTGAGCGAAGACTCGCATGTGCGAGCCACCCTGCGAGCGGCGCACAATACACTTGCCTGGACTCTTTGCGAAAGAGCGACTAATGCGTCTGAGTGCCAAGTTGCCCTTGATCATATCAATACTTGTTTTTCTACTACTTCACCGATTGATGATCAGTATCAGCTTCAGCCTTTCTTTGAGACTCACGCCGTTGTACTTTTGCGCATGATCGAATTAGCTGCCGATGCCTCGGTCTATCGGGCTCAGCTCTATAATGTTTTGACCAAAATGAGAAAGAAAGACCACCAGGCTCTGACCGATAACGCTGAGTTGGCAGAAGTTTGTCGGTCTACCGAATTCGAGGCGCATTTCGCCGATGATCCCGAAGCTAAATTGAAGCTTGCGCCGCCTGACGAAACCGTTGAAGAGGCGATTGCTCGGTACAGAAGTGCTCTTGAGTATTACGCGCAGATACAGCCGGACTATGCTGAATATTTTGGTATTCAGGATAGCAAGCCTCTAGGCGAGCAACAGCTAGCCATGCACGAGACTGCTCATAATGTTGGGCTGCCGCTCGAGTTGCGCGATTTTGCTTTCGCCAATGGCGTTTTTGCCATCGGTACTTTTGAGACTAAACTGGCTGTGCTTGAACACTGGGATGAAGAGCAGATCGCTAAACCGGGTCTAGTCAATTTCATTGATTATTGTTGGGGTGGTCGTCCCGAATTTGAAGAGTTTTATAAACCCCAGCATATTGAGCATATAGATCAAAATTTCTTTGCCTTTGGTGTTCGCTACATTGATGATAACTGTCATGAATATTTGTTCTTTGACAAGGAAGGAAACTTCGGAGCAATCTATATGGACCAGGATAGCTTTGGTGAGTTCCAAGAGGATTTCAATCCGCTGCTCAAGACTACTAAAATTCCTAATCCGCAGTCTTTTTCTGCTTTGTTCTCTAGGCTTATAACAGAGGTAATTGAGCAGTTGCAAAGACAGATAAACGACGAATAGACCTTGTCTCAATTGATCAAGTGGTTCCGTGCTATCCTGCCTTAGAGAAAAGCTAGAGGGCGGAAATTGATTCGATTGGAAGAGAGATTTTCAGGTAGTCTGCTTGGTCTTGCTTGCGGCGATGCCTTGGGTTCCACCGTCGAGTTCTGCAAACCAGGCACATTTACGCCTGTGACCGAGATGATTGGTGGCGGCCCGGCTAAGCTTGAGCCTGGGCAATGGACAGACGATACTTCTATGGCGCTTTGTTTGGCGGAAAGTTTGCTCGAATGCCATGGCTTTGATGCAAGAGATCAGATGCAGCGCTATGTGAGATGGTACAAGAATGGGCATTTGAGCAGTGTCGGGCGTTGTTTTGATATTGGCTTTACGACGCAGGCAGCTCTAGATAAGTTCATTGAAACTGATGACCACTATGCCGGGTCATCGAATGTCAGAACTGCAGGCAATGGCTCCATAATGCGCTTGGCGCCGATTCCTCTATACTTTTTTAGCAAACCGGATACAGCTCTCGAACTTTCTGCCGGCAGTTCCCGCACCACTCATGGGGCTATTTCTTGCCTCCATTCTTGTCGCTACTTTGGTGGGTTGATTTTAGGGGCTTTGCACGGTGCCTCTAAAGATGAGCTTTTATCACCGCATTACAGTCCAGTGCAAGATTATTTTGAGAAATTCCCGCTTTGCGACGAAGTGGCGCAAGTAGCGGGCGGCTCTTTCAAAACCAAGCAGCCACCTGAAATTCGCGGCTCAGGCTATGTTGTAGAGTCTTTAGAAGCGGCTCTGTGGGCTTTCTATCGCAGCGAGACCTTTAGAGATGGTTGTTTGCTGGCTGTAAACTTGGGTGATGATGCCGATACTACTGCCGCTGTCTATGGGCAGTTGGCCGGAGCTTATTACGGCGTTGAGGCGATTCCGCCTGAATGGTTGCAACTGCTTGCTATGCGTGAGTTGATAGAGCGGATGGCTTCTGATTTGCATCGTGAAGCAGTAGCGGCAAAATAGAATTTTCGCTAGTATGCAATTACAAGCACGAGCTGAGCTGATGCGTACTGTTTCATTAACCTTGGTCTTTAGCGGTTGGTTTTTATGCTTACTTTCGCCTGCCAGTGCTTTTGAGAGCTGGCAAGATAAGAAGGCGTCGGTAAAGAACGCTATTGAGCAGTCGAAGTTTGCCCTGGCCGGCAAGACTTTAGAGGAAGCTTTGAGCAAGGCTGATGAAATAGGCGCCAGTGATGTAGACCGTGAGGAAATCTTACTGATGCTGACGCTGACCAATTTTAGGTTAGGAAAGTCAAAGCTGGGTCGTCAATATCTAGCGCTTGCCGAGCAGAAGCTGGGCGAACCGTCTTTTACTAAGGATGAGCAAATTAGAGCTTTTATAGCTATTGGTTTTGTTTATTTGCATCTTGGTGACTCTAGTAAAGCTGCTGATTATTTTTCTAAGGCTCATGAGCTTGTGTGCTTAGGTGAGCAATGCAATCAACTGGGACTTGCCTATCTTGAATGCGGCAAGCTAGAAGAGTCTGAAGGAATGCTAAAGAGCGCCCTTAGGCTGCTGGAGCGCGATGGAAAGCCCAGATCTGACTTACTCAGTGCGGTTTACCATAATCTGGCACTTCTGTATCGAGAGAAGAACCGTTTGGTCGAGGCTGAACAATTTTCTCAGGAGTCACTTAGGCGGCTGTCTTTGTCTCCCTCGAAGGAGCGTACAAATGTGGTGGCATGTCTTGCTTCAATTTATCGCTTAAATGATAATCGGCGGAAGGCCGAGGAGCTTTTGCAAGCGGAGATCTCTAGTTGCGAAATGTCACAGGAGAAGCGTTCTTCGCAGCTATCTGTTCTGTTGTCTGCTCTCGGTTCATTCTATCTTGAGGAAGGTTCACCAGATAGAGCTTTGCCTCTGTATTATAGAGCTTTGCGTCTGGATAAGGCGTTATCGAACTCGTCTCGTCTAAGGAGTGATTTTGATGATCTTGCTTGGTGCTTTTTTAAGAAGCAAGAATTCCTGACAGCAAGATACTATCTGCGCAAGAAGATATTGATTGAGGAAGCTACTTGGGGAAGAACAGATTGCAGATTGTTAGGTAGTCTTAAGGGCTACTTGAAAATTCTAGAGCAACTGGATGCCAAAGAAGAGGCTAAGTTAGTATCAGGGCGGATCGGTGCAATTATGATGGCACCGGCTTGTGAAGACTTACTAAAGAATCTGCAACCTAGCAATCTTGATGCTGCTCTACCTTCGCTGCAAAGTTATCTTGATTGCTTAAGCCAAGCTGGCCTATCTTCTGAGAAGAAGCGAGTCAGTAATGCAATTCAGAAAGTACGTAAAGAGAAGCAAATCGATTGAGAATAGTTTTGTTGCTAGTGTCACTGCGCTAGTTCTCTCAAGTTTTTTTCTTAGAGAGTATCGGGGCGTGGTGCCACTGTCGATTTTTCTTGCAAGTGTCATCATATATAGAGGTGACGCTTTCAACAGATCATATAAAAGGTTGCCTCTATTACAGATCGAACGCTGTTACAGTATAAGTCGGGGTTGGTTGATATAAGACAATACGCGCCCACAAACCGAACTTAAGCCGTATATGTACGCTATCTTCCTTTCTGATGGGCTGGGCTGTGGCATCTTCTGACCAACCTGATGGGACCTTGCCATAATCAATTCGAGCTAGAGGCTTCTCTTTTCCACCATGGGGGTAGATAGACCAAAGTATCCGCTCACGATTGCACCGCTGACAGGTTCAAAGAACGTGACTCTGTCCAGCCAAATGCCATTTTTATTATACAGTCTGTTGGTGTAAACGAAGTAACAACTTGGTGGATAGCCACTGACAATGAGCAGACCTTCCTCAGTCTCGGCGCAGATACCGTGATGCCCAGAAGATAGCAGAGCGTATTGCATTTTAGGAATTTCGCTGTCGAATTCAGGGTCAGGCTTTTAGGAGAAATTCAAACCTTTTAACAGACACGACTAGTCAAACACTTAGAGGGCACCCTCGATCTATCCAGCATAAAGAAGTCCCCTCTCGACTATTAAAGCTAGAATAGCCGTCGAACCAGGTGCGCTATTTCAACCCAGCGGACGAACACTAATATTCAAATTTGCTTAGTGGAAAGAACATAATGCAAAAATACAAAAGAGAATTATCACTGGGATTCTTTACAAGGTCATCCTTTAACGACTTTGAAACCGTCGACTTAGTAATGAACCTCTGGCACGAACATTTCAAAGAGACTTTTCCAGACCGGTGGGGTCCATTAAGAGCCAATCGTAAGTTTAGTATTGAATATCTAGAAGATTTAAGAAGCGATTGGCAATTTATGGCATTTTTTGCAAGACGGAAAGGGCACTCACATGAATTTACTATTTTTATCGCCGATCCGATAGAAATCAGCGGTAGGTATGCCGTCTTTATGGGTAACCCTTACTACACAGAGGGAATGGAACAAAGCGCTGATGCATTTATCTCCGCAGTCTGTTCCAATTTAACGATAGCACTCGGTTACCTTCATCTGACAAACGAGACTGATTGGACGAAGGAAATCAATTCAGACCACAGACACTTAACAAAACAGGGAGTTTGTGGTAAGTACCTCTACGAGCGGGCTTCTAAGTATAGTTCTATAAGCTATTTCTTTCCCAAATTCGAATTGGGAGTGCCAAATCTATATTGGAAGACCTACTTGGGGCGCGAATGCATAGACATACTTGGAGAAGATCAAATCAGCTCCTGCCCCGCTTACAAAGTCGAGTGGCTAAACAGAGAACACGCTGCTATTCAATTGACAGATTCTATTTGCGACTCGTTCCTGAATGAGGATAGTTTTGAAAATACTCGCCTCATGGCGAAAAAGCATTTCGGAATTGAAAAATTCCAAGTGGAATAAGAGCTGCATAGAAAAATGGTGCCCGACTTCGTTTTAAGTCAAGCGGCAAAATGGGGTTTAGCTTTCTGCTACGGCACAACTACCGTAACCGTCTGCATTACTTGTTGCGGTTTTCGCGGAGTTATTCTTCAGTAAATCCCACCCCCAAAATCTGCGAAAACATGCAACATCTCTGCGTCATCGAAGTGACACCAAATGCGCTACCATCAATTCTGTGCATTTAGCTCGGCGCACCCGGCCCTTCTACTAACTTTCGGTTTAGAAAAAATAGCAAGTTCTCCCAGCCTATTGCTTGGGGATTCCAGTGTCAGTCCTTGTCATAAGTCATTTCTTTGGGGGCTAATTTTGCCTCTAATCACTAAGTAATCCGGGAGGAGTAATGGAATTCAACGTCCTTCCTTAACCCGTTGCTTCTCCTCCTTTAGCAAATCTTCCATAGTTGACCAAGTGTATGGATTCTTTCCCAAAGGATCAATTCTCATGAGCCTTTTGAGATCACTCTTGAGCCGCTCGGCTTTATCACCTTCTAGAATGTCGTTTATCGGAATTTTAATTAGGTATGCTTGCCGGAGTTTAAGGTTCGGCAAACCATCCTGATCTAGTCCGTGCTTGTCTATAATTCTCTCGTTTTCGTGAGAGACAGGTTTAGTGTATAGATATAAGGCATTTTGACACTTTACACAACAGTGCGGTTCTTCTGGCGAACAGTTTATTAGAAGCTCGAAATTCTTGCATATCAGACCTTTCACTTTCGGAAAGTTCTTGTCACTATCACTTATCTCGTACCGCACAAACTTCTTTCCATTCTCTTCATAGTTATTGAAGGAAATGTATTTGCTTGAGTGCAGAATAGCAGGTCCAAAGCGCATCCAAACCAGGCCGTTGTCCCTAACGCGCTGTCGACCCTGCAATCCTTCTTTCGCATCAGAGGTTGAATGGCAGCTCAATATCAAGCCTGCAATAACAGCTAGATTTACTCTCATTAGAGTCGGTTTGATGTCTTTCATATTGATCTCATCCTTGCTTTCTATGGATAAAGGTTTCACCATGGATTTTGAGTCGGACCGAAATCGCCTGATCGGTAACGGTAACCGCTAGAACGTTAGCAGTAGTGATTTTACCAGTAACCCGGCCTCTGGTCGCAGTGCTTGGCCGCATGCCGGTTCTGTTTGAGGCGCTGTCGTAGGCGCAATTATATTGTTTCAGATAGTTCGGGCTCCGGGGTCTCCGCTGGCGCACTCGCCAGTTCTGAACTCTTTGACCTAACGTCGTCTTGAATGAAAGCGCTTGAGAGCCGCTTGCTTGGCCATGCTGAGCTTGGGCTTTTCTTTTTTGATGCCGATTATATTTTCAATCGAAGCTAGAAGATGCTTTTGCTCATCAGAGACGAAAGTTGTAGCCACGCCTGAGCGCCCGGCTCTGCCTGTTCTTCCGATGCGGTGAATGTAATCTTCTGCTAGTTCGGGCAGGTCATAGTTGAACACGTGACCTATAAAAGGAATGTCTAGACCGCGGGCGGCTACGTCGGTGGCGACTAGAACATTGAAAGAACCTGCGCGGTAGCGCTTCAAGGTGCTTTCGCGTTTGGCTTGGCTTATGTCTGAGTGAATTTCTTCTGCTTTGATGCCGGCATCTCGCAGCCTGTCTTTCACCCAACTGGCTTTGCGCTTTGTGCCGGTGAAAATAAGAACCGAGTCGGTTCTCATCTCGGCTGCATCATCATCTGCCGCTTCTGAATCTTTTGAATCTTTAAGATCTTTTGCCGCACTTTCGGCTTTTTTGCTTTTCGCTTGTTTGGCTGCGGCAGATTTGGCTATTTCAAGATCTTTATCGCTTTGAATGGCGCTGAGAAGTTCAATCAACTTTTCGTCTTTGTCGTATTCTTTGACGTGCACAAAGCGTTGATCGATAGATTCGACATCTAGTCTTTCGGTGTTGACTCGCACCGTTACCGGGTTTTGCATATAGTCTGAAGCAATTGCCGCAACCTTGCCTTCAAGGGTGGCCGAGAACATCAAGGTTTGCCTTTCTTTTGGCAATTTAGAAATGATTTTACGCAACTGCGGCATAAAGCCAAGGTCAAGCAGTCTGTCGGCTTCGTCCAATATCAAGATCTCTACCTTTGAGAGATTGACATATTTGTGTTCGACGCAGTCCAAGAGACGTCCAGGTGTGGCTACGATTACATCAACCGGCTTTTTCAGGGCGGCGATTTGCTTGGCGAAAGCCGTGCCACCATAGACAGTGGCGGTTTTTAATTTCTTGTATTTGCAAAATTTGCGAAATTCTTCTTCAACCTGCAGGGCCAGCTCTCTTGTCGGTGTAAGAACCAGACAACGTGGCTGTTCATCGGGTTCGTCTAAACACTCGATGACAGGCAGGGCGAAGGCGCCGGTCTTGCCCGAGCCCGTTTGGGCTGAGGCCATCACATCTAGACCGCTAAGGATGTACTGGGCAGTACCAGCCTGAATCTCGGTCGGATACTCATATCCTAATTCGCTTAACGCGGCAACGACTGGCTTGGACAGACCAAGCTCGGAAAAACTTATCACAGCTCTAAAAAACTAAATCCATATTGAATCGCAAGAACGCCATTATTGCATAATTAAAAGGGGATGTCAAAAGCCGGATTAGTACCCCTTAATCTTGCTCTGGCGGCGGGTGCCGCCTTTCTCATTTCTTTCAAGCTCTTTCAGGTCTTCTTTCAATCTCTCGGCTTGGCATGAGACCGAACCTTCCCAAAGCTTGGCAATTATCTCTTCGGGTTTGAGGGCTCCGTAATACTTATAGTCAAAGGTGAACTCTATATCGACCGTGGCTGGGGCGCCCTCCGGCAGGGCGTCGAAGTCGCCGCAATCTTGAATCGCTTTCAAAGCGGCAGCGTCAGCCTCAGCCCCGCCCGATTGGATGATGCGCATGGCTCTTACTGTGCCGTCTTTTCGTACTGTAAAGAGGGCTCTCACCCTTCCGGTTGAGCCTGAGGTGGGAGGCGCCCAATTGCGCTTAATTCGCTTCTGGAGCTTTTCCATAAAAGCGGCATAGTCGGCATTGATGTCGGCCGCCCCTGCTTTTGTCGCTGAGGCAAGCAATGAAATAGCAAGAGCGGCTGTCAGTAGATGCTGCCAGGCTAATGCCCTAAGCGCTTTCACTGGCTGTGGCATTGTCTTCAGATTTTCGGCGAACGACAAATAACTCACTCCACTAACTGTCTGACTAACCGAAAGATATTATTTCAGATTAGACCTTGAGGGTAATACTTTTGGCCGATACGAAATAATGGCTGGAGGGTGAAAATTGGAAGGGCCGATAGTTTGGACGCCCCACTCTCAATAGAAGGACGGAGATATGAAAGTTCTGGTTGCTGTAGATGGTTCTGAATGTTCGAGCCATGCTGTTGATGCTCTTTTGGAAAGACTGTGGGCTAAGGGCACCGAGTTTATGGTCTTGAGCGTTAATGAACCCATCTATTACGAATATGCTGTACCGACATCATCAGCTTACGTCGAGCAGTTAAACGAAGCAAGGCTGGAATTCAAAAACTATCTAAGCAAACTTGTCATCGGTGTGGCTGGCAAGATCAAAGAGAAGTTGGGCATAGATGCTGAGACCCGTGTGGCTGAGGGCTCTATTGCCGAGAGTATTGTTGACGAAGCTGAAAGTTGGAATGCCGACTTGATTGTCATGGGTTCTCATGGTCGCAAAGGCTTGCAAAAATTTATTCTGGGCAGTGTTGCTGAGAAAGTGGCCACCCATGCCCCTTGCTCTGTCGAAATTGTCAAAACCAAACTGCATGAAACTAAATAAGGAGTGCGAAAGTGAAAGTATTAATCGCCATAGACCAGTCGCCCTTCGCCGATCAGATATTGGAGAATGTGCTCAATAGCCATTGGCCAAAAGACACGTCGTTTAAGGTTCTTACTGTTGTAGAGCCCTTTCAGTGGCAGAATAGCGCCGGTGAGTCGATGTCGCCTGAATGGAAGAGCATCGCCCTGGAAGTCTTTCAGACTAGGTTAAGCAATGCCGGGCAGATTTTGCAAAATTTCCGCCAGAAGCTTGAGGCTGGTATACCTTATTGCACCGCGCATACTGAGCTATTAGAAGGAAAGCCTGGAGATGAAATTATTGCCGCTGCCGCCAAGTTTATGGCTGACAAAATAGTTGTCGGTGGACATGGCAGTGCCCCTAATCGCTTATTGGGTAGAGTACCACAGGCGGTGGCAAGAGAAGCTTCTTGTTCTGTGCAGATAGTTAGATTGAAAGAGTCTGAACAAGCGGCCAGTCAAGCTTCTAGTCAAGCTGGCCAAGCCGCTAAGAAAGCTGGTAAGCGCGGCCCAGTTGCAGGCTTGTCGAAGTAATGCTTAGCCCTACTTACTTTCTGCCGAAAGAGCGCTTTCCCGACTTCCTCAATGCTTTGAAGAGTCTTGGTCAAGTTTTTGCGCCGGTCAAGGTATCTAAACAGTCTTATTCGTTTAAGGCTGTTGAGAAAGCTTCTGAGATTGCCTTTGAAGCTCTGCGCACCATTTTGCCGCCCAAGAAGTTCTTTTATCCGCAGAGCGAGACTTTGGTGAAGTTTGAAGACGGTGAAATAAAGGAGTGTATCGAAGAGCCGGTCTTTAAGGTGATCTTTGGCGTTCATCCCTGTGACCTGGCTGGGCTTGGCATAATGGATACAATCTTTGAAGATTCTCCCGGTGATACGCATTATCTTAGGAAGCGTCGCACAAGTATGATCATTGGGCTTTCATGCATGCCCGATAAGCATTGCTTTTGCCAGTCTATGGGGACCGACTGTCCTGAAAAGGGCTATGACGTTTTTCTTACTGATATTGAAGATGGTTATTTCATCGAGGGTAAGAGCAGTCAGGGGCAGAAATTGCTTGCCGATGCCTTTGCAGATAAAGTGCTGGAAAGAGCTAGAGAAGCACATAAAGACCGCTATAAGCGCTTTTGGCTAGATCGTAGCGAAGCTTTTGAAACAGGCTTCAAGGTCGATAATTTGCGCAGCACTATGGATCTTGAATGGGAGAACCCGGTATGGGAAGAATTGGGCGATCGCTGCCTGAGCTGCGGCAACTGCACACCAGTATGTCCCACTTGCTATTGTTTTGATTTGGTTGATGTGGCTGCCCTTTCATCTAAACAAGATGGTTCGGGCGATGCAGAGCGTCGGCGCGAATGGGATAGTTGCCAGTTTGTCGGCTTTGCCAAAGTCGCCGGTGACTATAACTTTAGACCAGGGCCGGTTGACCGTCTCAAGTTTTGGTATAGACATAAATTGCACGGCTTTGACGATGCCTACGGCTTCAAGACCTGTGTCGGGTGCGGCAGATGCACTGTCTCATGCCCTTCCGGCATAGACGATATCGTCAAGGTTGTGAATATTTTGCAGGCGGCACGCCAAGAGAAAGATGAGGGGCAGCCTAAATGATTCCAGGAAAAACGCCTTATCTATCGGTTAAGGGCACGATTCGCTCGATTGTGCCAATGGCGCAAGATAACTATCTTTTTGATTTTACAGAAAGAACAGGCAGCCTGAGCGGCTGTCGTCCTGGTCAGTTTGTTGAGTTGTGGGTGCCTGGTGTTGGCGAGTGTCCGATATCGGTTTGTTCAGGGCGAGTATCAGAGTCGATTCAGCTGATGGTGCGACGTGCCGGTAGAGTAACCAGCGCCCTCTTCAACATGAGTGAAGGTGACAGCGTCGGTCTGCGCGGACCCTATGGTCAGGGTTTTCCGATGGAAGACTTTAAGGGGCGAGATCTGGTTATGGTGGCTGGTGGTCTTGGTGTGGCGCCAATTAGATCGGTCTGGCAGTATGCCCTCGATCACCGCGAAGAATTTGGAAGATTGGTACTTATATATGGTATGCGTCATACCAATGATATTCTCTTTCGCCAAGAGTTTAAGTTTTTGCTGCGTCGACGCGATATCGATATTTTTATCGCCGCCGAAGAAGTAGTAGGTCCGGCTTTGCCGCCTATAGCCATGCAACTTGGTCGGGTCACCGACCTCTTGCGCCAGGCTGAGATAAGCAGTGATAGTTGTGTGGCTGTCTGCGGACCGCCTGTTATGTACAAGTATGTCATCGATGTTTTGAAAGAAAGAAATGTCGACGAAGCTAACATTCATCTATCTCTAGAGCGGCACATGAAGTGCGGCATCGGTAAGTGCGGACATTGCTTTATCGGCGGTAAATTCAATTGTAAGGCAGGACCTGTTTTTGCCTTGCCCGAAATTAAGCATGTACCCGAAGCAATAGAATGCGATGCCGCTTCTTTGCAAGGAGGTCTGGAATGAGCGCTGCAGCCGGTAGCGGCACCAATCATTTGCCGACCATCGCGGTGGAAGGACTTACCGGTTGCGCCGGAGAACTCTTGGTTATACTGGAGAATCTCGATAAGCTTCTTCCTTTTGTGCGTGTTGTGCGCTTTCCTTTTGCGCAAAGTAAAAATGAAGGTGGTGCAGTCGACATTACCTTTGTCGAAGGCAGTGTCAGCCAGAAGCACGATCTGGAAAAGCTCAAGCGCATTAGAGCCAATACCAGATGGTTGGTGGCGGTGGGCAACTGCGCTGTTTGGGGTTGTGTGCAAAAAGGCGCACTTTGCAAATGCAAAGCAGCAGAGATGATTGAGGCTGTTTACGGCAGTGCCGCCTCTAGTATTGCCGCCGAGGCTATGGATGCTGCTCCGCTAGATAGTCATGTTGCCGTAGACGTAAAACTCTCCGGCTGCCCCATCAATGCCAGTCAGTTTTTGGCGGTCACTGCCAGTCTCTTGCGCGACCACTTGCCTTACATTGTCTCAAAGCCGGTTTGTCTAGAATGCAAGCTGCGCGAAAATCCCTGTGTCTTGATCGAAGATAATTTGCCCTGCCTTGGCCCGGTCACCGCCGCTGGTTGCGGCGCCCTTTGCCCCAGCATGGGGGCGGCTTGTTATGGCTGTTTTGGACCTTGCGAAGAGCCTCAAATAGGCGCTATGACAACAATCTTGAAAGAGAAAGGTTATGAAATGGAAGAGGTGCTTGGTCGCCTCACCGCATTTGGTGCTGTGATACCAATGGGGGAAAAATGGCAGAAATAAAGAAAAGCACTATTGTTATACCGGAAGTGACAAGGGTAGAGGGTCACTCGGCTGTGACAGTCGATATTTTGGACGGCAAGGTAGAGAACGTCAAGCTTGATGTTTTTGAAGGCACCCGTTATTTCGAAAAAATAGTGGTTGGTCACAAATATGACGAGATGGCTCATCTGACTTCGCGTATTTGTGCTATTTGTTCCACAGGGCATGTGCTCGCTTCCATTTTTGCCATAGAAAATTTACTCGGCTATAGAGCCGATGAAAAGACGACTTTGTTGCGCGAATTGATGCATTTAGGCATGATCATTGAATCACACGCCACCCATCTTTGTGCTCTGGTCTTGCCCGACTTTTTAGGTGTTGAAGACTTGATTTCTTTTGCCGACAAGCATAACAAAGAGTTTGCTCTTTGGACTTTTTTGCGTACCCTCGGCAACGATGTGCAATATATGGTGGGTGGGCGGTCTTTCCATCCGGTCAATCTGCATGTCTTCAAGCTTTCTTCTCATCCCGCCGGTGAAGCTCTAAAAGTAATGGCGCACAGGCTGAAAGAGGCTCGCGAGAAAGCCCTCTATTTGGCACAGGTTTTCTTAGACTTGAAGCTGCCCGCCATACCTTCTTTTGAGCCTGAGTATCTGGCTCTTGATTATGATTCACCAACCTATGGCTATTTCGGCACCAGAGTTAAGTCTTCCAAGTCATGGCTGCGCTCTATTGAAGAGTATCGAGATTACTTAGGCGAGTATCCGGTTGCTTACAGTCATGCCAAAAAGAGCGGCAATGCTGCTCAGCCCTTTATGGTGGGTGCCATAGCGCGGCTGCGTTTTCATAGCGAAAAGCTAGGCAGAGAAGCCCGTCAACTCTTTCTATCTAGTGAGCTAGCCAAAGGTTCATGCAATACTATGCTCAATAATTTGGCTCAGTCAATTGAGCTTGTTGAGGCAGTTTACCGGGCTCAGGCAATTTGCGAGACTTTATTGCAGATTGAGGAAGATGAAAAGGCGAGCCCAGGTGAAGCTAGAAATGAGAATGAAACCAACATAGACCGGCTTTTGGATAAGTTGCCTGGTGCCGCGGTGGGGGCGGTGGAATGCCCGAGAGGCACTCTTTATCACTATTACGATCTTGATGAGAAAGGTCTTGTGCGGGCCGCCGACCTAATTACCCCATCGGCGCAGAACACCCAGCGCATCGAATCTGATATTAGAAATACTGTTGAGGCTCGCATAGCCGAGGTTGAGGATGGGGCCAGGCAAGCTTTGTTGCAAGCCGACCTAGAGACCCTAGTCAGAGCTTACGACCCATGTAATACTTGCGCAACTCACGCGGTGAGCATCAGGGTTGCGAAGAGGTAGTTATGCAAGGCACAAGAGAGAAATGCAACTGGCGCAGTACTTACGAGAGCCGCCGGTGCAGTGCCGAAGAAGCTGTGCTTGCCGTATCAAGCGGCGACACTATCTATGTGCATTCTAACGCTGCTGCCCCAGAATGTGTCATTGATGCTCTCGTCAAAAGAGCGCCGGAACTGCGTGATGTCACTTTCTTGCATATACTCACCTTGGGCAAGGCCGAGTATGCCAAAGAAGAGTATCAAGATAGCTTCAAGGTGAAAGCGCTCTTTATTGGGCGCAATATTAGAGAAGCTGTAAATGAAGGGCGGGCAGAGTATATGCCTATCTTTCTCAGCGAAATTCCGCGCCTATTTGAGTCGGGCACAGTGCCAATCGATGTTTGCTTGTTGCAGGTCTCGCCGCCCGACGCTCATGGCTATTGCAGCTATGGCGTTTCAGTCGATTGTTCCATTGCCGCTCGCAAGAAGGCTCGCGTCGTTATTGCCGAAGTCAATAAGCAGATGCCGCGTACCCTCGGGCGCTCTTTCGTGCATGTAAGCCGGCTAGATTATATTGTCGAAACCGATAGGCCCTTGCCCGAACTGATTGAAGCACCGCCCACTAATGTGGAAGATGCCATTGGTAAGCATGTCTCGACTCTAGTGGCAGACGAGGCCACCATTCAGCTTGGTATAGGCACAATACCAAATGCGGTGCTGGCTAATTTGAGGGACAAACACAATCTTGGCGTTCATTCCGAGATGCTCTCTGATGGTATAGTTGATCTTATGGAGTCTGGCGTGATTACCAATGACGCCAAGACCTTTTTGCCTGGTAAGGCAGCTGTTACCTTTGTCTTGGGTAGTCGTCGTCTATATGACTATGTAGATAACAATCCTGCCCTCGAATTTCAAACCAGCGATTATATTAACGACCCTTTCAATATTTCGCGCAATCATAAAATGACCGCTATCAATTCGGCTTTGCAGGTAGATCTAACCGGCCAAGTTGTGGCTGATTCTATCGGTAGTTATCTTTATAGCGGCTTTGGCGGACAGGTAGACTTTATCAGAGGCGCCAGTAGAGCCCCTGGTGGAAAGGCCATCATTGCCATGCCATCCACTGCTCGTGGTGACACTGTCTCGCGCATCGCCGTCAATCTATCGGTGGGTAGTGGCGTGGTTACCTCTCGTGCCGATGTGCACTATGTTGTCACCGAATTTGGTGTGGCTCAACTTTATGGCAAGACTTTACGCGAGCGCACCAGAGAATTGATCAATATTGCCCATCCTAAGTTTCGAGAAGAGCTGGTTTTTGAATCAAAAAGACTTTCTTGGCTGGGCTAAGACAGTCTTGGCTGAAGCTTTTGTGACGGTGCCGAAGTATTTTTGGTGTTTCTTAGCCTTTTGTCTTGCTGAAAAGTCTAAAGACAAAGAGAAAGAGTCCACTAAGAGTATAGGAAGCTAGAGAGACACCAACCACAATTAGAGTTTCGATTGGGGTAGGCTTGGTCATGGTCAAAAGGTCTTGCAATGGCTTGAGATAAGCTGCCATAGCCAACAAAATAAGCGATGCAATAATATTCACTGCCGGCCAAGCTAGTTTCCTTACTTCATCTGCATTGCTCCACTTAAGCTGCGAGTCTTTGAACATCCACGAGATCGACTGCAGAATAAGAGCCAGCGAGAGCGTCGAGAATGCCACGGTTTGCAGGTTCTGACTGTTGCGTTGGAAGTGGGCGCAGTAGAGAACGGCACCGGCGACAATGAAAGCCCTCAGGGTTATTTCTATAGCAGTTTCTTTATCAATCAATTTATCTTTAGGGTGGCGTGGCTTTAAATGCATGACATCGCATCTGGTGCGGCTCACCACTATGCCTAAGCCTGGAAAAATATGCATAATCAAATTGAGCCAAAGAAGCTGCAGTGGTGTAAATGGCAAACCTGTGTCGAAGAGTACAGCCAGCGCTACGCAGATTACGGCAGCCAGACTGGCTGTAAGCAGGTAGGCGATGGCTCTTCTGATATTGCCGTAAATTATGCGTCCTTCCTCGACTGCTTTGACAATGGTGGCAAAATTATCGTCGGTAATCACCATCGCCGATGCTTCACGGGCAAGCGAGGTCCCAGTCAAACCCATGGCTACGCCTATATTGGCTTGTCTCAAAGCGGGAGCGTCATTGACTCCGTCGCCGGTCATGGCTACCACTTCGCCTTTCTCTTGCAGACATTGCACTACTTTCAGTTTCATTTCAGGTGTGGCTCTAGCAAGCACGCGGGCTTGCGCTAGAGCTTTGGTCAGCTCGTCTTTATCTAGATGCTCAAGATCGCTCAGTCTGAGAATGCGCTTGTCTTCTTCTAGGGGAATCTCAGCTTTTTCTATAAGCTTTAGATCTTGGGCTATTGCTCGGGCGGTGGCCGGTTGGTCGCCGGTCAGCATTACAACCTTAATGCCTGCATTATGGCAGCGTTCAATCGAATCAGGCACCGCTTCGCGGGGACGATCTTGCATACCGACTAAGCCAAGCAATACGATTTCATTTTCCACTTCTTCAATACTGACAGTGTCATTTTCAGAAATTGTCTTATAGCCGATAGCCAGCACACGCAGTCCCTTTTCAGCCATTTCGGCATTCTTTTGCAAAATGAAACTGCGCATTGCTTCGTCTAAACTTTCGGTATTGCCGCCGATGGCATCCATTTCAATGCGATTGGCTATGCCTAAGACCGAGCCGGGCGAGCCCTTTATAAAAGCATAGCGCTCGCCTTGCGGACCCTGGTGAATGGTGGTCATGCGCTTGCGCTCAAGATCAAAAGGCAAATCTTGCAAGCGAGGCCAAACACAAAAGTCGGCTTGGGCGGTCAACCCTAGCTTGGCTGCGGCAGTTAACAAAGCACCTTCGGTGGGGTCGCCGTGTACATGCCAGGTTCCTTCCTTTTCATTTTCATGTTTTTCAAGTCTGGCGTCGTTGCATAAAGCCGCCGCACGCAGCAAGATCTTTAGTTCTTCTATGGCGGTTTCTTTGGCGGGCTTGCCGCTTTCAGCATCAATAAAGTCACCTTCGGGGTTATAACCCTTGCCTGTGACATAAAAATGTTCGCGGGCAAAAAGAATATCTGTCACCACCATTTGATTTTCGGTGAGGGTGCCGGTCTTATCGGTGCAAATAACTGTGGTGCAGCCTAAAGTCTCGACAGCCGCTAGATGTCTAATCAAGGCTCGGGCTTTGATCATGCGATGGGTGCCGGCTGTCAGTGCCAAAGTGGCCACCACCGGCATGCCCTCGGGGATAGCAGCAACCGCTAAGGCTACAGCAGTTTGCAGCATGAGCCAGAGATTTTCTTTATGCCAGATACCAACCAAGGCAATGATGGTGCTGAGAATCACTGTTAGCCAGGTCAGCTGCTTTCCCAGTTCTTCCAAGCTCTCTTCTAGTGGAGTGCGTCCTGAAACAGCTTCGCTAAGCAATTTGCCTAGTTTGCCAAGACGCGTGTTGTTGCCCGTGGCTGTGACAATGGCACGTGCCCTTCCTGAAAGCACCAGGGTGCCTTGGAAAAGCATGGTGTCATCATCTTGACCGCCTTCAATTTCTTTTTCACTTTTATAGACCGAAACACTTTCGCCGGTCATTGCCGACTCATCGGCCGAAAGTGAGGCCGCTTCAGCTATCTTGAGATCTGCGGGCACTCGGTCGCCGCTTTCCAATAAAATAAGATCGCCAGGAACCAACTCTTTAGCCGGCAGATCGTTTTCCAAACCGTCTCGAATCACTCGGGCTGTCGGTCCAGCCATAGCTTCTAATTTTTCTAGAGAAACTTTGGCTTTCATTTCGGTGGCAAAGCCCACCAAGGCGTTGATTAAGACGGCTATCACTATGCCGCTGCCTTGCAGATGTTCGCCACCCCAATAAGAGACCGCCGCGGCCGCCAAGAGCAAAATTACTACAGTAGATTGAAACTGTCTGATGGCAAGTGTCAGGGCGCTGCCGTCTTTCTTCGTCGATATGGCATTCTCGCCCCAGATGGCTAAGCGTGCTTTGGCTTCCTGGCAACTCAGCCCCTTTGTCAGGCTTGTCTTTTGCACTTCTTCTATCTGCTTAATAGTTGGCTTGGTTGCTTCGGTCAATTCGATTTCCTTTCTAACATGCTTAGATTATGCAACAGCTGCTATCATTTCGAATCAGTCCAATTGCTTAGCTGGTTGTGGAGGTAAATATGAAAGTACTGGTCGCAGTCGATGACAGTCACTTTGCCGACGGTGTGGCCGACTTTGTCGCCTCTCAGCCCTTTGCCGAAAACTGTTCCATTCATGTTATCTCTGTGGTTGAGAATATGCTGGTTGGCAGCTATATGAGTGTTCTGCCCTCGCCAGTGATAAGCGAGATGAGAGATAAGGTGCGGGCTAAGATGAAAGAGAAGCTCGATAAAGTGCTTGAAAGGCTGGCGAAAAGCTTTGCGGCCGATAGATTAAGCAGCGAGATTTTGGAAGGCTTTCCAGCTGACGAGATTGTTGAGGCTGCCGTTCGTCTCGATGCTGATCTAATTGTTGTCGGCACCCGTGGTCGCAAAGGCATCAATCGTTTTGTCATGGGTAGTGTCTCTCAGAAGGTTCTATTGGCGGCACCTTGCAGCGTTATGATTTGTCGCTCTAAAGCCGAAGCAACGAGCCAAGAATAACCTTAACTAATAGGTTTATTTTCTAGACTTTTTTCTTAGTTGATTTGCCAAGTATCCGAAAGAAGTATTTCAGGATAAAAGGGTCCTATTTTTGAGATGCAGTAATAGTGTCAATCTTGGCGCTATGGTTAGTCTCGAATCATCCTTGCTGTTCATCCCTTTTGCCGACGTTTCCAGTCGGTGCAAATGTCATGCTTTTGAAGCCTAAGCCACACAAGTCAAAGGAGTCAGGCATCATGACCAGCATGTTTTGTTATCAATGCGAGCAGACCTCCCAAGGTACCGGCTGCAACACCATGGGTGTCTGCGGAAAAGGTCCCGAGACGGCTGCTCTGCAAGATCTAATTGTCTTTATATGTAAGGGTATTTCCATTTATTGCCATCGCGCCCGTCTAAAAGGAGCCATTGATGCGGCCATCGATGCGCGGGTTCTGGAAGCCCTCTTCATGACTTTGACAAATGTCAACTTTGATACAGACGAACACATTGAGTACATCAAAGAACTAAGTCTTACTTTAGAAAAAGCCAGGCAGCTTTATCTCTCGGTTTATGCCGAAGCCGAAGTCTTTACCGGCCCTGCTGTTTTTTCAATGCCCAAAGATAAGCTTTCGACTTTGGCTTTTGCCGAGACCCTAAGCATTATGTCTAAAATAGCAGCTGCCGGCGACGAGAACCATCGAGATTTGGTCGGCATGCAAGAACTAATCACCTATGGTGTGAAAGGCTTGGCTGCCTATGCTCATCACGCCTTGGTCTTGGGCTATACCGATGCTCGTATTGCCGCCTTTATATATGAAGCCTTCGACTATATTTGCAAAGCCGATCAGAATCTCGGAGAGCTTTTGGCACTGGCATTGCGCACCGGTGAATGTAATTTGCTGGTGATGGAATTGCTTGACCGGGCTCATACCGAGACCTTTGGTCATCCCGAACCAACCAAGGTGCGCACCACACCGGTTAAGGGTAAGTGCATTGCTGTAAGTGGACACGACCTCAATTCTCTGCATGAATTGCTCAAGCAGTCTGCCGGAAAAGGCGTCAATGTCTACACCCACGGCGAACTACTGCCGGCGCTTGCCTATCCGCTAATGAAGAAATATCCTCATCTGGTCGGCAATTATGGCGGTGCCTGGCAAAATCAGGTACGCGAGTTCAGCGAATTTCCAGGCTCTGTGCTGATGACGACCAATTGTCTCAAGCCTCCGGCTGATGCCTACAAAGACAGACTCTTCACCATGGATGTGGTTGGCTTTGAAGGTGTAAGAAAGATTCAAGATTATGACTTTACTGCTGTAATCGAAGCAGCCTTGGCGGCGCCTGGCTTTAGCGAAGATGCTGTTGCCAAAGAGATTATGATTGGCTTTGGTCGAAATGCTGTCTTGTCTGTAGCCGACAAAGTTATTGATGCTGTGAAGGCCGGTCAAATCAAGCACTTCTTCCTGATTGGCGGTTGTGACGGGGCTGAGTTTGCCCGCAATTATTTCACCGATATAGCCGAGCAAGTACCCCAAGACTGTGTCGTCATGACTCTCGGCTGCGGTAAGTATCGCTTCAATATGGAAGAATTCGGCGATATCGGCGGTATACCTCGTTTGCTCGATATAGGGCAGTGCAATGATGCTTATTCGGCTGTGAAAATAGCCGTGGCACTTGCCGAAGCCTTTGAATGCGGCGTCAACGATTTGCCTCTGTCTCTAATTATTTCTTGGTTCGAGCAGAAAGCTGTAGCTGTTCTTTTGACCTTGCTGCATTTGGGCATTAAAGATATTAGACTGGGACCCAATCTTCCCGCCTTTGTCACACCCAATGTGCTGAAAGTACTTGTAGAAGGCTATGACCTTAAGCCGACCGGTAAGCCCGAAGCCGACTTGGCAGCCATTTTAGGCAAGTCCTAATCTAAAGGCTGCGTAGTTTCACCCTTTTGCACCTTCTTTAGGCTGGCTATCATGTTCTGAAAGCTAGTCGGAGAAGGTGCATTTGGCTTCAGAAAACGATTATCTAGATGGCCCCGTGCCCTTAGAGGCAAGGCGCAGCAGCTTCACCATGGCCCTTCTCTGGATCACAATGGTGACCGTTTTTCCCGGTGTGCTCATCGGCTTTGAATGGTTTAAACAAGGCTATAGTCTGCGGCAGGTGATTATTTCTACTGTCTTTAGCGGGCTGCTTTTGCTGGCTTACAGCATACCCGCCGGTCTGCTTGGTGCCCATACCGGACTGAGCTATACCATGCTCAGCCGCTTGGTCTTCGGCTCGGGCGGTGCCAAATTAGTGGCTCTCAATCTGGTGCTTATTTTTATTGCCTTTTATGGGCTGGCGGCCCTCTTTCTGGCTGAAGGCTTGGCTGGCTTGATTTCGCTGAAGTTGCCAATGATGTGGCTTTCGGCTATTTGTGCCGTTCTCATGGCTGCCAATAATTTCTTTGGCTTCAAAGGTGTGGCTAATTTTGCTCGCTTTGTGGCGGCACCGCTGCTTATATTATGGGTGGGCTATACATTCTTTAAGACCCTCGGCAGTTGCCCTGTCTCTATCTGGCAAGTCGGCGAGAAATGTTCGTTGGCGGCTTCTTTGACTGGAATTTCGGGTTTTGTCATAGGCTTTGCTGTTTGGGGTAATGAATGTGATTATTGGCGCTTTGGCAAAAGCAAGATTTCTACCTGCGCTTGGCCCTTGATTATTTCACTCTTGATTGGTCAGTTTATTTTCCCAATAACCGGTTATATGGTGGCATACAGCACCGGCATCACCGAATATGGTGCAGCGACCGCCTTTATGAATGACTATAGCTTTGGGGGTTTTACGGCGCTGGCCGTGCTGGTGCTTACTGTTTCATATTTTGCCGTCAATGATTCTAATTTGTTTGGTTCGGTGCAGGCTTGCATCCAACTTAAGAAACTGAGCCTGAGAGTTTGGGTGGCTATTTTAGCTGGTTTGGGTACAGTTACAGCGGCCGTACTATCGATATCGGGGGCGGCTCGATCACTTGAGGCGATTGTTTCGCTCAACTGTGTGATTTTGCCGACCGCCACTGTGGTGATGCTTTGCGAATGGTGGCTTTCGCGCCGAACAGGCAAAGGCGTCTTTGCCGTCAATCGCGATGCTCATATGAAAAGTGCGAGCACAAAGGTCTATCATCCGGCCGCCTTAACCGCTCTCATTTGCGGTATAGCAGTTGGTGTTCTGACATCGGGAGCCTTACCCCTGTTTGGCTTTAGCCTCAAGTTCGGCATTCCCAGCTTGCAGGCTTGGTTGGCTGCCGCCTTTGTCTATTTGCCGCTCAGATTTTTAGAATTGAGAGCGTATACTCTTAGTCAGTCTGGTGTGGAACTGTCAGACCAAGACCTAGTTAGAATTGAGTCTTAGGGAGCCTTAGATGACGAAGAATATGTCAAGCCCATTGCCGAGCTTTATATCAAGCCCAGTCAAGAGTCCTTGGAGAACACTCAAGAAGAAAGAAATTTATGACAATGCTTGGATAAGGGTTCAAGAGGACGATGTGATTCGCCCCGATGGTAAGCCCGGCACCTATACCACTGTTAGTTATAAAAACAAAGCTATTGGTGTCTTGCCAATAGATGAGGAAGGCAATACTTATCTGGTTGGACAATATAGATATCCGCTTGATTTGTATAGTTGGGAAATACCTGAGGGCGGCTGCCCCCAGGGTGAAGACCCGCTCTCTGCAGCGGTGCGTGAATTGAAAGAAGAAACTGGTCTGACAGCTTCTAATTATGAGGTGCTTGGCCGGTCTTATTTGTCTAATTCGGTATCTGATGAAGAAGCTACTTACTATCTTGCCACTGGTTTGACCGAGGGTGAGGCAGAACCGGAAGGTACAGAAGACCTCGCTTTGCGTAAAGTGCCGTTTGGGCAGGCACTAGAGATGGTGGCAAGCGGCGAGATAACCGATGCGCTCAGTATCTTGGCGATTTATGCCTATGCACAGATGTTGAATAGGTAAAGTCTTAACTTATGTTGGTGTGCTCTCTGTGATTCACTATTGCCTGATTGTCTTTTGTCCTGAGTAGAACGGAGAGTAGACCTTTGCAGATCAAAGAAGCTCTGGCTTATTTGCGGCGACTGAGAGGCTTTCGTGAAGAGCCATACCTGCAAGCAAAATGCCTGCTTCTCAATGGTTATTTGAGAAACTCGGGATTGAAGGCAGTGGTTGTTGGCATCAGTGGCGGTATCGATTCCGCTCTTACACTGGCTATTGCAGTCAGAGCGGCGAAACTACCTGACTCTCCTATTGAGAAGATTACTGCAG
>JAFLCK010000026.1:0-71968 GCA_017303615.1 Obscuribacter phosphatis (SeqCode)
GGCGGTTACAGTCTTGTTGCGATCGTAGGTACCACCGTTGCCGGTGGTGCCTGTAGTGGTGACAGTTTTGTCGTAACCTTCACCTTGTCCGGCGGTTACAGTCTTATTGCGATCGTAAGTACCACCGTTGCCGGTGGTGCCTGTAGTGGTGACATTTTTATTGTAACCTTCACCTTGTCCGGCGGTTACAGTCTTATTGCGATCGTAAGTACCACCGTTGCCGGTGGTGCCTGTAGTGGTGACATTTTTATTGTAACCTTCGCCTTGTCCGGCAGAGACAGTCTTATTGCGGTCGTAAGTGCCACCGTTTGCTGTGGTGCCTGTTGTGGTGACATTTTTATTGTAGCCTTCGCCTTGTCCGGCAGAGACAGTCTTATTGCGGTCGTAAGTACCACCGTTTGCTGTGGTGCCGTTGGTGGTGACTGTTTTGTCGAAGCCTTCACCTTTACTATAAGTTACTGTCTTGTCTCGATCGTAGCTGCCGCCGTTTGCAGTGGTTCCATCAGTGCTTTTGGTCAAACCCTGTCCTTTTTCATAGGTCATTGAACGTTCGCGATCATAGGTACCACCATTTTTTGTTTCGCCACTGTGCGAATAGTTTCTTACCGTTTTGCTTGAATCTAGAGTGTTTGCTTGAATTTGATTTTGGGTGCCGGTTCTCGTCGATTGTGCCTGATTTGTGCCGTTCATTCTTGCTTGTCCGCCTAGCGCACCTTGGCCGCCGCCGAAGCGCTGTCTAAACGAGTTGATTTGGTCTTGTGAAATTTCGCCTCTTGAGAGTCTTTCTCTAAAGTTTTGGGCTCTAGAACCTCGTTCGCCGTTGAGATTGCCTCCGCGCCAGGATTGGAGACGAGTGCCGCCTTCACCGCCCATGCCTTCTTTTAGATTACTTCTGAGCCCGCCGCTCAAGCCGGCAGCTCCCGCACCTGTTCCACGCAAGCCAGCGGCCCTGCCGCCTCTACCGCCAGTGCCTCGACTGCCGCCGCCTCTTGCATCTGCTGAACAGTTAGAGAATGACATTCCGATTGTCAGTGCAATTAGTAGATAGCTGGAAATCTGGCGGAAGTTCATATTGGTAAGTCCTTTGTTTAGAGGGGATGCTATATAAACGTAGTTTTGAGTCAAAAAGTTCAATTTTTTTTGCAGAAATAACCTTAATCTTGCAGTGCTCTGGCTGTCATAATGTCCGAAATGCCCAACTAATTTGGTTTTCACTGTATCCACAGGCTTTTCCGGTGTCAAAAAAGTCCGCCTGGGGCATATAAGTAGATGAAAAGCCCACCAATTATTGGCTATAGCATCTGCGAACGCTTTAGTTGAGACCGATGACAGAAAAACAAGGCGACAAAGTCATTCCCCAGCCCCAGAAAGATGAGCCCTCGACCCTAGGGCTTGTTTCTGAGTGGTTAGGTTTGAGTTCGCCCAGAACTAGAGATACGAGCAATAAGCCGCTCTTTGGTGCTGACGGCAAGGGAATCAAGTCTGATGCTGTTGTGCAAGGCGAGATAAACAATTGCTTCTTTATGGCACCTTTGTCCAGCCTTGCTCAAGCAGATCCTCAGGTCATTCGTGAAAGCATCAAGCAGAATGGCGACGGCTCATACACAGTCACTTTTGCCGGTGCCAGAGACAAGCCTCAGCTTGTTCAGCCCTTGACTATTGAAGAACAGCGCAAGTTTGCTCAGACCGGGCCCGGCGGCGTTTGGCCAGCTGTGATGGAAAAAGCATTTGGGCAATATCTAAAGAACAATCCAGCGGAGCGTGAACGTATCTTGGGGCATTCAGCCGGTTGGTTCTTAGATAGCGCGCAAGAGTATGCAGACAGTGGTAAAGCCACCGAAGTGCTGAAGCTTCTCACCGGATATATGCCTGGTGGCATAAAGTTGAAAGACTCTCATAATGTAGACGGCGTGCAGAGGCTACTGCAGGATAACTTCAAAGATGGCAAGGCCCTACCGGTGGTGGCAGGAATTGCGGCAGGGAATGAGACCGCTCTGTCTAAAGGATTGCATCCTGAGCATGATTACAGCGTGCTCGGATATGCTGATGGCATAGTGGCTGTTCGCGACCCACGCGGTCGAACCGAACTAAATATCTCTGGTAAGCGTATGGAAAGTAAAGAAGGTGTCTTCAAGATGACAGTGCAAGATTTTGCTAAAGCTTTTGATGAGGTTTTGGTTGGCCGAAATAAGCCTGTCTTGGGCGGCAACGGCGCCCTCATAATGAAGCCTCTAAAGTTGAAACCTTGAGTCAACATGGCTCTCCTTCGATGAATTAGAATGTGGTTGAGAATTCGGGGTGAATGAGGACTCTGTGAAATTTAAACTCTGTGGAATTTAAACTCAGTACAATTTAGAGCTCATCTCAATCTAAAGCTCGGCGCAATCTAAAGACCAGTGCAATTGATAACTCAGTGATGAAAGTTTGAATTTTGGGAAACTATGAAACCGGACCGCAATAAGTTCACTCCAGCCGAACTAAAGATAATCGATAAGTATCGCACTCCCAGGCAGGTGCAGCAGTACCTGCGCACCCTGGCCTATAACCGCGCTAGTACCATCTATTCATTTCGTGAAGTGGTGCGGCACAAGACAGCACATTGTCTAGAAGGTGCACTGGCAGCTGCTGCTATTCTCGAGCAGCATGGCTATCCGCCTCTATTGATGAGTCTTGAGTCGGTGGATAACTTAGACCACGTGCTCTTTGTTTTTAAGGCAGACACAGGTTGGGGGGCTGTCGGGCGTTCGCGTGATACAGGGTTGCATGGAAGGCGTCCAGTCTTTAGAAGCGCGCGCGATCTCGCGCTCAGCTATTTTGACCCCTATGTAGACTATACCGGACGTATCACCGCCTATGGTATCGTCAATCTAAATGACCTTTCGCGCTGCAATTGGCGATTTTCAGATACAAAGCTTTCTCGGGTGGAGAATTATTTGATTGAATGCGAGCATACAGACATAGTTTCATCTGAGCGGCGCTATCAGAAACTGCTGAAGAAATTTACCGAATTCAAAGCTAAGTATCCAAATAGGCAAGTTACTTATTTCGATAATCGTGATACTTGGATGTGAGAATTGCCATATAAAAAGCCGCCCAGTTAAGGACGGCGATTTAACCGAAGCTTTTGCTTCGCTTTGATCCTGCCCGGTAGGATTCGAACCTACGACCTCATGGTTCGTAGCCATGCGCTCTATCCAGCTGGGCTACGGGCAGAAGAATTTCATATTACCACGAAGATTATTGTTGACAGTTGTCGGGTGCGTAAAGGTTACAAGGAGTAAAGCTTACCCGAAAGAACCTACTTAAAAGAACCTGCCCGAAAGCGCCTAGCCGGGTGCGCTTAATATATAGAGTAAAGCTTGCCAGGGAGAAACTTTCCCGCACTATTGCCCATTGCGGCGTTTAGACCAGTGCAGAACACTACCCCTGACATTGGTCGAGCTGTTCATCCCCGACCCGGCGGAGCCGCCCTCGGCAATCCCGACATTGGATTGTTCCAGCGGCAAGTTGGCCGAGGCAGCCGGGCTATAACCTTTATAGGTGTTGTAAGCCGAAACTTGGTTTGAAGCAGAGGGTTTGCCAGCGGGCTTGCTTCCTGAACTTTTGCCGCTGCCGCCGCTTTTGCTCTTGGTGGACTTTTTCTTGCCCATATTTAGTGCTTTGGCCGTGAGGCTGTTTGGTCCGCCCGGTGTGGCTGCCGGTTGTAAGGGCACGCCGTTGTTCACCTTAGGCAAGAGCGATGGATTGTATTGGGGCAAATTAGAGCTGTAAGACTGAAACCCGGCTCTTTGCAGTGGCGCCCCACCGCCGACATTGCTGCCAAAGCCGGACTGACCGGCCGGTACTACTTGTCCGGCTGAATTGCGCACCACTGGTCCGTCATCGATGATCTGATACTGTCTTCTCGACATGTAAAAGCCTGATGCATCAGGCAAATCTTCGCGGCGACCTTTGGTAAATTGCGCTTCTGCCGACTCGGTTGCCAGGGTGAATAGCGCCGATAGGGCCAGAACCAGCCGCAATACAACAACAAGCGAGCTTGAGGCTTTGGTCAAATTGAGTATTCTGGTCTGAGACATTATTGCTACCACTTTGGTCTATTGTGTTGGTCTGTTGTGTTGGTTTCGGGTGCCGCGATTGTCGTTGATTTCTTCAGGCTAACCCATAGTGCCAGTTTAATTACTCTTAAACGGCAATGTCAAGCGAAAAGCTTTCTTCTTGCGGTTTTTGAGCGATTTTGCCTGGTTTTGCTGCTTCACCTTAATTTAAACGAAACCGGTTTGGGCTTCAGCCTGAATTCGAGACAATTTATGGCTGCCAAGTACATGATAGACTAAGCCGGTCTATTTTGCAGGCACTTTACCTGCTTAGAGCAGGGCATTTTTAGAGCAGGGCAATAAACTGATGGGCACAATGAGTCTTACCAAAGAAACCAACCCCAATGTCGACACCAAGAGCCTCGGAATCATCGCCGGCGAGGGCAAGCTGCCTTCTCTGGTAGCGCAATCCGCCAAAGCTAGGGGGTTTAGTGTTGTTGGTCTGGCTCTATCAGAAGATGCCCGAGACCTGATCGAACCCCATGCCGACAAGACTTTTCTTATCGCCCCTGGTCAACTTGGGCGCAACCTCGGTCTATTCAAGAAAGAGGGCTGCGGTTGTGCGGTATTTATCGGTAAAGTGCCCAAGCTCAATTTGCTGAGGCAGTTGCACAAACTTGATTGGACAGCTATTCGCGAGCTTTCAAAGTTACCCAATTTCAATGACGACACAATCCAAAATCATATGGGCGATCTCATGGAAGCTATGGGCGTCCAGGTACTCACCCAGCGTGAATTCCTTTCTCATCTCTTTCCCGAGATTGGCTCAATGACCAATCGCCAATTGAGTGCTGAAGACTATGCCGATATCGAGTTCGGCATGGGCGTTGCCCGTGAAATAGCTAGACTGGATATCGGTCAAACTGTTGTGGTGCGAAATCGTATGGTTGTGGCAATTGAAGCCATCGAAGGCACCGACGAGACAATCAGAAGAGCAGTCAAGCTTGCGCGCGGTCCGGTGGTGGTATGCAAAGTGTCCAAGCCCAATCAAGACCAACGCTTTGATGTGCCGACTGTGGGCATGAGTACCCTGCGTTCGATGTTGAAAGAAGACGCAGCCGAAGGTGGTGCTGAGGGCAGTATTTTGGTGGTCGAGGCCAAAGAGACCCTAGTGGTGGACCGCGAAGAAATGATTGCCTTTGCTGAAAAGCACGGTATAGCTATAGTTTCGGCTCCTCTGCCCGAGAAAAGCAAGTAGCGCATGGGGGAAACCCTGAGTTTGCTTCAGGTTTTGCTGTATTGGCAGCACGGCACGCGCTAATGGAATATTATGATGTTGTTCAGAGGGGAGACCGCGATGAGCCTTAGTAATCCATTTCTTAGACTTAAGTCGAAATTGCCTTCGACAGTTCAGGCTTCTTTGTCGCCGCGGTTTTTCGCCCTGCTAGCAGCAACCCTGGCTTTACAGTCACTAAATATGCAGCCTATCTGGGCGCAAAAGTTCGATCCAGCCAAAGACCAAGCGCAGCTTCAAGCTAATGACAATAAGCCTAATGCTAAAAAGTCAGAAGGGGCGGCGGCTTCCTCCGCTGCTGCTAAGGGTGATGCTGGCTCTGCTGCCGTTTCTGATAAAGAAAATACTGCTGAAGAAGATACTGGCAAAAAAGAAGCTCTCAAAGAAAGCTCTGCCAGCGAAAATACAGCCAGCGAAAGCACTCTTAAAGAAGACCCTCTTGAGGCTCTTGAACGGGCGCAGAAAGAGGAAGATCAGGCTAAGGCAATGCTCAACAATGAGGCTCTGGACCATTACCAGGCTGCTCAGACCTATATGCGCAATTTCGAATTCGACCTTGCCCAGGTAGAACTCAAGGCTGCCATCAATTGCATACCGACTCTCAAGGCTGCGCACCGTGATTTCGCCTTGGTCTCACTCTGTCGGGGCGATTTTGGCCGGGCAGTTTCCGAGCTTCTTATTGTGGTTGGCATAGGCGAACCGGTGCCTTTTTCTGAAAATCAGCAAGAGGCGATCAAAGACGAGGCCATGAAGCAACATTATCGTGCCGGTCTCAAGTTGGCGGCTGATTCAAAATGGAAGGACGCTCTCATCGAGTTTGAATGGGCTCTTTTTTACAGACCAGAATCTGGCAAAGTCTTGCGCTCTATTGCCTTTGCTCATGCCAGCGAAGGTCATTTCGATGAAGCCGAAAAGTTCTACAGCCAGAGCTTTTCGCAAGATCCTGAAGACGCATACGGGCATGCCGACTTTGCTTTCTTGTTGGCGGCTAAAGGCAGTGCCGAAAAGGCTGTCGAACAACTTAGCGAAGCGGTTAAACTGCAACCTAAGGTGGTGGCGCTGCATGTAGATTTGGGCTGGATGGCTGAGTCGAAGAGTGATTTAGTAAAGGCTGAAAGCGAGTTTCAGGAAGCTGTTAAACTCGCGCCCAAGCAAGCATCGCTTTGGACACATCTGGGCAAAATTCAGGCCCGGCGTGGGGATGCTGAGCAGGCCGCCAAGTCATTTGAGCAGGCTCTTGCCCTTGATGCCAGCCAGATGGAGGCACAAAGCGGTCTAGCCGGTGTCAAGCCGGTGCAAGCTGAACCCGCAGCCGTTCCAGCTTCTGGTCAGGTTTCGGGTGTAGGCAAAGCAAAGCCCTAACCATTTGCGTAATTTCACCCATGACAACGGCTTGGCTATTGGTTAGGCTTCCTTTATGGATGCGGATATTGTTATGGACCAAAGTCGCGAGTCGAAGCCCGTCAAGGCCGGCAATCTCAATGCCGAGTTAAGTCTTGACGCCTACAAACTCTTCAGTGAGTCCTCTAAGCGTTCTTTGCTCGACAAACCCACCTCTGGCATGCCTCTTTCAGAAAAGGTTGCTCTTGGTGGCGAGATACTCAGTCGGGTGCCCGGCAAGACGATGGACCAAATTGCTTTCGACCTTGAGCACAATCAAGGCGCCGTGCTGCAAAGGATGGGCAGTGGCGCCGCCATTGGTTTGGCGGGTACTGCTCTGCTGCGCTTTGCCCCTCGCTTGGGCTATGTGGGTGGCGCTCTTTTGATGGCTAAGCAAACCTATGACGGCATTAGCGGCTTGGCTGGCTTCTCTCGCGATGCCGACCGTTTATCTAGCTCCAATCTTAATCTGGTTCGCCAAGACTTTGTCGAAAAGAAGTCATCGGCTTTGGCTAGTGGCACAGCCAATTTGGTTGAAGGCGCGCCCGGGCTCATCGGTGGTGGTTACGCAGCCACCAAGCTTTTCGGCACACCGCTTGTATATAGTCGTTCTGCCGCCGTCGTCACTGAGAAAATTGTTGATCCTATTAGAAACCGTGCGGCTTTTGTCGGACCTGGCACCGAGGCTCTTCCTGCTTCGCTCGGGCGCGCCGACAAAGTTGATTTGCTGGAGATGGCCAAAACCCTTTCTGCTAGACCTGGTCATGTCTACAACGGTCGGGAAGCCGGTAGTGTTGTCGATCTTGCCGGCATGAGGGTGAGCCGCAGCAAGTACGGCACTGAGACCGGTTTGGCTGCCCTACCGGCTCCTAATAAGGCTGAAACGCTGACTTTTCACACCCATCCTTTAGCGAGGGGGGCGCATCCCGGTCCGGAAGATATTGCCGCCACAAGCCATTTGGGGCTCATTTCATCTGGCTCGCAGTATGGGCTTTTCCTCGGAGAGAGAGGACAGATGCTCAAGCTTCTTAAGTCTGGTCAGACTGCTGAACACAGCCCCACTCTGCGCGCCCTTCTTTTTGATGAAAAGACTGGCACTGCCACTCGCCTCTTAGGCACCTGGAATAAAGCTGACCGGCACTGGGTTTTGACTGAGAGAAGTGGTCTCAATTACGAAAAGACGATAGAAGCTTTACGAAATCTTGATACCCGAAATAGCGAAAAAGTCTGGGAATTAATCACCAGGTTGCCTGCTGACAAGTCTTGAGGCGCATAGATAGCCACTTTTGCCAAAGCCAGCCTACTGTTGCGCCAAAGTTACTAAAAACGGCGCTCTAATAGTCTTTTGGGCACTTTCGATTATCATTAGACTTTGGCTCTTGCGGGAGAGTATATATGACAGTGCAGGCTGGACTTAAGGCCCACACCAAGTATCTCTGGTTTGATACTAAAAAGCGTCGCGAATATATAAGAATCACCGATGAAGTGGCCAAGTTCCTGCAAGAAACCGGCATGCAAGAAGGCTTCATTCTTGTCTCTGCCATGCACATCACCGCCGGCGTTTATATCAATGACTGGGAAGGCGGATTGATTCAAGATATTGATGCTTGGCTAGAGAAACTCGCTCCGGAAGACCCTTCTTATCTGCATCATCGGACCGGTGAAGATAATGGTGATGCTCATTTGAAGCGGATTTTGATCAACCATCAGGTCACCGTTCCGGTTACTGCAGGCAAGCTTGACCTGGGGCCTTGGGAACAGATTTTTTATGCCGAGTTTGATGGACAAAGGCGCAAACGCGTCATTTTGAAAGCGTTAGGAATCTGATTTTATTGAGTTTAGAAGTTGAAGATTTACAGATGTGCTGATGTGCCGACCTATTTAGGAGATATTTAGATGACAGTTAAAGATAGAGGAATGGTAATGAAACGAGGCGTTAATGCCGATAGAGGAGCAAATCTCCGTGCCGATGCTCTCAAGGCTGTGCAGAGCCGGACTCCGGTGCACACTGGCATTGATTACACTGAGACATCGGTATCTGATATTTTTGCCCAGAACGTGTTTAATCGCGCCACCATGCGTGCCGTACTGCCCAAGAACGTATACAAGGCTGTGATTCGCTGCCTCGACCATGGCGAGCAACTCGATGCCTCAATGGCTGATATCGTCGCCAACGCCATGAAAGACTGGGCCATTTCGCGCGGCGCTACACACTTTACCCATTGGTTCCAACCCATGACCGGTTTGACTGCCGAGAAGCATGATGCCTTCTTGGTTTTCAGCGGTGAAGAAGGTCAACCTAATCTGGAATTTTCAGGCAAGCTTCTCATTCAAGGTGAGCCCGATGCGTCCAGCTTCCCGTCAGGCGGCATTCGTTCTACATTCGAAGCTCGCGGTTATACCGGTTGGGATCCCACCAGTCCAGCTTTCTTGATGGAGAGTGTGAACGGTAAGACACTTTGTATTCCAACTGTTTTCTGTTCTTATTCCGGACATGCCCTCGATAAGAAAACGCCTCTATTGCGTTCGATGGAAGCCATTTCAAAACAAGCTGTCAGACTGCTCAATCTGCTCGGTAATGATTCTAAACGAGTCACCTGCACGGTTGGCGCTGAACAAGAATATTTCTTGATTGATGATGCTTATTATCTGGCCCGCCCCGATATCATCAATTCCGGTCGCGCCCTCTTTGGTGCTAGACCGCCCAAGGGTCAAGAAATGGAAGACCATTATTGGGGTTCAATCAAAGAGCGCGTGCTCGCCTTTATGATGGACACTGAAGCTGAACTCTATAAACTTGGCGTGCCTGTCAAAACAAGACACAACGAAGTTGCGCCGGCGCAGTTTGAAGTGGCGCCTGTATTTGAAACAAGCAATTTGGCTACCGACCACAATATGCTGCTTATGGAAGTCTTCCGTAATACCGCTCGCAAGCATGGTTTGCGCTGTCTCTTCCACGAGAAGCCCTTCAGCGGCGTGAACGGCAGCGGTAAGCACAATAACTGGTCTATGGCTGACGAGCGCGGCAATAACCTGCTTGACCCCGGACATACACCGCAAGACAATCAACAGTTTGTGACTGTTTTGACCGCTGTAATTCGCGCCGTAAACAAGTATGGACATCTGCTCAGAGCTTCTATCGCTTTTGCCGGTAACGATCACCGCCTAGGCGCCAACGAAGCTCCGCCAGCCATCATGAGCATCTATCTCGGTGATAAGTTGACCCAGGTTGTGGAAGCCTTGATAAGCGGTAAAAAAGAGATATCGGTGCAGTCGGGAACCTTGCAGTTCGGCGTTACCTCTTTGCCTGAGTTGCCTCGTGACGATTCGGACAGAAACAGAACCTCGCCCTTTGCCTTCACCGGCAACAAGTTCGAGTTTAGAGCCGTAGGATCTAGCCAGTCGATTGCTTGGCCCAATGCCGTGCTCAATACCATTGTTGCTGAATCACTCGATTATGTTGCTAGCGAGATCGAGAAATTGGTCAAGTCTGGCACCGATCTTGGTGTTGCCGTTGAGAAAGTTGTGCGTGAAACCCTGAGCGAGAACAAACGCATTCTCTTTAACGGTGACAACTATAGCCGTGAATGGCATGAAGAAGCTGAAAGACGCGGCTTGCCCAATCTCAAGACCACACCCGAGGCTCTGCCTTGCCTGGTCGATAAAGAAACTTTGGCTCTCTTCAAAAAGTACGAAGTGCTTGAGAATGAAGAACTGGTCAGCCGCTATCACATCAACCTCGAGGCCTATTGCAAGACAGTAAATATCGAGTCATTGCTTACAGCAAATATGGCTCGAACAATGATCTTGCCAGCCGCTCTTGATTATCAGCAGAAAGTGGCTCAGACCATCGCCACCACCCGTGCTGCAGTTAATGGCGTCAATCTTTCAACTCAAGAGCATCTGCTCAAAGAGCTTTGTGAAAAGATCTGCAGTCTGCAGTCGGCTATTGATAAACTCGAATCAATGGTCAAAGAGGCTCACCATGAAGAATCAGGCGACCACGAAGCCGAGAATCTCAATCGGGCTCGTTTCTTCGAGCAGAAGGTGATACCAGCCATGAATGCAGTCAGGGCTTTTGCCGATGAGTTGGAGTTGATTGTTGATGATTCACTCTGGCCTCTGCCCAAATTCAGAGAGATGCTTTACGTCTACTAAGCAAGAGTTCAAGGAACTCTAGATAAGTAGGTTCAAGCCAACTACGCTATAGCAATCTATGCTCTAGAAGGAAGAGGGGTATTGCTCCTCTTCCTTTCTTTGTTTGTTTGTTTGTTTGTTTGTCTGTTTGTTTGTTTCTTTCTTTCTTTCTTTCTTTCAAAAATTCGTCAACCTTCCAGCTCTCAAGGCTTTTGAGTCTTTGAGCGTCTTATAAAATCGTGGGGACTTTCTGATAAGCACTGCCTGTGGTATCGTGTCTTTAAGATAGATTCTTGGGGCTAGTGACAAAGCAGGCTAATGACTGATAATTTGCAGACCGGCGGCAGCTCTGGTTCAGAGCAGTTAGGGGGACAACCCCTTAAGGCTGTTGATGCTGTTGAGCAGTCTCTGGATGGTTTGGATTCTCCGAAGAACTCGGCTCAATTAAGGTCAAGCCAGGCAGGATTATTTAAGCCCGAGCCTCAGTCCCAGATTCAGAATGAAAACTCGGCGCCTGAGCAGAATGCACTTGTACCGGCTATACCGGAAGGTTTTGTATTGCCTCCGCCGGCTCCGAGACCTCCTGCTTTAGCCAAAGCTCGATCAGATATAGCTAAATCTCAAACTGGGCTAGCTAAACGACAATCTGGTTCGCCCGATGCTGCAAATCTTTTTTCCGAAGCCGGCGATGCCTGTGCTGTAAAGCTTTCTGATGCCGATGCTGAAAAGATGGGTATATCAAAAGAAGTTTCTGTTGATAGTCCGGGAGGGAGTTCTTTAGTGGGGGCTGCCGGTAGTTCAGTAGAGAGTTTTGTCTCACCTCGGCAGAAAGTCAGCACTGTTAAGCAAACGGCGCTGGAGCCGCCATCATCCAGCTCTGGACGGGTCTATTTGGCGGGACAGGCTTTGCCCTCTCCTGAACTGCCCGAAGTCGACAAAACTTTTGTTTCGATCGAAATCAATCTTGGCAATTTGGAAACCAGCCGTATGGGGAACCTCTCTGATAGCGTCGATTCTCATGAGAAGCTCTCTCCCTCCGGAGAGAGAGTGCCTGCTTCGCCGGGCGCCATCGCCGGTCCTAGCCAGGATGAGCCGGACGAACTAGTCGGTACCAACTATCTTGGAAAATACGATTTGCTAGGGGTCCTAGGCGCCGGCGGTATGGGCGTCATCTATCAAGCGCGCCAGGTCTTTCTTGATCGAATCGTCGCCATCAAGATGATGAAGAACAAGTTTGCCTCGCCCAAAGCACGCTTGCGTTTTCACCAAGAAGCTAAAGCCGCAGCTTCTCTTGATCATCCAGGCATAGTTGCTATCAATGACTTTGGTATCGATAGCGAAGAACGCCCCTATATGGTCATGGAGTACGTAGAAGGTCTTACGCTTGCCGACTTGGTCAAGAATTCTCAGGGCTCGGTGCTTAAGGTAGAAGAAGCCTTGCCGATTTTTATCTCTATGCTTGAGCCTCTGGCACTAGCACATAGCCATGGCGTCGTGCACCGCGACATCAAGCCAAGCAACGTTATGCTGGCGGTCAAGCCGACCGGAGGGGTGCAGGTCAAATTACTCGACTTTGGCATCGCCAAGCTGCGTGATATCGACGACAATACCATTCAAGATTTGACTCGTACCGGTGAGGCTCTCGGTACGCCGCTCTATATGAGCCCCGAACAAATTCGCAGCGTTAGAGTCGATAACCGTTCTGATCTCTATTCTTTTGGCTGTGTTATGTACATGTGCTTGACTGGGGCACCGCCTTTTGTGGGCGAAAACAAGCTTGTCACCATGGACAAGCATCTTTCCGAGAAACCCTTGAGCTTGCGTGAGGCTTCTCTTGGTCTCAACTTTCCTGCCGAGTTGGAAGCTTGTGTTTTGCGCTGCATGGCTAAAGAACCTGAGGACCGCTATCAGTCAGCACAGGAATTAAGGCAGGATTTGATTGCCATAGCCTGCCAACTCGGGGTGATGACTTTGCCACCGGGAGTGGTGGCGCCGCGATTGGGCGAGCAAGTCTCGATACAGATTAGCCAGCTCACTTCACCGCCGCTTTCTACGGCTCTTTCGCAGATGGTTACTGAGCTTACATCTATATCTTTGGCAGGGCTTGATTTCGATCCGGTCCCCCAATCAAAAAGTGTTACCGGGCAGTACTATTCCGAACCCTCTATTTATTTGCCGGTGCCGGCTTCTCAAGCCCTAAATCAAAACCTAAATCAAACCCATGGATCTCGCTTACCGGCGCCGGTCGAGGGGGGCTATGGACGCTACGCCGAGCAAGTTGGTTCAGTGCAGTCTGTATCGGGGCAGGCGGGCTCCAGATCTGACGATGATGTAGTCGAGGTGGCTCTGGTCAAGACAAATAGAACCGGTCTGGTTCTGATTGTTGCGGCAGCGGCAATATTTTGTCTGGTCGGATTGGCTGCGGTTATCTTCTTAGTGCAGCATTTTTCTAGTCCTCAACCTAGTGCCAAAAGCATCGAGCCTGCGCCGGCGCCTGTGGTTAAGCGGGTCATCGATATCGACAGCGAAAAGGCCATAGAAGACCATACCGCCGATGACGATATTGCCTTCAAGATTAAACGTAATCCTAATCTGACGTACCTTCGCATGAAGGATAAGGTGACCGATCGCGGACTCTCTTACCTTTCCAAGAGCGCCATGCTCAGTCAACTTTTCTTGGTAGACTCTGAATTCAGTCCGTCTGGGCTCGCCAGCGTCCCTAGCGCTAGTCTCTCTATGCTTAGCCTGAAGAATTGCAACATCGATGATTCTTATACCAAGGTGCTCGCCGGCTTCAAGAATCTGAAGAGTTTGTATTTGTTTGATAATCCAGGATTTTCAGACGCCAGTGTCGAGCCCCTTACCAAGCTTGAGTTTATTGAAGGTTTGGACTATTCGGGAACTGGTGTCAGTGGAAAGAGTCTAAAGTACTTTGTTCGCTATAAGAAGTTGTGGGCTTTGCAGTTGACCCGCTTGAAGCTCGATGACGAATCGATTGCAGACCTGGCTAAATGTCGTTTGCTGCGCATTCTGGGAATGGCTCGCTCCGGTTTGACCGACAAGTCGGCTCAGTCATTTTCGAAGCTTTCTGGATTGCCTTCGCTAGCTAATCTAAATCTGGCTGGTAATGAGCTCGGGGATAGCGTAGTCGAAGTTCTTTCTAAGTATCCTAGCCTTAGTACCCTAGACCTTTCAGAGACAAAGGTTAGTGCCAGAGGGTTGGCAAAACTGGTCGGCTTGTCTAGTTTGAAAGCATTGCATCTTTATGGCTGCAGGCTTTCCCCTGCCGAGATTGAGTCTTTCAGAAAGGCTCGGCCTGATGTCCGGGTTACTGAACAGCCAGTGCCGGTCAGCTCAGATTTCTGAAGCCAATGCCGCTCGCTTAAGTTTCTAAAAGCCTGCAGAGGCAACTGTAGCCGAAACGATTAGTTCTTATCAAATCTGTGTATGAATTAGGTGGTTTCACGGTTTTGCATTTATCAGCCGCTAGCTTGCCGCAGGAGACTTCTCGATACCCGAGAAGGGCACAAACATTCAGATGGGAAATTCCGCCGAAAAGAAGACCTTAGTATGCCTGGCAGTCGCCTTCTTCTTCTTGGCGATTTCTACTCTTTTATCTATGATGGGCTTTGGTCAGTACCACGGCGACCATTGGCTCGAGACAAGACAGACTGCCGTGAAGGAGCTTCAGACCCTGGGCAATGCCTATTCTATGGTTTTGCTCAATAGCCAGCGTTATGTAGCCAGCGGTGAAGTTCAACACTTAACGCTCTATAAGCAGGCTGTGGATGAGCTGAAGTTGCATCTGACCGCCATTCAGTCTCTGGAGAATGGTCAATACGGACGCAGCGAGAGGGTTAGGCGTCTATCAAACGAAATTGCCATCAGCTTGGGCGAGATCGAACTTGATGTGAAACTGCGCCTTGAGAACAAGCCCAACAGAGGCAGCACTCTTTTGCTCACCAACCGCGAAGTGACCGAAAGCGAACAGATTTTCAAAAGAATCGTCAATATGGAGAGGGAAGAAGCCAGTGCTGTGCAAGCTTTTTACTCTGGCGATGTGAAAGCACGAGGCAATAGTTTGCCATTGATTTCCTTTGTCTTCGCCTGCTTCAGCTTCGTTTTCGCTCTGGTCGAACTCTTGGGCGAGAGGCGCAATCTAGACTTCGAAGAGGACTCTAGTTCATTGGCTGGCGCAGGGAATGGTTCCAGCGCCGAAGGTGGTCATGCCTCACTCGCAGGCGCCGGCAGCGGCAGTCTCCTATCTAATGCAGGTGGCTCGAACGGTCTCAATCTTTCTGGTTCTTCTGGCTCTCTTGGCGGCGCAGATGCTGGCGTCGCCTCGTTAGTTGGTCATGGTTCTAATAACGGCAACGGTTCAAAAGCTTCGGGTAATGGGGCTGCGCCGTATCGAAATGGTCGTCTCGACATCAATTCGGAGGATATAACCAGTCTAAGACGAGATTTGGCTAGTGCTCTTTCTCAACTCGAGAAACTTGCCAGTGCCGACTATCTCACCGATGTTCTTAATGTCAGAGGACTCGAGCAAGTTCTGCGCATAGAAGAGAACCGAGCCGGTCGTTCGGGCGAAGCTCTCATCGCTATGCTCATTAACCTCGATAATCTCAAGAAAGTGAACGAAGGTCTTGGTCACACCACTGGCGATGTCATTCTCAAGGAGACCGCCAAGCGAGTTCTGGCTATCTTGCGTCCTACAGATCATGTGGCTAGAGTCGGCGGCGACGAGTTTTTGGTTCTTCTGCCTGATACCAATATGGCTTATGGCATGCGCGTCGCTGAGAGAATCCGCTGCGAGATATCAGATAATCCCATGAAGAGTACAGATGATCAGGTCTCTGTTACTGCCTCTATTGGGGTGGTCAGTCTGCCCGCTCGCATCGCTTCTGTGCAAGAAGCCGTAAATCTGACACGTAGCGCGCTCAGACGCAGCAAAGAAGCCGGCAAGAATCGCGTCACCGTCAGCGAAGAGTCTTCGTCCCAAGCCGAGAAGGTTCGCGGACGCTCGATAACTCAGCGCGATATTGTCGAGCAGCTTCTCGATGTCAGAGAGTTTCGCACGGTCTATCAGCCGATTATCCGTCTGGCCGACGAAGGGACAGATGGTTACGAGGTACTCAGCCGCGGTCCCGATGGTGCCTTCGAAAGTCCATCTGATTTCTTTCGTATCTGTGTCGAAAACAATATTCTCACCACTGTTGACTTGCAATGTCTGCGTCTTTGTTTATCCAATATCCCGAACGTCATATTGCCTGCAGTTTCTCACAGCAATGGCGACACTTCAGGCAAGGCACTTAACGCGAAGCAAACGCGCTTCCATATCAACCTTTTCCCATCCACACTTCTTGAAACCCCTGTAGATAAGCTGCTCGACCTATTTCCTAAAGATAGACCTGACATTCGTTTTTGTATCGAGATTTCAGAACAAGAATTCATTAGTGAACCAGCTTATCTGAGAGAGCACGTTTCGGCGCTCAAGAACGCCGGAGTACTTGTCGCAGTGGATGATGTTGGCTTTGGACGCAGTTCTCTGGAGACGCTAATCTTGCTTGAGCCCGATTTAGTAAAGGTTGATCGCAAGTATGTGGCTGGCTTGTCGACAGAACCGGCTAAGGCACGCCTACTCAGAAGACTGGCAAATGTGGCGAAGAGCTTAGGCGCCCAGATAATCGCAGAAGGGATAGAAGACCGTGCTGACTTGCCGGTCCTCATCGAAATGGGTATCGACTATGGTCAGGGCTTCCTCTGGGGTGAACTGCTCAAAGCTCTTCCTGATTCAGCCTCAGGTTCCTTGGTTCGTTAGTCTTTGGTATGCGTAAGTTTTCTAGGTGCCTTGTGGTTTTTTGATACGTAGTTTTGGGGGGATACTTTGATACCTTGTTTTTTGAAGCGGTAGTTTGTTTGACATGGTTCTGTATCGGATGCATCTTGAGATAATTCATATTGATAGAAATCATCCTAATTGGAGACAGCTTGTTCCATGACCAATAGTCCTATTCCTAGAACTGATACACCGCCAAAGATACCAGCTAGATTCTCCATCGAGCAGTGTTTACTGGAAGGGTGGCGCGGAATGATCAATTCATTCTTGCCATTCTTTGCCGTCCTTTGCATTTACTGGCTATGTACAGCTTTGATGGCTTTACCGGGGTTGGCTATTTTTGCTGCTCAGTTGGTTAAGTACACAATTCCTTGGTACCTGTATGGATTCCTTATCTTCGCTCAGTTGATTTCAGGTTTCATTTTTGCGCCGATCTTGCAGATGGGTCTCCTTCGTGTTTCGCTGAGAGTCTTAGAAGGAGAGACTCCAACCCCTGCCGATTTGTCCAAGTGCTGGCGTTACTTTTGGCAGTTTTTGGTGGCAAGTTTCATCATGCGCACCATTCGTCTACCAGCATATCTTTGCTTCATCTTTCCCGGAATCTGGATAGATTTGTCATTTCGCTTTTATGAGTACTTTATTGTCGATCGCGGGATGGGTCCTATAGAGTCCTTTCGAGCGAGCAATGAAGTAACCAAGGGGCAGATGGTTAGGGTATTGCTGACAGAATTGATATTGTTAGTTGTCACCGCTCTTGGTGGCTTGGTCTTTTTGATTGGTGCTGTGCCTGCTTATATGATTGTTAGTTTGGCGAGAGCTAGTATGTATAGGCAAATTTTAAAGAATTCTCTTCTCGAGCAGGCAAAGCTACTTGATGAAGAGTTGGAAGTCAAGGCTTTTGATGAGAAACTTAGAATGCGCTCTCCGAAGCCTCTTTCTGAGTCAGGAGTCTTTGGGACCTTAAAGTCCGTTGAAGGTGAGAGCGAAGGTGCCAGTATAAGTGATAATGGTATTAGTATTAATGTTGCAGAGAATTCGAAAGAGAAAGACACTCTCGAAAGGAACTGATTGCGATGATTGAGAATTGCTCTGCCAGTAGAGCCTCTACCTTTAGAGAGTTGCTTTGTTTTTCTAGGTTGACTTTTGTATTTACTTACTGTCTGATTTTTCTATCTATGTCTTCTCTTGGTCCTGTTTCAGCGCAAGCGAACAAGGGTTACTCGCAAGAGCCTGGTGTATCTTCTGCTCCTGATAGTCCAAAGGCGCTAAAGGGGCAGATTAAGGCGTCTGAGTTGGCCGTCGAATCAAGTTTGAAGGAGTTAGGTGATACCCTACATCATTTGAAAGATTCTGCGTGGTCATTGTTTTGCGAGGTTCAGCAACCTGACCAGGTCTTTTGCGGTGGACCAGATGCTGTTGGTCCAATTATTCTGACGCCTGTTAACGGGACGGGCCTCATTGATACTGGAGCGCTGCTGCCGCCTAGAAAGAAATGGGTAGATTATTTTGTCAGTCAGATGGATTATTTAGTTCCGCATCTTCAGCAAGAGTGTCAATCGCTATCATTGCCTGAAACTCTAAGTAGTGATTTGAGCGATGAATTTAATAATCTTAAGTCTATATCTAGTACTTTAGGAGACAAGCTTGCAAAGGTGAAGGCAGTTTGCGTTGGTCCGAAATATGAGAACATGGCGATTGCCACTGCTTCGCAGGCGCTTTTAGATGACTTAAAGACTATGGAGAGATTGCGAAAGAGCATCTACAAGCACGCGAAGAGTGAGTTCTCTCGGCTTCGTTAACGGCAGGTATAGGCTGCCTATGATTTTATGAATTTGAAGTTTGAGAATTTGTAAGCCTATCGATATCGATAGGCTTACAAATTAATCTCCATTTTTTGAACTTTTTTCTCGATTTGGTCGTCTATATAGACAGGACCGACTGAGGTTTTTTTCCATGCAGAATGATAAGTCTTTTCAGAAGGAGGCAATGGAGCTCGACGAAGCTGCTTGGTCTTGTAATGATGAACTAGTTGAGCAACTGTGGAAAGAATTTCAATCTCTTTTCCCTTGTGAAGCTTCTGTAAGAAAAGCATTTTTGTCGATCATAAAGGCAAAGTATTTGCTTTGCTGCAAGTACTGCTTTTCTGAGAATTTGAAAATTGGAATTGATAATCGCACTTATCGTTGTAGTGACTGTCACAAACAGTCTTCTGTTACCGCAGGAACTTTCTTTCAAGGTGCGCGTAGACTCCGAGCCTGGTTCGCTGCAATTTGGTTTATTGAGCAGGGCGCATACATTAGCTCAGCCAAGTTCTCTCTTTTGGTTGAAGTAAGGCAGTCCTCTGCCTGGGGCATACTGCGCTCTGTTTTTGCTGCTATAGATATGAACAACAGGTCTAGGGGAATTTCTGCTAGAGGTATTGGCTCTCTACATTTTATGGAACTTTTTTGTAAGCGAAGTTTGCTTACTCCTAGGTGGGAGATGCCTCAGAGTGAAGAATATTTTCAGCGGCACTTGTCTAAAGTATATGCGTCCTCCGCACCTTTTCCTTCCGATACGGCCGTGCCGGAATTGAAGCATGAAACCAATGAAATTGAGACCGACTTAAATGAGCCGGCTATGTCTGTATTGAACTCTTTAATTGATGGCGACCTTAGCTACGATAGTCTGCTGCGCGTTCTAGAGATTTCGGAGCGGGAGTTGCTCGAAGTACTTACAGACCTTGAACTTTCTGGTCTCGTTGTCGCGATTGCTGGTTCTAAGTTTCAATTGACCAAGCTTGGAGTTAGCCTTCTCAAAGCGCGAAATGAGAAATCTGGCGAAGCAAGCTTCGATTTTGATTCAGGTACAAATTCGCAAGACCAAGATTCATCTTCTTCCTCTTCTACAAGCTCCGCTGGTGAGAAATATCAAGAATTCTCGCAGACTGATTCTAATCGTTCATTTTGGCAAACAGAGCCAGAGGGCTTTAAGAGTTCTATTCGAGATGCGATTGAATTTGAGCGACCAGACCTAGATTGCTGGGAGAAAAGTAAGCTTAGAGATGTACCTCTGCTGCAGCAAAAAACTAATGATTATCTGCTTAGGGACTGTGAAATTTTCGGATGTCAGATATGCGCCGAAAGAACAGCTAATGTTCAGATTGCGCTCAGATGTGCCAAAGAGTTTCTTGGGTTTATGAACAAGAATAGAATGTCTTTCTCGAGGAAGTATCTCCAGATCATAATTTCAGTTGAGAGATACCGAAACAAAACGCTCGCTAAGTCTAATCGGACCAGCCATGATTGGCATGGGCAGGGCTCTCAGGCGGTTCGAGGTTTGCTATCGAATCCGCTTGATGTTGAAAATGATTCGGATGCAGCTAGCCTCGATTCCAGCTTGGGTACTGGGGATAGTTTGTTTGATGTGTGCATTGCGGCGGGTTATATTCGCCGTAATCTCATACGAGGCTTTTTAACTCCGCTCTTGGTCAATCTTTGAATTCTTGCTCTGGGTCTTGGAAACTCTTTCACCTTTTCTGCCTCGACCCTGCTCTTATGCGAATTCCTTTTTCAGCCTTTGGATTTAGGTATGGACTCGATAGCAAGGTCAGATTGACTCACTTTGAAACTTCTATATCTGCTGACTTGCAATGTCCCATCATTCAACTTGGCAGCTTTGCCATCCAGCATCCTGTGGCACAAAATAAGGCGCGCCAAAAAACGAGCATTATTTCTGCTAGAAATGGCAAGGGCTGGACGGTCAATTTTTGGAACAAACCTTCTAGAATATGCATCTATACCACTCGAATCACTTGGGTCTAATGACATCTGGGTTCGGTTCGGTATAGTCGGGTGAACTTTGCTTGCAAGCAGCTTTGTCCGTCTTTGGTCTGCGGTTTTCTACAGTATTCGTTTGGTCCATTGGAGGATTTTATGAAGCGACACCTGAGAGCGAGAGCAGTAGTGAAACAGTCAATTTCAGCTTCACTTATGCTTACGTTTGCAATCGGATTCAGTGGCGGCGCTCAGGCGGCAGATGTCAATACTATTCTTGCTTCGGTTTCTTCGATTTCCGATGTTGATGCTAGGCAGGCTTCCATTGAGAAGAGACTCGAGGATGCATATGGAGCCGGACGTCTCACTCAGGCGCAGTATCAGAGCTTCAAGCAGTCGCTCTCGCGAGTCGCCGACCAAGAAGCTGTATTCAGGGCCTCAGATAGTTCTCTCAGTCTATGGGAGAGTCTGCGCCTGCAATTCGACCTAGACCGTCTTGTCAAAGAGATGGAAGCTAGCCTGTCTGACAGACAAACAGGCTTTGTTGATGTCTATGCCCGCCGTGATGAAATTGTGAAGAGACTTTCTGTTGCTTATTCTGATGGTAGGCTCACGGCGCAAGAGTATGCTCAGATTCAAATGGAATTGGATACAATCAATAAAAGTATTCAGGCTTCAAGTGCTCAGACCGGACACTTGAGCGTTTCTGATTCAATTAGATTGGTTTTGGAACTGGACCGATTGAGTCAGAAACTGACCAGAACTGTTCATGATAGGCAAGTAAGTCTCACCCAAATTGATGTCAGACAAGCAGAACTTTCGAAGCGGATCGAAAGTGGTGTCGCTTCGGGCAAAATCACTGACCGCGAAGCCAATGACTTGAAGGCTGAGTTTAAGCGCATAGCCGACAAAGAAGAATCTTTGAGGAAGTTGGGTCGACCCCTTACCTCTGAAGAGCAACTTACTCTCGCTCTCGATCTTGAGAAGTTGAGTGGACAAATTGATTCGCATCTAAATGATGAAGAAGTGCAGAATAATGTCATATCTGATGTCGACAGGCGCCAGGCTGAAGTCGATAGAAATTTGGCTCAGGCTCTCTCTAGCGGTCTTGTGACGGTGAGTGAGGCGCAGGTTTATAAGTCTGAACTGGATGCGATTAGCAAAAAGACTGCCGATTTTAGAACTACTGGTGGTGGTCAGCTGAATATTGTTCAGGCTCAAAACGTTCTTATAGATCTCGAGAGATTGAACGGTAAGATTGACCGTGCTGTTTATTCTAAGCAGCCGGTTTGGGTTGGTATAGATGCTAGTATCGAAGATTATCGTCGGCGGATTGCTGATGCCAAGGTTGGTCAGCGTCTTTCTGAAGTTGATGAAGTCGAACTGAAGTCGGATCTCGATAAGATTGTTGCAAACAAGGCTACTTATGCCGCTTCCAGTCAGGGGCTTGATAGCCAGGAAGCGATTAGCTTGGCTGTAGATTTGACTCGCTTGAACGGTAAGATGTTCAAGCTCATCAAGGACAGAGAGGTAGCGGTGCTGCCTGATGTCTCTCGACGCAAAGATGAGATAAGTCGTCGCATCGCCGAAGGGACCTCTTCTGGAAAGCTGACCACCGATGAAACCAGGTCACTGTTGGAAGATCTCGATAGAATCGCCGCTCGCGAAGCTGCCTTTAAAGCCACTGACGGAGTGCTCGATGATAGGGAGAAGCTCAGCGTTGCCCTTGATCTAGAGCGACTCGCCGCCCGCACGGAGAAGGAAATTCGTGATAATCCGTTTGTTTCCAAATCGATTCAAGCAAGAAAAGAGCAGGCGGACCAGACTATTTCCAATGGCACGTTGACCGGTAAGCTTTCCGCGCAAGAAGTACAGAATCTGCGCACTGAGTACAATCGGATACTTGCTTTTGAGCAGAGTAGTTTGACTTCTGGTTCCTCTCTTGATGCTCGCGAAGCTCTCACCATTGCAGCCGATTTAGATAGGCTGATCAAAGATGTTGAGTCGCAAATGAAGAATTCGGAAACAGCCTTGCCCGATCTTGCCAAACGAGAGTCAGAGCTTTATCAGCGCATTACCGAAGGGGTTATGCAGGGACGTCTAGCCCCGAAAGATGCCGACAGTCTCAAGCGCGAATTCTATCGTCTGATGGATTTGGAAGCTAAGTATCGCTCCATCGGCGGACTCTCGTTCGGAGAGCATGCCGCCCTTGCATTGGAGTTGGAGAAACTATCAGCCAGCATTGAGAACAGCATGAAGGAGAGCGTAGCGTCTCTGCCGGATGTGGACGCGCGTCAGTCTGAGATTGATAATCGTCTTGCCGATGCCGTTGCCTCGGGGCGTATGACCAGTGAACAGTCGCGTGAATTCACACGTGATTTGGATCGCATCGCCCGTGATGAGGTCACATATCGATTTTCAGGCAGCGGTCTCAGCTATGCAGAGTCTCTAGCTCTAATCACCGAGCTTGAGAAAGTTTCGGCTCGTCTCGATACCAAGCTTGCTGGTTCTTCACCTCAGTGGAATGGCATTGACGGCAGAGTTTCGGAAACCAGTAAACGCATTTCTGATGCTCTGCTCGCTCAGAAAGTTGACGCCAGTGCCGGCAATCAGCTCAAGAATGAATTGGACCGTATCAGTCAGGCTAAGGTCGCCTTCTCTACTTCTGGCGGCGGCTTGACCCTTGCCGAGACCGAGTCTCTCGTTCGCGACCTGGAGCGTCTAAACAAGGACATCGACAATCGGACCGGCGTTGGTAGAGCCATTGCCTGGACTGATATCGATGCTCGCCAGGCGCGCCTGGAAGCCCGCATCGCCCAAGATATCGCTGCCGGTAAGCTGAGCTCGCAGAAAGCTAAGCAAGCGAAGCAAGAGCTGCGCAGCCTTTCTCAGGTTAAGGCCTCCTTTAGAAATTCAGGCGGCTATAGCTATACGCAGCTGGTTTCGATGGCCCAAGCTCTAGACAAAATTGGCAAGCTGGTTGGATTTACCCCCCGCTATTTGCAAAATCAATAGCATTAGACAGCTCGGGCAAGTTTACAGCCGGTTAAGCAAAATAGAAAGAAAAATAGGAGGCTTTGCTTCCTATTTTTTTGTCTTTCTCTGTAGCTTAGTTACCGTTCGGTCTTTGCCAAGTGAGGTAAGAAGCAAGAGCCATGACCAAGAAGACTGTCCTTACTGCCTTAAGCTTAGGTATTGCAGCTTTCTCTTTGTTGATTGAAATTGCCCCAAGTGCAACTGCTCAAGAAGCAAGTACTTCAGAAGCAAGTGCTCAAGAAGCAAGTGCTAATGCGCCAGTGACTCAGAGTAAGTTGCCAGAGCAGACTCAGTTACCGAGCCAGTCCCAAGATCAGCTTACAAGTCAGCCCCAAAATCTATCCCAAAATCAGACCCCGAGTCAGCCCCTAAGGCAGACCTCAAATCAGCTCCTCGGTCAAACCCAAAATCAGGCCCCGAGTTTTCCTAATGCATCGTCTTCGCTGGGCCTATTGATGGGTGGAGTATTCGGTCTAGTGCAAGATTTGCTTTCGGGTGCGAATATTTCAGCTGTTTCGAACACTCAGAATTCTCAGAACACTCAAAATTCTCAGAACTCTCAAAATTCTCAAAATAATCCAAACTCTCAAAGTCAGAATAACGCTCCTGGGCAAGCCGCTTCTGTCCTTGATGGCGTAACGGTCAAGGCTCCCTTTGTTAGTGTTGATACTCGGGGCGGCGTTAAGGTGAAAGCACCCTTTGTGATGATTGATACTACTGGTGGTGCGCAGGGGCTGCGGGTGCGAGCACCCTTCTAGAAGCTTCGCCTTAAATGGTACTTTTGAGAATCTATTTTGAGAGCTCGATCTAATAGATTGATCTGATAAATTGATCTGATAGGCTGACCTGAGAACTCAGCCTGAGAACTTGATCTGATAGGCTGATCTGAGAACTCAGTCTGAGAGCTTGATCTGATAGGCTGACCTGAGAACTCAGTCTGAGAGCTCGATCTGATAGGCTGATCTGAGAACTCAGTCTGAGAGCAAAAAAGAAAGTGGCTGTCTGACCAGCCACTTTCTTTCTCTAATCTAGATAGATTTGGTTATCTGCTTTTGCTTAGCGCTTGCCGGTGAGAATGCGCTTTCTCATGCGCACCGTCTGCGGTGTTATCTCCACGAGCTCATCGTCGTGAATGTACTCTAAGCATTTTTCTAGATTCATCTCGATTGGTGCTTGCAGAGTGACCAGCACATCGCCTGAGGCGCTGCGCATATTAGTCAGTTTCTTGGTCTTGCAGACATTGATATCGAGATCTTGGGGACGATTGTTTTCGCCTACAATCATGCCGCTGTAGACTCTGGCGCCGGGGGTGATGAAGAAGACCCCACGGTCTTCGGCACCCTGGATGGCATAGGCTGTAGCGACGCCTTCTTCCCAGGCAATGAGAGCGCCGTTTCTTTGACGGGCAATATCACCGCAGAAAGGTCTGTATTCGATGAAGGCATGGTTCATGACGCCGTTGCCTTTGGTCAATCTCAGGAATTCACTTCTGAATCCAATTAGTCCGCGGGTAGGTACAACGAATTCGAGCAGGGCTTGGTTGCCTTCTACATTCATATTTTGCAGTTCGGCTTTTCTTGGTCCAAGCTCGTTCATTACTGAACCGGTATATTCATCGGGTACATCTATGAATAGTCTTTCGAAAGGTTCGCATTCGACCCCGTCGATTTCTTTCATGATTACTTCCGGTCTCGAAACCTGGAATTCGAAGCCTTCTCTGCGCATGGTTTCGATCAAGATACCGAGGTGCAGTTCGCCACGACCGCTTACAATAAATGTGTCGGTGCTTTGGGTTTCGTTTACGCGCAGGCTGACATTGGTTTCAAGTTCGTGGAAGAGTCTGGCTCTCAGCTGTCTTGATGTGACGAACTTGCCTTCTTGCCCGGCGAAGGGGCTGTCGTTCACAAGAAAAGCCATCTTCATTGTTGGCTCGTCTACTTTGATGCGCGGCAGAGCCTCTGGTGTCTCGCCGTTAGTGATGGTGTCACCAACGTTTGCTTGGGCGAAACCAGCTATGGCAACGATTTCTCCGGCTCTAGCTTCTTCCACTTCCACTCTTTTGAGACCATGGAAAGTGAAGAGCTTGCTGATTTTGCCTTTTACAATGGCGCCGTCTTCCTTGATCAAGCTTACTTGCTCGCCGGCCTTTAGTTTGCCGTTATGTATGCGTCCGATGCCGATACGACCTAGATAGTCCGAATAATCGAGGATGCTTATCTGCATCTGGCAGGCGACTTCGGTGCTGCCATCCGGGGCTGGGCAATGGCTCAAAATTAGATCAAGCAAGGGGCGCAGGTCTTTGCCCTCTTCGGTGGGCTCGTGCATGGCGATGCCTTTGACGCCCGAGGCGAATAGATAGGGAAAGTCGAGCTGTTCAGGGCTGGCGCCCAACTCGACGAAGAGGTCGAATACTTTGTCGACTGCCACGTGGGGATCTATATTAGGTCTGTCAATTTTGTTGATCACCACGATTGGTCTCAGCCCACGCTCAAGCGCTTTGCGCAAGACGAAACGAGTCTGGGGCATGGGACCCTCGCCGCAGTCCACTACCAAAAGGGCGCCGTCCACCATACCGAGAATGCGCTCCACTTCTCCGCCAAAGTCGGCGTGTCCGGGGGTGTCAACAATGTTGACCAGATGGTCTTTGTACTTAACGGCGGTATTCTTGGCCAGAATGGTGATACCACGCTCTCTTTCGAGGTCGTTCGAATCCATTACGCAATCAACGACTTCCTGATTTTCTCTGAAAACGCCGGTCTGTTTTAAGAAACCATCTACCAGTGTGGTTTTGCCATGGTCAACGTGGGCGATGATGGCGATGTTCCGGATATGCTCCAGTTCTTTCGTTGTGCCATTGGCGCCGGTATTAGCTTGCTCTGTCATTGGTTCCATTATTGCCGTGCTCATTGTTTGTTTTTCAGACCTGTTTCTATTAGGATTGTTTTTGTGGCATTGCTAGCCTACTTAATCGCTTTCGGGAGTTTTATGACCTTTCAAGCCGTTGTGCTAAGAAGCCATGCTGGCGGTTATCTGGTGAATCTTGTTGATTGCCTGACCGGGAAAATCTTCTTCTGTCAGGCGCGCGGACGCTTGAAAAAAGAGAGAGTGTCCATAGTCGTCGGCGACCGTGTGGAAGTCGAGGAGGTTGATGAGGTAGCTTTGACGGGAGTAATCACCGCCCAGCTGCCACGTCGGAACTTACTCGAAAGACCCACGCTGGCCAACGTCGACCAGGTTGTTATTGTACAGGCCGTCAAGCAGCCCGATTTCTCCCCCCTTTTGTGCGATCGTTATCTAGTACATTTCCAGCTGGCCATGCCGTTTTCGAAGCCTGTAATTTGCTTCAATAAGAGTGATTTAGCCAGCCAAAATGAGCAGCTAGCTTTAAGAAGTATTTATGAACCTCTTGGATACTTTGTCATATTTGTGTCGGCCCGCACCGGTGCAGGCATAGACGACCTGCGCAATCTGCTGTCGGGTAAGATTTCGGTCTTTGCCGGGGCCTCGGGGGTGGGAAAGTCGACGATTCTGAACAACCTTTCACCTGAACTTGAACTTAAGACCGGTGTAATGGAGAACGATTTCGGGGTGGGAAGACATACCACCACCGCCAGTGAACTCTATTGTCTAAACCTAAATAACCAGACCTGGGTGGCTGATACACCGGGTTTCAACCTCTATGATTTTCTGCACCCCGAGCCCAAAGATGTAGCTGACCAGTTTCCCGAAATTGCTGAACAGAAAGATAACTGTCATTTCAAAGATTGTTTGCATACAGTCGAGAAAGGTTGTGCCGTTACAAATATAGATGAGCGTCGCTATCAGAGTTATCTGACTCTTGTGGAAGAGAGCAAACTGGTTCGGCAGGAGGCTCGCAAATCATCAACAAAAGTGGAGAAGTCGGTCAAGACTGTAGGTGGTGATGGGAACGCCGTCAGTATTCCGCGTCTCAATAAACGCTACAGACAGACATCAAGACGAAAGCAGAAACAAGAGAGCTTTATCACCGATCCAGATCTTGCTGATGATCTGACACCGGAATCTTTTTCAGATCTTGATGAAGATTTTGATGAAGATTCTGAATAAGCCCTCTGAGAGTGCCAAGCGTAAGCAAGGCATAAATAAAGAAGGGTTGGATCTTGAGAAAATGAAAGACCATCATGAGCATAAAGAAAGGCCAACTCAAGATGGGAAAAGCTAGTACAAGAGCCAAACTTGGTATAAGCGATTCGGTCTTTAGGTTTTGGCTTGTGCGATAAATTAGTTCTAGGGCAAAGACCAAAAGCACATAGTCTTGCATATGGCAGTGCGGGCTCGATACAAGCATAAGGCAAAGGCTTGAGGCAAAGAGTAGATTGCGCTTTTCTGGGCTGGCTGTTTTTTCACGCTTAAACATAAAGTAGATGAAGATAGCCGTTGCCAGCCAGACGGCAAAGGCGATCTGATGTTCTAGTTTGCCGTCTTGCCCGGTGATGAGAAAGAGTGAACCGCGCAGATTTTGCATCATCTCAGGGGCGACCCCGGTGACTGCATGTCCGGTTTCGCCTTGCAACAGGGCGCTGGGAAAGTCGAGGATATTTTGTATGCCTAAAAGTAAGGTGCAGGCGGTGCCAAGAATGATGGCACCGCTGCTGAAACCGGCTAGAAACTTAAGGCGCCCAAGCGCTAGTCCGACAGCCATTATGGCTGGCAGATACTGCAACTTCAATATAACCAGACTGGCGCTTATCCCGGCAATAAAGTAGCGCCCGCCTGCCAACCAATGCCAGAACAAAAGTATGTCGGGCAAAAGAAAAAGCGAGGTTTGACCAAGTTTAAAGCTCATCCAGTATGGAAAGGAGGCGAAAGTGGCAATCGGTATTGAGATTTTGGTCTTGAGATTTTGATAGTGGGGTAGGACCGTTTTGACTAAGATAAGCAGGATGGCAAGCGCGGTGCCAAAGCACCAGACAAGCCAGGCATGAGACATTGAAAATAGAGAAAGGGGGAGAAAAAGCAGGTACATGACTGGAGCATATTGATTGTAAAACGGACTTTCTGGTTTTACCGGCGCAATCAATTGGTTCTGCAGTCGAGCTTGCACTTCGGCATCATAGATGCGGGGCAGTGCTTCCGGCGAGCTGCTTAGTTTAATTTGCAAGCATTGCTGAGCCAGTCGGGCAGCGGCATAAGAATTGATAAAGTCGCTTACATAGGGCTTGCCTTCAATAATCTGGGCGAACATCTCGCCTTTGCCATAGACCTTGCCTAAATAGGCATAGCCCTGCATTCCCCAGAAAAAGAGCAGCGAAATATAGATAAGCCAGAGTCGGGTGCGATTTTTGGGGTTGCTAAAGAGCTTTGTAAAACTCATAAGATTGGCGACTGATTAAGCAAATTAGCTGCAGATTTACCCTGTGCCGCCATGATAACAGCATCTACAGCCAATCGGGCCATAGCCAGCCTTGTCTCTGCCGTGGCTGACCCTATATGTGGTGCCAAGACGACATTGTCGAGTTTTATCAAAGCCTCTGGAACATTCGGTTCATAAGAAAAAACATCGAGACCTGCCACTATCCGTTTTTCCACTAGGGCTTTCACTAGGGCTGCTTCATCTACAACTTTTCCCCTTGATGTATTGACCAAAATCGCCTGGTCTTTCATCAGTGCTATTTGTTCAGCCCCGATAAGACCGGCTGTGTCTTTATTGAGCGGGCAATTTAAGCTGATGAAATGACTTTCGCGCATTAGTGTATTGAGGCTGACGCGGCAGGCGCCGTATTTCTCTTGCAACTCTAAGTCTTTCTCATCGCTCTTGAAAGAATCACTATAGTCTGAGCGCGTATAGATAATGCGCATGTCGAAAGCCTGCGCGCGTCTGGCTACTTCTTTGCCGATGCGTCCCATCCCGACTATGCCGAAGGTCTTGCCGCAAGTTTCATGTCCGAGCATTAGTTCGTTCTCAAAACCATTCCAGAGACCGGCTCGCACGTATTTGTCGGCTTCTACTATGCGTCTGGCGCAGGCAAGAAAGAGCGAGAAGGTCAGGTCGGCTGTCGCTTTGTCGAGCACTCCTGGTGTATTCGCCACCAAGATTCCCTGCTCTTTGCAATATTCAAAGTCAATATTGTCAAAGCCTACGGCGCGCTGGGCGATCATCTTTACTTTGCCGCCTGCCAGGGTTTGACGATCAAGCCTATCTTGCGGTTCAGAAAGAATGACATCAAAAGCGGCCGCCAGCTCTTGCATCTTATTTAGGGGCAAAGGCTGGGTGCGGTCAATTACTTCTACCTTGACAAATTGTCCGAGCTTGTTTAGCAAGTCTCCAGGCAATTTGCCCAGGCTGACGGCGCTATGAAATATTGGCTGCATAGAGTGTCTGATTCTCATAGAGTGTGCCGACCAGATTTTCTATTTCTTTGGCTATACGCTCATTGTCAAAGCCCGGCTTATACTTAGCCACCAATTTGGCAACTTTGGGAGCGGCGGCAAGGCACTGTCTGTGGTGTAGAAAAGCGAGCCTAATTCTCCTGGCCAAAATATCGACCAAACATTCTGCCAGTTCGTTTTCCACCACGAAGGCTACTTCGGCCATTATCGGTGGAAAGTCGGGACAAATGCGCTCAACCAAGGCCGGCTGCTCTTCTACAATCTGGAGAATCTTGAGAGCGTCTTTGCCATAAGTGGCAATAATGTGTTCTATAGAAGCTGGGTCTAAGGCTAGCTTTCTTGCCTGGCTCAAAACTTTTGCCGAGCTGGTTAGATAATCGTTCTTATCTTCCCAGCCACCAAGCATGATACTGCCGGTTTTTGATGGCAAGGCTGCCACATCGGCTTGCCTAGCCTTGAGTTTATCCAGCACCATGTCGGTGAGGTGAATGGCAAGCATGCGGTAATTGGTCAGTTTGCCGCCGATAAGCCCGATTATGCCCATAGGACCTGTGAACAATAGGTGCTCTCTGGAAATATTTTTGGTTTCTTCGCCTTCCGCTAGTACTAGCGGTCTGAGCCCTGCCCAGGAGGCGATTACATCTCGTCTTTCAACCGGGCGTTTTCCCTGTGAGCCGTACGAATTCAAGACTGAAATCAGATAGTTTATCTCTTCTTCGGTGGGCTTGGGATTTTCCAGGGGGCCTTCGTAGGCTAGATCGGTGGTGCCTACCATCAATGTTTTCTGCCAGGGGACGACAAAGACATAACGTCCGTCATCGGTGGGCAAAAATAAGGCGGTACTGGTTTCAAAACAAGAGAGGGGCAGCATTATATGGGTGCCTTTGGCCGGCGCTACTTTGTCTTTCCAGTCGCTTTTAATTTGTCTTAGCAAGCGGTCGGTCCAGACCCCTGCCGCATTGACACAGGCTTTGCCCTTGATTCTTATCTCTTCGCCGCTGATTCTGTCTTTACAGATTACAGCGGCGATATGCTCTTCCGTACCTTCAAAGTTCACTGCTTCCATATAGTTCAAGCAATGAGCGCCAAATTTGTCGGCTGACTTCAATACTTCCATGACGATGCGCGAATCGTCTGTAATGCAGTCGTGAAAGCGCAGCGCCCCTTGCACGCCATCGGGTGAAAGAGAGGGAACGGCGCTCAAGGTCGCCTTTCTTGAGAGTCTTTCATGCCGTCTTACACCGGCGGCATTGATTGAAAGTATGTCGTAAAGAGTGAGGCCGATATCAGCCTTTAAACCAAAAAATGTCTTGCCTTTTCTCACCGGCAAGACAAAGCTGAAATCTCTCACCATGTGCGGTGCCAGTTGTTCTAGAAGACCTCTTTCTTGGCAGAGCTCTCGGGTCAATCTAAATTGCAATTGCTCGAGATAGCGCAGACCGCCGTGGATAAGTTTGGTGGTGCGGCTACTGGTCCCAGAGGCAAAATCGTCCTTTTCGACAAGGGCCACCGATAAGCCGCGAGAGGCGGCGTCCTGGGCTACTCCAGCCCCTACGACACCGCCTCCCACAATAATCAGGTCAAATTCCTTGGTTCTAAATGCTTCGAGAATTTGACTGCGTTTTTGCATGGCTTATCTTAATTTATCCTTCAGGAGTCCCATTCCTAGACCGAGTGCTGCACCCACCGCCGCTCCTTTAGCTACGTTTTTGGTCTGACCTCTACCTTTTGAGGCCGACCAGGTGAGACCTGCTGCAGTAATGGTGCCGTTGGCGACATCCTTTACAACCGGGTGCTTACTCATAATTTTACTAGAATTTACCAGTCCCACGGTGGCTCCTGTTCCTGCCCCAATAGCGGCCCCACGCACCAGTCCTTTTCCCGAGACCAGTCCACTGACGGCTCCTGCGGCAGTTCCCACTCCGGCACCAATGGTTGCCTGCCTGACTTTCTCGTGGTTTTGGAAGAAAGTTTTTACCTTACTTTGGCTGGTGCCTTTGCTCACTCCAGCCTGCAATGTGTCTGCCAGGGCAGGGGTCAGGGCGGCTGCCTGCATGGTGATTGCGGTAAGGGCTATCGATGCGACTTGGCGAAGGTTACTCATTTCTTTGCTCCGATTTCTAGTTCTAGCTGAAATACACATAAAACCTGCTCTTCTATCTAGTAGAGGCTACCATTAAAATTCGTTTTTGCACACCACCCATGATGTCACTGCAGCCCCTACAGGATTTTAGTAGTCGGCGGAAGCCGCCAATTTGTTCCTTCTTGAGGATATTTTCGCAGAAAAGTTTTGATTAAATCTTGGCGGGACGTTCTCCGTCTGCCAATGTTCCGCCCGGAAAACCTTTGTGAGCCGAATTTTACTATCTCTTCGAAACCTTATTTTTTGCCCATATGTCTTCAATTTTGGTTGAATTTACAGGTAAAAAAACGCTCGATTGGCTATCCTTATCGGTTATCCCTTGCCTTTCGTGAGTGCACAAGTATGAGTACCGTCGAATCGCAGCGGGACGGTTTTTGGATCTGCATTTCTTAGAGACTGTCTAGATGTTTTTTCCAAAGCCGGCATCCTACATTTCCGAGTTGTCCCAATCTTTTGAGTTGAGTAGATGAGAAAAACAGTATTTCTGGCATGCACGCTAACTCTGACTACATCGGTCTCGAGCTTTAGTCCCGTATTCGCATCCGATGCAGCTTCTAATTCGAAAGGTAATAGTGCCGCGAGCTCTGCGCCTCTGCCTGTACCCAAGGTGACAGACAGGTCGATTGCATCTGAAGCTCTAATTAGGGAGCTTAGGAAAATGACTGAGCTGGAGCAAACCCCTCAGGACTTGGAAAGAGTCAAGAAGCTTGATAAAGAAGGGCAGAAATTTTATGACCAGAAGCTTTTCGGTCAGGCGCTCAGCGTTTGGCAAGAGGGCTATGGTCTGGCCCTGGATATGAAATACGCTGAAGGTCAGGGGCGTGCTTTGACCAATATGGCGAAGATATATATTGACCAGGGTCAGTGGATCAAAGCCAAGCACTTGGGTGAAAATGCCTTGGAAGTATTGGGTACCGCCGGCAATGAAGTGGCTCTAGCCCAGGCAAGGGTCGTTCTTGCCCAAGCTTATTTTGGTCTTGATAACCCGGTGTGGGCCTTGCAGCAACTCGACCAGGCGCTGCGCGCTCTCAATAACGGGCAGCTGGCGGATCCCGAAGAGGGTTCACGCATCATGTATCTTTGTGCCAGTCTGGCGATCAAGTTCGGCAAGGCCAAAGATGCTGTCAAATTCTTCCAACAGGGAGCCGAGTATAGTTACCAAAAAGGTGACGTAGCCAAAGCTGTTCAGGTAAGGGCGGCTGTGGTCAACTCTTTGATCGATCTCGGATGGTTTGTTGCTGCTTTAGAAGAAGCAAATAAGCTTCTCTCTGTTGCTAAATCATCGCCTAAAGATTCAAACGTCTTTCAGGTTACGGCTTATCAGTCTATCGGTAATGCCCAGTATGCCGCTTGCGAATACGCCGCTGCTCGCAGTTCTTTCGAAACGGCTCTGGCGATGATGTCGAAATTGGATTCGAAGCAAGTCAACGAAATTGCCCGAGCCAATATTGAAGAAGGTTATGGCTTTGTCTTATCGGCTTGCGGAGATTATGATCTGGCTCGCACAATGCTTCTAAAAGCTGTGTCGGTGCTCAAAGCCAAGAACGAAACTCTCGCCGTCGCCCAAATTTACAATGCTCTGGGTGTGGTTGAGCTAAATGATGGACAAACCGGTAAAGCCATTACCTACTTTCAGCAGGCTTTAGACTATCACGCTGTCATCACACCCAAATCACCCAGGCTGAATGCCATCACAATGGCCAACCTTGGTTGTGCCGAGGGGCGTGCCGGCTCTTTCCGTGATGCCAAAAACCATCTCACCGGCGCCATCAATGCCATGGGTAAGCAGGTTGATAAGCAGGCCAAAGCCAAGATTTTGCAGGCGCTCTCTGAAATTTCCTTGAAAGCTTCAGACCTAACCAATGCTGAGTCTTATGCCAAGCAAGCGATTGAGATTTCTACAAAAATCAATGATGACTCCAACCTTTGGCGCGCCTACACCATGCTCTCCAAGCTGCAAGGAATCAAGGGTGAAGTGGAACCCGCCAAAGAGTCAATCAATAGTGCCCTTTCTTATTTCAGATCACCGCAGGCCGGTGACTTCGTTTCGGCTGAGTCGGTTTCGTATCCAACCTCACGCGAAGACATGGCTGCTCTCTTGGTGCAGCAGCTAGCTGCCCAAGGTTTGACCGAGCCGGCTTTGGTCACAGCTGAGCAAATTAAGGAAGAGAATTTCATTAGTGAATGGAATCGTAAAGGTGCACAGGTCAAACCTGAAGACCGAGATGTGTATATAGAACTGGCTACGCAGCGGGCGCGCTTGCATGCGGCGGAGGCGGCATCGACTCCCGACCAGGTCACCAAAGAATGGAAGAGCTGGATGGAAAGATTCGGTGGTTTGGTCAAAACTAACCGAGCTCTGGCTCGGCTGATAGCGCCTGTCCCCACTCATGCCCAAGATATTACGGCTGCCGTCGAGAAGAATAACGCAGTTGCTATCGACTATCTGGTTGGTCCCGACTTTACAATGGCTTTCACCATCGAGCCGGGCGGACGCATGACCTCTTCGTCTTTGCCGGTAGGCAGGGCCAGGCTGAAGAGTCAAATCACTTCGCTCTTGACCGCAGCCGCCGGTCAGTCGACCACTGATACCACTGGTAGTGACCCGGAGCGTGCTGTTCTCAAATCACTTTACGGCGAGCTCTTGCCTGCTGCAATCAGGCAGTTTCTGCCTCGCAATGCCGAGCAAATGTTGGTGGTGATTCCAGACGGACCGCTTTACAACCTGCCTTTTGCTGCCCTAATTGACGATCAAGGTAAGTTTCTGGTCGAAAGACATTTGCTCACCATGGTCTCATCTGCCGCTGTCTTGCTTGATAGTCAGCCGCGCATCGCCGAAGACCTTTCCATAGTAGTGGCTAGAGCAGGCAATGCTCAAGCCTCTGAGAAAGCTGAGACTGAACAGATCGCCAGCGCGGTGGGCACCGATCGTGTCACCACCCTATCCGGCAAAGACGCTGCTTTAGGTAATCTGGAAGAGCAAGCCCGCGGCAAATCGGTTGTCCACTTCTCTTCTAAGTTGCCTCTCTTGGAAGCAAATCCATTGCGTTCAGTACTGCCAATACTCTCTGATGGCGTTGATGGTCAGAGTGTTAAGGTAACCGCAGATCAACTTTGCGGTACCAAGATGGCTAGTGATTTGATTGTTTGGTCTGCTTCTTCGGTCAACTCTAAAGATGTAAGAGGTAATGCAGTCAAGGTATTCAGCCGCGGGCTCAGCTATGCCGGTGCTAGAAATGTCTTGATGAGTCTCTGGACTCAGCCCGAGAGTAATCGTATTGATGAGATTGTCAACTTCTATAAGAGCAAGCAATCTGGTCTGGGTTCGGCTCAGAGTCTGCGTAAAGCCCAGCTGGCAGCACTCTCTCGTGATCGCTCACCCCGCACTTGGGCAGCCTTCCAGTTGCTTGGACCGGGCAACTAACAGACCTAACAAACTAAGCTAAGTTTAGCTAAGCTAAGCAGAAAGGGGCGCTCACTGAGCGCCCCTTTCACTTTCTATGTCTACCCTTACTCAGTAGTCTTAGTAGGGGTTTGCTGGTGCTGTCCCGGCAATGCTGACCGGTTGATCTAGTTGTATCTGCATTGCTGTTCCAGCTTGAACATTGACGTCGGCGCCTTTGCGCAAGATCAAGCTCTGGGCAACACCGACACCGGCTCCGATAGCGGTTCCCGACCAAGCGCCTTTGCCGACGCCTCTGCCACCACCGGCAATGGCGCCTACAGCGGTACCGAGGGCGGCGCCTGTACCGGCACCAATGGCGCCTCTCACACCGGCTTGTACGACTTTGCCTTTCCAGGTCTCACCTTTGACTGTCTCTTCTTGGGCTCCACCGGCATATTTACCGATACCGCCCACGAGGTGAGCAGAAATGGGAGTTTCGACGCCGTCAGGTGTGCGCAGTTTGTTGAACTTGATGCCAAGGCTGCCGGAGCGTCCAAGCATCTTGCCCGATTCGGCATCGGTGATTGTACCTATTACCACTGAACCGGTTGGGATCATCGAATCGCCGAGCATTACGGTCTGGCTGACTGCGGCTTGCACCACATCACCAGCTTTGGCCACTTGGGTGGAGATACCTGAAGACAGAGTGATTGGCAGCACTAGACCGGCAGGAGCATAGGTGATGCGCCCTTGTCTGTAGCCAGTGCTGGGTTGGTTATAACCACCTTGGCCATAGGGCTGACCGCCATAAGGCTGACCACCACCATAAGGCTGGGTGCTGAAGCTGGGTTGTCCGTAAGGCTGTGGTTGAGGCTGATAGGCTTGTTGTTGCGGCGGCATGGTATTGGGCTGTGTGGGAGCCGGGCTATTGAATGCAGCCGGAGCGGAAGAGTCATATTCTCCCGAAAGTTGAGAGACATAGCTCTGTACACTTGTTTGATCTCTGAGAGCAGTGCGCAAGGAGTCAGCCCACTTGGTGGCGAGAACTGCAGGGGTTGTATTCTGGGCTTTGGCAGTGGTACTGTCGACGGTGACTACCTGGTAGCCGCCCAGGGTGAGTACCGGCAGTCCTTTTACATAGGTGATCTTGACTGCTGCCGGAGTGCGATCTTTGCTTGCCACCAAGGCATTGTCTAAATTGGTCTGAATGGTTTCAGCACGTTTCTCTGCAGTCAATCCACCAGAACCGCTTACGGTAAAGAGACCTTGACCGGCGAATCTGATTTCATTGTCGGCAGCCATAGCAGAAAGAGGCAGTGAGGCAGTGGCTAATTGGCTGATTACAAAACCGGCCAGCACAGATTTTCTGATTGATTTTGCGATCGAAAGCTTAGTGTCAGTGAGTTTTGCGTTCATTATTATTTACCGTTGTATATGGTGTAAGGGTTATTGGAGAAATTGCTGAAATTGGCGCCATCCATGGCTCTATGCAGTTAATAGACTGCAAAAGTTTAGCAAGGTTCCCGCTATAATGTAAGGTTAGCTTTCCGTAACAAAGGCGCTCTAATTGTGATACTTGAGAACTCGTCGGGCGCTCTCTTTGCCGATGATATCTTCAAAAATAGAAATGTTTTTCTAAGTGGTGCTTCGCGCGGTATCGGGCGAGCGGTGGCGCTTGCTTTTGCAAGATACGGCGCCAATCTTTATCTTGTGGCAAAAGATGCTGAAAGACTGAAGAAATTTAGCGAAGAAATTGCATCTATATATACACTGGGTGGTACGTCTAGGGTAATTCGCTATCGGGCTTGTGATTTTGCGCAGCTTGAAGACGTAGAAGCGATGCTGGAAGAAGCAAAGCAAGAGATGCCTTTCCATATCGTGGTCAATAATGCCGGCATATATCAAACCGAAGCCTTAGCTGGTCACAGTCTAACGTCATGGCGGCGTTTATTTGATATCAATCTCAATGCTGCCATGCTTATCATGTCGCATTTATTGCCCTCTATGATAGAAAGAAAAGCTGGGCGCATCATCAATATTTCGTCTATTTCAGGCAGTAAAGCCGAGGCCTGGGGCTCGGCCTATAGTGCCGCCAAATTCGCTTTGAATGGGCTTACCCAGGCTGCCGCCTTAGAAAATGCCCGTTTCGGCATTACTATTAATGCTGTCTGTCCTGGCTGGGTATTGACCGACCTTGCGCAAGAGCAGATAGGCAGCGGCGAGTGGCAAGCCTTAAACGGCTTACCTGCCGACCAATCTATGGAACTGACCCGTCTTTCGGTGCCTCAAGAAAGATTTCTCAGCGCCGATGAAATAGCTTCAACTGTTTTGTTTCTGGCCAGCGATCAGGCGCAGGGAATCACAGGACAGGCTATAAATATATGTGGAGGTCTTTCACTATGAATTCTCAACTCTTAAGCCGCGCTCTGCATGTAAACGATTGGCATATTAAAGATATCGAGGGGCTGCATCTGGCTCATTCTCCCCTTCTCAGCTCTGAAAAAGACCTTATTCATGCCTTTACCACCCGAATTGGCGGCAGTTGTCCAGAGCCTTATGATAGTTTCAATCTGGGGCGCAGCGTCGGTGATGAAGCGGTGAAGAAAGCAGCGCTACTCAACCGTGAGAAGCTTTGCCAGACTCTTGGTCTCACCCATGACCGACTACATGTGCCAGGGCAGGTGCATTCGGGTAATGTTGTCCATGTCGGGGCTGAGAGTGCGGTGCATCCAGGCTCACAAGCTCTGAGCGGCGTCGATGGACTGACTACTGCCGATCGTGGACTGCCTCTCTTGCTCCATTTTGCCGACTGCGTGCCGGTCATGGTATACGAGCGGCGTCGGCGCTTGCTTTCTATTGTCCATGCCGGTTGGCGGGGCACTGCCGAAGCGATTGCCGCCCAGGCAGTAAAGCGAATGGTGGAAATGGGCGGTGAGCCGAAGCATATGCTGGCTGCAGTTGGTCCGGCCATTGGCACTTGTTGTTATCCGACCGGTGAAGATGTGGCTGTTCGGCTTATGTCCACGGTTTGCTCAGACCAAACTCATTCTCAGGCAGAGTCTGCCGCCTTGGTCCAAGCCCTTGTGCTTCGCCGGGAAGACGGTCAACCCCGTCCTAATCTCAAAGCCATAAACGCTTTACAGCTTCTCCAGCAGGGGGTGGGTGAGGTCGACGTCACTTCCTTTTGTACCAGTTGTAAACCGGAGCTTTTCTTCTCACATAGGCAATCGGGCGGCGTTACCGGTCGGCAAGGGGCAATAGCCTGCCTGGTCTAGGCAAAGTTCGGCACTGAGCCCGAAATGGCCGCTCCTGCTATCCTTATATGGTATGCGCCATCGAAATGCAGTATTGTCGACAGGTAAGTCCGCCCCAATCTTGAGGCGGGGGCTTGTTGCCGCCCTTTCCATTAGTATTGCCTCGGCTAATTTTGCTTCGGCCGCTTTCGCGCAAGCAGCGCCGCCGCCCCCCGAACCATCATTTTTTAAGAGTACGGCTAACCCCAATAGAATAGAAAGACCGGCTGCCAACCCATCCAATTCGGCAAGCAGTCCTCCCTTGCCTGCTCCCACCCGCATTAGTCGCCCCCTTACCGGCGCCAATGGTGTTGCACCTTATGGACAAGCCAGTCCTGCAACCAATACCGGACAAAATAATAATGGTCATAACCACGCGATGGCAGCGCCTGCCGCCTCAAATTCAGGCACTACTGGTGGTATCGCCACTCCTGGTTCCAGCCCTACATCTGCCGATACAAGTTTACTCAAGTCCGGCGTACTCAAACCCGGTGTGCCCCAAATAGATACTTTGCCTGCCGCCACAACTTCGCCTAATACTAATAGCAATAACAACAGCAGCAACAATCCCTACAGCGCGGGCGCTGCCAGACCGGCGCCTCCCTATCCAAATAATGGTGTTGATCAGTATCCTACCATCGGTCGCCTCGAAGAAGTGACACTAGGGCGCACCAACAGTGGTGCACCAATCGGCGAAAGATTGTCGATTTTAGAGCAGGTAGTCTTCAAAAAAGATTTCAGAGAAGATACGCTTTTTGATCGTACCGAAAGACTTAAAAAGACTATCTTAGGTGGTATGGAGCCGGAGCGGGCCTCAGAGCCGCTTCCCTCTCTTGATGATTTGGGGGCAAGCCCCGGTGGTCTGCCGCTTGAGACTGTTAAGGAAGCGCATTATCTTGATGAAATTGCCGGCAAGCGCGAGAACCTTGAGCCGAGTACACCCGATCAGGTAGGGCGTTTTGCTATCGAGATAGTCAATGCTGAAAGGGCTAATTATGGACTTTCGCCTTTGACTCCAGATAATCTGGCGGAAAAGCTTGCTACTACCCACGGTGCATATTTGGCCTCGCGCGGCCAGGTTTCTCACTTCGATGAGTTTGGGCTTGGACCAGATAGGCGTTACACTCTTGTCGAAGGGACGGACGCGCTTACTGAAAGTATTGCCTCGGTCAAGTGCACAGATGTTGGTGCCGTCAAGCCTTGCAAGGCTGCTGCTGCCAGATTGCTCAAGGTCTTTTTGAGCAGACAGGACGACCGTGATTCTATACTCTCGCCTGACGCCACCCATATCGGTTTTTCAGTTAATTCTCTGGGCTCAAGCGGTCGCTTTGTCGCTGTCTGCAATGTGGTCAGCCGTCACGCTCTGATGGGACCTTTGCCTTTTCAGGTTGGGCAGGGTGAAAAAGTGGAAGTAAAAGGGGTGATGAATAGTCCCTATGTTTTCGATAGAGTGACCTTGGCATGGGAAGCCAATCAAAGCGGTGCGGCTCCAGCCGGTGACGATGGCGAAGAAGCTTTGCCTTACTTCCCTCCGCTTGATTATGTTGCTTATTCTGCTCGCTCGGAGCATGACTACAGCAAGGCTGTCACCGCCATCAAAATTGGTGGCATGGTAGCCGCCGTGGCTGGTGGCATGTTCTTTCCGCCAATTGCTCTGGCCGCGCCCTTGATTGCAGTGGCTGGTTCTCCCGGCGAGCCTCGTCCGGTTTCGGACATCCCGGTGAAGGGCGGGGTTAAGTTAGATGGAGCAGCTTTCAATGTCAAACTGCCCCTCAATAATGAAAATAAAGAGGGTCTATATTATGTGACTGTTTGGGGAACACTGGGCAAGGGGCAGAAGTCTATACCAATTAGTCGCCGAGTTATTTTGGTGGCGGGCAAGCCGGATGGTAAGTCTGAAGGCAATTCAGAAGGTAAGCTCTCTAAAGAAAATGCTGAGCAAGCCAAGAAAGATGCTGAGCTTGCCAAACTAGAGGCTGATCGGGCAAAGAAAGAAGCCGAGAGCAAAAAGAAAGCGGCTGAGGAAGCTAGAAAGCAAGAAGAGAAGCGCCTAAAAGAAGAGAAGAAAAAGAAGAAAGCTAAAGAAGAGAGCGAAGCTAAAGCTTCCGGCGATGCTAAAGAAGAAGGCAAAGATGAAAAAGCCGAGGAAAAGAAAGATGACTGAATTCGCCCGCCAAAGGACGTTCGCTCTGTCGGCGCTGAGTTTAGCCCTTGCTTCTTTCGCCTTTCAACCAGCTTGGGCGCAAGCGGGAGACTATGTACCGATGATGGTGCCGGTTCCCTCTGGTGCTTCTAGTAGTCCTTCTAATAATCCCTATTTGCAGGGCGGCACCGGCAGTACTACATTACAAACTGGCACCGGCAGTACTACATTACAGGTAAATACAGACAGCACGACGCTCCAGACCGGCGTAGAAAGACAGGGGGGACCGGTTCATGTCCTCTTTATCGTTGATGCCTCGCGCAGTATGCTTGAAGGTCTTGGTGGCGGTACACAAAAGATTGATGCGGCTAAGCAGGTTCTGCAAAATGCTATTGCCCGCATTCCGCCTGATGTCAACTTTGGTTTGCGTGTTTTTGGTCATGGCTATCAGGGCGCCGGTAGCCGCGGTAGTTTATTCGGCGGGGGCTTTGCCTCCCTCGGCAATGAATGTCGTAATTCAGCTTTGCTTGTGCCGATTGGTACAGGCAACCGCCGCACCATCATCGAAAAGGTTAGACAAATAAGACCTTATGGCATGACCCCTCTGGCTTATTCAATCGAGATGGCTGCGGCAAGCGACTTTAGGGGGCTAACCGGCAATAAGACGATCATTCTCATTTCTGATGGACAAGATACCTGTGGTGGCAATCCTTGCGAAGTGATTAGACAGTTACCCAAGTATGGAATCAAGATCAAAGTAGACGTGGTTGGGCTCAACTTGAGAGGCGATCCGGTTTCGCGCAATCAACTCAATTGCATCGCCAATGAGTCGGGGGGCAAATATTATGATGCCGACACAGCCGCCAAACTTATCGAGAGTGTCTCTGCTTCGGTAAGTAAGGCAATCGAAGGGCGTGTAATCATTAGACCGAGTGACTCCACAGCGCCTGCTTTGCAGAATATTCTCACGCCGCCCGAACTTGTGCCGATTGAGCCGCAACAGGAGCTGCGTCCAAATGCCCAAGACGAGTTAAAGCAAAACGAGACTAAATAGGCAGCGCCGCAATAGTCCCGTTTGTTGAGTTTCGAGTTTCGCTTTATTTGACTGCTACTTCAGCCGGTTTGCTTTCGTAGGTCATGGTCATGTGGCCGCGAGCTTCTTTAGCCATTTTGTCAGCCAAGGGAGCTGAATATTTACTCAGCATAAGCGGGTAAATACCAAGTGCCAAGATTGAGAAAGATAGGCTGTATGCAACCACACGTTCGGTGAGGGTGGCATCAGAGAGATGACCTTTCCATTTTTCCAGTTCGCTGCCGTAGAAGAGACGCTTCAAGAGCCAGAGCATATAGCCGGCGGTGAGAATAACGCCAAGACCGGCAAAGATTATCCAGCCTTGCACCATTCCGCCTTTGTCGGCTAGCTGTGCCATGGGCGAAGTGAAGGAGCCATAGAATACAGCCGCCTCGGCTACAAAGCCGGATAGACCAGGCAGACCAAGGTTAGCCATGGTGCCCAACATCCAGAAGTAGAAGAGGGTCGGCATTTGCTTGGCTAGCCCACCGCCAATTTCACCAATTTGTCTGGTGTGGGTGCGTTCGTAGACTGTACCCACCAAGAAGAAGAGCAGGGCTGAAATAACGCCGTGCGAGATCATTTGGAAGATGGCACCATTAAGAGCTGCTGACGATAGTGAAGCTACTCCCAACAAAACGAAGCCCATGTGGCTGACCGAAGACAGGGCGATAACACGCTTCATATCTTGTTGAATGAGACAAGCCATTGCCGCCCAAACAATGTTGAAGGCGCCGAGAGCCATAATTTGCGGACCATAGTCGACAAAGAAATAGGGGAAGAAGCCCAAACAAATTCTCACTAGACCATAGGAGCCCATTTTCAAGAGCAGTCCAGCCAAAAGCATAGAGATGGGAGTGGGGGCTTCGACGTGGGCGTCGGGCAACCAGGTGTGTACAGGGAATGAAGGAAGCTTGATGATGAAGGCCAGGAAGAAACCCAGACAAGCCAAACACTGAATATCTTTGGGGAGAAGCTGCGGTAGTTTAGCCAGTTCAACCATGTCGAAGGTGGCCATTCCGCCCGAGCCTACGCCCATCTGGCTATACATATAGACCAAGCCAGCCAGCATCAAGACGCCGCCGAAGAAGGTATAAATAAGAAACTTGAGCGCGGCGTAGGAACGACGCGGACCACCCCAGATGGCGATCAAGAAATACATCGGGATCAGTTCCAATTCATACAAGATGAAGAACTGTAAGAGGTCAAGAGAAAGGAAGACGCCCTGAACAGAGAATATGAGCAGCATGAGCATGCTGTAGTAAAGTCTGGGGCGATTGTCACCAATACTGGTGCTGGCCAGTACCGACATAAGTGTAATAAAACCGGTCAAGACCACCAGTGAAAGACTCATGCCGTCAACGCCGACGTAGTATTGCACTGGGAAGGGTTGAGTGAACCAGGGCAGTCTCTCGACAAATTGGAACTGCGAAGCAGAATCGAGTTTAAACATAGTCAAGAGCCATACCGACATGGCACACATTGCACTTGAAAACGCTATGGCCATTTTTCGAGCGCTTGACTCCGGTCCGCAAGCGATGGCAAGCATGCCAATCAGCGGAATTAAGAACAGCGCTGTCAAAAGGTGTTGTGGTTCGTTCACAGCCGACTCCTGAGGATCCTGAAATTATTCGGAGACAGTATAAATGGAATGTTGGTACAGCTGCTCACTATTGAATAGAAAAACTTTTTAGTCTCTACAGAGCGTGACGAAAGGTACTGAGAGAGTCGTCATGATTGTATAGTTTTACAATCTAGGCTGTAAGCCGATCTAGTCAAGAGCAAGCTGCTCTAAACAGATTCACAAAACAGGCGCATCAGATATCTAGTGGGTAACAACAATCCGGAGAAGAAATGCTTCCACTTTCCCCAGATCAGCTCAAATGGTTTGTCGAGCATGCAGGACTAATCGTCGCAGCTCCATTCTTAGCGGGCTTCCTTATTATTATGGGTTTGAGAGCTTCCAAGACTTTGTCGATGGTTGTTTCGATAAGTGCCGTGCTCTACGGTCTATTCCACGCCATCGCCATATTTCAGGCTCTCGCCACCGGCAGCTACGGGGCGCCTTTCTTCCAACAAAATATCGATTGGTATGTCTCTGATGCCTTCACTTTATCGGTGGGAGTGCTGGTTGACAACCTCTGCTCTTTGATGCTCATCGTTGTTACCGGAATTAGTTTGTTGGTGCAAATCTACACCCACGGCTATATGCGCGAAGACCCCGGCTATTCTAGGTTCTACGCTTATCTTTCTCTTTTCACCGGTTCGATGCTCGGCTTGGTCGTCTCCACCAACCTCTTTCAGATGTATGGTTTCTGGGAGCTCGTCGGTGTTTGCTCTTATTTCCTTATTGGTTTCTGGTGGTACAAAGAATCGGCTGCCAAAGCCTGTATGAAAGCCTTTGTAGTCAACCGTATTGGCGACTTCGGCTTCCTTATCGGTATCTTGATGTTCTTCCTGGCTACCAAAGATTTCTGGCAAGGTTCAGTGGTTCTTGGTTTTATCGGTGAGAACGGCACCAATTTGTCCGGTGTCATCCACAGAGCTGTCGATGCCGGCTTCCTCAGTGAAGGATCTCTATTCCTTATATCTTGTCTTATCCTCATGGGGCCGATGGCTAAGTCGGCGCAGTTCCCCTTGCACGTTTGGTTGCCGGATGCCATGGAAGGTCCCACACCTATCTCGGCTCTTATCCACGCTGCCACAATGGTTGCCGCCGGTGTATACCTGGTAGCCCGTGCCTATCCGCTCTGGCTTACACCGGACGGGCATATGGGGCAAGCACTGCATGTGGTGGCAATCGTCGGCGCCATCACCGCCTTCATGGCAGCCACTATTGCCATGAGTCAGTACGATATCAAGAGAGTGCTCGCCTGGTCCACTTGCTCGCAGCTTGGCTATATGTTTGTCGGTCTTGGTTGTGGCGCTTTCACCGGTGGTATCTTCCACCTCTTCAACCACGCCTTCTTCAAAGCCATGCTCTTCCTTTGCAGCGGAGCCGTCATTCACGGTTTGCATGGTGAGCAAGACATCAGACAGATGGGTGGTCTCAATAAGTCGATGCCTATCACCCATTTCTGTTTCTTGATCGGTACTCTGGCTATTTCCGGTTTCCCTATCTTCAGCGGTTTCTTTTCAAAAGACGAAATCATTTCAGCCGCCATGCACAGTCACCCGGTCATCGGTTGGCTGATGATGGCTACAGCCGGTATGACGGCTTTCTATATGTTCCGTCTTTACTTCATGACATTTACCGGCGCTTACCGTGGCAACGCTCATCCCCATGAGTCGCCCGCTTCCATGACCTGGCCTCTCTTGGTTTTGGCAGTGCCCTCGATGCTCACTGGTTATCTTGGCTTCAACACAGCTAACTTGCAGGCTGCCTTTGCCGGCGCTTCCGCTGAGCATGGTCTGCCCAATCACTTTGCCGCTTTCGTCTACGGACCTATGGGTCCTCATTTTGAAGGTTGCAATCTGCCCTTGATGGGCACTTCCATCGCTGTAGCTGCAGTTGGTATCTTCCTGGCTTTCGCCATGTATCAAACCAAGACCCTGCACTTCAACAAAACTTTTGCCGAGTCGAAAGAAGGCTTCGCCCACTTGCTTTACAACTTCTCTTTCAACAAGTGGTACATGGACAACCTTTACTTCGGACTGGTCGACCGTGTTTTCTTGCCTTCCTTCAAAGGACTTTGGACAAGAGTGGACGGCAAATTGGTGGAAGGCGTGGTCAATGGCGCCGGCATGGGCACCATGTGCATGGGTGAAGTGCTGAAATATCTGCAAAACGGCAGAGGTCAGTATTATGCCCTGGTCATATTTGCTTCCGTGGCGGGTATCTCTTGGTTGGCTTATAACTTGCCCCCCAGGTAGACCCTCGCTTTGGCTTGGATTATTGTTTGTTAACCACACTGTCTTCATAAATTAAACGGAAGAGAAAATGTCAAATAGCGACAACCACGGCAATTGCGATCACGATCATCACGACGGTCACGGACATGGTCATGGTCACGGTCATGACAGTCACAGCCACGACAGTCATAGCCATGACAGCCATAGCCATGATAGTCATGCCGGTGACAGCCATGGTCACAGCGGCGATGCCGCACCCGAGCATGATCTTTTGTTAAAGGCTGTGGTTTTTGCTGCCGCCGCCCTCTTGATCGGCGTCATGGGCTGGTGGATGACTGTTCCGCTAAATGAAAGTGCAAGCGGCGCTCACGGCGAGGCGGGCGCTTCCGAGCAGCATTCCGAAAGCCAGCATCATTAAGAAATAGCTACTTCGCAACCTCAACTTTTGTTGCCGATTAAGCCGCTTCAGGCTTCTTCCGGCGATCTTATAAGACCTTTGTGATATCTTATGCTGCGAGTATTCAGGCGTATTTCTATGCGCCTTCGAAAGGTCTTATTTTGTGGGGCGACCCATCTAAGTAAGCGGCAAATCAAAACTTCTTAAGTCGTTGCTAAGTCGTTGTTTCGAGGTTAATTAAATGCAGGAAGTCACAATTGGGATTGCTGGAGCTGCCGGTGACGGTCTCGACAAATCCGGCGATACCCTAGCGCGCTCGTGCGGAAGACTTGGTCTTCACGTATATGCGTACAACAGCTATCAGTCAATTATCAGGGGCGGTCATATTTGGTTGAAGGTAAGAGTCGGTGAGAACAAAGTTCTCAGCCACGGCGATAACCTCAACGTTTTGGTCGCTCTCAACCAGGATTCTATTGAACGCCATGCCGGCGAAGTGCAGGAAGGCGGAGTAGTAATCTTCAACTCAGACAGAATCAAATGCGAGCCTTCGCAAGTAAGAGAAGGCGTCAAGATTCTCGGCTTGCCTATGTCTAAAGTGACAGAAGAAGTCGTTAAGACCCATGGTCCTTTGCAAGCGATCATGCAGAACACAGTAGCCGTCGGCGCTGTCTGCTATTTGGCCAATATTGGTCTTGATGAGCCCACCTCTGTTTTGACCGATACTTTCAGCCACAAAGGCGAGAAAGTAATCGATCTGAACGTTGGCTTGCTCAAAGCCGGTTTCGAGTTTGCCAAGGCAAACTGCCAACCGCTCACCAAAGAGTGGAAGTTCAGCCATAAGAAGCGTCCTTTCATCACCGGTAACGAAGCGATTGCACTCGGTGCCTATGCTGCCGGATGTAAGTTCTACAGCGCTTATCCGATGACCCCTGCTTCTACAATCTTGCACTGGATGGCAAGCCATGCAGCCAAGACCGGCATTTGCGTCAAGCAGTGCGAAGACGAATTGTCTGTGGTCAACATGGCTATTGGTGCCGGTATCGCCGGCGTCAGAACCATGTGTGCAACCGCCGGTGGTGGATTTGCCCTCATGACCGAAGCAGTAGGTATGGCCGGCATCATGGAAGTGCCGGTGGTTGTTGTGGAAGTACAGCGCGGTGGTCCTTCCACTGGTCTGCCCACAAAGACAGAGCAAGCCGACCTCTTCCAAGTTTATGGTGCTTCGCAGGGTGAATTCCCACGTCTAATCGTGGCTCCTAAATCTATTGCTGATGCCTATGACACCACAGTAGAAGTCTTCAACTTGGCCGATAAATATCAGCTTCCTGTTCTGCTTATGTCCGACCTGCTCCTTTCTGAGCACCCTGAGACAGTAGACCCTGAAGTATTCAACTGCGAAGTCAAAATCGATCGCGGTGAAGTGGTCAGTGAGTGGAAAGAAGATCAAGGCAAGTTCAAGCGCTTCAAATTCACTCCTTCGGGTATCTCGCCTCGCGCCTTGCCTGGCACTCCCAACTGCAACTATGTATCGGCCACTGACGATCACGATGAAGAGAGCATCCTCATCTCTGATATGTTCACCTCGCCCGGCACCCGCCGCATGATCATGGAGAAGCGCAATCGCAAGATTGAGAACCTTCTCAAAGAACTGCCGGCTCCTGAGTTGGAAGGTCCTGCTGATGCCGATGTCACCCTGGTTTGCTGGGGCTCGACTTGGGGCGTAGTCAAGGAAGCTGTTGAACTCTTGAATGCCAAAGGCATCAAGACCAATATGCTCAATATCAAATACATTGCTCCCTTCCATGCCAAAGAAGTGGCTGAGATTTTGGCTAAAGCCAAGAAGAAAATCTCAGTGGAAGTTAACTACACAAGCCAGATGGCTAGACACATCAAGGCTGAAACCGGTATCTCGATGGATGCCCACGTCAACAAGTATGACGGCGAACCTATCGAGCCGCTCTTTGTAGTTGCCCATGTGGAACGCATTTTGGCTGGTAAGCCGCTCTCTCTCGAATGCACCGAGGAAGAAGCCAAAGATATCGGCTATCACTATCTGCGTACACATGCTCTTGAAAAATTGCGTCCGTCCAAACTGACCAAAGAGTCGGCCAACGGATACGGCGAGCAAGTTTGGAATATCGAATTTAGCGAAAGAGCCACCGGCAAGCCGGGTGCTCGTATGCTGGTTGGTGTTTCTACCGGCTCTACTCATAGCTTTGAAAAGCTGGCTGCCGAATAAGCCGCTTCTCGTAAATATCTAAAGTGAGGAATTTAAAAGGATGGCAACTGTAATAGAGCTTCCAGTCGAACTTTTCAAAGGACCGGTCGATCCTGACTGGTGTCCTGGTTGTGGCGACTTTGGTGTGTTGAAAGGCGTGCAAATGGCGGCTGCCAAATGCGGAATCAAGCCCGAGAATCTTCTCGTTGTTTCCGGCATCGGCTGCTCCTCCAACTTGCCCGGCTTCATTCATGCCTATGGTATTCACAGCTTGCACGGTCGTTCGGTGCCGGTGGCAACCGGTGCTCACCTAGCCAATACCGATTTGAAAGTAGTCATCACCGGTGGTGACGGCGACGGTTATGGTATTGGTGTTGGTCACCTCTTGCACGCTATGCGCCGTAACTTGGACGTAACCTATGTGGTAATGGACAACCAAATCTATGGTTTGACCACTGGTCAGACATCGCCCACCACCACCCTCGGTCACAAAACCAAGTCGACACCGCAAGGCAATATCGAAATGCCCTTGAACCCACTCGCTCTGGCTTTGACTGCCGGCGCCACCTATGTGGCCCGTGGTTTCTCCGGCGAGCAAAAGCATCTTGCTGAGATCATCGCTGGTGCTATCGAGCACAAAGGCTTCAGCCTTGTCGATGTCTTCAGCCCCTGTGTTACTTATAACAAAGTCAACACCTATCCTTGGTTCAAAGAGCGTGTTTACAAGCTCGAAGACGAAGGTTGGGATCCATCCGACTTCCATAAGAGCATGGAGAAAGCATTTGAATGGGGCGATAAGATTCCCCTCGGCGTTCTCTACAAGACCGATATGCCTACTTATGAAGACGGTGAACTGGCCTTCAAGAAAGGACCTTTGGTCAAGCAATCACTCGAGGCTGATAAAAAAGTATTCGATAGCTTTATCGAAGAACTTATCTAAGCCTTTAGCTAAGCTGCATGAAAGAGAGGGCGTTATCGCCCTCTCTTTTTCTTAGCTGGAACTAATAGTTACATGATAAACTTATGTTCATTGTATATAGCTTGGTTGTAAAGCTATAATTCTTGTGTGTGCGCACATCTATATGTAGAGGAGTCGAAAAAATGATCAATCGTTCGGTAATCGGCAAAAGAGCACCCGGCTCCCAGCCGTTGCAGAAAGATCAAATTTCTACTTTGAAGCAGAAAGCTATTCGAGTCGAAGAAATTGAAGGCATTCGACGCACTACAGTCTGGGACCATCTTATCGATCTCTGGACTGCCATTACTTATTCTTTCCAGCCCAAAGACAGACAGTGCAATATCTATGGTCATACCTTGCCGACAAGCGGCTGGACCGTCGGTCGTCTACCCAAGTGTGTAGATTGCGGCACGCCCATCAATCATCCCGATGAATTGCGTAAAGCCTTGCCCCGCGACTGGTAGTATTCGGGTATTCGCAAGATTATTCATATCGATATGGATGCTTTCTTTGCTTCAGTGGAGCAGAGAGATAATCCATCTTTGAAAGGCAAACCGGTAGCAGTGGGGGGCTCTCCCGACCGCCGTGGGGTGGTGGCTGCCGCCAGTTATGAGGCCCGGGCTTTTGGCGTACATTCGGCCATGCCGGCGCGCACAGCCATAGAACGTTGTCCTACCCTCATTTTTGTTAAACCTCGCTTTGAAGTCTATCGTCAGGTCTCAGAAGAAATTCATCGCATCTTTCATGATTACACCGAGCTGGTTGAGCCGCTTTCGCTTGATGAGGCTTATCTCGATGTTACTGAAAATAAGCATGAGAACCCGGCAATAAGATCGTCGGCTACTCTCATCGCCCGTGAGATAAAGAACCGCATCAAAGAAAGCACAGGTCTGACCGCCTCTGCCGGCGTCTCAATCAACAAGTTCCTTGCTAAGACTGCCTCTGGTTTGCGCAAGCCCGATGGCCTTACTCTCATTCCCCCCGACAAAGCCGAGTCTTTTGCCGAGTCTTTGGCAATCGAAAAATTTTATGGCATAGGCGATGTCACTGCCGCCCGCATGAAAGCCTCAGGCATTCATACAGGCAAAGACCTCAAGGCTTTATCTGAAATAGAACTGGTCAAGAAATTTGGTAAAGCCGGTAGCTATTATTATCGTATCGCGCGCGGTCAAGATGATCGTGAAGTGATACCAAATAGAGTGCGAAAGTCTATTGGTGCAGAAGAAAGTTATGCCGACGATCTCACATCAAAACAGGCTATTTATGAGGCTCTAGGTGATATAGCCGATACCTTGGAGAGGCGACTTGATCGTTGTCAAACCGGCGGTCGCACCATCACACTCAAAGTAAAATATGGCGACTACCAGCAAATCACCCGCAGTCGTACAGTCTTGCAGTCGATATCAAAGAGAACAGAATTGTTGGCTATGGCTCTCGAACTTCTCTCAACAACCGATGTGGAAAAGCGCAGTGTGCGCTTGCTTGGCCTGACAGTGTCAAATCTAGATAATAGTGAAGAAGACGATGAACGTGACTATGTGCAGCTTACTATAGATTTTGAATGGCAGTAATGGGGTAGAAAAGAAAGACCTTATGTTGAAGATATTTACCGGATTTATAGCGATTGGACTGAGCTTGACTTTGGGTTTTCTCTCGATCTCTTACAGTCTTGCTAAAGAGTCTAAAGAGCTTAAAGATACTAAAAATGCTATTGCCGATAAGAATGATAGTTCTTCTTCTTCAAAAAATCAGATCATCGCCGAGGCAAAAAAGTTTTTTGAAAGATATGTTGCCTTGAGTAATTCCTTTGACCCGGCTATTGTCGATCTCTATTCAGACAACGCCGATATACAAAGCACGCGTTATTATGTCGGCGGTAAAAGTCGCACACTGCGACTGCCTGCTTCCGAGTACAAAAAGATGATACTAGCCGTGCTGCCCACCGCTAAAGCTGCAAAAGATACCGACAGTTATTCCAAGACCACCTATAGTTTGGAAAGTAAAGGCGTCAAGATTACCACCCTTCGACACAGCAATCTCAAGAATTATGATTCTTGGTTTGTGCTCTTTGTCAGAAAGGAAGGCGGGGTAATGAAGATTTATCAGGAACTTTCACAGACTCGCTCTTGATCAGTTTTCGATAGTTCTATCTATAGTTCTAGTTCGAAGAATTTGTTTGCCATATGCACCAAGTTGCGGTTGAAACCATAGGCGAGAGCTTCTTCCCAAGCTTTCTCGGCACTTTGTCTGTGTTGCCACATTCTGTAGAGTCCGATCATTAGACCGGTGCGATCTCTGCCAAATTCGCAGTGTACATAGACCGGAATGCCTTCTTTATTGGCCCGGTCCATGAGGGCTAAGAACTGCTCCACTTGGTCGGCAGTCAACTGTTTGTCGGCGCTGGTGGAAAGTCCGAGGGGATGATATTCCAAGGTGTCGTACTTATGTGAATGGGTGGACTTTAGCCGCTCTATATACTCTTGTTCTGCGCGGGGCGAAAGAGTCTTGTTGCGAGGGGTGGCCTCAAGTCTGAGATTGCCGTCGCTAGGGGCTCTCAGATCGATGATGATGCCGCCGTTATTGGCGGCGATTATTTCATCCAGCTGCTCTCTTGTTCCAGAGCCACCTCTTGTTACTAGTTCATCTACCCTACCGGCATTTTGCGGACCATATTCCAAAAGCTGACGCTGCAATCTGACCGGGCTTTCCGAGTGGGCTCCGGCACGGTCTAGAACCGAACCCATTAGACGGTTGAATTCATCAGGATTATTGTTGGGCAGCATATGCGGGTAAATCATGCCGCTGACCAGCGGTGATTTGCTCCACTGCGCTTTCTCAGACTTTGCTGTTAAGGCTTCTAAAGCCTCTGGCGTGGCCAACTCTTCCCCTTTCATTCTTACAAGACTGGCTCTTACTGCTTGTTTGAAATCTGGACGGGTGTCGTTCGCCACCACCAGCTGTGCTAGTTTTTGCTCGCCCTTGGTGGCCAGGTTGTGTCTATTTGCAGCAAACTCGACTAAGCCTTCGGTATGGGCATCGATGGTGCCGACCACTGCTCTTGTGCCGTCGAAGCGCTTGGTTAGATCTTCTACAAGACCGGCATGCTTGATAGCTGAACTGCCGGAGTAAACGCAGTCGTCCAGAATGACAAAGGTTTTGCCTCTTAGTTCCGCCGGTTCATGCAGGTCGATATAGCTTCTGGTCATATATTGACTGCGCGAATTTATTTGTCTGAATATTTCGGTGACGAATAGACCGCTGCCTTCACCGTCTCCATCGACAACATAGATAAAGTCTTCAGGGTTGCGTCCGGCATGTAATTTGTCGGCCAGTCCTTTGGCTCCCCTATAGAGATCTCTTAGTGATACTACCTGCGATGCTTCCAGAAAAGCTTCTGCTGTGGCATGGGCGCGGTCTTGTTCCATGCGCAAGATGGCAAGCAGGGCGCGCTCTTTCAGAGCCTCTTCTTCTACGCTCTCGTCGGCCAGTAGTCTTTTGATTGCCGCCCTATCATCTGCGCTTTGGCTGGTGGTCGGCTCTCTCTTACTCATTCTTTCTTGAGCAATTCTCTTGAGCTTAGCCTCAAAAATATCAGGTGCTATCTCTGCTTTGGCTATGTCCATAAAATTGAACTTATCGTCAAAGTCGGCAAAGGCTTCAGCCAAATGGGCTTGACCTCTATTGATCAGGTCTTCGGCTTTTGAGCCGGCCACATTTTCGGCTCTGGTCAAAAGAACCATGTTGGCAGTCGGTGTTTCCATGGTCGAAGGTGAATGAATATCCACCGAGATGCCACTTCTCTTTCTAAAGGCATAGGCTAGAGCCCTGCCGGCGTCATCATCATTGACATAAACAGAGACTATTTCGGCATTGCGAAAGAGTGCTTCGGTCTCATTTGGTTTAGCTACTCTTATGAAAGAACGATCTGCCCCGCTTCGGTCATGAGCCCTCAAGGTCTCTACTAATTGGTCGATCTTTCGATTAAAACCAGACATGGTCAGGAAGTCTTTGTCTTCTTCCAAAACTTCTCTGAGGGCACGAACTTCATTGGGTGAAAGTTTGTCGAGGGCGCGGTTCAAGGTGCCTTCGCTGACCACTTCGGCTCTATGAAACATTCCAAACAATTCAGCCACGTGCTCGGATCGACTTTTCTCACCTACATCTTCTATACCTTCTCTCAACCTGGCTAGAGCACGGGCCCTGTCTAAAACCATTGCTCTATCGGCTTGACTGAGACTATCCAGTGACTCGGGTTCAAAATTCTTGAATATTTTGCCAGTGATGGCTGTATTATTCGTCAGCCCACCATCTTCTCTAGAGGGCGTAGCCTTGAGGGCTTTTACCAGTACAGCCGCTCTTTCTTTGCTGCTCAGGGTGTCCAGTCTGCTGCCTACAACGACTTCACTTAAGGCCTTTTGTAGAGGCTCGGCTTTTATTTTGTCTTTAGCCATGCGGGCGATGGTATCGTCCGGCATAGCTCTAAAAAAGTCTAGATACTCTTTGCTTTTATCGACTTTTGAGGCGCCGCTTCTTTCTGCGATTTGAATTAGCCAAGCATGACCTGTATTTTCGTCTATTTCGCCAAGCGCCCCTCTTCTTTTTACTTCGCTAAGCAAGTTGTATCTGAATTGACCATCAAACTGCTGCGCTCTCAAGGCTTGATTCAAGAGCTTTATATCGGCTCTTTGTAGATTATTGCCATGCATGAGCAGATCGTTCAAATAAGGATTTCCACTATCAAGGCGGAATCCTGGTTCGTCAATTCGGGCGGACATTCTAGAGACAGCGAAAGCCTTTAGGTCATCGGCAAGTCCTAGATTATGTCTTTTGGCATCACCGGCTCGCATTTCAAAGCGACCTTGATAGCTGAGTGTGATTTCGTCATTGTTGATGGCCACTACTTTGAGTGGTGTGCGGTCAAGAGCGCCGTCCGGATGTAATTTCAAATTTAGTTCGTCGCCGACTTTTAGATTGCGCTGCGCTTTGCTGGTGGTGGCAGAGAAAGGTAGTTTCTGATTTATAGTCACTCTCTCGAAGTAGAAAGTGCCGTTCTGGGGGTTGAAATCGCTTGGAGTGCCGGTGTTTTTGCCGATGCCAAGCTGCAGGCGAGGCGGCTTGACCGCTGGCTCTTCGCCCTTCTTTATGCTTTCTATGATGTCTCTGGTAGCCCTTGCCAAATTTGGGGCATCAACACGATCTAGGCTGACATCGATGCCACTGCTATTGGTGCTGGTTCGGCTAAAGGCCGGGCTGTCTTTGATGCCCATTTCGGCAGCTCGTATTCTGGCCTTTTGTCCAGTTAAGAAGGCATCCACTTCGTGGTCTTGCATATAAGAATCATAAGCCAGGCGTCTTTCCTGGTTGATTGCATCCATGCGTTTAGTGATTGTGCTTCTAAGCTCAGCCGTCGCAGCCTCAACTTTATCTGAAGCATTACCTTCTAAGATTTTGGTTAATGAGGCAGGTGGTGTTTCGCTGCCGAAAAGTCTCAATGAGAGGGCTTTGCCTTCACCGCTCGGCGCATAAAGCCTGGCTATAAGTTCACTAGTTTGCTCTTTATCGTCAAGCCGTTTGAGGGCGCTTTCAGCCACTCTAAAGCTGGTGGCAAGGTCTTCTAGTTTTGCACCGACAGGTTGATTCTGCGTAAGTGCTGCTTCCAGCCTTCTTGCTCTAGCTAGTCCCGCTTCGTCTAGATTGGGTTTTGCCAAGCTATGGCGCTTCTCTAAGAAAGTAAGAGCGGCTTCGGGGCTTAGATCTTGCCCGGTTTGTTGTTTGAATACCTGACTGAGAACTTCGGCCTGGTTTCTATCTGGTGTGCCGTTTAGCTTGAGTGCGTCCGCATAAGATCTTGCTACTGTAAAGGAATGTTCGTGGTGGGTGAGCTCGTGATAACCCAGCTCTAGTAAATCGAGTTTGCGACTGCCATCAAGCAGATAATGCGGATGAATATAGAGTTCGCCGTTGCGATAGTAGGCGGCTTGCCCAGACATAGACAAGGCATCGCCTGTTTTGATTTTGATAGGCGGCAGACCTTGTTCTTGGGCAAATTTATCAAAGACCGGTTGCAAACTTTCGGCACGCAGGGCTGCCTGCGAATTTTCGGCATTAACTAGGGCAGCATAAACTCCGCGCTTCTCTTCATAGTTTTTGATGGTTTGTTCTACTTGCACGTCGCCATTTGCTTTGGCACGCATGGCTTTGATATCGATATGTCCGTCTTTGACCGGCACACCAAGTGATTCTGAAAGCGCTCTTGCTTCTCTGGTCGCCTGTTCCAGATGTGCCCTGCTGCTTTCTTTCAGGGCGGGCAATTTGCCCATTTTCTCATCCCAACCGCGAGCGACTGCATCAAATTCACCAATGTAAGATTCGATGCTGGTCTTGCCTGCTAGGGGCGAACGGTCACTACCAAGCCTGCCCAATAGGGCTGATCTTTCAGCCGGTTCGAGTTTGGTGAAATCGCGTTGCGGATGCCAGAGTTTGCCTTCAGGGGCCGCCGAATTGTCTATTGCAGCAAAGTGACCATCTCCAGGCGAAAAATCTAAGACTGCCGGTCTATTTAGATCTGGTTTTGCATCTGTTGTCACTTCAGGTCTTAAGGCGGGACCCTCGCTTGCTTTTAGACTAGGCTCTGGGCGCATTCTGGCATGTCCAAGTTCAGCAGCTTTGAACAAGCCGCCAAAAGCAAGAGCACCGCCGGCACCAGCAACTGTCGAGGCAAAGGTTTCCATGCCCACATGTTTGATGTTATAGGCAAGGCTTTTATTTGAATCCCACTTGGTAAGCCCTTCTAAGACCCCGGTGAGACTGTTGGCGCCGCCGCCGGCACCGGCATTGAGGGCTTGGGCCGTGGCTTGATAAGTAAGCCAGTTGGCGGTGTGCTTGGCAAATTCTTCGGTGGCCTTTTCGGTCAACTCTTTTCTTACAGCTTGCACCGCCGCCTCTCTCAGTGCCCCTTTGATGCTGGCATCGACTGCTTTCTCGGCAATTTCTTGAAAAGCTTTCTCTTCAATTTTGGTGGCTCCGTTAGCGAGCAGGTTGCGCATAGTGGCCCCTGTTCCTTCGCTGATTAGTTTTTCAAAGCCGGGGGCTAGATAGGCGGCGTCATCGGCCACCGAAAGACCAGCCGATTTGGCTATTTCGCTCAGGCTCTTTCTGGTCAGAGTTTCTACTACTTTGCCGCTGGCGGCGGCAGCGCTTTGTTGTCCAATCTTAAAGACAGCAGCCAGCTGTGCTTGTCCAAAAACCGAGGTGGCGCCGGTTAGGGCTCCTATGCTGGCGTCTTTAGCCACAGTGCCGAGGGCAAAGTCATAATCATTACCCATGAGCAAACTTTTGGTGCCGACCTTGGTGGCGGCTCCGCCAGCGGCTAAAACCGCCGCCACTAGAGGTAAATTTGTACCGCCGGTGGCAATTACCGAGGCGATAGTGCCACCGGCGATGATGGCATCAGCGGTATAGTCGGCTGCCGCCGATTTGGATTCTCGATGATTGTCTACAGCTTTGCCGTAGTTCTCAAAAAGCGCTCTTGTTTCTTCCGGGCTTAGGGTTCTGCCTGTTTTCGCCGCATCGGCAGCTGTCTTGAGCAGTTCGTCCATTGTGTCGTCGGCTTGTTTGCCGGTGCCGCTGAATACATCGGCAAAGCCGGCTCCGACACCGCTTCTGGTGGCATAGATATCATCGCGGGCGGCATCTATTCTGGTGTCTATGTCTTTATCGCTACTAAGTATTCTTCTTGCTTCCGCCAGTTCCTGACCACCCAGCTTGTCCATCAGGTCGTTTTCAAAACTCTTGCCATACTTGAGGGCATAGGCAGCTTTCAGTTCTTTCAACTGTTCGGGTGCTAGATCTTTCAGGGTGCCCACTATTTCTTTGCTGCCACCAAAACCTAGGACCATTTGTCTGATCTTATCTTCCGGTTTGTATTCTCCTTGTGCCGCTACTGCTAGGGCGATCTTCTTCTCTTCTTCATTGAGATGACTGAGGGCTTGCTCGCGATAAGCTTTGTCATTGATCAGGCGATCTCTAGAATCGTTAGAGGCGGCGGCGATGTCTTTATAAGTGGTCTCTTCGTCGTCTGAAAAGAAACCTTTGGAGAGTCTAGTCATTTTCTCAAGATCAAAACCGCCTTTGGCGATTAGCTCGGGCACAAGAGCTTGATAGCGGTCTTTGCCGAGAGTTTCACGGGCGATTCTCTCAAAGTCGGCCTTAAACTTGATGTCGGCTTCGCTTTGCGGATTTTGCAGGCGTTCTCTTAGTTTAGGATCTTGCTTGAGGGCTTGGTCGATATCTCTCAGAGCTGCCTCTTCATCGGTAAAAAGATTGGCTTTGTGTTGGGTTAGCTTGGTGAGAATATCAGAGCCGGTCTTGCCGTCTTCGAGAATATTGCCCAGTAGACGTTGTGCTTCTCTTTCGGTATCGCCGCTCAGGTAGCGCTCTACTTTGCGATCAAGTTCTTTGCGAAAATTTTCGTCGTCTCTATAGCGAGCCCTTTCTGCCGCCGTCATTTTGCCGATGGCTTCCAGCATGGCGCCCTGGTCGTTCTTGAAGATACCCCAGTTTTCTTCCAGCTTGTCATTGACTGAAACCCGCCCAGTATCTTTTGTTTCAGCAAAGGTTTGGGCTTTCATCTTGTCGTCGAAGATCTTCAAGATCGCTTTTCGTTCTTGCTCGTCTTTGTTGAGGCTCAAGAGCATGGCGTCTAGCTCTTTGCGAGAGTTTGGATTGGCTTTGGCTTCCCTCCAGTCTTTCTCGCTCATGTTTTCAACGGCGGAGCCAATGGTGGCGGTGGAAGCGTTCCAGAAAAGACCGCGGTGCTGATCAAGAGAGGCCACAAAAGAACCGTTGCGTGTATTTATAAGCGATTCCCAGCGGGCTAGCTCGGTGCTGTTACCGGCGCCTTCCAGGCTTTTTCTCAGTTCTTTGTAATAGGCACTCGCCGCCGTTTTTTCAGTTTCGGGCATGGCGCTCAAGCGCTTTTGATCAGCTTCTGATAGCTCCTGGTCTTTACCAGCAAGATGACGACCGATGCGATAACGGGCCCGTTCATCATCGGTCATGCGACTGAGCGCCAGCTCTATACCCTGGTTATTGTCTATAAAAGTGCCGGTATTTTCTCTTACCTGGGTGGCGGCAGTAAGCTTGCCTTCTTTGACAAAGTCGCGGGCTTGGTCTAGATCATTGCCTGAAAATGCATCGACTAGGCGCTTGTCACCGCCGTTTTGCTGAAAGCGCGCCCGGTCTGCAGGGCTGGCATCTTTCATTACCTCTTTGAAAAACTGCAGGTCGGAAGACTTGAGAGCCAGGGTCGTCAGTGTATCTGTGTCTTTAGCCTCTCGCTTATCACTGCCTTTGAGATAGATCTTGAGGGCTTCTTTTGTTTCTTTGCCTATATTGCCGTCTCTTTCAATAGCGGCACTGAGGCTTATACCGTGGCGTCTTTGATACTCCCGTTCCATTTCTTGAATTTGCTGGCTGGTTGCTCCCCTGAGTGAGTCTCTCAGGTCTTTGTCGAGCATGGTCTGGGACCGTCCGGTCCATTCTCTTCCTTCGGCCAGAGCTGTGGCGACGCGGCTTACTTCTAAGCCGGCTTTGTCATTGTCTTTCTTGTAGAGGGCGCCCATGACCTTCTCACGGTCAGAACCCGACATATAAGCCGTTTCTCTCTCGATTGAGATGCCGTATTTCTTGCGGTAAACTTCGTCGAGAACTTTGATTTCGGCTTCACTTTTGCCCTTGAGAATATTGATGATGCGTTCGTTGTCAGACCAGCGGGCGATATAGTTGTCGTTGCCGGTGGCTTTGCGAATCGCTTCGGCGTCTTTTTCTAGGGCTTTGCGGTCGGGTGCCTTTTGAGAATCGACCAGGCTTACTGAGGGGAGAGCTTTTTCGGCAGTGCTGGCTGCAGGCTTATCACTGGCCCGGAATTCTTTGTGGTCTTGGCTGGTAATTTCACTGAGAGCCTTGCCTGATGCTTCTACTTTAGCTGCTTCAGCTTTGGCTGCTTCGGCTGGTTCAGTTTTCTTGCTGTTCGGCTCGCTATGCTCGGCAGGCGCTTTTCCTGCGCCTTCCCTGCTTGTATCTGTTTTGCTTTCGCCTGAGCTAGCCATGTAGTAAGTGTTTCCTGGGCTTACATAGCTTTATACCCGGGGGCGCCGATTTCTGGACAGACTGCAGCATTAAAACCTAATGCCGGCCTTGGTTCTGGGTTTTAGTGACGGTTTAGCGACTGGCTTCCCCAAAGGTTTTGAGCATCTCGTCCATAACCGGTGCGGCTTTACCATAGACTAGTTCTCTCGATAGTTTGCTTTCCCTTTTGTAGCCTTTAGGCACAGTGTAGTCTGCTTCCTTGGCGGCATTGTCTTGCCTGGATAAGACCTTCAGGCTCTTAGATCTAATCGTCCAATAGAGTTTTTTGTCCTTGCTTTCCTTGAGTACGGCTTTTAGCAAGCCATCGCCTTTAGGTAGACCAAAGCAGCCGTAGATAATGGCAAGCGGTGCCTCTTCCACCTTCAGGTTGTAGGTGATAAAGCGACAGCCAATCATATCGTCCATCTCTTCATTGTGCCAGAGTTCGCCGGCTCCGCCCCGTTCTTGTCCCCTATAGACCGTCTCAATCAGAGGCAGTTTGGTGGCGCTGTCGATCGTCTTCTTGCCGCCCACTTTCGTGTAGTTTTTCAGTTCCGGCACCGAGTAGATAGTGCTGTCACAGAAAGCTCGCCACTCTTTTGGCGTACAAACGGCATAACTCTTAGATGCGGGTGAAACCACCGTAATTAGCCAGTCTGGCGCCTTGGCGACGAGAATGAAGCCGGTGGAATGATATTCTATTTTGATACTTTTCTCGCTCAGTCTAATTTGATAAGTGCCTTGCAGCGAACTCTCCAGCACTTGTTCAATTACTTTTGTCTCTTTGCTATCGGTCTTTATCTTGCTTTGAACTTGCTCTTTGCGAGTCTCTGTCTTGGGTACCGCCGCAGCCGGTCTACAAAGCAAAGGCAGGCAGATAGTGAAAATCAGAGCCAGCCAGCTCCTAATCCCCATTCTAAACCCGACTCGCCGGTCTGAAGCTTCCAATTCAGGCTCCGTGAGCGTCCTCTTTCTTTTGGGGCAGGTCGGCTTCTTCTGTTTCTTTGGCAGCCGGACCAGTTATTTTAGAACCAGGTGTAACAACAATGACGAAGTCTGAGCTGGAGCGCGGCTCGGGAGAGACATTGACCGGATAGGCTTCTAACTCTGGAATGGCTTGCTTGACTGCCTGGGTGAGCTGATCGTCGGCTCTAAATGAGGTCTGCACCAAAAGCTCATGTTGGCATTCAGAGAGGTCTGCCTTTTGAATCCAGCGTACATTATAACCCTTCTCTTTCAGGCGCCCTTCAAGGTTGCGGGCTGTCTCTTCGCAGCCTTTGGGATATTTCACTACAACCGAGGGCGGCTTGGTTCCTGCCGCTTGGGCACATTCAGAATTGACCAAGTCGTTTGAATAGGCAGCGTACGAGACCGATGATTGATCGTTGATGTCGCTGGTCATATCGCTATTGTGAACGGCATGAATATGCGCACCAGTATTGGTGGCAATCACTGAAACTGATAGAGGGGCACCGGCCATGCGGTGCAAGACCAGGGCGGAAGTGTCGGGAGTGGGCACCCAATAGCTGCCGCCATTGATGGTCACCGGCTCACCGGGTAAGGTGGCGGTTTGAATTTGGTTGGTCTTTAAGTCTTTGCAAAAGGCAGCCAACTTGAGCATATCTGTTGGTTCTAGGTCGGTGCGTACATATTCACCGGCTAATTTGCAAAGCTCGGGCAACTTCAATAATACTTGCGGTTCTTCCAGCTTTTTCTTGACCTGGCGCAAAAACCATTGCTGTCTTTCGATGCGGCCGATATCACCCCTGGGGTCATGGCGAAAGCGCACATATTCTTCCAATCTTGTGGCATCGAGCTTGTTTAGACCTGGTTCTAGAGCAATATTCAAATGCCCGGCGCGGTCGCGGTAGTGCATTGGTTTTTCCACCATCACTTCCACCGGCCCTAGAGCTTCAAACAATTGCTTCAGACCTTGCACGTCTATGACCATGTAATGGTCGATAGGCACACCGAAATCTTCACTGACTGTTTGCACTGTCAGCTCTGGACCGCCTATGGCATGGGCGGCATTGATTTTTTCGACTGTATGTTTACCGTTTGACGGATTAATGCGCACCCGGCTGTCGCGGGGGATAGAAATGAGCGAAACTTTCTTTGTCTCGGGGTCTAGGCTGGCAAGAATTATTGTGTCGGAGCGACAGCCGTTGAATCTTTCGGTATCCCTGCCGTTGCTGTCTACTCCCATCAGTAGAACATTCATGCGGCTATCGAGCTTGGGCCAAAGATTAACTGCTTCAAGCGGATTAGCCGGTGCAGCCTTGCTTTGGCTTTGTTTACCGCTCTGAGTTTGGCTGGCTAGAGATTTGCTGGTCTTGGCAGGCATGAAGTGCATGACTGTGAGCCCAATGCCTACACCGGCCATGGTTGCCGCGACAATCTGCCAGGCTTTCGGGGATCTATTTATATGCGGCTCAGAAAATCTGCTTTTCATACTTACACTTTGTGCCAAGTCAGGTTCATTTAATATCCTGGTTTTGGTTAGCTTGCTTACCTTGGATTTTAAGAGGATGTTAAATTACCGCGTTACTTTGTTTTTTCACGGCACTTTTAGGCCGTCGGTAAGTTTGCCATTCCAAGCGAAATTTGACATTAAATGGCTGGAATGTACCAGGGATAAGGGTCTTTTCTATTTACTTCTGTTTACAAGGGGCTCTTTCTTTTTGCCGGGCTTGTCTATATGAGTAATCAAAGGCTTATACTTTGGGCATTGAGCCTTAATTTTGTAGATTTCTGCAAAGGGAGTTAGACGTGCAACTATTTTTAGATACAGCCAATCTGGACGAGATTCGTGAGATTGCCGCCTGGGGTGTTCTTGATGGTATAACCACAAACCCTTCCTTGGTGAGCAAAGAGAAGCAGGATTTCAAGAAACTAGTTCAAGAAATCTGCCAAATAGTGCCTGGTCCGGTCAGCGCCGAAGTGATCGCCACCGACCCGCAAGGCATGATTAAGGAAGGACGAGAGATTGCTAAATGGGCTCCGAACGTAATTGTGAAAGCCCCTCTCACCCCGGCTGGTTTGCAAGCCACCAGTGTGCTTTCTAAAGAAGGCATCAAGGTCAATGTTACCCTCTGTTTCTCTACCAACCAAGCCTTGTTGGCCGCCCGTGCCGGTGCTTATTTTGTCAGCCCTTTCGTTGGTCGTCTTGATGATATAAACCAGGACGGTTCTCAACTCATTCAAGAGATTGCCGACATGTTTGCTATCCATGACCTAGAAACAAAGGTCTTGGCCGCCAGCATCCGTAATCCGGTGCATGTCACCCAGGCTGCCTTGGCCGGCGCCGACATTGCCACCATGCCCTACAAGATCTTCAAGCAGCTGGTCTCTCATCCTCTCACCGATAAAGGCGTTGAGTCTTTCTTGGCTGATTGGAATAAAGCTAAGGACAGCGTTGGCGCTGTTGTTGCTGCTAAGTAAGAGTGAGCAAGGCATTGCCCTGTTTCAGGCGACTGAGGCAGGGCATTGTCTATAATTAGGATGGGTCTTAAATTGCAGGCAGAAACCATTCTGAATAAGTCGGGAGATCAAGGCGAGGAGTTTGGACCAAGCGGCTTTCTTGAGCTTGGCGGCAATACACTCGTGGTTGATTTCGGCAATATTTTGATGTCCGATACAGTGGTTGGTTTTCTTTATGAAGACGGCCATATCAAGATTCTGGGTGCTTCCGAGAAAGAATCGAAAGAATTACGCGTCATTGACGATCTGGAAGATTGTGTCTTTAGAGGCATTGACTCTCGCGGTCTAGAGCTTACCCTGCCTATTTTGAAAGAAGGCGGGCCCACAGGCGATCTTTACTATAACGAGAGACATCTGACTGTCATCAATGGCAGAGTGGCTACCGCCGATCATCATTTGGTCGGCGTGATGGACGACGGTCTCTCTTTGGCTGTGCGCGATCACTGCACCATGACTCCCTTTCGAAGGGTGGAAGAGGCGAACATGCTGGCTTTCTATTTTGAGGGACAAACCTCGGAAGGCAAGTCAGTCAAGAAAGATTATCTCAAGCCCCTCTATCGCCGGGACAAGAGCTATGGCGAGAATGAGATTATTCGCTATTTTCAAGATTTTGATCGACTTGGTGTCCAACAGAAAAAGTATGTTATCGACAGTCTCAATATTTGGGCGCGTTCAGGCATCTTACAAGTGGTGCGCAAGAGCGAAGGCAATTGTGCCATGGGTAATGTCAAACACGGTGCGGCCGGAGTGACGCGTGTGCGCACCGGCATGGTCGATTTAGATGCCGAAGAGTTTGATCGCGATATCGATTTATTCAAGCGCTTCGGAACTCTAGCCAGTGTTACATCGCCCTTCCCGCCCTATGTAGAAGTGAGAGTCAACCTGGTTGTTTCGCATGAATTTGGCCATCAATTGCAGTTTTGTCTGTCGCAGGCAAGCCAAGATCGAATCGGCGAACTGTATCGCAATCGACTAGAGCGTTGTCGTATCGATAATCCGCCACCGCCTGGTTATGAAGGCTATTCTGAGCTTGTTCGACCGGAAAGATTGAACTTCCGGCAGTTTATTTCTGGTTATTCCGCCACATCTAAAGAAGAGTATTGGGCTGAGGCTGTGGCGGCTTTTTCTATTGCCGAAAGCCGACAGATCTTGCAAGCGATGGATCCTGGCATATGCAAGATTTTGACAGAAATACTGGAAAAGCCGCATTTGCATTTTTCACCTGTCTTGGTCGAACCGATTCTCGATTTGCAAGCCAGTCTGCGAGCCGGGCTGGCCATGCCCGAAGATTTACTCGGTTGAGTTTATTGATTGTTCAAATAGTATAGAGCGATAGTTTTGAGGTCATGAGTTCAAGAGCAGAAAAGAGAAAGCCGGTTAATCCAGTTGAGAAGCGCTCTCAGGCTCTTCTAATGGGGGCTTTGCTTGCTTCTTATTCTTGTATTTGTGCTGCTCAGGCTGAAGAACTCAAACTTCAACCAATCAGTCCAGAGGCGGCTCAGATGGATGCTCCGCCTCCACCACCGCAGAATGCCGCCTCACCAAATAATCCTTTCGGTTCAAATATTCAAGGGCAGCCCCTCAATAAGGCGCGAAGTATTGATGAGGAGCCCCGGGAGTCAGCTACACCACAAGATGAGTATCGCTTGACCGCTTTGGAGCAAAAGGCATTTGGTACTACCTATAGTGAGCATGAAGCGGTCGATAGGTTGGACCATTTAGAGAAGGAAGTGTTTGGTTCGGCAAAGCAAGGGGCTCTGGGTGAGCGGATTGCTCGTCTGGAAAGCAAGCTTTTAGGTGGTAGCGCCTTTGGTGGCGGTTTTGGTAGTGCATTTCCTAGTAATGCATCTGGTTTTTCTCAGGGGGGGCAAGGATCTAGACCAGTGGTTCAGCCCCCCAATATGACTAGCCAAAATGTCAATACGGCACCGGCGCAATCAGGCTGGCAGAACCCATCTAGTATGTCGAATATTTCAAGTCCGGCACCGGCGCAATCAGGCTGGCAGAACCCATCTAGTATGTCGAGTATTTCAAGTCCGGCACCGGCGCAATCAGGCTGGCAGAGTGCTTCTAATGTGACTAGACCAAATACAACACCAGCTCAATCAGGCTGGCAGAGTTCTCCGAGTTCTCCCGCCTGGTCGGGGCAAACACCCAATAGTGCCGGTCGCCCCCCTCTGCCAAACTCTCAGTTTGGTAAACTACCCCAAGGTTCCTTGCCCCAATCAGCTGCTCCGGCGCCAAGCGGAGTGCTTTCACTTGATGCCGCCATGGTTGCTTCTAGTTTGCCTTTTGATGCCAATGCCGGTGATTATCTCTCGGCTGTTACCGCCTTTCCTGGCGCCACCGGCAGCGGTACTACCTATGCCCGTTGGACATCCTTTCCGTTGCGGGTGAAAGTGCCTGCCGGCACGCCTGAGAGTTGGACCCGCAGTGTGGAAGCGGTAATTGCCCGCTGGGGTCAGTATCTGCCGGTTAAATTGGCCCTGCCCAAAGAAGAAGTAAATGCCGAAATTATTTGGGTGAATACTTTACCCAAAGGAGTCTTGGGTGTGACTCGTTTGGCTGTGAAAGACGGTCGTATGCGCACTTGGATCTACTTGCTGCGCCCCAGTTTCTATCCGCCTGAAATACCAGAAAGAGCCCTCTCGCCGGTCTTCATGCGCGAGCTTGGCCATGTGATGGGCCTTTATTGCAAGAGCGACCGTCCTGAAGACTTGATGTATCAGCCGCCGGCCGGTACCGCCCCCGCCAAAGTCTTTGCCCGCACCATCGGTTTAAGTGCAAGAGATATAAACACGCTTAGACGGCTTTACCAGTCGCCGCCGCTGCCAGGCAACCTGACTCTCAACCAACCGATGGAATGGGCTACAGGCTATTAGATTGTCTGCACTTGGTGCTATTGGTTCATCGGCTTGTAGCCGGCCGGGACAACGAACAAATCGGCTTTGGGCTGGTTCATATTCACCGATTTGAGATTGTTCTCGGTGATGTAGTTTCCCGCTTGGGTGCGCGAATGCACTAAAATTCCTGCCTTCTCATCAACCCAGTGTTCCGAGACGCCGTTTGGCAATTTCAACTTCCAGCCATGGCAGTTATGTCCCAAAACTTCTTTGAAACCAAGGTCTTCGGCGTTTTTCTTCTTAGCCAACTCAGGAGTGAGATCCCCTTCGTATTCTTGGGCAATCGGATTTTTGATCACCATTTTCTGGGCTTCCATAAGGGTGTATGTGGTTTTGCCTGGATAGTCCATGATGGTCACCATTTTGCTTGGACCGACATTGACCTCGGTGCGCAAATGCCCTTTGCCGTCTGAGATTGAGCGCATCGATGAGACGCCTGTGGGAGTTTTTACCTCATAAGTGGCATCGTAAAGCTTTGGATATAATTGACCGCCGGCTAGAGCCGCACTGTTTAGAGAAAGCAGAGAGAAGGACACCAGGGCGAAAAGCAGAGCCTGTGGTTTTTTCATGACTTATGACCTGTGCTTAAGGTGATGGAATAAAAGAACGGGACTGAGCTTAGCACCCTTTCTTTGAAATTGTTCATGCTTAAGTAGCTCTTTAAGAGCGACAATTAGGGTGTATCAGCTGAGCCAGGGAGAAAAGCCGTGACTGTTCAGACCAAGGAAATAACAATTGCTCATTCGCCCGATTCGGACGATGCCTTCATGTTTTATGCTCTGGCTAAAGATAAGCTTGATACCCGCGGTCTCACCGTGCATCAGGTGCTGAAAGACATTCAATCTCTCAACCAAGACGCCATCAATGGGCGCTATGAAGTCTCGGCAATTTCATTTGCCGCTTATCCCTTGGTGAAAGACCGCTACAAGCTCATGCCCTGCGGTGCCAGTATGGGCGATAACTATGGGCCGATGGTCATAGCCAAGCCTGGAGTCAATGCTGAGAACCTCAAAGATAAGACTGTCGCCATCCCCGGCAAGTTGACCACAGCCTATCTCACCCTCAATCTTTGGCAGCCCGGTCTTAAAGTTGTGGAAGTGCCTTTCGACCAGATCATCGACTATGTTGTGGAAGGTAAGGCTGATGCCGGTTTGATCATCCACGAAGGACAGCTGATGTACCAAGAGAGCGGTCTTGAGTTGATCGTTGATTTGGGTGTCTGGTGGCAGAAAGAAACCGGTTTGCCTTTGCCCCTAGGCGGCAATGTGGTCAGAAAAGATCTGGGAGACACCTTGGTCAAAGAAGTGACCGACATGTTCAAAAGCGCCATTGTTTATGCTCTTGAGCACAGACAAGACGCTCTTGATTATGCGATGACTTTTGCCCGCGATATGAAGCGCGACCTGGCTGATAAGTTTGTCGGCATGTATGTCAACGAGCTTACAGTCGACTATGGTGAGCGCGGTCGTCAGGCTGTGCGCAAACTCTTTGAAATGGCGTACGAGAAAGGCGTCACCAAAGAGCTTATCGTTCCTGAATTTGTTGATTAGCCTGGTTAGCGCTCTGGCTTGAGATCGATTCGATAAAGTTTTTCAATGTCAGTAACACCGAGTTGTCGCTGCGGCAGTAAATGTCGTTGTGATCGGCACCTTTGACCAAGAATATTTGCTTGGGCTGGCTTGCTTTCTTGTACAGTTCTTGACTGTATTTGCAGGGCAGGGTGATGTCTTTATCGCCGTGCATAAGCAAGAGCGGTGGATGAGCTTTCTCGACCGAGGCAAGATTATTCAGTTGCGGCTCAGGGTCGATAAAGTCGGGTAGGGTGCGCATAAAGAAGAGTTTGTCTTTGGCGGTTTTCATCAGCGAGACAAAGGGCGACTGCAAGATAAAGGCGCGGGGTGTGCGTTCTTTCATGACACCACTGGTAACACCGCAGCCGATTGATTCGCCATAAAGAATGATGGACGAAGATGGGTAGCCGAGCTTGTTTGTGGCGTAGTCATAGGCGGCTCTTGCATCGGGCACTAGATTGCTCAATTTGGCTTGCCCGCCTGATTCGCCATAGCCTTGATAGTCGTATAAAAGTACTGAACTGCCAGCGCCAATCAGATTGGCCGCAATAACAATACGGTGACCAATATTGCCGGCATTACCATGATTGACTATGGTCAAAAACTTGCTTCTAGGGTTCTTTATATAGAGCCCTGCCAGTTTATTGCCGTTTAGGGTGGGAATGCTAAGTTCACTGGTTTGGCACTTAAGGTCTCTATCAAGTATGGGCAGGCAGGTTTTCCAGCTCATATCCGCGCTGGGGAAGAGCACCAGTTTATCTTTGATTCCAAATATGATGATAAGAGAAAGTAGAACATAGAAGTGTCCTGGCTACGACTCTTTGGACCAAAGACCGGGACTTTTAAGTTCAGCTTCTAAATACAGACTAAGTATATCATCAGTGGCACCGATAGTAGTGGCGCTAGACTTAAACTATATATGATTTGCCTGCCGTACCCCATGCGGCACATGCCGAAAATCGCCAGCCCTGGGACCCGGAGGCAACACTCCGTGTGGCGGAGCCACGTGTTGCCTCCGGGAGGGCGGTGATAGGCTTTGTGCCGGCATGGAAGGCTAGGCGGGCACTACCTCCTTTCTTCCTTCGTACACTTCCTCTGGCGTCATATAGTCCAGCCCCTGGTGCGGACGTTCGTGATTGTAGAAATTGAAGTATTGGCCTATCCCGAGTCTCGCTTCGAGTGGATTGTTGTAGGCGTGCAGGTAGACCTCTTCATATTTAACGCTTCGCCAAAGCCTCTCTACAAAGATGTTGTCGATGCAGCGACCTTTGCCATCCATGCTGATCTCGATCTTGTTTGTTTTAAGTACTTTGGTGAAATCGTTGCTCGTAAACTGGCTGCCCTGGTCGGAGTTGAATATCTCCGGCTTACCGTATTTTGCGATCGCATCCTCTAGGGCCTCGACGCAAAAGTCCGGCTCCATGCTATTGGAAAGCCTCCAGGACAAAACCTTTCGGCTGTACCAATCCATGATCGCGACCAAATACATGAAACCCTTCTTCATTGGAATGTAGGTCAGATCGGTGGCCCAGACTTGGTTGGGGCGTGTGATAGCAAGACCGCCCAATAGATATGGATAGATCTTGTGGTCGGGGGCCGCCTTCGTCGTCCTCGGCTTTCTGTAGATGGCCTCCAAGCCCATCTTCCTCATGAGAGTCCGCACACGCCTTCGGCTTACCTTGACCCCCTTTCGCTTTAGCCACTCGGCGAACCTCCTGGCCCCGTAAAAGGGCGTATTTTGATACTGCCGGTCGATGAGCCGCATGATTTCCTGCGACTCTTCACTGAGTTCGGCCGGCTCGTAGTAGAGTGTCGACCGATTCAGCCCCAGCAGTTCACATTGATGGCGCACGGAGACCTTTTGATCTCCTTGAACAACAAGCTTTTCACGCTCCTCTCGGCTCAGCGATTGAGCGCTCTGTCTAAAAAATCTCTTTCTACCTCAAGCTTGCCAATCTTCTTGTAGAGTTCGGCCACCAGCTCCGGACTGCCGTCGCCTGTCTTGGCCTCGCCTCCAGCAAAGACTTTCACGGCCTCTTCCATCAGGGTCTTCTTCCAACGGTTGATTTGCTGGGGGTGGAGCTGGTATTTGGCTGCCAGCTCAGAGACAGTAAACTCTCCCTGGATGGCCTCCAGCGCCACTTTTGCCTTAAATTCGGCGTTGTGTTTCTTGCGGGTTTGTTTCATGGGATTCTGCTCCTCCAAATACTACTTTAAGGGCAGAAGTTGAACTTAACCAGTGGTCTAAATTTCCGTGGACAGTATCGTGGGGTCAAAAAGATACTCGCTCAGCGGATTAAGGTGCTCACTTCTCAGATGATTTTTCATTTGGGGTAACAATAAAAGACTTCAGGGTAGCGTTGGTTCCTTCCAAATTCAACATGTCTTGGCTTGGCTTAGCTTGCCAGTCCCAGCCCGGTCTGAAGAAGTATCTAATTCTCGAAATCTTTCTAGATGGGCTCTCTTCAGGCAGTTTGACGAGCACCCACGGTGATACGATTTCTGCAATAGCAACTGGTCTGAAGAGTCTAGCCAGGTCTTGCGATATCTGGATTGCAGATTGAAAGTCTGGTTTGTCATGCGCTACGATGAATTGAAGGATATAGCACATATCTTCACTCGAGCAGCTTAGCGAGTCAAGCTGAAGTAGCATGTCAGGCTTGTGCCTATCCGTTAGGCATACCTTCTCCGAGGGGCAAGACAGTTCAAAGTTGCAGAGTCTAAGTTGTTCCGAGACTGGCTCTGTAATGCGTGAGTAGTGAGCAACCTTCTCTAGATTTTTGAGATTCCAAAGTAAATAATCCGGTCCGTACGTCTTATTTTTTGGGATTGACTGTATCGCTCTAAACTGAGATTTTCCTCTTGCACTATGGCAGAAGTCTTTGAGTAAATCATAAACAGTCTTCCAGAGTTCCCAGGTAAACGGTGCTGGTTCGTTCATTGGTAGAACGTACAACCAAACCTGATACATTCGTCTCTGCATAATTCTCAAACCTTTAGTCAACAGACTACATTCTAAGCTTTCAAAGTTGTTAACACGTTCTGCACTTTAGGTTTGACTTAGGCTTTCAATGCTTCTCTCATCAATAGCTTTTTGCGCCAAGCGAATAAACTCACCGTCGATAAATCTCGGATTCGGAAGGAAAGGCTCGGATAGGCTGCGCGCATCCACAAATTCTTCTATAGATTCAAGCGACTTATCGGTATTGTGGCGAGCCCAGATTTCTAGGCCCTCGCTTCTCTTTTGTTTGACCAGATCCAATCTTCGCTGAGCCAAATCGAAGTTGCCTGTCATTAGGGCATAAGAAATAGTCATCGCTGGCTGACCGAATCTGTTGACAATAACATTTTCAATAGACTCTGACAAAAGTCCATTCATCGCCCAAGGAATACCATATTTCTCAAGATTCAGAGAAACTCGCTCAAAGACTTCTTCGTAGGGTTGCCCCTTCTTGAGATTTCGGTCAGGCTGATAAACTTTAGCTGACCATTTTACGATTTGCCATAACGCAGCAAAATTTATATTTACATGATGCTTTCGAATCTGCGTTCGTTGCAACTTTGACAATAGCGGTACAAGCCGATCATCTCCGTAGCCGACATGAACTGAGTATTGAAATCCGTCGAGATTAGTATACTGACCAGATAGCGCAACTTGGATGAATTTTTCATCTGCCAAGGAAAGCGCATAAAATCTTGCTGGCCAGCACTTTATGTTTTTTCCTTCCATTGGATTCATGGCTTTAGGATCAACATCTAACTTCTGCGGCACAGGGATTACAGAGTAAGAATCTACAGGAGCAAAGCCAAGAGAAAGTACTCTAGCCTCAAGCTGTAAAAATACGGGAATATACCAGGGTATTGGTTTGCTTGCTCTGGATCGGCTCATTTTGTTTACTTGAGTTTCGGCAAGGGAGAAAAACGGAGGAACAATCTGCTCAGATTATTCCTCCTAGTAATTTAGGTCAACTACCTAGCTGCTTTTCAATGAAACTGAGGATGCTCTGGCAACAGCCGAGAGCACCCCTGCCCCCCCCAACTGACCTATAGCCGAACATCTCAACAACATTGAGACAGTTTTCTCTTTCAGTTTAGTGTAACCGCCTTTCAGCTCTTGCCGATTTCATACCTTTAAGGGTACCCTCAAAGACGCAGACCGCGTGGCGATGTGCTCTATCTATACAGCAAAAGCAGCCTCGGCATAAGAACTTATAAAGCGCGCACAAGCCAGATTTCAAGCCGCTAGACGTACGAACTAATCGGCACAAGAATCACTAGTTATAGTCAAACGGGGCACATACTGGGTTACGCCATCATTGAAAAAACCGCCTCCCCCTGCTCGCAGGCGCTGACTGATTGTCAGAGAAGTCTTGCCATTCTCAAAGCTGTAAGTAGAAACAAGATTGTCCGACTTAGGAAGAACATCTTCCCACAGGCATGGACCAAGCTCCTTTAGCTCAGCGGCGACTTTTTTTGAATTCACCGTGTTCAATTTTATCGGCTAACGCCGCCCCGATCTTAAACTTAGCATTGCGCTTTTCAGCGGCTTCAGTCTCTTCCTTTGTCAGCTGATGTCCA